>DASXUX010000095.1:0-604571 GCA_036504595.1 Planctomycetota bacterium | reverse complement strand
GCTGGCGGTGAAGGAACTCGGCGACGTGAATTCGATCCACGAGGGCGAGAGATATGCGAAGGAGTGCAAGAAGTTTGGAGAGGCGCACGCGAATACGCTGCAGGACGCTCGCGACGAGCGGCGCGAGCGCGCTCAGGCGGTGGAGCGCGTGCCGCTGTGGCAGCAGCTTTCGGGGCTGTTTCCGGACCACGAGCCGAAGATGAGTCCGCGCGAGCGGCTCGGTGCAATGCTGCTGCTCGTGAAAAAAGCCGAGGCGCTGCTGCGGTACGAGATCAAGTATTCGGGCGAGCACGCGAGCGAGATCGATGCGGCGGAGGTGCGGACGTATCTGTGGGATCCGTTGCGGACAGTGTGTTTTCATCTGGGGATTTCGCAGCGGAGGTTGACGAGCTATTGCAAAGAACTGACGGGGATGTCGGCGATTGAGATGGTGGATCGGCTGAAAGCGGAGGGGGTGCGAGAACGGATGCGCGATGAGCTACGAAAGTTCATGAAGCTCACCGCAGAGGAACTGAAAGACGGGGAGACGGGGGGACGGGGAGACGGGGAGAAACGGCACGACGGAGCGGGCGCTGATGAGTTCTTCTTGGCGTTGAAGAAGTCGCGGCGGGACGGAAGGTGGCATCGGACGACGTGGGCGATGGGGCTGGGGTTCTCCTCTTATCAGAGATTTTTCAGGGCGTGTTTGTTGTGCTTTGGGAAGACGCCGCATGAACTCGAGATGGAGTTGATCGAAGAGATTCTCTTGGAAGCAGAACGCGAAGTGGGAAGCGTGGCGACGGGGACGGCGGTGGCGGTGAGGAAAACTGAGGGCGAGGAGCAACTAGGAGAGAAGCGCGAGGTCGGAGTTTCGGTGACGTAGCGCGAATGACGCGGGGCCAGATTGGCGATTCGGGCTGGGGTTGGTGGACTGGCGGGGGGGAAGGTGTTGCCGCAGATGAGAATTCGAGCACGAGAATGAAGGCGCGGATGATGAAACGGGCGAGAAGGCGGAGCCAAGTGATGAAGGTGGCCGCATTCACGGGCAATCTGCGCCACAAAAAGACGTGGCGCAGCCTGCCCGTGCCACACAGGAGGAGTGCACGGAGGTGCACGGGTGGACAACGGTGGGCGGAGATTGACGACAACGCCGGTTACGACGCACGGACGTGCAGGGGTGGACAGCGGTATGGAAGAGCGGCGGAATGGACGAGCGGGGGGAGAAAGAGCAAAAATTGCGCGGTGTGCGCCGCAAAATGGGGAGTCGTCCGTCTAACCTGTGACAGTTCGGGTCTAATGCTTTCGCTTGATCTAAGTTGCGGACGGCAGCAGACTTGGGCGGTCAGCGAGGAAGTGCTTCATGAGCGATCAGCCAGCGACATCAACGAGCGCCAGCTCTTTCCCGGAGCTCAAAGGCTTTCGAATTCTGCAGGAGCTTGCGCGCAGCCCGAAAGGGGTGACGTACAAAGCCCGCCGCATGATCGAACAGGATGTTGTCGCGCTGAAGGTCTTCCGCGCGTCGGTGTGCGATCGCCGCTTCGTCCAGGATTTGCCAGCCAATGCCGAAGCCACTTTCTTGCTTGAGCACAAGAGTCTGGTTCGCGCGCTGGGCTGCGTTCATGAAGGCGGCACTCTGCTGCTGATGACAGAATTCGTGGCGGGCGAATCGGCGGCGAGGATGCTTGAGCGCCGCGGAGCCTTCACGGCAACTCAAGGCGTGCGGGTCATTCTGCAAACGGCTCACGCGTTGCGCTATGCGGCGACGCACAAGCGCTACCATGGGCGGCTGCATCCCGCGGACATTATCGTCGGCGAAGATATTGCGCGCGTCGTGGGCATCGGTTTTGGCGAGCACCCCGAACATGCCGCGTGGGCCGCTCACGATCCCTATCTGTTTGAGCCGCTCATCTATACCGCGCCGGAAGCAATGCCTTCGCATGCGATGGTGATGACGCCGGATGGTTTGATGGCCGCCGATGTGTATTCGCTTGGCGCAATGCTTTTTCACATGCTGACTGGAGCGCCGCCGTTCCGCGGCAGCGATGAGGAATCGATCCGAATCGAGCGGCAGCAGTTGGTGAATCCTGTGCGCTGGCCCGATCCGCTGAAAGCGTCGCTGCCGCCGGGCGTCACGTCGGCTGTGGAACGCATGATGGCCACTGCGGCGGTCCAACGGCCCTCTTATGACGAACTGATACCGGGACTGACGAAGGTCTTGGAAGCCGCCGAACGGGCTGAGTCGCGGCAGAAGGCGGCGGCAGCCGGCAGCGGCGGCAAGCAGGAAGAACAGAATGCTGCGCTCGTTCCGCCGGCGGTTCCCGGCGAAGGTGGAACGGCGACCTTTGGCGGCGTGCGAGCCGCGGTTTCGACGTCGCAGAGCGCCAGTCCCGCCGGGGTCGCGATGCAAAGCGTGGCATTCCCGAAAGCTCCGGCGCCCGAGCACTTCCCGAACTCGCCGCTGGCACGGCTGTATACGCTGTTCCTTGTCGGGATGACAGCGTTGGCATTCATCGTCGTGTTTGGGTTCACGTTCATTCTGCTGTTCTATGCGCCGGTGGACCGAAGAACTGTCGGAGGCAGCAGGCAGGAAACGGCAGGACGCGGAGACGCGGAGACGCGGGGACGCGGCGAAACCGCGGACGGGGGGACGGGGAGACGGGGAGACGGGGAGAAACAGCCAAATAGCGCGGAGATTGAAAAAGCGACGACCGTCAAGCCCGTGCTGGCGGTGCAGGCCGACCAGAAGGACAACGAGTACTTGACCGCCACTCGGCAGCTCGACGCGATACAGGACATGCTGCGCCGTTCTGAGATCAAGCATTCGCCGGCGCTGCTGCGGCTGGTGCGGCTGGTCTCTGAGAAAGCCGGCAAGGACACGCCGACGGGGGTCCGCTCGCTGGTTCTCGCCGCGGAGATCGAGGAGACGATCGCTAAGCAAGCCGCAGCGAAGGCGGAGGCTGCGACCAAGACGGAGCCGATCGCGGCGGTGACGCAGATGGCCAAAGCAGAGGAGCCCAAGGCCAAGACGGAAGAGCCGAAAAAGGCTGAGGAACCAAAGAAGACGGAAGAGCCGAAGAAGACCGAAGAACCGAAGGCGAAGGAGGAACCGGCCAGGGCAGCCAATCTCGGTGGCCTTCGTAACTCGTTCGTGGCCGCGACGGCAAAGGCCAAGGCGTTTCAGTACAATGATCTGACGGCGGAGATCGACAAGATGCTAGCGGGCGCTCAGGGGGAAGAGAAGAAACTCGCCGAGCAATTCGCTACCGCTGCAAAACAAGAGCAAGCGATGTTCAAACATTGCCGTACTCGGCTGCTGGACCAGATTCAGCGCAATCCACGGCACGACTCGCCGCTGCAGGTTTTTCCGCGCAAGAACGACCCGATCGGCGACGACATCATCGACTTCGACGAGGCGGGCTTGAAGATTTCGAGCAAGCGCGGCGGTGCGAGCGCTGTTCGCGTGCAGGCCTGGGAGAAGATTCCGGCACTGCAAGCCTATAACCTGCTGCAGAATCTGGTCGAGGAGAAGCATGTAGACGACCAACTCGGCCTGGCGGTATTCGCGTTTTCTCGCAACCTGCGCAAAGAGACCGATGCGTCTCTGGCCGCCGCGCGTGGAATCGGCGACGGCAAGGACAAAGCGGCGATTCTCTCTGACCTGTTCCAGCGGGTGAGCGGGATATTGGAGCAGAAGTGAGGACTCAGGAAAATGCGCTGGCTATGGCGTGTGGTGGTCGGCGCCCGGTGGCTTGCCGGGCGGCGGGAACTTGCTTTCGAGGTCGGTCAGAAGTTGCCGCAGATCGGCGGCTGGCACGCCCATCTTCTTCAAACGCAGGACGATCGCATCGGCGTCCACGCGCGCCGGCGCGAAGAGAGCGAGTTGGTAGAGCGCGACGCCTTGGAGCGAGCGGAGTTCCATCGGCGCTGCCTGGTCCGGTGCTTTCGCAGCGGCTTCCAAGTCCGCGCGCACGTCTCCCGGCAGTTTATCGCCCGGAGAAAAGCGACGACTGCTGGACAAGCCACGCATCGCCAGCGGCCACCATTGCCCCGGCCAGCGCTCAAGGCCGGCGGCCAGAACATCCTGGAAGGCGGTCGTAAGCTGGCCCTCAACGCAGGCGTTGGCCCAGTCGATCCACACGGTGATGGTCGGCATCTGTGCCCAGCTCTGGCGCAGGTATGCTTCTCCGTCCAAAAACTTCTGCTGCTGCAACTTCAGGACGCCCAGCATCCGCAGCGCCATGGAGCGGCGCATCAGCTTGGGCCGCTCGGTGTGGTACTGCATTGTCGGGGAATCCTCCGCCGCCAACGCCGCCTTCAGTTCCTGTTCGGCATCGCCGGCGACTTGGTTGAAGGCTTTCGGATCGCTCGCAGCTTTGCTGAGAATTGCAGCGGCCAGATTCAGTCGAGCCGCGGCGTGTTCGGGGGCGATCTGCGCCGTACGGGACCAGATGCGCTGCGGGTCGAGGAACGCGCGCGCCCAGCTCCCGGCACTCACGGCCCAGAATAGCCACAGAGCGGCCGCCGAGCAGAGAACGACGTACGAGATTTTGGATTTTGGATTTTGGATTTTGGATTGCGGATTATTTGTCGTGGCGCTTTGAGTGAGGCTCCAGATCCACAGGCCCGCTCCGGCCAGCAGCGTTGCAACCCCAGCGGTGGGCAGATACACGTTGCGCGCGGCGAGAAAATCGGGTCGCGGCAAAAAGGAGTTAGTGGGAATCAAATGCAGGTAGAACCATCCCAATCCCAGCAGCAGGGGCACGCGATAGCCGCCCAGGGTTCCCGCGATGAGCAGGACGACGTTGAGCGCCAGCCCCATCGCGCACGCCCAGACCGGCCAACCGGGATGGCCAGTCTCGATCGCCATGCGCTGCACGGAAATGTGATCGCCCAGGGTCAGCAACAGAAGCGGGTTCTGGATGTGGAAGAAGTAGTCCCACCCGCGACCGCCGCCGGCCTGGGCCCACAACCCGGCGGCTCTGTCGCTGCTGTGGATGCCCAGCGAAGCGACCAGCGCGATTGCCGCGCAGGCTCCCGCGGCCAGCACCACCGCTCCCGTCCGGGACCAATTGCGCAGGCGTTGCCACAGCACGGGCCACGTCACCAGCACGTATCCCGCGGGCACCGTAATGAAGTTCTCCTTCGAGCCGACTGCGGCAAGCGCGCAAAGAAAGGCACCGCTGCACAACGCGGAAGATTTGAGCCAGCTCCTGCTCGCGACCGCTTTGACCCACAGACCCAGGCCTACCAATCCGAACAGAGCGCCCATGCTGCCATTTCGCGCGGTGATGTAACACACCGGTTCGGCGGCCCATGGGTGAACGGCGAAGATGAGCGCGGCGATTCCCGGCAAGAGATCCCAGGCCGGATGATTCCCTTTGCCGGGCCACGCGTCGCGATAGAGCCGAAGCAGTTGGGTCAAGGCCCAGAACAGCGCGGTGACGCAGGCGAGATGGAGGAACAGGTTCACCGCGTGAGCGACTCGCGGCCAGGCATCCGAATCGCCAAAGAAATGCTTCTCAACCGCCAGCGAAAGATGCCACAGGTAACGGTCGCCGATCATAGGCTTGTTGTAGCCGGGAAGGAACAGCTCCTCTCCTGCGCGATTGGGGATCGGTGGCGGAGGCGAGGACCAATGCGCTGGAAGAAAAAGCTCCAGATGATCCAGGCGCGGATCGCCGAGGATGTAATCGCTGTCGTCGTAAAACCACTTGGCGCCGATGACGGGGTTGTAGACCGCCCAAGCCGCCAGCCAGGCTATGGCAATCAGAATGATGTTGGCTGTGGCCGTCCGGCTGCTCTGCGTTTGGTTTGTTGGGGAGGAATCTGCCGACAGCATGAATCGTCAGTACCAAATCGAGGTGCCGACTTCAAGTGGCTTAGCGGTTTGACCCACTCGCCCAGCGCCGGTGTGCAGCAAGTACGGCCGACAGTACGGGGTTTCTGTGGCGCTCAAGGGTCCAAAGCGCTAAACCAGACGGCAGACCACCAGACACCAGGGACTTGAAACGATGACAATCCTGACAACGCTTGTGTGCTTGGCCCTGCTGCTCGCATCGGCTGCGTTCGCCGCAGATGCAGCACAGAATCCGGCGGAGCTGAAGCTCTGGTACATGCAGCCGGCGCGGCAGTGGGTGGAAGCCCTGCCGATCGGAAACGGGCGGCTCGGCGGGATGGTGTTCGGCACGATTGACGAGCACATCCAGTTCAACGAGAGCACGCTATGGACGGGCAAGCCGCAGGAGTATCAGCACGAAGGCGCCGCCGCGCATCTGGCCGCCATTCGCCAGTTGCTCAGCGAAGGCAAGCAGCGCGAAGCCGAAGCGCTGGCGACGAAAGAGTTCATGAGCGTGCCGATGCGCCAGAAGGCGTATCAGCCTTTCGGCGATCTGCGCGTGAGCATGCCTGGACATGCCGCGGCGTCAGCGTACTCGCGAGAACTTGATCTGAACACGGGCATCGCCAAGGTCAGCTACATACTGGGCGATCTGGCGTTCGAGCGGGAGGCGTTCGTCAGCTACCCCGATCAGGTGCTGGTGCTGCATTTTTCAACCGCTGCGCCAGGGATGCTGACACTGAGTGTGCAACTCACCAGCCTGCACAAAACCGCGCGCTCGAAAGCGGCAGGCGATTGCCTGGCACTGCTCGGCGACGTGGAAGATGGCGGCACGAAGTTTGAGGCACGGGTGAAGGTGATCGTCCCGAAGGGAAGGGTGGAGGTTCGGGACGACAAGGTTCTCGTCGAAGAGGCCGACAGCGCCACACTCGTGCTGTGCGCCGCGACCAGTTTCAGCAGTTACAAAGACATCGGCGGCGATCCGAGCGCGCGCTGCGAGTCCGTCCTGAAAAGCATCGGCGACAAATCATATCAGGCATTGCGGACCGCTCACATTGAGGACCACCAGCGGCTGTTCAAACGCGTGTCGCTGCAGTTAGGTTCTGAGGCGCCCTCGCGTGTGCCCACCGATGAGCGGATCAAGGCCGTTGCCAAGCGTGACGATCCGCAGCTCGCAGCGCTTCACTATCAGTACGGACGATATCTCCTGATCGCCAGCAGCCGACGGACTTCGGAGAAGACCGGATGGGCTCCGAATCAGCCGGCGAACTTGCAGGGACTGTGGAACGATCAGCTCGGGCCGCCGTGGGACAGCAAGTGGACGGTGAATATCAACACGGAGATGAACTACTGGCCGGCGGAATCGACGAATCTGTCTGAGTGCACTGCTCCGCTCTTCGAGATGATCAAGGACTGCTCCGAAACCGGAAGCAAAACGGCCAAGGCGCACTACGGCGCGGGCGGTTGGGTGCTGCATCACAACACGGACCTGTGGCGCGGCACGGCTCCGATTAACGCGTCGAATCACGGCATCTGGGTGACGGGCGGTGCGTGGCTGTGCCAGCATTTGTGGGAGCACTACCTCTACACCGGCGACAAGGATTTCCTTAGCCAGCGCGCGTACCCGCTGATGAAAGGCGCGTCGCAGTTTTTCGCGGAGTTCCTTGTGAAGGACCCGAAGACGGGTTGGCTGATCAGCACACCATCGAACTCCCCTGAGCAAGGCGGGCTGGTCGCAGGCCCCGCGATGGACCATCAGATCATCCGCGCTCTGCTGGCTAACACGGCCGAAGCTGCGCAAGCGCTGGGCGTGGACGCGGAGTTCGCCGCCAAGCTGAAGGAATTGCACAAGCAGATTGCGCCGGACCAGATTGGAAAGCACGGGCAGCTTCAGGAATGGCTTGAGGACAAGGACGATCCGAAAAAACAGCACCGGCACTGTTCGCACCTGTGGGCGCTGTTCCCCGGCAGTGAGATCACGCCGGCCACGCCGAAGCTCTTTGATGCGGCGAAGCAGTCGCTGATTTTCCGGGGCGATGGCGGCACGGGCTGGAGCAAGGCGTGGAAGATCAACTTCTGGGCGCGTCTGCAAGACGGCGATCATTCGCACAAGATGCTCAGCGAACTGCTCGCGCATTCCACGCTGCCGAATCTCTTCGACACTCATCCGCCATTCCAGATCGATGGCAACTTCGGCGCTACGTCCGGCGTGACGGAGATGCTGCTGCAAAGCCACGACGGGTCCGTGCATTTGCTTCCGGCTTTACCGAAGGCTTGGCCGTCCGGTTCCGTAAAAGGCCTGTGCGCGCGTGGCGGGTTTGAGGTCGATATCGAATGGACAGACGGGAAGCTGACTGAGGCGCGGCTTCGGTCGAAGCTGGGGCGGCCGTGTGCGCTGCGGTATGGCGAGAAGACGTTGCAGCTCACGACCGAGGCGGGAAAGAGCTATGTGTTTGGTGGTGGGTTGGAACAGAGGTGAAAAGTGCTGAGTGCTGAATCGCAGGCGCATTGCTGTAGCTCGTGCGTTCAGCGAAGCCGGCCAATAAGAACAGGTGCCACGACCATGAAACGTATCGTACGCGACCGGCGACTCCCGTGGAGGCCCCGCGATAGGCGGAAAACGTCAACGCTTGTACACGTCCCGCCGGTGGCCGATGCGCATGATCAGGACTTCACCGCCGAGGATCGTGTAGATGACGCGAAAGGCGCCAATGCGCAGTTTTCGCAAGCCTGCGAACTCCCCCTTCAGCATAGGGCAGGCGTCCGCTCGCTCTCGCAGCGCCTTCTCGATCTTGTCGATTATACGGCCGGCCTCGGCCCTGCCGAGGTGCGAGAGATCCTTTTGCACGCTCTTCTTATAGGTGATCTTATAGGCCAAGCGCGCTCCTCAGTTCGCGGCCGGAGATCACCGGATCGCGCGGGTCGCGCAGCCGGCCTAAAGCAATTCGGAGGTCGGCCTGGTCTGCCAAGTAGGACTCCAGAGCTTTCTGAATATGGAACGAGCGTGAGCGCTCGGTCTCGTGCGCCATGTGGTCGAGCTTGCGTGCCAAGGCGTCAGGCAATCGAATGGAAACCGCTGTACTCATGGAAGTCTGCTCCCTGTATTTCACTGTGATACATTGTATGCAATGCAAACCGTTCTGGCAAGAGCGGCATGTTTGCCAGAAACCCACGCAAGACTTCAGGGCTTTACTGCACCCCCACCTTCTGCTCGCCTGCAGGTCTCGCCGCAACTCGCGTGTCCTCGCCTTTGCTGGCGGCGTAATCGAGGGCGGCTTTGATGAAGCCGCGGAAAAGCGGATGCGCGGCGGTCGGGGTGGACTTGAATTCGGGATGGAACTGCACGGCGACAAACCACGGGTGATCGGCCAACTCGACGATCTCGACCAGTTTGCCGTCTGGCGACTGGCCGGAGAACGTCATTCCGCGGTGTTCGTAAACTTCGCGATACTTGTTGTTGAATTCGTAGCGGTGGCGGTGGCGCTCCGAAATCTGCTTCTTGCCGTAAGCGGCTGCGGCCTTCGTGCCGTCGCGCAAAACGCAAGGGTACGCGCCCAGGCGCATCGTGCCGCCCTTGTTGGCGATATTCGCCTGATCGGGCATCAGGTCGATCACAGGGTTCTGGCAGCCCGGCTTGAATTCGGTGGACGTGGCGTCGCTCAACCCGCACACATGGCGGCCGAATTCAACAACGGCCAACTGCATGCCCAGGCACAGGCCGTAGTATGGCACTTTGCTTTCGCGGGCGTGCCGGATCGCGACCATTTTCCCTTCGGTGCCGCGTTCGCCGAAGCCGCCGGGAACGAGGATGCCGTGGACGTTTTCAAGCTGCGACAACGCGCCGCGCTTCTCCAGGCTTTCGGCCTCGATCTTGACGAGTTCAACTTTGGTCTTGTGATGAATTCCGGCGTGTGCGAGCGATTCGAAGATCGACTTGTACGCGTCC
This sequence comes from Planctomycetota bacterium, assembly GCA_036504595.1. GTDB lineage: Bacteria > Planctomycetota > SZUA-567 > H5-PLA8 > H5-PLA8 > DASXUX01. The sequence continues at coordinate 594,810 of DASXUX010000095.1, read as the reverse complement.
TGCACCTTCATGTACTTGCCGACAATCGCGATCCGCACGCGGTGCTCCGGGTACTTGATGGATTCGATCACCTCGATCCAATCGGCGATGCGCGGCTTGCCGACCGGCAGGTTGAGCCGTTCGGCGACCAGATGGTCCATGCTCTGTTGATGCAGGGCGAGCGGCACTTCGTAGATGCTGTGATCGACGTCTTTTTCGACGATGACGGCTTCCACGTCCACGTTGCAGAAGAGCGCGATTTTGCGGCGTGCCTCATCGGTGATATTCACTTCGGTGCGCACGACCAGAATATCCGGCTGAATACCGATGCGGCGCAGTTCGCCGACAGACTGTTGCGTGGGCTTGGTCTTCACTTCGCCGGCGGCCTTGATGTACGGCACCAGCGTGAGATGAATGAACATCGCGTTACGGCTGCCAACTTCGTGGCGGAATTGGCGGATGGCTTCGAGCATCGGCGCGCCTTCGATGTCGCCGACGGTTCCGCCGATTTCGGTGAGGATCACGTCCACGTCGGGCTGCACGAGCTTGCGGATGCAGTTCTTGATTTCGTCCGTGGTATGGGGAACGACTTGCACGGTTTTGCCGAGGTAATCCCCGCGGCGTTCGCGGCTGATGATCGTCTGGTACACTTGGCCCATCGTGAAGTTGCTTTCGCGCGAGACGAAATCGCCCGTGAAGCGCTCGTAGTGGCCAAGGTCCAGGTCGGTTTCCGCTCCGTCTTCGGTGACGTAGACTTCGCCGTGCTCGTAGGGGTTCATCGTGCCCGGATCGACATTGAGATATGGATCGAGCTTCTGCAACCGGACCGAGAGCCCCATGCGCTTGAGCAGCAATCCAACTGCTCCGGTGGTAATGCCTTTTCCAAGCGAAGAAACGACGCCGCCGGTGATAAAGATGTGCTTAGCCATTAGCATGGTCCTTGGTGAGTGGTGAGTGGTGAGTGGTTAATCGGTTCAGGAACGCCTGGTAATCTTCAGGCGTGTCGATGCCCGGCGGATTGCTCGCGACGATGCCGACTTTGATCTTGTGGCCGGCTTCGAGCGCACGAAGTTGTTCGAGCTTTTCGAGCTTTTCGAGTTTGGAGGCTGGAAGGTTCTTGTAGCCGAGGAGAAACGCCTTGCGGTAGGCGTAGAGGCCGAGATGGTGCAGGCCGTACATCTTGCGGCCATCGGTCCACGTCTGCTGATCGCCAGCATCGCGCACGAACGGAATCGGCGCGCGGCTGAAGTACAGCGCGTGGCCCGAGGCGCTGACGACGAGCTTGACGATGTTCGGCTTCTGAAATTCTTCTGCATCAAAAATCGCGACGGCGAGCGTGGCCATCGGAGCGGTTTCGCCGGACTCGGCGAGCATCTTGGCGACGAGGAGAACACTTGCCGGATCGATCTCGGGTTCGTCCGCCTGCAAATTTACGACGAGCTCTTCCGGAATATTGCGCGCCGCTTCGGCAATCCGGTCCGTTCCACTGGTGTGATTGGGGTCGGTCATCACCACGTCCGCACCGACGCGCCTGGCCGCCTTGACCAACTTCTCATCATCGGCGGCGACGAGGATGCGCGTAATCAGACCCCTCGACGCCTGTTGCGCTTCCTGCGCGCGGGCGATGGTATGTTCGAGGATGGTTTTGCCGGCTGCCTGAAGCAGCAACTTGTCTGGCAGGCGCGTCGATTTCAGGCGCGCGGGTAGGATGACAGCGACCTTCATTCTAAAAAGCTATGGCTCCGGAAGCAAAGGAGCCGGAGAGGGCGACTCAGAACAACAATCTTGCTGAGATCCCGCGCCAGCACTCCCTGCACGGGATTTCATTTGTAGCGGCGTGGAAACAAAAACGCAACGACGATAGAAGAAAGTTTTTTGACCCCATTACTGAAGTCGAGAGTCTAGAAGTCCAAGAGTCCAGAGTCGGAGGCCTTCGACTTCTGGACCTCTCGACTTCTCGACTTCTGGACCGTCGTTATCCCATGTGCCATCCCTTGCCGTGCACCGGGTCTAGCGCCGGATCGCTCTTTCCGGCGGGCGGCGCTCCGGTCTTGGCGTCCAGGCGCAGGCGGTTGTAAATCGTCTTGCGGCTGATCCCCAGGATCTGCGCGGCCAGCGTTACGTTGCCATCGCAGACTTCGAGCGCCTTCTGCATGATCTGCTGGATCATCGTGTTCAGCCCGTCATCAAGAGACAGCGAGATGCGAGTGCCCAGCGTTGGCCGGGGCATCGGCGTGTTTTCACCGCTGATATTATATGTCGTCGTTGGCGTACCCACAGGAACGCCGCCGGCGCCGCTGGTCAATTTTTCGGGCAAGTGCTCGGAAGCAATGATGCCGCTGTGTGAGAGAATCACGGCTTGAGAAACCGCGTTGCGTAATTCACGGATGTTGCCGGGCCAATCGTAACTGCTCAGGTCGCGCAAGGCTTCCGGTGTGAAGCCGAGGACTTCGCGGCCGTTGTCGCGGCTGACCTTTTCGGCAAAAAACGCGGCCAGTTCGGGGATGTCCTCCCGCCGTTGACGCAGCGGAGGCACGACGATGACAAAGGACTCCAAGCGGTAGTACAGGTCTTCGCGGAACATCCCCGCTCGGACCTGCGCCAGCAGATTGCAGTTGGTGGCGGCAACGATGCGGACGTTGACGTTGATTTCACGATTGGAGCCGACCGGTTGGATGATGCGCTGATCCAGGGCGCGAAGCAGACCGACCTGGGTGCGTTCATCCATCGTGGCCAACTCGTCCAGAAACAGCGTGCCGGCGTCGGCTTCGACAAAGCAGCCGTCGCGGTCCTTCAATGCACCCGTAAAGGAGCCCTTCACGTGGCCGAATAGTTCGCTCGCGACCAGTTCGCGCGGAACGGCGCCGGTATTGACGGCGACGAACCGGTTGCGGCTGCGGCGGCTTTCCTGGTGAATCGCCTGAGCAACCAGCTCCTTGCCTGAGCCGGTTTCTCCGATAATGAGCACGCTCAATTCGCTGCTCGCAGCAGCGCGAATTCGATCCTGGAGTTTGCGCAATGATTCGCTGTGACCGACCATCCCCCAAACCGTCACGCCATGACGTAGAGCGCTAAGCCGCACGTAATTCTCATCATTATTCGGCGGCGGCGACGGTGCTGGGGGTTGTTCCCATTGGAAACTCGGTGGGCTCTGGATTGTTTCTTGAGCTGACACTGTGCACTCCCCTGTGAGAGATAAGTACAATAAGGTAACGCATGAGCGTTACCGAAGTGTGCGAAGGGTGCGCAACAGGGTGGCCAAGTTGTCGCCAATTTGATGAATTGGTAAGCCGCACGTGCAACAAGACTTATGGGTTTCGCACGGTTTCATCCCACGTTCGCATTTGCGGACGGGAAAAAAACACCTCGGATACGATCCGAGGTCGAAGTAAAATGAAAAACTTCTGTTACTTATATCGCCATACCGTTGTCAACTTGGAACTGGCGGTAGTACTCCGTCCTTGGGAATGGGCACTTGCTTCAGCCGGCGGTAAAGAGTTGTTAAACCGAGGCCCAGGATTCGAGCAGCGGCTTCTTTGTCGCCCCCAACCGCAGCCAAGGTGTGCGTGATCGCCTCACGTTCAATATCTTCCATGCTGGTGCCGACTTTAACGCTGAACTGCCCGGCCAATGTCATGCCGCGCTGTTTGCGGCCGCCGAGCGCTGGCGGCAGGTCATCCATCGTCACTTCTGGCCCGCGCGCCATCACCACGGCACGCTCAATCGCGTTGCGCAGTTCGCGCACGTTGCCAGGCCATGAATAACGTGTCAGCGCCGCAAGAGCCGGCGCGGAGAAGCCGTCGAGCTGCTTCTGGTTTTCATTGCAGAATAACTGCAGGAAATGTGTGCCCAGCAGGGGCACGTCATTGAGCCGTTCGCGGAGCGGGGGCAGCCGCAACTGAATCACACTGAGCCGGTAGTACAAATCCTGGCGGAAACGCCCGGCTTTGACTTCCGTTTCCAAGTCGCGGTTGCTTGCCGCCAGAATGCGAACGTCAACCTTTACGGGTTCGTTCGATCCAACCCGCTCAAAGATGCCGTTTTCAAGCACACGCAGCAATTTGGCCTGTAACGGAGCGGCCAGTTCGCCTACTTCATCGAGGAAAATCGTGCTGCCGTGCGCTTTCTCGAAGCGGCCGCTGCGCCGTTGATCGGCGCCCGTAAAGGAGCCCTTCTCGTGGCCGAAAAGTTCGGACTCCAGCAGCGTGTCAACGAGCGCGGCGCAGTTCACCTTAAGGAGTGGTTTATTGGAGCGGCGGCTGCGTGCGTGAATTCCTTCCGCGACCAATTCCTTGCCGGTGCCAGATTCGCCCAAAATCAACACGGCGCTTTGGGTCGGTCCGATTCGGTCCAGATCGTCCAAGAGCATTCGGATTGCGCCACTCTCGCCCAATATCACGTTCTGTCCGGTGCGAGCGAGTGCCTCGCGCAGACGGGCGTTCTCTTGAGCCAGACGACGGTTGGCCAGCGCGCGCGCAATGACGCGGCGGATTTCAGCCAAACTGAACGGCTTAGTGAGAAAATCCACCACGCCGTCGCGCATGGCGCTGACTGCGGCTTCAATCGAAGCCGCACCTGAAATCATAATGACCGGAACGCTTGGGGCGCGCTGCCGGACAAACTGGAAAAACTGCAGACCGTCCAGGTCCGGCATGCGCAGGTCGGTGACAACAACATCGACCGGTGAGCGGTCTAGAATCCCAAGCGCCTCGCGGGCATCGGCGGCGAGAAGGACTTTGTAGCCGTTCTTGTCCAAGGCCAATTCGAGCGACTCGCGGGTGTTGACGTCGTCATCCACCACGAGCACTGTTTCCTCGTTCGAGGAATTGATAGCCTGCTCCGGCGCTGGATTTATAACCGGAACGACCGTTGTGGAGGTGACGTCCGCCATGGTGTCGTTACTCCTTCCCAAAACCGCTTTTTGAAAAATACGGGTACACTCTGGTGAACAAAATACACACCGAGTGTGCTGCAACGGCGACCCAAGGGCATTGAGCAACGTAAGTGCCACGGAACTGGGTCTCAAACCAGTCTGATTATATTCCATCTCTGGTACGAGAGTAGGTGCAATTCTGGAACTGTTTTCGCCCCGGACTACTGCGCACGATCGAAATGAAAGCTGAGGAAAATATGCTCATATTTGCTTCCAAGCTGAAAAACGATTGCGCTCTGGTGGAAGCTCTATGGCACGAATGTTGTATGCACATGTGCAGTGACGGTCGGCTTGAGGATCAGATACGATGGCAGAGCAGCATGGCTCCTACCCCGTTGACCTCGACGAATCCGCTGGCGGCGCAGCGTGCCACATCCAACGCTTGGCGGCCGACGAGGCGGCAACCCACCGCAGTGAGTTGACGAAGCTCTATGACCAGGCCGCCGCGGTTCTGGGAGACACGCGTTACCACCTGCTTTGGCGGCTGAGCGAACTGGAACGCGTTTGCCGCGGCCTGGAGCGTCACGCCCAGTCATCCAGTGCTGGAATCCGCTGCCGCACAGAGGTCGCTCGCCTGGTCGTTCAGGCGCTTGAATTGCGCGATGAAGCGCGCCTGCTGCTTCAGGGCTACCAGTCAAACAGCAGAAAGTCAGCGCGAAGAAGCATTGCCCCAATCACGGGTCGCGCCGACTCAACGATACCCGCAGCACTGCGTCGCCGATTGGGATCATCGGCGGTGCAGTTCCGCTAGAATGCCAAGCCGCTACTTATCTGGATGGAACAGGACATTCTGTGGCAACGTCTGCTTGTCCAGTTCGGGGCCGGACCAGCTCAAACTCACGCCGACATCGCCGTCCCGCTGCCAGAGCAAGACCCGGAAGTTGTGTTTGCCGGGCTTCAATGGGATGCTTGACGACTCCTCCTTCATTGGATGCTTGCCTTCGTTGGCGATAAAGAGAGTATCGCCGATGAACATTACCGAACCATCGTCTGAATTCAGATAGAACGTGTACGTGCCGTCACGAGTGACGTCGAAGCACCCCGTAAACTCCAGGACAAATTTGTCTGTCCGGCCGAACGCATTGCGGATCGAGTCTTTGTTTGGAAAATCAACCGTCGGCACAACCGCGCTTTTCACCAGTTGTCGGTTCGTCAGCGAGATGGTTGAGAGTGTCAGGTCGTCATCGTCGGCTTCGTACATCGTCGCCGAGACACCCGCCGTTGCTTTGGCGACGTTGTCTGGCGGCCTGGCAGCGAGTTGCTCCAGGGATTTCAGGCGTTCAGCGGCTTCTTTGCCGGCCTTCGTAGACCCCTGCGAGGCGACGAACTTTTCGTACCGTCGCCTCAGCTCGAAGGGGTTCGCGTTTCCCCGCTTCTCGAAATCCTTAAGCCGGTCCAATTCGCGTTGTGCCGACCCTTCCCGTATGTCCTCCATTTCTGTTCCGATGGAGGCTTTCGGTAGCGGGACGGCCTCCGCCGATTCTTTCTTCTGTTGCGCGGGCTTGGTCTGGTCAACAGGCTTGAGCTCGGCCGATTTCTTCGGCTGCTCCTTCGATTCAACCCCTGGGGTCTCGACCTTTTTCGTTTCTTTGTTTCCACGGCTGCTGAACAACAAAACCGCGCCTGCCCCCGCCAGTAGTACGCCCGCGCCGAGCAGCGCGAGAATGATCAGCCGGTTGCTCTCAGATGCCGCCGGATTGCGCGCGGACGATCCCGAGCCGCCTCTGGCCGCTGTATGGGCTTGAGACGTTCCAGATCGCTGGGGCGCAGAACGGGCCGAACTGGGGACGACCTGCCGCAGTCCGCTGCCGGGCGTATGACGAACTGCCGCGCTGGGCGGAACAGTGTTTGTCTTGGTGGCCGTGCGCAAGCCACTGGTGTTCGCTCGTTTGGGCGCCCGGGTTGCCGCGCAAGCCTTGCAGTATGTTTGATCGCCGACCTGGACGCACTCGTCTTCGTCCACGCGCACGCTGCAAGCATCACAGTACTGGATGAGCACGGGTCGGACCCCTATGACCTGAACGGGCCTATCCACGGAGTTAGGACAGACTGCGAAGAAGATACAAGCACAAGCACTGTAATCGATTCCCGCGCTGCGTCAACCTGCACAGCGCGTGGAGCAAAGACCTGGGTGCACCACTGGAACTGCGGTGCCGTTTCCCTCTCCCCCGCCGGGGAGAGGGTGCCGCGCTGCAAGCGCGGCGGGTGAGGGGTAACCTTGCGCGCCCCTCATCCCGCGTTCGCCATTCGGCTGCGGCACCACCGCCTCACGTCGGCCTTCTCCCCACGGGGGAGAAGGCAACTGCAAGTCCGGTGATGCACCCCAAAGCCGCGGATTTGTGCTGGCAAGAAAATGAAATTTGCCGACAAATACGGGCTCAAACACAGTCTTGCGGAGGCCGACACGTGAACACCAGATTCTCCATCGCCGTCATTGGGCTGTCGTTGCTACTCCTGTTGTCCGGGTGCGGCTCACAAGTGTTGACGCTGGAAACTCAGGAAGCCCCCGTCGGCAAGGCCGATCCGAACATGAAAGTAGAGAGCCTGATCATCAGTCCGGACGGAACGCACGTCGCTTATGTCGCAACGCGTTCGGGGCAGGAAGTCGTCATCTTTGACGCCAAGGAAGGAAGTCCATACGACAAGATCGTGAACCTGTCGCTGAGCCCCGATGGCACGCGCGTCGGGTATGGAGCGGCGCGGGGGCAGCAGGTGGTCGTTGTCGTGGATCAGGCCGAGGCCAGCCTGTGTTTCGACATTGGCGAAGGCACGCCACGCTTCAGCGCGGACGGCAAGCGGGTCGCGAGCATTATCTACGAAGGCAAGAACTCCTGGCTGTTGCTGGCAGACGGCAGGAAGAGCAAGCCCTTCGACGCGTTCGCCGCCAACTCGCTGGTGTTCAGCCCCGACGGCGCTCGCTTGGCGTGTGGAATCCGCCGCCAGGGCAAGTGGGTCGTGTCCGTCGATGGCGCCGAGGGTGTGGAATTAGACGGCGTCGCCGGCGTGACGTTCAGCCCTGACAGCAAACACATCGCCTACCGCGGCGTGCGTGCGGAGGGCGTCACGGGCAAGATCATGAAGCATACGGCCGTTCTGGACGGCACCGAAAGCAAGGCGTTCGAGAAAATCTTAGGCACGTTATGTTTCAGCCCCGACGGTGGCAAACTGGCGTACATCGCGCAGCTTGATGGCAAGCAAATGCTGATGGTCAACTACACGCCGACCAAAGCCTACAAGGCAATCGCCGTGGACAGCCAGAAATTCAGCCCGGATGGCAGTCGCGTTGCCTTCATCGCGGATAATGGAGAAGGCGCATTGATCGTTGTGGACGGCAAAGAAAGCATGCCGTACGCGTCGGTCGGCAGGCCCGAATTCAGCGGGGACGGCCAGCACTTGGCGTTTGTCGCCAAGCGCGACAACAAGTGGCTCGTCGTGTCAGACGGAAATGAGGGTCCGCCGTCTGAGGACGAGATTCTGCCGGGAAGTTTGGCGCTGAGCAACGATGGAAAGCGCATGGCGTACATGCGTGCGCGGCAGGGAGATTGGATCGTCGTCAGCGGCAAGACAGAGAGCAAGATTTATGACGAAGTGCTCGCTGGCCCTGTCTTTTCTCCGGATGGCAAGCTCGTCTTCTGCGCCAAACGCAAGGCGCAGTACTTTATGGTTGTTGAAGGCGCCGAAAGCCAGCCTTACGACGGGATGCCTCGCGGAGCAAAAGTGACCTTCGACAGCGCCGGCGCGCCCCGCGCGTTGTTCTACAAGGCCGGGCAGATCCTGCGCGTTACCGCCGGAAAGTGAGTGTGGCACGGGCAGGCCGCTGGAGCGTCTTTTTGCTCCAGCGGATTGCCCGTGAACCTCGGTGTCGCCGCACGGGCAATCCACGCCGCAAACGAACGCGGCGTGGCCTGCCCGTGCCACACCCGAAGAAAATCTTGCTTCGCGCGCGCTCCGCTACATAGTAAGGACAACGGAGGAAATATATGCGCGCAGTCTTCATTACTGAGTTTGGTGGACCGGAGAAAATCCAGGCCGGACAGATTCCTGAACCTGCGCCCGAGTTTGGGCAGGCGTTGATTCGCGTCAAAGCAGCGGCTCTGAATCATCTAGACATTTCAGTGCGCAAGGGGCGGCCCGGACTGACGCTCAAGGGCGCGCACGTCATGGGTTCGGATGCCGCCGGAATTATCGAAAGTCTGGGGCCGGGCTGTGAACAGCTTGCGCTCAAGCCCGGCGATGAGGTCGTGCTTAACCCGGGCGTCGGCTGCATGGCGTGCGAAGCCTGTTTGCGCGGACAGCAAAGTGAGTGCGCGCGTTTCCGTCTGACCGGATTCCAGAATCAAGGCGTCTATGCTGAGTTTGCCGTCGTTCCGGCAGTTAACCTCTTTCCAAAACCAGCGCAGCTGACGTGGGAAGAGGCTGCCGCGCTGCCGCTGGCGCACGTGACCGCGTGGCACATGCTTTTTGAACGCGCGAAGCTTTTGCCCTGCGACACGGTCTTGATTCATGGCATCGGCGGCGGCGTCGCATGCGCGGGATTGCAGCTTTGTCAGCTTTGCGGCGCGACGGCGATCGTCACCAGTTCGTCCGATGCGAAACTCGCCCGGGCAAAGGCCATGGGCGCGCAAGCCGGGATCAACTACCGCAGCACGCCAGACGTGGCCGCGGCCGTGAAGGCAATCACCGGTGGCCGTGGCGTGGACCTGGTGATGGATTCGGTGGGAGCGCCCACGCTGCCGATCAGCATGGCGGCTATGCGCCGCGGCGGACGCACCGTGACGTGCGGAATCACCGGCGGCGCCGACGCGCAGCTTAATATGCAGCAGCTTTACTGGAATCACCTGTCGCTCATCGGTTCAACCATGGGCAGCATGGAAGACATGCGCCGCCTTGTCCGCGCGGCTGCCGAGAAGCCGATTCGTCCAGTGATTGATAAGGTTTTCCCGCTGGAACAATACGCCGACGCCGTAAAACGAATGGAAGCGGCGGAACAGTTTGGCAAGATTGTGTTGAATGTCAGTTGTCCGTAGTCAATAGTCCGTAGTCCGTTGTCAGTAGTCAGTTGTTTTCCGAGAGGCCGGGCCAAGAGCCAAGAGCCAAGAGCAAAATTGAGCGTCAACCAGCAAAATCACTCGTCACCCGTCACCCGTCACCCGTCACGCGCGGATGCACCCGCGCACGTTTCGGATGAGTTGCTTCCAATTTGCGAGAAGCTCTCGCGCGGCGAACGTCTCACGCGCGACGATGGCCTGCTGTTGTTCCGCAGTTCCGACGTACTGGGGCTTGGCGCTCTGGCGACGTGGCAAGCACGGCAGAAGCACGGCCAGCGCGTCTGCTACGTGGTCAACGGGCATATCAACTACTCGAACTACTGCACGCTCTCGTGCGCCTTCTGTTCGTTCTATCGTCGAAAGGGCAAAGACAAGCGTCCCGGCGGATACGAGATGCCGCTGGAGCAGGTTCTGACTCAGGCCGACGAGATCGCCGCCAGCGGCGCGACCGAAATTCACGTCGTCGGCGGGTTGCATCCAGATTTTCCGTTCAGCTATTACGTGGACATGCTCAAAGGCATTCGTCAGAAGCATCCCAAGATCGGATTGAAGTGCTTTACCGCGATCGAGATTCTTCATCTTGCTTCCACGGCGAAGTTGTCCGCACGTGAAACGCTGATTGCGTTGAAAGAGGCCGGCCTGGATTCGCTTCCCGGTGGCGGCGCGGAAGTGCTCGACGACGACGTGCGCAAGAGAATCTGCGCCGGCAAAGAAACCAGCGTCGAGTGGCTCGATGTGCATCGCGCCGCTCATCAACTCGGTATTCCGTCGAACGCGACGCTCTTGTATGGCCACGTTGAAACGATCGAACACCGGGTGGACCACTTGCTGAAGTTGCGCCAGCTTCAAGACGAAACCGGCCGCTTCCTGGCCTTCGTGCCGCTCAGCTACCACCCGGAGAACAACCCGCTGAAGATCGAGCATGGGCCCAGCGCGCTGGATTCAGCGCGCACCTGCGCCGTCTCGCGGCTGCTCCTGGACAACTTCCCGCATGTGAAAGCGTACTGGATTACCCTTTCGGTGCCGCTCGCGCAGGTGATGCTGGGATACGGCGCAACGGATGTGGACGGAACGGTGCTTCAAGAGAAAATCTACCACATGGCCGGCGCGCAATCGCCGCAATCGCTCTCCGCCGCGCAGCTTCAGCGGCTGGTACGCGAAGCGGGCTGCGAGCCCTACGAGCGCGACCATTTGTACCGAGCTGTCCGGCGCACAACACCCGGCGGGCGAGAGTGGGATGTTTCCTAGACGAACTGCATGGGCTCCGTGCGCGTACCAACATTCGTCGGAGAATTGGGACGCGGAATGTGTTATGTTCATTAGTGCAATAGGGCAAGTCATCACGCTGGCTAAGGCCGCAGAGACGCGCGTCGAATTGGAGTGAATCGCCATGAACGACTGGCTTAACACAAGTTTCACAATTGCCGCCGGGCTGAATGAACAGGACCAGCAGGCTGTGCAAAGCTGGCTCTCTATTATCGTTGGCGCGATCGTCGTGCTCGTCACGGTGCTGGTCGTTCTGGCGCTCTTCGTTCGCCTCCTCGCAAAACGCTCGACGAAGCCGTGCCCTTGGTGTATGGAGTTTATTTCGATGAAAGAGACGGTTTGTCCGCGCTGCGGTAAGAGCCTCGTCGATGCTCCGCCCAGCACAGGCAAACAGGCTTAACGGAGAACGCCAAGGCAGCGCATGTCATCACGGCCCGTGGTTATCACCGGCTTTGGGCTGATTTGCCCGCCTCCGCTGAACGAAGCGCTGGCCGGACGTCTGCAAGCTCCGCCCCAGCCGACGCCAGAAATCACCGCCTTTGAAGTTCCCGAAGGCGCTCCAGCGTGGGGCTTTGAAGTCCTCGATTTCTCCCTCGAAAAAGAGCTTCCCAACATCAAGAGCTTCGTCGATCGCACCAGCGCGTTGGCGCTCGGCGCAGCCAAGCTTGCCCTGACCAGCGCCGGACTGCTTTCGGCGGAGCAGCGTCCGGGCGATATCGGCTGCGCGTACGGCACCACGTTGGGATGCCTGGAAGCGATGGGCATCTTCTGGAACAAGGTCAAGACGAGCAATCCGAAGTTCGCGCAGCCGTTACCATTCACGCATGGGTACGCCAATAGTCCGTCCTCCCTGCTGTGCATCGAATTTGGCTTGCGCGGGCCCGCGGCGACGTTTTCGGGCGAGCGGCTGGCGGGAATGGAAGCGCTGCTCTTTGCCCATGATCAGATCGCTTCTGGCGCCGGTGAGATCATTCTGGCTGGCGCGAGCGACAGCCTGACGCAAGCCGCGTACAACCATCTGCTGGCGACCGGTCAACTCAGCCGCAGCGGCAATTGGGATGATGGCATCGTGCCGGGAGAAGGCGCGGCGATGATCATCGTGGAAAGCCAGGATTCTGCGAAGAAGCGCGGCGCAAGAATCCTGGCCGGAATCGATGGCATCAACCTTCTCCGCGTGGATGAAACTGCGGCCGAACCGCCCATGCATGTCGCAACCCCGCCGCAGCGAACGGTTGTGCTCGTGTCTACGCCCAACAAGCATCGAGGCGGCGGACGCGTCGATCCGCGTTGGGCTTTGGAAATGCCCCTGATTGCACCGAGGTATTATACGGGCGACATGCTGGCCGCTTCACCGCTGGCTGGCGTGGCGCTTGGCGCAGGCATTCTGGGTAGGTGTTTCGCGGGAGTGAGCGCTTCGGTTCTTCCGCTGGTGCGGCCGTGTGCTCTCGAAAGCTGCGTGCAATACGCCGTCGCGACAGGCTACGATACCAGTGGCACGATGGGCTTGACGATGCTTAGGCGACCTGTGACCAGTGACTAACAAGGAGTGCTGAATGCCGGAACACCTGACCGGGACGGGCCGCACGAGTTCCACACCAGGGCAAGATTTCACACTGAGTGATCAGGGCGATGGCACCAAGACGTTCGTTCTAGACACCAATGTTCTTCTGCACAACCCCGGGGCTCTTTTTGCGTTCGAAGACAACCGTGTCGTTCTTGCGCTGGCGGTCATTGAAGAATTGGACCGTTTCAAGCGCGCCAACGACGAACTCGGCCGCAACGCTCGTGAGACGATCCGCACTATCGATGCACACCGCGAAAAGGGCACGCTCGGCTCCGGCGTGCCGATGGAGAACGGCGGCATTCTGCAAGTTGTCCTGCATCAGGATGTGCGGGGCGACTTGCAGATGGCCGGCTTGCACCCGGATTCGGCTGATAATCAGATCATCTCGGTCGCTCTGGGGCTGCAGCGCAAAGGCCAACGTGTCACGTTCGTGTCGAAAGACATCAACGCGCGCGTGAAGGCCGACGCGCTCGGCCTGCGCGTCATGGATTTCGAGCAACAGAAAGTGGACTTCGGCAGCCTGTATCAAGGCTGGCGCGAACTGCTCGTCCCTGCCGACACTGTAAATAAATTTTATGGCAACAAGCATGTCGCGCTGCCGGATCCCGGCAATGGCGGGTTCATGCCGAACGAGTTCGTGCTGCTGAAGAACGAGGTGAATCCGAAGCACACGGCCTTGGCGCGCACTGATCTGGTGGGTAAGGAACTGGTGCCGCTTACGCAGGAGTACGACCGCGCCTGGAACATCGCTCCGCGCAGTGCGACGCAGCGCATGGCCTTTGAGCTTTTGCTGGACGACAACGTTCAACTCGTGACGCTCGTCGGCCGTGCTGGCACCGGCAAGACGCTGTTGGCCATTGCCGCGGGGCTGCAACGGGTGGTAAAGGACAAGCGCTTCGAAAAGATCATTGTCTCGCGCCCGATCATGCCGCTCGGACGCGACATCGGGTATCTGCCTGGAAGCAAAGACGAAAAACTCGAGGCGTGGATGGGCCCGATTTTCGACAACTTGAAGTTCTTGCTGCACGGGCGCTACTCGCCGAACGCGGTGACGCAAGACCAGCTCTTCGAGCAAGACCTGCTCGAACTGGAAGCGCTTACGTATATTCGCGGCCGCAGTATCGCGAGCATGTTCGTGGTGGTGGACGAAGCGCAGAATCTCACGCCGCACGAGGTGAAGACGATCATCAGCCGCGTGGGCGAGGGAACCAAAATCGTCCTTACCGGCGACCCGCAGCAGATTGATAATCCATACCTGGACGCAAGTTCGAACGGACTGACCTATTGCGTCGAGCGCCTGAAGAACTCCCCGTTGTGCGGACACATGACGCTCAATAAATCCGAACGCAGCGCTCTGGCGGAATTAGCGGCGGAAAGCCTGTAGCGGTGCCACGCTTGTGTTCGCGCGTCTTTTTGCGCGAACTCAAGCGTGCAGGATGGCCTATCTGCACGCATGAAGCCGCGCAAACGCATGCGTGCCACACTATAGCGCTTTATCGACGCCTTCAGGAGCAGCCGGCTTGGCGGGTCCAGCGGGCGGGGGTGGAGCGGCTTTGGAATCTGCGGGCGCAACGGTCGGTTTTCGCCAGGTCGAGGACGGTTTGATGACCAGCTTCAAATTGGTCCAGACGTGATTACCGCCCAGGCTGTAGAAGCACAGGCGGAAACCGTCTACCGTGGGCGGGAATTTGCTGGTACCGAGCTCCTTCCCGCCGACGGTCCATACGAGAGCCTCGTCCTTCGCTTCCGCGACGAACTTCAGGTCCTTGGACCAGTTGACTTCGGTTTTTCCCGCGATGATCGGCCCGCTCCATCCTTCCAGATTTGCGGCACGGTTCGCAATGCGGCAGATGCACTTGGGAGTGGTCTTGTCAGGCACCCGCTCGTCCAACGGCAGAAAGAGGACGCCAAGCTGTGCGGAATCGGAAAGAGTCTTGCCCGTGACTTCCAGCCGCTGCAGTTCGGCAATCGGAACGATCAGCCGTGCAAACGAGGCCGCGCCACCGCCTTCAGGCACGCGAAGGGAATCGTCCTTGCAGGTCAGATCGGCATATTCGCACGTAAACGCCTGAAGCTGCTGGGGGCTGGAAAAATCGTAGAGCAGTTCGATCATGCCGTCGGCCAGCACGCGCATGGACTTCGCGTGAAACGCTTTGTACGGGTTCATTACATCGGCGGCGAATTCCTTGAGGACTGCCAGTTCGCCTGCTTTCTGCTGCGCTGTGGGAGTGTCGGCGTAAGCTTTGTCAAAGGCATCGGCCTTCTCAAGAATTGTCTTCCACTGCTTGGCCTTGGATGCCGCCACCAATTCGCCGTAGGCTACGCGCGCCAGGAGTTCCGGCTCGCCGGCTTTCAGCAGCCGGATCTTTGCCTCCGCTCGTGAGCGATCTGCTTCCGGGACCGTGCCGACCAGCTTTTGCGCTTCGTTCAGGTCATTTCGAAAGAGACAGAAATTCGTTGCATCGGCGCCCGTGGGCGTGCCGGAACCGTCCAGAATCATGCGCACGGGCAGACTGGAGGTCTGCAGCGGCATCCGAGCGCCACCGGCCGAGACCGAAAGTCCGCGCTGCGGATCGTAGTCCTCAACAGTGACCTTGCCGCCCAGCTTGCGCACGGGATGATCGGCCGGCAGCGCCAGTTCGGCGCCTTTGCTTCGAGCCAGGCCGACCAGCGCGCGCTGCTCATACGCGGCGGAGGCCTGAAGGTCGCGCAGGTCGAGGTTGATGGCGTCGCGCGCCGACGCGAACTCCTCTTTGGCCGCCAAGTCCTTCGCCTCTTTTTCGGCCTTGCTGAGATCCAGTTTGGCGATGCGTTTGGTCAACTGGTTGAGATAGCGGAAATGCGTCAGCTCCGACTGAGGGTCGCTGGCCAGTGCGGCGGCAGCAGCCGTGCTGGGCTTATCCAACTCAGGGTTGCCGGAGTTGATCTTCAACAATGCAGGTTTGGTGGGATCAGCCTTGGTGGCTGTCTGGTCTGCGGCTGTCGTCGCGGGCTGATCGGGCTTGGCGTCCGTCGTCGGCTTTGCCAGCGGCGCGACCGTGTTCAGTTCGCCAATGCCGGGGGTCGCGCCAGGATTCGGCTTGCCGATCGGAATCGGCATGGGCTTCGGTTGCGGAATAGGCTGCACGGGCCTGGCAGGCGTATTTGGCGTTACCGGCGGCGTATCAGGCTGAGCTTCGACGTAGCGCTTCTTTGACGGCGCGTTGAAGTAAATGATGGCCGCCAGCACCAGTACGACGCCCATGCCGATGAGCATGCCTGCGTTGTTGTTTTCGCGCCGGTATTTTGGCCGCGGCCGCGAAGCGGACGGCAACGTCATGGGAACGGGGATGCGCTTCTCAGACTCCTCTTTAACGGCGACAGCCGCCGCAGCACGCCGCGGCGCCGGCAGCTTGGATGGCTTCGATATTGACGATTTGCCGCGGAACTCCACGGCCTGCAACTTGCCGCCCGACTTGGCGGCGTCGAGATCGCTCAGTAATTCGCTGCCGTTGGCGTAGCGGTCGCCGGGGAGCTTGGCCAGGCACTTGTACAGAATCCATTCGTATTCGAGCGGGACGTCATCGCGGAAATCGGAGACCGGTTTGGCTACCTCGGTCAGATGCTTGGCCATGATCGTCGGCGCGGTCGGCGCGTCGAAGAGAGGTTGGCCGGTCAGATAGTGATAGAACGTTGCGCCCAGCGAGTAAATGTCCGTCGCCGGCGTCATGTCGTGTTCACCCCGTGCTTGTTCGGGGGAGAGATAATGCGGAGTTCCGACCGCTTGGCCGGCGATCGTAAGGCCACCTTCTTTGCCTAAGTCCGTCGAACGCGCCAAACCCAAGTCGCAGAGCTTCGCGGTGCCGTCGGCCGTGAGCATGATGTTCTCAGGCTTCACGTCCCGATGGATGAACTGCTTTTGGTGGGCATACTCCAGTGCGGAGGCGGTCTGTTGCACGATGCGAATCGACTCGTCAACGCCGAGCTTGCCTTTCTGCTTGATCAAATCCTTCGTGTGTTGGCCATCGACGTACTCCATGGCGAAGTACGTGTAGCCGTTCTGCTCGCCGCAATCGATGCCGTTGATCAGGTTGACGTGACTGAGTTGGGCGCTCAGCCGCGCTTCGCGGATGAAGCGCTCCTTGAAGGTCGGGTTCTGCGCCAGACGCTTCGGCAGGATCTTGAGCGCCACGATGCGGTCCATCGAAATCTGCCGCGCACGGAAGACCGCGCCCATGCCACCCTGGCCGACTTTGTTCAGCAGCTTAAACCCGGCGAGCGTTGGAAGTTCCTGCGATTGCCGGCCCGATTCGCCGGTGCTGCGAACAGCCGTTTCTGGGGCGGCATTGTCGCGCTCACGAGTCTTTCCTTCGGCCATGAACCGTTACCTTTAATCCAGGGATGCTAAACTATAGTGAACTTTGTTGCGAAAAGGGTTTATTGCAACCGAAAAACTGCGCCAAATCGCCAATCACCCGCCCGCGTTCAAGGGAGTTCACACAAGTTCCTTGCAGAAGACAGCCTGCAACTATAACGTGTGACATCGCCAATCTTGCTGAATTTCTGCCGGAGAAGGCTCAATGCCGGAGTCCAAACGAACAGACGTACCGGCCATACCACCCGAAGACCTTACGTCGGACCCGCTGCTACTGGGGCTGCCGCGCGTCGAATTGCACAACCTGCAAGTCCCGGTGCTCGGAAAAATCCCACTGCTGTCTCGCTTGGGCAAAGGCGCGATGGGCGCCGTCTACTACGCGATCCATCCCCGGCTTAAGATCGAAGTCGCGATTAAAATACTGCAAGCTTTCCTGGCGCGTCAGGATCCCGGAATCATCGAGCGTTTTTACCGCGAGGCGCAGTCGGCGGCGCGCGTGAGCTCGCGGCACTTGGTGCACGTCTCGGATGTCGATGAGGAATCCGGGCTGTTCTACATCGTCATGGAGTACGTCTGCGGCGTTTCAGCCTCACAGTTCTTGAAGAAGATTGTCGCTGCCGGGCAGGTGGGCCTGGATGAAGCGGCTGCGCTAGACATCATCATTGCTGCGACGAAGGGCTTGGCTGCCGCGCACAACGAGGGGATTATTCACCGCGATGTGAAGCCAGGCAATATCATGATCCCCTGCTCCAAGACTGGAGGCGGATACAACCTGGAATGCTGTAAATTGGCGGACTTGGGGCTGGCTCGCCCTGAAGGCCAGGACAGCGGATTGACGGGCGCCTATCAGACCATCGGCACTCCTGGCTACATGGCTCCAGAACAAATTGAAGATGCTGCGCATGCGGGCAAGCCGGCGGACGTGTTCTCCATGGGCGCGGCGTTGTACGCGCTGCTGGGCGGAGCGCCGCCGTTTTCGGGCACGTCGCAGATGTTGGTGCTTTCCAAGACCATCACCGAACCGCACGATCCGATTGACAGCCGGAGGAGCGATCTGTCGCTGGCCACGACTGCGCTCTTGGAGCGCTGTTTGGCGAAAGAACCCGCCCGGCGTTACGCGGACGGCCCAGCGCTCTTGGACGCGCTCAAACAGTGCCGGGCCAGCTTGGGCAGCGGTCCCCGCGCAGCCAGCACCAGCGACGAGACCTCCGTGTTGACTCGCGCACCGCGTCGCACGCGCGTTGCGCGGCGTACGCTCGTGAAGAAGCGTGATGAACCGGGAACTCTCCCAGAGGGAAAGACGCAGCTTTCGATTCCGCCTCGCCCGGAAGCGTCCCCGGTGAGAGTCTCTAACACCGCCACTGTCGGCACTGCGGGCGCACCCGTGCCGCAACCGTCGGTGAGTGCGCCCGTGGCGTCGCCGGCGGGCACAGCGATCTCCGTCGGGGCTGTACCGGGCGTTCCGCCGCCACCCGCTCTGGGTGGGATGGCCGTGCATACGTTCTGGCCCTTCGATAGAAATGAAGCGTCCAGGCGCCGGGCCGCGCTTTCGAAGGACTCCGGATTGCCGGAGTGCCTCACGTTAATGCTGCCGGGCGGCTTGCGGTTGGGCATGGTGTTGGTGCCGCCAGGGAAGTTCCTGATGGGCAGCCCGCACTCGGAGGAATTTCGCGATAAGGACGAGCCCTCTCATTACGTTCAGATGAACCGGGCGTTCTATATCGGCAGCTTCCCAGTGACGCAAGAACAGTGGCTGGCGGTGACCGGCACGAATTTCAGCCGCTTCAAGGATCTGCCAGACAGCGCCACGCGGCCGGTTGAGCGCGTCTCGTGGATCGATGTGCAGGAGAAGTTCATCGCGAAAGTGCAGGCGCAGGCTTCTCCCGGCTGGAAACTGCGGTTGCCGACCGAAGCGGAGTGGGAGTATGCGTGTCGCGCTGGGACGGAAACCCCCTTCTATTTCGGACAGTCGATCTCGCTGAATCAACTCAACTGCAAGGCCGAGACGACATCAGGCTCGGACTGGAAGTGGGTTTACCAGCCGGAAACCGCCTATGGCGGCGTCATGAAAGAAAAAATGCAGACCGTTCCGATCGGAAGCTACGCGCCGAATCCATGGAGTCTGTATGAGATGCACGGCAACGTGTGGGAATGGTGTGAGGATTGGTACGACGCCTCCTTCTATCTGAATGAGCCCGCCGTCAACCCCTGCAATCTAGCCGCGGGCGAAGAGCGCGTGCTGCGTGGCGGCGGGTGGAATTACACCGCCCGCTATTGCCGCTCGGCCTGCCGCTATCACAGCGCGCCCGACACGCGCAACTTCAGCGTCGGCTTCCGACTGGTGCTCGGAATGGCCTGAACGCCGGCTAATCTTCTTCGACAGCGCGCGGCCCGCGGCGCCGGGTTCGTGTTGTGCCGCCGTGTGTGCCTGCGTCCAGAATCACGCCCAGGATCAGCAGCGCGACGCCCCAACCCTGCACGCCGCCCATTTGATTCATGCAGATTGCGTACGAGATGGTCGTCCAGGGCATGAGGAAAAAGCCGAGAAGCGGCCAGAGATGCGTTTGATAGGCGTGCGCGAGGTAACCATTGAGCCACAACAACACGAGACCGACGCGCGGCGCGCCACAGGCAACGACCACAAGAAAGCAGCAACCCATTTCGATAGCCCCCACGCCTTCTTCCTATGAGTCTAGACCGTTTAGTTGCGCAAAGCCATAGAGAAGGTGACGCGTGACGAGTGTCGGGTGACGAGTGGCGCGGCTATCATCGGCCTTTCCACCCGTCACCCGGCACAACGGCGGTCAGATGCACTTCCGAATTGCTGCAAAGTTCTCCGCAAGCGAACCGGCGGTGCTGTAAAGGCTGCTCGATCCCGCCACGAGGATCCGCGCGCCGGACTTGACCATCTGCGGGATGTTCTCAAAGCTGACGTTGCCGTCTACTTCGATCGGAATCGTGCAGTCATGTTTGTCCAAGAACGCGCGGCAATCGCGGATCTTGCGCATGGCGCCGGGGACGAGTTTCTGTCCGGCAAAACCGGGGTTGACGGTCATCAGCAGAACAAAATCCAATCGGTCGATCAGATACGTGAGCGCTGAAATGGGCGTTGCAGGATTGAGCGCCACGCCGGCTTTCATTCCCAGATCACGGATCAGCCCGAGCGAGCGATCTGCGTGCACGGCGGATTCGACGTGGAAGGAAACGTACTGCGCGCCGATTTCCGCCGCCTGCTGAATAAAGAAATCGTTATTCTCGACCATCAGATGCAGATCGAAGGGCAACTTCGTTCGCGGCCGCAACTGGCGCAGCGTCTCCAGCCCCAGCGGCATGTTGGGCGTGAAATGGCCGTCCATGATGTCCATGTGCAGCAGATCCACGGGCAGGCTTTCGAGTTCCCGCACGCTGCGCTCAAGATTGCACAGATCGGCGCACATTAACGACGGAGCGATGAGGACGGGCGTAGTTTTACGCATGGCGCAAAACTACGCCCTCAATTCAAAATTAAAAATTCAAAATTAGGAATTGGTGGTCTGGTGTCTGGTGGTCTGGTAGCTAATGATTCGCTCTGGGAAACTGAATTACCAGACTACCAGACCACCAAGCACTCACTCCTCCAGCGTAGAGAGATCGCCTTCGGCCACGCCCATGGCGCGGGCTTTCAAGACGCGGCGCATGATCTTGCCGGAGCGCGTCTTGGGCAGCTTGTCCATGAACTTGATTTCTTCCGGACGAGCGATCGGGCCCAAATGCACGCCGACATGCTTGCGCAGTTCGTCGGCCAGTTCCGGCGAAGCGACATGGCCGTTTCGCAGCAGGACGAAGGCGTGAATGGCGTTGCCTTTGACCTCGTGCGGCAGGCCGATCGCGGCGGCTTCAGCGACGGCTGGATGGCTGACCAGCGCGCTTTCGATCTCCGCGGTGCCCAGGCGATAGCCGGAGACCTTGATCACGTCGTCCACGCGGCCGATCACCCAGAAGTAACCGTCTTCGTCTTTGCGGGCGGAGTCGCCGGTCATGTACATGCCGGGGTAACGCTGCCAGTACTGTTTGACGTAGCGCTCCGGATCTTTGTAGACGGTGCGCAGCATGGCTGGCCAGGGGCGCTTGAGGACCAGGAAACCTTCTTCGCCGGGCGCGACCGACTTTCCTTTTTCGTTCAGGATGTCCGCATCGACGCCTGGGAACGGTTTCGCTCCCGAACCGGGTTTAAGCGGCACGCAAGGCAGCGGAGTGATCATGAACATGCCCGTTTCGGTCTGCCACCAGGTGTCCATGATCGGGCAGCGGCCCTTGCCGATCACGCGGTGGTACCACTTCCAGGCTTCGGGATTAATCGGTTCGCCCACCGAGCCCAGCAGGCGCAGGCTGGAGAGATCGTGACGGTTCGGCCAGGCTTCGCCGAAGCGCATCAGGCCGCGAATCGCGGTGGGCGCCGTGTACAGGATGTTGATCCCGTACTTTTCGATCATGGACCACCAGCGGTTCGGGTACGGATAGGTGGGCGCGCCTTCGTAAAGGAATTCTGTCGCGCCGTTCAGCAACGGGCCATAGACGATGTAGCTGTGGCCCGTGACCCATCCGGGATCGGCCGCGCACCAGAAGCGATCTTCATCACGAATATCGAACACCCATTTCAGGGTGGTGTGTGTGCCGACCATGTAACCGCCGTGGGTGTGCAGAATGGCTTTGGGTTTCCCGGTCGTGCCAGACGTGTAGAGGATGTAGAGCGGGTCTTCGGCGTCCATCACTTCCGTCGCGCAACCGTTTTTCGATGCGATCGGCAGCGCCATAAGTTCGTGGTACCACATGTCCCGGCCGGCTTCCATGTTGACGTTCTGATTGGTGCGCTTGACGACAAGAACGTGTTCAACGGTTGGGCAGGTACGGAGCGCCTCATCGACGATCTTCTTCAGTTCCACAATCTTGCCATTCATCCAGCCGCCGTCGGCCGTGACAACGGTTCGCGATTCCGAATCCTGAATGCGGCCGGCCAGCGCGTCCACCGAGAACCCGCCGTAGACGACGGAATGGATCGCGCCGATTTTCGCGCAGGCGAGCATGGCGATGATGATCTCAGGGATGCGCCCCATATAGATCGTCACGCGATCGCCCTTCATTACGCCGAGGCTTTTGAGGACCATCGCGAACTTGCAGACTTCACGGTTCAGCGCGTGGTAGGAGAACGTGCGCACCTCACCGGACTCGCCTTCCCAGATGAGCGCCAGCTTGTTGCGGCGTGGAGTGTTCATGTAGCGATCGAGACAATTGTGGACGATGTTTACTTTGGCCCCAACGAACCATTTGAAGAAAGGCGCCTTGCTGGAATCGAGCACCTTCTTCCAGGGCGTATACCATTCCAGTTCGGCAGCGCGCTCAGCCCAGAAGCCTTCCAAATCCTTGGAGGCGGCTTGTGCGACCTTTTCGTAATCCTTGACGTAGGCTGATTCCACGGTTCTCGCATCGGGATAGTAGACTTCCCCGTGAAGCTTTGATCCGTTGCGAGACCCGTTGATTAAAACCCGCGGTGCCGCCTTGGTTGCCGACTTGGACTGTATGGGCATTTTTTCATCCTCGCCAAGAGTTGACTCGCAGCCGAAAGGGAACTAATGCTAAAGAGCAAAGTGTGTTCTCACCAATTACATGTTAGACATAATCCGAACTGGTTGCGGCAATAGACCAACTGCTAAAATATGAATGTCCTATGCCTGTTTAGTTAGTTCGGCATAGTGTGTGTTTATGGTTTGGGAATGGTGGCCCCTGTGCAGACGCGACAACTGGCGGCGCAAATTCAGCAGACTTTACTGAAGAAGTATGGTGAGGTCGCAGCAGATGCCGCCGGCCACTTTCCCTATCCGGTGGGCCGGGCAAGCGCGCAACAGCTTGGCTATGATGCCGCTTGGCTGGATGCGATCCCTCCCACGGTCGTGTCACACTTCGTCGGGGTGGGTAATCCTTTCCACGTTCATGTAGTTCAGCCTGGTCAGCGCGTGCTCGACGCCGGTTGTGGCTGTGGAATGGATTCATTCATCGCTTCGCTGTTGGTCGGCACTACGGGGCACGTGACGGGGTTGGATCTATGTGCCGAGATGCTGGCAGTCCCGCGCGCCGAACTTCCTAGATGGAGACCACAGAACCTGGAATTCGTGCAAGGCGAACTTGAGAACCTTCCATTTGCCGATGAGTCGTTTGACGTGGTGATTTCAAACGGTGTGTTGAATCTGGCGGTCGATAAGGATTGTGCGTTTCGGGAGATTTACAGAGTTTTGAAGCCTGGCGGCGTGCTCGCGACGGCGGACCTGTTGGTCATCGATTCCGTCCCCGACGCGGTCCTCTGCAGTCTCGATGCGTGGTCCACATGAATCGCCGGCGCGCTGACGGGCAGGTCCTGCCTGGAAAAACTTCTGAACGCAGGTTTCACCGCAGCGAAGATCCTCGAATCGACCGGTTATCTCACGTCGAAGTACACGGGTGCGTTTCACCTGATCGCAAGAAGATAACCAGCGCCTATTTGTTACGTCGGAGAGGTCACCGGCGCGTGCAATAGTTTCATCAGTTCCGCGGCAGACTTGTTGCGAACGTAATCGGGAGCGGGCAATTGTCCGGTGCGCATCAGTTCTGAAAACGCAGCCAATTCCGCGTCTTGCGTTCCGGCGGCGGCGAGCAGGCGCCCGTCTTTCACATAGAAGACTGTGAAGTCGTTTTGCCCCAGATCGCCGCACGCGATGGTCTCGTCCCACTGCGTGGCATGTCCAACGTAGCCCAGGGAGAGCTCATACTGTCGCGTCCAGAAGAACGGCACGCCCGTGAATGGCTCCCCGTGTCCGGCCATCGCTTTGGCGGCGGCGCGGCCGTGTTGTTGAGCCAACCGCCAGTGTTCTATTCGAACGCGCCCTGCGCCGTAGGGATCGGGATAGCGCGCGATGTCGCCGGCCGCATAGACGCCGTCTGCAACGAGCAGGTGCTCATCCACATCGAGGCTGCCGTCCTGATTGAGCTGTATGCCGGAGATGAACTCGGTGGCGAGTGTGACGCCGGCGCCGACGACGGCCACGTCGGCTTTCAGCATGCTGCCATCGTCGAGTTCGACCGCATTGAGATGGGGTGTGCCGCTGAAGCGCCGGACGGAGTGGCCCAAGCGAAATTCCACGCCGTGCTGTTCATGCAAATGCAGGAACACGGTGCCGATCTGCGCGCCGAGCGTGCGTTCGAACGGCACGCGCTCCGGCGCGACCACTGTGACGTGGGCGCCGCGATGTTGCAGGCTGGCGGCTACTTCCATCGCGATGAAGCTGCCGCCGATGACCGCGATGTTCGTCGCGCTCTGGATGGCGCCGATCAGGGCATCCGTGTCGTCCCACGAGCGCAATGTGTAGACGCCTGGCAACTGCGAACCGGGAACATTCAACTGGCGCGCTCGCCCACCGGTCGCCACCAGGATTGCGTCCGGCGACAGATTGCTGCCGTCTTCAAAGACGATTTTGCGAGCGGGAACATCCAACGAGATCACGCGCTTGTGAAAGCGCTCGATTCCGTGCTGCTCATAGAACGATTCGGAACGCAGCGCCATCCACTCGGCTTTTGCGGTTCCCGCCAGATAGTCCTTGCTGCAGTTCGGGCGATCGTATGGCAGCCGGTCTTCGGCGCTGATCATCACGATGCGGCCGGCGAAACCTTCCTGCCGCAATGTTTCGACCGCAGTGGACGCTGCCGCTCCGCCGCCGATGATGGCGAATAGCCGCGCGTCCGCCGCAGCGCGCGCGCACATTGGCATTTCGCGTTTGCCTGTGGCGCCTTCAGGCACAGTGACGAAAACGCCTTCGCCGTCAACGCGCACATCGAAGCGGGCGATGGCGTCGAGGGCCGGCGGTTCCAGCAGATTGCCGGTCCCCAGGTCAAACACGGAGTGATGCCAGGGGCATGTCACGCGGCACTGATGAAGCGCACCCTCAGCCAGCGGTCCGCCGTAATGCGGACACCGTGCGCTCACGGCATAATACTCTCCGCCAACGCGGGCCAGCAGCAGTGGAAGTTCTCCCACTTTGACCTGTTTCATCTGCCCGTCTTGCAGGTCGTGAATACTGGCGACGCGCTGCTCCATGGTGAGCACCTCCGACTGTACTGCCGTGAGCGCGCAAGGAGCATGCCCCGTTCGGGAGCCGGCGACCTCGCCCGACGAAAATCCCGGGCGAGGGGAGGCGAAAGGCCCTCGGAAGAAGGGCCTTTGATTTGCGAATAATATTACGATCGTTTTTGAGGAAGGCTAAAGATATCGGATGGATAATATGGAAAACTCAACTGCCGTTGCCAGCGCTCGTGAACTGGACACGCTTTGCATCAACACGATCCGCTTCCTGTCGGTCGATGCTGTGCAGCAGGCCGACAGCGGACACCCGGGCCTGCCAATGGGCGCGGCGACACCGGCGTATGTGCTTTGGACGCATTTTCTGAAGCACTCGCCTGGCGATCCGAATTGGTTCGACCGCGATCGTTTTGTGCTCTCCGCCGGTCACGGATCAATGCTGCTTTACAGCCTGCTGTATCTGACGGGCTACGACTTGCCGCTCGAACAGATCAAGCAGTTCCGGCAGTGGCGCAGCATCACGCCAGGGCATCCGGAACGCGGCGTTACGGCGGGAGTTGAAGTCTCGACAGGGCCTTTGGGGCAAGGCTTCGCGAACGGCGTCGGGATGGCGATCGCGGAAGCGCATCTGGCGGCGCGCTACAATCGGCCCGGGTTTGAGATTATCAACCACTTCACGTACGCGCTGGTCAGCGATGGCGACCTGATGGAAGGGGTAGCGAATGAGGCCGCGTCGCTCGCCGGGCACTTGAAACTCGGCAAGCTGATCTATCTATACGACGACAATCGCGTGACGCTCTCCGAATCGACGGCGCTGTCTTTTACCGAGGACGCGGCGAAACAGTTCGACGCGCGTGGCTGGCACACTCAACGGATTGACGATGCGAATGATGCCGACGCGATCGAATTGGCCCTGCGCGATGCGCAAGCCGAACGGGAGCGGCCGTCGCTGATTCTGATTCGCTCACATCTCGGTTTTGGCGCACCGCACAAGCAGGACACGTTCGAAGCGCATGGTTCACCGCTGGGCGAGGATGAAGTGCGCGCCGCAAAGCAGAATCTGGGCTGGCCGCTGGACCCGCCGTTTTACGTTCCGGAAGCGGCGCTGCAGCATTTCCGACAAGCCACCGAGCGCGGCCGGGAGCAGGAATCGAAGTGGCAGGACATGTTCTCCGCCTACGCGCGCGCATTCCCCGATCTGGCGTGGGAACTTCAGCAGCGCATGACCGCCAAGTTGCCGGATCATTGGGACAGAGATATTCCGGTATTCCCGCCCGACCCGAAAGGCATGGCGACGCGCATGGCCTCCGGAAAAGTGATGAACAGCATTGCGCCGCATCTGCCGGCCTTGATGGGCGGTTCCGGCGACCTGAATCCATCGACATACACGGCGCTTAAAGAACTCGGCGATTTCCAGCCGGCCGAGGAACGTAACGCCGGCGTCTCGCCAGCCTCCGAGAGTGCCGGCGGGACGCCGGCGGTACAAGCCGGTGTCAAGACGCAGGGCTCGGTCGGCGGTGGGTGGAGTTACGCCGGGCGAAATCTGCATTTCGGAGTGCGGGAGCACGCCATGGGCTCGACGCTGAACGGGCTGGCCGCGCACGGCGGATTCATTCCATTCGGCTCGACATTCCTGACCTTTTCGGATTACATGCGGCCGCCGATCCGCCTTGCAGCGCTCTCACGCTTGCATGTGATCTACGTTTTCACCCATGACAGCATCGGCCTGGGCGAAGATGGGCCGACGCATCAGCCGGTCGAGCACCTTGCGGCGCTGCGCGCGATCCCAGATCTGCTGGTCATCCGTCCGGGCGATGCCAACGAAACGGCTGTCGCGTGGCGCGTGGCGATCGAACTGCGGCAGCGGCCGGTGGCGCTGATTCTTTCGCGCCAGAAAGTGCCGACGCTTGACCGCAGCCGCTTCGCTCCAGCCGATCATCTGCGGCGAGGAGCGTATGTGCTTTCAGAAGCTACGGGACTCGGCCAGGCCTCCGTCCCGGCGATGCTGGCGCAGACGTCGGGGGCCGCCGGTTCGGAGACCGGTACGACCATCAAGCTGATTCTGATCGCCAGCGGGTCTGAATTGAGCCTGGCCGTAAAGGCGCAGGAGAAACTGGAGCAGCAGGGCGTGGCCACGCGAGTGGTCTCCATGCCGAGCTGGGAACTCTTCGAGGCGCAGCCGCAAGCGTATAAGGATGCGGTGTTGCCGCCCGGAGTGCGCGCGCGATTGGCGATCGAAGCGGCTTCGCCGATGGGCTGGTGCCGATGGACGGGAGATCGGGGCGGGGTGGTGGGTGTGACGCGCTTCGGAGCGTCGGCGCCGGGCGACGTTGTGCTGCGGCAGTATGGCTTCAACGTGGACCACGTTTGCGAGCAAGCGCTGGCATTGCTTCACAGTTCGTAGCGTGGTGGTCTGGTAGTCTGGTGAAGGACAATTGACCAAACACCAGACCACCAGACATTCAATCCACTTTGCTGAAACGGCTCTTCTTTGCACCGCAGACAGGGCATTCGTCTGGGGCTTCGCCGACGTGCGTGTGGCCGCAAACTTCGCACACGAAAATGTCTTTAGCGGGCAGATCCTTGCCGGTGGCGAGGGTTTGGGCGGCCTCGCTGTAGAGTGCATGATGGACCTTCTCGACTTCCATCGCGTATTCGAATGAGACCATCGCCGGCCTGTTGTTCTCCGCCTTGGCCTTGGCCAGGAACTCAGGATACATCTTCTGGAACTCAAAAGCCTCACCCTCAACGGCCTCCTGCAAGTTCTCCGCCGTGCTCTTCACTCCTTTGAGGACGCGCAGGTGCGAATGAGCGTGAATGGTCTCCGCGGCGGCAGCGGCGCGAAACAGCTTTGCGATTTGCGGCCGTTTTTCCTCTTCGGCTTTTTTGGCAAATGCCAGATACTTGCGGTTGGCCTGGCTCTCACCAGCGAACGCGGCCTGCAGGTTTTTCTCCGTCTCCATCGTCTCTGATCCTCCTAAAACGTGTGGGTGTGGTCGAACGCGACGGGCCATCTTGAGGCCAACGGCAGGCACAGTCAACTAGGCAGTGGGGTGAAAATCGGATCGAGGTCAGCCCGGATAAGTGATTCGGTCGCCGCTTACGACGGCCATCTTCGAGAGGCTGTGCGGTTTGGCAATTGTACGATTGTGGATATGCAGCACTTTCACACCATGCACAGTCAAGGCGTCGGCAATGAGTGAGCGGTGACAGCGCCAAGGTACGGCTTCCGCGCACATGATGGCCGCGGGTTTCTCACGCGACAGAAGCACTAGCTTCTGCAACGCTGTTTCAAACGCAGCCGTTTGCATGTAATCCGCATAGCCGCGGAAAGATAGGTTTCGCCACGCCCGATTGGGCGAATCCGTCCGCGGACGACGCAAACCACCGAGATTCGCCATGTGCCGATAATTGATGCGCCGGTTTCGAAGGGTTCTTGCCAGCGTATCGCGGTTGAACTGTGGGTTGTGACGCGAGCGCGGTATGGTTCGAACGTCGATTAAACGTTTAATACCGTGGGCGCGCAGTATAGACGCGAATTCGTTAATGGTGTGCGTTGAGTGACCAACTGTGTAAATGGTGTGATGTGAGCCCATTTGCCAACGACTTGTCATAACAAGACGTGTGCCGAAAATGCAGAATCAACGAGAAAATCCCTATTTTCAGGTTGCATTTCACAAATTCACAATATAACAAATCAACAAGGAGACCAAAAACCATGCAAACCGCAGTGCAGATCCGGATGGACGCTCGTGCACGAATTTTGAAGGCAATGGCTCACCCCTCCCGCTTGGCCATGCTGGAAGAGCTTTCCAAGGGCGAGCGGTGCGTCTGTGAATTGACCGCGCTCGTCGGCGCCGATATGTCCACCGTGTCCAAGCACCTGTCCATGCTGCAAAACGTGGGACTGGTGCTGAGCACAAAACGCGGCTCGCAGGTCTTTTACCGCCTGCGCGTTCCGTGCGTGCAGAAGTTCATGGAGTGCGTCGAGGCGGTGCTGAAAGTCAACATCGAAGCGCAGATGGCGACCCTTCGTTAACACTGAAGTCCCTTGGCTGTAACGATTGGCTTCTTAGCCAAGTGCCGCCAGAAACAAATCATGTGCGATAACGATCTTGTCTGCCGGCACAAGCCGTAGAAGCAGAAACGTGCTTCTATGGCCGGCGTGGCCTGATGCGTCTGCCATGATTCTGCCGACAGACGTCTTGCCCGAACTCAATCGCCAAGAACGCGCTTCGTCCCAGTGACAAGTTAATTTTTGTGGCGCACCGAAAACTATTGCTCCCGGTCCTGCGCTCGCTTACACCAGAAGTATGAATGCGCGGAAAGCACCCGGGTCGGTGCCCGGTCCTGACCTCTTGGTCCGCTACCTGAACGCGTATCTGCACGCGCGGCCGCTCAGCGACCTGGAGCGCCCTTGGGGTTTGGGCGACGGTTTGGATTCGGTCTGCGGGCGACTGTCTGAAGCGGCCAATGGGGCTGGCGAGCGGCTCAACCGCGTCGTATCCGAACTCAGCGAAACGGAGCGCTCGCGCATTGCCGAAGCTCTCGCCCCGCTGATTTTCGCATTGCCGCTGCGCACTTATCCCGCGGAATTGCGCGCGGAGCGAGCGGGCGAACGATTGGTGCTGAGCCTGCGGCATCTCGAACCACACAACCCAGCGCCAAAGGCCGAGCACTGCGGCGTGCTTTGTGAGCACGCCAATGGCAAGAAGGTCAAAGAGCGGAATACGCCCGAGTATGTTGGACATCTTCCGGTGGGGTTGACGGTTGCGTTCGCCGCTTATCTTCGGCGTGTGCTGAACTGGCCGGAAGAGCAGCGAAACAGAGTCGTGACGGTCTCATCGGGCGGGCGCCGCAGACGTGTCCGCGTGACCATATTGGCGAGGAACCGCGGAATTGTAGTGCGGTTTCTTGAGCGCCTGCCTTCACCCGCCGACGAGGCTTGACCCCCAAATTGGGAGGTCCAATGTTCTCATTAAAGCTTCTAGTGGTCGCTGCTGTCGTCCTTGGTTTCCCGTTCTGCGTCGTTTCTCGCGCGGAGGAGGAGAAGGTGCAAGGTCCAAAGATTGGCAGTCCCGTTCCCGACGTAGGCGTGGTGGACGAAAGCGGCAATCCCGTCAAGCTTTCGTCCTTTAAAGGCAAGAGCGGCGTCGTGCTATTCTTCTTCCCCAAAGCCGGGACGCCAGGGTGAACGGCCGAATCCTGCGGCTTCCGTGATGAAGCCAAGGCTTTCGCCGAGAAAGGCTACATGCTGCTCGGCGCGTCGCGCGATACGCCCGATGCTTTGACCAAGTTCAAAGAAAAGAACTCCCTGCCATTTCATCTTCTCTCGGACCCAAAGGGTGAGCTTGCGACCGCAGTGGGCCTGGCGCCTGGCTCGCGGCAAACCGTCGTCATCAGTAAAGATGGAACGATCGAGCGTTCGTATCTCAAGGTAACGGCTGCGACCCATCCGGCGGAGGCGCTCAAGGATTTAGGCGGCAAGTAACGCAACTCTTCCGGATTGTGCACTTTCTGTGGCGCGATCCGGGAGGATTGCGTCAGGCGTATTTGAACGGCGCGCACTCGCGTTCGACGATACGCCGGTATTCGGCGATGATGCGGCGCGTGACCGGTCCGGGCTTGCCGTCACCGACCGGCGTGTCTCCCACCTGTATCAAGGGTGAGATTTCTCGCATAGATCCAGAGAGAAATGCCTCCTGCGATCGCGTCAAGTCCCATGGGCTCAAGCACGTCTCGCAAACCGGTATCCCCAGATTGCGCGCGGCATCCATTGCGGTGATTTGTGCGATGCCCGGCAGCGCTCCAGCGCGTTTTGGATCGGGGATGCATAGACAAACGTCGTCGCTGTCGCCGTTGCATCGAACCAGCGAAATGTTGGACGCGGAGCCTTCGCACAGCAGGCCCGCGTTGTTAAGGAGAAGCGCTTCATCCGCGCCGAGCAGTTGAGCTTCGCGCCGCGCCAGGATCTGTTCGAGATAATTGAGCGTCTTCAGCCCGCTGAGCACCGAACTTTCCTGGCGCCGGAAGTCGGCCACGACCGCGCGGACGCCCATCTTGGTGCGCGGATCGCCATCGCGAAGATGTTCCGTCACAGTAATGATGACCGTCGGCTTCAGGTCGGGACTGAGGGCCGGCCCTCGGGCGTTGCTGCCACGCGTGACCGTGAGTCGCACGTTGCCTTCGGGGAAAGCGACTGTCGAGACCGCTTGTTGCAGCCACTTCACCAGCAGCTTGCTGGATGGCTGCTGTTCAAAAAAAAGGTGCTGCATTCCGTTGCGGAGGCGCTGCACGTGTGCAGGCAGCCGGAAGATCTTGCCGCCGTAGGCGTGCATCGTTTCGAACAAGCCGTCACCGTAGAGCAATCCACGATCAGTCACCGGTACTACGGCTTCAGATTGCGGAACGATGCGGCCGTTCAGGCTGAACAACGTTGCGTGCATAATCCTCCGTGTGCGAACTGCGACCTGGATTCTGATGATAGTCCTGTGCGATTTGCCGCGCCATACACAAAGAGAATCTGGCAAATTGGCGGAGCGCGCAGATATGTTGTATAATCAGCAAATAGAATATTCATGTAAGCACGAAACATAAAGTAATTGTCAGCATTGCACGGCATCAAAAAGGTAATCTGCAACGCGCCTTTGGCA
Source organism: Planctomycetota bacterium (assembly GCA_036504595.1). GTDB lineage: Bacteria > Planctomycetota > SZUA-567 > H5-PLA8 > H5-PLA8 > DASXUX01. The sequence continues at coordinate 562,930 of DASXUX010000095.1, read as the reverse complement.
AACGAGGTGCTACTGCTGTCAATTACGTAGGACATCTGGAGGCATGATTCGTTGCGCGCTTTTGGATGTTCAGGTCAAGTGGTTGTAAGTTTTTGAGCTGCGAGGGTTTACGTCAATTCTGGATTTGACAGTGCTCACGTGCACGGTTAGAGGAAAGGCGTAAATTCGAGTCTCCTGGGAGGGGTATTGGCTATGGTGAAGAAGCGTCGCAAACGTCGGGAGAGTGCTCCAGAACTGATCGCCGAGCAAGCGGCAGCATATGGTGTATCGCTTCCTGGGGTGCCCACTGGAGCTGACCGCTTTTTGTCTCCGAATGACATCGGCAAAATCCTCAACGTAACTGGGGAAGCCGTAAAGCAGTGGATCTACCAGCGCCGCCTTCCGGCCGTGAAGCTGGCCAACGGCTACTGGAAGGTCAAGGTTGCAGACTTCGAGTCCTTCTGGCGCGCTCGCCATGAAGTCGGGCGGCGGCGCGTGTTGATTACCGTGGGCACGGACGACGCGATGTCCGATGTCGTACAGGTTGTCGAAGAACTCGGTCACCAGCCCATCACGACCAGCAACTATGCCGACGCTCTGCTTAAGTCGCTCGATCATCATCCGGCCATGTTCATCATCAACTGCTCCGCCCGCGAGATCGACCCGTGGAAGCTGGCCGCCAAGATTCGCGGGACGAAGGCGTTGCGAAACGTGCCGATTCTGTTGATGGCGAGCTCAGACTTGGCCGAAACCGATGCGGAGCGCGCGTTGGAATTGTCGGCGCAAGGGTTCGTAAAGCGGCCCTCGACGGCGGATGCAATCAAGCTGGAAGTCGAACGCATCCTTAACCGCGCGTTGTAAGACTGCATCCTTCCAATCAGTCTGCGGACCGGCAGCGAATGCCGGTCCGTGTTGTTTTAAGACTCCCATATGCGGCGCATGCCGGTGACGTAATCGCAGGCGATTGAATAACCTTTGGGCTTTCGCGTATTATGTGCAGGGCTTGTGCCTTCCGGCCCGATCACGTACACTGTGTGGCGCTCAAGGAGGATCTTTCCATGCGCAACAACTCTCGGCTTCTTCTCGTGGTCGTATTGACTTTGGTCATCTCGGCGCTGCAAGCCGGTGAAAAGGTGGTCAACACCCGCACCCTCGTCAGGAAGTTCGGCGATGACTTGGCCGCGGCATGGGACAAGTTCCCGCTGCCTAATCAGAAGACGGTGCTTTCTCAGACCTGCACCGATTTGAATACGGTGTTCTCTAGCGCAATCATGAAGGTTGACGGTCCTCCGAATCAAACCGTCAAGCAGATGTTCCGCGCCTACCTCGATAACGTTGCCCGGGTGCGTGAACTCTTCAAGGTCGAGAAGATGAAACAAGAGCGAGGCACGTACGCGCGCGGTTGCGATATGGCTCTAAAGCGCGAAATCACCTTCGCAACGGATTACCAGAAAGAGCGCACCACCCAACAGTGTTTTGAAATGCTGATGGATTTCCTGGAGGCCGCCCGCGAAGAATTCATTCAGGACGCGAACAGGGATCTTCGCAGTGCCACCTATCAGCAGGCGAACAACGTATTCTCGGAAATCCTGAGATTCGCCAAGTTCGCTCCCGGCATTGATTATGCCGTGGAGATGGACAACAGCGTAAAGGCTGCCAGAATCCGCTTCCCCACCACGACTGACGCGCTGCGCGAAAGAAACGGCCCCGCATTCCAACTCTGCGATTCGGCCGCACGCGCCATCAAGCAGAAGTCAACCCAGGGCCGCTGAGAACTCAAGACTCCTGTCTCTGTTCGCCGATCGCGTATGCCGCGATCCCGAAGGCGACTGCAACATTTAACGAAGACTTGATGCCTCGCATGGGAAGATGGCAGATCAGGTCTGCCCTCTGGGATGCTTCTGCCGACAAACCCGCGACTTCGTTGCCGACCATGAGGCACAGCGGCGTATGCAGCATTCCGCCACCCAGCGCGTCCCGCAGCGGAATACTTCCCGGCCCGGTCTCAAGGGCGACGATCTGCACGCCACTGGCCGAAAGCTCCGGCAGGATTTCCAGCGCACTGGTATGGTGAGACCACGCAACGTGTTCCTCCGCGCCCAGGCTGGTCTTGGCGATTGATTTATGCGGCGGGCAGCCGGTGATGCCGCACAAGTACAACGCCGAAAAGCCCGCGCCGTCGGCTGTCCTGAAGATCGAGCCGACGTTCCAGAGACTTCGCACGTCTTCGAGCAATCCGCGCAGCGCCACGGGACCGGGTGAAATCATCGGCGCTCCAGGCGCTTTTGATTTTAGCCGCTCGTGCTGGCGCTCGATCTCACGAAGCACCGCCAGAGAGCGATACGTGATGACCTGTCCGCAGCTCGGGCAGGGCCCGTTCTTGCCTTCGCGATCGGCGGGGATATCGAATTCGAACTTGCAGTTTGGATTGGGACAGCGCGTCAGCATCCTGTCATTTGTCATTGGTCGTCCGGTCTTTGTCAATGGGGCGGACCCATTGGGTGAGGACCAATGCCCCCTGACTAATGACCAGCATTCTCCGGCTCTTCGACGGTCAACGTAAACAAGCCCAGCAGTTCCTCGCGGGTCAGCGCCTTCAACCCCGCGCCGTCGCACTGCACGATCGAATCAGCCAGCATTCGCTTGAGTGCCTGCCGTCGGAGGATTTTCTCTTCCAGCGTGCCTTTGCAGATCAGGCGGTAGACGTTCACCGTTTTTAGCTGGCCGATACGATAAGCGCGATCTTGCGCCTGCTGATCGTTCGCCGGATTCCAGTCGTGATCGTAGAAAATCACGGTATCTGCGCCCGTCAGATTCAGCCCTGCTCCACCGGCGCGCGTTGAAATCAGAAACGCGTCAATGTCAGTTTCTTTGTTGAAGCGATCGACGAGCGCCTGACGGTTCATGGGCGGCGTTTCGCCATCCAGCCGCAGGTACTTCATCCGCTGCGCGCTCAGATAATGACCCAGCAGGTCCAGCATGCTGGTCTGCTGGCAAAAGATCAGCGCGCGATGCCCGCCTTCGCGGCACTGCTGCAACAGCTCGCCCAAAGCCTCCAGTTTCCCGGAGCGCGTCTCGTACCCCGGCAGGGGCTCGGCGATCCGCTGCCTCCCGGAGTTTTTAGGCAGGCACATCAGGTCGGGATGGTTGCAGATCTTGCGTAGCGCGGTCAGCGCGGCCAGGATCGCCGTGCACGCGCCATCAACGCCCTTCGCGACCACTTCGCTGACGGCCTGCTTCGCCTCGGCGGATTCGCCAAAGGAACGGTACAGCGCGACCTGCTCCGGCGAAAGCGAGCAGAACACATCGTTCTCGATCTTCGGCGGAAGTTCGCTGGCGACGTCGGTCTTCAGCCGGCGCAGCACAAAGGGCCGGATGCGCTCTCGCAGGTGTCCGAGCGCCTCCTGACCTTCTGTTTCCTCGTCGCGGGTTTCAGATCGGCCGGACTGCATGCGTGCGATCGGTTCTTCGTAGCCTTCGAGGAAGCGCGTCTGGCGGCCGAGGAAACCGGGCATGAGGAAATCGAAGAGCGACCAGAGTTCCGACAGGCGGTTCTGAATCGGCGTGCCGGTGAGCGCAAGGCGATGCTTCGCCGGAATGGTTTTCACCGCTTTGGTTGTCGCGGCGGCGGAGTTCTTGATGAAGTGTGCCTCGTCAAGGATCACATAGCGCCACTCGATCATCCGCAGCAGCGACGCGTCGTTGCGCACGGTAGCGTATGTGCCGAGGACGATATCGTAGCCGGCTAGTTCTTGCCTCAGGCGATCGCGGCGGCTGGGCGAACCGCGATAGATGAGCACCCGCAGGCCGGGCGTGAACTTCGCTGACTCGTTGCGCCAGTTTTCGAGCAGCGAGGTTGGCGTGACAATCAGCGCAGGCCCCTGGCCGGAGGTCTCTTTCATGCGTGCGATCGCAGCCAGTGTCTGAGCCGTTTTGCCGAGGCCCATGTCGTCGGCGAGCACGCCGTTGAGCCCATAGTGCGCCAGGAACGCAAGCCACTCAAACCCGCGCTGCTGGTACGAGCGCAGCGTCAGTGCCATTCCGGCTGGCGTGGGCAGTTGTTCAATGGACTCAAAGCCCCGCAACTGGTCTTGAAACTTCTTGTACCGCTGCGTGTGCTCGATCGTGCCCGCGATGCTGAAAATGTCCGTGACGAGTTCCCGTGCGGCGGGCTTAAAGCGATAGTAGAACTGCCGGGCTCGACTGCGGAACTGCTGATGCATCCCGCTCTCGCGAACGCCATGTTCGAACTTTTCGAGCGCTTGAGCATCGACCTTGATCCAAGCGTTGCCTTTGCGGAACCACTTGCGCCCTTGCTGGACCAGCTTGCGCAGTTCGTCTTCAGTGAGTTGCTCGCCATCATGATCAAAGGTGGCGTTAAGCGTGAACCACGGCTCGCCCTCCTCCTCTTCAGTGTCCAGGCGAATATTCACTGCCGCGGGTGCGTCCTTAACCTTATGCGCGCCTTCGACAGCTTCGGCCACGTACACGTTCCACGGCGTATGCACGTCACTGGCTGCCTTCTTCGCCCAAGAGAGCAGTTCGGCGACCTGCTCACCCTGAGCGTGCCCGCCCGTGTCGGCTAGAGCCTGCACGTTCTCAAGCTGCTTGCGGCAAACGCTCACCGCGTGACGATCCACGCGAACGAACACATCTCCGTGCCGCAGATAGCGCTGGCCTTTTGCTGCGGCAGCGAGAATCTCCAATGGCGCAATTTCTGTGTGGCATGGCCGGCCATCGTTCGTTGTTGTCTGCCCATGCGGATCAGCCTCAAACGCCTCAAAGCACCACTGCGCCTGCACGGCTTCCGGGTTGCCTTCGTCGGGAGTTACGGAAAGGGTCGGTTTGAGCGCGCGGCATACTCGCAGGCTTTCTACAGCGCTGTCGATCGCCGCGCCTTCGGCCTTGAGCTTCGGTAACTCATCGCTGACGAAGTCGGCGGCATCGTCGCCATTCAGGCGCCGCTCTGGCTGAAGTCGGAACGCCGCCACCGAATCGGGAACGCGATAGGTCCGCCCGGAGACGGTGAGGAACCGGGGTTCTCTGGAAGCTGCCTTCTGCTCTTTATCGCCTGGCTCTTCGCTCTTCGCCGAAGTCTTTTCGATGAGTGAAGAGCTATCCACCACTTGGCCGTCCGGCGTGAGCAGTTCCTGGCGCACGACGATCTCGCCGGAAGTATTCTGCATCACACGAACGCGCGAGCGCAGTGTCTGATCTGAGAGTTTGAGCGCGCGCAGCCGCTCGTCGAGGCGCAGCGGCAAGCCTTTTCGTCCGGCGGCCTGTGCGCGCCGGACCAGGTCCAGCGCTTCATGGCCGCAGAAGGTATGGCTTGTTTGGCCTGCGGCCTCAAAGATCCCTTTCAACACCGAGTCATCCGGCAGATCGGGAGGCGGAGAGATGTGCCGCGAAAACGTCCAGTACGCCGTCGAGCGCAGCGCTGGCTGTCCCAGGTTCTCGTCGCTTTCCGGACAGCGGAAATGCGCGCGCGCGATGATGCGCGGCACGGCTTCGGTGGGCGAAGCTTGAGGAACCTGCACGATTTCCAGGATGGGCTGCGCAGGCGTTGCAAGAACCTCTACCTGCGAAACGCGTCCATCTTCGCTGACGTCGCATGCGCTGGACGCCTGTCGCAATAAGGCCAGGACCGGCGCAAAATCGCGGGTGCCGATCAACCGCTGGTCCGGAAACGCTGCCGTCGTCCCTGATTCCGCCGGCAGAGCGGGCATCTGCTGGAGCGTACGCACCAGCAGGGCATCCACTGCATCGACGGGGATGCCGCGGCCATTCCAGATGAGCGAGCCGTTCTGAAAACGCAATTCACCAAAGGGTATGCGTGAGCCGTCCGCCCAGCAGCGTACTGCAACCTTGAACGCCGGCCATGGAAGTGCGTGTTGGAGGGAAATCTGTAACTTCAAGCCGCGCTGAGTTTTCGGAGTGGTTGAACGTAATATGGAAGGAGCATTAATTTCAGCACTTACACTGGTCATGTTCAGCCTGGACTCGGTTTCTTTGCGCAATGAGATGTATCGACAATTCCGGCGCGGAAACCGAGTCTTTGCTGAAAATTTCGTGGCGTTCTCGCGGCGATAACGGTTAGAAGCCGAGGCTGACGCAGAGGATTTGGCTAGACCCAAAGAAATCCTGAAAAGATGAAGAATCTTCTTGCGCCGGAGCGTCACTTATGCAAGCGTTAGCGCGACGTTTTCTTGAAGTCTGAAGCGCTGACTTAAAGCCAGGGAGCCGGAGCGTGCGGCGAAACATTTGGGCGTGGCTCTTCCTCGTCTTCCTGTTCTGCTTTATTGCCGGATTGTTCGTCCGGCAACAAATGCGCAACAGCCGCAAGAAGCCGCACACGCCGGCCCCTCCACGACCGGCGAAGGGTTCAAGCGCTGCCCAAACGACACAGCCAGAAAAACAGCCGCCAACGACTTCACACGACCTTCGCTTTGCCGACGACGAGGAGAGCAAGCGCGGCCCTTTTTGGGTTGAGCAGACGTTTGAAGTAGCGGGCAAGAAGGGTACATCCGACTTGCTCGATCTCTACCTTTCCTTCGATCCCGATACGGGCAAAGGCCTGCGGGTGCGCCTTAGCAGCAGCGGATCGGCGCTTGAGCGCCTCGATGCGGCCGACAGAACCACCGTTCTTTCGAAGGGAGTTGCGCCGCAGATTAGTGCGGGCGAAACCGCCTTGGGCGTGCTGTGGCGCCGCGGCGAACTGACGGTATGGCTGGGATCTCAGCAACTTCTGAGTTGGTCCCCGGATGCCGCCGCGCAGAAACTTCTTTTGGGACGCAGCGGATGTCAGATTCTCGGGGACGGTGTTCGGACGGGTGCGCTGCGCACGCTGGCGCTGGATGCCATCCATTTCGAAGATAGTTTCATGCGCAACTCGTCCAACGGCGTGTGGCGCGCGTTTTGTGGAAAATGGGAACTGACGGCGCTGGCTTTTCCGGAACGGAGCGCGAACCCGTTCTCGTTGCGGGCGAGCTTCGGCGCAGAGGAGGCGGACGCCGACCCGCTGTACAAGGATCGCACGCGCGAGGAGGACGGCGCGGGCCTGGGCGTCATGCTCTCCTCTTATGAGGGCACGCTGCACATTGCTCGCATTACCGGTGGTGCGCCGGCTGCGCGTGCGGGACTGCAGGAAGACGACATTATTCTGGCCGTCGATGGGCGGCCGCTCAACAGCGAAGCCGGATGGGAGATGCAGCAGTTGCTCCAGCGCACGTTCACGCGGGATGTGCAGCTTCGGATTCTGCGGCCTGGTGAAAAGGCGCCGCGCGACGTAAATATCATCCGCGACCAATACCGCTGGGGCACGGCAACGGAATCCGTGCCGATACCGGTTCTGTCCGCAACCCCGGATGCGAACGACGGCTCAGTCGCTTTAATCCTGGCCGGCGAACCCGGCTGGAGCGACTACGCAGCCGAGGCGGCGATCAAGCCGCTGGGCGATGGCGGCGTCGGATTGGCCGTCGCGGTGACATCGCCCAGGGACTACGTGCTGTTTCGCTGGCGCGGCCCCGACTTGGCAACCGGTTCAGCAGCCAAGAGCGCGGGAGGGGAGTTTGATCGACTTCAGCTTGTGCGTGTGAGCGGCGGCAAGGAATCGGTTCTTGCGGAACGCTCGGGCGGCTATCGTCCGTATGAGTTTTATCTGATGGCCGTCGATTGGAGCGGCGAGCAGATTTCGTGTCGCATCGATGGCAACGAAGTCCTTAGCGCCCGCGTGCCGGGTCTGAAACGCGGGCAGATCGGTCTTTATGCGATGAAAGGCGCGCCTGTTTTCTTTGATGACGTGCGCGTGGCCGCCGATCGCGGAGTCCTCGTGGCCGCGCATCACCCAGAGCGCGAGATCAACGATATCTTCGCCTCCGAGAACGACATGGAACTTTGGGCGAACCCTGCGCTGGAGTGGGATCGCAACATCGAGACCGGTTGGGCGGTCCACAAGTCGCGCTTTCCGGGCGAGCAGGCGCTTGTCATCAATAAGCCGAAGTTCAACGACCTTGAGGTGCGCTTGCGCACAGGCGGAATTCCGCAAGAGGGTGATTCTGCTCTCAAGATCAGCGGCGGAAAGGCCGTGCTCGGCGCCGGTCCGACAGCAAGCAGCATCGCCGTGCCGAAAACAATCCAGCGAGTTGCGCTGCGGCAAAACGGCCGCCGTTTCGAGGCCGACATCGACGGCGCCAAACTCGCCTTCGATAGCGGCATCGCCGACGGAGCGCCTCTTGCGCGCTCACAGGTCGCGATTCGCGGCCTGAAGAATCTCGGCGAGCCGCGAGCCGTCCATGTCACTGCGTCGAACATTCTCGAGTACACGTTCAATACGTCGCCGGTGGATTGGGAAGTCGAATGCGGCCGCTGGGGGTTGCTCAATAAGTGGATTTGCGACCCGCGCTGGTCCTGGTTCGGCGGCCGGACGAAGACGCTGGCGGCAATCTGGAACAAATACATTTTCTCCGGGGACATCAGTGTTGAGGCCGCCGTCTCGCTGATGATGCAAAAAGAGGATCCGCCGTACGAACGCCCCGGCGACTACAACATGACGATTTGCGGCGACGGAATGAATCTCGATTCCGGATACACACTGATCTTCGCCGGCGACAACAACAGTTGGACGCGTCTGTACCGCAAGGGCGTGATGGTTGCGGAATCGACGCTGGAGGACGACCGGGTCGTCAGCGATCGCGTCAAGCACCCGGACAAGCCCGAATTGCACCAGCGTTGGTTCCGTGTGAAGTTCGAGAAGATCGGCAAAACCGTTTCGTTCTATCGCGACGGACATCTTGCGTTCAGCTTTGATGACCCTGATCCTATTCCGGAAGGCCGCGTCGCGTTCTGGACGATGGATAACGGCTTCCTGCTTGCCCGGGTGCGAATCGCACATTCCGGCTGCCGAGCGGCGCCCTTTGAACCGCGTCGTGCGGCGCTATATCAGGACGCACGTGTCATCAACCGTTTCGACCAGGAGGTGCTGACGCGTCTGGAACCGCAGGCGTTGCCCGCCGCCATTGAAACGGCTCTGTCGAGCCCGCCGGATGCGTTCAAGCCCGCCGACGCAGACGCGGAGACGAAGGTTTTCGCGCCTCTGCCGGGCGCCTTCCCGCCAGCCTACCGCGTCGTGAACGCAGTCAGCGGCGGCCCGATGGCGCTGCAGTGGAAGAACTTCATCGTCGACCCGGAAGGCAAGGGGATTTTGCGCTTCGCCTACTGCATCGAGCCGGGCGCGATGGTGGATCTTTACCTAATAGACGTTTCCTCGCAGGATGTACGCAGCATCAACCCACGGCAACACGGCGCTTTTCGCTGGCGGCTGACTGGCCCGCGAGAGTCGAACGAATACGCCCCCTTGGCTGGCGAAGTGCCAGGCGTGGTTGCCGATGGCCGCTGGCACGCGATTCAGTTCGATCTCTCGCAGTCGTGGCGGATGATGTGGCAGCAGCGCGGCTTCAACCGGCCGCACCGGCAAGCCTATCGCCTGATGATGGGGAATCTGGACAACCACGGTTACCTCCTGGCTGGGATGAACGGCAATCACGTCGGCGCGGCGTATTCGATCAGCAACATCGTCGCCTATGCCCCGTCCGAACTGGCGCGCACAACGCCGGCCGTTGAGAAAGTGATCTGGCCGTTCGATCCCGCTGGCGACGGCCGCAGCATGACGATCGTTTTTCGCGCTCCCTCGGACGGGATCAACGTTGAATCTCTTCAAGCTGAATTGAACGGAATCGCTGTTCCGCGCGACATGACCGTTTTTGATCACCTGAAGCAAACCCTGACGATCGATTTGCTTCGCCTCAACTTGCCGCCGCTTGCTCAAGGAACGACACTGCGGCTGAAGTTGTTGGGTTTTGAGGATCGCGCGCAGAACCCGAGCGCCGGCGGTTTCTCCACGACGTACACCTATGATCCACAACCAGCGGCCAGCGCGGGCAAGGCGGTGGCTGCTCCCGTCATTTCAGTGAGCGTGGGGCCGGGCGGGGACTTTATCCCTGTGGCGCCCTTGACGCTGAACAATGTCGTTGCGCTGCCGCCGGTCGCTCGACTGCAACCCAGCGACGACGCGCCGCCGTGGGCCCCGGCGGGCCAACCGCGCGGTATCCAGGTCGTCAACATGATGGACGGGTCGGCGTTCGGGTTCGCGCTGAAAGACATACGCTATTCGCTGCGGCGCTTCCCGTACTTGCAGCTTGAGTACCGCATTCCGTTCGAGACGCCTGTCAATCTGCACATCCACGATCAGAACGGGGCGGTGCACGCGGTCATTCTTACGGATATCGGTGATGCGCGCGATCCGCTATCGCATGAAATCGCCACCCGCTGCGGTCCGCCCGAGAATTTCGTGAGCGACGGCAAATGGCAACGTACCACGATCCCGCTGGATTCCTTGCTGAGCACCGCCAAAGCCGGATGGCCCTCTCTGGGGCCGCGGATCATGTGGATGCCCCCGAAATCCTCACAGGCCGCGAGTGTTCCGACCGAGGTCACGGGCCTCAGCCTGCACGACCACGGCTGGCGCGGCAATCGGCGCAGCATGGAGTACTGGATTCATCGCGTTCAGCCGCTGGCGGCGGGGCGCGCGGAAGACCTGACGTTTTCGTGGGACGCACAGGACATCACGGGTATCCTGGAGTACGCCACGTCCGTCGATGAGCGTGAGGACAGCGATCCGCAAGGCAAACAGCAGGTTCGCCCGGGGGAAACGCTTGCTGCGGCGCAGAAACGCGCTGGCGTCGCGGTGAAGGACGGATGGAATTACCTGCACGTGCGCGTGCGCAACGGCGCCGGCGTTTGGTCCCAGCCGGCACATTTGAAATTCTTCCTGGATTGCGCTCCGCCAGAGGTCGTCCGCACGGAACCTGCCGCGGGGGGCAACTTCGCCGGGCAGACGTTGAAGTTTTTTGTGCGCGAAGACAGCGGCATCGATCTGGATTCGTTGCGCCTGTCCGTTGCGGGCGTCGTCATGTCCGGCGGTGGGCGGACAGTGAGCCGCGAGTCCGGGCTGACTGTCGTCACGTTCAATACGCTGGCGGCCGGGCTGAATTGGGCGCCGGGGCCGGTGAGCGTGGAACTCAGCGGATTGCGAGACCTTCTGGGCAACCAGGCCGCCGCGCCGTACACGTTCAAGTTCAACGCGATCAGCGAACGGGGAGGGAAGGGGCCGGCCATCGCGCATCTGCGGTTCCGCGCGCCCGTCGCGGATGCGGGAGCGCACCGGCAGATGGCTTTAGAGACCAGCTTCGGGCTGGATTTCGAGAGTCACACGGGCCACGTGCACGCGATGCGTGATTGCCGCATGGACTGGCTGGACGATCCGGCTCAAGCCTGCTTCGGCCGCCGCGCAGTTCGCTTCACCGCGCTGGACGATGACGCCGACGTTCAGATCATGCTCCACAAGAACGCCTGGTATTTCGACCGCATGTCGCTGCTGCACTTCGACTACAAGGCCGATCCCGGAATGTGCGTCGATGTGCTCGTCGAGGTGCTCGGACAATGGTTGACGATTCGTTTCACCGGCGATGGCTCGGCGGCGGAAGGCGGAATGGCGGCAGGAAAAATCGACGGCGTTGTCGCGGACGGGACGTGGCGTCATGCGAGCATCAATCTGCGGAAGATCATCGATGCGGCTCGCCCGGACCTGCCGGTGCGCATCGTGAGCAAGATTATTCTCAGCGCTCACGGGCGGGATGGCTGCAAGCGTGGCGCGACTCTCACGCTGGACAATGTGGACCTGTGCTGGCAGGCGAGCGCCGGCGGAAGCTTCGAGTGGGACGCTGAGCCTGATCCGACCGGCATCGCGGGATACTCGTTCCGGCTGGATCAGGAACCGGATGCCGCGCCTGCGTCCGTGGTCAATTGCGCGCAAACATCGCAGCGCATGAGTGGCCGGCGCGGCATATGGTACGCACACGTTCAGGCCTGCAACCAGGCCGGCAACATGGGCCCGGTGCGCACGCTGAGAGTCGATCTGGGCGAGTGATTCGCTTTCGGATTGCAGATTTCGGATTGCGGATTGATGAATGCGAGCGCCATGTGCGGTCGGCTCGCACGTTCTCCTCGTTTTTCGCTCGATCAACGCAGGTCGTTTAATCCGCAATCCGCAATCTGAAATCTGCAATAGAAAAAGCCCAAGGGCCTCCTCCAACCCTTGGGCTTCTCGACCTGCGCACTGCCTGATGTTTCGACTACTTATTCTTGATCGTCTTGCCTCTGCGGAACAGCGCCACAGCAGACTGGCCGTCGAACGAGAAGTTCACGGCACCCGGCGTTGCAATGGAGACCGTAATGGTGGTCACCAGCGGTTCGCCGCCGACCAGGATGTCTTCACCGAAGATGCCGCGGGGCAAGAGGCCGAACGTATCGAAGTAAATTGTGCCTCTCTTGTTATCAATGATGAAATTGTGCAGCGGCGCGGCCTTCGAGTCGTCATTGCGGAACGTGAGCTTGCTGCCGTCGTTCTTCAGGCTGGTTGCCGGGAAGCGGCCCAGCGGAACCTTGCCGAGGAAGATGTCCACGAAGTCGCTGCTCTGGAAGGTGACCGGCGCACCTTTGGGTGCGCGCATCAAACCCGAGCACTTGAGCACGATGTTATCGACCGTCTGACTGATCTTCTTCTCCGTGCCGAGTACCTTCGTGATGATGAACAGTCCGCCGGGCGGGAACTTGTCGTTCGCCGCGGCACTGCCTTTACCCACGTTTACATTGCGCTGATACATGAACCGGATCACGTCGGTTTTGTCGAACTGGACAGTAGCCGGATCGATGGGGCCGGTTGAGGTCGTCGTGGTTGTTCCAGTCGTCGAACTCGTGGCGGCGGCGGCGCCGATCCTGACGTTCATTGGGATAATCGGGTTCTTGAATGTGCTGAAGTTCGCGCCCAAGGTCTTGATCATGTCGAAGTTCTGGCCCGTGACGGTCAGGATGCCCGTCTTGGGATCCAGCTTGATCTCAAAGCTAAGCTTCTCGCCCGCTATCGGCAAAAGGTTCTGCAAAATGTTCGGGAAACGCACCGAACCGGACTTGTCAAAGGTATTTGGGAACGCCGCGCTAGTTGGTTGGCCCAGGGCATTGAACTGGGTCAGGTGCGGCGGCACGGCAACGCCGCCGAAGTTTATCTGGATCGGCAATTTTTCGAGGTCGGCCGTCTGGCGAATCCCAGCGCGGGCCAGGTCGGTCTTGTTCAGCAGGAGCGTGAGCTTGAACGCGTCCGTCGCTGTCTGTGTGCCGAAGTTCAGCTTGAAGGTGCCGGACGTGGCGACCAGGTCGGAACTGATCGTGCCCGCCAGAACCACCAAGGAGAACGTGCGCCGAGTCGTCGTGCCGATCGAGTCGCGGCAAAGCAGCGTGAAGGTGACTGGTTCTCCCACCGCCGTTGGCATGACCGGCCGGCCGAAGAGTTCGCCCGTTACCGGATCCAATGCCAGCGCGAATTTGGCCGCCGCGCCGAAGTCCGCATCGCTGGCAAACTCAAAGGTGTACGCCGGCGAGCCGCCATTGGCGTGGAACGTAAAGGAATACGGTTCGTGAGCCACCGCAACCGGCAAGCTCGGTCCATTGACGAACTGCAGCGCGAGCTGAGGGTCTTGCTGCGACTTAACGCCTGAAAGCGTGAACAGGCGCTTGGTCGGCGGCACCAGCCCCAGGTCGGCTTCGTCGATGACGCGGATTTCGAATGTTTCCGGATCCGTGTCAGTCTTCGTGCCCGACAACAATCCGTCCGTGAGCAGCGTCAGAGCGCTCGTCGGCATCACGGAGCCGAAAGAGAACAAGTGCGGCTTGAACCCGAATTGCGCAAGGATCTGCCGCGTGAACTGGGTGCCGACCACGACGACGCCCAGATCGGGGCCCGTCGCAAACGATACAGGCGTACGCGTGACGTTCGTGGTAATCGCGCGAACTTCGGCGCCGCCCTTTACCACGTCCACCGTGGACGTGGCCAACGCCAGGGAGAAGCCGAGGCAACCAGCCAGTAGCCCAAGGCCAACGCAGCTCAACCCCCGCCTAAGGTGATGCTTCTTCATGAACGCAACCCCCTCCTGACCTCCCCCCATACGCGTACGCCTGACTGAGTGTGCCGCACAGTCTTGTTGCATGTGCCGACCTGCGGGAACCCAATCAGTTTAACGTCAAACGCCCTAGAACGTAGCCGTGACAGGCGCACCTGTCAAGGTGAGCGCTCATGGTGCTTTCCGTTATTATGACATTTCTGGCTACGGGCGTCCTACACTCCTGTGCCCGCATCAACTTCCAATTCACGCTCTCAAGAGGCGCCACACCCTCTTTTGTGCACCTTTCGACCTCTATGGTTTCGGTGTTTTTCCGGTAAAGCTGCTTATTTTTCTCCAGGCTTTTGTTGATTCGCTGGCGCGGCACTCGGCGTCGTGTTTTCAGGGCCTGTTGGCACCAGCGAAATTTCCCACGAAAGTTCAGAGAGCAGCAATCTCCAGCCAGGCAGCAGTGCTGCCCGGCCGAACTGCTCACCCAGCGAGCCCTTGCTCTCGCCGGCCAGCGCACCCATCGCGTGCTGAACGGCGGGGTGCTCGAAAATTCTCTTGGCTAGAGGTTCGCAGCCGTCTGCCGCAAAAATCAGGCTGCCGGACGCCGGCAGCTCAACGGAGAACCGGCCTTGGGCGTCGGTGGCGATTTGACGGGGTGCCTGTCCGGCTGCCACGGCGGTAACCGTCCCGGCGACCGGCGTCAGGCCGCGGCAGAGCTTGCCTTTTATCCGCGAGATTGCCAGCGCTGGCGGCGCGTAGCTGGTTCCGCGGAAGTGGATCGGACTGGTCCAAGCCGTGCCGCCGGCCCGTTGCGTGGAGCCCTTTCGGTAGTGTTCGCTGACGCGGACCATGTACCACGCGCTGCCTGAAGCGTTTTCCGTGAACGGCCAGTTGAGGCCGTTGATCACCGATTCGCCGGGGGAGACCGCGTGCGTGAAGACGACTTCGCCGTTCCGGATGACCTCGATCTTCTCCAATTCCGCGCCTGGTTCCATGCAGGAGAAAGCCTGAATCTGCAACGTGAGCGGCCGGCCGTCCACCGCCAGAATGGCTCCGGGCCCCTTATCGCGCTCCAGAATCTTGCAGAAAACAGCCGGTCCAAATGTGATCACTGTGCGGTTCTCTTTGATTGCGTTGAGCACCGACTCTCGCGTCAATGGGCCTTGGGTCTGAATCAGCGTCTGTCCGAACGGCAGACGCCCGCCTTCCAGACTGCCGCCGCCCGCGCCAATAGCAGGAATCGTGTAGCCCTGATTGAGCAGGTTGAACCAAAGCTGCGTTGCGGCTTCCGAGCCATCAAAGGCGAAGGCGTCGAATGCCGGGCCGAGCATCGCGTCGAGCGGCAGTTCGTTCGCCGAGTAAAGGCGCAGGTTGCCGGTGGATTTCCCAAAATAGTTGGATTGCTCCAGTCGCGGCAGCAGCGTGAAAATCCCGGTGCGCAGGTCCACGCTGCGGGTGCCAAAAAGGTCCGTGTAGGCTGCCAGCCCTCCGCGGGCGCGGATTTCATCGAAGACTTCGAACAGCGGCTGCTCGGGCAAGCCGATCTCGCGCGGCAGTGAGCGCCAGTCGCTTTTGATGCCCAGTCCTAGCGCGCTGCCGTGGAACGGATGTCGCGGCCCGACAAAGCTCGGCAGCACCAGCACGCTGGAGCCGCTGGCAGCGCAGCGCTCGATCTCGCGTGCGGTGGCGGCGTCCTCAAACGGCAGTTGCACGCCGAGAACGTCCACGCCGTGAGCCTGCGCGGCAATCAGCAGTGCGTGCAAGTCCGGCGGCGGCCCGAGCCACAGTTTGCGCTCATCCTGCCCGGCGCGAAGCCCGATGTCGAGATCCGCCAGATGCCACCCGCGAGCGGCGAAATCGAAATGAGCAGGCTGGCCCAAGGGCACAGTGCAGTTGGCAACGGCGCCCGGCTTTACGCGCACGCCTTGCATGAAGGTGGGCGCGAAGCGTCCGCGGTGAACTTCTATTCCCACAGCGCCGCTGAGCACCTTTGTGCTGAAGTTTCCGGCGCAGGGAAAGCCAGTGGGCAGCGGAGCGGATACGGCCGTGTCGCTGAGGTCGGCAATTTTCACTCGCGCATAGACCAATTGCTTACCGGAAGCATCCGTGATCACGCCGTTCAGCGTGCCGGCCGGCGTGTTGCTCAACAGCGCTTGCAGGGCGGCGCGTTCTTTCGGGTCGAGCGAGCGCGGCAGCCCGGGCATGCCCTCCAGCGCCTTGGCCACACGGTCATCTTGGGCTTTCCTGGCCTTCAGCAATTCCTCGCGATTGAGTTCGATCTGTTTGAGCAACTCGGCAAAGCGCTGTTCGGGATCTTCCGTTTCGCCTTTGGCTTTGGTCTCCTTCGGCTTCTCGGTTGATTCTTTTCCGGCGATAGCGTCGGGCGCTTTGCCGGCAACGGCGTTTTCCGTTTCCGGATTGATGGCGTTCTTCGTGGGGGGGTCGGCGTGTGCGAGGCTAGGTGTGGCGTCGGCCGTTTCCTTTTCCAGCCCAGCGCCAGCCGCGAAGCGCGGTGTGTCTTGTTCCCTGTGCGCGGGCGGAGTCGTTGGCGTGGGTGTGACCGCAGGCGGAGGGTCTTCGGCCAGATCCACTAAGGCGTATGCGCGGCCAGCTTCGGGATCGCGAGCGGGTTGGGGCGTCGGCGGTGAACTGTGCTGGACAACTTTCGGCTCCGGCGGCGGAGGAGGTTCTTCGGGGAACGTGCGGCCAGCTTCCGGGTCCGCTGCGCTATGAGCCAGTCGGCGCGGCTGCGGGATCGCTTTTACCGGCGGTTCGGTCGGTGTCTTGTCGTCCTCGGGAAATGTTCGAGCGACCTCGGGATCGCTTGCAGCCGGCTTCGGCTGCGGCACGGGTCGTTCTGCCGACATGGCTTCTTCCGCTGGCAGCGTCCACGGCCCGCGGCTTCGTGGCAGCACGCTCTCACCGTCGCTCAGATCGACGACGGCAGCCTTCTCGTTATCGCTGGGTGTCTCCGAGACGGTCGGCGGCGTGGGTGGTGGCGCAGGAATCTCGTCAATCACTTCCGCGCGCGGGCTGGGCTCGCCCGCATTGGCCTGCGAAGCGGAAATCAGCAGACAAAGGAACGCCCCACAAATCAATAGTGTGGCGTTGTTGGCCCGACCCCTCCGTTTACTAAATTCGGCCATGGCCACGTATTAGACAGAGCTTTCACAAGGGAATCAAGAAACGAACCGCGGCCGACGGCGCATCACACGAACTCCGCCAGAATTCCATCTGCGACGGGCAAGCCGCGGCGGCTGATCCGATAGCGGCCGCTTGTAGTTTTCTCCATCAGACCTTCGCCGAGGTATTTGCTCAGTGCCGGGCACTCGCGTTCGATGTCCAAGCCCCACCTCCGCTGGAGCTCGGACGCATCGACGCCCGCCCTCAACCGCAGTTCCAGTACGAGAGACTCCCGCGCCCGGGCCTGTGGATCGAGCGTCTCAGCGATGTCCACGGCCTTGCCGGTCGCTGCCGCGGACGTTATGTACAGGTCCATATCTTTGGTATTCGTCGTGCGTTCCCAACTCATGAAGCTTGCCGCCGACACGCCAACGCCAAGGTATGCCTCGTTGCGCCAGTAGATCAAGTTGTGTTGAGACTCGCGTCCAGGCCGAGCGTAGTTGCTGATTTCGTACTGCAGCAGTCCTGCGGCTTCGAGCGTCTCCATCACCAGCATGTACTGCGCGCTCTCCTCTTCTGGGGATAGCGCGGCGACGCGGCCCTGCTCAACCGAAGTGTTCAGCGGCGTGCCTTCCTCATAGATCAAGCCATACGCGGAAAGATGCTCGGTTTTCAGCGCGATGGCCGCATCCAGATCGCGGCGCAGATCGTCGAGCGTCTCGGTCGCGACGCCATGCAATAGATCGATGGAAATGTTGCTGAATCCCGCTGCGCGCGCTGCTCGGATAGCTTCGCGGGCCTGTTCCGCGCTGTGGATACGTCCCAGCAACTTCAGCAGGTGCGGCTGAAACGATTGCACGCCAAAGCTGATGCGGTTGACGCCTTGCTTGAGCAAGAATTCCAACTTGCGCGCGTCGATTGTTCCCGGGTTGGCTTCAATCGTCAGTTCCTGCACGCCGCTTAGATCGACATGCCGCCGCAGCATGTCGAAGAAATTCTGCAGCTCTTTTACGTCAAGCGCCGTCGGCGTTCCGCCGCCGATGAAGATGGTGCGCGGGGAAAAGAGCTCTTGGCTTTTAGCTCTTAGCTCTTGGCCTCTCAGATCGGCAAGCGAAGAGCAGCGTGCGCGCAACTCGTTCTCCAGCGCGTCCAGGTATTTCGTCGCCCGCGCCGGGACGTGCACTTCGCTGACGAAGTCGCAGTACGAGCACAGTGCCGCACAGAAGGGAAGATGGATGTACAGCCCTTCAGGGCACGTCTGAGAATTCATAGACTCACGATTTGTACTTACTTCGTCATCCCCGTCTTCCCGCCATTGACCGAGTATAACTTAACGACGGTGGTCTGAAAGAGCTGCTGGTTGAAGAGTATGATCACCGGGACGCTCACTTGCGAACCAGATGGGCGGGTCTTCGTCAGGCCTTCGTCGCTCAGCAGCGACACGAAATCGCCTTTCGAGAATTTCGCCGTGAACGGTGCGCTCTGCGCGGCCACGCCGCTTTTCGAGTTCTTAACTTTCAGCTTGAACGTCGAAAGTCCGGGCAGCGAGGCGCCCTTTGAGCTCAGAGCGAAACTCTTTACCACGCCGCCGACATCTACCATCACCTGCTGGTTTGCGATGACGAACCCTTGCGGCACTGGCAACAACCCGCTGAGCTGAATACCGTCGCTGGCGCCCTTGATGAAGTTCAACTTGATCGAAAGCTTCGAAATCGTCAGCGGCTGCGGCGTGCCGGCCGGACTGCCGCCGAAGGGTGTCGAATTCGCATTGTTGGGATCGGTTCCGAGCGCGGTTTCGATCTCGTTGGGGAAGCCGTCGCCGTCGCTGTCTATTGTGGAATTGCTTACGAATGTGCTGTTGATCGTAATGACCAGCGTTTTGCTGTCAGAACCCGCGCTGTTGCCGGCGGTGATCGTGACATTGGTCTGCCCGGCCGTTGTCGGAGTCCCCGAGATCGTGGAGCCGCTGATCGAGAGCCCTGCCGGTAGCGGGCTGGCGCCAAAGGTTGTCGGAGTGTTTGTGGCCGTGATCTGGTAACTGAACGTATCGCCCACGGTGCCGCTGGCCGAAAGCGAACTGGTGATCGCCGGCGGGCTTCCGCCGCCGCCGCCTGAACCGGCAATCGTGATGACCAGCGTTTTGCTGTCAGAACCAGCACTGTTGCCGGCGGTGATCGTGACATTGGTCTGTCCGGCCGTTGTCGGCGTCCCCGAGATCGTGGAGCCGCTGATCGAGAGCCCTGCCGGTAGCGGGCTGGCGCCAAAGGTTGTCGGGGTATTTGTTGCCGTGATCTGATAACTGAACGCCTGTCCGA
This sequence comes from Planctomycetota bacterium, assembly GCA_036504595.1. Lineage (GTDB taxonomy): Bacteria > Planctomycetota > SZUA-567 > H5-PLA8 > H5-PLA8 > DASXUX01. The sequence goes on along the minus strand of DASXUX010000095.1, from coordinate 543,513 downwards.
CCGTGCCGCTGGCCGTCAGCGAACTCGTAATCGCTGGCGTGCTTCCGCCGCCGCCGCTGGCTTCACTGGCCTTGAAGTCAACTTTGATGTTGCTGCCATTGAGCGTAATGGTCTTCGTAATCGTGCCATTGAGCGTCCCGCCCGAAGCCGTCAGCGTGAGGCTTCCGCTCGTGCCCACCGGAAAGGCATAGCCGCCCGCCGTCGCCGTTACGGCAAAATTGGCGCCGCTGTCCGGCGTGATAGTCACCGCCGAGATGCCTTCTCCGATGTCATAGAAATTGTTGCCATTTTTGTCATCGTAAACGACGCCGAGGACGAACGGCCCGGTGCTGCTGCTGCCGAAGTCCTCCGTCAAAAAGTCTTTGAACCCCTGCGAATTGCGTGTTGCGCCGGAGAAGTAACCGGGTCCAACCTCCCGGAAAGGGTCTCCGGTATGAATGTCCAACAGGTTGACGCGATGGCCGCGGCCGGCGACGCCTGCGTCGATCATCAGATTGTCTTCAAGCTGCGCCGCGGTCGCGCTTGATGACGTTGCGATGTTCTCGCCGGCAAACGTCCAGTTGTAGCCCGCGTTCGTCATGCGCTGAAAGGGATCGACGCCTTCCGGCGTGTTGTGGGCGAAGTAGCTGCGGTTGTACATATCGCTGCTGTGGTCGCGAGCGGTCTGCAGCAAAATCTTGTTCATGGCCAGCGGCGGCTGCACCTTCACCAACGACGGATCGGGCAACCCTTCGGTGATGTCGATGCCCAGCCGAGTGCCTTCAGCCGTGGGATTCGACCGGGCGCGGTTGATCATCTCCAGCACGAGTTGCTCCGCCGCCGTCGGATCGCCCGAATCGTATTGCGTCGCGGCTTGAGCGCTCAATAACGCCAAGCCGAGAACCGCCACTGCCGTCGCGCACACCAGATTCATCTTCATGGTGGATTCCTCGCTGCCCTGCGTTAGCGCCAGAGTCTACCCAAGGGGCGTACCCAAGTCCACACGTCGCCGAATCGCAAATCTGGCGTGGAAAATTTACCGCGTCTGCCGTCAACTGGCTCCAAATAAGGAGCAAAGGCCGCTTGATGTCACGCACCAAGTCAAAACCGCAGTGCAAGCGCCCGTTTCTGAAGAGCATCCTGGCCGTCCACGCGCGCCTGCGCAAGCGCTTCGGCGCACGACCGTGGCTAGCAGATCGCGAGCCAGTTCTCGACTCTTTAGTCGGGACGATCCTGTCGCAGAACACCAGCGACGTGAACTCCAGCCGAGCATTCGCGCAATTCAAGAAGGCCTTTCCGGATGGCGAAGCCGCGCGCCGTGCCTCGGCGGCGGAAATCGAGGAGCAGATTCGCAGCGGCGGCCTGGCCAAGACCAAATCAATCCGCATCAAGAAAATCTTGGATTATGTCTATGCCAGGCGAGGTCAGACTTCTCTGGATTATCTGCGCCGCCTGACCACCGAGCGCATTAAAGAGGATCTGTCCGAGTTTCCTGGAGTCGGACCGAAGACTATCGCATGCGTTCTGATGTTCAACTTGAAGCGCCCCGATTTTCCGGTCGATACACACATCCACCGTATCGCCGGTCGATTGGATTGGGTCTCCTCACGCGCATCTGCCGAGCAAACCTACGAAATCCTCAACGCGATTGTTCCGGACCGGCTGACATACGAGTTGCACGTTCTACTCATCACTCTCGGCCGCCGCATCTGTCACGCTCGAAAGCCCGAATGCCTGGAGTGCCCGCTCTTCTGGACTTGCCCGCTGGCCAAGCGGAAGCGCGCGCAGCATGCGGAGTTCTAGCCCAAAGACGTCAAGCGCTACACTTGAACTTCTGTTCCGAACTTGTTGTGCGCTTTTTCGATTACCTTTGCCGCGACCGCTGCGTCTTGCACGGCGTTGCCGACGGATTTGAAGAGCGTGATCTCGTTTTGGCTGCTTCGCCCCGGCTTTTGCCCGGCGGCGATCTCACCGATTTCGGCCGAGATGTGCTCCGAAGTTATCAGTCCATTCCGCAAAGGAATCACGATATCCCCGGCCTCGGCCAGGCAGCTCTCACGTTGATCTACAACTAACCGGGCCGCGCAGACCGTTTCTCCGGGTATTTCGCGCTCCGCCGGTTTGTACGCGCCAATCGCGTTAATGTGCGCTCCCGGTTTGACATCAGCGTGAGCAAACACTGGCGTCCGCGAAGTCGTCACCGTGCAGACCACGTCCACTTCACGAAGGACTGACGGGCTGCGAGCCGCGACGACTTCCAACGAGAGTTTTTCCGCCATCTCGCGGCAATAAGCTTCCGCTCGGGCTGCGTCCGCATCGAACACGTACGCTTTCCGGATCGTCCGGACGGCGCAAACAGCTTCCAATTGCGCTCGTCCCTGAACGCCCGCGCCAAAAATCGCGGCGACGGCGGCGTCTCTCCGCGCCAGCAAGTCGGTCGCGACACCGCTGGCAGCGGCGGTTCGCACTGCCGTCAGGCGTTCCCCATCCATCACGGCGAGCGGCCGGCCGGTGGAGGCGTCGTTGACCATTACCAGCGCGTGAATCAGCGGCAGTCCTTTGGCTGGATTGTGACTGAACAGCGACACGACTTTCACGACCAGCAGTTCAGCACCTGGCAAGTACGCCGGCATGTACAGCACCGTGCCATCGTGAGCAGGAACGTCGATCTTCGTGCGCAGGGGAACGCAGGCTTTCTTCGAGGAAAGTTGAATAAACGCCTCGCGCACAAGCGGAATGGCTTCCTTGACGGACACGAGCTGCGTCACGTCTTCCGCCGAAAAAAAGCGTATTGAATGGGACACCCTGCCTCCCTTCTGCTTACTGCCTACTATTTTTGCCGCCACCAGCGCCCGCGCCGAGGGCGTGACCGCTATGCCGCCCTTTGCGGTGCATCGCAATGATGCCGGTAACTGTTTGCCGACCGCGTACGATGCATCCACGGCATCGTCGAGCGAGATCGGGTTGTCGTAACCGCCCAGGACCAGGTCGGCGCATACAAACGCCTGCGCGACGGCCGCTGCCGTGCGCGTATGGCATGGAATCTCGCAGCCGCCGTCCACTGGGTCGCAAACCATCCCCATCGTGTTCTGCAACGCGATCGACGCCGCGCTGGCCGCTTGCACCGCCGACCCGCCGGCGGACTCGACGACCGCCGCCGCGGCCATCGCTCCGGCCACGCCGATCTCCACCTGGCAGCCGGCTTCTTCGGCTGCGAAAGTCGCTCGCTGAGCCATCACCAGCCCGACTGCGCCCGCCGCGAGGAAGGACTTGGCAGTCTGTTGATCGTCCAGATTGCGCTCTTCGCGCAACGTCACCAGCACGCCGGGAAGCACACCGGACGATCCGCCTGTCGGCGCCGCGCAAACGACGCCTTTGGAGTTGCAGACATGCAGCACGGCCAGGCTGCGTGCCACGGCGCGCGATAGCATGCCGCCGTGCGGTAGTCGGCCCTCCTGCTGCGCCTTCCATAACTTGGATGCGCTCGGCGTCAGCAGCGGCATCGTTACGCGGGAATCGTCCAGTCCGTCGGCCGCACTGGCGCGCATGATTTCGAACCGGCGCAGCACTTCCGCCAGCACTTCAGTTTCCGGAATTCCGAGCAGGGCGGCTTCGTACGCGCAGGCTGCCTTGCCTAGACTCCAGTCATTGCTGGACGCGCACTTCAACATCTCTCGGGCCGAAGCGAAGCGCGGCATTCCCTTCAGGACGTGCATCAGCGGTTTGGCAGAGCGCACATCTGTTACGCTCGGCAAGGCGCGCAGTTTCCTCAAGACACCTTCGGCTGGCGGATCAGGCAGATCCCACTGCGCGAAAATCGATTTCGCGCGCTCGTTGCTGATGGTTGGCGGCAGGCCACCGAGTTCACCCGACGCAGACCGCCACGCATCTGCGGCGTCGCACGATTTCAGCAGAAGCACCCACGACTTGCCGTCAATCCGGCAGTCCCAATCGTCAAAGTTGTAGACGTCGATCATCCCGCCGCCAATCGAACGAGCCCACATCACATGAGACGCGCCGTTGCGGGTCGTGATCTCCAGCCGAATGGTGTTGGGGTGGTCGTTGTGCGCCAAAGGCTCGATGACGAAAGAAATCTCGATGCCTTGTTGAGCCGCCAGTTCAGGCGCGCTCGGATAGCGCGCGTCGGTCATATCCATATCAAGGAACGCCGCCGCAAAGGCCGCATCGACGCCCATCGCGTGGTACGTCGGCGCGTACGATCCGCTGGGATCGAATCCGATTCGGATGCGCGCCGGTTGTTCGCCGGCGAGCATGCGGGCGATCTTCCCGATCCGGAACGCGCCGGCCGTGTGCGAACTGGACGGCCCGCGCATCACGGGCCCCATCACGTCATTGAGAATGCTGCACGTCGCCATCAGGGATTGCCTCTCGCCAAGGACGACGTTCTACCACAGAGAACGCGGCGTTCACAGAGTTACTCCATTTCTTCTCCGCCGCCGTCCGCGCCTTCGCGTCTTCGCGGTTCGCTTTTTCTTTTTCCTTTTTAATTTTTACTTTTTAATTGTCTTCAGCCGAAGGCTGAAGACATTCGGCTCAGCCAATCCCGCGCAAACGTTTCCTGCAGAGACCAGTTATCGAGGAACGGCCGCTCCGGCTTTTCTTCCGTCCCGTCATAGAGCTCCCGCGCACAAAACGCCAAAATGGAATCCTCCCGGCACGCGATCTCGCGCAGCAGTTTGTCTTCGGCGCAAATATAGTATCGCACGACTTCGTCAACGAGCGCCCGCTCGATCTGCCGAAACGTTTTGCCCAGCACATTGACGCACGCCCGATTCATGCGCCCCGAATTCGCAAACCCAAGCTCCATCGCAAACACTTCCGCGCTCCACTCCGAGCGCAGCTTCGCCAGCAGAGCCTTCGTCCTCCGCTCCCGCTCCCCGATCTCATCCTCCGTCCGCCACTCCGCATTACGCGCCCGAAAATACTGCGGCCGCTTCGTTTGTAGCGCAATCCTCCCGGATTGCGTGCCGTTCTCTCCCCGGCCCTCGTTCGTATCGCGGGCGTCCCGCCCGCCGCTCCGGCTCCCCTCTCCCAGTGGCGCCGGCCTCCGTGCCGGCGGGAGAGGGGTTAGGGGTGAGGGGGCCGCCTTGCACTCTTGACTTTCCGTTTCCGTCTCGCCCGCTTCCCCGTGCAGTTTCTTTTGACTTTTTCCTTTTAACTTTTGACTTTCAGTTCGTCCGTGCGGCCCCAACTTTTCGTAAACGCAGTATCCCGGCACCCCCCACAACTCCCGCGCCGCCTCGCGCAGCTTCGCAATCAGTCCTAGCCTCACCCGCTCGACCTTGAACCCGTCGATCACTTCCAGCGCTGTCATCCCGCAACACTCTTTGGTCAAGCTCGTCAGCCGCGCCGAAGAAATCTCCAGCCGCTGACAGAGCTCCTCAAACTGCGTCCCACAAACTTCCGCCCGCACCCACTGTTCCGGCGCAATGTCCCACGACCTGGTTAAACTGATTTTCTTTTCTTCCCTTTGTCTTCTCTCTGTGACCTCTGTGTCCTCTGCGCCTCTGTGTTGAAGTCTTGTGCTGTTCGCTGTTCTCTTCAGCCACCTCAGCAGCCGCTTCAGCCCTTCCTTGCGCGCTTTCCGCGTGACGCGCTCTTCGTAATCAAACGTCAGCCCGGTGAGCCTCCGCCACATCGGATGCTTCCCAAACTTCTCCTTCTCGCGCCGGTACGCCGCCAAGCGCTTCTCCGTTTCCTCCGCCACCGCATCGCACACCCGCACTTTCTCCCCACCGATCGTCGAAGCGATCATGTCGCACCCCCGTTCATCCTCGGTTTTGGTTTCCGCGTTTTGAATTTTTAACTGCCGTAACCGTTCAGTCCATCGCGACCATTGCGTCCATTGCGTCCATTACGCCCGTCGCGTCTATTGCGTCCATCACGCCCATCGCGTCGACAACGCCGGGCCGTTCGTAGCCGCGGAGCGGCGGTACACGGGTAGCCCGCGGCGTAAGCCGCGGGGAGAGGGCGTAAACGATCCCGTTAGCCCCGGATGGGGCGGCACATGCTGGTGCTGCTCGCCGTGTCGCCCCATCCGGGGCTCTCCATTCCCACGCCGTCTGTTCCCACGGCTTACGCCGTGGGCTACCCGTGTATCGCCCCTGCCGGGGCTGAACGCTTACGAGTTTATAAGTATCTACTATTAGCTCGTTTTGGTGACTTATCAATGGCCGCGGATCTCATAAATATTTATGCTAAAAGGAATAAAAAAATGAGCTCTGGTGACTTATGTGGTGATTAACATTTCGTCATCTTATAAACCATTTTCCCTACAGTAGTAGCAAGATCAGGAGTGGTGACTTATAAAGCATGTATCTGCAATGTGTTATAGCTTCACTGCTGCTGACCGAGAGACGGGGACGGAGAACAGCGGAAAAAGTCTCGTGGGCCGTCCCCGGATCTTCCGGATCTTCTCGTCCCCGGATCTTCTGCTTGCCCGTTTCAGGGGTTGAGCGCGCCAGACGGGCGCCAAGCGCCGATTACAAAAAACGGCCGTTTTTGGAACCGGAAGGGCCTAAAATGGGGTAGATTTAAGGACCGCTATCGAACATGAAGGAGGGGAATATGGGCTTCGGCGGATTCAGTTGGAAACGCGCGGTAGGAATCTCGGCGGCAAAAGCTCGCTTCGCACGCGCGACTGGAATTCCGACTAGCCGAACCGGACGCGATGCGAAGCTCGGGCGCATGCTGCGCGGGGGCGGTTTCTTTATCCCGCTCGTGAGTGGCGGCGAAACTTCCGGAAGCGTTGGGAGCTTTGCCCGCTTGCTCGGGCTGGGTCTCTTCGGCCTGTTAATCTACGCGATTTTCTTTGCGGGCCGAGTCGCTCGACCGCCAGAAACCGCGCCTGTCAAGCAGCCCGCCATCATCAATACCGCGAAGCGTGACACGTCAGAACCGCCGCTGATCTCGACGCCGCCTCCGCCCGAGGCATTGATTCTGCCGAAAGACGACGCCGGAGAGCACGCCGTTATCGCCGTCCCCGTCAAACCACCAGAAGCCCCACAGGACAACGCCCCGGCCACGAATGTCATCCAAGCAGAGGAACCGCCAACAACGGTAGAGGTTCAACTTCAGAAGTTCGTGGACGCTGGCTTTATCGCAACCGCCGCTCTGCGCGGAGACGTTGCTCGTGTCCGCGTGACGAAGAAGTTCAAAGGACTGGACGAAGAAGAACGCGAGTTCATGCTCGGCGCATATTGGACCTACTTCTATGAGGACAAGCCGAAGCGAACGAAGTTGACCGTCGCCGATGAAACTTACAAAGAGATCGGCTCTTACGATCAAGTCGCCGGATGGGTTGGGAAGGAAGTTGTCGCGAGTCCAAAGACTGAAAAGCCGATCGCCGCCGCCGATCCTGCTCCCTCGGACGCCACGCGATACTACAGCGCTGGCGGAACGTTTCGGGGTTCGAGCGCTTCAAGAATGCCATCGGCCGGCGGGACTCTTGTCAGGTCTTATGTGAAGAAAGACGGCACCGTCGTCCGCAGTCACTGGCGCCACTAGGCAAGCCTCCTCAGCACTCAACCCGGCTTCGGCCGGGTTTTTTGTTGGCCTCTCGTATCTATTCAGCGCATAGGTACGCAGAGGGCGACAGGCATGGTGATGGCGGCTCAGCGGCGCGCGGGCGTAGTCTCCGACGCGAAACTCAAAGCGAAGGCGCTCCAGAGATCCGGAGACGGGCACCGATCATTGAACAGCGAGATAAGTCTTGGTGCCCGTCCCCCGTATCTCCGGCTCGGATTGTAACAAGCCTTCTCTGACCCTGACCCCTGAACCCCGGACCCCGAACCCTGCTGTTTCACCACCACGGCGCCCGAATAAGCTGCGGCCCTTCCTGAAGCTTCTGGCGGCGAGCGCGTTCGGCGCGGTAGCGCATAATGGGGTCGTCGAGCGTGTAGACGACTTCTTGATTGCCGTACTTCAAGGTCAGTTCGAGCATCCGGCCATCCGGAGTCAGGAGCATGCGGCAAGGCAGAAGCGCGCTGGCGACGCTGGCGACGTAAAGCTGCGGTTCCTGGCGATCTCGCGTGGTCAATCGCAGTTTCTGCCGTTCGCTGAGCGCCGGCCGGGGCTCCGGCTTGATTTCGAACATGATGATGCCGCAGCGGTTCTGCCGCACGCAATACAGAGCGGCTTTCTGGTAGCTCGCCTGCGGCCCCCTCACCCCTAGCCCCTCTCCCTCGCGGGGGAGAGGGGAACCGGTAGCGCCGGCCTCCGTGCCGGCCGGCGGAAGCGGCAGGCGCGCGGCGAGCACCGCGAGCTGTTCGACGCGGTTGAAATCGTAGAGAAATGTGCCTTCCGACAGCGGGCGCGCGATGGTTTGAGCCGTCAGGCGGGGCGCGCTGCGGGTCGTTTGCTGCGCCTTCAATTCCTCATCGCTGATCGGGACGCGGACGAGCGGGTCTTCCGGATTTTGGTTCTTGGATTTTGGATTTTGTGTTTCGGGAGCGGTGTCGGAGTTCTGCTGCTGGTCCACTTCGCGCTTCAGAGACACCTCGATTTGTTTTGAGCGCACGCGTGCCGCGAGGGCGTAGGTTGCTTTGGCGTCGCCTTCGCCGAACTCGTCGCCCGAGGCTTCGTACCAGATCGGCATCCAGTTGGCGTCGAAGCGAGTCGTCGCTGTTTCATGCCGGCCGGAACTTTGGCTTTCGAGGTTGACGCTCGCAACCGCTTCGTAGGTCGCTCCGCCTGCTGCCGCATTCGCGCTGCAGCGGGAAAAGTGCAGGCGCACGCGGCCGAATTCCGCGCCGCCAGTCTCTTTGGGGGGCGAAGCGGAGGTCTTGCTGGCCGCGTCAGGCTTGGTAGGAACCTGGACAGTGTAGGTGATGTTTTGATCGAGCGGGTAGGGCAGGGGCTTCGGCGGAAGTGTGGGAGCGCGCACGAGCAGTTCCTGCATCTGCGCGAGATTCTCGATGCCGCCGCGTTCGGTCACCGGAGCGTCGCCGGGCTTGAGGCTGGCCTCAAAGTCCTCACGCTTCATCATCACGCCTTTGCGCTTGTCGAACCACATCGTCTGGCGTCCCTGCAGCGTTTCGGCGGATTGCGTGGAGGTGGTGATGACTTCATAGCGGGCGCAGTCGTAGGTGGCGCTTCCGATCGGGACGACCTCCTCGCCTTTCGGTGTGGCGGTCAGCAGCAGGAAGCACATCACTTCGGGAATGAAGATCGAGAAGTTGACGGGCCTTTGAGCCTTCAGCGCTTCGGGATTGTTCAGGAACCACTGGTGGATGAATTCGTATTCCACCGGGATGAAGGTGTCGCGCGACGAGAACGGCAGTTCGTGACGGTCAATGGATTCTCCGCCGCGGAAGACTTCCACCGTGATGCCCGAGCGCGTGAGATGGCCGACGAAACGCTGCGCTTGCCCGCCGCTGGTGCTGGCCAGATCGTAGGCGATCACGTGAGCCGTGTACGGGTGCAGGTAAAGATGCGAACTGATCACCGAGCGGCCCACTTGGCCGAGGTTGTCGATCAGCATTTCTGTTTCCTGATCGACGCGCGTAATAAACGGCGGAAGCTGCATGATGGACGAGAGATCGCTCAAACCGGGCACTTCGGCGAGCGGCACGTTTTGCGGCTGATAGCGCACGAATGCCTGGTAAACGGTGCCGCCCTTGCGTGTGGTCAGCACGGTGTGAATCGTTCGGCCGGCTTTCGGATCTTCGTGGGCGATGTACAGGTTTTCCGGTCCGGACGGTCCGGGCACTTGCGCTTTCGCCTCGGTCGCGGCGACCGGGGTAGCGCCGGTCTCCGTGCCGGCCGGTTGGGACGCCGGCGTCTTGCGCACAAGCTGCAGCCCCAGCAGAGCGGCCAACACGAGGAGCACCAGGGCAGCGCAGAGAAAAGTCATTCGTGAGTACATGCGGGAAGAGACGTTACTGCGGGCAGAGGAGTGAGGCAAGTCGCGGTGAAAAGTCTGGACAGCCGCCCGCAACGCTCTGGCGGTGAAAAAGCGATAGCAATGTAACGCGCGGGCGAGCAATCTGTACTGTCAGGACGAGCAGGGAGAATTCCGAACGATGCGTCGCATGTTTTGGGTTGTTGCCACGGTCCTTATTGCGCTGAACGTCCGCGGCAGCGAGATATCCCAGCGCCGAGCCGCGGACCGGCAGGTTCGCGCAGCCGCTCTGAAGTCGCTGCCGGACGGGGTTCGCAAAGCGGAGAGCGCGTATCTGGCTGGCCTGGCGGCGACCGCGCAGTGGCTGATTACGCTTCAGGCTAAAGCGGAGGCGTCCACGATCGTCTCGCAAATCGAAAGTCTCGACGACAAATACGCGGCGCTCGCCGACCTGAAAAAGAACGTTGCGGCGATTCCGGCCGCAGTGGCGCTGGACGAGACCAAGCAGAAAGAGCTTGCCACTCGATTAAAGACGGCTCAGAAGGGGCGCGCGACGGGATTGGCCGATCTGGCGGCCACCTATTACCGATCGAACTTGCCGACCATCGCGTGCGATCTGTTGCGGCAGGCGATGGACGCCGATCCGGACAATGCGGCGGCTCGACAGGCGCTGGGCTATGTGAGAACGGGGACCGAATGGCGCGAGGCGTATGCCGCTCAGCAAACGCAAAAAGGCAACGCGTACGTTCCAGACGTCGGATGGGTTCCGGCAGCCGCCGCCGAGCGCGTCAAGAAAGGAGAATGGTGCGAGAACGGCAAGTGGCTGCCGATGGACGACGCGGACAAACTTCATGCCGAACCGGCCAGACCGTGGATCGTCGAGACGCAGAATTTCACGATTCGGTCAACGCAGTCGCGCAAAGATACCGTCGCTGCGGCAGAGCGTTGCGAAGGAATGGTGCAGGCGTGCTGCCACGAGTACGCCAACTTTTTCCTGCGGGAGAAGCGTTCGCCGCAGATGAATTTCACGTTGAGCATGACGAAGAAGATGCAGGTGCATCTGTTCGGGCAAAAGGCTGAGTATGACGCGACGATCAAGCGCGAACTGAAGTCGATCGGTGCCTGGGCCGGCTTCCTTTCGCTGCTGCCGGGATTCTACACGCCGATTTCGCACGCGTCGTACTTCGGGCCGGCCATTCCAGAAGCCTTTCGCGGCGTCTATTTGAACAACCAAATCGCCGCGCAGATTCTGTCGGAAGTTTCAGGAACGAGTGCGAGCGGGCCGAAGGCCTGGATCAAGGCCAGCGTGGGCAACAGCATTCAGGCCGCTACGCCCGACGAGAAAGGCCGCTGGCTGGTGCCGGCCGGGCACAAACATCCAGCGGTGACGAAGGCGACGGAGATGCAGGCGCAGAAGACGCTGCCGGCGCTGGCCACGTTGTTTCCCCTGGACGATGGCGCGTTCCACAGTCCGCTGACGCCGGGAAATCCCGAAGTGGCCGCGGCGCTGGGCCGGTTTTTGCTCGAGACACACGAGGGCGCCTACGCCGTGGATTTTCTGGATTTCGTCTACGATTCGTACAAGGGCGTCAAGAATGCCAATCTCAGCGATTACATTGGGATAGACAACGCGACGCTGGAAAAAGAGTTCGTGGAGTACCTGAAGCAGTAGGAGCGTGTTCTAAACGGCTACACCGTCTGCACACGAATGCGGTGCCGCGGCCGCGGTGCGCGCTGGCCTAGTTTCTGGAGGCTCTCCAGATGCAGATCCAGCGCCTCGCAGGCGTTCTTGAAAGCGCCTGCGAGCGTCTCGCCGCTCGTGATAATCTCTGGAACATCGGGGAAATCCACGCTAAACGCCGGATCCTGCGGCGCGTAACGGATCGTGAAGACGTATCCGCGATACTGGTGCGTCGTCATCAAAATAGTCCCAGCATCTCTATCACTTTTCGTACGTCCGAGCGATGGCATGCTTTTCGTCCGCAATGGGGTTTGCGACAGCGCCGCAACTTCCACTCTTCCCGTTCTTCATTCCTGCCTGCCGCTTACTGCCGCTGCCTACTTCTGTCTCTCCGCGACTCCGCGTCGCTGTTTCACCCCGTCACCCCGTCTCCCCGTCCCCCCGTCTCATTCACTCCCCGCTCTGCAAAAATGCCGTATCCACACGCGCGCTGACAGATTTGCCGGAAGCAGACACCAGCACGACGCCGTCCTGATTGGGCGTGATGCTCACCACGCGGTCAAAGCCAGCGGGGACCGGGATTGCTGCCATGATGTAGTTCACGACCAGCGGCTTCGCCGGATCGAGTTGCGTCGTCGTCGCGTAGCCTTTTTCGCTGATGGAATTGGGCCGCGCTGACTCGGCCAGGCCGAAGTGGAAGTAGCTGGTGACGTCTTCCAGACCCATGACGCTGACGTGACGGCCGTTCCACGGAGCGTAGTGACGCCCGCCGTTCGAAATCCAGAAGACCGTGTTGCGTAGCACGCGCGGGTCTTTCAGTGAGAACCAAACGTAGCGCTGAGCTGGGAAGGTCACGGCGGTCCAGCCGATCGACAAGGAACGGTCCGCGACCAGCATGACGAGGTCTTCAAATCCGCGGCGTGCGGGATAGCGGCTCAAGTCGGTCATCTCGCCGGTAATCGTCGGGACTTCTGCCAGCTTCGTGAACGTGGCGCCGGGCTTCAGCATCGAATACCCGCAGCACTCCGGCCGCTCGAACGGCTCCGGTAGAACTTGAGCGTACTCGAATGGGCTGGTCGAGATCAGGCCGCTGCCGGGTTCGTCGGGGAACTTGATCATGGCGTGATGGCCGAAGTCCATCGGGCCGCTCATGCCGGCGACCGCATGTTGCACGTACACGGCGTTGTGGCCGTCGCGGACGCTCACGCGTTTGTCCACGCGGCCCTTGCGGACCTTTGTGGCCAGGCTCACATGCAGCGTGCTGGTTCCGTTCTCTTTGGCGAGTCCTTCGAACTTCCACTTGGCGTTGGCGGTCTCGCCGTGGGGCGGGTGGCTTTCGCCGTTGAATTTTGTGCCGTTGCCACCGAAAGGCAGACAGAAGAAATCACCGCGCAGCGCTTTCAGCAGCGGCGGAAATTTGGAGTCGATTTTTTCCTTGGCCCAAGGAGCGATCGAATAGGGCGCGAGCTTCAGGCCCGCGCGGTCGAAGACGATCGGGCCCAAGTGTCCGCCGGCCTGTGTGAGATAGCACTCCACGGACGAAGACATCAGCTTCCACGATTGCTGGGCCTGCACGAGCTTAGTTTTTGGGAGGGACATTCCAGATCAGTCCTTTCTCGTCGATGACGGCTGCCTTTTGGCGGACCTCACTATTTGTCAGAAACGCGCTTATCTTATACGTTCCCGGCGAAACGTAAAATATAGCTTCCAGGGGTTCTTGCGAACCCCACCCGGAAACAAGCCCAAGCTGCCGAACCCCGAGAGGGCGATCGACCTTGTCGTAAAGGCGAACGGCAGCGCCGGGGCAGGTGGAAATCGGGAAGCGAACTTTCAGCGGCACGCGGTCGGTGCGCGGACAGCCGTTGACGAGGACGCCCGCGCATTTTTCGCCGGAGATAAGCAGATCGAGATCGCCGTCGCCGTCATAGTCGGCGAAGGCCAGGCCCGTTGCGTTGAGCGCGCACACATAAGACGCCAGCGAAATGCCGCGCGAGAACTTCCCTTTGCCGTCGCCCAGATACAAGCGCACCGGACCGTCCGCGAAGGCAATCGCCAGATCCAGGTTTCCATCCATGTTGACATCGCCCCACGCGGCGGCGCGCGGCGTGCCGGGCAGGTTCTGCAGTCCGTCGGAGGTCTCGATGACGCTGCTGAAGGTTCCATCCCCGTTGTTGCGCATCAGCTTGCTCTTGCCGCCAGCTTGCGGGATGAATACATCGATGTTGCCATCGTTGTCGAAATCGCCCCACGCCGCGCCGATGGTATATTCATTGTCGAAGTTCAGGCGGCTGCCCGCGACAGCCGTGAACGTCTTTCCTTCGTCATTGCGCAGCAACACGCCTCGCGCGCGGCAATAGAGGCAGTCCGTGAAGCCGTCGCCATCGAAGTCCATCAGGGACATGAAACGCCCGCGGCCATTTCCTGGAATAGCTTGCCCCAGGCCCCAAGCGGCACTCTCTTCTTTGAACCGCCCTGCGCCATTTCCACGGAAAAGGAATATGCCACGTTCGCCGGCGGCCAGCAGTAGTGACGGGTAACCGTTGCCGGTGGCGTCAAGCCAGCCGACGGCGGTGGTGCCGGCGTCCCTGCCGGCCGGAACGGAGGCCGGCGCCACCCCTGCTGGCAGCGTGAGCAGCGGCGTGGCCTCCTTGAACGTGCCGCGCTGGTTGTGCCACAGAGCGGGCGCGGAGGTCGCCAGGTCCGGCCAGCCATCGCCGTCGTAGTCGGCCCAAGCCGCACTATCGCTTCCGCCGCTCAAACCAACGGCGGCGGTCACATCGACAAATTCTCCGCCGCGCTGCTGATAGAGCTTGTTTCCCGACGGGGAGCACACGAACGCGCTGAGCGAACCGGAGGCGTCGTAATCGGTCCAGAGCACGCCGCCTTGCCGCGCCGCCGCGTTCGCGGGCGAGCCGGAGACCGGGAGGGCATTGGCGGGTTTGTCGAGCGGCAGCGAGCGGACGAAAAGATTGCCGCGGTCGAGGCGCATGCGATCGATGAAGAGCGCGCCGCTGTCGGGCGCGTCGTAAATGAGAATGCAGATCTTGACCACATGGCCGCGGTCGGCGATGGGGGCGGTGTGTTTCCACTGGCTGGCCGGGCACTTGAAGTTTTTCGCGGCCAGATCGACCTGCAGATCGTGCTTCCAGCAGTTGGGAGGGAGTTCAATCAAGGGCGATTCGAAGTAATTGGTTTCTCCGGCTGTGTTGATTGCAATCGCCAGCTTCACCGGGCGCGCGCTTTGGTTGCGCGCTTCAAACAACAGCCGCTGCGCCTGCGCGAAGTCCTCCTCCATCAGGCGGCTGACGGCGAGTTTGTCCTTGTCACCCGGGGCGTAGCCGATGCGGAGGATTTCTCCACGCGGGCCGCGCAAGCGGTGCGAGAGGACTTTCTCGGGAATGATTTCCGTGTCTGCGTCGGGCGGCTGCCAGAGCATGCGGCATCCGGACGAGCCTTCGAACTGAAAGTAATCCAACTCCAGTTGATGCTGGCCGGGCTTGAGCCATACCTTTGCGTCTTTGTCTTCCATGTTGTGAACGCCGGCGTTGTCCACGACCTGCCGGCCGTCGATGCGAAGACGCGAGCCATCGTCGGATTCGGTGACGAACTTATATTTCCCTTCCGTTGGAATTCGGATCAGGCCTTTCCATCGCGCATAGACGTTCTTGGTGAAGGTTGTGCCCGGCAAGGGCCGTTCGCTTTCCTTGATATCAATCTGCGGATCGATGCGAGTCACGTCTGGTTCGCGGAGGCCGACGTCCGGGAAGTCCGAGAGGTCCTCGCGCATTTGGAAATATTCGCCCAGCAACCCGGAACTCGGCTCCTCGGCTGCCGGGTCGCTGTCGGTCGAACTGACGATATGGACCTGCGCTGGATTGCCCCAGGTTTCGGCGAGCCACAGCGGAGAAGCTTCGAATCCATCCACTTGCTCCGGAGGTTCGTACACTTCCGGCGCGATCCGGGCGCTGCTGTTGAGCTGCTCGCGCGTAAAGGGCAGCAGCTTTTCGTTCGGCGGCGGCGGCTCCTGCTTGCCGGCGAGAACATCCCGCAAGGCGGCGAGCAGTTCGGGCGTCGTTCCATTGAAGGTGCGATTCATGCGCAGTTCGACGTGAGTGAAGCGCCAGAACTCCGCGTTGGTTTCACCGTAAAGCTGAAAGAACATTCCGTTCGTGTAACCCAGGCAGGGGAGATTGCCGTCTTCAGCCTTATAGAAGAAGATGACGGGTTCGCCGACTTTGAGTTGCTTCATGAAGACTTGGGGATGCCACGCCTGGCCGACGCCGACGTTGCCCTTGAGCTGCTTGTACGGGCACTTGCCTTTAAGAGTCGATTTGATGTCGGCCGTAAACGTAAGGCCCTTCTCGTCCACTTGCGAGATGACGCCTTCACAGATGATCGTGGATTCATCCATGACCTGGCGCAAGCTGTAGAGTTGCTCGACCAGCGCCCCGGCGGGCTGCCAAAGTAGCAGTACGCAAAGCGAGGCGAGCGCCACGACGAAGCGATTGCGGATTGCGGAATGCGGAATGCGGCATGAACTCCGGCAGACTTTCAACTCGGCACTCCATTCTCTGCGTTCAGCCGCGTTCATCCTGCGGTTCCCTCATTGCCGTTGCAGTGCACTCAGTACTCAGCACTCAGCACTCGTAGTTTCCTGCCTACTGCCGCTGCCTACTGCCTACTCACTACTTGCCGTCCCTCATTTCCCACACGCGCTGCTTCGGCGTGACGAGGACGGTCTCTTGTCGCGACTGGCCGTTGGAGAGCAGCACGTTGACTTTGTACGTGCCAGCTTCCACCGCAAAGAAAGCTTCGGGCGGCTCCTGGCTGCCCCAACTGGAACCCAAGCCGATTTGCCGTATTCCGAGCGGCCGGTCGCGCTCGTCGTACAACCGCACCAAGGCGCCGGTGGCGCAGCGAGCGGGCAAACGCACCTTAAAGCCTACAGTGTGTACCCGCGAGCGCGGAAAGGCGTTGACCAGAATGCCTGCGGTGTCCTTTCCAGAGATTAAGAGATCGAGATCTCCGTCGTCGTCGAAATCGCCAAACGCCATCCCGCGCGCGCCCGAGGCGCAGGGAAACGGTTCGAGCGATATCGGCGCCGCGAACTTGCCGCGATCGCTGAGAAAGAGAAGCGCGGGGCCCGTCTCGAAACCGACGACCAGATCCAGCCACTCGTCGCCATTCACGTCACCCCACGCGGCACTGCACGCGCCGGGCGGCAATCTTGCCAACGCGCCGGATTGCTCAATCACGTTTGTGAACGTGCCGTCATTGTTGTTGTGCCAAAGGCAGGATTGACCGGGCAGCGGGACGAAGGCGTCGAGCGCGCCGTCGTTGTCGTAATCGCCCCAGGCGATGCCGCAGGTTTCGCTGGCGGGAAACGGAGGCGCTCGCGGAACGGCTCGAAATCCCTTGCCATCTTCATTGCGCAGCAGCAGCGGCTTGTGGCTGAGGAAAATGTCGGTGAAGCCGTCGCCGTCATAGTCAGCAAGCGTCATGAATGCGGTCGGAAACGTTTTGCTTTCGGGAAACTGCCACTCCTGGCACGCACGCAAGAACGTCGCCTCTTTGCCTTTGTTCAGCAGGAGCGTGAGGCCTTTGTCTGGAGTGGCGAGCAGCACGTCCGGAAAGCCGTCGCCGTTGGCGTCGAGCCATCCCGCGAGTTTCGCGTCGGGAGCAAGGCCAGTGAGCAGAGCTGAATCGTTGCGGAACTTGCCGTGATCATTGGTCCAGAGCGCCGCCGGATGGCTATACAGCAAATCGGAGTGTCCGTCGCCGTTGAAGTCAGCCCAGAATGCGGCCGAACTGCGGCCGGTGATTCCCGCGCTCAAAGTGACATCAAAGAAGTCGTTGTTGTGGTTCTGATACAGGCGATTGCCCCCGGCCAGCAGCGCTCCGAAGCCGTCCAGTGCGGCCGGATCAGCAGGCGTTGGCGCGCAGACGAAGGCATCGAGTTTTCCGTCGCCGTCGAAATCGACCCAGGCGACGCCGCCGGGCGGGCCGGGCGGACGCGAGAGGGGAATCGAGCGCACGAAGACGCTCTGGTTGTCCATGCGGATGCGGTCGATGTAGAGCGTGCCGGCCTGTGGAGGATTGTAGACGACCACAAAGATCTTCGTGACGCGCTTCCGGTTGCACAGCTCGCTGTTGGGCAGCCACTTGCTTTCGGCGGATTTGAAATTGTGCGCCGTGAGATCCACGCAGAGGTCGTAATTCCACCGGCCCGGCGGAAGATCGACCTTGGGCGCCTCCAGGTACTGCCAATCCATCGTCGAAAAAGCCAGCGCAATGGAGACGGAACTCTTGCTGTCGTTTCGCGCTTCAAACAGCAGCCGGTCGGCGGCGGAGAAATCCGCCTCCATCCGCCGCACTACAGAAACCTTGTCATCGTGCTTGCCCGCGCCTTTGGCGGCTTCCGGCACGAACGCATCGTTCGGGGGACCTCCGTAGCGAATGCGCAGCACGTTGCCGTGGCTGGGCTGCAGTTCGCAGATGTCCGCACGCGCCGGCTGCCCCCATTCGGTCACGGACCAGCCGTCGTTGTCTTCGCCGCGATCAGGCTGGTCGTACATTTTCGGCGCGCCCGGTTTCGGGGCGGCGGCGACATCCTGTCCCAGCAGAGAATCGCGGGTGAGCGGCGCGAGCTTTGGGTCGGCTGCCGGAGGTTCGCGCTTTCCGGACAGCACGTCCCGCACGAGCGACATGAGTTCGGGCGTCGTGCCGTTGTAGGTGCGGTTCATCAGCAGTTCGATGTGTGTCAACCACCACCATTGCTTGTCGGGGTCGTCGCCGACATCGGCGTAGATCTGGAACCAGAAGTGGCTGATGTAGGCAAGGCACGGCAGCTTCCCGTTATCGATATCGTAGAAGAAGATGACTGGAGCGCCGACTTTGACGTGCTTCATGAAGGCGTCGGGATGCCAGACCTGGCCCATGCCGATGTTCATCTTGATCTGCTTGAAGGCGCATTTGCCTTTGAGCGTGGCCGTGACTTTGGCGACGACGAATTTCTCGCCCGCATCAATGCTTTCAATTTCTCCTTCGATCACGACCTTCGAGGCGTCCAGGACTTCCTTGAGCGTGTACTGGCGCTCGACCAGAGCGCTGACGTGCGAATGCAACGCGGCGATGAGCGCACCAATAAGGAGTGCTGCAACAAGGATGCGCCAAAATATCTGCAACTTCGATGCGACCATAGGTAGCCCGTTCTGTTAAAAGTTCGTTAAGTATTTAACCGGATATGACGCGAGATGCCACGATAAAGAAGTCAGGAGTCTTGAGTCAGGAGTCTGGGCTTATTTCACCGGCGTTTCGCGGATTTCGAATTCGCCGAGGTCTTCGGCACTGGCGCCGGGCAGAGCTTCGACCTTTTCGACTTTTGCGCTGCGCGGGCCTTTCTGGAGTTTCTCTTCGAAGTCTTTCATCGCGGCGTCCGGGCCCTCGGCCTCGAGTTCCACGGTTCCATTCGGCATATTGCGGACCCAGCCTTGCAGGCCCATCTGGCGAGCGTTGCGCAGGGTGAATTCGCGGAAACCGACGCCTTGCACTGCGCCGCCGATCTGCAAGTGCACGTGACGCCAGCCTTCGGGCAGATCACGTTTTTTAGCGGCGGGAGCGGGCTCGATGACAATGGTGACGGGTGTGCCTTCCTTCGGCAGAAGTTGAGCATTCACGGAGTAACGTGACGAGTCGGCGGCTTCTTTGAGCGGGTTCTGGAGCAGCACGGTTTTGTCCTGGTGGTGCAGCGAAACAAGGTTCTTCACGAGCGCGGCCTGCAAGACATCTTTGCCAGTCTCCGGGTCCTTGGCGATGCATGAGCCGGTGAAGACCCAATCGACTTCCGGCATGTTCTTCTTCAAAACCTGGTCCAGCACAAAGCTCTCGGCACGCTCGCGCCGATTTTCTTTGCCGTCGTTCCATTCGACGAAAATGCGCGCACGCCCGCCTTGCGGAAGGAGATATTTGTTGCCTTCTTCGCAGGCGGGCTTGCCGGGGCGGATGCCGAGTTTCACGAGCGCGTCATGCAGCGCCGATGGATCGACGGGGCAGACGAAGAGGCTCTCGTATTCTTTGCCGCCGGGCATGCAGAGCAGGTATTCGACCGCGCCTTTGAGCTGTTCGTAAACGCGCTGCTTGGCTGCTTTGCCGGGGAACGACAATTTGTGGGCGGCGTCATCGACTTTGATTGGGGCTGCTTCGGCACCGATGAGTCCTGCTGAACTCAAGGCCAGCAGGAGAGTGCCGACTACAGCAATCCGCAATTCTGCATTCTGAATTCTGCATTCTGAATTCATTGCACACCCAGCACTTTCCGGAGCCCGAAGCCAAAGGTAAAGGCAATCACCAGGTAAAGGCCCATCCACTGGAGGGTCAGGTTCCACCACGCAGGCTCGACCGACGGCGTCAAGCCGAGCATGACGTTCTTCAGTTGGTCGCGCGTGGGGCTTTGCGTGCGGAATTCGGTGGTTTGTTCCGGTGGCTGGCCGCCTTTGGCGAAGACGGGAACGCAGATTTCGTACTTTGATTCGCCGTGTCGGATCACGACGGTGTGCGTGCCAGCTTCTGCCGCCGAGAGAAACCAGTGCGCCTGCGGACCGGTTGTTTGCGCAGGCTCAGTCGTCTCTGACTTGGCCTTCTTCTGTTCCGGCGTAGCGATTCTCTTCTCTGCTAACGCAACGTTCTTCTGGTCGTCGGCCTGTTCAGCCTTTTTCGGGACTTCAATCGGCGAAATAGCGGGGCTTTGGAGTGCCAGACCGGCTGACGGCACCACGTGTGCGAAACCGTCGCGCGCGCCTTCCTCAAAGTTTGCGAGGACTTCGACGACCTGACCCGGGCGCACAGGATGGAACCCGAGGCGTTCGCCGGTCCACATCACGACCAGGCAGACGACCGGAAGACTCCACAGCGCGGGCATCATCGAGGCCATCGCGTGCGCTCCGCCAATGCGGCTGGTCAGTCCGCGCACGCGTGCGAGGGTGTCCTTGTCGCCGTTCTTTTTTGCCGCGCGCGTGAGCGCTTTCAGGGTGTCGAGGTCGGCGTTGCGCTGGCCCATGAGTTTTTGGTTGCTGAGGTATTTCTGGAACAGGTTGACCATCAGGCCAGTGAAAGCGGCCATGACCACCAGGCCGGCCACGGGGCCCAGGCGCGTCACCCAGCCCAGCAAATAGTCGAGCGGCAGGTAGCAGGCTCGCACGATCGGCATGAGATATTGAGTAAGGAGGTCCATGAAATCGATTGTTTCTCTTGGTTGCCGTCTGTCGTTGACACGGACAACGACACAGGCAACTGACAACTGACAACGGACTACTGACAAATCTCCACGCGTCCGGTACTGCCATCGACTTTGACCGTCGCGCCATTTGGGATCAGGCGTGAGGCGTCCTTCAGCACGACGGCGGGGATCCCGAAATCGCGCGCGACGATCGCGCCGTGCGAGAGCATTCCGCCGCGTTCCACCACCAGCCCCTTGGCGTGCACGAAAAGGGGCGTCCAGCTTGGGTCGGTCGTGGGGCAAACCAGCACGTAACCGACGCCCAACTCGCCAGCTTCCGCCGGTGACTTCACCACCCGCGCCGTTCCGGTGCCCACGCCGGCTGCGACGCCCAAGCCCGTGAAAACGCCGCTGCTGGCTGATGCCGGCGCGGGTTCATCGCGACCCAGTTTTTCGAGCGCGTCACTGGTGAGCACTTCGGGCACGGGCAGGCGCTGCAAGGACTGCCAGCGCACGCGGCGCGGAGCGATTTCTTTGCGCAGGGCTTCGGCGCGTGATTCGATTTCGGGTAGTTCGCTGCGGCGCAGGAAGTACAGGTCGGGGCCCCAGTCGTAACGCTGAGCGAGTTCTTGCAGGACGTCGCGCAACAGCGAGATGGCCAGAATGAAGTAGTGCTTGCCGGTCTCGCGGAAGGGCAAGTAGCGCTGCGCTTGCAGCAGCTCCGCGCGAACGTCATCTTCGAGCGAGCTTGCGCCCTGTTCGGCCAGGAGTTTTGGCAGCGACTGCTCGGTCTCAAGGCGTTCCTTCTTCTGCCGTTCATGCAAGGAGACCGGAGACATTCCATCGGTGCTTGTTCGATATTGGCCAATGATCTGCTGCAGGTAACCGCTGTCTTCGCGCCAGCGCTTCTCGCCGAGCTCCAACTCGTTGACGGCGCGATGGCCGTATTCGGCGAGATAAGTATCGAGCGAAACCTGTCCGGCGGAAACGCGGTAGAGGGCGGCGTTCGACTCCACGGTCTTGTCGCCGTCGAGGCCACTGAGCAACTTCGCCGCGAGCGCCATGGCTTTCTGTTCGCCGAAGATCTGTTCGAGGTTCTTCATCAAGCGGCCGTGGTAGTAGGCAGCGAGGAACCCGGGCTTGAGCGTTTCGCGGCCGAAATCGTAAAGGCCGATGCGTTCGCGCTCCTTCAGTTCGTTGAGGAGCTCAGACAGGCTGAGCTTGGAAAGATCCTTTGCTCGTGCTCGTTGCGCGTATGACAGAAACGCCGGGAGTTTCGTGTTCTCGAATTCTTCGAGCGAGCTTTTTGCGACGCGTTTTAGAACGCGGTTGGAACGCAGCAAGCGGAGCAGATGCAGCGGGAGCTTCAGCAGAAAACTGGCGCCGGCGCGTTCGTAATTGAAGACGGACGGCGGGCCGAGCAACTGCGCGGCGGAACCGGAGCTTAAATCGTATTCGAACGGGAAATCGCCGAAGAACAGTTCGGCGGCGCGTTCCACATCGGCGTACACGCGGCCGGCAATCAGATCGAGGAAGCCGGTGGCTTTCACGCGAGCGGATTGCGTGAAGCCGAGTTCGGCATACAGGCCGACGAGGCCGTCGCCATTGAGGAAGCCGCCGATGATGTCCCACGTGAGCGGGGTGGGGAAGGCGAGCGTTTCGCCGGCGTTGTGCACGGCCCAGACTTTTCGCGAGCCATTGGCTTGTGCCTTCAGGCGATCGATCTCGGCCTGACGCGCTTTGGGGACGTCCTGCGCAACGTCCAGTCCGCGGATCCTGCGGCTTTGCAGCAGCGCAAAACGGCCATCGGCCCAGCCCCATTCGATATCGACGGGATAGCCGAAGAACTCTTCGATGCGCAGGCCAAGCTGGGCGAGCTCGTTCACTTGGGCGTCGGAAAGCTGAAGCGGTTCGTCTTTGACGAGCCGCTTTTCGGCGATGCCCATGTTTGCGCGTTCTACGACGAAAACGTCGGGTTCCACGTCGCCTTGCACGAGGGCTTCGCCGAGGCCGCGGGCGGCTTCGATGAGGATGCAGTTGCGTTCGGGGCTCTGCGGGTCTTGTGTGAAGAGCACGCCGGCCATTTGCGAGGGGAACATCGACATGATGTTCACAGCGGTGCCGGCGAGATTGCGGACATTGTTGCGCGCGCGGTAATGCACGGCGCGCTCGCTGTTCCACGACGCGAAGACGGCGTTGACGGCTTCATGGAGCATCACGGCCGGATCGCTGGGAAAGGCGCGGCCGGTTTCTTTGCGATAGAGTTCTATGAAGCGCTGCGCCTGCTGCTGAGGGCTCTCGTTTTCGTGCGTGGATTCTTCGAAAAGTTTCGCGCTGAGGCCGGAGACGGTCTCGCCGTAATGGCGGATGAAATCGCGATACACCGTCCAGAAATCGCGGACGAAGGGTTCGAGGTCAGGGCGAAGACCGACGTTGAGAACGGTGTCCATCATGCCGGGCATCGAGACGGCCGCTCCGCTGCGGACTGCGACGAGCAGCGGGCGCGGTGGCGCGCCGAAGGTTGCGCCGGTGGAACGTTCCAGCCACGCGAGGGCCAGGTTAAGTTGTGCCTCAAGGCCATCCGGCCAACGGTTGTGTTCGTGGTAGATGCGGCAGCATTCGGCGGAGATCGTGAAGCCGGGCGGGACCGGCAGCCCGAACTTACTCATGCGGGCCAGGCTGAGGCCTTTGCCGCCGAGAATCTGCACGTCGGCGAGGGGCGCGTCGGCGGGGACGGCAGCGCCGAAGAAATGAATGAAGGGGCCGATGGCGGCGGAGTGCGGAGTGCTGAGTGCTGAATGCGGGGAGCTAGTGCTGAGTGCTGAGTGCTGAGTGCTGAGGCATTCCGCTTCAGCGGCGCGTCCGGAGTTCGCTTGCGACTCAGCACTCAGCACTTTCAACTCAGCACTTTCTTTTCCGCGTCTATCCACGCCCATCTGTTTCAATCCGCAATCCGCATTCTGCAATCCGCAATCGAGAGAATCCTACATGGATTGCGGCCTGCTTTCACGTAAACTTAGCGCATTGTTTGCCACGTGGAGAAATCTTCATGTCGCTTTTTGGTTCTGGCCGTCCCGCGCCGCTGTCGGCACGCGTTGAGAACGCCGCCGAAAGCGCCAAGCGCGCGGCAGAAGAGGTCGAGTCGCTGCGCGAGCAACTTGACCACCTGACTTTGATTACCCAGGCACTGTGGGAACTGTTGAAGCAAAAACTGGAAGTCAGCGATCAGGAGCTGATGGAGATGGTGCGTTCCGTGGATCAACTGGATGGCAAGATCGACGGCCGGTATTCGAAGGTGCGCGCTAACTGTCCGCAATGCGGCCGGCCGGTGAACGCTTCAAACAACTTGTGCCTGTACTGCAACGTGAAGGTTGAGCAGACGACACCGTTCTGACGGCGGGTCATTGGTCATTGGTCATTGGTCATTGGTCATTGGGAAAGCTGGCGCGAGTTTAATGACCAATGACCAATGACCAATGACTAATGACTAATTCCCGTGATTCAGCTTCAGGTCCGTCTCGCCGAGGCGGCGCAGGTCGTCTAGTGCCGCTGAAATCTTCGCGAGGGCTTCGGGCGAGACGTTGTCGTCGGCTTTGTAGTCGGTGGTTTGTTCGGGCAGCTTGAAGCCGGCGTTGCCGACGAGGTAAACGTTGGCGGACGTTTTGTGAATGTCGGGGCGCGTGTTGTAGAAGCAGATTCCCATTAAGAAGAGGTCGAGCGGGCGGTCGCCGGTCTGGACGATCCGGACGTTGGTGGGTTCGCAGTAAAACTGATCGTGGCCGAAGAAGATCTGGCCGCTGTAGTTGCCAATCGTCATCGCGGTGCCTTTGGTCGCGTCGTCCTTCGGCACGATGAAGTGAACTTTGGCGCCCTGGATCGTGGCTCGGCCAGGCGGATCGTCGGGCGCGCCTTCGAAGACGAAGCCGTTGTCGGCCTGTTCGACGTAGAAGTCGCTCATGACGATGTTGTGGTTGTCCTTCAAGTAGAGGCCGTGCGTGACGAGCGTGGCCAGACGTGTCTGAAATCCGAGCAGCCCGTCGCGGCGCTTGTCTTTGCCCTCGACGACGATGGAGCCTTCAAAGGACGTATTGGCGAGAATCGTGGCTTGAGCGCTGTCGATGAAGCGCAAATTTCCTTGAACGTGCGGCATGACGACGGTGGCCTGCGGACCGAGCTTCGAGAAATGCAGGCCCTGCTTGAGCGGCTTTTTCTGGTACATGCCGTAGACGAAGACGCCGTCGTAGGTCATGTGTGACGGACGATCGGAGCCGGTCTGGAGAATGTCGATGGCGTTGTTCATCGGGCCGCTATCGTGGTTGCCAACAGCCAGGTGTTCGAGCACGACATTTTCAGGGTCGTTGACGGAGACGATCGTACCGCCTTCAGCGCCGCGCCAGACCAACTTCGTCATGAAGCCGGTGCCGCCGAAGAAATAATCCGTACCGGTCAGCTTCAGCGTTTCTTTGACGACGTACGTGCCGTTGGGCAGATACGCGATGGCGTCTTTGCCGTTTTCGCGAGCGGCGTCGATGCATTTCTGGAGCGCCGCGGTGTCGTCGGCCTTACCGTCGGCTTTTGCGCCAAAGTCGCGCTTGGCGTCGAAGACCTTTCCCGGAACGTGGGCTTTGTCGGATAGAAAACGCTGCTGGGCATTGCGAAGCGAGCCCTTTCGCTGGCCGGCGGAGGTGGTGCCGGCGTCCCTGCCGGCGGGGATCACGTACACTTTGCCTTTGTGCGCGGGATCAATGACGTCTTTCGTGTCGGGCGACTGGTTTTCGGACGCGATCAGGCGCTGGCCGTCGCGGATGTTTACGGGCGCGCCAGGAGCCCCGGGCGCCCCCGCCCGGGGTTCGGCGGGCGAGGGCGCCCGGGGTTCGGCGGGCGAGGGCGCCCGCCGCTCCTTTTCGCCGGGGCCGCCGGTGAAGACGCAATCGAACAGGATGACCGGCGCTCCGGCGAGCTTGATCGCGCCGTCGGCGGCTTTCCAGCCGGCGACCTGGCAGTCCTGGATCGTCATGGTCGTGACGCCGTTGTTGAGTTCGAGGAAACGGTTTGAGCCGACGGAGGTGGAACGGCGAATGGAACAGCCGTGTTCGGGCATCGCGAGCACATCGACGACGCGGCTGTTCTCGAAGTGGCAGTTGCGCACGTAGAAGTTGCCGTGGCGGCATTCGATGGCGGTTTCGGCGCCGCGGAATTCGCAGCCGTCGAAGGTGAAGTCGTAATCGTTGAAGCTGGTGAAGACGACGCCGCGGCGGCAGTTATCGAAGAGGCAGTTTTCGAAATTCGTTTCGGCCAGAGCGAACTTGTCTTTCTCTTCGGCCAGAATGCCCGCGTCGGTGAAGTTCAAGAAGGCGAGGTGCTGATGGCGCACTTCGGTTTCGAAGCGCGTGTCGGAGTAGTGGTAGAAACCGATGGCGGCTTTGTTCTTGCCATCGAAAAGCAGTCCCACAAAGCGCGAATAGGCCACGCCATCGTCTTTGAAAACTTTGCCGCCGGCTTCACCGTCCCAGACCAGCTTTGTGTCGCGACCGTGGCCGACGACCAGCACGCCGACGAGCGGGCCGATCAGGTTTAACGTGCGGGTGATGCGGTATGTGCCGGCCGGCAGGTAAACGGTCGAGCCGGGCTTGACGGCGCTGAGCGCTTTCTGAATCGCGTCGGTGTCGTCGGCGATGCCGTCGCCCGTCGCGCCGAGCTGCTTGACGTTGGTCCAGTCGGAGCGCGGTTCCCAGTTGAGGGCGGGGATCGTGTCAGCGGCTGACAGCGACAGAGCAGCGCAACATCCGAAGAGCACGGCGACTCTCAACATGGCAGTCCCCTCCTTCTGGTAATGCGGGGCATCTTACCGAGCGGGGGAAGCGGCGTCAGCAGAGAATCTTCTGCGAGTGAAGGTTATCAGGAATGAAGACATGAGATTGTTCGACGTTCAACGTCTCTTGCCACTTGTCCAGTAGGTGGATCATATAAGGGGGGAGCTTCATCTGTGGTCGCCGACTCTTAAGAAAAGCGATCGCTTCATCCCGGTGCCACCCGTGCTCACGCATGAGGTAGGCTACAACCACGGCGGCGCTACGGGTTTCCCCGGCAAGGCAGTGCACGTAGACCGTCCGCCCAGCGGCCCGTTGTTCGGCAACAAAGTTGACGGTGCGTGCCAGCCATTCAACCGTAGGGTTCACCGGAAACGGTTCCCACATGTTTGGATGAACGATGAACGTGTCTTTTTGTTCGCACACATTCAGCACTGCATGCGTGCCCAATGGAGGGTGATCTACCGCGCCTCCAATATAAAGCCCGTTCTCGACCCGATTGAAAGCGTTTGTAACGTATCCGAGCCACCATGGTGATGTCAGCCACGCAAGACTGCACAGCAGAAGGACCGCGAAGAGGAATAGCAGCCTTGCGTTTCGTCGATTCATCCTCTTCCCTTATCAGTGTGGCGGAGGGGTACAGCGCCCCCTCACCCCAACCCCTCTCCCTCGCGGGGGAGAGGGAGCCGAACGGCACGCAATCCGGGAGGATTGCGCTACACTTCTTTGAACCGTTTCGTGCTTCACATTTGCCATTATACGACGGAGTGGCGGGTGGCGACAAGAGGC
The DNA here is from genome assembly GCA_036504595.1 of Planctomycetota bacterium. Taxonomy (GTDB): domain Bacteria; phylum Planctomycetota; class SZUA-567; order H5-PLA8; family H5-PLA8; genus DASXUX01. Next base: position 516,178 of record DASXUX010000095.1, on the reverse strand, counting down.
CGACGATGCCTTTTATATCCAAAGAATAATTAACCAAAAGAAATATGAAAAAGTATGCAACATTTTGAGGTTTGATACGTCACTATATCTGGAGCGTAGGTGGGATACTCTGCCTGCTCGTAAAGTGATCTTTGACAACCGGCAGGTTAGGATTGTGCACATGTGCGTTTTTGGACGGAAAAGGCTTGAGGCTTGAGACCTGGGGATGGAATCCAGAAATCACCACACGTGCAGTTTTTTTACAGGAGTTGAGCTGAGGGGAACGGGACAATTTGGCAAAATGTCCTACAACGTGCGCTTCTAGACAGAACTGCAGGTTCAGGGGTCAGAGAAACGCACAGGTGCACTATTTTACAGGCAGGCATGGATGCCTGCGGCACGAAGCACAGGTGCAGTTTTTTACAGGCAGGCGACCGTGTCTGAGGGCGAAGCATGGGCAAGGATGCCCATGATACGACGCACAGGTGCAGGGTTGGACAGGAGCGGCTGAATTGCACGCTAGGGTTTGCGCAAAAGAACTCGCGAACACAAACGTACCACCACAGGTGCAATTTTTTACAGAAGGTCGGTTGCACGGGCAGCCAACGGCTAACAGAGGCTGCCCGTGGCACATAGAGGACTATCGGCTGCTGTGCCATTTCCAGGCGTGTTCGACGATGGTCTTCAGGTCGGCGTAACGGCAGGTCCAGCCGAGGATCTCGTTGGCCTTGCGGGCGTCGGCGACCAGAGCGGGAGGGTCGCCAGCTCGGCGGCCGGTTTCCTTGAATGGAACCTTTTTTCCGGTCACCTGTTCGACGGCGGCGATGACTTCGCGCACGCTGTGGCCTTTGCCCGTGCCGAGATTCAACGCTAGATGCGGCTCGCCGGCCATAAGTTTTTCGAGGGCTCGCACGTGAGCGTCGGCGAGATCTTCGACGTGGATGTAGTCGCGGATGGCGGTGCCGTCGGGCGTGGGGTAGTCGGTGCCGAAGATCTGGAGTTCGGGGCGCTTGCCTTGAGCGGCGGCAATCGCGAGGGGGATGAGGTGGGTTTCGGGATCGTGGTCTTCACCGACCTGGCCGTCCGGATCGGCGCCGGCCGCGTTGAAGTAACGCAGAGCGGCCCAGCGCAGCCCGTAGGCGTGCCCGTACCACTTCATGATGCGTTCGACCATCAGTTTGCTTTCGCCGTACGGACTGACGGGCGCTTGCGGGTGGTCTTCGGAGATCGGGACTTTGATCGGATCACCGTAGGTTGCGCACGTGGACGAAAAGACGATGGGTTTGACGCCGGCATCGAGCATGGCGGCGAGCAGATTGAGCGTGTTGACGACGTTGTTGCGGAAGTACTTGCGCGGATCGGTGACCGATTCGCCGACATACGTGAAGGCTGCGAAATGAATAACGGCTTCGATCTTGTGCCGCGCCAGGGCACTGCGGATGAAGTCAATGTCGGCGAGGTCGCCTTTTTCGAGAGGTCCCCATTTGACGGCCCAGGGATGCCCGTAGCTCATGTTGTCGAGCACGACCGGTTTGTATCCGGCCTTCGCCAGAACCTTCGCGGTCTGGCTGCCAATATAGCCTGCTCCACCACAAACCAGTACGTTCATGCTGTGTCCTCCATGTGTCGGCATAAAAAAGCTATCAGACGAATGCGAAATGTCAGCACGAAACTCAAACGACAGGGTTCAGGGTCCGGGGTTCAGGGTTCAGGGAAAAGGATTCGAGCGAGGTAACTTCGAAACCAAATATCTTCCGCGTGCGCAAAACAGCAAAGGAATTGCGGAAAAGCGCGAAGATACGGCCTTCGACTTGGGGCTCTGTCGGTTTATACTGTTCTAGGCAATTGCCCAGAACTCACACGGAGGGAAGATAATGAGCCGCACGCCCGCGCAGTCTGATTCTTCACGTCGGGATTTTCTGAAAACTTCAGCCGCAGCGGTCGCTGGCGCGGCACTGGCGGCAAAAATAGCCACTCGCGCGTACGCTGCCGGAGACGACGTGCTGAAGGTCGGGTTGATCGGTTGCGGCGGTCGCGGCGGCGGAGCGGCGAACCAGGCGCTGAACGCGGACAAGAACGTCAAACTCGTGGCGCTGGCCGATGCGTTCAAAGATCGGCTTGAGGGCACGCTGTCGAACCTGAAGAAAGCCAAGCCGGACAAAGTTGCGGTGGACGACGACCATAAGTTCGTCGGGATCGACGGCTACAAGAAGCTGGTCGAGAGCGGCGTGGACGTGGTCGTGATGGCCAGCCCGCCGCATTTCCGGCCCGCTCACCTGAAAGCCGCCATCGACGCCGGCAAGCACGTCTTCGCCGAGAAGCCGGTCGCGGTGGACGGGCCCGGCGTGCGTTCCGTGATCGCAAGCTGCAAACTCGCCGAAGAGAAGAAACTCAGCGTCGTGTCGGGCCTGTGCTGGCGTTACGACAAGCCCAAGGCGGAGACGCTCAAGCGCGTGCAGGACGGAGCGCTCGGCGAAATGCAGGTGATGCAGTGCACGTACAACACGGGATTCCTGTGGAGCCGGCCGCGCCAGAAGGACTGGAGCGACATGGAATTCCAGATGCGCAACTGGCTGTATTACACGTGGCTTTCCGGTGACCACATCGTCGAACAGCACATTCACAGCCTGGACAAAGCGCCATGGGCGATGAAGGACGAATATCCGATCAAATGCACGGCCAACGGCGGGCGACAGGTGCGGACGGATGAACTCTTCGGCAACATCTACGATCATTTCAACTGCGTCTTCGAATGGAAGAACGGCGCGAAGTGCTTCAGCTCCTGCCGCCAGATCAACGGCTGCTCGCCCGACGTCAGCGATCATTTCTACGGCACGAAAGGCGTTTGCCACGTGTTCGCGCATGAAATCACCGGCGAGAACAAATGGAAGTACGCGCCGGACGGTTCGGAGAAGGATATGTACCAAGCCGAGCACGACGCGTTGTTCGCGTCGATCCGCTCAGGCAAACCGATCAATAACGGCGACTACATGGCCAAGAGCACGCTGATGGCGATCATGGGCCGCATGTGCGCGTACACCGGCCAGACGCTGACGTGGGACCAGGTGCTGAACTCGCAGGAAGATTTGTCGCCGGCCAAGTACGAATGGGGCACGCTGCCCATGCCGCCGGTGCCGATGCCGGGGCTCACCAAGTTCAAATAGGGTGGGGACAGCGATTCCGGATTGCGGATTGAACGGAAACAGCCGCATTAAATCTGCAGTCCGCATGCTATCCAATCCATTTGGTGAACGCCTTGGCGAGGTCTCCCTTGATCACGCCGGTCTTGCGCAGCCGCACGGCAGGATCGGCTCTGGCAATGGTGTCGCCGATTACGTAGGAGGTTTCTGCGAGACCCGTTGCCGGAAAATCCGGATGATCTTGCGGAAGTATGAACTGGTTGAACTTCGCGTACTGCTTTGTCGTGATCGCCAGCATATCCCTTGTGGTCGCGTCAATAACGACGCAGGGCCTGGGATAGGTGGCGTGGCCCAGATGGAAAGGGTAGCGGACGATCTGGAATTCCACTGCTATTCAAACCAATACGGGTGGTCGAGGTAAAGATACTGAATGTCTTCGGCACGATAGATGGGTATGCCCTTGCGGTGGCCGATGGGCTTGGGCACCGGGATCACTTTGACGGCCTTACCGCTCTTGGTCTGGACAGTGACCGGCTGGTTGGTCCGGGAAACCTTATCCACGACCTCTTTCAGTTTGCCGCGGGGCTGGCCAACAATCATGGGGGAGTTCATCAATGCACCTCGCTACATTCACAATACTGGCGGGCCGTTGAGAAACAAGTCTGCTCTCGGAGACGGTTCTTGCTATCGGTTCACCAGCGCAAAGCTGAGCGCAACAACAGCGGTCACGTCTTTTTCGATGGTGCTCGTATCGTAAATGCCTTCGCTCTTGACTTCGGTGGATTCGGGGCACGTGATCTGAAGGACACCCATGCGAGCCGTGCGGACTTCGCCAATGCCGCAACCGGCCTGAGTGACGATCTGATCGGCACGGCTGCGTGCGTCTTTGGAGGCTTCGCCAATCATCTCGATTTTGAGGTCGCCGATCTTTGTGTAGTAGTACTCCGGCGCGGAGGAGACGACTTCCAGTCCGTCTTGAATGAGTTCCGTAACTTCCGACGCGGCGCTGGCGACGGCTTCCACGCGCGGGCAACTGACCGTGAAGGTGCGGTCGAGCTTGTAGCCGACCTGCTCGCGTGTTTCGTTGCCGCGGCGGTCCATCGCGTACTTGGGCTGCGAAGTGATCGCGCCGAGGGCGATTTCCTGCGGAGTGAATTTGTGGCCGTCGAGGAACTTGCTGACTTTTTCGGTGGCGGATTTCAAGGCCGCGTAGCCGGACTTCAGGTCCTCGCCGCTGCCGCTGAGCGAGATGCGCCAGACGGCGAGGTCGGAGTGAATACGTTTGCGGGCTGAACCGGTGACCGCCAGGGACTGCTCCATCTTTTTGGGATGTTCGAGCCTTGCTTTGTACGTATTGGCCAGGACGAGAGTGCAGCCGATCAGGGTGCCCGCCGCGCCCAATGACAACACCAGAGCCACGTGCATGAAATTGGCCCGGACTTCCGTTGCCATGTCTTCCCCCCTCCACAGGGTTCCGCTCTCCGGGTCGCGGCGAGCACCCCCCACCCAGCCAGTGTCATATAACAGATTTTGACTCTTTTATTTTCGGCGAAGAAAGGGAGCAGCTTGATGATATTTCGAAAAATAGTCAGCGGTATTTGGTGAGCGAAAGCTCGTCGCCAGCCATTCCACCCGTCACTCGTCACGCGCGTAGGCACGGGCAGCCAACGGCTAACAGAGGCTGCCCGTGGCACAAATTGATCACACCACTTCAATTCCCCCCAGCGCCAGCCAGCGGTTCGAGAAAACCTCCTTCGCGGCGAAGCTCACGCGCGCTTCCTTCGTCTGCGGATCGATCAGGCCGACGGCCAGTTCGCTCCAGCCGGGCTTGAGGCCCGCGGGCAGCTTGATCTTTTTGTCGAGCAACACGTCGCCCGGCAGCCACGTGCGAATGTCCACGTCGCCAACCGTGACGATCTCTTCCAGATCGCCTTGGCGGAAGCGGATCGCGAGGTCGTACTTGCGATAGATCGGCGCGACGCCGACGTTCTCGATCCAGGACTTGAACATGAACGCACCGCCGACGGGCACCTTGCTGTCCAGCAATGCCTGCCTGAAGATGTAGCGATAACCAAGGTGCCGGCAGAAGTCCGCGAGTTTCTCCATCCAGGCCTGCGGCAGCGCGGTGGACTTCGGCATGAAGTACGTGCCGTGGAACTTAAGCCCTTGCTGTATGATCAGATCGATGTCATAGCCTTGCTGGTGCCACGCCAGCGGCACCCAGCAGGTCTCATAATGCACGGGCGCTTTCTTCCACTGCTCGTCAGCCCCGCCCTCGTGGATTTCCCACGGATAGAGATCGAACGTGTGATTCCACGAGCTCGTCCGTGCAACTTCGTGGCTGCCGGCGTTGCGCAGATCGCCGAAGCAGTCGCAGCGCCAACCCGCGCCGCTCTGTATCCCCGCGCGCATCTGGTCGCCGCCGATCATGCACAGTCGCGGCGTGCGCTTGAATGCCTCGCGCCAAAGCTGCGCAAAACGCCGGCACTGTTCCGGGCTGCACTCTCCGTCGCCTTCGCCCCACGGCCCGATGTAGGTGACGTCGATTGATTCGAGCAACGGATTGTTGTCGTAGCGCCGAGCGAACTCGCGCACAAAGCCGCCCCAGTGTTCGACGTATTCCGGCGCGTCATGCACCGGCACGCGCCACACGGCGCTCTTCAGCTTGCGCTCAGCCATTGGATATTTTTGCGCGTACCACACCGGGACCTGCGGCTGGGTGGACGATCCATACGCCATCAATCGCACTGCCAGCGTCTGCCCGCGCTGAGCGCACGTTTCGAGCGCTTTGTCGATCATCGAAAAATCGTAGCGGCCCTTTTCCGGCTCCATGACGGTCCAGAACCAGCGGCAGTAGGAAACGGTAGATGGCAGGTAGCCATCGATGACCGGCAACTGCTTGGGCGCGGGAAAAACAAGCGGCCCTTCTTCGGACCACGTGGTGCCGGGAAACAGTTCGTCCCCGCTGAAGTGCTGAAACGTGCAGCAGCCCTTGTGCGGGTTGCCCAGATCTTCGTTGGTCGGGGTAGGGCGGAAACGGCGCACGACTTCAGCCATGGCGTCTCCTCATCAGCGCAGCGGCACGGTCTTCGGCCGGCTGGCAGTCTCCAGCGTCAGCAGAGCGAATGCGGTCCCGTAGGCTTTGTGGTAGCCGTACAGTGGAAAGTCCCACCACGATCCGTCGGCGTCCTGCAAGCGGCACATCACGCTTTGCAGCGCGGCAAGATATTTTGCCCCCTGCTCGGCAGGAAGGACTTGAGCCACCTGCGCGGCGTAGTAGTGACCGAAGAAGAAATAGTATCCGGCCGTGTAGTACCAGCTTTCGTGCGGATACGGCCGGCCTTTGCCCATCTCGATGAAATGATGGTACTGGAACAGATTCTTCAGCCCGGCGCTCAAATCCTCCTGCGTCACTGTGGATTGATGCCGCCACAACGCTAAGTTGCAGACTTGCGAACGACCCAGCGAGCCCTTGATGTCGTTGTAAAGGCGCTGAGGAGCGTTTTGCGCGTACACGCCGTAGATATACGCGCCCGTCCCTAGCCGCAAGCGCGCGACGCTCGCCAGCGCATCCTGCACAAGCTGTTCAGGAACTTGAATGCCCGCAGCGGCGGCGTGCTGGAGAGCGATCAATGCCGCCGCCGTCGCGAAGCTGCAGCTTTCGCTGCCCGTCGGATGCGAGCCCGCGAACTTGAAATCGTAATAGCCGAAGCCGCCTTCGCTGCCTTGGATCTGTCCGAACGTTTCGATCTGCCTGCGCGCCGTTTTGCGCGCTCCGTCGTGCAGTTTCGACAAGCGTGGTTCGCTCAAGACGGCGCATGCGGCTTCCAGCACATAGATCTGCGTCCACACGCTGTACAGCACATCGCCGGTTGCGCGTTTTACAGCGGGCCTGTCGAACAGATATTTGGCGCCTTTCTCCAGCGCGCGAGCGGCTGCGGGATTATCGCGCGCGGGACCGAGCAGCGCCATGACGCACAGTCCGGTCGTGGCATCGCCGAACGCCGAATACGACGCAACCGTGCCGAGCATCACTTCATTCGGACGGGCGCTCTCGAACGATCCCCAGGAGCCGTCCTTGTTCTGGCTGTTCAGCAGATACGCGACGCCTTTCTTGTACGTCGCGTCGATCGTCTCCGCGGGCGGAGCTTCCGGCAGAACCGCGCTGCCCGGCGGCGTGGCGGACTCAGCAGCCCAGGTGGATGCCGAAATCAGCAACAGGAAGATCAGCAATGCGCGCATGCCTACTTTGTTTCCTTGGCTTCCTTCACGATCACGATCTCGCCTTCGCTTAAGCCACGCACAACTTGGACCTGTTCACGGTCGCCGAGTCCTACCGTCAATTCGCGTTTGGTTACGCCCGCGTCTGCGCGTACGCGGCAGAACGTTTTTCCGTCTTCTGCAAATATGGCGCGCCGCGGGATGGCGATGACCTTCTTCAGTTTTTCGCCGCGAATCTCCGCGCGCCCCCGAGCGCCATGTCGGAAGGTCTTGTTGTCGTCCAGCTTGGCTCGGACCAGGTATCGTGGCGGGCCGCCTTTGTCATCGGGAGAAGCGGTCAGCGCCACCTCTTCGATCTTTCCATCGACTTCCGCGTCGGCGATCTCCGGCAGTTTCACCTTCAAACTGTCGCCGGGATGAACGGCCTGCAGTTCCCGGAGCCCAAGCAAGAACCGGATTTCGAAATGAGTGGTTTCGAGCACTTCTGCAAACACCGCGTTCGGGCCGACTTTGTCTCCGACTTCAATTCCAGAGTGCCGGAACACTCCTGCGAAAGGCGCCTTCACCGTCAGCAGATCCATATCGCCGCGCAGTCGCGCCATGCGTTCGTCGTTGTCGCGCACGGCGCGTTCGGCGGCCTTCATTTCCTCGCCCTTCTGCGCTTCCGCCGTCCGGACGCCGGCTTTGACCAGATCGATGTCCTGCTTCTTCTGCTCGATCGCGCGCGCGAGTTTTTCCTTCTGCGTGGGATAGTCGAACTCCTTCAACTGCTGCCCCGTCTTCTGCAGGAGCGCCAAGCCTTCGCGGCCCAACTCAGCATCGCGCCTGGCTCGTTGCAGCACGATCTCTTTCGTGTCGCTGGAGAGCTGCGCGTCCTTGTACATCTTCTCCAATTGCGACAGCTCCTGCTCCCGGTTCTCCTGGTAATGCTGGTTCTGCCGGATGGCCAGCTCCTTGCCGCGCATCCACTGCTCATCCCCAAATTTCTCGAACACTTTGACATCGCGCTCGGCCTGCTTCAGATCCTGATCCATGCGCTCAAGCTTCAGCCGATTGCCCGTTTTCAGCGAGTCAAGCTCATCCCGCGTTGTCTGCAGCTTGGCCTTGGCCGCGTCCAGAGCCTCTTGGCCGCCGCGAATCCACCGCTCCAGCGTCGCCGTCTCCATTCGCGCCAGAATAGCGCCCGCTTCAACGGCCTGGCCGGAAGGAACGATCTCTGTGACCGTATAGGGCCCGGCAAACTCGTCCGGGAGAATCCGCAGCTTCTTGCGTTTGAGCGGCTCCAGCGTGCCATCGGCTTCGATGACCACCTGCAAGTCCGCGCGACCGGCAACGATCGTTTCGGCTTTGTCGTCTTGCGCCAAGCCTGGAACCGCGACGCAAATCAGACCGATGATGGAGGCGAGCTTCAAGAAAGACATGGATGGTTGTGCCCTCGTCGGCCACGTTGGGCCCCGCGCGTCAGACGCGCTGGACTGCCAGGAAGATACTCGGGACACGAGCATATGCCAAGCTCCATGCGCTGAGCTCGTCGCGGTGTATTCACTCTAAAACACAGGAGAAGACAATGAGACTCATTTATGCCTTGGCACTCGCTGTGATCCTTCCGACCTTCGCTGTCGCTCCGGTTCGAGGGGAAGACGCGCCGAAACCGAAGCCCAAGGTCGGCTACAAAGACACGCCCATGCTTCCCGGCGGCAAGTGGCACGTGCACGACAGCGACCGGCCGCAAGCGCCCGCCGTCGATCCCGGCAGCTTTAGCACGCCCGAAACGCCCGGCAAGCCGCCGTCGGACGCCATCATTCTTTTCGATGGCACCGATCTGTCCAAATGGCAGAGCGGCAACGGCGGGCCTGCGGCCTGGAAGGTCGAGAACGGTTACGCCGAATCGACACCGGGCAAGGGCAACATTCTGACGAAGGAGCAATTCGGCGACGTGCAGCTTCACATCGAATGGGCCGCGCCAGATCCTCCGACCGGCGACATCATGAACCGCGGCAACAGCGGCGTGATCTTTTTTGGCAAATATGAGATCCAGGTCTTCGATTCATATCAGGGCGGCATCTACGCCGACGGCCAGGCTGCGTCGATCTACGGCCAATACCCGCCGCTCGTGAACGCATCCCGCAAGCCCGGGCAGTGGCAGGTATACGACATCATTTTCACCGCGCCGAAATTCAAAGACGGCAAACTCGATAAGCCGGCATACGTCACCGTTCTCCACAATGGCGTGCTCGTCCACAACCACACCGAAATCCTGGGCGCGATGGCTCACCGCGCTCTGCCCAAGTACACCGAGCATCCACCCAAAGGCCCGCTGCTGCTGCAGGAGCACGGCAATGCCGTTCGCTACCGCAACATTTGGATCCGGCCGATCAAGGACTATGAGGACCAGTAACGGTGAGTGGTGATTGGTGAGTGGTGGAGTGGTGAGTCGTGATCGGCGCAAGCGCGCCCAGATCACCTGACCCATTTCTTTAGCCTTCTTGCCGCCTTGATGTGCGAGATACCCCGACCGGCCCGAATCTCCGCTTCGCCTCGCGCGAACTTGATGTGCACGTACAACGCATGCAGAACATCGTCCATCGAGACGTTTTCCGGTAGCGAATCTATGACCTGTTTGGCTTGGTCTTTGACACTCATGACCGCCCCTGCCTACTGCTGCTTCGCCGGGCATACGCAACGACGCCCGCAATCGCCAGCAGCGCCAAGAGCGCGCTGTAGCGCCACGTCTCGCTGCGCGAGCGCAGCGTGACCGTCAACTCCGGATGCCCTTCAATGCGTCTGAACGTAAGACAGGTTCCGCGCTGCGGAATGTGCAGGTCCATCGCGCCTTTCTCCAGGTTCAGTTGCTGCTCGGAACCCTCGCGCAACCCCGCATCGGTCTTCAGCGGCTCCGTATCCTGGCGCGCGCGCGCCGCGGGGGCCGGGGGAAGCTCGTTCTTTTGAAAACCCTTCGCCGGTCGCGATTCTTGCAGTTCGGCCAGCGCCATCTCGCCCGACGCATACGGCGGGCGTCCCTGCGCTGAGGACGCGTCCCGGCCAGCTTTGTACTGCGCGCCGCCGCGCCAGTTGTTGCCCAGGAAATTGTAGCCGTCCAGGAACGCCTGCTGCTGCGGATCGACCGCCGCTTCGGCCACGGCCTGCTCGATTTTCTTGGATAGCTCGCCGGTGGTCAGGTTCTGCCGCCAGGTCTCTCCCTCCTGCTGCAACCGGATATTCGCCTGGGAATTCTGAGCAAACTCCTCACGGCCGACGCGTCTCTGCTCTTCGACGTTCGAATTCTGCTCCGTCTTCTGCAACTCCGTCACGTTGTCTTCCAGATCCTTCCGGTTCAGCAGCAGCCGTTGGAGCGCCTTGCGGCGCTGCGTCGGCGATTCGGCGGCGTCTGCGATTTTCTTCAGCCGCTCGTTCTCCTGAATGATCGAGCTGAGCTGTCCGCCGATCAGCGCGCTCGCGGGCACTTCCCGCACGTTGCTGCTGCTTGATCGGCTCACGTCGTAATCGTCGGGAACACAGAGCTCCCAGAATGTCTGCACGACCGGCACGTCTTTGTCGATGACCTTCGGCGCTGACGGCGTGATCGTGCGCAGTGCCGCGGGCAGCTTCACGGCCGGGCTTTCGTAGAACAACGAAACCTTCAACGGCCGATCGCTGGCAGCCATGCGCTGAATCGGCACGAGCAGCACCTTGTCCTGTCCCTGCGTCGAATGGCTCACCGTCACCGGCCGCCCATCGACCAGCACGCCCCACAACTTCGTATCGGCGGGCATGACCAGGCTGAGGAATTGCAGCGCCCGGTTGTGCAGGCTGTACGTGGCCATCGATCGCACCCCGCCGTCCGCCGCGACGACCGTCTTGAGCACCGCCAGCAGCACTTCCGCCGGCGGCCCCGTCTCGATCCTCACCCCCGGTTGACGCAGTGCCAAAGACCAATCTGGTTGAGCCGCGAAGACCTGCGCCAGAGCGCTTTTCGAGACGCCCTGCGGCAGGAACGGCAACTCTTCGCTTTCGCGCAGTTGCGTGAGCCCGTGTTTGGGCAGGGCCGTCACCAGGCCCTGCTCGATCTGCAGCAGTCCGACGAATTGTTCCGTCTGCGTGATCTCCGCGTCTGTGATCTCCATGGCGCTCAACGTCAGTTCTTGTCCCGCTGCGCGCGGGAGCCTGTACGCAAGATCAATGACTTGTTCGCCGCTGACGGGAGATTGCAGCACGACGGTCAACAGCGTGCCATCCGGCTTCTCTGATAACTCGCGGCTGCGCAGGTTGCGCGCGTCAAGGCTCACCAGTGTCGCCTTGGCCGGCAGCTTGAAGACGAAGCGATCGCGTCCGGCTTGTTCGATGCGCAAGCGGCAGCGCGCGTTGATCTGCACGTAATCTTCGGCCGGACGGATGAAACTGACGAGTGTTGCCGAACCGATGCTGGCTTGCTTCGACACCGAAACAGCCAGCTTGTACTCCGGCTTGCTGACCCGGTACGCGAAGCGGTAATCCTGCCCGGTCTCCAATCGGACCCACGTCGGAGCCCGCTCGATGGGCAGCGCGTGCGTTTGTGTTCCGGCTCCTTGCGAAAGCACCAGCGATTGGTCCGATGCCAGCACCCAATCCACCGTTTCGGTGAGCTTTCCTTCTGTCGCGCAGCGCGGTTGGGGCAGATCGAGCGACAACGGCCCACCTGCCGGAAGCGTGAGCGGGGTCTCCGCCGACCAGACGATCTCCGTTCCAGTCGCCGCGCGCGCCGCAAAATAAATGACCAGCCGCTGTTTGCCCGGATCGCCGACGACATCCCAGTCGCGCATCGCGTTAGAGCGCACCGTCCGCACTTGCCACTGTGGCGGCAAGTCGATCTCGTGACGCAATGGTCCAACGCCAGTCACCATGTAACGCGACCGCACGCACGCCGTCATCCGGTCGGGCAGCACGACGCCGACCACCTGCGTTTCGACAGTCGTCTGCCCTGCCTCAAGTTCCGCGCTGACGAGGGTTTTCTCGGGCGTTTGCGGGCAACGGTAAATCCGATCTGGCAAGCTCTCAGCCGGCAGCGTGAACATCACCGCCAGTTCCTGGCTCGACGCACGCTTCAGCCCCTCCAGAGAACGCGCAGTGAATCGCCGCCCGGAACCGTACTGCAAGCCGATGAAGCCTTCCTGCCGCAACGCGCCTTCCAGAGACAAGGCCGCGACTTGTGTGGCGGCAGGGCGGGCCTCCGTGCCCGCCGCATCTGTCGGCAGCGGCGCCCAACCCGCAAGCTGCACAATGACCTCGTTTACGGGCTTCTGGAACCACAGGCGCAATTGGCGGGCATCTCCTTCGCCGCTGATCGTCCACTCCGCGAGGCCCTGTGCGGTGACCGTGGCGATGTCCCAGTTACCCAGCAATTTGTAGGTCAGTTGATCCACGCCGGGACCATCGACAGTTACGCGATCCACGCGCACCACCGCGTATCCATCCGCGCTGGCTTGAAGTTGCGAGTAGCTCCGGCTGGCGATCTGCGAAGTGCCTTTGCCACGAATGTCCGGCGATCGCCAGAGCAGTGCGACGTCGGCGCTCGCCGAGCCGGATCCGAGATCGACCTCGCAACGCTGCGTCTTGGTTTGAGCGTCAACTTCGACCCACGCGCCGGGCGGCAAGGCTTTCGTTTCGAGTTCCATGGCCGCCGGCAGAGAAAGAACAACCCGTGTGGCCGCACCGCATACAAATCGCCCCAGCAGCCGTGCGCTGCCGTGTCCGAGTTCCAGCATGCCTTGCACGTCCATCTCAAGCTTGTGGACGCCGCCGCCCTTCAGTTCAACGAACGGCACGCCGCGCTCATGGCCCACGCTCGCCGGCTGGCCATCGATCTTCAGAGCGACAAGCTGAGTCGGTCCGAAGTCCAGCGGCAGCTTCACCCAGCCTTTCGGGTTGAACGTCGCAACTTCGAGCGTGCCTTTGCCTTCATAGGTCTTCTCGCCGGCCGTCAGTTCGTACTGCGCGTTGCCTAGCGCCAGCGGAACTGGCGTCGGCGGGGTGAGCATCTCGATCTTGCCAGCGTAGAAGCGGCCAGCGGGATCGGAATCGTACGTCCCCGTCAGCCGCAGAGCCTTCACGTCTCTCTTTGAAAAGTTCTCCGTCTGCCAGCCGCGATACTGGCCCTGCGTCTTGTCCGTCAGCAGCAAGAACGTTTTTCCATCTTCGGAAAGCTCCACCTTGTAGCGCCAGAACCGCTGCGCATGATCGGGCAGCATAATCCGCACGCGGTCGATCGATGCTGCTTTCGGCAGTTCGATCGTGAACACCGCCGTAGCCGCGACACTCTTATCGCGGGCCGCGACCAACCCCCACGCAAATGCCTCCAGCGCAGTTGGCGCTGGATTGCCATCGATCAGGGACTGCGGTGAATTGCCGCCGCTCGCCTTCGCGCCTGCGGAGGCCAGCGCCAGGTTGCGCCGGTCGTTCATATCTGGAATCGTGGCACGGGCATCCCTGCCCGTGGCTTGCTCCGGATGCGCGCGCGCCATCAGTTCTAGAAAAACGGATTTTGGGACGAAGACCTTCTGATCCGGACCGCCGACAACGGGCAGTTTCTCTTTTGCATAGGGAATCAACACTTCAGCCTCGCCGGCCGAAGCGCTCGAGTGCCAGATCGCCGCAACGACGAGCATGACGATGACGATGGCCGTGACTGCTTTGGCGCTGGTGTTTCCCCGCCGCTCCGCAATCCGCCGCCACAGCCATCCACCGCCATACCAGAATAGACCGGCGACAGCCAGCAGGCTGAGTCCCTCGCAGAACGGAATGAGGAGCAGCGGCGATTGCCACTTCAGCGCCAGCGGCACCAGTGTTCCAAAGACCAGGCCGTACGCGACCAGCCGCAGCGCCGCCCGCCGGGACACGCGCAGAGCCAGCCACAATCCGAACAGCACCGTCGCCAGAAACACGCTGCGCGCCGCGAAGAAGCTCCACGAAAGTTCGCGATAACCCAGCGTCACTTTTGCTGAACCGCCGAGCTTCGACAGCTTGAGCAACACGCCCTCCGGGATCGCTAAACCCGCGACGGAACGTTCCGGGGCTTCGGTGGTCGCGTTCTCGATCGCGGTGAGCTGTTTCGTTTCCTGCTGCGGAACGCTTTTGGCTGCGTCTCCGCCTGTTGGCGCTGAGGTGAGTTCGACGGTTCGCTGCGGAAGCTGTTCGGCCCAGGAAGTCCACCATGGGCCATCGCCCCGCAGCATGCGCACGACGTTCGATGCGAAGAACGCCGGTGGCACCGAGGGATCCGGTTCCACATTCCCATCCGTTACCGCCACGGAATACGCGGCCGGATAATGGAATTTCCAGTTGGTCACGCCCACGGAGATGCCTTCCAGTTCCGGGGCTTGCTGCTGGTACGATCCGAAGTTGCCCAGAGGAGTTCCGGTGATCTGATACGCGAACTCCACGCGCGCGAAACTCCGCGGCGGAAGGGGAATATCGATCGCATTCGCATCCGTCGTTTTCGATCCAGCCACCGGCTTCACGCTCTGCCCATCCACGCAAAGCGCCAGCAGCCGCGCGTCCCGAGGCAACTTCACGGGAGCGTACTGCAGTCCGGAATACGCGAGCTGAAAATCAACATGCGTGCGCGAAACGCCGCTGGCGTCCAGCACAGTCGTCAGGTTCAGTTCCTTGGTCAAGTTTCCCTGAGCTGGATAGCGTTCGAGCAGACGCGAGCGGTATGTTCCGGGCGCGCCGGCCGCCAGGAACGTGAACGCCTGCAGGGCTCGCCCGGTTTGGAACGAGCGCGAAAACTCCGGCGTGTCTTCCAACGATGCCGCCGCAAGCCCTGGACCCGGTTGCACGCTCAGTTCGACCACGCCAGCGCTTTGAAAAACGATCCGGCGCCGGCTGTCGAACCCGCCTTCGACGCGCAGATCGGGAATCGCCATCGTTCCGTCCGCTGCGATCGGCGCGCGATATTCCACGCGCAAGACTCGCACTCCCTGCCATGGCGAGTTGAATCGCACGCGCCGTTGATTCGCGCCCGGCTGAAGTGCCGGGGTTACGGGAACGATCTCCTTTATTTCGACGCTCTGAATAAAGAGCGGATCCTTGGCCTCGGGCGGCAGACTGATCACCAGTTCGTCCAGCGCGCGATCCACAACGGCCAGGCGAATGTCCGAGCGCACCAGCACTTCGCGCTCAAGGGTCAGCGTATGCGTCACCAACTCGTATTCGCCGCGCGGCTTCTTGTGCGTGAGCTGCAGATGCAGCGCCGGCGCGGCGGCTTCGCTGATCAGCGCGGCCCGAGCCGTGGCTTCGTGCACGCCCAGCGACTCCAGTGTGCCGGGACGCTCGGTCCGCCACTCCGGCATCGCGCCGAAGGTGATATCGATCGAGGGATGCGCGCCCAGACCAAGTCGGCTGACGCTCCGCCGCGCGCCCGTGACCGCCGGCAACGGCGTATCGATTGCCAGCGTTTGCCAATCCGTTTCGGCCGGCGCCAGTTCGCGCAACCGGAACTGCGCGTCCAGCTCAAACGCATGTCCGGGATCCGCCGCCTGTTCCAGCGCGATGGTCCAGGCTTCGTCGGTGCCGCTGCTTTCCTTTTCCGCGCTCAGGCCGCGTCCTGTCCCGCGCTCGGCCAGCCGGAGCAACTGCCACTGCGCGGGGACGAGCAGACGCACGGCGTACACGCGGCCCTGCTCCGGCCGCACCGTGATGGCGCTGCGCAGAATCGCGAATCGTTCGCCGAGCAACAGATTGGAAACAACTTGCGTGTCGAAAACGGGCGGCTGCGGCTTCACGCGTACCGTAAGCTTTGCACCGGAAGTCTCCAGCAGATAGACGTGCGCCAACCGGCCTTCTTGAAAGACCGGGACGGCGGCCTCGCTGAACGCCACTTCGCGAAATCCATTCACGGCGCCGATGGCCAGCCGCTCCGCGCCCGGTTGAAACAGGCCGAGATAACGCGTGTCGCGCGCGGCGCCTTTCACTTGCATGCAGCCCAGTTCCACGTCGGCTTTTTGCGCGGGAAGAAGTCCGTCGCCTTGCAGGTCAACGTCGCCCAGAATGGGGGTCTGCAACAGCACGCGAATCGATTCGCCATCCCGGTGCCAGGAGTGCACCGCCGGGCCGCTCAGCCGCACCAGCCGCCCGCCCGGCGGCTCCACCAGCACCAGTTCGTCTCCCTTGCGGCGCGCGATGGACACTTTGGCCGCCCAGCGGAACTGCGCGCCGGCCGCGGGCTCGATCAAGTACGAGATGCGCTGCTCGGAAAGCAGCAAAGGCGGATTCTTCTGCGCGTCGTACTTGCGCTTCCAGTTCAGAGAGAGCGGCGCGCCTTTCTGTGTTCCCAAGGCGAGCGAGAACCGCGTCACGTTCTGCTTCTCGTCGTAGTCCGTGTCCGCAGGGATGGCGTCGCTGGCCAGGGTGGCTCGTCCGGAGACGGTCAGGTTCATCCGCGCGCTGGCCGAACTCAGCAGCGCGCCGTTCATGCGCTGAATGTCTTCCTCGCGTTGCAGCGGCAGCGAGAACGACAACGATCCGGTGTGCAGGCCCGGGCCTTTCACAAGGAGATACATGTGCTTCTGGTCGAACACCACCCACGCTGGTTTGTCATCAAGTGTTATCTTCCCCGCGCCCTGGACTGGCCCCAGATCGCAACGCGCCCAGCCGTCTTCCGCAACCGTCAGCTTGAACGTCGCGTCAAAACGCACCGCGGTCTCGCGAGCCGTGCCTGTGTAAACCGCTTCGCTGAGCACGCAGGAAACCGGCGGCAGGTAGGGCGGGCCTCCGTGCCCGCCGGCGGGCAGGGACGCCCGCCCCACAGCCGCCAGCGTTGCGAGCGCGCGGTACTCATCCAGCGACATCATCGTCGCGTCCACATTGCCCGCGGTGAGCTTGAGGAACTCATCGTATGGAACGTACGTTTCGACCAGGCGGAGTTCGGGTGAAGTGGGTGTCGTCGCCGCCGGTAATTGCGCATTCAGCACGATCAGCGCGCTGGTTACCAGGAGGGCGCAGCGACAACTCGCTGGCTTGGGTCGCCAAGAGCCAAGAGCGGATAGCCAAGAGCTCACGCGGTTCACTGCGCGCCTCCCGCCTTCGGCGTGTCATCCGATGGTTTGGGTTCTTCGGCCGATGGAGTGGCCGGCGGTTCGGGCGGTGCGTCCTTTGGGGCCGCGCCTTCGGCTTCTTTCGCGGGTGACTGTGGCTTCTCCGGCGCATCCTCGATGAATGGATCAGGCGCGGTCGCGATACGCAACTCCTTCCACGCCAGCCACGCTTCGCGCCCGCGCTTGAGAGCGTAGACGCCGGCGAGAATAACACCGGCCAGCGTCCATGAGGTGCAGATCTCTCTCGCGTCGCTGACGACCAGCCAACCCAGGCACAGCGGCACAACGATTTCACCCGCGCAGACCCAGAACCGCGGCAGTTTGCGGCGTTCGCACAAGAACCAGCCCAGTGCCAGTGCGGCAACGAAGATGGCGATGTCAAAAATCCAGAACAGCTTCCGGTCGAAGTACGTCATGCTGATCTGCCCGGCCGGTGCCAGCGTCTGGAAGTAAAACGCACGGCCTTGCGGATTGAAAGCGCCGACCAATGGCGGCGGAACATGCTGCAGATGAGGTTGGCGCACAGACGCGTCGCCTTTGAATCCGGTCAGCCAAGCCAGCGTGTTGGAGATGCGGTCCGGAGTTTTTCGCAGATGCATCGTTCCGCCCAGGCCCATGTACGCATAATCTTCCGGCACATACACGGCCGCTTCGATCTTGCTGACCGGCACGCCACCCAGCACGCCCACAGCTCTCAGGTCCAGGCCGCCAGCTAAGCCCATTTTTGCGCCCGACTTGCTTTCATCCAGCGGCGCCGAATAAATGATCTGCACCTGGCACCCGCCAACTCCAGCCGGCAACTTCACCAGCGTGCCGCCGCCTTCGCGCTGCAGAGGATTGACGAGCGCGCCGCGCACGCCCAGCGACCGGATCTGCGCGTTCTTTGGCAGATCCAGCACCAGGTACTGTTCGGCTTTTGCGTTCTGTATCCACAGGTCGGCTTTTGCGGTGAGCATGCGCTCATCCGAGACCAGCAGTTCCGTCTGCAGGAGATCGACGATGAGGCTGGCGGTATCGACCGGCACGTGGCGAGTCAGCTTCAGCGAGAGGGACCGCTCCGGCTGGAAATAGCGGTACGCCAGATACATGTTGCTGGTGCCGGTCTTCGGCCGCATCTCGGGCGGCACATTCACGGTTTCGAGCGGCTCCAGTCCGGTGGCTTTCGGCCAGATTTCGAGCGCTGCTTCTTTCAACACCGCGATGAAGCCCTGCTGTCCCGCGACGCCTTCCGCGCGCACATCCGGCAGCGTCAGTTCGTAGGGTTTTTCGGGCTCCAGCCCTTTCAGGTTCTCCTTATGGCTGATGAAGACCGGCACGACGCCCAGCACTTTGTCCTGCAAAAGAATTTCCCAGGTGCTGCGGCCATTTTCGGTGCTGAGCTTCTTCTTCTCTTTCAAGCCCGCGCATTTGATGTCATAAATCTTTTCGTCGAGCGCGCTGGGCACGCTGAACTGCAAGCGGTCCACGCCCGCGAACTGGACGAAAAACTCAAGCTTGTGCGTGAACTCCAGCCCGGCTTCCGAAACGACAACGGTGTGATAACCCGTTACGCGAATCTCCGTCTCGCGGCGCGCCAGATCGATCTTCACGGATGCCGGCTGCTGCGTGTACGAGTACGCCAGCGGCAATTCGTAATCGGCGGGCACTTGAGCCAGCAGCCCCGACGCCATCAGCGACTGCACGCTCTCCGGAGCCATCTTTTCGCGGGAAGACGTCGTCAGCTTGAACGCCTTGGGCGCGCACACGCCGAGAGTGCCTTTGTCCTGATGCGTGCCCAGCACCTGAATGGACTCCAGCGTTAGCTGCCCAGCGCTCGCGCGGCCGGGAGCCGTCAGTTTGAACGGCAAGCGGAACGCGCCGATGGCCTTGTTCTTCAAGTTGACGGAAAGTACTTTGTACTGGCCTTCAACCGCGGCCTGGAAGTCTTCGACCGTTTGCGGATCGCCCACGGAGACGACCTCCCAGCGGCTATCGAACTTCAACTTCGCCGTGAAGATGCCGACCTTGGCGATGTCGTAGTCGACCCAGCCCGTCAGGCCGTCTTCGTCCTGGCCGAGGCTGATGATCGCTTTCACCGAGGATTGTATCTGCGGCTCGACGGTTTCGATTTTCAGCGCCAGGTTTAGCGGATGAGCGAGATATCGGAAGCCGGCGAGAAGATTGGCGCGCCGCAGGGGCTCGGGCAATTCGCGCGGATCGATCTGGCTCAAGCCCGCCGCGGTTTCGACGCGCAGGCGCAGGCCGGATTCGCTCGCCACCGTCAGAAAACCATCTTCGCGCAGAGTCCCGACGGTAACGGGGAAGGGGATATTCAGACTCTCCGGCGTCTTCTCCAAAATGCGTTCGAAGCGCAGCGCAAGGGCGTAATTTTCCTTGGCGGGAGAATGCAACCGCACCACAAGCACGCCGGCTTCAGAGGACCATTCGCGGATGTTGGCGCCCTTCACCGAAAGCAGCCGCATGTTTTCCGGCAACTTGATACGGAATGTGTCTTCGTCGTTGCGCTCGATCTTGTAGCTGAGCGCCGTATCCAGCCGCAGCGTGCGCTCGCCCAGTTCCACGTGCATCGTTTGCGAAGCAATCGTGATCGATTCGCCTTTTTCAACCTTGCTCACCGGCGGCATCCACGTCAGCGTCACCTGATCGGCATTGCCGACGAACGCCAGCACCTTCGTACCTTCGCCTTCGGGCTTGGCGACGGTCGCCGCCATCTTCGGGGTCACTTCAACGCGCAGATCTTTTTCGGGAATCGTCAATTCCAGCCGCGAGACGGCCGTGGGCGGAATGCCGAACTCGATCTTGCGCTGCCCCGGCTTGGAATCGACGCGCACCGAGAACGCCAGCATCAGGGTGTACTCGCCTGGCTTCGGCAGAATCAGCGAATAGCCATCGCCTTTCGGCGCGAAGACCGCCAGCGGATCGCTGAGCGTGACCGTTTCAACCGCGACGTTCTTCAGCGGGAGCAACAGTTCGCTCCAGTTTTTGCCCAGCGCGCGGATCTTGTACGTGACTTCAAAGCGCGCCGCGTTTTCCTTCGTTGTGCCGGTGTAGTTTCCGCCGGAAATCACCGCGTCGGCCGGCGGCTTGACCTCATCCGGCGTTTTTTCTTTCGGCTGGCCGGCGTTCCAGAGCTTCAGGAACTCTTCGTAAGGAAGGAAGACGCCGCGCCCCTCCTTCTCGAACGTTTCCTTTAGCTTTTCATAGGGCACGTAGACCGTGCGCTCGCGCACAACCACGGTGGGCGGCGCAGGCTCTTCGCCGGCCAGCAACGCGCTCGCGCAGAACGCCAGCAGAAGAACCGACAGATATTTTTGCATGATGACCTCGACTTGAGCCTCAAACCAGCCAAACGCCAGCGCGGGACAAATTACACCCAAATGTCAGTCCGAAACAAACGGCATCCGGACGTCAGCCCCGGAGGGGCGTTACACGGGTAGCCCACGGCGTAAGCCGTGGGGGTTAGCCGTGTGATGCGTTCAAAGCCCCGGATGGGGCGATACGAGCGAGCGGGCCCTGTTCGTATCGCCCCGTCCGGGGCTCTCGAAGAGTTGTCGTCTCATTCCCACGGCTTACGCCGTGGGCTACCCGTGTGTCGCCCTCCGGGCTAACGAACAGCGTCCCGCAATTCCTGGACGACTACCAATGACATGACGACCTTCGCATGCTGGGCTTTGTAACAACTCAGTAAAACTCTCCGCCTCTGCGTCTCTGCGGTGACACTAAAGTTCCTTTAACCACTGCTTGACGCTCAACTCCTGCGCCTTCTGCACCAGCTCGCGGACTTCCTGCACGTCCGGCGTCGAACGGAAATCGGCCGGGAGTTGATCGAGCTGACGGAGCACATCCGCGTAGGAGCTATCGCGCACCCACGGGCTGCCGCGCAGCAGTTCGGCAAAGCGCGCGACGCAGGTCAGGAAGCGCAGATTCGGCGAAGTGTGCTGAGCGTCCGTCAGAATCCCTTCGCTCAACGGATAGTTGCGTTCGATCACGGGCAGATGCTTGTAGCCGTTGTCCTTCCAGCGCAGGAACACTTTGCCCAGCGGGCCGTGAGCGCCCGGGCGGCGCTTGATTTCGTACATCGCGGTGATCAGCGTGCTGTGAGCGATTTCCGCGGCATCGATCTTGTCGTTGCGGAAATCCTTGTCGGCGATCTTGCGTTTCTCGTAGCCCAGCAGCCGGTAGCGTTCGACCACGTCGGGGTTGAAGTCGATCTGGGCTTTGGCGTCGCGGGCGAGCACGTCCAGATGAGCGGGGAGCTGTTCGCGGAACACCTTTTCGGCGGCCTGTTCATTATCCACGAAGTGGCAGCTTCCGTTGCCGTTGTCGGCGAGTTTGACCATCATCGCGTCGTTGTACTTGCCCATGCCGAAGCCGACGGTGCACAGATCGATGCCGCGGCCGGCGAAGACTTTGACCAGCTTCAGCATTTCGTCCGGCCCCTTCGCGCCGATGTTCGCGACACCATCGCTGCACAAGACCATCCGGTTGACCGCGTCGGCCGCGAACGATTCGTCCGCCATGCGGTAGCCGAGCGCCAGGCCGGCCTCCACGTTGGTCGCGCCGTGCGGAAAGAGCGATTCGATGGCATCGAGAATGCGCTGCTTCTGCCGGGCCTGCGTGCGCGGAAGGACGACTTCGGCCTGATCGCTGAAGGCCACGATGGAAATCGCGTCTTCCGGGTTGAGCTGCGCCAACAGGGATTTGAGCGCGCTGCGCACCAGGTCGAGGCGCTCGTCGCGGATCATCGAGCCGGACGTATCGACGACAAAGGTCAGCATGGCCGGCTTGCGCTCGTCCGCGCGCGGCTCCCGCGACTTGATCCCGATCTTCAGGATTTCGAGTTGGGTAGCGCCGGCGTCCCTGCCGGCCGTAGCAAACTTGTCTTCAACAGTCGGCACGGAGGCCGGCGCTACCACGAATGGCGATGGTGCCGCTTCTGCAAACACTCCAAACGCTTCGTCCCCGGCGACCGTGTACGGCTGCTTGAAGGAATTGACGAACTCCTCGACGCGCACGGCTTGCGGATCGGGAAGCTGTCCTGCCCGCAGCCGGGAGCGCGCCAGCGAGTAGGACGCCGTGTCCACGTCGAGGCTGAAGGTCGAGAGGTGATCGCGCGCGCAATCGACGAAGGGCCGCGTGCCGTATTTCTCGATATACAGATCTTCGTCGATGCCTTCGTCGGTGAGCGTCGCGGGTGGAATGCTCCCCGGCCGGCGCTGGAATTCGGCGAAGGAAAGCTTGGGGTTTTCGGTGCGGAAATATTGAAATGCACGCAGGCTCTTCTCGGCGCTCGCAACTTGGGCCGCGCTGGCTGCAACCCGGGCACGAATTTCGCCCAGAACCTCGCGGACCCTCTGCTGCACTTCGGGCCGGTTCATCACCACCAGTTTGCCGTTTTGCTCCTCAATGGAACTCTGCGGGTCCGCAAAATCCGCCTTAAGCCGCTCCTTTAGAATGCGGCCGATCTCGTCGCCACTTTGCTGCGCCGTCTTCTCATTCGCGGCGAGGCCGGTGCGCGGGCCTGGGAAGTCCGTTATTGCGGACGACAGATCGCGGACGTCATAGATTTCAAGTTCAACGACGCTCGCAAGCGGCGCATCCTTCGCGTCGGCTTTGGAGGCTTTTCCCAACGCTGCTTTGCCCAACTTCTGCCCACCACCGCCCCAACCACCATGAATCCCGTCGCGGTACCCGAATGCGTCGTTCGTTGACCGCACTCCGCCCACGCCAACCATGTCTTCGAGCGCCTTGCCGTTCGCGCCGCCGCCGCCAGCTTGCGCTTCCGATCTTTTCTTGATCTCCGACCAATCATCCGGGTAGATGAGATAGTCTGCGTGGGGTATGTTCATTCGCGAGGCGATTTCTTGGTTCGTGAGGTTTTGCTCCGTGTACTCCTGTTTGGTATATTCGGACCTAGACACCCGCTCCTTCTTCTCGGGGTTGATGGTTTCAAAGTGATCGCCGAGTTCGGCCTTCTCGATAATGCCGGGCGGGACAATGATGCCGGAATCCTTCTTTGATACTGGTTCGGCGGGCGGGGTTTTTGGCGCCACCCCGAAAGTATAGCCAGCCTTGGGCGGGCTTACTGAATCGCCTTCGGGATTGGCAAAAGATTTGTCGATGAGGGCCAGATCGCCTTGGCCTGCCTGCTTCTCCGTGTTTGCCACCGAGTCGGCGGGCGGGGTTTTCGGCATAGCGAACTCGCGAGCCGGCTCAATTGCTACCGTGGGCACCTTCTCTTCATGTTCTGCCTTGCCGTCTTTGGCGGCGTTCGTTCCGTGATGACTCCAGTGCAACGCTCGGTTCGCCTCGTTGCCGCTTGGACCGGTTGGCTTGCCGTCTGCCGCGACTGTTCCCCCCGCAACCGTAGTCACGCCCAAGTACGTTGAAGCGCCATTCAGGACAGTGATCCCGCCCGTTTGGGCCTGTTGCGGCAACTTGGCCCGGTCGCGCCCGTTGCCCGGCACGCCCGCGACATCCAGGTCTCCGTCGAACATCACGAGGGATTGATCCGTGCCGGCGGACTTGCGGCGTTCTTCGCCGCGGCCCCTTGTTAGCCCTTCTATCGCCACGGGTGCATCGGGCTGCGATTCGAGCGCGGCTGCATTTTCGGCTTTGCTATCAATGTCGGTAATGGCCGCAACGACTGTTGGCTTGCCGGACTTCCTTGCCGCCTCGCGCTCCGTTTCCTTCAGGTCGCGGGCGTTCTTCAGCGTGGCGAGTTCGGTTGCCTCGTCCAGGATCGCGTCTCTGTCTTTTCGCCCGAGCGGCAGGTCGGCCAGTTTCTTTTCGTCGTTCAGGCCGGCTTCGGCTTTATTGCGGTCCGCCTCAGCGCCGGATCGCTTCTCCCCGTCCACCGCGACCGCTTGCTGCTGCTTGACGACGCCTTTCTTGAAGTTCTTCAGCTTGTCCGCAGATTGATGGACTTCGCGCTGCAGATCCCGCCCCTCTTCTTGCTTATCGGGGATCTCTCCCATTTGTTGTGCGGCTTCCTCGAAATTCTTCCCCCCTCGCTTCTCGGGTTCGCCCGCAGACTTCGCGAACTTGCTCGCATCGCGCTGCTCCACGCGCCCGCCGATGTCTTTGGCGAGCTCTTCAAGCTCCTCCACCTGATCGCTCAAACGCTTCGTTTCCACCGCGCTCTGCGCGGTAATCTTCGCGTTCTTGTCTGTCAGGTTCTGATTCTGCTTGGCGAGCTGATCGTTCATCTCGGAGAGCTTGCCTTTGTCTTCGCGCTCCTTGGCGATGAGTTCTTCCGGCCTTCGAATCGTGTCGTCTTTGGCGGCGATGGCGACTTTCTCCCGAGAGTCCCCGCTGATTTCCTCATCGGTTGCGGCGGATTCGGCCTGCGGCAGGTTGTTCCTATGGACTTGCCACTCGTTCCTGTGGACCAAATGCCCTCGCGGACCGATGGCGGTAGGCTCGCCCGTGCTCCTCAGATCCTCTTTCATCACCTCCAGCGTCTTCAGCTTTTTCTCCGGCTGGACCGCCTGCGCACCAAGACCTCTGCTGGTGTCCGCCGGCGGTTCTTCGGGCCGCGGGGCTTCCAGACTGTCCTTGGCGACTTTCCCGCGGACAGGAGCTCCGTTGTTTAGATTGTCCATACCGAAGGAGCCGGACGTTGCGCCGCCCACGGGATCGGCGGTGGCCCATTTCGCGTCCTTTCCGTCACCGAAGCGGCGGCTGGAATCGGCTGCGGACTCCTCCGGACGTGCGCCTTCCAGCTTGCCCTTGAACAGAGCCTTCGGCGTGCCCTCGAAATTGGGCTTGGGTAGTTGAAGCTTCGACTCCAGAGGCACCATCTTCTCGCCGCCAGCCGGTAGCCCCGCTGGCGCGTCGGTGGCGGCGGGCGCTGACTGCGCGATCGCGGGCGCTTGTCTTATTGACAAGGGGTCGCGGCGCGACTCGGCTGCAGACTTGAAGGCTTTGTCGTCGGCGGGGCGGGACGGCTTTGGCGCGGCGGGGCCTGCGAGGTCTGACGCGGGTTTCTGGGGCTCGGGCGTCGCCACCGACAGATTTCCCATTACCGGCGCGGCAACCGGACCGCTGCTCGTGAAATTGTACACTCTGCTGTCAGGAGCCGGCTGGTTCGTCGGCGGGGGAGGCGGAGGCACGATAGTCGGTGCCACGCCGTTCACTGTGACAGCGTTAATGGTAGCGATATCTGGCTGCGGTTCGGATTTGGCATCTTCGCTTTTCGTCGCGTCCGCCCAGCCGTGCACTCCGTCGATGTTGCCGCCGAACCTGCCGTCCGGCGCTGGAGCGGCCGACTGGGCATCGGCGCTTTTCGGCACGTCCGCAAATTGGAAACTTCCTTTGGCGATTTTGTTCAGGTTCTGGGCGCTCTCGAAACGGCGAGCCGACTCGCGAGCCGTCGAGAAGATCAGCCCGCCGACTACCAGCACCATCAGCAACGCTGCGACTGTGCCCAGCTTCCATTTACGCGCGGACCAGTCGGTGCGACTCCAGAAACTTCCGCGCGCGGAATACGCCGCCTCCATCACTCGTTTGCGGCGGCGTTCTTCAAAAACATATTCTTTGTCGTCGGTCAGGGCCTTTTCGGTCAGAGCCAGGGTCTCGCGAAGTAAGGAGAGCTGCTCGCGGCATTCGGGGCACTTGGCCAGATGGGTCTCAACTTCCGTGCGGCCGGCGGAAGACAGGCTATCGAAAAGATATGCCGTGAGCAGGTAATCAAGATGCCCGTCGCGGTGGGGCGGGCCTCCGTGCCCGCCGTCGTGGTCTGGAGCGTTCGGTTCACTCATGATCTTAACTCCCGGCGCAGGCGGCGAATCAAACGATGCGCTCGCCGGCGCCCAAATTTCGTGTGCACTTCCGAACGGTTCTGCCGCCCCTGCCGGGGCTCTCAACGTCCGGGATCGCGGGGTTCCCACGGCTTACGCCGTGGGCTACCGTCTTCCGCCGCCTCCGCGGCTCGCCTTCTAACTGCGGGCGCTCAGCGGCTTCTCCGGGCGCTCCTCGTACTGTGCCGCTCCCTTACGGTCGCGGTTCTGATCTGCGCCCTGCACCCTGAACCCCGAACCCCGAACCCTGAAGTTCCTTTCCCAGTTCTTGCATGGCCCGGTGCAACAAAAAGCCGACGTTGGTGGCACTGAGGCCGGTGATCTGCGCAATTTCCTTATACGACTTATGCTCGCGCACCTTCAGGATCAGCAGTTCGCGCAGGCGCGGGTTCAGGCGTTCGATGGCAGCCCGTACGCGCGAGGCCTCTTCCGCGCCCTCGGCGATCGCGTCGGCAGCGGGCGCCGCGTGGGCGCTGATGGCGGCCCGTTCCTGCACCGCTCGCTTTTCATTCGCCTTGCGCCGCAGGTTGTCGATGCTCAGGTCACGCACGACCTTCAGCATCCAGTTGCGGGTAGCGCCGGCCTCCGTGCCGGCCGACAAAGACGCCGACCCCACCAGCAAGCGCTGCGGATAACGCGCCGCGCGCAAGAACGCTTCCTGCACGACATCCTGAGCCAGCGTGTCATCGCGCAAGAAAGCCGAGGCGAACGAGAGCAGCGAGCTTTCGTGGCGGTCCACGAAGGCTGCGAAAGCCTTAAAGTCGTTGCTGCCGGCGTAGGCTTCCAGCAGTTGCCGGTCGGTCATCTCAGCGAATGCCTCATCCCGCATGTGATCGCGCGTCACCTGATAACCGTGTGAGTGGAAGGCTTATTAGACTTTAATCTGGGTTATTTTCAACGCCGAGAGCGTAAAGGGCCTGGGGTATGGGGCTTGGGGTATGGGGGTGGCTTGCGAGAAAATCCACCACCATGTACCCCATACCCGATACCCCGCCGCTCGAACGGACTAGAGCGCCATCAACCCGGGACGGCCGGCGGAGTGCGGTGGGATGGCGGGCATCGGTGCGGCGCAGGCGCCGGTGCTGAGCATGGCTTCGGAATCCAGGGCTTCCAGGGCGCGTTTGGCGGCGGCCTGTTCAGCTTCTTTCTTGCTGCGGCCGGTGCCGGGCAGGAACATCCGCTGGCCGACATACGCGGAGACTTGAAAGACCTTGTCGTGATCGGGGCCGCTGCTGCCGACCATGCGATAGTGAGGTGTCTGGCCGAAGTTCTTCTGCGCAAAGTGCTGCAGCATCGATTTTGGATTCGGCTCGCCGCCGTTTTCCGCCGCAACGCGCATATCCGGGCTGAGGACGCGCAGCACGAACGAACGCGCCGCGTCCAGACCGCCATCGAG
Organism: Planctomycetota bacterium; assembly: GCA_036504595.1. Taxonomy (GTDB): domain Bacteria; phylum Planctomycetota; class SZUA-567; order H5-PLA8; family H5-PLA8; genus DASXUX01. The sequence continues at coordinate 488,571 of DASXUX010000095.1, read as the reverse complement.
ATAGACGGCGGCGGCGACCGCTTCAAACAGGTTGGCGTAGACGCTCGGCGGCAGCGGTTCATGGAGCGGCAGGCCTTTGCCAAAGCGGCCAACATCGCGCAAACCGAGGTTTTCGGCCGCGCGCGCCAAACCCGTGGTGCTGACGACCGCGGACTTGACCTGCGTCAGATCTCCCTCGCTCCAATGCGGGTGGCTTTCGTAGAGCGCCTGAGCGATGCAGAGATTGACGACGGAGTCCCCCAGGAACTCCATGCGCTCATTGTCGCGATTGTCTTCGGACGTGCTGGAGGGATGCGTCAGCGCACGCTCAAGCAGGGACAGATCCTGGAAGAGGTATCCGATGCGATCCTGAAGACAAAGACACGAGGCTTCTGAACTGCGGGCCGCTGGTGATGCCATTCGCTGCTGGCTCACATGGCTGTTAGCTCCTGCTCCTTGCTCGGTAGCGCCGGCCTCCGTGCCGGCCGGCAGGGACGCCATCGCTACCGCTGCAAGAAACACGACCCAAAAGCCAGGAGCACGCTCCTTGGCGTTGGATGTTGACGGCTTTCAGTTCTGAGTTTTTAGTTTCAGGCTCAAGCAACGACTGCGAGAACTCGTAACTGAAGACTCAGTAACTGCTCCCCTCACAACTATAAGATACCTTACTCGGCGAGCGTATCCTGTCAACGATTCAGAGTTTTCAGAATGGGAAATACAACGGGCAGCCTTCATTAGCTGGGCTGCCCGCGCGATTTCCTGGGGTATCGAGTTCAATCGACAACTGTTACGCTGCCGGCTTCCAGCACGAGGTCGTCGCTGGAGGTGCCTTGCATCGGCAAACCCGTGATCGTGATGCTGCGGCCGACATAGCGTTCCAAGTCCAAACTGCCGCGCGCGGCCAGGAGGCATAGTGTGCGGCCACCGCGCATGAGAGCATAGTCTGCGCCGAGAATCGGCGTGATCGTGTTGCGCTCTAGCGTTCCTTCCGCCGTCTGAATCGCGCCGGACTGGTCGGTGCTGCGCACCTGCGTCTGGAAAAACTGCTGCAGCCGCTGCGAGGCGGGTGCGGAACCGGTGGGCTTCGGCAGATCGAGTGTCTCAATCACCGGGGCCGCGGGAGCCGGCTTGTTCTGCGGAGCGGGCATGGTTTCCTGGCGTGCGGTCACCGGAATCGCCGGGGGAGTCTCTTCGAACTGGGAGGACAGCGCTGGCGCACTCTCGATGCCATCGATCACTTCGGCGCGGCGACCGGGCAACGCGGGCGCGCGGCTGGGAAGAATGTATTTGGAGCGCGCCTTCTTCGCTGATGGACTTCCGGCAATCTCCGGCGTGTTGTTGTCGGCGACGAGAGCCGCGGAATCTTCAGGCGGAAGCGGCGCAACCGGTGCAAAGGCAATCGATGCCGAGCGGGTTCGCTGCGACGGCGCACTGGCCTTACGCGTTGGGACCGGCAGAGGCTGAAATTCGTCAGCGGGTTCAGCCGGAACGACCTTGGCCGCCGGGACGGGACGCGCGGACGCCGGGTCGAGGAACATTCCGCCACGCTCTTCTGAAACGGCGGGCTTCGCCGGCTGCGGTGCTACAACCTTCTTCGTGGATTCCGCATTCAACCGCGCTTGTTCTTCGTCTTGACGCCTGACCTCTGCTTCGCGTTTCGCGCGCTCTTCGGCTTCGGCTTTCTTCTGAGCCTCGGCGACGAGGCGGGCGGTCTCTTCGTTCTGTTTGCGCTTGGCGTCCGCTTCGCGCTTCGCCTGCTCTTCCGCTTCGGCTTTCTTCTGAGCCTCGGCGACTAGGCGAGCGGTCTCTTCGTCCTGTTTGCGCTTGGCGTCTGATTCGCGTTTAGCCTGCTCTTCGGCTTCGGCCTTCTTCTGCGCCTCGGCGACCAGGCGACCGGCTTCTTCGTCCTGTTTGCGTTTGGCGTCAGCTTCGCGCTTGGCCTGTTCCTCGGCTTCTGCTTTTTGCCGGACCTCGGCGATCAGGCGCGCGGACTCTTCTTCCTGTTTTCGAGCGGCGTCAGCTTCGCGCTTGGCTTGCTCTTCGGCTTTCTTTTGAGCTTCGGCGGCAACGCGGGCGGTCTCAACGGGATCCTCGGTTGGCGCTGCGGCCCGCAACTCTCGACGGGTTTCCTCAATGGTGGCGCGGAGGTCGTCCTTGGTTGGCGCGGGTGTTTTGCTGCGCTTTTCCGCAGCGGCTGGAGTTTGCGAGGCGGCTGCGACAGGCACCGCGGCGGTCGCCTGTTTCGCGGCCGCAACAGGAGCCTGCGTGCCGGTCGGGGCTTGCACGCCGGTGATCACGTATTTGGAGGAAATGTAGGCGACGCCGGCCTGTGCTTTGGATTTTGAGCCTTCCGGACAGTCGATTTCGAGCCACGTGCCCTGCGTGGCCTTAATCTTGACGAAGTCGCCGCCGTGAAGCGTCGTGAGGATGGCGCTTTGCGTACCCGGGCCGTTGCGCACATTGACGTTCTCGGCGTTCACCTGGCCCCAAGCCTGCTCATCGCTCACGGGTTGGCGTGGCGCGGGCGGTTGCGCTGCTGCTGCGGGTTTCGGTGCGGGCGGCGTGCGTTTGACAGGCAGGGTCTTGGCCCGCGGACCGCCGGTTGCGACCACCGAAGCGGCTTCGCCGGCACGCGCCGAAGGCATGCAAAGGACCAATGCTCCCAAAGCCACGACTGGCACCAGGTAGCGCAATAACTTCAGGCCGTTAGACATGGACAGTGCTTGCCTCCGGTTACGCGCGCGCCGTTAAAGGCGCGGAGTAGGCGTCCGAGACTCACTGCTGGTCAGCAGCGCTTGCGACCTGCCGCCGCTACACTGGAATGGATCCCCTCCCCCCGCAGTAAGGAAGTTATCGACTTCACCGGCGCGGCACTTGAGAAGTTACTTCACTTAGAGGAACAAAGAGCGGCCCCGGATCGTTCTTTCGCGATTTCGCTCAATTCCACCAGCAATATGAACGAAAATAATCACGACATCACGTGGATCGCTGGAGGGCGCGCACATGAACTATCTGGTCTCAATGGCTATCGTTCTATTGGCGCTGATCTGCTTCCTGCGCGTTCTGGCGCCCTTGCGGAGAGGCGCTTGGCCGAGCGAACGCCAGGGGGCGCCTCGCTGAAGCGGCAGGCTTTCCGATTGTCGCGGGCGAATCCTCCTTCAAACGACTTTACAGCTAGTGCTTCACCTAGATAATCCCCTTGGCAATGTGGGGCGCGTGTTCCACCGGGGGCTATAGAGCGGCTGTGAGCGAAGGCGTATATCGAAATGGTTTGCCGCATCCGTCCGCGTCGCTGCGGGCGCGCATTGCGCTGGAGCTCTTTGTTCTGGCGCTGCTGACGTCGATATTCCTTTACTACGTAGAGACCGCGAAGAAGCGCAACAGCATTCTGTACGTCGGCATGGCGCTGATTGGTTTCGCGCTGATTGGTCTGAACGCTCGTGACACGCGTGAGCGGATATGGGGGCCGCCGGAACATCCGGCGTTCGATCGCGTGCGAAGTTGCGCACTGTTTATGACGCTGCTGACCGTGCCGCCGATACTCGTTCTCCTTATCTTGGGAATCGTGGGCCGGTATTGGGGCTGGTACACGAACCCGGTCGCGATGTTCGGGGCGCATTTCTGGCTGACGCTGGCGCTGTACTTACCGTGGGCGCTCTTGCAGCAGTATCTGTTTCAGTTTTACTTGCTGGGACGATTTCGAGCGCTGTTGCCGTTCGCCTCGCCGGTCTTCTTGTGCATGCTGAATGGAATCATCTATGGCTTGCTGCATGTGCGTCCGGCGTGGTCGGATGTCGGCGTGACGATAGCGACGATGGTCGGCGGAGTTTTGTGGAGTTACTCTTACTATCACGACCGCTACGTGCTGCCGATCGCCATTTCGCATGCCCTGCTCGGCACGACCTTCTACTACTGGGCCTACGGCCGGGATTTGATCGCCGAAATGCAGAAGGCTTTTGCTGGTTGAAGATAAGTGCTGATTGCTGAGCGCAAGCGGGCAACGGAGTCGGTACGAATTGCGGCGCGCGATGTCACTTCGAAGAGCCAAGAGCCAAGAGCCAAGAGCTGCGACGCGGTGGTGCGTCGTCATTTTGTTATGTGTCGCCGCGATCGCACGGACCGCCGAGCCGCCGTTTGAGCGCGGGTTTGATCTCATTCACAACGAGCTGAAACTGGCGCAGACGGGTTTGCGCGCGATGCAGATCGTCTCACGTCCCGAAGATATTGACGGCGCCACGCTCGCTTGCATGCGGCGCTCGTTAGGCCTCGAAACGCATATCTGTCTGCTTACGCGCGGTGAGGCCGGCGAGAACGCGACCGGTTCCGAGCACGGCAACGCGCTGGCGGTTTTGCGTACGCGCGAAACGGAAGCTTGTGCCGAGATTCTTGGCGCGAAAGTCTGGTATCTGAATCTGCCGGACCTGGGATTCCGCAGAACGCCCGAGGACGCTCTGAAAGGGTGGGGGAGCCAGAAAGCGCTGGGGCAGATCGCGCGCATCATCCGGCTGGTGCGGCCGCATGTTGTGCTGGTTGACGACGTTCCCTCTGGTGCCGAGGGGCAGCGCCGGGCAACCGTGCAGTTGTCCAACGAAGCGATTGCGGCGGCTGCGGATGCCGGCAAGTTCGCGGAGACCATGAAGGAGGATGGCACACAGGCGTGGCGGGTGCAGAAAGCCTACGCGCGGTGCACTTTTCTGGGGACTGGTCTAGCGCCTGGCATCTTGGTTTCAACGATTTCGCTGCGTGACCCGCTCATTGGGATGAGCGTTGCCGAAATTGCGGCTCTGGCAATGAGCAAGCTGGCGAGCGCGGGAGTTCCTCCAGCGGACGGGGGCATCCGTGGTCTCGCGCCAACTGTACCGCGCTTGCCCGGCGAAGTTCAGGAGCGCAGTGTGCTCGATCGCCTTAAGCTTGAGCCGGCGGCCGATGTTTCCGAAGCGCTCAAACTGCTGACCACCGATGATGCGAAGAGCGGCGCGCTGGCAAAAGTCATCGCGCGCGCGGCGGTTGGGAAGCAAAACGTGCATTTATCGCGTGCTTTGGTTGAAGCGGTGGGGTTGAAACTGAATGTGCGAGCCAGCGAAAGTGTTACCGCCGTTGGCGAGAGCGTCAGCGTCACTGTGGCCGTAGCAAATAACGGCCCGTTGGCGATACGAGTCGATGGTGTGCAACTGATCGGCGAGTCTTCGCAATGGGAGGCGGCGAAGACTTCTGCGGGTAAGGCGCTGGCGCCGGGCGAGAGCGCGGAGTTTTCTGGAACTATCAAAGCAGGCGAGGGCGCGTGCCCGAATTTCCCGCCTGAGCAGACGATCTTTGCGCGGCTGGAAGAGCGCAAGCCGGTGCGCGCGTTGGTGACAGTTTCGGTGGAAGGCTCGACGGGGACCCTTTCGCAGGACGTGCCGCTCGATCTGGCGCCGGCGCGCGTGGCGGTCATTCGTCCGAACCCCGTGCTGATTTTCGACGATCCTGACCGGCCGGATAATTTTCCACTGCCGGCGGTGTTCCGGCTGGTCATAACGAACTATCAGCGCGCGCCGGAGCCGCTCAAGTTGTTCGCCGGGATTCAGCCGTCGAACGAAGCGCCGGTGGATCGCGCGGTGCCGTTCACCTTTAGCGAAAAAGGGCAGACGCTGGCCGCCGAATTTCGTTCTGCGCCGCCGGTCGCACTGCTGAACAAAGGCGACATTGCAGTGCAGACGGCGATCTGGACCGCGGAACGAAACTTTGGCGGTCCGGTCGCGACGCTGCGGCGCGTGCCGCTGAAACTGCCGCCGAACTTGACGGTGGCTCTGGTGAGAAGCCGCGACGACTCGATCCACTCTGCGCTGAAGAAACTCGAAGACGCGGGCCTGGGGCTGACGTTGCTGGAACTTACACCCGAAGACCTGGCTGTTTGGGATTTGAATCGTTTGCACACCATCGTGCTCGACACCGGCGTGTTGCAGCAGCGGCCCGAACTGCTGCATTCCCGCGACCGCCTGATGCAGTTCATGCAGGACGGCGGCAACGTGCTGTGTTTCGGTCAGAAAGAGATGAGCAAGATCACGCCGCTGCCGATCGAACTCTCTGAGGAGCGCGTCACGGACAGCAGCGCTCCTGTGAAAATTCTAAGGCCGCAGCATCTGTTGCTTTCTTCGCCGTGCAAGATTTGGGAACGCGATTTTGAGGGCTGGGTGCAGGAACGTGGCCATACGTTCCCCCAAAAATGGGCACCGGAGTATGTGGCGCTGCTTTCCTGCGGTGATAACGGCGAGAAGCCGCTCGACGGCGGATTGCTGGTCGCGGATATCGGAACCGGGAGCTTCATCTATACGAGCTACTCCTGGGACCGGCAGTTGCGGGCCGGCGCGCCCGGCGCATACCGGATGCTGGCAAATATGCTCAGCTATTCGCGGATGAAACGCGGCGTACGATAAAGGAGCGTACATGACTCCCTATCAACGCCGCGCCCTCGCCGCCGCCATCTTTGCGTTCACATTCATTCTCTTTTACGAAGCGCGTGGGGAGCGGCTGATTTCGCACGAGCCCATTGACGTGGGGACCGACTTTCCCGTCGAACGGGATGCCGGCACGGCTCCGCCAGCGGCGGTCGCGAACTTCCGGCAGCAGATCGAAATCGGCGTGTTCGTGCTGGCCTTGGGCAGCGTGCTGCTGGTCGTGCTGCGGCGCAAAGGGCAGAGGCTGGACATTCCCGTTGGCGAATGGGTCGCGTACGCGTTGGGCTTGGGAATCCTGATCGGGACGGCGGTGGTGAGTTGGTACAGTTTGCATTGAGACCACTGGCGCGAGCCCCATCAACCTAACCCCTTTCCCTCGCGGAGAAGAGGGGAACCGAACGGCACGCAATCTGGGGGGAGGGTTGCGTTACTGGTGCAAAGGAGGGCGGCAACCATGCCCGACACGGCGGCGCTAAAACGGCACGTGCGCGAGATCGAGCGCTGCAACCAGCGCGGCGGACGCATGCTGAGCGTCGTCGATCTGCTTGCGGATGGGACGATCGCCCGCGACCTGGCTGCGTATGCGCTCGCGAGTATCAGCGGCGGATGCTCCTTTATGGTGGGCGCGCTGCCGGGCGGGGCGGGAAAAACAACGGTGATGGGCGCCTTGCTGAACTTCGTGCCCGCGGACGTTGAACTCATTGCCGCCGACAGTATCGCCGTCATCGAACGCGGCGCTTCCACTCCAATTCCTCGCGCGTGCTTCATCTGTCACGAGATCGGTTCGGGTCCGTACTACGCCTATCTTTGGGGCGAAGAACTGCGCGCGTACTTCGATCTGCCGCGCGCAGGCCACATGCTCGCAACGAACCTGCACGCCGACACTTTTGAGCAGGCTCATGACCAGGTTTGTGGCAGCAATGGCGTGCCTGAAGCCGCATTCCGTCGCATGAACCTTCTGTTCTTCCTCTCGCTGGAGCGCGAAGGTTTCCGAACGACACGGAGAATCGCCGAGCTCTGGGAATCGGATGGCAGCCGGCCTCACACGCGGATATTTGGCACCGGACAGGCGTTGAACGGAGGGCTCGCTTCAACCGCAGCCATGCAGGGCGCTCGCGCGAAGCTCGACGAGATGGTTGCACGAGATATAAGGCAGATCGCTGCGGTGCGCGAGCATCTTGTGCGATGAAATTAACGCAGATGAACGCGGGAAGAAGCTCCGCGTCTTTGCGGTTCAAGAATCCGCCATCATTCAACCATCAGCCATGTCTTGTCCGGATTGAATTCCTGCATCTGCTTGACGAACTCATGCGTCTGCGCGCCCAAGTCTTTTTTCCAGATCACGCCGGCATTGCTGATCTGGAACGTGTAGCGGCCGCTTTTCCCGTACTCGTCCGGGTAAGCCACCAGCGCGTACCCCAGCGTCATGCGTTCCTTGCCATTTACGGCCGAGATGTAGCTGCGCTTGCCGCCGAACGCATTCTCGCCCTGCCCTTTAAGAACCTTGAAGCGATAGCCGGAAAGGCTCGCCGAGCCTGGAACGGGATCCCCTTCGGCCGCGGCCATGTTCGGCTCGATCAAGTGGACGTCTGCCGCGCCAGCTTTGGTCTCCAGCAGACTGAAATCTCCCTTCAGCGCTTGAGCGTACTCCAGCACGTTGTCGCCATTCCAGTCCTTCTGGTGATAACGCGTCTGCGCCTGGTTATAGAGCCGGCAGGCGTTCACCGCGGCCGCCTCGTTCGCAACGAGCTGGTCCAAGGCCGCCATCGCCGTTCCGGGTGGCGCCGGCGTTGGAGGTGCGGGGATGGCAGGCGCAGCAGGCGTCGCTGGCGCCGGAGTAGCTGGCGCGGGTGTCGCGGACGGTTTCGCCGGAGCCGGAATGGCTGGCGGCACGGCTTTTGGCGCCGCGTTCGGCGCGGGAGCGGCGGGCACCACACCGGGCGGGGTAGGAACAGCGCGAGGCGCGGCCGGAATCGCCGGCACCAGACGCCGTGGTTCTGCTCTTTGCCGCGCCGCCTCTTCTTCGCAACGAAGTTGCGCGAGCACATCGTTGAGTGTCTGGTCGCGAGGGATCACGGCTTTCACCTTGTCGCAAGGTATGACCATGATGCCGTAGATGGGGCTTTCCACCACGGCTGAACAGTCCGAGCAGCGCCGCACCGGCCCCTCGACCACCAATCCGCCGTATGTGAGCACACCTTCGGCCCGTGCGCTCGTGGCCAGCGTTGCGACGCAGAACACGAACAAAGAACTCAGTTTCACTTTCGACATAGAAATTCGATCTCCCTTCCGTGTCTTGTGATATCAGCAAATGCCGCACCGTCAATAGACCGGGTGACGTGTGGCACGGGCAGGCCACGCCGCGTTCGTTTGCGGCGTGGATTGCCCGTGATCGTTGGCGCGCCTCTGCACGGGCAATCCGCGCCGCGAACGGACGTCGGTCCTTGATATCGACGCACCCTACGCGGCGCGGCCTGCCCGTGCCACACTACCTCAGTTTTTCTACCAGCTTCTCCAATTCCCCAAAGGCCTTCTTCAGTTCCTTTTCGATCGGCGGACAAGCCCCCGCGCAGCCTTTCAAAATCGCCTCTGTTTCCTTCAAATAGCGCGTGCGCTTTTCGCGGTCTTTCGCTCCGCCGGCCACCAGATCGCGAACGTTGTCCAACCGGTCCGCGAGTTTGATGCGCTTGGCTCGACGACTGAGTTCTGGAATGTGCGCGATCATCTTCGCGCGGCGTTCTTTCTTCGGCAGGTTGGTGTCGTTTGTCAGTTCGATAACCAGGCGGGTGACGTCCGCGTTGGTGAGCTTCGTGATTTCCTGGCGAGAGGTCCTGGTATCTTCAAGCGTGTCGTGAAGCACCGCGGCGAGCAAAACATTCTCATCGCGTTCGCCGGCCAGCCGCCGCAGGTATTCCGTGACTCGCAGCGGATGGATCATGTACGGCGTTCTTTGCTGGTCTTTCCGCGTCTGCCCGGCGTGTTTGTGAAAAGCGAAAATGACGGTGCGCGCGAAAGCCTCCGCCGCCTGCAACTGCGCTTTGGACATCCCCCCTCCAATTTGTGGACTTCTTATCGCAACTTCCACGTCTTGCTCGCGGCGTCCTTGCGTTCGATGAACATGTACCGTCCGGCTGCGAATTTCTCGTTGTCCGCAAGGTCAAACTGCAGCGAAAGGTTCAGGTCCACCTTCACGATGTTCTCGCCCGACTTGGCTAGCGGCATGCCGCTGCCACCGGCGACATCGGCGGGAACTTTGAGCATGTAGATGCTGAAATTTCCGGAGTTCTGGTCGAGCATGAAGCGCTTGAGACCGTAGATGCCTTTTCGTGCGCGGTAGACCCACACGCCGTTCTTGTCCTGAAGCTGTCCCACGGGAAGCGGAACGGTGAAATTTCCGATCGTGATCAGGAACTCGCCCGTGGCGCCGCGTTTGAACTTCCCGTCGTTCGATTTCTTGCACACGCCCTTGATCTGGAACGTGTGCACTTTCAGGCCCGTCGCTTCCTGCTTTTGCTCCAGGGCCGAAAAGCTGCTGATGACAAACGCGCCCGAAACCTCGTGTCCCGTGCCCATGAAGCCGTAGTTGGCCACGCCGGTAATATCCACGGTCGCCTTGTACATTGCGCCAACCGTTGCCGTCGCGGCGAACTTATCCAGCATCACCGTCACCGGAATATTGACCTGTATCGCCGGCTTGACGTTCGCATCGTTGGCCCCTACCGCTGCCAACGCGGAACGGAAGTCCGCATCCACGACCGCGAAAGCAAAGCCGCCGCCGACCTTGTCGAGCGCGAACTTCACGGTGGAAGTCTTGGCTTGACCCGTTGCATCCAGGTTGAAGCTCGTGCTGGCAGTCCCGATTGAAACGCTGCCCAGCAGACCCGTCAAGTTCGCGGGCAACTGTGCCGCGTCCACCACCCCGTTGACGAACATGCTGTCTTTGCCCGTCGCGGTAAAATCCAGCTTCACGGTCAGACTCTGGATGAACAGCGCGCTCTGCATGCCGGGCGAACCTTCGACGGGCATGCCCACAATCGTCGCACCGCTCGGCCCGTTGTTTGATCCGCCGCCGACGACGATGATCGCCGTGTCGTAAACCGTATACGCGCCTTTGGTCAGTTTCAGCACCGCCGCAAACGTGCCTTTATTGTGATAGGTATGCGTGATCTGCGCTTGAGTTGCGGTGGTTCCGTCGCTAAAGTCCCAGCTCAGCGTATCGTAGCTGCCGGTGGATGCCGACGCGTCGAACGAGACATCCAGCGGCGCTTCGCCACTGGTGGGACTGGCAGCGACGCTGGCGACCAGTGGCGTGCCAGTCGTTGCCGCTGCCGTCGCATCGACGACCGCACCGAAAATATTCTTTGAATCGGCGGGCTGAGTCACACTGCGCCGGCCGTCCAACCACGCGACCAGGAAGAAACTGCCCGCCTGCGCGGCTACCGCGTTGCGTAGCACTCCTTGCGTGGCGGTGTCGATCTGAAAAGGGATGGGGTCTTGATCCACGCCCGCAAACGTGACCCGCTTGCCCAGGAGGTGATAGACGCTGCCGTTGATCTTCTCATTTCGCACAAACAACCACTCGTTGGCTCCGGCAAAGACCGGCGCGTACTGGTCCAGTGTCGTGCCTGTTGGCCCCAAGCCCATCACGGCAAAGACGCCCTGCGGCGGCGTGATGACTCCGGAACTGTTAAACTTGTGCAGGAACACTTCGCTGTTCCCGGTCTGGTCGTACGACGAAAGGATGTTCCATTCTTGTCCGACGTACGCCACCCCGATGGGCCGGCCATAGCCTCCATCGGCTTGCTCTTCCATGAAGAGCGTTGTGCCGCCGGAATCCCGCAGCGAGCCGTCGATGGCGATCCGGACGCTGCGCGTTTGAGCCGGGCTGTCCATGTTGTCGCGGTAGAGCAGCAGCGTGTCGCCACTGGGCTGTTGTGGCGAGAGGAACAGCAGCGATTGGTTGATCGTGGGGCTGGAGGCTGGCACGACATGCGTGTACTGCTCCAGAACTCCCGCCGTCGTGACCCGCACGTAGAAGACCTGCGAACCTCCCGTCGCATTCGGCGGAGTGCTCTGCCAGGAGACCACGTAGTCGATGCCGTTGAACGTGACCAGCGGATCTTCGGTCACGGTGCCGGAGGTCGCGGCAATCAGGAAGTCCGTTCCGCCCAGAATCTCGCCCGTCGTACTGATGATCGAAGCCCGAATGCCCGGCCCGACCGCGCGGTCGTCCGACCAGACCACCAGCCAGTTGGAGCCATCGAAGGCAGCCTGCTGCCGCTGAAAGCGGATATCCAGGGGCACGCCTGTCGCTGAGGAGATTGGAAATGCCGAACTGACGATGCCGGACTGGCTGACGATGCTCGCCAGAAGCTGCGGCAGTTTGGCTCCCGCGCCATAGTCGTTCCACACCACCAGAAAGCTGTTTGTCCCCGCGCAGACCAGCGGCGGCGCCACGCCCACCGGATTGTCGGGCGAGATTTGAAAATCCGTTCCCACCAGCGGATCGACAACGACCGGATAACTGGCTTCATCGAGCCACTTGGCCGGAACTGCAAACGTGATGCGCTTGCCGTTTTCCAGTACCGGTTCGAGCACCAGACCTCGTTGAGCGGCATCGCGCACGACGATTTGCCCGTAGCGCACCGCTAGCCGTCCGGTCGCATCGACAAAGGAAATTCCGCCACGGCGCTCCGCTCGGGCCGGCAGCGCGGTCAATCCGTCGAGAGACAGTTCGCATGAGAACGTCAAATCGCCTTGCCCGGAGACCGGCCGCTGAAGAAAGAAGCTTTGTTCCACGCCATCGCCGCGCGGCCGGTAGCGCTCCTCGAATCCTGTGGCTCGCCAGAACGCCACCAGATGCTCTTCGCCCACCAGGTCGTCTGCATCGGCGTCGGCATTCCCGCTGAAAAGGACCGTGTTCCCACGCAGGACGGATTCCAGCCGCACGCGCAGCTCCGGTGGCTTCGGTTCCGCGCTCCCCGGCGCGGGCTTCGTCGTGAGCGGGCCCAGCAGTGGCCGATATCGCAGTCCTTCGCTCGCGCTGAGTTTCGCCACGTAGCGGCTGGTGCTGGCTTCATAATGCCCTTCCTGCACTTCATTGAAGGACACCGTGGCGTCAGACGGATTCTCAATTGGAGGTCGCGGCACGTGCGCGATTGGCTGAAGGCTGGCAACGGGTTGTGCGAGAAGCGCATCGTTTGCCACCGGCGTTTGGGCGGGCTTTGCAGCGCTCGGCGGCGGAAGTCTGGCGCTCTTGTGCGCTGGTTGCAGCACCGCAAAGCTGGCGCCCAGTGCAATCGCAAGCGGGAAAAGCAGGTGGAGCCTGGAGGACTTTCTGCGCTGCCCTGTTGACACTTGACCCCCTGCTCCCGCTTCGATTCCGGCTCTTTCCGAAAGGCTTATCCAAGTAGTACCAGAAGGACGGTTTTCGCGCCGCCGCCTTCGAAATGGCTCCCGGTCTCTAGCATGCGGCAGTCCGCCTCACAACTAGACGACTCTTGTTCGTCGCCGACTCGCTACACGCTGCCGCTGCACACCCAACAAGACGTGGCACAACCATTGTTGCTGCTGAACTTTGTGATTGCAAGCCGGTATAAAGTTTCCACAACTCCCTGTGGCACAGACCGGCTCTGTGGGGCAGGCTGTCCAGCCTGCGAACGCGGCGCTCTTCCACTCATCCCCACGCACCGGTTTGCCGATACAGTATCTTGCAGCGTGCCGCGCCAGCCGGTATAGCCATCAATAAAGGAACTAACTGCGGGAGAGATCGCTATGAAATGTTGGTTCTGCGACGAAGAAGCAAGAGGCACCTGCAAGGCCTGCGGCCGCGGTCTGTGTCGAAGTCACGCGCACATCCACGACGTTTTCACTCAGACAAAGACGGACACTTCGACCGGCTACACCTCTTATTACCAGGTCTACGGCGCCCTGAAATGCGGCGATTGTCGCCTGGACTGGACGTATCAAAAGCCGAACGGATAGTTCCGCAGGCTGGACAGCCTGCGCCACGTTACGGGATCGCGGTCTGTAGCAGAAGTTTTTGTTGCGCCTGATGCGCCGCCGCCGAACCCGTGGCCGGGCTGGCCGCCTCAGGCCGGTAGATCCCGTTGAACGGAAACGTCCCGAATAGTTCCTGTCCGCACTTCGCGCGCAGATAACGCCACGCGCCCATATTCTCCGGCTCCTCCTGCACCCAGAACACCGGCGTCCCGTCCGGGTACGGAGCCAGCGCGTTCTTCAACGCCTCCTGCGGCAGCGGGGCAAGCTGCTCTATTCGCAAAATCGGATAGTGCCTCCGCTCACGTTCGCCACGCCGCGTCTTCAGTTCGTAGTAAATCTTGCCGCTGCACAGCAGAATGCGTTTGGGCGCGCTATCTTTCTTCTCGCCTTTGCCTTTGGGGAATGCGTCCGGTATCACGCGCTGGAATGTTCCGCTCGCCAGTTCGTCCAACGTCGAGACCGCCTCCGGATGCCGCAGCAAGCTTTTCGGCGTCATGATCGCCAGCGGCTTGCGCCATTTGCGCAGCGCCTGCCGCCTCAGGCAGTGGAAGTACTGTGCCGGCGTGGTCGCGTTGACAACTTGGATGTTGTCCGCGGCGAACATCGCCAGCAGCCGTTCCATTCGCGCGCTGGAATGCTCCGGTCCCATGCCTTCCAGCCCATGCGGCAACAGCAGCACCAAGCCGGAGAGCCGGCTCCATTTTTCTTCGGCACTTGCTAGGAATTGATCGACGATCACCTGCGCCGCGTTCCAGAAATCGCCGAACTGCGCCTCCCACAGAACGAGCGCGTCCGGATAATCCAGGCTGTAGCCGTACTCAAACCCCAGCACGCCTGTTTCCGACAGCGGACTGTTGTAGATCTCCACCTTCGCCTGCCCTGGCTGCAAATGCTGCAGCGGCATGTAGCCGGCGCCGGTTTTCACGTCAAAAAGCATCGCGTGCCGGTGGCTGAAGGTTCCGCGCGCGCTGTCCTGCCCGCTCAAGCGGATGCGCACGCCGGACGTCGCGAGCGATGCGAACGCCAGCGCCTCGGCCGCGGACCAGTCCAGCGGCTTGGCGCCTGAAGCCATTTGCCGCCGCTGTTCCAACAACCGCGCGAGCTTCGGATGCACAGTGAAACCGTCCGGCACGCGCGTGAGAGCCTCCAGCAGTTCGCTCAGGTTCTCACGGGAAACGGCTGTTTCGACGTCCGTCGCCGCCGATTCGGAACCGCCGACGAAACCCCACCAGAGTCCTTCTCCGGCGGGCAAGCGCTGCGATGGCCCGCGGCTGCGCGCCTTGTCCAGGTCGGTTTGAAGCTGTTCCCGCCGCTTCGTGCCAATCTGGTCGGCTTCCTCTTGAGTAATCTCGCCGAGTTTCAGCAGCCGTTCCAGGTACGCTTCTCGAACAGGCTTCCGGTTCTCGATGGCTTGATAAAGCAGAGGCTGCGTAAATGCGGGCTCGTCGCCTTCGTTGTGCCCGCGCCGCCGGTAGCAGTACATGTCGATGAACACATCGCGCTGAAACGTCGCGCGGAACTCCATGCCCAGGCGCACCACTTGGGCGACCGCTTCCGGGTCTTCGCCGTTGACGTGGAAGATCGGCGTCTGCAGCATCTTCGCCACATCGGTGCAGTACACGCTTGAACGGCCCTCGGCCGGCAACGTGGTGAAGCCGAGCTGATTGTTGACGATAATGTGCAGCGTGCCGCCGGTCCGGTAGCCGCGCAGCTCGCTCATGTTGAGCGTTTCCTGGATGACGCCTTCGCCCGCGAACGCCGCATCGCCGTGGATCAGAATGCAGAGCCCTTGCGTGCCGGCGTTGTCGCCGATGCGATCCTGCTTGGCGCGCATGCGACCTTCAGCGACCGGATTGACGAACTCCAAATGGCTGGGGTTGAAGCACAGGGAGAGATGCATGCGCGCGCCGTTGGCGCAGGTCCATTCGCCGCTGTGGCCGAGGTGATATTTTACGTCGCCTTTGCCAGTGGGGCCGGCGTCCCTGCCGGCCGGCACGGAGGCCGGCCCCACCAGTTTATCGTCGAACTCGCGGAAGATCTGGCGCACGCTTTTGCCCATGATGTTCGCCAGCACGTTCAGCCGACCGCGGTGCGCCATCCCGAAGACGATCTCGCGGACGCCCTGCTGCCCCGCTTTCTCAATGGCCATTTCCAGCAGCGGGATCAGGCTTTCGGCGCCTTCCAGCGAGAAGCTTTTCGCTCCGATGAATTTCCGTTGGATGAACTCTTCGAAAATGACCGCGTCGGTCAAGCGCGTGAGAATCCGCAGTTGCTGGCTGCGCGTCAATTCCGCGCGGTTCTCGCTGGCTTCCATCCGTTCTTGCAGCCACTCGCGAACCGCCAGGTCGTCGATGTGCATGAACTGCGCGCCGATGGAACGGCAGTACGTATTCCGCAGCCGCTGCACGATCTTGCGCAGCGTCATTCCGCCCGCACCGGTGATCATCGCCGTCGAAAACGGCGTGTCCATGTCCTCTTCGGTGAAGCCGTAGTGCTTCGGGTTGAGTTCCGGCGGCTCCGGCGGCGGTTGCCCCAGCGGGTCGAGCCTGGCGATGATGTGCCCGCGCACCCGGTAGTTGCGGATGAGCTGATCGACGCGCTCCTGCAGCGCGCGCGCCACGCTGACCCGCGTGGTAGCGCCGGCCTCCGTGCCGGCCGTTTGTACCGCAGGCCTCTGGCCTGCCTCTCGGTTCCCCTCTCCCCCGCGAGGGATAGGGGTTAGGGGTGAGGGGGCCTCTGTGCGCGTCGGCTTCAGGATCGCCCGCCGCCCATTTCCGCCCGGCGGGTTGAACATGCTGAACGGCTTGAACGACGGCCCGAGCGCCTGCCGCGCGCCGGGGTCCTTGCCGTTGCTCAGCCCCTCGAAGTAGCCGCGCCAGTCCTGCGACACCGACTGCGGGTCGCGCAGGAACTGTTCGTAGAGCTCCTCCATAAAGGTGAGGCTAAGGTCGCTGGGAAGTGGCTCGTTCTGTGACATCTCATTCCTGCCGAGGTCTGGGACTGTTCTTACTGAATAGCTTTTCCCGCGCACATATTCCTCAAAGCTATTATACGGCAGAATTGGTGGCGCGCATCAGCGAGCAGCGCCGCAAAGCGGTGAAATCCCAAATTCGTAGGCGTTGAGTCCGGAAACGAATTCGCGCCCAAGCATTGCGCTTTTCGTAGCTGCGGAGCAGCGGTACACGGGTAGCCCACGGCGTAAGCCGTGGGATTGGCGGTTTGGAAGTGTGAGAGCCCCGGGAGGGGCGATACAAGTAGCGCACACATTTGCCGTCCTGCTTTGTGTCGCCCCTCCGGGGCTGCGGTAGCGCGGGGCGCCACATTCCCACGGCTTACGCCGTGGGCTACCCGTGTTGCGCCCCTCCGGGGCTGAGCGGTTGCGAAATTCGAAAGTCGAAGGAAACACCGAACGACGAAACAGCAAAACAGAAACCGGAGCGTTGCCGCCCCGGTTCGCTGTTTTCCGTTTTGCTGTTTGTCCTTTTCTTTCGAATTTCGAGCTTCGGATTTTCCGTGCCGTTACGGTTCGGCTAGTGAATGTTTCGCGGAGACCGGCGAGCGCTGCCAGATAATCTTGTCCTTCAGCGCGTCGTACACGGCCTCGATGCGGCGCTCGGTGGCGGGGCTGGGCATCGGCACCCAGATGGGAACGGTCGGCCATTCGTTGGGCGGAACCGTTTTCAGAGCTGGGTCCAGCGTCGTAGGCTTGTAGCCGCGCACCGCCATCCGTTCCACCCAGATTCGGCGATCAAAGGTCGGCGGTGTCGCGGCCGACGGTATAGCCGCCCATTGCGAATCCGCCGGCACGTCCCCGCCGTACGCGTCCGGAGTTTCCGGGCTGGCGCTGCCTCGCGTCTGGCTGATCCCGAGCACATAAATCCCAAAGAAGCGCGAGCGGAAGGCAAACTGCGGGGACCAGGAAACGTCTGTAGTGGCAAACGGAATTTGATCGGCATTTCTGAGCGAACCGTCGGCATTCAAGAGCGCCTTGTCGGGCGGGTTCTGACAAGCTCTCAATGGTCCCCAGACAAAGGTGTCGCAGGCTTTATTAGACCCAGCGAGGATCTTGTTGTTCGCCACGTCGGGCACATCATCCGCCGTCGAACTGAAGGCGATTCCGCTGGTAGCCGGCGCGACAATCTTAGGCATGATCAGCTTTGTGATCAGGAGTCCGATTTGTGTTGCATACTGAGTATTCGGCTCAGTTAGTTGGCTAAAGCCGAGGTTCTGGTCTGGTACATAGTAGTCATAGCTCGGGTCGCTCGAAAATGCAAAATCGATCGAGGCGGGGTCGGGCCAGACTGGCGAGAAAGTTGTAGGCACGCGTATTGCATCGACCACCAAGTCTTCGGGCGCGGCGGACGTCTGCAATACCCCGTCTGGACCGGGGCTGATGATCACGTCATCCCAAGTGAGGTTCTGTGTCCCCTTGGCGTTCTCCTGAACGTCGTCGCCGCTCTTATCGTTCTGGCGCGTGCGCAGCGGTTGCGATCCCGGCGTCATCTTGGTTGGATCGACAGTATCAACAGTGGAATCGATGGCCTGCACCACCGGGAACGTCGTCGGGTCTGGGGGAGGGTCGGAGTTTGGATCTACATTGGGCGGATTGGGCGGCTGTGTGCCCAAGTCAGCGAGCATGATGTCGCTTGAGTTGAACCAGAAATCGTAATAGGCATTGCGGTCACCGTTGCCCACGCAGCTCCACCGCTTCAGGTCTGGGAGCAGGTAGTTCTTATTTTTGACGGAGGTCACGGCGGGCTCGTAACCCGCAGCCTGGTCGCCATAGTAAACGAACTTCCCGGCGATGGCGGGATTCACACAGTCCTTTGGGTCTTTCGGCGGGTTGCTTTGCGCCAGCGAGCGCGCAGGTTTGTAGTCCGGCGAGACCGTATCGTGGCTGTAGTAGCTGTAGCCAAAAATACTGGTGCTGGCGCGTGGAGCCGTATACGGCGCAGTGATTGGGCCGGAGAGTATCGCCTGCACGCGTACGTCCGGCGAGGCAGCAGATGTAGTCAAGGTGCCCGCAATCCCAGGCCGAATATAGGAGTTGTCGCGCATGACGACGATGTCGCCGGGACTTGGAACGGTCTGAAGAACCTCATCCGGCCCGGGCGAAATGATCTTAATGCCGATCGATCCTGTAAGGTCCAGAAGCTCGTCATCTGAGCCCGGCAGAGGAATCGTGGCAGGCGCAGTCCCGGTGCTCGAAACAATGCATGGCGACGAAGCTTGCACAACTAATCTATCATTCGGATCGGGGACACTGCGGAGTCGCCACTGCTGGGTGCCGGAGTCCCAGCCTGAGACAATGATCTCGCCCAGAACGTTGCCGCCGTGAGGCTGGGTTTGTAGCAGATAATCGGGGCCCGGGTGGATGACGACAACGCCTTGATCCCCGTTGCTGTAAACCTGCCCGCTTGGAGCGACTTGCCGGTCGTTTGTTGTGGGCTGAGTCTGCTTTTGGCTATCTCCGAACCGGCCAGTGGTCACGCTGTTCAGGAAGTTGTTGAACTCACTGATCTCAAGTCGCTCAGTTTCGAGCCCGGGGTTGGCGTAGAAGTACTGGAAGCGGCGCTGCATCATGCGCGAGTGCAGCATCGGCGCGTAAGCCTGGTAGCTCGAAGGTGCACCCACCCGCCCCGGAATCTCCAGGTATTGATGAAGCGGAAGTTCGATCAGGTCGGCCGCGTCGGCCCAATTTGCCGGATCCCACGCCGCAGTGTAGTTAAAAGCCAGCTTGCTTCGGTACAGAATAGCAAAGTTGATGGCTCCGACGGGTGAATCTTGCTTCGAGATATCGCCGTGCAACTGCGCTGCCGCGAAATCTTCAAAGTCCATGCGGCATAGAAACGGCCGTTTCTCGACGATCCGCGCGGCAATGCGCCGAGCCAATGACGTGACGCCGTCGCTCATCATCTTCGTGGAAAAGGTGCCGGAAGGATATGCCGGTATCTGTGACAGGGCCGCTTCGAGCACTTCCACCGGCGCTGTATTGATGTTGATTGCTGCCGGATGGCCTTTCACCACGCCTTCGTCGTCCATGTGTGGCGTTAAGAAGTACTGAAGGTTGTTGCGGAAATCGGGATAGCTGGCTGCGTCGTACGGGCTTGTCGGCCGAAGGTCGAGCGAGAACTCCGAAAGCGTCTTGTACGGCTGAGCCGGCGGGGCCACAATGAAACCGATATCGGCGTCGGTTAGTCGGTTGGGGTCGTTTGGATCGCGAGGTAACGGTGGGTTTTGCTGCGGCGGCATCAGAGTGCTCAATTGAACCAAGATGTTCCTGGCGGTGGTTTCAGCCGTGCCGGTGACCGCTGGTTCCAGGTTCCAGTCCGTGGCATCCGGGTTCGGCTGCGTCGGATTGACTGCGAAAGGAATCGCATAGAACCC
Source organism: Planctomycetota bacterium (assembly GCA_036504595.1). Taxonomy (GTDB): domain Bacteria; phylum Planctomycetota; class SZUA-567; order H5-PLA8; family H5-PLA8; genus DASXUX01. The sequence goes on along the minus strand of DASXUX010000095.1, from coordinate 468,766 downwards.
CGAATCCAGATCGTGAATCCACACGGCATACTGCCCGATGACGCTGGCGGCGCGGGGGCGCTCGAACACCGGACTGTTGTTCTTCACGATCCGTTCACCAATGGACGCTCCGGCGTTGATCGTCGCATTGGCGTAGAACTCGTTCGGCCAGCCTTGAACGTCTTTCCATTCGGCCCATTCCGAGGATACCGTGGTCGCGGCCGAAAGCGGCGAAACGGTAAAAGAAGCGACTGCCGGTGAGTCGCCGCAAAGCACCGGGTTGGCGCGCCGCGGCGGCAGTGGCGCCGGACTGTAATCGCCCGTGCCGAATTGCCAGTACGGGTTGACATACGGCGCGTTGGGCACGGCGTTGGTCCAGTATTGCGCGGCCGTCGTCTTGAAGGTGGCCGGGTCGGTGCCGTTGAATTCGGCGTTGAGCGTCAGGTCGGCCTGGTTGATGCTGACGATCTGATGGTCGTTGACCATTTTGTACAACGCGCGCATGGCGTGGTTCAGACCGGCTTCGACGACCTGCGAGGCGCCGTTGCTGTCCATCACGTTGCGCGAAATCTGCCGGCTCTGCCGCATGAACAGCAGAAAGCTGATGCCCAGCATCGCCAGCAGGCCCAGCAGAACGATGGCAAAGACGAGCGTGCTGCCTTTCGGCGAGCGCGTGCGGCAAGCAGATTGTGATTTCGTCGGCCGCTTCATCGCTACTTCCCCGTTAACGCGCTAGGCAAAGCAAAGGTCTTCGTAAACGCCCGGTACGCGTTGAACTCCCCCCAGTTGTTGTTCACCATATCCGCCGTCGCCAGCGCGCTCTTCCGCCGGTCTTCGGCGAACTGGTCAAACAGCACGATCCGAACTTCGATATGCGTCGCCTGCGTGGGAAGGCAGTCCTGCAGGGTCCGTGTGACCGCATCCCAATACTTGAACTGCACCGTCAACTGTCGCGCGTCCGGGAAAAGCGACCACTGATCAGGGTTGGTGTTTACCGTCATCGCCGTTGTTGGGCCGGCGGTGTTTCCGAACTCCTGAACTTCCCGGCACATCGTGTGTGGCAGCAGCGGGTAGGGTGGGGAGGTCGGTAAGGACCTCAACCCGTTTACGTAATAGCGCACGAACACATACCGGTCGGGGCTGAACGACCCCTCTGCAACCACGTCAGATCGTGTGTAAAATCCAAGCGCATGCTCGTCGATCGTATTTGTCGTCCATGGGGTATGGTATGTGTCCACGATCGTGTAATTCTGCCGAACGTCGTTCATCGTCAGCGTGCCGGTGGGATCGGCATAGGCCGATTTCAGGTCGCGCTCCAGCGTATCGAAGAAGAGGCGCGCGCTCTCGGCCGCTCGCACGCGAGCCACCGATTCGCCGCGCGCCCGCATCGTGCCCGAAATCACGTTGAAACCCACGAGGAAAATGATGACCGCGATCGTCGCCGCGATCAGCATTTCAATAAGCGTGAAGCCGCGGTGGCGCCGGCCTCCGTGCCGGCCGGCAGGGACGCCGGCACCACCTATGCTATGTGAGCGTGCCTGCTTCACGTCGCGGCTCCAGGCCTCAATTCAAGTTCTTCTTGCGCAGGTACACGACCACCGGGTCGGAAACCTGCTCATACTTGTGGCCTTCGTTCACAATGACGTTCTTCGGCTCGCGGTCTTTATACACGACCACCGTCAGCACGTACATGCCTTCGTATTCCGAGGTATCGCCTGTCTTGACCCAATCCGGATGTCGCTCCAGCCTGTAGATGGCTCGAAACGGCGTGCCGACCTGACCCGCACTGCCGGTGTCCCTCAGCCCGCCGTAGTATTTCGGATCCTGGCTGATAGGCCAGACCATCAGGGAAGACGTGAGGTCGCCGGTTCTGGGGTACATGTGCTGCGACATCGAACGGGTATTTACCTGCGTATTCGCGTACGCGGGATTATGCACGCTCGGGACATAGACCGTCTGCGGGTCGCCCAGCTTTGTCGTGTCGCCGTTCGCGTCGCCGGCCGTGATGATGTAGCGCCCCACGTCCGAAATCTTGTTGGCTGGCGCGTTGTCTTTGGTGACCAGATGTATGCGCTCGATGTCCGCAATCGCTTCCGGGATGATCATCGCCGCGATGTTCCGGTCCACCGTGACGGCGCTCATGCGGCTGCTGCCCAGCACCATCGCGACGATGGCCGAGAGCCCGATCGCCAGCACCGCCAGCGTGGCGAGGACCTCGATCAGAGTAAAGCCGCCGGTGCGCTTCATTTTGTCGGCAGCACCTCCTGCTGGCCTCTCAGCGGCTTGATGTTGCCGCCTTTGAAGACTTGGACCAATCGCACTTGACTGTTGGGCAAGTGGTGGCCCTTCGTTGCGTCTGCGTTGTTCTCAATCGTCGGATACGCTGCCCGGTCGTCCCAGCGAGTCACCGGGTACAGTTGCGAAATATCGAAGAACTTGCTGCGTGTGTTGTTGATTTCGGAATAGGTGTACTGCGCTGTCGGTGGAATGCCCGCCGTCGCGCCTGTCGTGCTCAGATCGCTAAGTCTGACATCATCGCTGACATAGAACGTCATCGTGCTGGAGGCGGTGCCGTCCGGCAGGAAGTAAATGCATGGGTTCGTGCGGCTGCTCCCGGTGGTCGGGTCTGTGTACGTCCACGAGGTCGGCAGCGTCGTCTTATCGACCAGCGCAATGCTGTTGAGCGGCATCTGAACGCCGACGAACGTGCCTGCGTCCAACTTGACGAGATCAACCTGATAGTTTTGGTACGTGAACGTGGCTCCCCCAGCAGTCACTTCGGAACGAATGTGAGTGAACCGGCTCCACGCCTGCGGATTCGTCCTATCGTCGAGCACATTCGGGCCGGAATAAATCGGGCCGCCGTAATCCTGCGTCACCTGCATCGCCTGGCGCACGGACGGGTAGCAGTACACGCCCACCGCCTGCTGCTTCGGGCTGCTGTTGTCTAAGCGCACGTGATAGACGGCGTTGTGGGTGATCGCCAAACTGCGGGCCAGGTACAGCATGGACGTCAGCTTTTCGGCGGCGTTGTTGATGCGCTGCGTGCGCTGCATGTTGCCGTAGCCGCCGATCAGGAGCATGCCCAGGACTGCGATGATCGCCACGACCATCATCAATTCCGGCACGGTGAAGCCCTTGCCGCATTGACGAGTGGCCACGGATGCACGCCCGCTTCTCTGTCGGTCGGCGCTCATCAAATCAGTCCACGCTTCCTGTGGCGAGCGGCGCCACGTCCGGCCCGCTCGATGCAAGGCGCTTGCCAGCGTTCCCTGCGCGGGGAACATTCTAGCAAACTACAAGGGACTTAACAGTTTAATGTGGCTAGAGGTCATTCTTTTCGGACAAATAGATATACGAAGGAGTCTGGAGTCTGGAGTCTTAGAGTCTGGAGTCTGGAGTCAACGGCAACTGGCCCGAACACAGGTTCAGGCCTGTTCTTTCTCTTTGCGCTCCTTCCAAGCCTTCCAGGACCGTCCGACTGCCATGTCCTGACCAGAGAACGCCACTCCCATAACGTCTTTCAAGTTCACACGTTGCTTGGCGTCCGCGTTGTTGGGAAAGATGTCCAGAAAGGGTTCGTTGCAGCCGGTGTTCAGGTTAAAGACGTACCCGGTTACTTCCTGGCCGTCTTTGAGCGTCAGCGTTATGTCCCCGCGATAATCGACGGCTTGGGCTGCGGCCTCGCGCACTTCTTCCTGAGTCCCGCAGGGCGCGACCCACTTCTCCAGCGAATGTTCGGTTTCCGTCATGCCTTCGCCTGTTGCGAGCGGATGTGGTTGGTCATCCGCCGCTCCCTTACGGTCGCGGTTCTGATGCTAAAACCCGTACGCCATCGCCGCCTTGATCGTTCTGGCCAGACCTCGCACCGAGCCGAACGTCTCGTTTACGGCCGTCGGTTCGTACCCGCAGTGCACCATGCAATCCCGGCATTTCTCGTTGCCGCTGCGGTAGCCGTACTTCTCCCACGGCGTTGTGTCGAGCAGTTCCTGGTAGCTGTCGCAGTAACCTTCCTGCAGCAGATAGCAGGGCTTCTGCCAGCCGAATACGTTATACGTCGGAATGCCCCACGGCGTGCAGTCGAATTCCGTTTTTCCCTGCAAGAACTCCAGGAACAGCGGCGAGAGATTGAACTTCCACTCGCGCTTGCGCTGATGGAAAAGCTGCTGGAAGAACTGCGTCGTGCGCTGGCGCCGCAGGAAATGTTCCTGGTCGGGCGCCTTCTCATAGTTGTAGCCGGGCGAAACCATCATGCCTTCGACGCCCATGGCCATCATCTCGTCGAAGAACGTCCGGCAGCGCTGCGGGTCGGCGCCTTCGAACAAAGTCGTATTCGTCGTGACGCGGAAGCCGCGCGCGATCGCTGCCTTCATCGCTCGCGTGGCGATATCGTACACGCCATCGCGGCAGACCGACTTGTCGTGGTCCTCGCGCACGCCGTCTAGGTGCACCGAGAACGTCAGGTATGTACTGGGCGTAAACTCCGGCAGCCGCTTCTCCAGCAGCAGAGCGTTCGTGCAAAGATAGATGTACTTTTTGCGAGCGATCAGGCCCTGCACGATCTCGATGATCTGCGGGTGCATAAGCGGTTCGCCGCCGGGAATCGCCACCATCGGAGCGCCGCACTCCTCGACGGCCTTAAAGCACTGCTCGGGCGAGAGGTTCTTGCGCAAAATGTGCCCAGGATACTGAATCTTCCCGCATCCAGCGCACGCCAGGTTGCAGCGCAGCAAGGGCTCCAGTTGCAGAACCAGCGGGTAGCGCTTGGCGCGGCGCAGCTTCTTGCCGAGCACGTAAGATGTGACGGTCCACTGTTGCGCCAACGGAACGGGCATGCCAACTCCTTCTGGACAGACTTACACCGCAAGAACGGACGCTACACCTTACCCAACAAGCGCCAGCAATCAATATATTACCGCAGAGATTTGTCCAGAACTGCACCTGTGGTGGCACGTTTGTGTCCGCGCCATCTTTTCGGCGCGGACTCAAGCGTGCCTTCCCGCGCTTTCATTTTGTCCAAGACTGCACATATGTGCACAACCGAAACTCTGAACCCCGAACCCCGCCGTTCCTGTCCAAAACTGCACCTGTGCACGACCCGAACCCTGAACCGCGACCCCCGAACCCCGAACCCTGCCGTTCTCCCCCTAAAATGTTCCACGTGGAACATCCCTAAGTCCGAATCGCTCCACGCTCAGAAAATGATAGCAGAAACAAGCTGCCAGCGACGCGGTTTGGAGTCCCATTTGCGTCCTCATTCATCAAATCCAGTCTTTCGGCCGACAGGCCGCAACTCGGATGGATTTTGGGCACTGATAAAAGGAAATAAACCATGCGTTATGTGGCAATAAGTGCTGTCGCGTTGGCAATGGCGTTCAGCCTGCCTGACAGCAGAGCTTGGGGCGCCGTCTCCGTTGAGGCTGGCGTGAATGTGGGCGGCGGTGAATTGAATATCGGCTACTTTCATGACCAGTTGGCACCTCACGGGCGTTGGGTCGAAACGGCCAGATACGGCCAAGCCTGGCAGCCAGCTCTGGTCGTGACCGATGTGAATTGGCAGCCCTACTTTGATGGCGGCCATTGGGTTTATACGGACGCGGGTTGGTATTGGGATTCGACCTACGATTGGGGCTGGGCGCCGTTCCATTACGGCCGCTGGGCTCAGGATGCCGAGTACCGCTGGCTCTGGATTCCGGATGTCACGTGGGCTCCCGCGTGGGTGATCTGGCGCCAGTCCGATGCCGTGTTCGGTTGGGCGCCTCTGCCATTCGGTGCGCGTTTTGAGGGCGGCGTGTTCGTCGGCGCCGGTCTCGATCTTGGGTTAGAGGCTTTCGTGTTCGTTCCGGCGCATAGTTTCCTGTCGGGGAACTTGAGAACGGTGGCTGTCGACCGCCAGCGAGCCGCTCGCGTCTTTAACGAGACGAAGGTCGTCAACAACAGCTATGCGTTCAAGGACAACCGCGTGATCAACAACGGCATTCCGCTACAGCAAGTGGCTTCGGCGACTAAGCAGCAGATCAAACCGGTTCAGATCGCCGATGCGAAAGCTCCCGCAAAAGGCGGCGCGGAGGGCGGCAAGATCCAGGCCTTCCGGCCCGCGATAAAGAACGAAACACCCAAGGCAGGTGCCGCAGCGGACAAGAAGGGCACTGAGGCCAAGGGCGGCACAACACAAACCAAGCCGGGTACTTCCACCACTGTCCCAGCGCAGCATGTCACAAAGGAGCCTGCCGCAAATACCCAGAAGAAGCCTGGCGAGGCCCAGACACCGGAGCCGAAGGCTACGCAGCCGCAGCAACCCACGGGTGAACAACAGAGAAGTCAACGGGCCTCTGAACAACAGCAGCTCAATCAACAGCATCCCACGGGACAGCAGCGCGCGACCGAAGAGCAGCGCCTGAATGCGGAACGGCGCCTAGAGCGCGAGGCGGAAACTCATCGCCCGCAGGCGCAGCCACCGGCTAAGCCCGAGGCCAGGCCGACAGAGCCGAAAGCTACTGAGCCCAGCCACGGCAGGCCAGAAGCAAAGAAGGAGGAAGGCAAGTCCGGCCGAGAGTACTAAACCTGCAGTTCTGCACATCGGCTGGGAAGGGGACACGAACGTCCCCTCCCAGCCGATTTCGTTTGAGAGTACGCCGTTGGCCTGCCCGGCCATCGTTGTGCCGGTGTGTGGCTGTCGGCCTTGCTGCGCGAAGCACCTTGCACCCGTGAAGGGTGCCATCTCTAAAAAGTAACCGTTCAGTCTATCCAACGTGAGCCAGTCGCGGTTTTGCCGTTCTCCCCTCCCCGCATCGGGGAGGGGCCGGGGGAGGGGTTCCCTGCGGTCAGTGGCACTGAACACTTGCCTGTCCAAGTAGCCGTTCACTTCTCCATTGGTTGAACACGTTAACGTTTACGAACGTTCTTTAACAGCTTTCAACACAAAGACGCAGACACCACAGAGAGCACGGAGAAGGAGTAAAATAGAAAAACCTCTGCGATCTCTGTGTCCTCTGTGCCTCCGTGTTGAAAGCTGTTTCCTTGCGTTGGCCTGAACGGTTACTCTAAAAATCGAGTTCTACATCAGTTTGCGCACACCTTGTGCTATTTGGATCGCGGAGAGGAGTATACCCCCCCCTGCACCATGTGCACCGCTGCAGGGATGGGAACGGGCGTATGACACGAGTGGATCCAAAGCTTAAAGATTTTGCAGAACGGCTACTGGCTTACGAAGGCGCGGGAGTCCATCCCGACGCGGCATTTCGGGTCTGCGAAAAACTCCGACATTTTCTGGTCATATTGGCGGGAGTCGCCGGCTTTCGGGCACTCCTTGCTCGCGCGTTAGCATTGGCCCGCGCGGAAGTTCCCGCGTTGAGCGTCGTGCAAATTAAGGCGGATGGCTCTTTGGCGGGTTTGTGCAAGATTGAAGCACACTCTGACGAAGACCAGTGTGCGAAGGGCGAAGTCGCGCTCATCGCGCACTTACTCGGACTCTTAATTACCTTTATCGGCGAACCGCTGACGCTGCGGTTGGTGCAAGATGTCTGGCCGCAGGCAAGCGCAGATGGCCTGAGTTTCGAAAAAGGAAAAACACCGTGAGGAAGCAGAGAAAGCTGGCTTCGCGCAAACCGCCAACCTTGGCCGGAGCGGATAAAGTGAAAATCCGCCAACTGTCAACCGGGGTGCGTGGCCTCGACGAAATCTTGGGTGGTGGCTTACCCGAATTTTCTTTCAACATTATTGCCGGTGCGCCGGGTTGCGGGAAGACAACGTTGGCGCACCAGATCATCTTCGCCAACGCAACCCCGCAGAAACCCGCACTCTATTTCACGCTCCTCGGCGAACCCGCTCTGAAAATGTTGCGCTATCAGCAACAATACTCCTTTTTCGATGCGTCCAAACTGAACACCGCGATTCGCTTTGTCAACTTGAGCGACATGGTGTTGGAAAAGGACTTGAGCACGGTGCTGGAGGAAATTGGCAGGGAAGTGCAGGCTTCGACTCCCAGCATCGTGGTGGTGGACTCGTTCCGCACCCTCGTCCGCAAAGTCCCAGACAGCACAGCGGCATTGGAACTGCCGGCCTTCATTCAACGCCTCGCCCTGTTGTTGACAAGTTGGGAAGCCACCACGTTTCTAATTGGCGAATACTCCGAGCGGGAAATGCACGACAATCCGGTATTCACTGTCGCCGATGGGCTCCTCTGGCTCAGTCAAAGCGTCGAACGCAACTCTGTCGTGCGAAAACTGCGGGTCGTTAAGTCGCGTGGGCAGGGCTCGGTGCCGGGTTTGCACACCATTCGTATTACGAGTGACGGTCTGCAAGCTTTCTCCCGCACTCTGGGCCTCCTCGGCAAACACGTACAGCCATCCAAACGGCGGCTTCTTTCCACGGGTATTCTCGAACTGGACAAGATGATGGGCGGAGGCGTCTCCGAAGGCGACAGCGTGCTGGTGTCGGGACCTTCCGGCACCGGGAAATCAGCGCTCGCGACCCAATTTCTCGCCGAAGGACTGCGCCACGGCGAGCCGGGAATTGCCGTGATCTTTGAGGAACGCCCGCAAGGCTATGTGGCGCGGGCCGGCACGTTTGGCCTGGATCTGGAGACGCCGCAAAAAGAAGGAAAGCTCAAAATGCTTTACCTGCGCCCGCTAGACCTTTCAGTGGACGAGACAATGCAGGAAATCCTTGATACGGTGAGACAGCTCGACGCCAAGCGCTTGGTGATCGATTCCCTGGTGGGCTTTGAAATGGCGCTGGCGCCGGGCTTCCGGGAGGACTTTCGCGAATCGCTCTACCGCATGATTGCGGCATTGACCGGCGCAGGAGTGACGGTCTTCACCACGGTCGAGATCGAGGACACATTTGCCGCGATGCAGTTCAGTCACTATGCAATTTCATTCCTGACCGACGACATTATCCGGCTGCGCTACGTGGAAATCGAAGGCCAGCTCCGCAAAGTTATTGTCGTCATCAAAAAGCGCGGCGGCAACCACAGCAAAGACATCCGCGAATATGTGATCACCGACAAAGGAGTGGTCATCATCGGCCCCCGGCACACCGGCTATGCGCGTTTAACCACTGGCCTGCCGGAGCGAACCGGGCGGATCCAAGAGGCGGCGCCGGAGCCGAAGGCCACAAGGTGACCGACGAAGTCTAGTGCTGCGTTGAGGATGTCCTGAAACGGATGATGGTGCCACTGGCACGCGCCCGCCGTCCGTTTGGCGGGCGCTTGCCAGTGCCGGGTTTTCCCCTGCGTCCGCACTGGCTAAACCGGCCAAAAAACCGGCCGGCTGAGCCAGTGGCACCAGCGTTTCAAGACTTCCTCAACGCGACACTAGTTATGAAAGATCCACAGCCGTGCCTTTGCGCCGCAGGTGACGCTTAATTAGAAACAGCCTGGCCTATCGTTTTCACCTAAGTTCGATCTTCGACGCAAAAGAAACGAGAAATTATGGATATTTGTAGGACTTCCTGCTGCCCGCGAAGTTGTAGTAATGAGCCGTTGGCTGCTTCGATAGGCTTTACCGCAGTCTTGCCCGCGATTGGATGGGCAGCCCGTACTCGAAAGCTCACACTGTAGAGCCCAATTTTCTCCCGGATTTGCCAATAATAATCGTTTTTCGGCGCGAGGAATTCCACCATGCCTTCGGGACAAAGTCCCAATAATGAAGTTCCGCTGATCGACCAGACTTCGGCTTTGAATGAAGCCTTGCTGATCGCTGGGTTGCACCAGCATGCGCTCAGGGAGGATGCGGAGAGTCTGAACGAGCAACTCCGCGCTGAAATTGCCGCGCGCAAAGAGGCCGAGGAGCGAGTGCGAATTTCGGAAATGCGTTTTCGCCGGCTCTTTGAAACGGCGCAGGACGGAATACTTATCCTGGACCTGGACAGCGGAAAAGTGACTGACGCCAATCCATTTATTATTGCGCTGCTGGGGTACACTCGTGAAGAGTTCGTCGGCAAGGAGCTTTGGGAATTCGGCCTGCTGAAGGATCAAGAACGGAGTAAAGCTGCGTTCCGGCGTGTGTTGGAAACGGGGAGCGCTCGCTACGAAGATCTGCCGCTCCAGACCAAGGCGGGCGAGAGACGCGACGTGGAGTTCGTGAGCAATCTGTACGACGAGGACGGGCGCAAAGTCGTTCAGTGCAATATCCGCGATATAGCCAAGCGCAAACGGGCCGAGGATGGGCTCAAGGATGCCGAACGCCGCAAGGACGATTTTCTCGCTATGCTTGGGCATGAACTGCGCAACCCGCTGGCGCCCATCCGCAATGCATCGAACATTCTCAAACGCGTGAACACGACCGACCCGACCGTGCAACGCGCACGTGAGATGATCGACCGGCAGGTTTCACAGATGGCACGGCTGATTGACGAACTCTTGGATGTCTCGCGAATAGCTCGTGGTAAAGTCCAACTGCGAAAAGACAGCATCGATCTCACCCAAATGATGCGCGTGTTTGCGGTCGATTATCAGCCGACAATGGAGGGCGGCGGGTTGACATTCGAGCGCTGCATTTCGGACCGCGCGCTATGGATCCACGGCGATCCGGCACGCATTCAACAGATTGTGGGCAATCTGCTTAACAACGCGCTGAAATTCACAAATTCTGGCGGCAAAGTCACTCTAGGCCTGGACGTAGAACACGGTCGAACGGCGTTGATCAGTGTGCAGGATACCGGCATCGGCATGCTGCCCGAGACGATGACGCGCATCTTCGAACCCTTCAACCAGGCGGACTCCAGCGTCGCCCGCAGTCGCGGCGGACTCGGTTTGGGTCTGGCGCTAGTCAAGGGCCTGACGGAGTTGCACGGCGGCACCGTGCAGGCTGAAAGCGCCGGGTTAGGACGAGGCTCTCGTTTCATCGTCCGCCTGCCGTTACAGAAGCAAATCGCCGCACCTCGACCGGAGAAACTCGATCCTGTCAAAAAACGAACGCACCGTATTCTGATCATTGAAGACAACCTCGACGCGGCCGAAAGCCTGCAAGTGCTGCTGTCGATTGTTGGGCATGAAGTCGCGGTGGCACACTCGGGCCTCGAGGGCCTCAATCTCGCGCATGAGTTCCGCCCGGATATTGTGTTGTCCGATATTGGTTTGCCCGGCGAGATGGATGGTTACGCCCTCGCTCGGGCCATACGCAAGGATCCGCACCTCTCCTCCGCCTATCTGGTCGCCATGACCGGCTATGGCCAGGAAGAGGACCGTCGTCACGCGCGAGAAGCCGGTTTCGACCACCACATCACCAAGCCAGCCGAACCAGAAGTCTTGGAGCGCTTGCTGTCGCGGTAAAACTGCCGCGCTGTCGGCAGGTTGGCCCACCCGGCAACATCGTGTCGCAGGCACAAGAAGCCCTGCGCGCACAGCGGAATCTACGCGATTCCGTATCGGGCGCATGTACGCTTTTGCATGGAAATGTCGCGTATCACGCTTTATGTAATGCGTGCCACTCCACGCCAACCAAAGCCGTAGAATGTAGCCAGGGCTTTTCAAAAGTCGGTGGGGCGGGCGTCCCTGCCCGCCTCGTTGACGTTCCTCCGGGGGGGCTGGGACGCCCGCCCTACCTTTCTCTTTGCGGTCACGACGACTTTTGAAAAGCCCTGAGAATGTAGCCTGTTATCGCACATATACTCCTAGACGTTTCACGCGAACTTCGTACTATAGTTCCGGGGATGCTGTTCTCAGTCTGCCTCCAGTGGCACTCATCACATGTCATTAGAAGCGAGTTCCTTTTTCTTGATTGTCACCTCGCACGGCTGCCTCTGCGCCTTGCCATTGGCCGCCGTGCGCGAAACGTTGCGTCCGCTACCCGTGAAACCGCTGGCCGGGATGCCGAGTTTTGTGCGCGGCGTCGCCATTATTCGCGGCTTGCCGACTCCCGTTGTCGATCTCGATCATTTGCTTGCGGATGCGGAACTGCCGGCGCAGCAGGCGGCAACCCGCGCGCCTGACGCAGCCTCTCGTTTTGTGACGCTGAACGTCGCGGGCCGTCCAGTGGCACTGGCCGTAAGCATCGTCAACGACGTACGCGCGCTCTCGGCAGCGGACCTCAGCGGTCTGCCGCCGCTCTTGCAGCGCGCACAGCACAACGCCATTTCGACGCTTGGCACACTCGACCATGAACTTGTCGTCGTCCTCGAGGAAACACGGATCATCTCTGAAGAGCTATGGCACAAACTGGAAGCGCCCGGCACAAAGGCGTAGACCTGAACGTAACGTCGACCGAACTGCGGCAATTCTCCAGCATCATTGCCGATCGTCTCGGACTCTCATTCGAGGAATCCAGCCACTGCTTGGATTTGGGCGAGATTCTTCGCGGCCGCATGGCCGCCACAGGCGCCCGCAGCTTCGCGGAGTACCTGTGGCGTTTTCAGACTCAAGCCGCCGACCAGGAGCTCTCGTTATTGGCCGAGCAGCTCACGGTCGGCGAGAGCTGGTTCTTCCGGCATTCAGCTCAATTCGAGGCATTTGTCGAGACGGTGCTGCTTCCGTGGGCCGCGGATTCTGGCGGGCGTCCGCTGAACCTTCTGTCGGCGGGCTGCGCATCGGGCGAGGAAGCCTACACGCTGGCGATCCTGGTCCGGGAGCATCTGCCGCCGGCACGCTGGAAGCAGGTGCACATCTGGGGCTTGGATGTAAATGGCGCCTTTTTGCGGAAGGCGCGCCGCGGCTGCTACTCGCCTTGGTCGCTGCGTGACCTACCGCTTCATTTGCGCGAGAGATACTTCCGCCAGGACAACCGCAAGTTCGTGCTGCTGGATGAACTGCGGGCGGCGGTAGAGTTCGAACCTCACAACTTTGCCGATGGCTCTGCTCCGCTGGGCGGCGGAATGCTCTTTGATTCCATTTTCTTCCGCAATGTTTCCATCTACTTCACCTTCTCCACCACGCGCACCGTCATCGCCCGGCTGACCGACGCGCTGCTGCCCGAAGGCTTCCTGTTCCTTGGGCACGCCGAAACGCTGCGCGGAATCTCGGACGACTACCAGCTTCGCACCGGCAATGGCGCATTCTATTATCAGAAACGGCGTGCCGGAGAGACCCCCGTGGCATCGCCGCTTGCCGCGCCGCCAATCACGCCACGTCCGCTGCCCGCGAAAATGGACGGATCCTGGGTCGATACGATCACGCGTGCCACCGAGCGCGTCAGGTCGCTGGCCACTGACAGCGGCGCGTCGCACCCGGCCATCGCAGCGCCGGAAGAGAAGATGGAAACGCCGGCAGCGCAGCCCACGAGCTCTGTCGTTGCGCGCGCACTGGAGTTGTTGCGCGAGGAACGCTTCTCGGATGCTGAGCAGGTCTTGAGCGAACTGCCCACACGCGTGGATCCGGACGTCCTGCTGCTCTGGGCCGTCGTGTGCCTCAATCGGGGCAAGCTGGCCGAGGCGCGCACAGCCTGCGAGCAGTTGCTGAACGCGTCGGATCTGGACGCCGGCGCGCATTACGTGATGGCGCTGTTATGCGAAAACAGCGGCGCCTTGAGCGCTGCCGCGGAGCACGACCGAATCGCCATTTACCTTGACTCCGGCTTCGCCATGCCGCAGTTCCACCTCGGCCGGCTGCACCGGCGCGCCGGTGATGCAGTCTCGGCACGGCGGCAACTCAGCAACGCGCGGACGCTGCTGGCGCTGGAATCGGCCTCGCGCGTACTGTTGTTCGGAGGTGGCTTCGATCGACACGCATTGATAGAGTTGTGCGACCGTGAGATTCTGGCTTGTGAGAAGGGCATACGAACATGAGCAACGCCACGGGGTATCATTCCACGGCCGCCGCACTGCGCGCAGCGTTTGATGAGAGTTTTGCGGCGCCGCCCGCTGCCGCAACCCCTGGCTTGCTGCAGTTCTTGGGCTTTCGCATCGGATCCGAAACGCTGTGCGTGCGGCTGGAGGAAGTAGAGGAGGTGGTTCTGCAATCTGCCGTGCTTCCGCTGCCGGAACAGCCCCCGGAAATGCTCGGGCTGGCGGCAGTTCGCGGCCAGATCGTGCCTGTCTTCAGCCTGGGTGGCATGCTGGGTTACACTCCGGACCCTAAGAGCGAGACCTGCATCCTGTTGTGCAAGAGCGCCGAGCCCGTCGGGCTGGCGGTGACGGCACTGCAGGGACAATTCCAGATGCCGCAGTCCGCGCTGCATGTCGCGGGCGAGCGAGCGCCGCAGCGCTTCGTTGCCGCAGCGGTCCAGCATGGAGATCTGCAGCATTGGCTCGTCAGTTTTCCGGCAGTTCTGAGCGCTTTGCACGAGCGCGTGAGGTAATGCGAACGTAAGCAATACCTGAGGGGAGGAGAATCGAATGCTCGACAACTGGACAATCGGGAAGAAGATCGGGCTGGGTTTCGCGGCGCTGGTGGCGCTGACGATGCTCATCAGCGGCATCGCGGTCTATGCCCTTCGGACCGCTGTCGAGAGCAAGGACCGCGTCATCTCTGACTTTGCCAGCAAGCTGATCGATGCCGAGAAGCTGCGCACCGCAGTGATGGGCAAGTATGCCGCCTCGCGCAGTTTTCTGCTGGATGCCGATCCGGAGGATGTCACGACCATGGCGCGGCATCGCAGGGACTTTGCGGAGGCGATCGACCGCATCAAGCCGCTGCTCGAGACTGCGGAGGGCAAAGAGCTGATCCAGCACGTGAACGACGCCGAACGCGATCACGAGCGGGCCCTCCAGGATCTGATTGCCTTGCGCAAAGGAAACACTCCCCAGGCCGAAATCGCCGTCTTGCTGGACAAGAACGTGGCCCCGAAACGCGCCGTGCTGGACAGAGCAGTCGATGATTTCGTCAAGTTACAGACGAGGTTGCTGGACGACTCCAAGAAGGCCTCCACCGAGGCTGCCGACGCCGCCCGCCTGCTCGTCGCGATCATCGCCGGCATCACGCTGCTCATCGGCGCCGGCATAGCCATTGCACTCACTCGCAGCCTCACGGGGCAGATCAGTTCTGCGGTCCAGCACATCCAGGGCTCGGCGGCGGAATTGCAGGCGGCCTCCAATCAGCAGATGGCGGCCACCAAGGAACAGAGCGCCGCGCTGAACGAGGTCACGGCCACGCTCAAGGAGCTGGTCGCAACCTCGCATCAGATCGCGCAGAGTTCGCAGCGCGTCGCCAAGATAGCGCAGGACACATCGGCTTCAGCCAAGAGCGGAGATAGCACCACGCAGCGCGCTCAAAATGGCATGGGCGCCATCAAGCAGCAGGTCGATGTGATCGCGACGCACATGCTGGACCTCGGCAAGAAGTCCCAACAGATCGGATCGGTGCTCGAAGTCATCAACGAGCTTTCAGACCAGACGAACATCCTCGCCATCAACGCCAGCATCGAGGCCGCGGGGGCCGGCGAGGCGGGGCGCCGCTTCTCCGTCGTCGCCGCGGAAATCCGCAACCTCGCCGATCGCGTGGCCGCCTCAACGAAGGAAATCCGGGCCCTGGTCGATGACGTCCGCGCGGCAGTCAATGCAGCGGTCTTGGCGACGGAGACCGGCGTGAAAGAGGTCGAGGCCGGCCGCAAGCAGTTCAGCGACGTGACCGGCGCGCTGAAACAGATCCTGGACATGGTGGTGACGACCTCCGAAGCCGCCCGCGAAATCGAACTGAGCACGACTCAACAGACCACGGCCGTGGAGCAGGTCAGCGTCGCCATTAATGATGCCGCTCAAGGAGCCAAGGAAACGGAGACCAGCACAGCGCAGACGTTGCAGACGTCCGGGCAACTGGCGAAGTTGTCGCAGGAACTGGTGCGCCTGATCAGCGCGCAAGCGGCCTAGCTATGCGTAAAGACCCGCTGAAGTATTTTCGAATTGAAGTGCGCGAACTCCTGGACGGCCTCGTCCAGGGCTCGGTGGCTGTGCGGCGTGGCGCCGGCTCGGCCGAACAGATCGCCAGACTGCTGCGCCATGCGCACACGCTCAAGGGCGCCGCCCGCGTCGTGCGGCAGACTGAAATTGCCGACTTGGCGCACAAGATCGAAGATGTGCTCGCTCCTTACCGCGAAGGCCCCGGAGCGGCGCCGTCCGAAAGCGCGGCTGAACTGCAGCGTTTGATCGATTCCATTTCCACGCTTGTCGTGACACTTGAGCGCGAGCAGCCGGCCGAGGCGCGGCAGAGAACGGACGCCGTCCAGCAGGAAGCGGCGGGCGAAGAGCCGCTGCGTACAGTGCGGGTGGAGGTCGCCGATCTGGACGAGGTGCTCGGCGAACTGGTCGAAACCGGCGTCCAATTGGGGCGGCTGAAGCAGGAGGTGGAGCACCTTGATCACGTCGAGGTACTCGCTGACCAGATTACCGAGCAGCTCGCGAGTTCGGAAGCCAGACCCGCGGCGCGTGCAGCATCCGAGGAACTGCGAAGCACGCTTAAACGGATCCGGCGACAACTGGCTGCAAAATCGGAGCGGGCGCTGCAGGAGCTCGAACAGGCGCAGGAACGCACGCACACCCTGCGCCTTATTCCTGCCAGCACGATCTTCGTCTCTGTGGAACGCGCGGCACTGGATACCGCAGCGGCGCTGAGCAAGCCGGTGCAGTTCTTCGCCAGCGGCGGCGAAGGCAGACTGGAGGCGCAAGTCTTGACCGGAATCCGCGAGGCGCTGCAGCATCTGGTCCGGAACTGCGTCGCGCACGGCATCGAAACAGAAACAGAACGCCTTGCCGCGGGCAAACCAGCAAAGGGAACGATACGTGTGCACGCCGAACGCCGCGGCGGCGGAATGGTGTTCACTTGCAGCGACGATGGACGCGGAATCGATCTGCAGGCCATTCGAAAGGCCGCTGTACAGAGCCGCTTGATTGCCCCCGCCGATGCCCAGGACTTGAGCTTTGATGTTGCCATCGCCTTGTTGTTCGGGGGCGGAGTCTCGACGGCGCCGGCGCTCACCGAGGTCTCGGGCCGCGGCGTCGGCCTCAACGCCGTCCGGAGCATTGTGCAGCGGCTGAAAGGCCGCGCCTCTCTGAAGAGTTCGCCCGGGCAGGGCACAACGGTGGAGATTGTCGTTCCGGCGGTGCTTTCGTCCCTGCGTGTCTTGAGCTTTTCCGCTGCCGCTTCAGCCGCCTCATTACCGTTTGAATCCATTCGCCAGATTATCCAGGTGCTGCCTGGCAGCGTACTGCGCTCCTCGGACCGGCAGACCATCGTTGTCAATGGAGCGATGATTCCGCTCATCCCGTTGGGCACGGTCCTCGGCGTATCGGATGCGCTCGGTGCTTCCCCGAAAGCCAGACCGGCCGTGATCGTGCAAGACGGCAACAAACTCACCGGACTTCTGGTGGACCAGCTTCGCGGTATTTCCGACGTCGTCGCGCGCCCGCTTCCAGCACTCGCCGGATCGCTTCCCCTTCTCTCCGGCGTATTCCTGGATCGCGAAGGAAAACCGCAGTTGATCCTGGATCCAGCCGCAATCTCCGGACGGTCACAGAACGTTGTCGTGGCGGAACCATCGCGTGAAGCTGCACGCATTGCGCCCGTGCTGCTGATCGACGATTCGCTGACGACTCGTCTGCTGCTGCAAAGCATTTTGGAGGGCGCCGGCTTCGCTGTCGATCCGGCTGTTTCCGCCGAAGAGGGCTTGGCCAAGGCCCGCGAATGCGCGCACAGCCTTTTCATCGTGGACGTGGAACTGCCGGGGATGAACGGTTTCCAGTTCATCGAGCGCACGCGCGCTGAAGGAACACTTCGCGAAACACCGTCGATCATTGTGACCTCGCTGGGCTCGGCCGAAGACCGCCGGCGGGGGGCGCAAGCCGGCGCGCGGGCCTACATCGTCAAGAGCGAGTTCGATCAACAGAAGTTGCTGGCCCTGATTGGGAGCCTGATCGGATGAACGAGCGCGCCATTCGTGTCCTCGTTGTCGAAGATTCATTGACGGTCCGGCGAGCGATCGTGGATGCGCTCGCCGCCGATCCCGAGTTGACCGTCGTCGGCGAAGCGACCGATGGCCGGCAGGGGATCGAGATGTGCCAGTCGCTGCGCCCAGATGTCATGACGCTGGACATTGTGCTGCCGGTCGTGAGTGGCTTGTCTGTCACCGAGTACGTGATGGCGTACTGCCCGACGCCGATTCTGATCGTTTCCAGTGCGCGCAATCGGGGCAGCCAGTTCAAGACACTGGATGCATTGGCTGCTGGAGCGCTGGAGATCCTCGAAAAAGATGCGGGAAGCGATGATTCGCGGGTGTGGGAACAGAGCCTGCGACAGATGGTCAAGCGCGCTGCCAGGATCAAAGTCATCACACACCCGCGCGGCCGGCTGAAGCCCTCCCCACTGTCGCCAGGTGTCGAGCCGCGCAGTACCACCCCTGGCCCCAAAGAGCTAGTAGTCATCGGCGCGTCCACGGGTGGGCCAGGAGCGCTTCGGGAGATCCTGCACGAATTGCCAGCCGACTTCCCCTTGCCCATTCTGCTCGTACTACATCTTAGCCATATTCTCGCGGCTAGTTTTGCGGAATGGCTGGACAGTGAGTCTCGCCTGCGGGTACGATATGTTTCCGGCGTCGAGACATTGCCGCCGCGGGGGGAGGGCTGTGTGCTCTTGTCCCCACCCGATCGTCATCTGGTGCTCGACGGCAACAGACTGAGGCTCACAATGGATCCGGAGCGGCACTTCTGCCGGCCATCGGTGGACGTTCTCTTCGAATCTGTTGCCGCGGCCAAAGGCCCGCGGACGATTGCGTGTGTGTTGACGGGAATGGGCAGCGACGGAGCCGCGGGGCTGTTGGCAATACGCCGCGCCGGCGGACTGACGTTGGCGCAGGATCAGGAAACGTCTGTGGTATATGGAATGCCGCGCGAAGCGGCATTGCTGGGCGCGGCGGAATGCATTTTACCCCTGCCAGAGATTGCGCCGTGGCTGGTGCAATCGGTCCGTTAGTGAGTAAAGAATGTGAGTGTGGAACAAGCAATGAGCGCACGAATTCTGGTTGTGGACGATAGCGTCACGGTCCGCATGGACCTGCAGGAGGCATTGGAGCGGGCCGGCTTCGCGGTCACGGCAGCCGAAACCCTGCAGCAGGCACGTGCCGCTCTGGACCGCGAACCCTATCACTTGGTCCTTTTGGACGTTCTGCTGCCGGACGGCGACGGGGTTGAGTTTCTGCGCGAGTTCAAGAGCACACCGCATGGGAAAACGCCCGTCGTGATGCTGTCGTCAGAAGCGGAAGTTGGCGCACGCATCCGGGGACTCAGCACGGGGGCCGACGAGTATATTGGAAAACCCTACGACCTCGGGTTTCTCGTGGCCCGCGTCGGCGAATTGCTGCAC
Organism: Planctomycetota bacterium; assembly: GCA_036504595.1. Classification (GTDB taxonomy): domain Bacteria; phylum Planctomycetota; class SZUA-567; order H5-PLA8; family H5-PLA8; genus DASXUX01. Next base: position 449,562 of record DASXUX010000095.1, on the reverse strand, counting down.
GACGATTCGGATCAGGAACCACCCGCGGCGAAAGCCTGCGTGCTGCTGATTGACGACAGCATGACGTTCCGGCAGTCGCTTGGCGAGACGCTGCGGACGCGCGGCTACAGTGTTATCCTTGCGGAAAGCGGTGAAGAAGGCCTTCAGCTTGCCTCGCGCCGGCATCCGGACGCTATTATCGTCAATGGCGTTCTGCCGGGCATCGACGGCGCGACGGTCATCCGCCGCCTGAAAACCGATGCGGCTTCCCGCGCCATACCATGCCTCATGCTGACCGCCGAGGAAGGGCGGGACGAGGAGATCCGTGCGCTGGAGGCCGGGGCCGATGCGTTCTTGCGCAAGGGCGAAGGCGTAGAGGTCGTGCTGGCACGCTTGACGTCGCTGCTGCGCAGCGGTGAAAAGACATCCCTGAAGAATCGCGAGTTTCACCTCTTCGGGCCCAAGCGGCTGCTGGCGGTGGACGACAGCCAGACCTACCTCGCCGAACTGGCCGGGCAGCTTTATGGGGAAGGCTATGACGTGGTCCTGGCGCGATCGGGACAGGAGGCGCTGGACCTGTTGGAGATGCAGCACATCGACTGCATTTTGCTGGACCTGGTGATGCCGGGGATGACCGGTGAAGAGGTGTGTTCCCGTGTCAAGCACTCGACCGCTTCTCGAAGCATTCCGTTGATCATGGTGACGGCGCGGGACGACCGCGAGTCGCTCTTCCGGGGGCTGAACGCCGGCGCCGACGATTTCATCGTCAAGTCGCAGGATTTTGGCGTCCTGAAGGAACGGGTGCGTGCGCAGATTCGGCGCCATCACATTGAGGAACAGCAGCGGCGGCTGCATGAGGAGTCGTTGCGGCTGCAGCTCGCCGTGAACGAGGCCCGCGCATCCCGCGAACTGGCCGAAACGCGCGAGAAAATGGTGCAGGAACTGGAGCGCAAGAACGCAGAACTGCGCCGGGCCAACCGCGTGAAGGACGAATTTCTGGCGGTGTTGTCGCATGAACTTCGCACCCCCTTGACCTCCATGCTGGGCTGGGTGCGCATACTGCAGACGCATGTGCTGGACAAGGACACCGCGCGCAAGGGTCTTCAGGTCATTGAACGCAACGTCAATGCGCAACGGCACCTGATCGAGGATCTGCTGGATGTTTCGCGCATCATTGCCGGCAAGATGTCGATTACCAAAGCGCCGCTGGAACTCCTGGCCGTCGTGAGGGACACCCTTGAAAGCATGCGCCAGTTGGCCACCTCGAAGGGCGTCGAGTTGACGCTGCAATCCAGTGAAGGATCCATTCTGGCCAACGGCGATTCAGCCAGGTTGCAGCAGATGATCTGGAACCTGGTGTCGAACGCGATCAAATTCACCCCGGCAAGCGGTCAGGTGCGGGTTTTGGCATCGGCAGAAGACCACTGGGCCGTCCTCACCGTAACGGATACCGGCAAAGGCATCAGCCACGAGTTTCTGCCGCGCATCTTTGATCGTTTTACGCAGGAGGACAGCAGCACCACCCGTCGCTACAGCGGACTGGGGCTCGGGCTGGCCATCGTGCGGCACATCGTCGAGGAACACGACGGCAGCATCTCCGTTCACAGCGAAGGGGAAGACAAAGGCGCAACCTTCACTGTGCGACTGCCCTTGCTGACTCAGCCGCATCTCATGCCCGCGGCGCCGACCCCGACGCCGCACGGAAGTTCCGAGGTTCTTGCCGGCGAGAAGGTTCTCATCGCCGAAGATGACGACGACGTCCGCGAACTGCTCACCGAAATCCTGCGGTTGGCTGGTGCCGTTACAAGAGTCGCTGCGTCCACCGGCGAAGCACTCGCGCAGATCGAGGACTTCCAGCCGACCATACTGGTCAGCGACATCGGCATGCCCGGAGAAGATGGTTACGTGTTGATTACCAAAGTGCGCGCTCTGGAAAAGGAAAAAGCACGCGCGCCCATCCCAGCCATCGCGTTAACCGGCTACGCTCAGCCGGAGAACGCAACTCTTGCCCGGGAGGCCGGGTACCAATGCCACGTCGCCAAACCCATTGAGCCTGGTGCTCTCATCGACGCCATTCGCTCCGTTTTGAAACCGCCCGCGCCGAAGCCGAAGAGTTAAGCACTCTCCCCTGTTGCACCCGGGGCAAGTCTCGTTTCCCGCCAATGGTCCGCATTACGGTATCTGGCCGGCACTGCTATCGTTTGCTGTGACAGTTCTACCGTCCCTTGACCCGCTCTTCGCCCTCGCTAGACTGCCGCACGACTTCTCCATCCGTCGTCCGCTAAGGAACAACACATGACAAGAACCACGACGTATCTCCTGCTGTGCATCGTCGGACTGTCACTGGCCGGAAGCTATCGAGCGGCCGAAGGCACCACGCCCGACGAGAACACCGGCCTTAAGCCGTTTTCGGCCGTGCCCACGTTGGAGAACTCCGCCTTCTATAAAGCGGACGGCTCGTTTGATCAGGACGTGGCCAAGAAAGCCTATTACGACATGATGAAGGCGTATCACTACCCGATTCCGCCGTATCTCAAAACAAAGGAGTTCTGGACGGCTGATTTCAAGCAGGGCAGTTTTGCGTCGCTCGGCATGGCCGGGATCTTCTGGAAGAATGTCTCCGGAACCTTTGGCGAAGTCGGCACGAAGGCGTACAAGGGTGACTTCAAGGACAAGGTCTACGGCTACCTCGGCCACGAGATCTTCCTGCTGCCCGGCCAGATGCTTCCCGAGCACAATCACCTCGGCGATCGCGACAACAAGGGCTTTGGTCCCAAGATGGAGACGTGGCATATCCGTCATGGTTCGGTCGAATTCTTCGGCGAGTGCAAGGGTTCCGAGGGCGAAACACTGGTCAGCGAGATGCCGAAAAGCCAGTTGCCTTGGGGTTACGGTCAAGCGTGGTTCAAGTCGAAATATGTCAAGAAATGCGTCGCCGGAGAGATTTACTCGCTGAATGATCCCGAGTCCTTTCATTTCATGCGAGCAGGCCCGAATGGCGCAATCGTCACCGAATACGCCACCTACCACAATGACGTAAAGTTCAGCCACCCCACCATGGAGTTCGGGAACTCAGAGGCCGCCAAGATAACGAAGCGCGAGAAGTAGCTTTCCGCTGCAGTCCAGGTGGATTGTGCTACAAGCAGGAAAGCTGGCGGGCTGGAAGAAGCGTACTCCAGCGGCATAGCCTTTCCGGCTAAGTCCTCCCTGATGCTCGATGTGCACCCAGCGCACGCATCGCGTTTTGCAGTTCTCAATTCTGTAATGAAATCAAAGGAAACTTTTTCACCGGCCGCACGCCCACTTTCGTTTCTGAATCACCAGCAACCTGTGCCGATCTCCATGCACCTTTATCCAGCACCTTCAATGACTTAGGCAATCTGTCCCGTGCTATGTGGCACTTTCGAGTGCCCGTTATTCCGACCTCTTGCAGTGCCCATGCACGACGGGTGCTAGCCGTCGGTGTAAGGTTTGCGAACACTGATGAGTTAATGCTTTCTGCAGTTTCGGACGCCGCGCCGCTCGCGCGGTTTGCAGCGGACACGCCGAGGTCATTTGATCGTCTGTCGATTCGCGTCTTTCGTCCTGGTGAATTTCCAAGGTGCCGGGTAAGGATCAGGACGAAAAACAGCATCTCAGACGGCAGAGCAAAGCTCAGCAGGAGGGTAAGTCATGGCTCGCCTACAAAACCTGTCCAACCAGCGGTGCCGAACTCTACACATCTTGGCGAGCGTAGTTCTGCTTTCCGTCGGCTCTGCGGCGGCGGCCTCCTGGACCGGCGGGGGCGGCGATGGCCTCTGGAATACCGCTGCCAACTGGACCGGTGGCGTGCCTAATGGGGTGGATGCCATTGCGGATTTCAGTCTGATCGACATCACGGCTGATACCACCATCACTCTCAGCAGCAACGTGACTGTGGGACAACTGATCTTCGGGGATACCGCTCCCGCCACAGCCGGCAACTGGACGATCGCCGGAGGCGCTAACACGCTGACGCTCAGCGTCACTTCCGGCAGCCCCACGATTACCGTCAACACGCTTGGGGCCGGAAAAACCGCAAGCATCAACGTCGCCATTCCGGGCGGCACACAGGGACTTGTGAAAGCCGGCCCAGGCACGCTGATACTTGGCGGCGCCAATACCTACTCAGGTACAACGGTCGTCAATGCGGGCACGCTGCAGGTCAACGGTATCACCTCGTTGCCCGGCAACACGGTGATCAACAATCCTGGCACATTGGTCCTCAACGCAGACAATGTCATATGGAACAACACGTTTACGGGGAACGGGTGGATCAAAATGCTGCATTCCACCGCCGCCGCACAGAATACAACCATGAACAACGTGACCACTTTTGCTGGCACGATTGAGCTGGCCAATTCCGCAGCCACCGGGGACAAGTGGAATATCACTAATTTGATCGCGAACAGTGCCACGGTCTTGATCGACAGCGGCAGCCAGCTTCTCGTCAGCGCCGGCACCTGCTCTTTTGGACAGATTCAAGTGGTCGGCACCGGCAATAACGAGAGCCGCGGCGCCATTCGTCTGATCGGTGTGCTGAACGGCCCGATTTCGTTGCTCGGCAATACGACCATCGGAACGGAAGGCGGCACCATCAACGGCGCGATTAGCAGCGGGGCCGCGGGCACGCAGACCCTGACAATTGGAGCCCCCTCCGACAACACCACGAACGCGACGTTGAATGGTGTCATCGGCGGTGGCACGGGCACAATCGCAATCGCCGCGGCCAACGCCGGTGCAGGCACCGCCACGCTCATGGCCGCCAACACATATTCAGGCGGCACGACAATGAGCGCCACTGGTACGCTCAGCGCCGGCGACGACGCCGCCCTCGGCACAGGGGCTCTCACAATTGCCGCAGCGGGCACAATCCAGACGACGACCAACCGCACGCTGAACAACGCGCTGACAATCAGCAGCAGCTTCACAACCGCCGGCAACGGGACGATGACGTTCGCCGGGCCCATCAACATGACAGCCGCCGCGACCATGACCGTAAACACAACCGCCGGCGTCACTGAACTGGCCGGTCAGATCACCAGCGCGTCGGCGCTCACCCGCGCCGGGACGGGCACGCTGCGCATCAGCGGCAATAACGGCGCCACCTGGAGTGCTGGCGGATTGACGGTGTCTTCGGCCGCGGCCTCGCCACTAGCAACACTGCAGCTTGGCAGCGATACGGCATTGGGAGCGGGCGCTGTCACCTTTAACGTCGCCGGAATCATCGTCGAACCGGTCAATGGCAACCGCGTCATCGCCAATAATTTCACGCCTTTGGCGGCCGCGAACGCCTTCACATTCCTGAGCAACGCCATGCCGCCGTACTCAATCAAGGTCACGGGCAGTCTGACCCTGTTGGCGAACACGACGCTCACAAACTGGAGCCAGGTGGAGTGGGCGGGCAGCATTGGGGGCGCGTTCTCTCTTTCGAAGACTAACAGCGGCAACCTGATTCTGAGCGGCAACAACGGTTTCACAGGCGGCTTCACCGCGAACGCCGGTGGCGTGGTGACGATTGGCAGCAATACCGCATTCGGCACTGCCGCGGGCGCGTTTACAGTGGGCGGCGCCAACGTGGTCATTCAGGACAACGGCGCGGCCGTGACGCTCGCCAATGCGATCAACATCAACGGCGATCTGATCGTTAACGGCAGCAATGCGATCACCTTCAATGGAGCGGCGTCCGTCAATGCCAATCCCCGCACGATCGCAGTCAATAACACGAGCGCCAACGGCCTGGTTTTGACCGGCGTAGTGAGCGGCGCCGGCAATGGCATTCTGAAAAATGGCCCCGGCACGCTGCGGCTCACGAATGCCGACACCTATAGCGGACAGACGACCGTCACGGCCGGCAAGCTGCAACTGAAGGGCGATTCCGGCACGATCGTCAGTTCCACGCCGATCAACCTGAACGGCGGCATCCTGGAAATCACCAACGAAGGCACAGCAAACGTGGACCGCATCGGTAACGTGCCGGTGAACTTCAACGGCGGCACCTTGTCCATTATCGCTCCTGCAGACAACGACCGCACCGAGACTGTGGGCGCGGTGACGTTCGCCACTGGAAACAGCACCGTTAATCTGACATCGACCTCCACGACGGGTGCGACCGGCAAAGCCATTTTCACATCGGCATCCCTGGCGCGCACCAATGGCGCACAAGCGCAGGTGGTGCTGAGCACGAACAACAGCGGCACGGGTACCGCGCAGCCGCATTTCACAAACACCGCGGGCGCGCCCGCGCAAGCCATCTTGAACGGCATCCTCGTGAACGGCGCAGCGGCCTATTACGATACGGTGGCGAACACGAAGGACTTGAATGCGCCCAATGGGCTGGTCCCAGGCAATGGGCCCAATAACGGCAGCAACAATAACGCCAATATCTGGATCTCGAGTAACGCCGGTGACTACAATTCGGCTGGGAACTGGGTCCAAGGCGACGGCGCGACGCCGCAAGGTTCCGCGCCTAATTCAACGATTACTTCGATCGTGATCGTGAACAAGGCCATGACAGTCGCTCCAGCCGCGACCGCGCTGGCCCAGTCTATTCAGTTCCAGACCGGCGGCAGTCTCGTCACATCCGCGGCGGGGACGGCCACGCTGCAAGTCGGCGCGGGGGGCATCAGCGTCGATGCGGGCGTCACGGCGGCCCTTGGCGACGCAGCCCTCAGCAATCTGCTCACGGTCAACTTCAACAACGGCGCAAACATCGAAGGCATCATCAATGTCGGTGCCGGCGGCACTTTGACGATCAATAATGTCATTACCGGTGGCGCGGGTGCCGGAAACAATGGCTTGACCAAGACCGGCGTCGGCACGCTTACGCTGGCCACCGGCGTTGCCAATCCAAACACCTATGCCGGACAGACGACCGTTGCGGGCGGCATTCTGGCGGTCACCAACGACCAGCAGTTGAGCACCGGTGCGGGCACAAGCGTCCTCGTGACCGGCGGGGCATTGCAGGTCAACGCGTCGTTCTCGTCCGCGCGCACGGTCACGGTCGGCAATGGCTCAATTGATGTGTCCGGCGCGAACAATTTCACGTTGACCAGCCCGCTGGGGCCGGGCGCCAACGCGGACGCGCCATACGTCACCACTACCTTGGTCGGCATCTTGGGCACCGGCACTACCGCCGCCGACGTGCCGGATTCCGCGGTTTTCACCTTCGCAACTGCGGCGTCTCTGGGAATTCCCGACCCGGCCGCCACCTTCCCAAGCTATCCCGGCGGCGCCGGCACGAGTTCAATTCATGCGTCAGCCATTGCCTTCGATGCCGAACACCAGCATTACTTCCAGAACGCCACAGGCACTACCATGGCAGTCGCCGCTACGGATATTCTGTTCCAGTATGTTTACCTCGATCCCGCCAATCCGCCCCAGGAAGTGATGTTGCAGTACATGGACGCCGGCGGCGCATGGGATCACCGTCCTTTCTGGGGATCGGACGTGATTCCCTGGCCCGCCGCAATCGATATCGGCGTAACCAGCGAAGTGAAGCACCGCCAGTTGGGCGCCGCGTTGCCGGCCGGGCAGTGGATCCGCCTGGAGATTCCAGCCGTGGCCGTCAACCTCGGCACAGGTGGAAACAATAACACCGTCAAAGGCATCGCATATTCGCTTTGGGGCGGGCGTGCGTATTGGGGCGCGTCCGGCAAAGCGACAGCGAAAGCCGATCCTGGCACATTGACAAAGATCGGCAGCGGCGCGCTGACACTCAACGCATCCAGCGGCAGCGTGCGCTCGAACAATGTCTATATCAATAATGGCACGATCCATTGCGATCATCCGAATGCCTTGGGCGTGGGTGGCACGGTCTTTGTCGCCGGCGCTGGCTCTCCGGCCGCCTTGGAGCTTGGCGATCAGATGACCTGGGCTCAGAACCCGCTGCTGCAACTCAACGATCAGGCCACGTTGCGCGCCATCGGTACGGTGCGTATGATCGAAAGCCAGAACATCGCCATCACGACCGGCAACCAGGCCGGTATCACGATCGAACATAAAGCCACGACCCCTAGCGACTTCTTCAGGATCAATGGACAGTTTACCTCGCTCTTCTTAGGTGTTACCGACCCGGCCAACGTCATCACCGTCAACGCCAACACAGGTGCAGTGCCCGGTCGCGTGATTCTGACGAATAGCAGCACCGGTTACGAAGGACTGTGGCAAGTTACGGGCGGCTCACTTCAGGTTGATGCCCCAGTTGCCAACCCTCCGCACTCTCTGGGCGACAACACGCCTCAGCCCTCGAGTGTGAGAGTCAAGACAGGTGCGAAGTTCATCGTTAACACGGCCAATACATTCAATAATGCCGTGATTCTCGACGGCGGCACTCTGGGCAGCACCGGTGGCGATCGCACGCTTCTCCTTTCAGGCGCGACAGTGTCGCCCACGTTGATGGTGACTGACAACGGCGGCACCATTTTAATGGACGACGCGCTCATACCCGTCGGCAACGGCCAGGTGCGCAGCACGACGATCTCCGGCATTGTGGCGTCGCAGTCAGTCAATTCGGTGTTAACCATCGCCGCGCCGAACGCAAACAACACGGGCAAGGCGGTCATCTTCAGCAACCCCAACAATCCGTTCGGCGGCAGAATCAAAGTCCTCGGCGCCAACGGTTTCGCGGGCGTGCTGCAGGCCCAGAACCAGGGCTCGCTGGGACTGGAAACCGCACCCGCCACAGTCGAATTGGCGGGCGGACGGCTGGAATTGAAGTCTAACAACTCCGCCAACTTCTTCGCCAACCTGATCCTCTCCGCCGATTCGCGTGTGGACGTCAACAACAACGGCGGCGGAACAAACAATGTGCTGTCATTGAACACGTTGACCGTCCCAGCCGGAACCTTCAACCTGAACATCACGGACGGCAACGGGTACCTGCTGAATTTTGTCGGAACCACCACGTTGACTGGCAATCTTGTCTTGAATCCGAATTTCCCACTCAACGCGACCAATGCCCTGAGTGCGGGGGTCAATTTCAGCGGGATTATTGTCGGCGGTGGCAGTTTCACGCTCAATGGCACTGGCATCGCGCAGTTGCTGGCCCTGAACACCTATACGGGTCCAACCATCGTCACCAATGGTACGCTGCAGATCAACGGCTCGACCGGCGGCATCGCGGGCAATCTCACGATCAATCCCAACGGCAACGTGGTGGTTGACAATGCCGGCGCCGGCAACGCCAATCACTTCGCCGACACCGCCACGATCACGCTGGCCGGCGGCGCCCTGTCCATGCTCGGCGCGACGAGTATCAACCGCACCGAAACGATCGGGACGTTGAATATCACCAGCGCCAGTTCACTGACGTTGCGGCCCGCCGCGTTCGGCAACGGCAATGTGCAGTTGACGGCCAGTGCCATCACCAACAGCAACGGCGCGGTACTGAACTTCTACCGCACCTTCACGACTACCGCTCAAGCCAACCTTTTCATGTCCACCGAACCACCGAACGGCACGCGCTACAATTTCATCACCGTTGTTGAGCCGCTCATAGCCTCGGGCGCCTATCTCGGCACCAGTGGACCGGGCGGGTATGTGCAAGTGGGCAGTGCCGTCAATGGCAATGCCGGCATCGTGGCCGGCGCAGGCACCCTGGGTGGCACAACGTACTACTCGCTGAACAGCGGCAATTGGGACAGTCCGAATACCTGGTCGCCAGCCGGCGTGCCCACAGCGGGTGACGCGGTGGTGATCGCGGCCGACCACACCATCGCCATGAACGGGAACCGCACGGTGGATACGCTGGTGATCGCGCCCGCGTTCCTGCCGCCCACGCCGCTGACCGTAGAAACGGACTCAGTGACGCAAACCAGCGCCACCAATACTCTGCAAGTGAATGCGTTTGCCAATTTCCCTTCGCTCCTCGGCCGTGATATTACCGCAATCACTTTCCAAACCGGGAACAGAAGCATTATCGACACACACACAACAGTGAACAACACTGCAACCATCCACTTGGTCAACAATCTGGCCGCCAGTACCACCAGCGGGAACCCCGATGTGATCTATGTCGGCGACTATGGCGTCTCAGCTGCTCCAGCACCGACGATAACGTCGATCTCCAATGTTGTTGCCGGCGGCCCACTGAAGGGCACAGCTTCCCTAATCGGGCGCGCCGTGACGATCTCAGGCGGGACAACGCTAGCGCTAAAAGGTCAAAGCGCGGCCATTACCGCGCACGACTCAGTCAATGGCACTATCACGTTCACGCCAGCTTTTACAGTGGCACCCGCCGCACAGACCGGCGGCGCAGTGGGCGACGAGTTCAACGTCAACAACTACGCCGTGACCGCGACAACGGCCACGCCCACGACAGCCTTCGTTTGTTCCGCGCTGATCGGTTCGACCGTTGCGACTCGAACGTCCGTTACCTTCTACTTAGGTACCGGCGCGAATCAGATCAGCTACGTTTCGGCGTTCAACAGCGCGACGGGCCAGATCACGGTCGCTCCTGCGTTCGGCGTCGCGCCCGCGGTGAACTCACTCTTTGTCTTGGGCGGCAATGCGATCAGCGTGGCGGGCGCGACGACAACGTCGTTGACCAGCGCGGGCTTGGTGAATATCCCCAGCCCCGTTGGCAAGTTCATCCAGTTCCTCAGCGGTCCGGCCGCGGGAAATGTCGCGACCATTACGGCCTATGCGCCGGCAAGCGGCAACATCACCTTCGTGGGTGCCCCCGCCGCCGTTTCCACGGCGCCGGTTGCCGGCGACAACTTCCTCATCTATGGCGGACTGATGAGTTCCTCGGCGCAGGCTTCCGGCGACACGCTGACGGTGAGCAGCGGTACGATCGAGACCGCCCCCGTAGGTGGCGCCACGGGGCTCGGTCTGCGCAACGATTCCTACAGCCAAATCAATGTCAACGGGACCAACGTGTACCACTGCTTCAATCTGCTGCCCCAGAACTCCAAAATTGATCCCATCGTGAACCGTTACATTAACAACAACCCCAGGAACCCGGCCCAGCAGTTTACCACGAATTCAAATTACACTTGTGTTTGGTACGGTTATATTCAACCCAACTATACAGATACTTATTCCTTCCAGTCCCCGGCTGTCGACGATCTTTTCCGGCTGTACGTGAACAACACGGTATTGATTGATGTGGTCAATGCCGGAGGTACCGCCAGCAACTCGATAGCGCTCAGCGCAGGGGTCAAGTACCCCATCCGCGTTGAGTTTGGGCAAGGTGGCGGTGCCGCCATCGGGCAACTGCTTTGGAAGAGCTTGCTGGAAACCAGCAATAACTTCGTCGTTGTCCCGCAGTCCGTCTTGTATCCGGCCAACAATCCCTTCACTATCTCGGCCAACGTAAGCTTTGGCGCTACGATGGGTGCGATCAATAATAGCGGCGGCGGGTTCCTCAATTTCAATGGCGCCATTCTGTCAACGAATCCCACGGCTATGACGTTGTCCGGGTCGGGCATGAATGTGTTCAACGCGCCCTCGACGTTCTCAGGCGAGAGTGTCTTGGCGTCCGGCGGCTTGATCTTCAATCATCCGCAAGGGCTATCTTCGTCTGCCTTGACCATCAACGGAGGTTACCTCGGGTCCAATATATCCGGCGCCGTAGGTAATCCCTTGAAGCTGAACGGCGATTTCTTCGTATACAGCATGGGTAATCATCAATTGTTCAGCGGCCCTGTGACGCTCCAGCGCAGTGTCAATATTTACACGACCAACATCAGCAACAGTCAGGGCTTCCTCCAGTTTACTCTGGCCGGCGTGATCTCCGATGGTGGCAATAACTACTCGTTTGGAAAGTTCGGCAACGGCGCGATGATTCTGGCGGCGCAGAACACTTACGGTGGCAACACGATTCACAATTCCGGCTACCTCCGTTTGGGAATTAACAATGCGATCCCGCCAAACTCCACGGTCTTAATGGGCGGAGCGGCAACCAACAATAATAGGATGGACAGCACGTTCGACTTGAACAACTTCGACCAGCAGTTGAATGCCGGCGTCACTCTTTTGCCGACTGCGGCGACGAACAACAACTTGATCACCAACACCGGCAACGCGCTGCGCACGCTGACCATCAACAACACGGGACAGTTCACCTATGCTGGCCAGCTCAGAGGCGCCACACTGGCCTTGACCAAGAGTAATACAGGCACCTTCACGCTGGCTCCGCAAACGATTGACTATAGCGGTCCAACTCTCATCAACGGTGGCACACTGCAGGCGGGCGTCGCGAACGCCTTCTCCTTCTATTCGACGACCGTGGTCAACCAGAACGCCACGCTGGATATCGCCGGCCTCGGCCAGGGAGCAGGCTTCAACTGCAACATCGGGCCGCTCACGATAAACGGCGGCATCGTGAACATAGGCGCGGCAACCTTGTCGCTGGCAAATGCGGCCGTTGGCACAGGCGATCTCACCGCCACGTCCGTGGGCTCTTCCCCTGCCAGAATCAATGCGGCCAATTTCAACAACACCATCGGTTCGCTGAATCTACTGGCGAATTCCGTATTTAGCATCAATACCGGTGCAGGCACTGGCGCCTCCGAAGCCGGAAATATTGCGACAATCTCGCTTACTGCGGCGCATAACTTTGCGCCGGGACAAGTGGTCACTATCGCCGGCGTCGCGAATGCCAGCTACAGTGGCACCTATACCATATTAACCGTTCCTTCCAGCACCCAGTTTACGTACTTTAATCCGACTCCAGCGCTTCCGACGTCGAACAATGGTACGGCGACCTTGGTTACAGTGGGGATCCGTGATCTGACGGTGAATGCCGGCAGCGGTCCGGGCGCACCTCCCTTTGATCTGGTTTGCTCGGCCAACATTACCGGCGCAGGCACCGCATTGACCAAACTGGGCAACGGAAGCGCGCAGTTGTCCGGCCCCAACAGCACCTTTGGCAACTTTGCGATTGCCGCCTCGCCCGGCGGCGCAACCGAGGCGGGCAACATCGTCACCATAACAACCACGACTGGCCACAACTTCACGGTCGGACAGACGGTCACTATCTTCGGCGTCCCAAGCGTCCCATTACCCGGTTACAACGGCACCTTTACGGTGACAAGCGTTCCGTCCACCACGACGTTCACTTACACGAACCCGACGGCGGGCCTGGCCGCCTCGGGCGCGGTGGGCGGCGTCGGCTTTGCGGCGAACGTGTCGGTTCCCTCCCTGACAGTCAACGCGGGCTTGGTGAACCTTTCGGGCGCGCTTCAGATGAACGGCGCGGTGGTGGTCAACGGCAGTTCGACCGTGCCAGCCACACTTCAGTTCTCCGGCAACGCGGGCTCCGTTTCGGGCGCGACCACGATCCAGGTCAACCCGAACGGCACGCTCGATCTAACCGCCAGCTCGGCCAACGTCATCGGCGATGCGGCGACGCTGCTGATGAACGGCGGCACGCTGAAGATGGCGGCGCCATTCTCCAGCACTTTTGACCGCGTGGAGACCATCGGCAATTTGAACCTGCTGGGCGGTGCCAGCACGATCAACCTCGTACCCAACGGCTCCGGGAACTTCGGCAAAGCGGTGTTGACGGCGAGCGCGCTGATTACCCGCGGCGCTGGCGGCGGCACGTTGAACTACATCCGCGGGACCAATGCTGGCGGCGGCGCAGGCGCGGGGCACATTAACGCCAGCGTCGCGCCGGCTGCATCGGTTATGAACGCCATCACCGTTGCCGGCGGGCCGGCGTCCTACAACTCCGGGGCCGGAGCGGATACGCTCAACCCCGAAGGCATCGTTCCAGCCGGCGGGACGATCTTTGCCACCAAGGCTGGCGGCGGGGACTGGAACACCGCGGCCACTTGGGTTAACGGCATAGGCGCACCAGCCATCCCAACCGCCGGCTCGATCGTCATCATCAATGACCCCGTGACTGTTGCCGGGCCGACGGCCGTCGTGGCGCAGATTCAATTCAACGCGGCATCCACCAACCCGGGCGCCAGTTCCAACACCAACGGCAGCCTCAAGGCGTTTGCCGGTTCGGGCGCGCAGACGGTGGGTGTCACGGCGGCTGGTATCCTCGTGACGGCTGGCAACGTTACCATCGGCACGGCCAGCGCGGACACGCTGGCGGTCGATTTCCAGACCAACGAAGGCATGATTGTCGTCAACGGAGCCGCCGTGCTGACGACCAACAACGCGCTCAACAACACCAGCGCGGCGGGGCTGACCAAAGGCGGTACCGGCACACTGGTACTGGCCGGGGCAGGCAGCAACTTCGCGCCGTCGCTTAATGTCAGTGGTGGTGTCGTTTCAGTGGCGGCCGACAATGTCATGGGTCCGCCGTCCAATCAAGTAAACCTGAACGGCGGCGGGTTGCTCGCGACGGCCGATTTCGCCACGGCGCGCACCGTTAACGCGAATGGCGGCAGCCTGGAAGCGGCGGCCGGCAAGCAGTTCATGATTGGCTCCGCGCTAGTGGGCAACGTGCAAGCGCTGGGCATCAACGCGCTTGGCAATTCGGGCACCGTCTTCTTAAACGCGGAAGCTATCACGTTGCGGACGGGGCCGACGAATGTCTGGGGCGGCACGTTGAAACTCTCTGGCGTGGCCCTCCCCGCCGGCGCGGGGCTCATCACCGCCTACAGCGGCAGCGCAGTGGAGTTCAACGGCAATATCCCGCATGGGTCCAACGTCCTGCTGAACGACGGATCCAAGTTGCGCGGCACGGGCTTCATGGTCAGCGGTGTCAATACCCAGGGAACGATCACGGTCGCGACCGCCGCGAACGTGATTTTTGAGACGCTCAGCGCTGCGGACGAGTTGCGCATGGAAACTGCGCTTAATCAGATCACAGGCGGTTCAAGCGGTTCGACTATCACCGTCAACGGCCCAGGCAAAGTGGTGCTGACCCAAAGCACTAACTACCGCGGTGACTGGATTCTGAACAGCACGTTGCTCGCGACAAATGGCGCGTGTCTTGGCAACGCTGCAAATACGCTGACGATCAACAGCGGCGGCACATTCGCCGCCAACAATGTCACCATTCCAAATCAGATTACGCTGAATGACGGCTCGGCGCTCGGCTGCGCGTTTAATAACAATCCTATATTCAGCGGGCGAGTGGATGTCAATGGCACCGTGACGATGAAATTGGTTGAGCAGGAAAATCCGCTCACGCTGGCCTCGCCGCAGATTACCATAAGCGGCGTGTTGGCCGGCGCCGGCACGATCAACATCCAGTCCATTTTTGCACCCGCCTTTACTTCAGTCTTGGTGCTGCAGAACATCGGCAATGTGTTCTCCGGCACGATCAACGTTGGCGTAACGCAGCAGTTGATCGCGCAGGGCGCCGGCACGCTGGGCTTGCCTAATCCGCGCGCGACGATCAACTTGACGGGAGGCAACCTTTCGCTGCGCAATAACACCAGCGGTGTGTTCAACGCCAATGTCGTGGTGTCGAACAATAGCGTGGCCGGGCAGATACCGTCCAACGTTTCCACAATTGACGTGCGCGAAAATGGCGCGGTGTTCTTCGGCAGCATGCATCAGATCGGTTCGCTCACAATGAGCGGCCAGCAGTTGAACATCACGGGCAACAATCAAGCGGCTTACGGCCTGGCGGTCACGCAGTCGTCCACGATCTCCAATCACGCCATGCTTCCCAATACGTTCTCCACGATCAACACGAACCTGGGGTTGGTCGCCAACACGGCCATCGGTACGACATCTTTTACGTGCAACAATCTCGCCAATAGTCAGATTCTTGGCAACGCGTTGATCGGTTTAAGGCTCGTGATGACAAACAACGCGGCCAGTGGCCAGAGCGCGATCATTACCGGATTGAATAATTCTACCGGCACGCTCACGTTCAGCCCGGCATTCACCGTTGCCCCCGCCGCCAACGATACCTTTGAGATTATCGGCTTCAACGGCGTGACTTTCCTTGCGCCCATCGGCGGCACGGGTGCGTTGGTCAAGACTGGTCCCAGCAACATTTTCTTCAACGCGGCCAACACCTACACCGGCACCACGATCGTCAATCAGGGCGGCGTAATCGTCAACGGCGCGTTCGGCGCAATTGCCGGCAACCTGCAGGTGGGCAATCCGCCTAGCAATATCAACGGCAATCAGGCAGCGTTTGTGATTGACAACACTTCGCCCGGTGGGGCGGAGCCCAATCGCATCCCGGATGGGGCGTCAGTTACCCTGAATGGCGGAGCCTTTGTGATGCAGGCACCCGCCGGCGTGGATCGCACCGAAACCATCGGCACGTTGACCGTTTTGGGCAACAGCATTTTGACCCTGACCCCGAACGGTACAGCGACGACCGGCAAGGTGCAGTTGACCACATCGAACCTCGTCGATGGCGGCGGTGTGCTGAATTTCATTCGCTCGGCCAGCAATCCAACCAGCAACCTGTTCGCCACGAACATCAACGGCGTTGCTCCGGCCGCCAACAACGGCACAACCGTTCCGTTCGTGCTGGTGACGGAAGGAGCCAGTTTCGGACCTGGTGTGTACGTGAATAACCCGACGCTAAACGGTGTGGCGTTAAACCTGCCCGCCGGAAGCTTTGTTTACATCTCCGCGGCTAATGCCAACTGGAACGTGAACGCCACGTGGACCTCGCCAAATGGTGGAACGACGTTCCCAGGCCCCAACGACATCGCCGTGATTCGCGAAAGCGACACGGTAACGTTGGCCGCGGGCCAGTCTTGCTACTCGCTTATTTTCCGCAGCAATGCCGCCACCACGGGCACGCTGGCTGGCGGAGCTAACACGTTGACCGTGGGCAGCGGAGCGGTCTATGTAATGCCCTATCCGTCAACGAGTCAGCCGGTGACCAACCTGAACGCAAGCGCCAATATGAGCGCCACGCTGGCATTCGGCGGCACACGCGGCGAGATCTTCAACCAGAGCACCGGCACGCTGACGATCAATAGCGGGCTGGCAACGTCCATCACCGGCACGGCCGGCGTGGACTTCGGCGGCGTGGGCACGATTACTCTATCAACAGCAAACACCTTTACCGGCGGTGCAACGATCTCCTCGGGCACGGTTTCGCTGGCTAATGATGCGTCGTTAAACAGCGGCGCGGGCAATGCGATCAACATCAACGGCGGCACGCTTACCTCTGGTGGAACGCGAACGATTAGTAATCCTCTTGTTATCAACGGCGACTTCAGCGTTACCGCTCAGCAATTCAATTTCACCGGCACCGTGCAACTCACCAACACCGCGCCCTTCACGGGCTACCGCACGCTCACGAATGCATCCACCACGACGTTCCAAGGGGCTATCTCGGAGTCCGGCGGCAGTATTGGGTTGGTCAAAGCGGGCGCGGCCAATCTTATTTTGAGTGGTCAGAATACCTTCTCCGGCGGCGTTGTGGTTCTGGCCGGCACGCTATCTATTGGCAGTGATTCTGCGCCGAGTGGCCCGTTGGGGAGCGGTCCGTTGATCGTCAATGCCGCTGCGACGATTCAGCCGGACAATACGTATGTAGCTTTCGTTGGAAACGCGCGTACTGTCAACAACGGCATTGTTCTAAATGCCGATGTGATATTTGCCACGCCGGCTAGCCCTGCATCGCTGACATTCAATGGCACCGGCTCACTGGGCGGTTTCGGTTCAAGCAACTCAATGCGTTACATCACGTGCAATCTCTACTCCATTACCACCCTGGGCGGTTTCTCACCCACGGCATTCTCGCTGGTCAAGCAAGGAGTCGGCGGCCTGAATATAAACGGCAACGCCGCCTACACAGGTTCGACACTCGTGCAACTCGGCACGCTGACGGTCGCTGGCGCCAACGGCCGGCTCTCCGGGACAAGCGACATCACCGTCAACAGCGGCGCGACGCTCAGCCTCGACTATACGTTGGTTGGCGCCCCGGTGGACCGCCTTAATAACGGCGCTCCGGTCACACTGGCCGGCGGTACGCTCACCATGAACGCCCCGACGGCAGCGTCCGTGCTGGAAGACATTGGCACGCTGATCCTGGGAGCGAACACGGTCAGCAACATCACCTTGACGCCTTCGACCTTCAGTTCGCAGCTTCGCGCCGCCGGCGTGACGCGGCAGAACAACGCCTTCCTGACCCTCACTCACGCATATCCCACCGCGCCCACCTCGAATCTGCTGTTCGCTAGCGGCTTCAACAACAACGACCCCGTTTCGTACGCCACCGTGGTCGAAGGGACGACGGTGGGGCAGGGTAAGTACAGCAGCGCGGACGGCCTGATCCTGCAGTCCGGCGCGGCGACATATGTCACTCTCCGGAGCGGCTCATGGGACGACACGAACCCGGCCACCACGCCGTGGTCACCGACGCCGCCGGCCGGCGGCCCGGGCGCGAGCGACACCATCATCATCAACTCGGGGCATGTGGTCTCGCTGAATGGCGCCAATCGCTCCTGCTACGCCGTGCAGTTCAACTCAGCACAGAACCTGAACCAGCCCAGCGATATCGTCGGCGGCAACACGCTGACCATCGCCAGCGGCCAGGTCACCGTCAACCCTCCGGCCGGCACCGTGGGCACGGGTTTGCGCGGTGAGTACTTCGACAATATCGATTGGACCAACAAGCTTGGCGAACGCATCGACGCGACCGCCAACCTGGCGATCGGCGGTGCTTCACCGGGCTTCGGTGTTGCCGCGACCACGTACAGCATCCGCTGGAGCGGCTTTCTGATGCCGCAGTATTCCGAGAACTACATCTTCTACGCGAATGTGGACGACGGGGTCAGGCTCTTCATTGATAACCAGATGGTCATGGACCGTCTGAATGTTGCCAGCAATGATTATACCGGGCCCATTGCCCTGACAGCCGGCAAGAAGGTCGCGATCCGGCTTGAGATAGACAATGACGGCGGCAACGGCGGTGGCATCCTGAACTGGCAGAGCCCTTCTACGCCGCTCCAGGTAGTCCCGCAGGCTTGCCTGTTCCCCGATGCTACGACCCGTATCACCGCCAACGTCTCCTTTGGCGCGCAGGCCACCATCACGCAGAGTACCACCGGAAATATGGTCTTTGCCGGGACACTCACCGGGGCGGGCGGCTTGGTGGTCAACAACTCGCTCCGCGCCACCGCGCTGGGCACGGTGACCCTCGCCGGTTCTAACAACGCCACGCTCTCCAGCATCACAACGCTCAACGGCGGCGTGCTGGACGTTGAGAGCGACACGGCCCTCGCGGCCGGCAATCTGGTGGTCAACGGCGGTACGATCCAGTCGTCCACCACGCGCAACATCGCCAACCCGCTGGTCGCCAACGGCGACTTTGAGATCAAGAGCACCAGTTCCATCGGGTCGTCCAGCAACGTGATCTCCTTCACGGGCGGCATGACGCTCACCAACAACCGGACCCTTACCGTGTTCCAGCCTGCGGTGGCGGCCTTCACGCCCGTGACCGACGGGGGCAAGAACCTCATCTTATCCAAGACGGGTACTGGCACGCTGCGTTTGACGACGGCCAGCACGTTGGGCGGCTACACGGTATTGTGCGGGACGACGCAAATCGGGGATCCGGCGGCATTAGGCACGGGACTGGTGTCCATCAACAGCGTCAATCCATTTAACCTGAACCAATCCGACGCCTTCCCCACGGCCTCGCTGACGTACGCCTACGGCACGTTGTTCGAAGCCTTCGGCGGCAACCAGATCGTGGCCAACCCGTTGAACGTCCTGGGCGATTTCACGGTTCAGGGCGCTAACAACCTGCGATTCAACGGGCCTGGCCTGCTGAACGGCCCGCGCACGATTACGGTCCTGGCGAATGACTTTGAAATGACCGGCGCACTCAGCGGTGTCTCGAATGGCGCGCTCATCAAGGCAGGCGTGGGCCAGCTATGGCTCAGTGGCCAGAGCACGTTCCCCGGTGGTGTGACGCTGAACGCGGGCACGCTGGTCGTCGGCGCGGATTCCACACCGTTCATCGGTCCGGTGACCTCAGGCCCGCTGGGGACGGGAACGTTGACGATTGGCGGCGCCGCAAACTTCGCCGGCGACGCCAGTGTCAACGCCGCGACGGCTTTCAGCAACGGCACGCTGAGCACGACGGGGCGGCAAGTCGGCAATCTAGTGACGTGGAACAACGTCACGTGGACCATTCCGGCCACGTACATCAACTTCGGCAACGCAACATCCCCCTGCACCGATCTGGCATTCAACGGTCAGGGTGTGAACGGCAACGGTATGACGATCACCGGCACAAATGTTTTTCCCACCATTTTTGTCAATAATTCAAATACCCTGTGGTTGCCGATACTGGCCCAAAGCGCCGCCAACAACGGGTTCACAAAGGACGGTCCCGGGCTGCTCTATTTATCTTCCAACGAGTCGTACGTCGGCGTGACCACTGTCAACCGCGGTGTATTACGCGTCAATGGCTTCACGGGCCGTCCGGCCGCCGTTACCGGCTGGTTCATCAATGCCGGCGCGACACTGGATTTTGACAATACTGCCGGCGCTGACGTGATTAGGCTGCTTGCCGGGGCTATAATCACTATGAACGGCGGCACACTGAGTATGAGCGCCGGATCGGGCAATGTGGACCGCACTCAGACAGTGACAGGTGCGCTGATGGTGAATGGCGGCGCGAACACGATTCGTCTGGTGTCGAACAGCACGGCTGGCACGAACGGCAAGGCGATCCTCACGTTTGGGTCGCTCTCCGTCGCAAACGGCGCCACGCTGAACTTTGAACGCGTCCAGACCGGCGCAGGGAGCGCGCTGTCGCACTTAAGATTTACGACCGTGCCCACGGCTCTGACCGGCATCACCGTCAACGGAACACAGGCGGTCTATGCACTGACTCCCGATACGGACGGGGCACAACCCGCCGGCCTGGTTGCTAGCACCACGGGTAGTTTCATTACAGCGGCCAATGGTGACTGGGGCACTGTCGGCACGTGGCAAGGCGGTATCGTCCCAACTCCCGGCGCCACGGTTACCATCAAACATGACGTGACGATGAGTTCGGCGACTTTCACACTGCCGCAGACGTTGATTTTTGACACCCCCGGGGTCGGTGCGGGCGCGCAGGCCCCAAGCCTCACCGGCGGCGCGGCGGGACAGACGTTGACCTTGGCCTCTTCGACAGCCACGATCACTGCAGCGACGGAAACGTTAGCCGCCGCCGTCGCGACAACTGCCGGCAGCGAAGCCGTCAATACGGTGACGCTCACCTTCGCCGCAGCGCCAGGGCTGTCGCTTGGCCAGGTGGTTACCGTCGCCGGTGTCACGCCAGTTGGATACAACGGCACTTATGCGGTTACGGGCGTAGCCGGAAACACCATCACGTACACAAATCCGACCTCGGGGCTGGGCGTGATCACCGTGCAAGGCACTGTTTCGTGCAACACCTGCACGATTACGACCTCTGCTGCGCATAACCTGCAAGCCGGCCAGTTAGTGACGATCGCAGGTGTTACCCCGGCCGGCTACAACGGACAGTTCACGGTATCGGCGGTACTCGGCGCCACGCAGTTCCAGTACACCAATCCGACGCTTCTGCTGGGCGCTGGAACGGTGTTTGGGACGAGCGCTTCGCCCTGTGGCATTACGGTGAACAACGGCGTGACCGCACAGCTTGGCGGGACCAACTCAGTTGGGACTTCCGCGGCCTTGACGGCAGTTGCCTACGGCGCCACCCAAGGCCTTATCACTACCTACGGTACTGGCTCATTGACGGTCAAGGATTCGATCACAAGCACCGTCGCTGTCGGCAGCATCGCTCTGGCCAAGAACGGTCCAGGCAAGCTCACGTTGCAAGGCACCGGCACAGTTATGCCTGGCAATCTTGTGGTTAACGGCGCACTTAACGCTTCGGGCGCAGCCGACGGCGTCCTGTCCATTTCGGCGCTCTCAAACATTGGCGCGGCCAACCTGCTGGTCGGCGGCGGCGCGACACTGCAGGTGACCGGACCTATCACGCTGACGCCGAACATCCTGCAGTGCGTCTTCGGCGGGGCCGTGGTGGACGTCGTTGGCGCCGCGACGGTTTTCCAACTGAATACTGCGCTCTCGGGCTCCCCTGGAACCCTGACCAAAATCGGTGCGGGGCAGATGATCGTCACGACGGCGACGACTCGCACCGCCGCAACCATTATCAATGCTGGAACCCTGACGGTTCAAGGCAGCGGCAACGCTTTGGCGATCACGAACCCAACCGTGACAATCAATAACACTGCCGTGCTCGAAGCCAATGGCGTTACGATGCCCGTTAGCGCGACTTACAATCTGAACAACTCCGCTGTTTTGAAGCTCAGTGGCAATGGCGGATTGTTCAACACGTCTGCAACGCCCTCAACGTTCAACATTGCGCCGGGCGCAAACATTGTAATTCAGGGAAACTTGAACGCCAATACGTCGGGCAGCATCGGCGTTTTGAATGGCGGCACCGGTGGCGCGACGGTAAAATGTGTGAGCACCAACATTAATGTTCAACGCATTTCGTTCCAGAATCAGGGCTCCTTCGTCGGCACCTTCACCATCGGTGACGCCACATCGAGCGATAACTTCGCCGTGAACTTCGACAACGGCCTGGTCTTCGGCAGTATTTTGAACCCCGTGATCCTGTTCAAGGGCCGACTGGCCGTGGTCGGCAGCGGCACGACGATGTTTGCCAACCCGATCACAGTAACGGGCAACTCGACCATTTACGCTGTTGCATCCAACACGTTTGAATCGCCCATTATGGTGAATTCAGGAATTACGCTGACGTTGGACGCGCGCGAGCTGACGCTAGCGGCACCCACCGCCATGACATTGAAGGTGGGCGGGCCCATTTCGTCCGCCGATTCGACCGCTGCGATCACCGTCACGGGCGCGGCAATAGCCAACCCGGTTCAACTGCTGAACGTCGCCAACACATTCACCGGCACCTATACCTTCACCAATAACGGCACCAGCGCGCTGCAGGCGGTAGGCACCGGCTCCCTGGGGACGTCCCCCGCCACGCAAGCCACTGTGGCCATGAGCAACAACGGCACCCTGCAACTCCGGAGCGACGGCAACGCCGCCATGAACGGCATTCTGAACGTTGTGGGATCGGGCACGCTGAACGTGGACCGCGTGGGTGCGGGCGCGGGGAACACGTTGAGCATGAACGCGCTCAACTTCACCGCCGCGACGCCACAGACGCTAACGGTCACCAGCGGCAACAGCTACTTTGCGGGGTTTGATGGCATTTCCTTCAACGGTGCTGCCAACTGCACACTGACGGGCACTTCCGTCGCCCCAGGCGTCAACGGGATCACCGTGACGGGTGGCAGCCAGACCATTTCCGCGCCGCTCCTGTTTTCAGTAGACCGGACGGTAACCGTGAACCCGGCGGCGGGACTCTTGACGCAGAGCGGTGCGATCAGTGGCGCCGGCGGTTTGATCAAGAGCGGGCCTGGCACCTTGCTGCTCTCAGCCGGCAATACCTATGTCGGATCCACGGTTATAAATGCTGGCAGTGTGAAGCTGTCTTGTGTCAATCCGAACACTGCCGGGTTTCTGTCAGGCACTATAGCTGGTGCCGCCATAGACACGACTACGGCAAACCCGAATAACCTAGGCCCCAATTTGACAACGCAATTCGCGAACACCGTTACGGCCATTACGAATACTACCTGGGTCTACACCGGCTACATTAACTTCTCCGTCGTGCAGCCGTATACGTTCGCGGAACAGTTTGACGACGCCTCGTGGCTAAGAATCGGCAACACAGTGGTGCTGAATGACGGCAATTGGAACGTTCCGACACTGGGCAACTACACGCCGCCGTATGCTGGGTGGCAACCCTTCGACTTGCGTGTGTGGAATGGCGGTAGCGGCGGTGGGCCAAACATCGCCGCATGGTGGACAAGTACGTCCCTGGGTTTTGGCTGGGATCCGCTTGGGCGCGGCGCGCCGATATTTGCCAATTACCAGGCTTTGACCGATCCTGGCGACGGAAGTCTCCTTCTGAACAAGATTGTGCTGCCCCCCAGCACTCCCGTGTTGATAGCCAACGGCGCCACTCTGGATCTGAATGGCGCGACCAACACCTATATCGCTTCGCTGTCTGATATCGCTGGCCTCGGTGGAGCGGTCATCAATAGTGCGCCGGCCACACCAGCGGCTCTGCTGATCAGGCCTAGTTACGGCAGCACCACGTTTAGCGGCACGATCAGCGACAGCGGCGCTGCCAACGCGATTAGCCTTAAGAAGAGCGGCAGTGGCACGCAGGTGCTCGCCGGCGCCAGTACTTACACTGGCGCGACGACGCTGAATCAGGGTACATTGCTGGTGAACGGCTCGCTAGGCGCGGCCAGCAGTGTCACCGTGAATGGCGGCGTTCTGGGCGGCACAGGCACAATTAATGGACCCATCAGCGTTGCAGGTGGCACGCTTAGCCCCGGCAGTCCGGATGGCACGCCGGGCCAACTGAACACCGCAGCGGTCACCTTCGCCGCGGGAACAACGTTCAACGTACAGATGAATGGTCCGGCAGTCGGCAGCGGTTATGACCAACTGAACACCACGGGCACGGTGAATCTGAATGGATGCAACTTGAATGCATCCTTCGCGCTGCCCGGCGGTGCATCCTTCACGATCATTAACAACGGGAGTGCCAACCCGATCGGCGGGACATTTAGCGGCCTGGCAGAAGGCGCAACCCTGGCCATTGGCGCGCAGAGTTTCATTATCAGCTACGTGGGCGGCACCGGCAACGACGTCGTACTGACTCGCACGATCCAATCCATGCAGTGGAGTGGCGCGAGCCTTGTAGACGGTAAATGGAGCACTGGGGCGAACTGGGTAGGCGGAATCGCTCCTGCCATCGGTGACAACTTGATCTTCGGTCAAGCCCCGAACGGCTGGCAAACAACTAACACGGATGACTACGCCGCGGGCAGCGCCTTTAGATCCATCACCTTCAGCGTCAGTGGCTATACCCTGAGCGGCAACAGCATGACCCTCGTCGGTGGACCGGCGGCGATCAGCAACCCCGTTGGTCTCACGAATACGATTGCAAACAATATTATCTTCGGCAGTGCGGCGCCTACCATCACCTCAGCGGGTACCCTCGCACTCTCCGGTACCGTGGATAATGGCGGCTTGCTGCTGACGGTGGACTCAGCCGGATCGGCCACTCTGGGTGGTGCTGTCAGTGGCGCCGGCGGTCTGAACAAGACAAGCGCAGGCACGCTGACGCTCTCCGGAACGAACGCGTACGCCGGTGCGACGACGCTGAATCAGGGCACCTTGCTGGTAAACGGCTCCCTCGCAGCGGCAAGTAACGTCACGGTGAACGCTGGCGTTCTGGGCGGCACAGGTACGATTAACGGACCCGTAAGTGTTGCAGGTGGCACGCTTAGCCCCGGCAGCCCGGATGGCACGCCGGGCCAACTGAACACCGCAGCGGTCACCTTCGCCGCCGGAACAACGTTCAACATACAACTGAACGGGCCGTCAATCGGCAGCGGTTATGACCAACTGAACACCACGGGCACGGTAAATCTGAATGGATGCAACCTGAATGCCTCCTTCGCGCTGCCCGGTGGTGCATCCTTCACGATCATCAACAACGGGAGCGCCAACCCGATCGGCGGGACATTCAACGGCCTGGCCGAGGGCGCAACCGTGGCCATTGGTGCGCAGAGCTTTATTATCAGCTACGTGGGCGGCACAGGTAATGACGTCGTACTGACTCGCACGATTCAATCGATGCAGTGGAGTGGCGCGAGCCTTGTAGACGGTAAGTGGAGCACTGGGGCGAACTGGGTTGGCGGAATCGCTCCTGCCATCGGTGACAACCTGATCTTCGGTCAAGCCCCGAACGGCTGGCAAACAACTAACACGGATGACTACGCCGCGGGCAGCGCCTTTAGATCCATCACCTTCAGCGTCAGTGGCTATACCCTGAGCGGCAACAGCGTGACCCTCGTGGGTGGACCGGCGGCGATCAGCAACCCCATTGGCCTCACGAATACGATCGCAAACAATATTATCTTCGGCAGTGCGGCGCCTACCATCACCTCGGCGGGTACCCTCTCTCTCTCCGGTACCGTGGATAATGGCGGCCTGCTGCTGACGGTGGACTCAGCCGGATCAGCCACTCTGGGTGGTGCTGTCAGTGGCGCCGGCGGTCTGAACAAGACAAGTGCAGGCACGCTGACGCTTTCCGGGACGAACGCGTACGCCGGCGCGACGACGCTGAATCAGGGCACCTTGCTGGTGAATGGTTCGCTCGCAGCGGCCAGTAACGTCACGGTGAACGCGGGCGTTCTGGGCGGCACAGGTACAATTAACGGACCCGTAAGTGTTGCAGGTGGCACGCTCAGCCCCGGCAGTCCGGATGGCACGCCGGGTCAACTGAACACCGCAGCGGTCACCTTCGCCGCCGGAACAACGTTCAACGTGCAACTGAACGGCCTCGCCGCCGGGAGCGGTTACGATCAACTGAATACCACGGGCACGGTAAATCTGAATGGATGCAACCTGAATGTATCCTTCGCGCCGCCCGGCGGTACCTCGTTCACCGTCATCAATAACGGCAGCGCCAGTCCGGTCGGCGGGATCTTCAACGGACTGACCGAGGGTGCAGTCTTGGCCGTTGGCGGGCAGAGTTACACTGTCAGTTACGTGGGCGGCACTGGTAACGACGTCGTGCTGACTCGCACTCCTCGATCGATGCAGTGGTGCGGCGCGAGCGGCGTAGATGGTAAATGGAGCACCGGAGCGAACTGGGTAGGTGGGATTGCTCCTGCCATCGGCGACAATCTGAGCTTCGGTCAAGCCCCGAATGGCTGGCAGACGACTAACACGAATGACTACGCCGCAGGCTCTGTTTTCAGTTCGATCACCTTCAGCACCACTGGCTATACCCTGAACGGCAACAGCATTACGCTCGTGGGCGGGCCGGCGGCGATCAGCAACCCCATTGGCCTCACGAATACGATTGCAAACAATATTATCTTCGGCAGTGCGGCGCCTACCATCACCTCGGCGGGTACCCTCTCTCTCTCCGGCACTGTGGACAATGGCGGCCTGCTGCTGACGGTAGACTCGGCCGGATCGACAACTCTCAGTGGTGTTGTCAGCGGCGCTGGCGGTCTGACCAAGGCGAACTCCGGCACGGCAACGCTCCTTGCGACGAACCTTTACGGCGGCACTACCACCATCAGCGCGGGCACCCTTCAGGTCGGAAACGCTGGCACCGCCGGGACACTCGGCACCGGCAGCGTAAACAACAACGGAGCCTTGCTATTCAATCGTACCGACACGATCACCGTCGGAAACACCATTACGGGCACTGGCACGCTCACCCAGAACGGCGGCGCCGCGGGCGCCGGCGTCCTGGTGCTGTCGGCGGGCACCAACACGTATAGCGGTCAAACGACGGTCACCTTCGGAACACTCCGGCCCGCCAATGCGAATGCATTTGGGAGCACATCGCAGGTCGTGCTGCAAGCAAACGGTCCAGCCGGCGCCGGCTCAACCCTTGACCTGAACAATCTCACGGTTGCCGGAACTAAACTCGTCATGAACTCTGTCGTGGCATCCAACTTCCGCTCGTCCCTGACGTGTTCTGCCGGAACGAGCGGGTGGACGGGGACGATCCTCGTGCAGGGCGACGGATTGGACCAGATCAACACTACGGGCACCCTGAATGTCTCCGGCGACATCACCTCGGTTGGCGGCACGGGCTTTAGCGGCACGCTCTTTGTCCGCGGGACCGGCACCGGTTCGCTCACCGGCTCGATCAACATGCCAAATGCAGCGCTGGGCAAGACGGACGGCAGCAGTTGGAACCTTGGCGCTGCAGGACAGACATATAATTGGCTGGGCACAGGAGTTTTTGTCGGCACACTGAAGATGACGGCGCCGAACTCGGTTCCGGCAGCCA
The DNA here is from genome assembly GCA_036504595.1 of Planctomycetota bacterium. Taxonomy (GTDB): domain Bacteria; phylum Planctomycetota; class SZUA-567; order H5-PLA8; family H5-PLA8; genus DASXUX01. Next base: position 421,763 of record DASXUX010000095.1, on the reverse strand, counting down.
CGGTCTTGACCATGGGGCAAGGCGATGCAAACAACGCGACCTTCGACTTGAACGGGAACGATCAGACAGTCGGCGGCCTGGCTTATAGCAGCAGTGGCGGTACCAAGAGCATCACCAATACGGCGGCGACCGCGGCCAACTTGACGGTGAACAACGCCGGAAACTACACCTACGGCGGCGTGATCACGAATGGCGGATCGCCGCTGGCGCTGACGAAGCAGGGCGCCGGCACTCTCACGTTGACCGGGACAAATACGCACACGGGAGCAACCACGATCCAGGGAGGCACTCTGAGTTTCGCCGCGACGACGGCACTCAGCACCACCCCCATTACTATTGCGGGCACATCGGCGCTGTCGCCGGCGATTCTCTCTTACACCGGTGCGGGGGCTGCGATCTTGCCTTCGTACAACCTCACCCTGGGTGCGGTGGATGGCGCAAACGTGATCGACGTCTCCAATGCCGCTGGCGTTCTGCAGACGGCAATCGGGGCCAAGGTGACCGGCGGGAATACCGGCACGCCGCTGGTGGCGTTGATCAAGACGGGGCCGGGAACATGGGGGGCGCAACTGGCCCAGAACTACACCGCCTTTAACGATTATCTGGGCGATACCAAGGTTCTAGCCGGCACGTTCCGTACCAACACCAATGCGGGGACAAACTGCTTCGCCGGAAATGCGGCCAACGTATTGATCCTCGGCGACACGGCCGGTGCAAACAATGTGACCTTTAACTACGGTGGCAGCATCGGCAGTTTCGCCAACCCCATCCGGATCCAAGCGGGTTCGACCGGCACCGTGACGGTCATGGACAACAACGGAGTGACCACGCCGTTTACCCTGTCGGGAGCCATCACGGCCGACCGGAACGTCACTTTCTCGTGCCCGAACGCGAACGCGGCCGTCACTCATGTCCTCAGCGGCCAGATCAGCGGTGCAGGAAACATCAGCTTTGTCGGCACCAACGTCGGAGCGGTGACGCCGGTGTTCACGCTCAGCAACGCGGCGAACAATCTGGCGGGCAGCCTCTCCGTCACGGCGGGAACGCAAGGGAACCTGCAGCTTGCGCTAGGGGCGAATCAGCTTGCCTTGCCCGAATCGTGCAATCTGACATTGAACGGAACGACGTCACTAGCCATGAGCACCTTCAGTGCGCGGCTGGGGTCGGTGTCCGGCAGCGGCACTGTCAGCGGCACGGGCGGCACGCTGACGGTCGGGAACACGCTGGCCAACACTGGGAATCTTTCCGGCGTGATCTCCGGCACGATGGCGCTGACCAAGACAGGCTCGAACGTGCAGACGCTCAGCGGACTGAACACCTACAGCGGCGCTACGACCATTTCTGGCGGCACTCTCCGCGCTGGCGCCAACAACGTCATACCGAATGGCGCCGCGGCGGCGAACACGGTGACGATCAGCAACCCGGGCACGCTCGACACCGCGGGCTTCACGCTGAACATCAACGGCTGGGCCGGAGACGGCTTCGTAGACAACTCGGCCGGCAACGGAACGTTGGTCGTGGGCAATAACAATCAGGGCGGCGTCTTCAGCGGTGTCATCCAGAACTCGGCCGGCACGCTGAGCCTGACGAAGCTCGGAACCGCCACGGCAATACTGGCCGGCGCGAACACGTACAGTGGAACGACGACCATCAGCGCGGGAATCCTGCAAGTGGGCAACGCAGGGGCGGCGGGCAGCCTGGGAACAGGCAACGTCGTTGATAATGCGTCGCTGGTCTTCGCCCGAACAGACAACATCACCGTCGCAAACGTGATCAGCGGCGCGGGTGGAATCGTCAAGGGCACGTCGGCTGCCGAGAATAACTCCAGTGTAACGTTGATGGGGAACAACAGTTTCACTGGCGGCGTCACCATCACCGACGGCCTGGTTACAATAACGAACAGCAACGCGCTGGGCACTGGGCCGAAGACCATTACCTGCAACAACGGAACGGCAGGCAATTCGCAGCTTCACCTGGATGGCAGCGGTGGCCCGATCACGCTCGCGGCCAACATTAGTTTCCTGACGAGTAATGCGACGAATGGCGGCACGATCTTCAATGAAGCTGGGAATAACGCCATTTTGGGCAATTTCACGCTGACTACCGGCGGCGGAGATACCGTCCTCGTGTCCAACGTCGGCACGCTCACCCTCAGCGGCAACCTGAGCCCGAACACCAACCCTCGTAATCTGCAATTGAACGGCAACGGGAGTGGTGTGATTTCGGGTGTGCTCGCGAATGGTGGTGCCAACGTTCTGAGCATCTCGCGCGCATCGGGTACGGGCACATGGACGCTAACTGGCGCCAACACGTACACCGGCAACACGACCGTATCGGCCGGGAGGCTGGCGCTTGGCGCGGACAATGTCATCCCGGATGGCGTGGGCATGGGGAATGTCATAGTGAACGGAGTGCTCGATATCGCCGGGCACAGCGAAACGATCAACGGCTTGAGCGGAAGCGGCGTGGTCGATAACAGCGGCGGCGCCGGGTTGCTGACGGAAGGCAACAACGACGCAGTCAGCACGTTCTCGGGCGTGATCCAGAACAGTGGCGGCTCGGTGGCGCTGACCAAGATCGGAACCGGGACGCTGACGCTTTCCGGCCTGAACACGTACAGCGGCAACACGACCATTTCGGCCGGCACGATCGCTCTGGGCGCCGACAACGTGATTCCGGATGGCGCCGGCAAGGGTAACGTCCTGCTGACCGGCACGCTGGATGTCGCCGGGCACAACGAAACGATCAATGCGGTGACCGGTGCGGGCACGATCAACAACAGCGCCGGCAACGGGCTGCTGTCCATCGGCAATACGGGCGCGACCTTCACATTCGACGGCGCGATGCAGAACAGTGCCGGGGCGCTGAATATCAATAAGATTGGCGCGGGCACGGTGACGCTGACCGGAACCAGCACCTACACCGGCACTACGACAGCCTTGGCCGGCGTGCTGCTCATCAGTGGCACGCAGACCGGCAGCCTGGTGTCCATCAGTGGCGGAACGGTCGGCGGAACCGGTTCTGCTGGCCCGGTCTCCGGCACCGGCAGTGGCGGATTGCTCAGTGCGGGCTCGCCCGTCACTACTACAGGCGTCCTCAATACTCGAAACCTGGCGCTCGACCCGAGCACGACGACCACAGTAAATGTCAACGGCACGGCCGCTGGCACGAGCTATGACCAAATTAACGTGACAGGCACGGTCTCCATGGCCGGCACGTTGAACCTCGTGCTCGGCTACGCGCCGGCGATCAACGATTCTTACGTTATTGTCAACAACGACGGCAACGAAGCAGTTTCCGGGAACTTCACGTTGCTGCCTGAAGGAGCGACTCTGGCGCTCAATGGCGAGCGCTTCCAGATCACGTATGCCGGCGGCGTAAACGGCAATGATGTGGTGCTTACGTGCGTGAAGGACTTCGTGACGGTGAGCGTGACCAGCGCGCCGAACCCCACGTCCTATACCGAGCCAACGACCTTCACCGCGACGGTTGCCGGCGTGGCCGTGGGCTCCCTGACACCGTCGGGAACCGTGACGTTCTTCTCGGATGGCGTGGCCATTGGCACGAGCGCGCTCAACGGTTCGGGAGTGGCGACGCTCACCGTTTCATCGCTCACCGGCGGCAGCCATGCGATCACCGCAACCTACAATGGCTCGCCCACCTACAATACAGGCACGACGGTGCTGCCGGATTACATCCATGCTGTGGGTAGAGCTGCGACGCTGACGACGCTCACGTCGTCTCGCAACCCTTCGTGCAGCGGGCAGAACGTAACGTTCTCGTCCAGCGTCATGATCGTGGCGCCGGTGATCGGCACGCAGACTGGCGCGGTTCAGTTCACAGTGGATGGCGTCAGCTCGGGAGCGCCGGTTCCGATCGATGCGGCCTTTACCTCAACGCTGGCGCTTAACCTGCCAGTCGGCGATCATCTGATTGGTGCGATCTATCTTGGCGACGTGAATTTCCTCAGCAGCACGGCGCCAGCGATCACGCAGACTGTAATCGTGAACACCGCGCCGACCATCGCCGGGCTGCCCAACATAACGATTGTGCAGGGCGATATCCTTAATGTAGGGGCGACTGGACTCGATATTGACGCCGCGGCGCCGTTCAACACTTTGACCTACAGCTTGACCGCGGCGCCGAGTTGGGTGTCGATCAACTCGGTTACCGGCGCGATCACCGGCCTGGCTGCGCTCAATGGCGGCGGCATCGTAACGGTGCAAGTGACCGATGGCGGCGGTTTGTCGGCGAGCACCAGTTTCAACATTACCGTCCTGAACAACAACCAGATGCCGAGTCTTGCGGCGATTGGCAACCAGAACGTCAGCCAGGGCGCCGCGTTGAGCGTCCAGGCTGTGGGTAGCGATCCAGACATCGCCGCGCCAAACAACGTCCTCACGTACAGTCTGGTGAGCGCGCCGGCATGGCTCAGTATCAACTCCTTAACCGGTCTGATCACCGGCACGGCCACCAACAACGGCGGCGGCAGTGTGACCGTTCGCGTGACCGACGGCGGCGGCCTCTATGTTGAACGCACGTTCACGGTCACCGTAGGCGATACGAACGATGCACCGGTTCTCGATGCGATCGTAAACATGAATGTTGTTCAGGGGCAGTGGATCACGCTCCAGGCAACCGCTCATGACATCGATCCGGCGGCGCCGAACAACTCACTGACATACTCAATGCAGTCGGGCCCGGCGTGGGTAAGCATCAGCCCAAGCGGACTGATTACCGGCCAGGCTGCGAACAATGGAACCGGCAATGTGACCATTCGCGTTACCGATGGCGGCGGTCTGTTCAACGAGAAGACGTTCAGCATAACAGTCGCCGACGTGGATGATGCGCCCACGCTGACGGTGAGCGACCAGGTCGTCACGCAAGGCCAGGTGCTCAACACGACGGCGATTGGCAGTGACATTGATCCGGCCGGGCCGAACAGCACTCTCAGCTACAGCCTGACGAGCGCTCCGGCCTGGCTCAGCATCAATGCGGGCACTGGCGCGATCACCGGAACCGCTCCAAACAATGGCGGCGGCAACGTGACGGTACGCGTGACGGACGGTGGTGGCTTGTACGCGGAAGCGACGTTCGTGGTCACCGTTACCGACGTGAATAATGGCCCGACGCTGGACCCGATCAGCAACGTGCCACTGACGCAAGGCCAGGCGCTCGCCGTCCAGGCCACTGGCCATGATGCCGATCCGGCTGCTCCGAACAATTCGTTGACGTACAGCCTGGATGCCGCTCCGGCCTGGGTCAGTATCAATGCGACGACCGGCGCGATCGTGGGCGTTGCGGCAAACGCGGGCAGCGGCCCTGTGACGGTGCGCGTCACTGACGGCGGCGGCTTGTTCGCCACGCAGTTGTTTACTATCACTGTGACGGATGTGAATGATGCCCCGACGATCCTGGCCATCGCCAATCAAGTAGTGACGCAGGGTGCGGCGCTGAATGTCTCCGCCATCGGCAGCGACATCGATCCGGCCGGGCTGAATAGCACGTTGACATACAGCCTGCTCAGCGCGCCGGCATGGGTGAGCATCAACGCGGGAACGGGTGCGATTACAGGCATCGCGGCGAATGGTGGAAGCGGTACGGTCACTGTCCGCGTCAGCGATGGCGGCACGCCGAGCCTTCATGCCGAGACAAGCTTCCTCGTGACCGTCACTGATGTGAATGACCCGCCGGTGCTCGACCCGATTGCTGACGTCATCGTGACGCAGAACACCGGATTGGCCATCATGGCGACGGGGAGTGACATCGATCCGGCGGCGCCGTTCGGCAGCTTAGTCTTCAGCAAGAGCGCTGGTCTGGCATGGGTCAGTGTGGACTCCGGCGGGTTGATTACGGGCAATGCGCCAAACAACGGCAGCGGCAGCGTGACCGTGACGTTGACCGATGGCGGCGGGTTGACGAGCAGCAGGACGTTCAACATTACGGTCGTGGACGTGAACGACCCGCCGACGCTGGCTCCGATTGGCGACGTGGTGCTCAGCCAGGGCTCTGCGCTCTCCATCAACGCTCTTGCGGCCGATATCGATCCGGCGGCGCCGAACAAAACGCTGAGTTATTCGCTGACCAGCGCGCCGGCGTGGGTGAGCATCAATAGTGGGAACGGGCTGATCACCGGGATCGCGGCGAACGCCGGCAGCGGCGTGGTGATCGTTCGCGTGACCGACGGCGGCGGTCTGTATGTTGAGACGGCCTTCTCGGTTACGGTAACGGATGTTAACGATGCCCCGACGCTCGACGCGATCGCGGATTTGGCGGTCACCCAGAATCAAAGCATCCGGCTGCAGGCCGTGGGGCACGACATCGATCCGGCTGCGCCGAACAACGCTCTCACCTACAGCAAGTCCGCGGGGCTGGCGTGGGTCAACGTGGACGCCGCGGGCCTGATTACCGGCACGGCGCCCAACAACGGCAGCGGCAGCGTAACGGTGAAAGTCAGCGATGGCGGCGGTGGGTCGGCGACGCAGACGTTCAACATCACTGTTATTGATGTGAACGACGCCCCGACGCTGGCGCCCATTGCGAACGTGCTCCTCAACCAGGGCGATGCGCTGGTCTTGTCCGCACTCGGTGCGGATATCGATCCTGCGGCACCGAATAGCTCGTTGAGCTATAGCCTCATCGCCGCTCCGGCGTGGGTCGCGATAGACGGACCGACGGGTGTCTTCAGCGGCATCGCGCAGAACAACGGCAGCGGGACGATTGTCGTTCGGGTGACCGATGGCGGCGCGCTGTATGCCGAGCGCACCTTTACGATTACCGTGACGGACGTGAATGATGCTCCGACGCTTGACCCGATATCAGATGTGACACTGTTGCAGGGCGCGCAGCTTAATATCCAGGCCGTGGGACACGACGTCGATCCAGCCGCTCCGAACAATGTGCTTGTCTACAGCCTGGATGTGGCCCCCGCGTGGGTCAGCATCAATTCCGGAACAGGAGCGATTGTCGGCACTGCGGCAAATAGCGGCAGCGGTATCGTGACCGTGCGAGTGACCGATGGCGGCGCCTTGTTTGCCACGCAGTCGTTCACGATCACAGTGACCAATGTAAACGATACGCCCGTGATCGATGGCCTCGCCAATGTTGTGATCAATGCCGGTACGGCACTCAACCGGACGGCCACGGCCACAGATATTGACGCAGGCGACGTGCTGACGTTCACCAAAGTCAGCGGCCCGGCGTGGGTGAGTGTGGCTGCCGGTGGCGCGATCTCCGGCACAGCAGTCAATGGCGGCAGCGGTGCGGTCACTGTGCGCGTGACCGATCTGGCCGGCGCACACACTGAAATGACGTTCCAGGTCACCGTCATGGATGTCAATACGGCGCCGACGCTCAACCCGATCGGCAACGTGACGCTGACGCAGGACCAACTCCTCTCAGTGTATGCCGTGGGACAGGACGCCGATCCCGCGGGCCCGAACAGCACGCTGACTTACGTGCTGGTCAGCGCGCCGGCATGGATCACGCTGAATCCAGTGAATGGCGTCATCACTGGCGTGGCGCCGAAGGATGGGGCCGGCAGCGGAATCGTGACGCTCCACGTGACGGACGGCGGCACGCCGCCGTTGTCTTCGCCGAACGTGAGCTTTACCGTGACGGTGAACAATCTCAACGATCCGCCGAAGCTCGTCCCGATGCTGGACATCACATTGCTGCAAAATACGAACCTGAACCTGCTGGCCACGGCCACTGATCCGGACATCGGCGACACGCTGACGTTCACGAAGATCGACGGCCCGGCTTGGGTGAATGTGGCGCCCGGCGGCGCAGTGACGGGGATCGCGGCGAACAACGGCAGCGGTCTGCTGACCATCGGCGTGAGCGATGGGGCTCTCAGCGATGTCGCCAGCTTCTACATCACTGTGACCGACGTCAACGACGCGCCCACGCTGGACGTGCTGCCGAACGTCGCGGTAGGTCAGGGGAAACTGCTCGCCGCTCAGGCGTATGGACACGACATCGATCCGGCCGCGCCAAACAACACGTTTGTTTACAGCAAGAGCGCTGGGCTGGCGTGGGTCAATGTCGATGCAACCGGATTGATTACCGGCATGGCGCCAAATGCCGGCAGCGGGACAGTGACGGTCCGCGTGACCGACGGTGGAACGCCGGCGCTCATCGCCGAACAGACGTTCACGGTCACGGTGGTGGATGTCAACGAGCCGCCAGTGCTGGGCGCGCTCAGCGCTGTCAATATTACGCAGGGCGCGAACTTGAACGTGCTGGCCACGGCGACCGACCCGGACCCCGGCAACACGCTCACCTTTACGAAGGTCAGCGGTCCGGCCTGGGTGAATGTGGCGCCGGGCGGCGCAATCACCGGCGTTGCGGCTAATGCCGGAAGCGGCGACGTAACGGTCAGGGTCAGCGACGGAGGCGGACTCTTCGACCAGAAGACGTTCACCGTGACCGTTACGGACGTCAATGATCCGCCGACAATGGACCCGATCCCGCCAATCCTGATCGTCCAAGGTGCGACGCTCAATCTGCTGGCGATCGGCCGCGACATCGATCCAGCCGCGCCAAACAACACGCTGACGTTCAGCAAGACGAGCGGTCCGGCGTGGATTGTTGTCAGTCCCAGCGGCCACATCGGCGGGCAGGCCGCCAATAACGGCAGCGGCAACCTGGTCGTGCTGGTGGCCGACGGAGCGGGCGCGTTTGTGGAGCAAACGGTGCCTGTCACTGTGATTGACGTCAACGACGCGCCGACGCTCAACCCGATCAACAACGTGACGCTGCTCCAAGGCGCTGCCCTCAGCGTCCAGGCTGTTGCCCAGGACATGGACCCGGCGGCGCCGAACAACACGCTCACTTACGCGCTGATGACAGCGCCAGCGTGGGTGCGCATCGATGCGGTGACGGGCCTGATCACCGGCACGGCGGCGAATGCGGGCAGCGGAAAGGCTGTGGTTCGCGTTACCGATGGTGGCACTCCGGCGTTATTTGCCGAGCAAACCTTTACGATCACCGTAACGGACGTGAACGACGCCCCGACGATCGATCCGATTGGCAACGTGACGCTGCAGGAAGGCGCGCTGCTGAATGTGCAGGCCTTCGGCCATGACATCGACCCGGCGGCTCCAAATAAGAGCCTCAGCTACAGGCTGGTGTCCGGTCCGTCGTGGATCATGGTCAGCGCGAGCACGGGCGTGATCAGCGGTATCGCCGTCGGCGGTGGCAGCGGGCTGGTCACGGTGGAAGTCATGGATGGCGGCGCGACCAGTTTGGCGGCGCGGACGTCCTTCAACGTGACCGTTGACGTTGTGAGTCCCACGCCGCTGATCAGTGACTTCACGCCCGTCATAGCCAGCGTGGGTGACCCGAACTTCACGCTCACGATTTCGGGCGTAGGCTTCGTGTCCGGTTCGGTGGTTTACTTCGCCGGTTCTCCGCTGCCGACGACGATGATTAACAACACGCTGCTGACGGCGACGGTTGGGCCGGCAAATCTCGTCGCGGGAGGACCGGCGGTATTGGTCGTGATCAATCCTGTTCCGGGCGGCGGGACTTCGAACACGAAGTTCTTCACGATTAACGCGGTGCCGGTCATCGTCAGTTCGGCAATCGCGACGCCCAATCCGGCGGCCATCAATGAGGACGTGATGCTCTCGGTTGCCGGCACCGATCCGGAGGGCAGGCCGCTGCAGGTGACGTGGAACTTCGGCGACGGCACCACCGGCACAGGCGCTTCGGCGACGCATCGCTATGGCACCGCCAACACGTACACGGCGACGGCGACCGTGGCCGACATGGATGGCGGCAAGACGACCAGCAGCACATCGGTTGTGGTCGTCGCTTCAGTGCTCGCTCCGAACGGCTCGCAGGATACAGACGGCGATGGCTTCCCGGACGTGATTGAAATCGCGGCCGGTTCATCGCCGACTAATCCGGCCGACACGCCGAACAATGCCGCCCCCGGGGCGCAGACGATCCCATTTGTTAACGCGAAACTGCGCATCAAGCTCAATTTCGCCACGCCGGGGATGGATGCCATCCAGCTTAACGCGACGATCATTCTGGATGATATGGCGCAGGTTGGCGGGAAGACGCTGACGTACAGCATCGGTAGCGTGGCCAAGTCCGTGGTTTTCGACGCCAAGGGCGGATACAAGGGCGTCGGCCAGACGGTGAAGCTCGTCAGCAAGGGGTTGAGCCCGCGCAGTGGCAAGCTCTCGATCCGCCTGAGCAAGGGCACCTTCGCGGACCTGCTCGCCGGCGACGGACTGTCGAGCAAGGAAGCGCTGACGAACAAGGCCGTCGATGTGCCGCTATACATCCTCTTCGATGGCAAGCTCTACCAGAAGACCCAGCACCAGCTCTATACCAGCAAACCGTTCAAGACGGGCTCGACGAAGGATGTGCCACTGCAGTAACTGGTACTTGGTGAGTGGTACTTGGTGAATGGTACTTGGTGAATGGTACTTGGTGAATGGTTGGTGAGTGGTAGGTGGTGAACGGCCAGTCGTAACCGTAAAGGGAGCGACGCAAAAAAACTGAGTTGAGCTTCTTCGGCTCAACTCAGTTCACCACTCACCAAGTACCACTCACCAAGTACCGTCTTAATCAGTACTCGCGCTTCTTGAGTCCGGGTTCCGGCTGCGGATAGACGCCGCTGGCGTCGGGCATTACCGGGGCGGGTGAATCCTTGGTCAGCTTGTCCAGTCCCGGCGCGAACTCGTGATCGCAATTCAGCATCTGGTCGAACGTCACCGTCTGGCCGATGTGCGACGACATGCGTCCCATGCTGGTCACCACGCTGGCTTCGACGCCGCGCTTCACTTCGTTGTACGGTTTGTTATTGCGGATGGCGTCCATCAGCTCATCCCATTCGTTCTGATACGGATTGCTGTGGTCCGTGGACTGCCACGCGATCTTCTGCGAGTCTTCGTTCTGCCCCTTGAAGATGATGGACGGCCCGTCGCAATCCCTGGACTTGGCCGCGATGGCCAATCCCTTGGTGCCGTGCACATAGCTGGAGTACTTGTTTTCAGCGCCCTGCATGCAGCGGCCGTCGTAGAACATCTTCGTGCCGTCCGGGAACGTGTACTCGACCGAATAGCTGTCGAAGTTCTGATCGATCGACGGCGTCTTGCCGATCGTGCGGTAGTGCCGTCCGCCCAAGCCCATGGCTGAAATCGGCCAGGCGTTTTTCATCCAGGACAGATGGTCGATGATGTGGATGTGGAAATCGCTGAAGCAACCGCCGCCGGCCCACAGGAACGCGTGGAAGCGCTGCGTCTGATAATCCAGTTCGCTGACATTGTTCGGCTTGGCCGTCGTGCCGAAGTGTCCAATCGGCCCGGCCATGCGATAGCCGCGCATCGCGATGATCTCGCCCAGTTCGCCGTCCTGGATCCGCTTCTGAAGTTCCTGGATGTTGCGCGCGTGGCGCGACATCAATCCGACGGCACATTTCAGATTCTTCTTATCCGCTTCTTCGGCCAGCTTGAGCATGCGAACGCTGGTCGGGCCATCGGCCGTCAACGGCTTCTCCATGAAGACGTTCAGCCCCTTCTGGATCGCGTACTGAAAGTGCACCCAGCGGAAGGCCATCGGCGTGGCAAAGATCGCAACGTCGCCGGGCTTGAGGCAGTCCAGGGCCTGCTTGTAGGCGTCGAATCCAACAAAGCGGTGGTCTTCGGGGACGTCCATCTTTTCCTTGTCGGAAAACGCCTTGCTCAAGGCGCCGAAGCTGCCTTTCAGGCGGTGCTCGTAGGCGTCGGCCATGGCCACGAGCTTGACGGGGCCCGACGTGGTCGAGAGCGCGTCCTTCGCCGCGCCGCTGCCGCGGCCGCCGCAGCCGACCAGCGCAATCTGGATCAGCGCGCTGCCGGCGGCGTGTGCGCGTGGCGCGATCATGCCCGCCAGAGCTGTAATGGCGGCAGCTTTGCCACCGGTCTTGATGAAGTCCCGTCTCGATGTTGTTTTGGGCTGCTTGCCGTTCATGAAATCGGAGTCCTTTCGCTGAGGGTTCTACGTATTCGCTACACCATAGCAGACGCTGAGTTTAAGAAAAACGAATTCCCTTGTGTGATCGATGAAGATGAAGACGCCGAACGATGGCGTGAGAAAGCAGTCGGAGGTGCTGAAAAAATAGAGATCGGACGCGTCTTTGACATTGCCGCGGCAAAAATCTGTCAGAATCGTAACTAACAAGCCGTCTCGCCAAGTGCTGTTTCACCGCCGTTTTCGTAAGGCGTAGCCGATTAATATCTTGTAAGCGCTCTCTTTTGTCGCATCGTGCGACGATACAAGCGTCTTTTCGTTCACAAATGTGCCATATCAGCTTGCTTTCTTTTGTGAAACCTGTTTGAATGACCATACAAAGGAACTTTCATGCAGGGGTTTGAGGTGCTGCGAACGTCAAGCTTATAGCTTTCGTTCTAAAGGTGCTCAAACTCTGTGTCTGTGTTTTCAGGGTGGAAGCTACGTACTCTGACACACTTGAGAGATTGTGTTCGTCGCTGTTCGATGCTTTCGATTGGAAGGTTCGCCGCCTGCACGGTGCGGGCTGCAGCCGTGCCGCAAAAGAACCTACAGGGCTTGGTAGGGCTGGAAACGAAAGCAGCGGTTGAGTGTTGCCGCTTTCGGTTCATCTGCCATCGTCGAGGAGGAACGCACGTGAAAGTGAACGCCAACGTCGCCCGCAAGGCAACATCCCTGCCTGTCATCGCAGGAGCTCTCCTTTTAGTGGCTGCGCTCTGCGGCCAGGTTGTTTCAGCGGCAACCACTACCCAAGTCTACACTCTCGGAACTACGGGAAGCGGCACACTCGACGGGGGCGTAGAGCGTGCCTGGATTGCCCCCGGAGATCTTCCGCCCGGGTCGATTCTAAAGTCCGTCTCAATCAACGCGACGCTAGATGTCCCCTCCGTCCCCGAGGGGACGTATGCGTCTGACCTTAACGTTCGTTTTCCAGGTGCGCTGCAAATCGGCAGTGACGGTGGCAATCCCAATTGGGCGAATGGTCAGGCAACGGCTGCTGGGAGCACTGTGATTGACACAAGATCTGCCCCAGGCGATTTTGCGGCCGGCATCGATCTCAATGCGACCGGCGTTACGCTAAAGAACATGTTTGTCACCGCCACATGGTCGGGAACGGTCACTGTCGAGTATGACCTCCCACTCAAAGCGATCTTTACGAGTTTCGGTCTGCCAGGCAATCCGGCCGTCATTGACGATACCGCACTGACCGTGACCTGGAGCGTGCCGGTTTGGACGGATGTGACCAACCTGGCGCCTGTCTACACGGTTAATACAGGCACCTGTGATATTGCGTCAGGAACTACCAAGAACTTCTCCAGTCCGGTGACGTACACCGTCACCGACGGGGCCACGGTGAACCACTTCGTCGTGACGGTCATCGCGGGCACGTTCTTGCACCAGGACATCGGCACCGCCGGCGACCCGCTGACGCCCGGCAGCGCCAGCTACGATGCCGGCACAAAAGCCTACACCGTCACGGGCGGTGGCAGCGACATCTGGGGCAACGACGACCACTGCCACTTCATGTACCCGGGGAGCACAATCGCCGGCGACTTCCGGATTACCGCTCGTGTGGTAAGCCAGCAGATGACCGGCAACCCCAAGGCCGGCGTGATGATTCGCGCGGGGCTCAACTCCAATGATGCAAATGCCAACAACGTGCTTAACGGCAACAATGGCGCGTACCTTGAATGGCGCGAATTCGGCGGTGGGGGCAGCGGAAACGTCCAGGAGCTGGGGGGCGGCCCGCTGGCGCCGTATTGGGTGCGCTTGCTCCGCACCAGCGGCGAGATTCGCAGTTTCATATCCGCGGACGGTGTCACTTGGACCTTTACGGGCGGTCATGGCTGCGGCGGCTTGGGCGGTGCGGTCTATGCGGGCTTGTGTGTCGATGCTGGTGATAACACCAGTTCAACAGCGGTCTTCGACAACGTCGCGATTGACACGCCCGGCTTGCCCGCCCTGCCAGGGTCGTGGCTTCAGACCGACCTCAACGGCGGCACCGGCGATCCGCAATACCCCGGCAGCGTGTACTACGATGCCACTTCAGCCAGGTTCGACATCGGTGGCAGCGGCAGCGACATTTGGGATCCGGTGGACAGAGCCCATTACATGTATCAGCCCATCAGCGGCGATTTTTCGCTGACGACGCACGTCCTCTCGCAGCAGAACACCGACGGCTGGGCCAAGGCTGGTATCATGGCGCGCGCCAACCTGACCTCCGGGTCGCCGCACGCGAGCGTCGTTGTCACACCCTCGAATCAGACGACTATGCAAGCCCGCGACGTACAGGGTGGCGGGTCTTGGGGCGGGCCAAACGTCGGCGGCCCTGCGCCGCGCTGGCTGCGTCTCGTCCGCACGGGCAATATGTTCTACGCCTACCAGTCTCCTGATGGCACGACATGGAACCTGGTCACGAACCACCCGGTGACCATGGCCGACCCGATCTATGTCGGTTTGGCCGTGACGTCCCACAACAATGGAGCAATCTCGGACGTCTTGTTCAGCGACGTTGGCTTCGATCCGCTCATTTTGAGCTTCAATCCCGGCGTTGTCGCTTCGAAGACCATGCTCGATCAGAGCACAAAGACCATCAAATCTTACCTGCCGCGGGGAACCAATCTGACAGCTCTTGCGCCAACGTATACGACCTCCCTTGGCGCGACAGGCAATCCCCTGTCCGGAACGGTTCTGGACTTCACCACTCCGCAAACCTACATCGTCACGGCGGGGCTTTCCACGGCTAATTACACCGCAACGTTGAGCGCCCCCGAAGGCTTGATTGTGAGCACGTACTTCTTTAACACGGCCCCAGCCTTGTTGGATCCCATTACCACTTTGATGGGGAATACTCCGGCCGCCACAGGCCTCCAAGTTGCCAACATCGACTACCACGGTGGTAACTGGGGCGTTCCAGGGAACCCGGGCGGCAACAACTTTGCAATTCTCTGGGAGGGTTGGTTCGATGTGCTGGCGGCCGGTGGACACGGTCTCTACACGTTCGGCACCTCCAGCGATGACGGCAGCGCGGTCTACATGGACCTGAATCGCAACGGCAGCTTTGCCGATTCTGGCGAATACATCGTGAACAATAACTACTGGCAGGGGAATACCGGGCGAACGGGTCAAGTGCTACTGAACATGGATTCGGTTCACTTGGTCATTGGGTTCTACCAGGGCGGGGGCGGCTATGACATGTCCGCCGGCTGGAAGAAAGGCAGTTTTGCCAACTTCGGTAATTTGAATCTCGTCAACGGCATCTCCGGCGTCTTCTTCCCGGTAGATCCCCATCCGCCGCTGCCGGCTCAAATTCTGTCCTTTAGTATCGCGGGAAATTCCGGCGAGATTAATCAGGCCGCAAAGACCATCAGCGTATTCGTGCCAAGTACGACGGTTGTGACCAGCCTCAAACCGACCTACACGCTGACCACGGGAACGTGCGATAAGGATAACGGCGGGCCCACCGGATATGACTTCACCGCTCCGCAAGTCTACAAAGTCACCGACGGCGCTACGGTTAACGACTATACCGTGACGGTCACCGTTTTGGGACTGCCTGTGGTCACCGGACTGAACGCGTGGTACGACTCTTCGGTGGGTGTGACGACCGCCGGGAGCACTGTCACCGGTTGGCAAGATCGATCGGGCAATAATAACCACGCCACTGTTGGTGTCGGCACGCCGGTGTTTGCGGCCTCCCAGGTCAATGGTCTGCCGGCCGTTCAGTTCCGCGGCAGCAATCTGGCCATCAACCATGACATCACTCCCGGGCAGGAGTTCATCGTCTTCAGGTCGGGGCGCTACGCCGTTGATCCCAACAACCCCAGCCATTGGGGCAACGACTGGGGCGGCCCCATCGGCGAAGTGAACGATGAAAGCTGGATGTTACAGGGCGGCTCGACGCAGATGTGGGATGGAAATCCTCCCAACGCGGTATCGGTGAATGGCGTCGGTGCGACCAGAAACGGCAACAATTGGTTTTTCTCCAACGACGTGAACCGTTACATGATCCTCAAGGTGAACCCCGTCAATCACAATAGCGCCTTTGGCCGCATCGGGCGCCCGAACAATTCGTGGGGGAATGGCGAACTCGACGTGGCTGAGATCATTGTCTACGCCACCCCGCTGTCGGCGGCTGACGAGGATCGAGTGGGCGCCTATCTCACGAACAAGTACGCCATCACGACGACCTACCCGCCGCAAACGCCGTCCGCGATCATGAAGCAATTCGGTGCGGCGGACTATCCAGGCATCATTAACCAGGCGACCCACACCATCGACTGGGCCGTGCCGTATGGGTCGAATATCGCCAACCTCGCGCCTACCTACACGCTCGTTTACGGTGCGACGTGCGACCGCGCGTCCGGCTCCGTCCAGGACTTCTCCAGCCCGCTGGTTTACACAGTCACGTCGTCGGATTCGCTCGTTGTCCAGCAGTACACTGTGACGGTCAGGACGATGTCCAACCCCGCGCTTGCCCTAATCGGCCGCTGGGCGTGGGGCCAGCCAAACTTGACCGATATCTCAGGCGCTACTCCCGCAGGCACACATAATGGCACGGCGGTGGGGGGAAATGCTGGATTGCTCGCCTATAGCGCGGATGTGCCCCCGATCGCGGCCTTTGCGGGCCTGCAGTCTCTGGACCTGACAGGCGGCGGCGGCGGAAACGTAGGGGTGCAGATCAACAACAGCGCGAATACCGATGGGGCGTCGTATGTGAACACCTATGATACCAACATGAAGGACCACTTCACCGTTGCCTTCTGGGCCAAGGGTCTCCCGGGCGACTGGTCGCCCTTTGTATCCAAGCGCGGCGAGGACGGAATCGGCTGGCAAATCCGCCGATTTGGGAACGAGCATCTGGGACTCACGGAGCGTGGGATCGAGAACGAAGACTGCTGGCCGAGCGCCGGGTATACCAAGCTTCCAACCGACGGCAACTGGCATCATTATGCAACGGTTTGGAATCAGGCTCTCGGCACGCGCACCCTCTACATTGACGGGGTGCTCTCAAACGTGGTCACAAATTCCAACGGCGAACGGATGAATCAAGCACCCGGCAAACACCTGGTGTTGGGCGCCCGGCAGCAAGGCGGCGGCAACACGGATTCCGAAGCGTTCTTCCCGGGCTTGCTGTTCGACGTGCAGGTGTATAACGCGGCGCTCTACCCCAATGAAGTGGCCACCGTGATGACGACGCCTGCCCAGCAGCCGGCGTTGATGACCGGCTTTACGTTCCCAGGCTTGGGCGACGCAATCATCTCCGGAACGAACATCACCATCAATGTTCCGGTGACCACAGCGGTGACGGCGATGATGCCAACCTTCGTTATTTCCTCGGGGGCTTCGTGCGACAAACTGAGTGGTTCCCCGCAGGACTTCACCAATCCAGTGACCTACTCGGTCACCAATTCGGATAGCACCCTCACCAACGTCTATACCGTGACGGTCACCAAGCACCCCGTTTTCGGCTTGATCGGGCGCTGGGTTGCCGGCGACGCGACCCTGGCCGATATTTCGGGCGCGACTCCCGTTGGCACACATGACGGCATAGGCGGTCCGGGGATCGTCTTTAGCACGGATGTGCCCCCGGGCTTCGCCGGGCGCAAGTCACTGGATTTGACGGCCGGCAGCGTGGCGGTGCAGATCGCCAACACCGCGACGACAGATGGCCCGTCTTACCGGGACACCTTCGACGGCAATATCCGAGACCACTTCACCGTCGCTTTCTGGGCCAAGGGTTTGCCGGGCGACTGGCAGCCGTTCTTGACCAAGCGAGGCGAGGACGGATATGGCTGGCAGTACCGCCGATTTAATAACGACAAGTTAGGTCTCGTCATTCGTGGAATTGACAACGAAGACCCAAACCCGAGCGGCGGTTACATCCCAACCCCCGTCGACGGCCAGTGGCACCATTATGCCGCGGTTTGGAACAAGGCCACCGGTACCCGAACGATGTACCTGGACGGCGTGCTCTCGAACGTGGTCTACAATAACGCGGCCCAAGACTATAACCTCGGCTCCATCAAACACCTTGTGTTGGGTGGCCGGGAGCGAAGCGGCGGCAACGACGGTGGCTTTGAGAGTTGTTTCCAGGGCAAGTTGTTCGATGTGCAGATCTACAACGCTGCGCTCTATCCCAGCGAGGTTCTCGCCCTCGTGACGCTGCCCACTCCGCCGGAGGCGTTGATTACCAGCTTTACGTTCCCCGGCTTGGGGGCTGCGACGATCAACGGGCTAAACATCAGCATCACCGTTCCGAATAGCGCGCCGCTGACGCTGCTGTCTCCCACCTACACGTTGTCCACGGGAGCTACCTGCGACAAGGCGTCGGGTTCCGCCCATGACTTCACGACTCCCGTGACATACTCAGTTACTAGTTCGGATAACTTGGTCACCAACGTCTATACCGTGCGGCTCAATGTCGTCGCGCCAAGCGTGCAGATCAACGTAAACATTTCCGATCAAACCGATTTTGGGTTCGCGGGCCCCGCTCCTGACAACGGCCTTAACAAGGTCTGGAACAGTGTGGCGCGAGCAAAATCGGGCGCCAATTTGCAGGATGAAAATGGCTTTGCGACGACCGTGGGCTTCTCTTTTGTCAATTTTAACGGTGCAGGAACGTGGGGAAATCCTCCGCTTACGCTGCTCCACGGCGGGGTGTTCTTCTGGAGCCAGGATAATTGGGGCGAGGGCGTGGGTATCAGGACAGGCGAAATTAACGGCCTCTCCGCGGGCTCAAAGTACGATTTGTACATCGCCAGCTTGTGGCCCGATAATTTCAGCCACGGCACGTTCACAGTTAATGGTGTGGACCAGATGATCGACGGGCAAGGCGTGAGCCAGTCGGCTTGGGTTGAGAACGGGAATTACGTGAAATTCCAAAACGTCGCACCTGACGTAAACGGCAAGATCCTTGTCAAAGCGACCGGAACTCAGAAGGCAGGCAATAACCAGCCTCTCATGCTCAACGGCTTCCAACTGATTGAGGTCAGCACGGCGCAGGCGGCGGAAGTTGTGTCCGTCACAGTCCCCGGTGCGATTTCTGCCGTCATCAACCAGGGCGCGCGCACCATTGACGTGAGCGTGCCGAAGGACATGTCCGTAACTAATATGCAACTGTTCTATACCACGTCGTTAGGGTCAGCGGGAAGTCCGCCCTCCGGAAGTCTCAGGGACTTCAGCAGCCCGAAGACCTATGCAATCACCTCCAACGACCTCAGCGTTACGAACGTCTATACCGTGACCGTTACGAAGTATAACCGCGATTTGGCTCTGATCGGGCGCTGGGTTGCCGGCGCCACGAACCTGGCCGATATCTCGGGCGCAACCCCCCCGGGCACACATGACGGCATACCTGTGGGGAATACGGCATCGCTGGCCTACAGCGCGGATGTGCCCACAGGCTTCCCTGGCAAGTCGCTGGATTTATCGACCGGCGATGTCGCGGTGGAAATCGCCAACAGCGCGACCGGCGATGGGGCGTCGTACATGAACACCTATGATGACAACATCCGAACCCACTTTACGGTCGCTTTCTGGGCCAAGGGTTTCCCGAATGACTGGTCGCCCTATGTGTCCAAGCAGGGCGAAAACGGCATTGGCTGGCAATTCCGCAGGTTTGGAAATTCCAATCAGGTGGGTCTCACCGCGCGCGGGATTGACAACGAAGACGGTTGGGCGCCCGGCGGATATATCCCCTGCAGCAACGACGGCATTTGGCATCATTTTGCGACCGTTTGGAACCAGGTCACGGGTACCCGGACGAATTACGTGGACGGTGTGCTCTCAGACGTGGTGAGCAACAACAACAGCCAAAAATACAACCTGGCACCCAACGAACACATGGTGTTGGGCGGCCGGCAGAACGGCTGGAATTATTTCCCGGGCAAGTTGTTCGACGTGCGGATCTACAATGCCGCGCTCTATCCCGATGAGGTAGTCGCTATCATGGCGGCCCCTGCAGCGCCGGTAAGGATCACCAGTTTCACCTTCCCCGGCTTGGGAGAGGCCACCATCTCCGGAACAACCATCAGCTTGGTCGTTCCCTTTGGCACGCCGGTGACGGCGCTGTCTCCGACCTACACCTTGTCCACGGGAGCTACCTGCGATTTGGCTTCCGGTTCCACCCATGACTTCTCCAATCCAGTAACGTACACAGTCACCAATTCGGATCATTCCGTTACCAACGCCTATTACGTATCGCTTACGCAGGCTCCCAACCGCTCTGGACTGTTGATCGGGCGCTGGGTTGCGGGCGACACGAACCTGAAC
The DNA here is from genome assembly GCA_036504595.1 of Planctomycetota bacterium. Classification (GTDB taxonomy): domain Bacteria; phylum Planctomycetota; class SZUA-567; order H5-PLA8; family H5-PLA8; genus DASXUX01. The sequence continues at coordinate 401,480 of DASXUX010000095.1, read as the reverse complement.
GATATCTCCGGCGCTCATCCCCCTGGCACACATGACGGCATAGCGGTGGGTGGAGTTGCTTATAGCACGGATGTGCCTCCGGGCTTTACTGGCCTCAACTCGCTGAATCTGATGGCCAACAATGCAGCGGTGCGAATCGCCAACAGCGCGAACGTTGACGGGGGGACGTATGTGAACACCTTTGACGACAACATCCAGAGTCACTTTACGTTGACTTTCTGGGCCAAGGGGATCCCTGGCAACTGGAATCCTTATGTGTCCAAGCGGGGCGAGAACGGTATCGGCTGGCAATTCCGGCGAAGGGACGACGTGAGCTGTACCTTCACCATGCGCAATCCTGACAACCAGGACGGGAACAGCGCTGGTGTCGACCTCAGAGACGGCGATTGGCATCATTTTGCAGGCGTTTGGGACAAGGTCAGCGGCACCCGAACGATTTACGTGGACGGCGTGTTCTGCGGCACAACCAGCAACAACCCGGCCCAGAACTACAATCTGGCTAGCGCTCAACACTTGGTGTTGGGAGCACGGGAGCAACAGGGCAACACGAATTGCGAGAGTTTCTATCAAGGCAAGTTGTTCGATGTGCGGATCTACAACGCAGTGCTCTACCCCAGCGAAGTGATCGCCACGATGACGGCGCCTGCCAAGCCACTGATCACCAGCTTTACCTTCCCGGGCTTGGGAGCCGCGGTTATCTCCGGATCAAACATCAGCATGAGAGTTCCGTTTGGCACAGCATTGACGGCGCTGGCGCCAACCTACACCTTGTCCGCGGGGGCTACGTGTGATAAAGCGTCCGGCTCACCCCAGGACTTTAGCAGCCCGGTGACCTACACAGCCACTAATCTGAGCGCTTCCACCACCACCAACGTCTATACCGTGACGGTCACCGTGGGTCCGGACACCAGCGGCGGAGCCGTCGTGGAGACTGACATTTCCACCACGTTCCCCCAAGGTGATATTGGCTATCAAGCCGTGGTACCGGTGCCGAATATTCTGGCGGTCCCAGGCACCACGCTGGCGCTTTCCGGCGGGGCACCTCAGGATCCAACCGGTATTGACAATTCGTCTTCGAGTTGGGCAACGCTCACCGACGGCTCCGTCGGCGTGTTACCCGGGGCGGGCACCGGCGGTCCGGGCTCAGTGATCATCCGCGACTATTGGGTTCTCACCTACACCTTGCCGCAAGCTTACGACCTTACCGGGATCGATGTGTTCACGGCCTGGGGTGACAATGGGCGCACGCAACCGCGTGTTACCGTTAGCTGCGTGTCTCCCAATGGCACCACCCTGCACGCCATTAACTATAATCCCGGCGGCGTGAACAGCGCGTGGGTTCACCTCGACCTCACTGCCGGCGGCGTGACGGAAGTTCAGTTCGCGTTCAGCCAGCAGCAGAACGGCTACGTCGGGTATGCCGAACTGGCCGCGCGAGGAACCGTCACACAAAGCGACCAGACCATCACCTTCGGCCCTCTAGCCGACAAGCCTGCAAACGCCGGCCCGTTCAACCTGGTCGCTACGGCCAGTTCGGGGCTGCCGGTCACCTTCACAAAAGTATCCGGTCCGGCAACCATCGTTGGCAACCAGCTCACGCTGGACGGCACGGTCGGCACGGTCGTTGTGCGCGCTACGCAAGCCGGCGACGCCAAACACCACCCAGCTCCGCCGGTTGAGCAGAGCTTCGACGTGGTGAAGGCCGATCAGGCGATCACGTTCGGCCCGATCCCCGGACCTTATATGTATGGCGACTCGTTCGATTTCGATTTGACCAATAGCGCCAGCATCACCTCGGGATTGCCTGTTACTTACAGCGTCTTGAGCGGTCCGGGCACGATGGACGCGGGCCACGTGATCACCTTCGTGGGCGTCGGCAACGTGACCGTGCGCGCCTCGCAGAACGGCGACGCGGCTTACAACCCGGCGGTCCCCGTGGATGCCGTCATCGCCGTCGGCCAGGCGGCACTGACGATTACTCCCAATAATGCCTCTCGGAAATATCTGGCCGCCGATCCAGTCTTCACGGCCACTTATACCGGCTTCGTCGGCAGCGACACCCCAGCCGTATTAACCACGCTTCCGAGCCTGACGACGACGGTCTTGGCGTCAGACCCAGTGGCAGCCTATCCTGGCTCAATCAGTGCTGCGGGCGCGGCCGACGACAACTACGCGATCTCGTACGGCGCGGCCGCCACGCTGACCATTACCAAGGCTGATCAGACGATCAACTTTGGAGCGCTGGCGGATAAGCTGGTGACCGATCCTGATTTCCAGGTTTCGGCTACCGCCAGTTCCGGCCAGACGGTCACCTTCGCTGTCAGCGTGCCTGCGACTTTGATTGGCGCCGACACAATTCACCTGACCGGGCTGGGCGAGGTGACGGTGACGGCTTCGCAGGCCGGTGACTCCAATTATAATGCTGCGCCGGACGTGCAGCAGTCCTTCAACGTGCTTGCCACGCCGCAGACTATTACCTTCACCGCTTTGGCGAACAAGGTCTATGGCGATGCACCGTTCCCCGTTTCGGCCACGACGACATCGCCGCTGGCCGTTCAGTACGAGATCGTCAGCGGCCCGGCAACGATCAGCGGCAATACCGTCACCATTATTGGCGCCGGAACCGTGACCGTGCGGGCTTCTCAACTGGGCAATGCGCTGTATGCCGCAGCCGCCCCGGTGGACCAGCCGTTCACGGTCAGCAAGGCGGCGCTGAGCATTACTGCGAACAATGCGACACGCCAGTACGGCCAAGCGAACCCGACGTTCACGGCGACCTATTCCGGATTCGTCTATGCAGACGGCCCGGACATGCTGGCAACGCCGGTCAGTCTGGCGACTGCAGCGAATGGGACGAGCATACCGGGTCCGTATGCCATTACGCCCAGCGGCGCAACGTCGAACGACTATACCATCACACACATCGATGGAACGCTGACAGTAACTCAGGCCAACCAGGCGATCACCTTCGGTGCGCTGGTTAACAAGACGTTCGGCGATGCACCGTTCACCGTGAGCGCCACGGGCGGAGCGTCGGGCAATCCTATCACGTTCTCCATTTTCAGTGGGCCGGCGACGGCGACGGGAGTCAACGGTAGCACGATTACAATCACCGGAGCGGGCGTAGTAACAGTGCGCGCTTCGCAGGCCGGCGACGTCAACTACAGCGCCGCGCCGAACGTTGATCAATCCTTCAATGTTGCCAAGGCGGCGCAGGCGATCACGTTCGGTGCGCTGGCGGGCAAGACGTACGGCGATGCACCGTTCACCGTGAGCGCCACGGGCGGAGCGTCGGGCAATCCTGTCACGTTCTCCATTGCCGGTGGCCCGGCGACGGCGACGGGAGTCAACGGTAGCACGATTACAATCACCGGAGCGGGGGTAGTAATAGTGCGCGCTTCGCAGGCCGGCGACGTCAACTACAGCGCCGCGCCCAACGTTGATCAATCCTTCAATGTGGCCAAGGCGGCACAGGCGGTCACGTTCGCTTCACTGGTTAACAAGACGTTCGGCGATCCACCGTTCACCGTGAGTGCCACGGGCGGAGCGTCGGGCAATCCTGTCACGTTCTCCATTGCCGGTGGCCCGGCGACGGCGACGGGAGTCAACGGCAGCACGATTACGATCACCGGAGCGGGGGTAGTAACAGTGCGCGCCTCGCAAGCCGGCGACGCCAACTACAACGCCGCGCCGAACGTTGATCAATCCTTCAATGTGGCCAAGGCGGCACAGGCGGTCACGTTCGCTTCACTGGTTAACAAGACGTTCGGCGATGCACCGTTCACCGTGAGCGCCACGGGCGGAGCGTCGGGCAATCCTGTCACGTTCTCCATTGTCAGTGGTCCGGCGACGGCGACGGGAGTCAACGGCAGCACGATTACGATCACCGGAGCGGGGGTAGTGACAGTGCGCGCCTCGCAAGCCGGCGACGCCAACTACAACGCGGCGCCGGACGTTGATCGATCCTTCAATGTGGCTCAGGCGGCGCAGGCGATCACGTTCGGTGCGCTGGCGGGTAAGACTTACGGCGATGCACCGTTCACCGTGAGTGCCACGGGCGGAGCGTCGGGCAATCCTGTCACGTTCTCCATTGTCAGTGGTCCGGCGACGGCGACGGGAGTCAACGGCAGCACGATTACAATCACCGGAGTGGGGGTAGTAACAGTGGGCGCTTCGCAAGCCGGCGACGCCAACCACAGCGCCGCGCCGGATGTTGGTCGATCCTTCAATGTGGCCCAGGCAGCGCAGGCGATCACGTTCGGTGCGCTGGCGGGTAAGACTTACGGCGATGCACCATTCACCGTGAGCGCCACGGGCGGGGCGTCGGGCAATCCTGTCACGTTCTCCATTGTCAATGGCCCGGCGACGGCGACGGGAGTCAACGGCAGCACGATTACAGTCACCGGAGCGGGGGCCGTCACGGTGCAGGCTTCGCAGGCCGGCGACGCTAACTACAGCGCCGCGCCGAATGTTGCTCAATCCTTCAACGTGGCCCAGGCGGCGCAGGCGATCACGTTCGGTGCGCTGGTTAGCAAGACGTTCGGCGATGCACCGTTCACCGTGAGTGCCACGGGCGGAGCGTCGGGCAATCCTGTCACGTTCTCTATTGTCAGTGGTCCGGCGACAGCCACGGGAGTCGATGGCAGCACGATTACGCTTACCGGCGGCGGAACCGTGACGGTGCAGGCTTCGCAGGCCGGCGATGCCAACTACAGCGCCGCGCCGGACGTTGATCAGTCCTTCACCGTGGGCAAGGCGACTGGGACGGTTGCTCTTTCCAATGTGAGCCAGGTCTACACCGGGACGCCCAAGCCGGTAACGGCAACGACCACCCCGGCGGGACTGGACGTCAATATCCTCTATGCTGGCTCGGCCACTGCGCCTAGCGCGGTGGGCAGCTATGCGGTCGTCGCAACCATCAACGACGCGGATTACCAAGGCACTGTCAACGGCACGCTCACGATAACCAAGGCCAGTGCGAGCGTGACGATTGCCGGTCTGTCGGCCACCTTTGATGGAACTGCGAAGTCGGCGACGGCTACGACCGTTCCGGCTAATTTGACAGTCGATTTCACCTATGCCGGATCCGCCACGAAGCCGACGAACGCAGGCTCCTATGTGGTGGTGGCGACCATTAACGATGCCACCTACCAGGGCTCGGCCACTGGGACGCTGGTGATCGCTAAGGCCACCCCGGTGATTACCTGGAGCGCGCCGGCAGATATCACCGCCGGGACCGCTCTCAGCAACACACAGCTCAATGCGACCAGCGCCACGGCCGGCACATTCACTTATTCGCCGGCTGCAGGCGCAGTCCTGCCAGTGGGTTCCGGCCAGACACTGTCGGCGACCTTGGCTCCAACGGACGCAAACTATGCCACGACCTCGGCGACGGTGAAGATCAACGTGCTCAATGCCGGCCCGGTGATCGCATCTCCGCCAACAGCGACACCGAACCCTGCGATTGTCAACGAGGCAGTATCCTTCGTAGTTGGTGCGGACGACGCGGACGGCGACGCTCTGTCCTACGCATGGCTCTTCGGCGACGGCACCGCCGGCACTGGAGCAACACCGACGCACACCTATGCCACGTCGGGCACCGTAACCGTGAAGGTGACCGTCACCGATGCCGCCGGTATGGCCACCAGCAGCACGATGTCCCTGACGGTTAACGCGGCGGGCGGCGGAGCGCTGCCGCCAGTGGCTGGAACCGATACGGACGGCGACGGATTCCCGGACAGTGTGGAACTCGCCGCCGGCACAAATCCAAACAACGCCAGCGACACGCCGACCGGCAGCCCGGCCACAAGCTCGGTGCCGTTGCCGGATGCCAAGCTGAAGATCAAGCTGGGCTTTGGCAAGCCGGGGAACGACAGTATTTCTCTGGCTGGAACACTTGTCCTGCCGGCAAAGGCGCAGCTTGGCGGACAGAAGCTGACGCTGGGTATCGGCGATCTAGCGAAGTCGTTCACGCTCGATCCGAAGGGCAGCGCGAAGAATGGTGGAGACGCAGTGAAACTAACGAGCAAGGCCTCCGCCAATCCGAGCACGGCCAAGCTGTCGGTGAAGCTCAGCAAGGGAACCTTCACCGATCAGCTCAAGAACTACGGCCTGACCAACACTACGATCAAAGGCAAGCCGGTGGACGTCCCGATCTTCGTCATCTTCAATGGGACGTTCTACCAGCAGTTGCAGCACCAGGTCTACAGCGCCACGACGGCCAAGACCGGTGGCACCAGCGACGCCAAGTAGTTCGAGTCAATCAAGGAAACGAGGAGGGCCGCCATAGTTTGGCGGCCCTCTTTATTTATTACGCCCCGCACGCGTCTGCCGCGTTGTCGGCCACAGCGAGAAGTTCGTTCAGATCTTCTTCCCGTTTGCCCGCGCTTCGTTGATCTGCTGCCGGCTGCGATGGCGGTAGTCGCGCAGCAGTTCGATTTCGTATTGTTTGCAGAGGTCGCGGACGCGGACGCCGGGTTTGACGGAGCGGAGCAGATACCAGCCTTCCATTTCGCAATCGCGTTCGAGTTCGACTTCGTCTTTGTGTTCGGCCAGCAGCTTCTTGATTTTCTCGCCGGTGAAATCTTTGTGGACGAAAGTGCGGTCCAGGTCCAGCGTAGCGATGTATTGCTGCGCGCGAGGGACTTCGACGCTGTTGAGCGTCGCGCCGGTGCAATCGATGATGTTGCCGCGGCCGACGGGGACGATGTAGTAGCCGTGGATCATCGCATTGCCGTTCAACGGGGCACCGCCGCCGTAGGCGCTGGGCCAGAGCACGATTTCGGCGCCTTTCTGTTCGGCATCCAGCCAGAGCTCCTGGTAGTTGAGATCGAAGCAGCAGAGGATGCTGATGCGCCCGAAATCAGTGTCGAAGACTTTGACGCCGTCGGTGCTCACGTTGGCGTTCTCGCCCCAGAAAACAAAGACTTTGCGGTAGTAACCAGCGGTTTTTCCCTGCCGATCGATGAGCACCGACGTGTTGTACTCGGCGTTCTCGCCTTTTTCGCGAATCGGACAAACGACCCACATCTTGTGTTTCTTCGCTAAAGCGCTGACGGCTTCCACCGTCGGGCCGTTGAGCGGTTCGGCATCTTTTGGGGCGGTTCCGCAGAATTCTTCGGGCAGGCAGGCGATATCGACGCCTTGCGAGCCGGCGGTTGCGAGATGGCTCAGGGCAAGCTTGAGCTTCTTGTCGTGTTCGCCGCCGCAGCCGATGGGAATGGCGGCGACCCGAACTTGCCGGCCGGGAAGCTTGTCGCGTTCGATCTGGGGGCGCGTGGGGAGGGGCGGGGGATCGTCCGCGCCGCAGACGCTGTCAGCCACCGCCAGGAGCGTCAAGCAAATGGCAGAAGCGCTGATGGCTGTCACGTTGAGTTCCAGCATGGAAAGCTCCTTTGAGCAGGAAGCCCGAGGCGCCGGCGATGCGACCCTCCGAGGATACGCCGGCCGTGGCGAAGTTCAAAGCGCAAGCCACGCTGGATAAGGCTGCTCTTCCCGCTAACGTGGTTGGACCGGGCTAAGAAAGGGAATCGGATGAGATATACACTTTGCTACGCTGTTTTGGGGATACTTGCCTGTTCCGCGTTCGCGGAGGATGTTGCTTCCATTCCTGGGCTGGCGGCGTGGTATCGAGCGGATAACGCGAGCAAGGGCGCGGGAGATGTGCTGACCACGCTGAATGATTGCTCAGGAAAAGGCCAGAACATCAATGGTGGACCGAAGGCGCCGATGGTTGTGGAGAACGTTGCTCACGGCAAGCCTGTGCTGCGCTTCAGCGGTAAAGAACCGGCGCTTGTGAATGCGGCCAACAACTGGTCTGCGGAAGGCTTCACGGCCTACGTGGTCGCGGCGTTCGACGACGTGCCGGCAAAGCCGAGCATTCGCGACGGGCACATCATTGAGACGCCAGGAAAGGCGTTGATCTCCGACGGCGGCAGCGCGGGGCTGGCGCTTGGACTGAACTGGAATGGACGTCCGGGCGCAGCGGGCGGGATCAGTCTGGCTGGCGGCGCGGCGTTTGAAGATCCATTTCCGAACGAACAATCCAGCGATCTGTTGGTTAAGGCCAAAACGTTCTACGCGTTCGGCTACTCGTCGGCTGAAGGCAAGCACAACGACAAGGCTAACGCCTGGGATTGCAGGATGAAGGTGGCTATCTTCGTCAATGATGCGCCCTCTTCGATTCTGACCACGCCGTTTGTGAGCATGCAGGCGATGAACGGCGGAAAAAAGTTGGAGATCGGCGCCGCCAGCGGGAAGAACGCGTTCAAAGGCGACATCGCGGAAGTTATTCTTTATAGCAGGGAACTTTCGGAGGCCGAGCGCGCGAAGGTCTTCGCATATCTTCGCAACAAGTACGATCTGCAGGAAGCGGCGAAGCGTTTGCCGACCGCGCCGGTGGTCTTCACGCCGAGCTTCGACAATCGCGCGTTCTGGTTTCGCGAATCGGCGAACGTCGAACTGAGTTCCACGACCGACGGCGCGGAAATCCGCTACACAACGGATGGCACGGCGCCAACGAAGGCCTCAACGCTGTACGTGGGGCCGGTGAAACTCACGACGACAACGACGGTCACGGCGCAGGCGTTCGCAGCCAGGCGCGATCCGAGTCCTGTGGCAACGGCAGCCTTCACGAAGGTCGGACCTGTGCCGCAGACCGCGAACGCGCTCAAGGCCGGCTGGAAGTTTTCGTGGGGCGACGAGTTTGACGGGCCCACGGTCAACGAAGCGATCTGGGGCTATGAGATCGGTTACGTGCGCAACAGCGAGGCACAGTATTATTCCAACCGCACGGAAAACTCTCGCATCGATAACGGAAATCTTCTGATCCAAGGTTTGCACGACAACTGGAATGGGCACAAGTACACGTCGGCGAGCCGCTCGACCGAGAACAAAGTGACTCTGACCTACGGCAAATACGAGATGCGCGGGAAGATTGACGTTCGTTCCGGCAGTTGGCCGGCGTGGTGGCTGTGGAGCCGGCCCGATGCGGCAGGTTGGCCGAAGGAGGGCGAGATTGACATGATGGAGTACTACACGGGCAAGTGCCTGTTCAACGTCATGAATGGCGCGGCAAAATGGTTCGGCGGAAACCGCAAGAAGAGCATCGTCTCGCTGGGCGGCGATCGTTGGGCGCAAGAGTTCCACGTATGGACGATGGATTGGGATGCAAACAAGATCGATCTGTATCTGGACGGCGCGCTGATGGTGCACTATCCCGTCGATGACGCCAACGGCACCGGACCGAACGGCGCGAATCCTTATCGCAATCCTCAGACGAAGAAAATGATCCTGAATCAGGCGTTGGGCGGAAGCAGCGGCGGCCAGCTCAATGAGAAAGACGCGCCATTTGAGTTCCGCGTGGATTGGGTGCGCGTGCATACGTGGAGCGAAGAACCAGCCTATACATTGACCGTCAACGGTGGCATCGGGACGGGACCATACGTTGTCGGGACAAAGGCGTCGATCACCGCCAACATGCCGCCGCCCGGCTACGTCTTCGATAAGTGGGTGCTCAGCGGCGAGGCCAACGTTCAGGACGCAAGCAATCCTTCGGCAACTGTGATGATGCCGAAGTGCGACGTGACAGTCACCGCGACGTATCTGCCGAACTGATCTAATGTTTCTGACGAGCAACGGCGGACACCGCTTCTTCTGCTTCCAGTAGCCGCTTTTCGAATTTCGGATACGAGAAGGTTCGCGGCTGCGTGCGCGCGTGAAAATGCGTGCGAGCCAAGATCATGAGCAACTCGCGGTGGCAGCGTTCGTTGCGTGCGCACTGGCAGATGACGTAAACGTCCTGCTTTGCGCTGAGCTCAGATAGCCGCCGCAATTCGTCCAAGGCGTCGGGCGACAGGTGGAAGCGTTCTTCGTAATGGCACGCGGCGAAGGCAGCATTGTGGTTGTCGAGACGGCGTTTTTCGACGAGGAAATCCTTCAGCAACTGGTCATCGGGCGCGAGGCGGCTCTGGTACTCATCCATCAGGTTCTTGCGCACGCCGCGCGGATAGCGATGCATGGTGACGACGACGTACCCATTCTCGCGCGAGATATCGCCATTTCTTAGCTCTTCCAGCGTGCCGAACTTCAGCATGATGCCGCTCCGAGTGGCACTGCGCAAATACGAGGCGCGACCAAACGCTTGGCGTGGCCGCGTCTAGTTTTTCGGGCAAATTCCTCAAAAAACCGTTGCGACCGTTCGTCCACGGAGTCTACTGTGTTCCCACGGAGCGACCCACATGTTCATCCCGATCGGCGATACCTGTCCGCGTTACCGCCGCCCTTATGTTACGTTTGCCCTCATTGCGCTGAACGTCCTCGTCTATATCTTTACTTGCCGGTTGAACGCCTTTGAGGAAGGCCGGTTCTTGAATGCGTTCGCCTCGTTTCCGGACGAGTACAATCCGCTGCGCTCGGTCACCGCCGGCTTCGTGCACGCCGACATCTTTCATATTCTCGGAAACATGTGGTTCCTGTTTCTGTTCGGAAGTTCCGTCGAAGGCAAACTCGGCCACCGCTGGATGGCCGCGACGTACGGCGCATGCCTCCTTCTGGCAGACTTCGCGCAGTGCTTCTTCGGCCCCGGCGGCCACATCCCGACCATCGGCGCATCGGGCGCGGTCGGCGGAATCATGGGCGCCTACTGGTTTCTCTTCTCGCGCTGCGAAGTCGAGTTCTTCTACTGGTTCTATTTCTATGCCGGCCGCGTGATGCTCGGCGTCCATTGGGCCATCGCCTGGCTCTTCGGCTGGGACTTGATCTTGTGGATTGTCGAACGCAAGTCCGGCGAAATGACCGGCATCGCTCACAGCGCCCACTTGGGCGGCCTGGTCTCCGGTCTTGCGTGCGGCCTGCTGATCCGCCGATACTCCCACGTCGTCCTGGACGGCGACGACATGTACACCCGCTTCATGGTCTGGAAGATCAAAGTCAACGCCGCAGCCGAGACTGCCGCCGCCCCGAAGCTGACTCCGAAACCAATCGAAAAATATGTCCCACCGCCGCTGCCATTCCCCGACGAAACTGACCCGCCGAAGATCACTCTCGACCCGTGAGCGTAAGACGCAGGGAAGGGGCCTTGCTTTTTCTCCCCGTCCCCGCGTCTCTGCTTCTTTCCGCTATCCGTTCAATACCCATCCGTCTCGATACTTCTTGCTCAGCAGCGGATTGGCTTCTTCGCAGTTCTTCACCTTGCCCGCGACCGGATCGTACTCCAGTTTCTTGCCGACGCGGTACGCGACCATGCCGAGCATCATCGTTTCGGTCATCTTGCCGCTGTAATCGAAGTTGCAGGTCGTCTTCAGGTCCGTCTTCGCGGCCTTGATCCACTCGCCCTGGAAGTGCCCCAGCGGCGGAATCATCTTGTCCTTTTCGCGCGGCTTGTAGTAGCTCATGTCCGCGGCCTTGCCGTATGGATAGATGACGCGCTTGTCGAAGCTCGCCACAAGGAATCCGTCCGAACCCTTGAACATCGCGCCGTGATCGATCTTCTTCAGGTCCAGGAATCCGTCCCACGGAGATTTCGGCATCATCCCGCCCTGATACCAGTGCAGGCGAATGTCCGGTCGCCAATCGTTCTTCGGAATGTCCCACGACATGTGCAGTTCGACCGGCGTCACTTCCGGGTTGAACGCTTCGCCTTCGCCTTCAGCCGTGACCGGCAGGTCCGCGTCCAGCGCGCACCAGGCCAGGTCCATCGTGTGGCTGCCCATGTCGCCGACCTGTCCCGTCCCGAAATCCCAGAACATATTCCACTGCAGACAATTCGCGCCCGGCCCGCCTTTGAAGTATTCGGAGCTGTACGGATGCATCGGTGAGGCGCCGGTCCAAAGATCGTAGTGAATGTTCGCCGGCGGTTCTCCGCTGCCGGCCGGATAGCCCTTGCGCCGAATCTGCCGGTTGCCCCACGCGCAGGCCATCTCGAGCTTCCCAATGGCGCCGTCGCGAATCGCTTCCTGTATTCGTGCGAAATTATCGATCGCATGCCGCTGCGTGCCGAGCTGCGTCGCAACCTTGTCTTTGTTCTTCAGGTAATTGGCGCGCACCACGCGAGCTTCCTCGACGCAGTTGCCCATCGGCTTCTCGCAGTAGATGTGCAGACCGCGATTGATGGCCCAGTTCGCAACGAACGGATGCATGTGGTCAGCCGTGCAACACACCACCGCGTCCAGATCTTTTTGTTCGATCGCCTTGCGCCAATCGACGTACGTCTTCGCATTCGGGAACTTCTTCGCGCCGAACGCCAGGTGGTCTTCGTTGATGTCGCACAGCGCCACCACGTTCTCGCCCGACAGCGAACCAAAGTGCGCCTCGCCGCGCCCCCAGGACCCGACGAGTAGGATGTTCAGCTTCTCGTTCGCCGACTTCTTCGCGCCGTAAACCGTGTCCTTCATGACCATGACGCCCGCCGTCGCCATCGCCGCTGTCGTGATGAAGTTTCTCCGTTTCATGAGTCCCCTCCCTGTTATGAGTTCCGCGTTTTGTCGTCCCGCAGCATAGTACACCGCCGTAGGACATTTTGCCAAAATTGTCCAGTCCGTGCCTCTGGTCTCCTCTCCCTTCGCGAGGGAGAGGGGTTAGGGGTGAGGGGGCCTCACTTCGGTTCGATCCCCGCCGTCTTATCCTTCAGATTCCTCCGCACCCAATACTTCTGCCCTTCCAGCGCCACCTGCATCTGCAGCTCGTCATCGCCGGCTGAGTAAGCGCGCAGCGAAACCGTGCACTCCGGCGCCTTCTCGCCTGAGTACGGCACGAGCACCGCCGCGAAAACGCTCTTCTGATCCATGCTGTACGCAAACGCCGACCGCGCTTCCTTGCGTCCATACTGAAACGCAACCTGCCCCGTCTCCTTCTCGGCCGCGAAACCTTCCAGTACCGGCTTGAACAGCAATCTGCCCGCGCCTTTGCCCTTCTGCGAGATCTCGCCAGTGTCCGCCAGTGTCGCCTCCGGCGGCCCGAACTGAAAATGCAACCGCTTCTTCCCTTTCGCATCGCCAATCGCCTCATCCACGATCACGAACACCTTCCGCTGGATGAAAAACACGCTCCGCCGGTGAGCCAGCCCTTTGTACGACTGATTCTCCACCGTGAGCGCCGTCAGTTCCGGCGACGTCTGCCACAGGAGCTGCTTCGGTGCGTAAGCGCTGTTCTTCCCGTCCAGAGTCAAACACTGGTGATGCTCCGTCGCCGCAAACCAGTCACGGTTGTCCTTGTCGCCGCTGTAGATGAAGCACCCCGTGTCCGGCATCAGATACGACCCGAACGCGAAAAGCTCAAACGAACAGTTGTCGCGCTGACAATGCCAGCCTCCGTCCGGCCCGCACTTCAGCGCCATCCAGGTCGCATCGGGCGACCAGTCTGAACGCAAGAAGTAATATCCCGAACCGTTGAACGCGACGCTCGTCTCCTTCGGCTCCGTCCCGCGGCGCTGCTTGTCACGGATCGACGCGATGTACTCCCAATCCGCGCGCTTATACAATTCCGCGCCCTTTCGGACGACGCCGCACCCGTTCGAATTCCAGCAGTCGCCGAACATGGGGATCGTCCCGTCGGGCTTCAATGCGTACGCGGCGATGTTGTAAAGCTTCTCGATCTTCTCGCGGTAGCCGGCCGGCGTCGCCGTGCCATTCAGCTCGATCAAGTCCGCCGTGTTACTGAACCATTCGATGCACCCGCCGTGATAGCTGAACGAAAGCTCCTTCTGCATTCCATCGGCGAGCACCTGCCCGTCCAGTTCCGCCGCCAGCCGCTTGAGCGCCGTCTCACGCCAAGCCGTCGCGTCCTTGAACTCTGGAAAAACAATCGCGATGAACGCCAGCCCTTCCGACTCCATCAGCCCCCAGTTCGACCCGGCCGAATACTTCGGCGCCAGCCGGCTCGCGTGATCGTGAAGCGTCGCCAGAAACTCCAGCAAGAACTCCGGCGTGAACGCTTCACTGTCGCGGAAATAATGATACCAGCCGCATAAGCTGTGCCCGCGAATCCCGATCTCAAGCTGCCGCCATGCCCAGTTGAACGACGGCGGACACTTCCTCTTCCAATCCAGAAACTCCGCGCACCATTCTTTGGCGAACGCCTCGTCGCCCGTGTGCCAGTACGCCCTCCCCATCGGCTCCCACCAGTACATGCGGTGAAGCTGCACGATCCACTCAACGTCCGGATACGGATTCTTGTGCCAGTCGATGTCCGCGCCGCGATCGCTCGGCGGATAGGAATGTTGGGAAATGAAAATGTGCTTCAGCGCATCTTGCGCTTCCTTCAGGTCGCCGCGCGAAGCAAACTTCCCCCGGCTCACCTGCCGCTTGCCCGGATCCACCGGATGCTTTACGTTCGTCCGTGCCCGGTAGTACGCCAGCAGTTCCTTCGCCGCTCGCGCCTGGTCCTTCTCCTCCACCGCCTGCCGAACCTTCTCCAACCCGTCGCGCGAAAGATCAAGCTTCGTCAAAACCTCGCTCGCCGGCAGCAGCGGCGACATCGGCTTCTCCCCTGCCATAGAGGTCAACCCAACCGCCGTCGCAAACACCAACGCGGCACGCCACATTCGGTGTCCCCTCACCTGTAAAAAAATGCACATGTGGTGGAAGAGCAGTGCCGCGTCCACGCAGAGCTCCAATCCTGTCCAAGACTGCACCGTGCGTCGTACCACGGGCGTCCTTGCCCGTCCTTCAGTCACGTCCTGTCCAGAACTGCACCTGTGCATCAGAACCGCGACCGTCAGGGAGCGGCGCAGGCAACTCTTGCGTCGGTTCCTGTCCAAAACTGCACCTGTGCAACCTGACCCCAAACACCCTCCTTAATATGACGTCTAGCCCTCGATTTTATTGCATGCGTTTTCGCAAAATCTTTGCCTATGCTAAGTCCCGATTATCCCGCCTCATACGGCACTTCTGCATTCTGAATTCTGAACTCTGATCTCGCTCTGCGTCCTCCGCGCCCCTCAGCGTCTCCGCGTTGAAGAAGGAGCTACTTTTCCCGAAAGACGGCCGTCCCCCAAACCGCATGGTCCCACCCGTACCCGTCGCCGCCGTTCAGCACTCGCAGCGTCACTTCCTTCGCCCCGCTCACGTCCGCCTTGATCGCCCGCGTCTGCTTCGGCCGGATCACCGGCGTCTGAAGCTTCTGCTCGCCGTCCGCCAGCACCTGAAATTGCACGCTGCCGTGCTCGCCCAGATCATCGATTCCCACGGTCGCTTCAAACGTCGCAAACTTTCCATTCGTCTGAAAAACAATATCCGCCGGCGTCTTGTCATTAAAGGAGTGCGTCCACAGCGACTTCGGATAGTTCTTCCCGTCAATCATGATCGGGTTGCCCTTCAGGTTCGTCTCGCGATGCACCTGCTGCTCCGCGCCCACCGTCGCCTTCGTCCACTGCAGGTCGCAGGCAAAGGTAATCCCTTTCCGGCTCAGCAGCGCCGGCGCGGTGAACTGCCAATGGCCGTCATCGTTGTTCACCCAACTGCCCTTCGAATACGCCTCGACTTTCCCGTAAAGTTGCTTCCCTTCTGGCAAGCCGCCGATGTTCGCCGTCGTCTCCGTTGTGCCTTGCTCGGCTAACAACTTGGCGAAGTCCACCGTCTCCGAAATCAGCACGCGATAACGCTTCGCACGGGCGCTTGGTTCCCAGTCGAGCTGCACACTCGTTGCGAACAAGTCCGCAGAGGTCTGCACCTTCTTAAGGTTGAAGTTTCCCGGCGGCCGAAGATCCCCCGGCTTGCCTTGACTCTCATCTCTCACGCAGATGATCTCGCTTGCCCGCGGCCCGGGAATCCGCAGCACGACTCCTTTATTCATGAGTTCCTCGCCGGAGCACACAGCCGCAGAGATCGATCCATCCTGCGACCACACCCAATATTTCTTCGCGGCATCCAACCCCTTCAGGTTCAGCACCAGATCGCGGTCCGTGCAGCGCGCCCGCCGGAACGCCAGCACAATCCCTTCGCTCAAGTCCGGTCGGAAAAACTCAAACGCCAAATACTGATCCGGGTTCACCGACACCGGCGTGAGCGGATATAAATCCCCGTACCAGAATTTCCGGTTCGCCTTGCCTTCTTCAAGAATCGGCCGCGCCTGCTCCACCGAAAACCCCGGCTCCAGAATCGGCAACTGCGTCACCAGCCCCGCCGTCGCCGTGCTACGAATCTCGTAGGGCGTAGCATTCCACGAACACGGCGTGTGCAGCGGCACGTACAGGCTCAGCGCGCAGCTTTGCGCCTGGTGAGCGTCCTCGGCGCCGCGCACGCAGCTCGTATCGCTCTGCCACAGCGGCACGGAGCGCATGCACATCTCCAGGTCGATGCGCCGCCCGCCGCTGGCGCAATTGTCGATGACCAGATTCGGATGCTTCGCCCGGAACTCGTCCCACATCGCGTACAAGCCTTCGATGTAGCGAATTTCGGTCATGCCCTGCCGGGGTAGCGCCGGCGTCCCTGCCGGCGTGGTGCCGGCCTCCGTGCCGGCAGCGTCGTTCTTGCGCCAGCTATCGAGCGGGTCCATGTTGAAGTCGTTGCGGTACCAATCCATGCCGTACTCGTCGATGCGCTTGAGCAGCAAGTCCGTCAGCCACCGCCGCGCCGCCGGGTCATCAAGCTTGAACAAGCCGCCGTTCGCGCCGCCGTGTACGAACTCCGGATGTTCCTTCGCGATCTCCGTCCCTTTGCCGACGCGCTCGGGCTCAAACCAGACAGTGAACTTCAGTCCCAGTTGGTGGCACGCGTCGCTCACCGGCTTCAGCCCGTTCGGGAATTTCTCATGCGTAAACCAGTTGCCGACGCCGTTCGGAAATCGCCCCGGAAACCACGCCGCGTCCAGCCACAGGAACTCGCAGCCGACGTCCTTCGCGATCTTCGCCGCGCTGATCTGCCCCGCTTCGGTGGGCCACGTCGGGTGCCCGTTGTAGCGGTCGTAACACTGCAAAAACGCCGGCAGCAAAACCGGCCTCCCGTCCTGCTTCGGCACGTAGTGGAACAGCATCAGCCGCCGGAACCGGTTGTGAGCCGCCGTCAGATCGCCCTGCCACGGCATCAGCAGAATGCGCGGCGAGCGAATCCTCTCGCCCGGATGCAGCACCAGCTTCGTGCGTTCCATCCCCGCGCGCATGCGCGTGGACCCATCCGCCGCCCGTTCGAGGCTCGCCGCCCACTGCCCCGTCCACCCAATCGCCGCGATGACACCCTGGGTAGAGTGGGGCGGGCGTCCCTGCCCGCCGGGCGAAACTGCCTGCCCGCCGTCTCCGCCATACTCAAAATTGAACCACGGAAACGTCCCATTCGACGACCGCCCGCCGCCCGGAGCCATCCGCACGCTCTTGCCCGCCTCAATCTGCGTATCAATCGGCGTGAACGACCCCGCGCTGCAATTGTCCCCCGCCAACTGATGCAGCACCGCCGGAGACTCTGCCATCAGTTTCAAATCAAGCGCCTGAACATCTTCCAGAATCGGCGTGTCCTGGGCCCCCGCGTTTTCGAAGTACAGCACCCAGTCAGTTGCTGGATAACGCGCGAATGTTGATACGACTGCCGTTACACGCAGGCCAGTTTTGGCATCGCTCCACGTAAACTTCTGCTGAAGACGATCGACAGAGTCCTCCTTTTCGGCCTTCAGATCCCACTCCTCAAGGAATTCCGTCGACAGCTTGCCGCCGTAGATGAAAGAGAATGGCGGCTTCCCGCCCATGACCTTTGTTTTGGCAGTAAGCGCACTGCCGAACGTCTTTGCGACCCACTGAGTTCCCGCGCCGGCAACTTCTGCCTGCGATGCCATAATCCCATCCTGCACCGCCGCCGCCGGAGTCTCGCTCGCCGCACTCACGCTCAGCCCTCCGCAAAGAGCCACAACCGCCAAGAATACTGCGTACACTCTCTGCATAACTCCCCCTCGCTTGCGAACTCTGAACTTTGAACTAGAAACTCAAAACTATCTGTTATGCGCCTGCCCGCCGAAGTAATTGAAATCTCCCCAACCATCCGTCCCTGAAATCTCCTGCTCCCCCGTTTTATCGATGATCGCCTTCCCGTCGCGCGTCAGCACAAACCGATGCTTCCCTGCCGCGAACGGCATCGACACGTGCTCGACGCCCGCTTTCACCTCAAACGTCTTCTCCGTCTCCCCGCTGCGGATCGTCAACTGCGCCGGCGCGGAGAGGAACAGCGTCACGAACACGTTGTCAACCAACTTGTCCGCGCCGCCCGGCCGCCCCATCTTTTTCGTCTTTTCATCCGGCTTGACGATGCCTTCGACAGTCTTCGGATGCACGCGATAGAAGTAGTAGAGCGAGTCCTGAGCAATCTTCGGCTGCGTCCCCGTCTTGTACCAGTCGATGTAATAGCGGCTGGCGTCCAGGTACGCCACGTGCGAAAGCAGCGGGCCCCAGTGCCCGTCCCAGAACTTCGTCTGCTCCGGCGGCCCGAACGGAGCGACGTACGACGACTCGCCCCAGTCGTTCCACGTCACAATCTCGACCCACGTCGCGCCGTCCTTGATTGCTCCTTCCCATTCCTGAGCCATCCCCTCAAAGCCGCGATTCTCGTACACGCGAAAATTCCCGCCGAAGCCGCGATAGTGCGGCGTGATGCTGGCCATGTAGATTTTGCCGGCACCCAGCCACTTCTTGGCCAGCAGCGAGTTGCTCGCGGCAATCTGCGGCGCGGTCCCCGCGGCTCCGAAGAAGAAGAATCCGTCCATCTCCGGGTTGTCATTGAAAACCTGGTCCACATGTTCCTGCTGCGGCAGTTCGGTCACTCTTTTGGGATAATAATATGGAACAAAGACGAGATCCTTGCCCGCGGCCCTCACGAGCTCAATGATTTTCTTTCCCCATTCGGTCTTGCCTCCGAACGTCGAGAGCACCGGCTTCCCTTTGTAGCGAAGCTGATTCGGGTGATCGTAGAACTCCAGAACCATGTCCGCCGCTTCTTCAGGGGCAACGCCGTCCGCCGAGAAGAACAGCTTGAAGTTCGAGTTCAGCGCCTTGGCCGCTTCGTAGATCATTGTCGAACGCTGGAAGTAGTGCTGCTCGCGCTTCTTCCAATTGCCGCAGTTCATCGCGAACCCGTCAATCCCGCGCTGCTGAGCGTCCTTGATCTCGCGCTGGTAATCCTCCAGCTTCGACGCACCGCCATAGGTCGGAATGCAAACCATGTAATGCGCAAAGACCATCTTCGTGTCCTGCGCCGCCGTGGTTTCGCCTGCACATAACCCCACACAAAGAGAAACTGCCGTAAGCAGTCCCGCCCAAATCACGCGCATGTCTCTTCACCTCTCTCGCAGCTACCAGACATTAGACTCCAGACTCCAGACTCCAGACTCAAGACTCCATGCTCATCTACCCCGTGTGCGTCTTGGCGCTTAGCCAATTTGGGCCTTAACTGTGCTGGATGGACCCCGAATTGCCGATTATTATTCGGGTTCTTCTTGAGGCTTTCCGTCTAGTCTAAAGGACTTTTACAGAAGCTTGTGGAGGGATACGCGTTGAGTCTGATGCAAAAACAGTTGCGCACCGCGGCCGCCGTGTCATTGCTCGTATTGGCCGGTTACGCCAATGCCGCGGCTCCTACGGCCGCCATCAGTGCCAGCCCCATTTCCGGAGCAGCTCCGCTCGGCGTGCTGTTCGATGCCAGCGGCTCATCTGCCGATGCTGTCGCATTTTTGTGGGAGTTCGGCGACGGCTCCGCATCCACAGCCAAGTCGCTGACACACGTTTACCTGGTCGCCGGCACGTACGCCGCCAAGCTGACGGTGACCAACGCGGAAGGCCTGACGGGCTCTTCGCAGGTCGCCATTACGGTGACGGGGACCGGCGAGGGTCCGGTCACCGCTGACATGAGTTTCCGCTGGGCGCTCCAGACGGCCAACTTCAATCTGAAGCACGGGCAGATCGTCGGCGACACGCTTAATCTGATCTCCGCGTTCAACACGGTAGACTTGCCGGGCAAACTGAGCGGGCTGGCGGTTGAGTTCTCCATCAACCGGCAGTTCTCGATTACCGGCGTGCTGGGACCCGAAGGGATTATCGAAAGTGTAACCGGCCGCAAACCGGAATTCTTCCTGCAGGTGGACGTGGTTCGTCAGCAGTTCTCCATTTTCCTTTCCAAGGCTGACATGAAGGCGGCTTTCGCTGCCTCCGGCGCCACGGACAGCTCCGTCCCAGCCCCAGGGAAGCTGGTCCCGGTTACCTTCACGCTGACCATTGGAGCTCAAAGCTACGACCTGACGGAGAACTTCACGTACGTTTCGTCTGCCGGCGCAACCGGCAATGGAAAGTATTTGCAGAAGAAAGGCTCCGGCACGATACACGACGGTTTCTTTGTCATCACCCAAGCTTCGGCTCTGGAGAACCTGAATGGCGCGTCGCACTTGTACGTGTTCAGCGGGCTGCTCTCCCGCCCTTTGACTCAACTGGTGCAGGCGCCGCCGGCGACTGGCGCGTTCACCATCACGTTCAATGATGCCGACCCGGTCACCCTGCTGGCCGACCGTTTTCGCAGCAAAGGCAGCAAACTGGTTTACGCTCAGCCCGAGCGCGATCTGGGGGGCGTTCGGACGCTCGCCATCGACGTGCAGAACCGTACGTTCTTGCTGACCACGTGGGATCTGCCCGCGAATGTGAACAAGGGCGGAACGGGCCTGCCGGTCCGCGGCGACCCGTTCGTGGCATTCGATTTCACGGTCCGCTTTGACTTTGATCAGGCCGACGGAACCCTCTTTCAGACCGTCACTGCCACGCGGCTGACTCGTCGCGCCCGCAGCGATGCCCTCTGGCAGACCGGCCGGAAGACACACACGCCGTAACCGCTGTTTTGCAGGATTTGTGATGGAGTCTGCACATGACGCCCCGACAGCGCGTGCTCAAGGCCGTTAATCACGAAGTTCCCGACCGAGTACCGATCGACTTGGCTGGCATGAAGGCCTCCGGGATCGCCGTCTGTGCTTACGAAAAAATGAAGCGGCAGTTGGGTATCGCCACGCCAACACGCGTTCTCGACCCTCGCTTCATGATCTCCGTCGTCGAAGATGCCGTGCTGAAGCGCTTGCACGCCGACGTGGTGCCGCTGGATCTTTCCGGAATCATCCACGCCGTTCGTCCGGACCCGGATTGGATTCGCCGCGATCTTTTCGATGGCACGAGCGTCCTCTTTCCGCCCGATACGCGCATCGCCGTGCAACCGGATGGAGACTGGATCCTGCTCAACGCCGACGGTTCGCCGACGTCCTTCCGCATGCCAAAGGACGGCCATTACTTCGACGACATGTCGTTCAATATCGGCGAACAGATCGATCCGAAAAAGTTCCGGCCCGTGTTGAGCATCCCCGACGAACACCTGCGCCTGCTAAGCGACTATTCGAAGTCGCTCCACCGCAACACGGATTATGCAATCCTCGGCTGGGGATTTGGCGTGTGCTTCCTGGGCATGAGCCTGATCACCGACCGGAAGAGCAACGTCACGCAAGGCTTGCCGAATGAATGGATGATGATGTTGCTGACCGAAAAGGAAACCTGCCACGAGATGATGGACCAATCCGTGGATGCCTCGATCCAATGTCTGAAGTTGGTGCATGAGGCCGTCGGCGACACCTGCTTCGCGTGGGGCATTGCGGCTGACGATAGCGGGACGCAACGCGGTGAGTTTATTCGTCCGGAACTTTGGGCCGAGATGATCAAACCGCACTACAAGAAACTCTGCGACTGGATTCACGCCAATACGCCGTGGAAGACCTATCTGCATTCCTGCGGCTCGGTGTACCATCTGATCCCGCACTTCATCGAAGCCGGCGTGGACATCCTCAATCCCGTGCAGACATCCGCCGCCAACATGGACCCAGTTCGGCTGAAGGCCCAGTTCGGCAAGCAACTGGTCTTCTGGGGCGGCGGCTGCGACACGCAGCACGTCCTCGCTCAGGCCACGCCCGAGGAAATCCGAGAGCACGTCAAGGAGCGCATCGCCACGTTCTCCCCCGGTGGCGGTTACGTCTTCAATCAGATTCACAACATCCAGGCCAACGTTCCGCCGGAGAACATCATCGCCATGTTCGATGCCGCGCATGAGTTTGGCGAATATCAGTCCTGAGGCCAAAACCTTCAGTCACAGAAGTCACAGAGGGCACAGCGGTGCTTGCATGAGTGCCATCTTGGGCTACTGTATTCTCCTCTGTGACCTCTGTGGCAAAGTCGAGATATGTTGAAGCAGATCAAAGTTCCACCGCTGGGCGAACAAAAAGAAACGGAAACGCTGGTGAACTTCTGGTACGTTGAAACCGGCCAGAGTGTGAAGGCCGGTGACGACCTCGTGGAATTGGTGACCGACAAAGCCGCTTTCAACCTTCCGGCGCCGGAAGCCGGACGCGTCGAACGGTTGCTGGTCGAAGAAGGCGCTAAAGTAAAACCCGGCGACGCACTCCTTGAGATCGAAACCTGTGGCTGAGAAGAAACGCAGCGTTCGAATATCCCGAAAGAGCCGGCGCGGACGTTTCATCGTGCTCGATGGTCCCGATGGCGCCGGCAAGACGACGCAAATAGAACTCCTGGCAGATCGCTTGAAGCAATCGGGCGTCCAATGCATTCTTCTGCGCGAACCCGGCGGCACCGCCGCCGGCGAAGCCATCCGCAAGATTTTGCTCGACTACCGCGGCGAGCAGAAAGATCACCTGTCGCCTCTTGCCGAAGCGTTTCTATTTCAGGCCGCGCGCGCGCAGCTTTGCGAAGAAGTCATCCGCCCCGCGCTGGAACGCGGGACGTGGGTGCTGTGCGACCGCTTCACGCTTTCGACTTTGGTCTACCAGGGCTATGCCGGCGGACTTGTTCCCAAAACCGTGGAGGCGCTCTCCGAGATCGCGACGGGAGGGTTGGTGCCCGATTGCTATCTCGTGCTGTGGGTCCCGACGCAAACGGGGATCTCGCGGCGAGCCGATCGTCGGGCCGACCGCATGGAATCCAAAGGCGAAAGCTTCCTGCGCGCCGTCGCAACTGCGTATAAACGAGCGGCGGAAGCGCAGCCGCAGATTTACCGATGGATCGATGGAATCGGCAGCGTTGAAGAGGTGCAGCGGCGCGTCTGGGCTGAAGTCACAGGCCTTGTCTCCCGTTACGCGTCGCTCGTTACGCGTCACACGCAGGAAAAGAAATGAACTGGGATGGATTGATCGGCCAGGCTGCCGTAAAGAACTACCTCCGCGCGGTCCTTGTGGGCGGCCGGCAAGCGCATGCCTTCTTATTCAAGGGCCCGAGCGGCGTCGGCAAACGCACGGCGGCGTGGATCTTCGCGCAGGTCGCCCTCTGCCAGCAGCGCCCCGCGCCGGACGAGGCTTGCGGCCACTGTCGCTCCTGCCGCTGGTTCGAGTCGCGACAAGGTTACGTGACCGAGCACCCGGATGTTATCAGTCTCCTCAAACCGGAGTTCATTTCACCGAAGGTAGCGCCGGCCTCCGCGCCGGCCGGCACTAATCTTCGAGCCGAAAAAGAACTGACCGCCGACACGGCCCGCCAGCGGCTGATCGGCGATCACGAGCCGATCATTCGCCTCGAAACGATGCAGTTTGTCTGCGAACAACTGCATCGCTCACCGATCGCCGGCCGCAGGCGCGTCGTCATCATCCCCGAAGCCCAGCGCCTGTGCCGCGGACAGGCCGAAGCGGCCAACGCATTCCTGAAGACCTTGGAAGAGCCGCCGGAACCGGCGGTGATCATCATGACCAGCAGTCAGCCCGAGGCGCTGCTGGAAACGATCATCTCTCGCGCGCAGGGCGTGCAGTTCCGGCGCTTGTCCGCCGATGACGTCCGTGTCGGCCTGGCCCGGCAGGCCGCTCAGGCACCGGAAGCCGAACGCGAACTGGCAGTTCAGTTGGCCGACGGCAGCCTTGGGCGAGCCCTGGAACTGCTCAGCGGAGACCTGCGAAAGTGGCGCATGGCCGTGGTCAATGCGCTCGGCAAGTTCGACCCCAAAGCCGGCCCGCAGTTAGGGCTGATGCTCTGGGCCCTGGCCGACGCGGAGGGCAAGCGCCTGTTCGATGCCGGGAAGCAACAAGCTGAATCCGCCGAAGAGGATGGGGAAGGGGAGGACTCCGGGGAAGCAGCCTCCGCGGCGGAAGTGAAGACCGAATCCGGATGGAAGCGTTACGTCTTCCGCAGGCTCCTGGAAGTCGCGGAAGTCTGCTTTCGCGACGGCGCCGTTTGCGCGGCCGCTCCGGCGGCCGGAGCCGCCGTGCTGCTGCAACCCGATCAGCGCGAATTGGCTCAAACGCTGGCCGCCCGTTTTGGGCAAGATGGCTGCCTGCGCATACTGGCGGCGCTGCGGGAAGCGCTGCTGGCGGTGCGGCTTTACGTGCGTGGAGACGTGATCGGCCGCGCTTTAAGCGGTAAACTTGTGGAAGCTTTTGGAGTTCCGGCATAAAATAGCCGCCGAGAAATGCCGCGGGTGTTTAGGGGCTCCTCGGCGTTCTTGGCTTCTCTTGCGGTTAGAGAACCTTGGCGGTTAATCACCAGGAAGAGGAAATGCCAGAAGAGCGGGACGACGAACAGAAAATCTCGCAGATTCTGCTGCGGGACGAACGCTATAAGCGCGAAGCTTACCTTTTTGTGCAAGAAGGCTTGGAGTTCACCGTGCACCGCCGCGGCAAGCGAGGGCATGTGACCGGCCCGGAGCTTCTGTTTGGCTTGCGCGATATGGCCCGCGAACGCTTCGGCTTGATGGCTCGCACAGTCCTCAATCAGTGGGGTATTCGCAAGACGGCGGATTTTGGCGAAATCGTCTTCAACCTCGTTGAAGAGCAGATCATGTCCAAGCAGGACTCCGACACGCGCGAAGATTTTGCCAACGTGTACGACTTTGAAGAAGCGTTTGACCGCGATACACAAATTGAGATCGAGGAATAACGGCAAACAGCTCACCACAGAGAACGCGGAGGACGCAGAGAACATCAGTGTTTTGTTTTCGTGTCGCTACTCACGCATCACGGACATAGAGGGGTCGTTATGGCTGAGAAACTAACCGTATTGGATTTGCTCGAACGGACCGCTCAAAAAACGCCGGACGCGCCCGCGATCGTCTTGCCGGACCGGGTGGTGAGTTACCGCGAGCTGCTCGGCAGCAGCCAAAGACTGGCCGGCGCGCTGATTCAGCAAACCTCGCGGCCGGTCGTGGCACTGTTCTTCCCGATGGTGCCCGAATTCGTCATCGCCTACTTTGGCGTGTTATACGCCGGCAAGCAGGCCTTGCCGCTCAATCTGCTGCTCCCGCCAGAGGAATTGAAATACATCATCGAAGATTCCGGCGCGGATTTCATCCTGGCTCCGCCGCCATTCGTCGCCAAGCTTGCGCCGCTTGGCGTGCGCGTGGGTGACTATGCGGAACTGATGAAGAACGCGCCCGCCTCCGCCGCGTTGCCGCGGCCGAATCCCGACGACGTCTGCACGCTGCTGTATACGTCGGGCACGACCGGCAAGCCCAAAGGCGTTGAACTGACGCAGTACAATCTGGCCTCGAACGCGCTCAACTCCGTCGAGACGATGAAGCTGGACAAAGACTACCGCGTGCTCGCCTGCCTGCCGAACTTCCACACTTTTGCGATCACCGGTACGATCCTCGCCCCCATCACGTGCGGCGGTTCGTTGACCCCGATGCCGCGCTTTGAGCCTGAAGCAGCGCTGAAGCTTGCCTCGGCCGCCAAGTGCAACATGCTGCTGATGGTGCCGTCGATGTACCGCCTGCTGATCCGCATGCAGGAACGCCGGCCGTACGACATGAAACACCTGCGCCTGACGATTGCCGGCGGCGAAGCGCTGCCACGCGAAGTAGCCGAGCAGTTTGAGAAGACTTTTGGCAGTCCCCTGCTCGAAGGGTTTGGACAAACCGAGAGCGGTCCGGTGGTGTCCTTCAACCGGCCATGGGATCACAAGGCCGGAACCATCGGCAAGCCGATCACCGGCGTTGAGATTCGAATTGTCGATCCGGAGAGCTTGCGGGAACTGCCCGTCAACACCACAGGCGAACTATGGGTGAAAAGCCCCAGCGTGATGAAGGGCTACCACAATCGTCCGGAAGAGACGGCCAAGACCATTACGGCTGACGGTTGGCTGCGCACGGGCGACATGGGCGAAATCACGCCGGATGGTTACATTCGGATCACCGGCCGCTTGCGGGAGATGGTGAAGGTCGCCGGCGAGATGGTTTTCCCCGCGGAAGTGGAAGCAGCCTTGCTAAAGCACCCCGCCGTTGCTGAAACCGGTGTCGCCGGTTTCAAGGACGAACGAAAGGGCGAGATCGTCAAAGCGTTCGTGGTGCTCAAAGAAGGACAGCAGGCCAGCGAAGACGAATTGCTAAGCCACTGCCGCGGCGCGCTGGCGGCATATAAGGTTCCGCGCACGATTGAGTTCAGAAATGAGTTGCCGAAGGGTCCTACGGGAAAAGTGTTGCGGAGATTGCTCAAGTAACGCGCGAACTGGCACGTGGTGCGCGAGAATTCAGGACAACGTTTTGTCTGCGTAGGACCGGCCCTATGCCCAACAACTTCAGCTTTGTTATCGATGGCGTGCTGGCCGGAATGGAACGGCCCGGCACGTTCGCAAAGCTGCGTGAGGACCTTGAATTCCTCAAGGAGAATAAAATCCACGCGATCGTTTCGTTGACGGAGCGCGGCTTGGAAAAAGCATTTATCGAGGAATTCGGGTTCCGATATCTACACATGCCCGTGACGGATTTCACCGCGCCGACGTTCGAACAGATCCAGAAATTCCTGGCCTTTCAGCGTCGCGCGGAAGCCGACGGTTTAGCGACGGTGGTACATTGTGGCGCCGGCTTGGGCCGGACGGGCACCATGCTGGCGTGCGCCTTAGTGAGCCGCGGGTCGCCTGCGGAGGCCGCTATCGACAAGATACGCACGTTGCGTCCTTACTCGATCGAAACCGTTGAGCAGGAAGATTGTGTGCGGTACTTCGCTGAAGTTCTCGCCAAAAGCATCGGCCCGATTATTATGAACGACCCGGATTCCGGCAAAGAACGCCCGAACGACAAGCAGCGGCCGGACGACAGCAGTAAGCAGTAGGCAAGGAGCGCGCCTGCTGCCAATTGTAATGGATAAGGAGGGCGCAGGATGGCTTTGAGCAGACCGGCAGGTAACTGCCTACTGCCGCTGCCGACTGCCAACTGAGTATGGCCCGTAAGGGACCCAAGACCTTTGAACAAGTGGCAATAGAGAACGGCCTGGTCACGGAAGTGCAGGTGCGCGAGTGCCTTGACGCCCAGGAAGACGCTCGCCGCGAAGACCGCGAACCCGAGCCGCTCGAAACGATCATGGTGGCCAAAGGCTTCATGAGTCAGGAAGCCGTGCGCGCCGTCAAAACGGCGTTGGGGCGGATGACTCGCGACGAAGAAAAAGGCGAGCCGCTCCGCATCGGCAACTATGAGATTATCGGCAAGATCGGCGACGGCGGACTGGGCACGGTCTACAAGGCGCGCCAGATCTCTATGTCTCGTGACGTCGCGCTCAAAGTCTTGCACAAGAAATGGTTGACCGACGAGGAGTTTAAGAAACGTTTCCTCCTTGAAGCGCGCCTGGCCGGCCGGCTGAGCCACCAGAACCTGATTCAGGTTTACGACGTCGGCCGCGACCGCGGCATTTACTACTTCTCGATGGAATTCGTGGATGGCGAAACCGTTGAGGACATGATCGAGCGCGACGGGCCGCTGGAAGCGTCTAAGGCGATTGATTTCGTGATCCAGTGTCTCCGGTCTATTGCTTACATCAAGAACTTCGACATCGTCCATCGCGACATCAAGCCCGGCAACATGATGGTCACCCGAAAGATGATCCTCAAGCTGGGCGATTTCGGTTTTGTGAAATCCAAGCTGGATCCGATGATCGCGACCGAAGGCGAAGTTCTCGGCACGCCCGACTACATTTCTCCCGAACAGGCCATGGGGATGGAGACCATCGACTGGCGCTCCGACCAGTATTCCCTGGGTTGCTCGCTGTACCACATGCTCACCGGCAAGCCGCCCTACGAAGGTTCCGGCAGCTCCGTGATGCGCCAGCACATCAAAGCCGAGTTGCCCGATCCGCGCACGCTCAACGCCAAGATTCCCGATGCCGTCGTGCAGGTGCTCGAACGCATGATGGCCAAAGACCCCAACGACCGCTACCAGGACAGCGATCTGCTGTTCGAGGATCTCGAGCTGGTCCGAATGGGGCATGATCCGTCGATTCAACGCCTGGACGCCGGCAAGTCCACGATCATCCGCGCCTTCAAGATCGAACAAGTGCGAGCTCAACGCGCCAAAACCGAAGTCGAAACGCTGCGCGAAGAACTGGAGCGCATGCGCAAGTACATGTGGGCCGCGTTTATCGCGGCGGGACTGATGTTCGTCTTGTTTAGCTTGATTCTTGTGCTGAAGTTTAGTGGTCAGTAACAGCAGGGTATAGGGTATTGGGTATAGGGTATCGGGCCAGCCGCGCCATCGAAATCCGCCCTATACCCCATACCCTATACCCGATACGCAGCTTTCGGAGGGGCTCAGAATGTCCAAGATCACCCGCGCATTGTTGTCGGTGTGGGACAAAGCCGGCATCGTCGATTTCGCGAAGTCGCTGTCGGCCATGGGTGTGGACCTTGTCTCCACCGGCGGCACCGCTAGAGCGCTACGCGACGCCGGTCTCAGTGTCCGCGATGTCAGCGATCTGACAGGCTTTCCCGAGATGATGGATGGCCGCGTCAAGACGCTGCATCCGAAAGTTCACGGCGCGCTCCTCTTCCGGCGCGATGTGGCCGAGCATGTTGCGCAGGCCAAACAGCATGGCATCGAGCCGATCGACTTGGTGGTCGTGAACCTCTACCCATTCGAGCAGACGATCGCCAAGCCAAACATCAGCCTTGAAGAAGCCATCGAGCAGATCGACATCGGCGGCCCGGCGATGATCCGCTCTTCGTCGAAGAATTGGGAATCGGTGACGGTCGTTGTTGATCCCGACGATTACGCCGACGTTCTTAAAGAAATGCAGGAAAACGGCGGCGCAACCTTGCGCGAAACCCGCATGCGACTGGCCGCGAAAGTTTTCGCCGTCACGAGTCGTTACGATGCGGCGATCTGTGGCTATCTGGAAAGCCTCGGCGAAGAAGGCCCGCAGCCGACGTTCACGCTTCACGGCGTGCTGAAGCAGGGCCTTCGCTACGGCGAAAACCCGCACCAGAAGAACGCAGCGCTGTACATCCTGCCCGGCTACGAGGAACCGTGCGTCGCTCAAGGCAAACAGGTCTCCGGCAAAGAAATCGGCTTCAACAATCTGCTCGACATGAACACTGCCTTCGAAGTGGTGAAGGAGTTCACCCAGCCCGCCGCGTGCATCGTCAAACATAACAACCCCTGCGGAGCCGCCACCGCGGAGAACGTCCTGGACGCTTACCGCCTCGCGTACGAAGGCGACCCGCTATCCGCTTTCGGCGGTGTGCTGGCGCTCAATCGCCCGCTCGATCATCTGATTGCCGAAGAGATTCTCGGCGCGAAAGGCTTCAAGCTGGACGCCATCGTTGTGCCGTCCATTTCGCCGGCTGCGCGCGAGATGCTGACAACCAAGAAGAAGTGGGGCGCCAGCGTGATCATCGTCGAAGCCGGCGACCTCGAAAACTGGCGCCGTAACACCAAAATCGAGGAACGTGCCACCGAATACCGCGACGTTCGGACCATCCCCGGCGGCATTCTCATGCAGCAGCCTGATACCAGCGACATCGCGCTGGAATGCTCCGATCTGAAGGAAGTCACCAAGCGCACGCCCACCGCCGAGGAACTCGAAGCCCTGAAATTCGCGTGGATTCTCTGCAAGCACGTGAAGTCCAACGCCATCGTGCTCGCCAAGGTAGCGCCGGCCACTGGCACCGCTCCAGTCTCTCTTGCCGTCGTCGGCGTCGGAGCCGGTCAGATGTCGCGCGTCGACTCCGTGCAGATCGCGATCAAGAAAGCTGGCGAGCGCGCCAAAGGCGCCGTGCTGGCCAGCGACGCCTTCTTCCCATTCCCCGACGGCCCCGAAGCCGCCGCTCAAGCCGGCATCACCGCCATGATCCAGCCCGGCGGCAGCGTAAAGGACAGCGAAGTCTTCGCCGTCGCCGACCGCCACAACATCGCGATGGTGACAACCGGCGTGCGGCACTTCAGGCACTAGCCACGATGTGCCACGGGCAGCCTCTGTTTGCCGTTGGCTGCCCGCGCGTTTGGTCTCCCGAATTGCCGCCGATTCCCTGTAAAAAAGTGCACGTGTGGTGATCAGAACCGCGACCGCCAGGGAGCGGCGAACTACGCGTGCGCTCGTCTTGTCCAAGACTGCACCGTGCGTAGGACATTTCGCCGAATTGTTCCGCCCCCATCATCGTAGTTGTCGCCGAATCGCCGGCCCAATGTCTGTAAAGAAGTGCACCTGTGCGCATCAGAACCGCGACCGCAAGGAAGCAACGCAGTTCCGCGTGCGCTCGTTCCGTCCAAAGGTGCACTTCGTGCTGCATTCCGTCAGTTCACACGCACGCCTCTTACCTCCAGCGCCTGTAAAAAAGTGCACATGTGCACAACCCTAACTCCATCGATTGTCAAAGAACCCCTGCGTGAGGGCAGAGTATCCCGTCCGCAGCCCTTAGAATATATGACGTTCCAGCCTCCATTTTGTTGCATAGATTTTGGTAAATATTTGCAAAATGTTTTAGCGGTGTCGGGTGGCCCGGCTCAGCGAGCCGGGTGCGAGCTAT
Source organism: Planctomycetota bacterium (assembly GCA_036504595.1). GTDB lineage: Bacteria > Planctomycetota > SZUA-567 > H5-PLA8 > H5-PLA8 > DASXUX01. The sequence goes on along the minus strand of DASXUX010000095.1, from coordinate 370,768 downwards.
AGCGAGCACAAGAAGCTGTTCAAGGAGTATTCGAAGCACGAGGAGGTCGATGCAAGTTCACGAAACCCTGCGTCAGATTCTATCGGGCATTTCTGCAAGAGCTTCTTGTGCTTCGTATCGCTCGCAGGGCCGAGCCACCCGCGGTGGCGAGCAAGAAGCTGCTTGCTGATGTTGCGCGCGCTGAAAAAGACTTACGATGGGTGTCCAACTCCGGGATGCAGAGTGAGGATGCCATGTTGAGATTGACTGTTTTACTTATGGCGTGTGTCTTGTTCGCAGTGCTGGGACACGCTGGAGAAGGTGTGCCTGCCGCTCAGTTTGAAGAGCTCTGGACCATGCTCGTTAAGTCTGCATCTGATATGGACGTTGCGAAGGGCGGTAAAGTAATTTCGAATTTTCCAATCGTTCCCAGCTCGGCTGCGATTTCCAATGACTTGGCCTGTGCCTCCATGTTGGTGTGGTATTACGACTTTGACGAGACTATGTCTGCGAATGGCGGCAATGCATGCACTGAAGTGTCTGAAACTGCAGCACAGATTGGTTTCCAAGCAAAAGATAATGACCGAATGCGGATCTCTGCTCTCGTGTGGCAAAAGCTAATCGAAAAATACAACGCGGATCGGTTCAGCGCCACAAAGCTGGCGCTGAAGGAGCGAGATAGCCCGCCGACCGCGGGGGAGGTCTACGCGTTTGCTCTTAAGGGGTACCTTGATGTGAAGTCGGCGAACATCTCCGAACGCATCTCTGGCGCGATAACGAAATTTGCAGAGACGAGGGAATACCTGGTCAAGTTTTCACTCGAACCGGTAAACTGGGAGCGCTGCGCCGAAGCCATCAACAGGAGCCTTCCTTTTATTGTTCTGGAGGGTGAGGAGGCGCGCGTAGCGTGTGGTTTTCTCGACACAGGCGAACGTCGATACCTATTGTTGGCTAATCCAAAACGTGTTGGAAGGATAGAGCCCCGGGTAGCGCATGTTCCCGTAATCGTCCGCAATATTGCGAAACACCCTCCGGGACTAGAGATGGTGGCATTCACGGAGCTTGGAAACGCCCGCATTCTGCTTGCCCATGGATGGCAGCGCAACAAAGAGCGTTTTACGGAGACAATTCGGCAACTGCTGAAGGACCAGTCTTCTGGGAAGTAGTCCACAGGACAGGGCAACGGCGCGGGGTGGCCCGGCTCAGCGAGCACAAGAAGCTGTTCAAGGGGCATTCGAAACACGAGGAGTGCGTCATGGCGGCCATGAGATCGAGATTCCGACGTCCCAGGGGAATTCCGGGCCCAACTTTCTTATCTTTTGCCCCGGCAAATGACCAATGACTAATGTCCCACGTCACACCATCCCCACCTCCACCTTCGCCCCGTAAACTTCCCCAAACGCCGCGCTCAACGCGGGCTCCACTTCTGAAATGCGCACCGGCCGGCCGAGCAGCTTCGCGATTGAGGTCACCGGCTTCGTCAGGCCGCAGGGAACGACTTCATAGAACGGCTGAAGATTCAGGTCGACGTTCAGGCTCAGTCCGTGGTACGTCACCCAACGGCGAGCGCTCACGCCAATGGCGCAGATTTTCTCCGACGCAGGCCCCCTCACCCCTAACCCCTCTCCCTCGCGGGGGAGAGGGGAACCGGAAGGCCCCACCCACACGCCCGTCATCCCGGGCTCGCGATGACCCGTGATCCCGAAGCGCGCGAGCGCGTTCATCGCGGCGCTTTCGAGTTTGTCGAGATGCTCGTGAATGCCGATGTTCCATACGCTCAAGTTCAGCAGCAGGTACGCCGTGATCTGCCCCGGCCCGTGATAGGTGATCGAACCGCCGCGGTCCACGTGGATCACCTCCGCGCCCGTGCGAACGGCCAAGTCGTGCTCGCTGCACAGCAGATGTTGCGCCTCCGTTTTTCGTCCGAGCGTGAACACCGGCGTATGCTGGAGAAGAATCAATTTGGCGATCTTCTCCGTGCTGCGCTCAAGCTCCACGCCGTGCGCGTGCTGGAGTTCCAACGCGGCCTGATAGCCCATCGGCGTTCGGATTTTCAATAGAGAAATGGTCACAGTTCGCAGCTCAATTCGGTCGCCCTTACAGGGCTCGCACTTTTGGAACTCCGCTTACCAGGGGCTCCCGCTCCTGGCTATTAACGGTTGCCCCATTCGGGGCAAGTAACAGCACACCGCCGCAACAGACGTTGACCCGTCAACCGCGTCGCACTGGTCGATGCCTGCTGTTCGCAGCCGCGGAGCGGCGATACACGGGTAGCCCGCAGCGTAAGCTGCGGGGCTGCGTCAGCCCGATAACCGTAGCCTCGGAGAGGCGACACAAACCGTGAATTGTATCGCCCCTCCGGGGCTTCGGCACATCGGGGTTTGTACGGCCCCACGGCTGACGCCGTGGGCTACCCGTGTAACGCCCCTCCGGGGCTACGAACAACGCTGTCGCCGTTCCGACGCGCCTTCGCGGCGGCACCCGTTCAACAGGATGGGTCAGCTTCTTCTGCGACGCTGCACTTACGCCCGCACCACGCGATCCTCGCGCAATTACAATCATGCAGCATGCCCACACGACCAGACCACCAGACTACCCCTCACCAAGTACCACTCACCAACTCACACCATCCACTCCTGCTCGCGCACATTCGGAGACGGCACGGTCAACTGCAACGGCCACGCGCGTGGATAGCGCTCGCTGGCGCGGCCCATCGCATCGACTTCAACGTAAAAGGCCAGATCCTGTCCTTCCTTCACGCCCAGCGCGGCGAACGGAATCCGCATTTCGACCAGTTCGTCCCACGCAACCTCGATGGATGCGGCGGCGCTCGGCGCCCATTTTCCGTCCAGCAGGCGATGGCCGGTCGCAAGCGGCTCCAGAGCAAAGGACTGCTTGAGCTCCGGGAAATGCACAGACAGTTGCCGTACAATTCGCGAGCCGACGGGGCGTTCAGGTTTGGACGGATCGTCCGAACTGGCGATGTCGCGGATATCGATCCGCAGGCAGAGCGCCGCTGCGTCGTAGCCGAAGTAAATCTGCTCGACCATCGAAGCGCCCGCGGCCGTCATCACGCCACCTTCTTTGTCAGCGCGATAGCGTCCCGCGGCGAGCCATTCGAAGTAGTTCGTGCAGCGTCCGTCCACGTTGATCTGCAGACTGGCGATGGGGCCGCTAAACCGGCCCGCTCGCGCCCCGCCGCGCACCGGCAGGCTCAAGAAGAACGGCGGCATCTGGCCAATGAACTTGTAGACGTTGATGAGATGCGTGCGGAAGATGTAGTCGAAGGTGTCGTCGTCGCCGGAGGTGTGATCGTCGCCATACCACCAATACCAGTCCGAACCTTCCGCGACGTACAGTTCTTCCCACGCCTGCGTAATCGCTGGGTCCTGCGCGGCGGCATCTCCTCGCGCGCGGGTGGCGGCCACAAGATCCTCGCGCGTGCGGTACACGTACTCCCAGGCGCGGCGGTCTTCGGAATGGCCAACCCAGATGTAGAAGTCGTGATTGATCCAGGAACCCGAGAACAGCTTTTCGACTTTTCGAGTCGGCGGGTGCTCCTGCAGAAAATCGCTCACGCGCACCGGCGTGATTCCGCCGTGGGTTTTCTCCAGGCGCCTGTAGAGGCCGCGCAGAAACGCGACGCCTTGCTCGGGGTAATGCTCCCAGCAGTTCTCGCCATCGAGAATGACAGAAGCGAGTGTTTCGGCGCCAGCAGGAGAGTCCTTCGCGCTGGCTTGCACTTGCGCCAGAAAATCCGTCGCGGCGGCGTCCCCGTCCCAGCTTTGGTATTGAAATCCGATCAGGTCCGAGAGATGGTGGTCGCGGAAGCAGCAGGTGAGCTTTGCGCCTTGCGACTCAAGCTGCCACGGTCGGTATAGAAGCTCCGCGTGCTCGATCCTGCCCATGCCGCTGCGCAGCTTCGTGCCGAGCGAGTGCGCGAGAATTTCCTCATCCGTCGCGATCCAGCGAATGCCGTTTCGCGCAAAAATAGGAACGACATCGGGGCTCACAGAGCCTTCCGCCGGCCACATGCCTTGCGGCGGAGTTCCGAAAACCTGCCGGTGGTACTCGACGGCTTTCCGCACGTGAGTCTCAGCATCTTCGAGCAGCGCCACATGGCCGCTCGGCAGCGGATTGTTCGGCATCGCCACCTGGCAGGAGCGCATATCGCACAGCAGCGGCAAAATGGGATGATAGAAGGGCGTTGTCGTCAGTTCGATCTGCCCGCGCGCCGCCAGCTCCTTATGCAGCGGGATGACCTTGGCCAGCACGTTTCGCTGTTCTTGCAGAACGAAGGCCTTGTCGCCTTCGGTAAAATCGCGGCCTTTCTTGCGCAGATCCCGTAGTCCTTGGGATTCCTCAAAGCTCACCGGATGAAACCACGCGAGATTGAACCAGACCTGAAGGTCCCTGAAGTCTTGAACTTTGTAGAAGGCAGTCGCCGCTCGCGCCGTGGCCCGGCCGAAGCGGCGCATCTCGAGCAGTTCCGCATAGCGCGGATAGATTCGCACCATCCGATCCCACTGCGCCATGAAGAAATGATCGAGGATGAAGATGGCATCCTCGGCGCTCAAAGCGTCGGCATTGATGAGCGTCCTTCTGAGAAACGGATCGCTGCCATTCTGTTCCAGGTACGCGATGAGTTGTACGAGCAGCGAGGGGACGACATTGATGGTGCAGCGCATCTCCGGGCATTCGCTGATCAGGCGCGCCATGCCATAGTAATCCTTCACGCCATGCAAGCGCACCCAGGGCAACACCATTTCGCCAGAAACCAGATCGCGATAGAAAGGCTGATGTTGATGCCAGATGATCGAAAGCGGGATGGTCATAAAACGAAAGTCCAGGAGTCCAGAAGTCGAGAAGTCAAGAAGTCGATCGTTGGCAAGTACACACAGTCCACAGACTTCTCGACTCCTGGACTACTCGATTCCTCGACGTTTTTATAACCGCCCGACCGTGGACGAACTGATCGTCGTGCCGTTGGTCGCCCGGTTTTCTTCGCGTGGCGGCGCCAGCCACTGATCAATGAAGAACGCGCAGGCCTGAATGATGATGACGCTGAGAAATAGCGCTTCGGGCAGCGGCAAGAAGATTCGCAGCAGGACTTCCAAAACGCCAAACGCCACGCCCATGTAGAGCTTCCCCATGAACGAGCGCGCCGCCGTCGTCGGAGAGGCTGCGAGATAGAAGATCGCAAGGACCGTGCTGCCCGTCAGCAGGTGAACGACGATGTTGGGCGCGATAACGCGAGCGTCTGGGACTCCGCCATAGAGCCACGCCAGAAAGTGCAATACGGCGAACATCGTGGCCAACGCCATTACCGGAATCACCGGGGAGACCGCTCCGGCGAACAGCAACAGCAGCACTCCAAAACCGATGGCCAGCACGCTCGAACCGCCGATTGTCGCCGGCACGTACCCCTGGAGCATATCCGCGGTTTCATAGCGGTGCGAATCGCCGGGGATCGTTACTCTGTGGAAAGGTGTGGCGGGCAAAGATTTGACCAGATCGATCGGGCGGGCCTTGTGTTTGGCCTCCGCTACCGAGCCGTCGGGCAAGGTAGGAGGTTCCCCTCGATCAGTCATGGACTGCTGGTAGGTGAGCGGCGTCACGGATTTTCGGTTATCGCCGCCAAAGAAGTCACGCAACAGTTTCATGACAGCTTCGGGCTTCGAGCGTCCTTCGATGGACGGCTCAATCTCGCGCGTCAACACCGGCCAATGCGGCTGTCCATCTTTCAGCCCCAACATGGGGTTGGAACTCCAGAAGCCGAATCCCAGGAGGTTCAGCAGGAGAAGTCCGACAGCGGCCGGCTGTAGCCACGGCATGCCATCAACGGAGAGATAATGTTTGCCGAGGAAGACTGCGGCGCTGGCGCCCACGATCGGAAAGATCCACGGCACGTTGGGCGGCAGGAGCAGTCCGAGCAGCAGTCCAGTGAGAATCCATGTGCCATCGCGAGTGCCCGGGGAATCCGGGTAGAGAAAACGATGAACAAGAACGTCTGTGATCAGAGCGCTGGCGACCGAAAGAAACAGAACCCAGGCGGCCCACCAGCCGAAGACAAAAATACCGACCATCATCGCCGGAATCAGCGACACTGCAGCCGTATACCGCCAGTTCACGAGCCGCTGCGCGTCGGGGTTTACCGATGAGCGCCAGAGAAGATAGCTATGTAACTGCGTCGGGTACATTCACTCGCCCATTGTCCGGTGTCCGCTGTCAGTTGATCGTTGTATCGGCAGCGCAATCTGACACAGCGGCGCCGCAACGACGGACAACGGACTCCTGACGACGGACAAGCTTTTATGGTATCAGATTCAACAGCCACTGCTCGGTCTTTTTCAGCCCACCGGCGTTCGGCGCCTGACCGTAAGCGCCAGACGAGGACATGTCTACTCGCCAGAGCCGTTCCTCCAGCAGTTCGCTGCCATCGCCCATTCGAATCCGGTGTCCCGCGGTGGACTCTCTGACTTCGCGCCAGATCGTCTGGCGATACTTCTCGCGCACGCCGTACTGGATGGGCGGCACGACAACCACTTTGCCCAGCGGCAGCAGATTCAGCCGCGCTAAGAGTGCGTCCAAGACCGTGCGATAAACTCGCGGATCGGTGGCGACGTCGAAGTCTTCCGGCGGCAAACACAGCACAATATATTGCACGGCTACGCCGGCCTGCCCGGCCTTGGCGTTGGCGGCAATGACCGCCGCGGCGCGCGTGAGCACCTGATCGGCGGCACATAGCACGGGCGGCACGCCATTGGGAAGAATCGGGCCGAGCGTGTTGAGTTGCAGGCCAGTTTCCGCCGCGTTAAGCCGCCAGCGTGCGGGAACGAAAACCAATCCCGCGGCAGCCGACGAGGTTGCGACCTTGTGCAGAATCGACTTGATGGGTGCGAACGCGCGGTCTTCATCGGCCGCTTTAACTTTGCTCGTCACCGGAAGGAGTATCTCGCCAGTATCGGCAACTTGAAGATGTCCGCCCGTAATGCGCGTCGCCGGCCACGGCGCTTCTTCCTGCAGCAGGCGAACTTTTACGCTTGCCACACTCTGTTCGCCCTGCTTCAGGTTGAAATGAAGTTGCGTGCAACCGTCTATAGGAATGTTGATCGGCCAGTGTGTGAAGCCGGACGCCGCGACCGTCAACGCGTTTTTGCGCTCTTCTTTTGCCGCGCCTTTGGCATCCAGCGCGGAGCAGACGCCATCGAGTTTAGCTTCCTTGCCGGTGGTGTTCTCGATGCGAAGGGAAGCCACGAGCGCGTCGCTGTCGTAGATCGCCGCAGGGAGATAATCGACGATCAGGTAGAACGGGGCTTTCTGCGGAACGGTTGGCAACGGCGTAGGTGGGCCGTCCGCCGCACAAACAGCGGCTGCGATCACGCTGGCCAGAAGCAGGTGTTTGAAGAGCTTCATTTCACATCCGCGCGCTGGGGTTACGAGGCCGCTCAGGGTTTCTTCTCTCCCGGCTTGCTCTCTTCTTCGACGACTTTGACGGCCAGATCCTTCAACAGACGTTCATCGACAGTTCCGGGCGCGCCGGTCATCATGTCCACGCCCTTCTGGTTCTTGGGGAAGGCGAACACGTCGCGCATCGACTCGGACTCGCTGAACAGCCACACCATGCGGTCGAACCCCAGAGCGATTCCACCATGCGGCGGGGCGCCATACTGGAAGGCTTCCAGCAAGAAGCCGAACTTTTCCTTGGCTTCTTCGTCACCGATGCCCAGCGTCTTGAAGACGCGCTTCTGCATTTCGGGATTATGGATTCGCACCGAACCGCCGGCGATTTCGTAGCCGTTAAGCACCAGGTCGTAGCGCCAGCACTTTACGCGTTCCGGATTCGTCTCCAGATACTGCATGTCCTCATCGCGTGGATGAGTAAACGCGTGATGCGCGGCGACCCAGGTTTTGGCTTCTTCGTCGTATTCGAAGAGCGGCGGATCGACGACCCAGAAGCAATCCCACTTTCCGCCCGAACCGTACGCGGGGATCAAGCCAAATCGGCGCGCCAGATGCACGCGCAGGTTGGCCAGCACTGTGTGCACCATCGCGGCCTTGCCAAACTGGAAGAAGAGCGTGTCGCCAGCCTGACCGCCCATGGCGGCGTTGATGGCGTCGCGCATATCCGGCTTGATCAGCTTGCCCAATGGAGACTGTGCCCAGTTGCCGGCCGTGTCCAGTTTGGCCCAGGCCAGGCCCTTCGCGCCCATCCCTTTGCAGAATTCTTCGAGCTTATCGATCTGGGCACGGGGCAGTTCGTGCTGCGCCGGAACGCGGATGCCCTTGATGATGCCACCGGAGTCCACGGTACCCTTCATTAGTCGAAGGCCGCCGCCATCGAACTTCTTTACAAGTTCGGTGAGATCGACGTGTTCCAGTCCAAAGCGCCGGTCAGGTTTGTCATTGCCGTAGCGCCGCATCGATTCATCGAACGGCAGGCGCTCAAGCGGCAGCTTCAGTTCGATGCCTTTGCACTCCTTAAGGAGAGCGGCGACGAGGCCCTCGATAGCCGCAAAAATGTCGTCTTGTTCAACGTACGACATTTCCACGTCCACCTGCGTGAATTCAGGCTGACGATCGATGCGCAGGTCTTCATCGCGGAAGCAGCGCACAACCTGGAAATAGCGGTCCGTGCCGGCGACCATGAGAAGCTGCTTAAAGAGCTGCGGGCTTTCGGCCAGAGCGTAGAACTTGCCCTTGTTCAGGCGCGAAGGCACCATGAAGTTGCGGGCGCCGCCCGGTGTGTACTTGACCAGAAATGGCGTCTCGACTTCGGTAAAGCCCTGTGACGAAAGATACTGACGCGTGGTCTGAGCGGCCTGGTGGCGCAACGTCAGGAGCTTCTGCATCGCACCGCGGCGCAGGTCCAGGTAGCGGTACTGCAAACGAATGTCGTCGTTGGCCAGCAGGTCGTCGCGGATTTCAATTGGCGGAGTCTTGGCGCGGTTGAGCACCGTCATGCTGGTGGCGTCCACTTCGACGGCGCCGGTCACCAGTTTCTCATTGTGCGTGCCATCGGGCCGCAGGTTGACAGTGCCCTCGACGCTGATGACCCACTCGCCCCGCAGCTTGGCCGCTTCATCGTGCAGTTCGGCGCCGCAGCGCTGCGGGTCGAAGACGACCTGTGTGAGACCGTACTTATCGCGCAAGTCAATGAATACGACGCCGCCCATATCGCGATTGGTGTGCACCCAGCCCGAGACGCGAACGGTCTTGCCGACATCGTCGTGTCGCAGTTCGCCGCAGGTATGTGTACGGTATTTGTTGGGACGCAGAGGCACGGCGTTCTCCTTCAGTCTGGAGTCTAGAATTTGGAGTCTAGAGTCTTGAAAAGCTATCCGCCAAAAAAACCGGCCCGGTCATGCTCCCTGCATCAGGGAACACTGCCGGGTCCACGTCACTAGAATAGAGCTATACAGCGCTGTTGCAAACTGAAATGCCGGGGAATGCAGTGCGAAGCCGATTGTTGTCGAGGTATTGGGCTCAATGATGGTTTATGAATATGGTACCGGCGGAGGGATTTGAACCCCCGACACATGGATTATGATTCCATTGCTCTACCAACTGAGCTACGCCGGCACCGGGCGTGAGACAGGCAGAGGAAAGTCTTTTTAGCAGGGGCTGCGGCAACGTCAAGCGGCAAGGGAGTCTTTTCAGCGTCTTTCAGGCCTCGGCCGCAACCTGGCCCGCGTACGAACCCGAGTGCTCAGTTTCTAGTTCTAAGTCTTGAATGGCGTTCGGCAGTGCTCTGATTTTGCGCGGAATTTTCAGTCTTCATGCGTGCGCGGATTGACGAAAAATATTTGCATGGAGCGAACTCGTTCGTAGAATCGTACGTATTGGAGGCATTTCAATCCTGCCCTCCGTCATCTTCGGAAACTGAATTGCAGGTTGGGCCTGGTCAGGGGGTTTGATGTACTTTCGTGCATTGAGAAACTCCGGTCTTCTGCTCGTTGCGTTGGTTTGCGCGGTTTTGACCGCGCCGATCGCCCGCACGGCAATGGCCGGCAGCGAAGAGCACAGCATGCCGGCAAGCGATAAGCTGCCGCCCTACGAGTTCAAGTACAGCAACGGGCTTTACGCAACGATCGCTGGCTATCTTGCGATCAAAAACGTTGAACTGAAAAGCCAGAAGAAGATCAAGCTGAAAGTGGAGAACTTCCGGCAGAAATTTCCCGTGCGCGTGGTGCTGCAGGATCGCGCCGCGCCGCTGGTCGTGGTGCTGCTGGGCATCGACGGCCGCGCGGACGGAGACCTTGGGAAACTCTGGCCGTCGTGGTATGCGGCGGCTGGCTACCACGTCTTGTCGTTTGACTCAACCTTCACGCCGGCCTTCACGGAGCTGGCCGGACGCGGCGTGACCGGAAACCTGGTTTCGGAAAGCGAAGCCATTCGCGACATCGTTGCGGCATTTATTGAGCAGGGCGGCATCAAGGACAAGATCACGAAGATCGGCGTGGTCGGCATGAGCTACGGCGGCATCGAGGCGCTCGTCCTGGGACAGATGGCAAAAGAGGGCCACCTGCCGTTCGCTATCGATGCCATTCAGGCTTATTCGCCGCCGATTAAGATCGAAGCTACGGGCGAGATGATCGACCGCTGGTTCCGTGAGGATCGCTGGCAGTACACCCTTGCTGAACTCGCCGATAAACTCTCCGGCCATAAGCCCGTTGATCCGAACTCAGAGGTGCCGTTTCCCGATGGATTGATGCGCGCCGGGTTGGCGGCGCTTTTCCGTCTTGGCCTGGTGGATGTGATCGTGCGCAACAACGAGATGTACAAGATGCACATTCTTCCCGAAGGCAACACTTTCGACTCCGAGTACATCAAGCGCGATTACGCGGAGGTCATGGGCTACTGCGACTTCATCAACAAGTTGGCGTTTCCGTATTGGCAGCGTAAAGCAAACATGCAGCAGCTTTCAGATCTGACCGGCCCGTCGGAGATTCCGACGCTGCTCGCAAAGCAGCCGGCGACAAGCCAAGTCATCATCGCCGAAGACGATCCGTTCAACACGCCGGAGGATCTGGCCGCACTGAAGGCTTCCTTCGCGAAATCTCCAGCACTCCTTATGCTACCGCGCGGCGGACATCTGGGTTACGCCAATGAAGCCTGGACCAAGGCCAAGCTGCTGACGCTGTTTGACAAGCCGGCGCAAGCGATGGCGGAGAAACAGTAGGCAGGAGTTTGAGAAAATACCAAAACTAGAAACCGGAGCTTACGCTCCGGTTTTTTTGTCTTCGGTTTTGGCGGCGCTTGGCTGAGCTTCAGGCGCGCCTCGGAACACCAACTCCCGGACATATTGAAGCGCCGATTCTCGATCGGTGACGCTGCCTTCGAGCTGCCGGTCTTCCACTTCGCTGAGTATCTCCTTAAACTTCGGACCGGGCGTCAGGCCGAGCGCGATCAGGTCGCGGCCATTGACGAACGGTACGGGGCGCAGAGTCTCAGTGCTTTGCTTGCCGAGTTCCTCGACACAGAAATCATGCGCGGTCAGATCGCCGTGCGAAGCCAGGCAATCCAGCTTGTGCAACGCCAGGTGCTCATTGAAATGCGGCTGGCGCAGGAAACGTTTGAGCTTTGCCGGCCGCATCCGGTGCGCATCCTTAAAGATCATGTGTTGGCGCACCAGTTCGACGACCTGTTCGATTTCCTCGTTCGAGTACTTCATCCGCCGCATAATGTCTTCAGTCATGCACGCGCCGACACGTTCGTGCTCGTTGAACCGGATGCGATCGGCATGTTCGATGGTCGGCGGTTTGCCGATATCATGGAGCAAGGCCGCAAGCGCTAGCGTCAGCGAGGATTCCTGGAGCTGATCGAGCAACATCAGCGTGTGTACCCACACATCGCCTTCAGGGTGGAATTCCTTGGGCTGTGGGACGCCTTCCATCACGTCCACTTCGGGCAGAATGTGTCTGAGCAGGCGTGACTTCTTGAGCAGCTCGATCGCGCGGCGGGGCGCGGGGCCGGTCAGCATCAGATTCAGCTCGTCGCGAATGCGTTCGGCGCTGATGAGCGTAATTCGTTGCGCGTTGTCTTTGATCGCGCCGAACGTCAGGCCGTCGATTTCAAAGCCAAGTTGCGAGGCGAACCGAATGGCTCGGAGCATGCGGAGGTGGTCTTCCTGGAAGCGGCGCTTCGGGTCCCCGATGGCGCGGATGACCTTGCGCTCCAGGTCTCGGCGGCCGTCCACATAATCCAAAACCTCGTGCTTCAGTGGATCGTAGAGCAGCCCGTTGATGGTGAAATCGCGGCGGCGAACGTCCTCGACCTCATCGGTGAAGGCGACCTGATCGGGGTGGCGACCGTCGGAGTAGGTCGTTTCGCCGCGGAAGGTGGTGACCTCGACCTGGAGCGGGTTATCGCCTTCTCCAAGGACAACAATCACGCCAAATGCGACACCGACCGCTACGTGCCGGGGGAAAAGTGCGATCACCTGATCGGGAGGTGCGGAAGTGGCGACATCGAAGTCTTTGGGCTGGCGGTTGAGCAGCATATCCCGCACGCAGCCGCCCGCGAAAAGCGCGCGAAATCCTGCGCCAGTCAGACGTTGCACGATGCTGGTGGCGAACTCTTTATCGGGGGTAGGGCGTTCAGTGGCGCTGCTCACGAAAGTTCACCTTTCTGGCATCCATAATAGCGGAGTTGGTGCAGCCGGACGGATAAAAATGGGATTTTGGTATGACGCGGCCCTGCCCATATGGTTAGAATAATGGGAATCATTATTGGGATTTGGGGACAAAGAGTGAACTCTTTGAGCACCTCGCACGTAACAGATAGCGGGAACCGGAGGGGGCCCGTGGCTGCGGCAGCGACAGCATCCATCACTGCGGCGCCGTTAGTGGCGGCCCTCGTTGCACCCAAGGACGGGCATGCAACCGAGGCACCCGTGGCGAGTGACGAGGTGCTGTTTGAGCAGGCCAAGCGCGGGGACCGTGAGTCGTTAGGACTGCTGGTTTCGCGCTATGAGCGGGCGCTTTTCGGCCTGCTGGTGCGGATGACCGGTGGCGATCGGCACCGAGCGGACGACTTGTTTCAGGATACGTTCTTGCATGCCATGCGGGCGGCGGAAACGTTCAATCGCAAGATGCAGTTCAAGCCTTGGGTGATGGCGATTGCGGTGAATCTGGTTCGTGACGATGCGCGCAAGCGGAAGGTCCGAGGCGAAGTAACGCTGGACGGCACAGATGACTCGGACGAACGCACACGTGCAATTGAGCCCGCAGCCGCAGAAGAAGGTCCAGGACAGGCTGCGGAGCGGCGGGATGAAGCGGATGTTCTGCGACAGGCGCTGGATCGATTGACCGAGATTGAGCGAGAAGTGGTGCTGTTGCATTTCTACAACGATTTGACTTTGGTGGAAACGGCCGCGGTGCTTAGCGTGCCGGTGGGAACGGTGAAGAGCAGGCTGCACGCAGCATTGAATCGCCTGAGTGGAATGTTGGCCACACGGGCGCAACGTGAACCGTAACGCGGGGAGGAGTCAGAGCGATGAATCGTGAAGATGACGCTTTCCTCCAAGATCCGGAACTGGCCAGACTCGGCAAGGCGGTATCGCGACTGCCGCGTGAGGAGCCGCCGCCGAACTTGGTCGCTCGCACACTGGCGCATATTTCTGCGAACTGCCAACCCGTGAAACGGGTGTTCTGGCTGTTGCGGCCGATCACGCATCCGTTGGCTCGCTTTGCAGCCGCAGCCCTGATCATCGCCGCGTTGCTGCCGATGACGAACATCAATATGGCTGATGCGCTGGGATCGAGAATCGAACACAAGATCATCGGTCGCGAGGCGACGGACCGGATTCAGTCTGCGGTGGACCGGCTCCTGGTGCGGCACTGTCCGGCCAGCTATAGCCAGCAGGATCTGGACGAGTTTGTTGGCATCCCCCGGCCGCAGTTCAAGCCCATGCGTCGCGGCGTCGTATCGTTCATTGGCGTCGGCGGGGTATAAGCGGGACTCACAGATTCATGGAAGAAGGGCAGCCCAGTGTGGCTGCCTTTTTTTATGCGTGGATCAGCAGCGGGATGCTTTCGGGAAGGTAGTTGATCACTTCCTGGAGCACGTCTCCCCGCAACGTCTTCCAGACCGCTCCACGCTGCGAAACACCCATGAGCACGGCATCGGCGCCGAGCGTCGCTGCGTGGTCGAGGATCAACTCGGCCGGCGAGTCGTGAACCGCGTAGAGCGGCACCATCGGCACATTGGCTGCGTCGCAAAGCTTGCGCGCGTCGGCAAAGACTTTCTGCGCCTCCTTGTCGTTGCCCAGCGTCATCGTTTCGGCCGCGACGGGCGCACCGCGTTCGCGGAACGCCAGGGCCACTTCCCGCACAAAAAGAACGAACACGGCGGCTTTCTTGTCTTTGGCATAGTTCACGGCGAACTTGAAGAGTTTGGGGTTTCCGCGGCTGGGGACCAACAGGCGTGGCATATTGGGTGGAACATTTGCGCGCAAGGTTCCGGTGACCGTGATGACTTCCGGCACGCCGATCTCCGCAGGTCTCGCCAATGCCGGGGCGAGGTGCTGCGAGATGTATCTCGCGAGAAGGCCGGCGCCGAGGATCAAAACGGCAAACAAAAGCGCCGACCGCTTTTCAATGGCGATGGTTGCCTCGATGGCAAGGACCAGCACGCCCACAGCCAGCAGCGTGATTCGCTCCCACTTGGCCAGGTCCAGTTTGAAGTTCGAACCGCAGGCGAGCAGGTTGATGGCAATCGCGCCGACCACGCCGATGGCGTAAAGACCCGCCAGTACGAGCATGTCATCGCCGACGACAAGCAGCACGGCCAACGGGATGGCTGTTGCTGTTGCCAATCCCACCCAAGGAACGCCGTAGCGGTTCAGACGCGTAAAGACGCGCGGCAACTCCTTGTCGCGCGCGAGCAGGTACGTGACGCTGACAATTCCGCCGATGGCGGTATTCGTCGCGGACAACAGCAGCAGCCCAAAGAAGAAAGACGACACGGCCGAGAACCACGGCGCGACATAGTACGCCGAGATCAGCTTGACCATGTGGTCCTGCTTGTCAGCCTGGCTCTGGGCCGCCATGAACGCGTCGGGGAGCGCGTTCATCGCGTAAGCCATGATCAGGTTCAGCGCGATGACTTCGAGCAGGACGACGAAGATCGCTTTGCGGGCATTCTTGGCGACAGGCTCCGCCATGATTCCGGTCATATTGGCGATAGCTTCCACGCCGGAGAGAGCCAGGATCACATTGATGAAGTGGCTCCACGCGCTGGCAATATCTTCATGCGGCCGTACGACGACTGCCCCTTTCGATTGTGCTGCGCAGAATACGGCGATGATGATGTAGAAAGCCACCGAGAAGACGCCGACAATGACTGCCAATACGCCGACTCTTCGCGGGCCGATGATGTTGATCAAGCCGATGGCGATGATCGCCATGAGGGCGGCCAACCAGGCGATTTGAGGGGACTCGGAGAGGATGTAACGGAAGCCTTCGTAGGCGCTGAGCGCCGCGGTGACAACGTAATCGGCGACCAACAGTAACGCGCCAACCACTGCCAGCGACCGGGAGCGCTGCTTGGCGGCAGAGTAGACGCCACCGCCGTCCGGGAAATGTGCACACACGATGCTGTAAGAGAATCCCACCAGCGCCATCAGCGCGCACATCGCCGCCACGTACCAGAAGGACGCGTGCGCCGACATGACGAAGGCCAGGCCGAGCACGTACAGACGGGAGGTGCCCCAATCGCCGAACAGCATTCCGGCGGCGTGATACCAGCGCAGTTCTCGTGGCCGCTCAGTCTGATGAATGCGGACGCTCACCAGCAGCTCCTTCCCGCAATCGGACGGGAGTGCGGCCGAGGTGGATGGCGTGCAGGCAATATGACAGCGACGCGGGCAGAGCCGCGAAGCGGATCAAGGTTTGGACACACCGGAAAAGTCTAGCCCCTGGTACGAACTTGGGCGGGAACGATTGTTGCGCGCCCGTGAGAAAGCCTGCGAGGTTAGCTGACGGGTTAGGGACTCTCCGGTTCCCCTCCGGTGCGGCGTGCCCCGGATGCACCCCAACGGCTTGGTTTCCCCGTTCTTGCCCGCGACTCGAGCAAGACTCGGCCTGCGTCATTGATGGAGAAAATGATAGAACCCTGGCGGTGTGTGTCAAGAATGCTCGCACCAGCGTGGGCTGCAACTTGCCTGCAGCCGTGGCTGCTATTAGCCTCTCCCTCGCGCATGGAGACAAGAAGTCGCATGGAATTGAACGCCTACGCAAAAATTAACTGGGATCTGCACGTTCTGGGAAAGCGCCCGGACGGATTCCACGAACTGGACACGGTGATGGTCAACGTCAGCCTTCACGACACCTTGCGGTTCGAGCCGTGTAGCGAGTTGGTGTTCACATGCAGCGATAACTCTCTGCCCACAGACGAGCGGAATCTAGTTGTGAAAGCAGCAAAGCTGCTTGCGGCGGCAAGTGGAACAAAACTGGGCGCGCGAATTGACCTAGAGAAGCGCATTCCGGCCGGAGGCGGCATGGGCGGCGGTTCCAGTGATGGCGCGTGTGCGCTCATGGGGCTGAACAGGCTATGGAGACTGGAATGGCCTGTGGAAAGACTCCATCCCCTCGCCGCAGCACTCGGGAGTGATGTTGCTTTCTTTCTTTATGGAGGTTGGCGCCGATGTCTGGGGCGCGGCGAGATTGTCCAGGCGCTGAGCGGTTCCGAGGAGTGGCCACTTTTGCCCATATTGCTAATTTTGCCACCGCTGCAGGTCTCTACTCCAGCCTGCTATAAACTTTTATCTGTTCCATTATGCGACGGAAAAACAGCGTCCCGGGACTTGACAAAAATTAGCGGTAACATATCATATTTTGTCGCTAGGGCTGACCCACTGCGCAAACTTGGGCAGAACGACTTGACCGAGCCTGCGCGACGGGTCGAGCCGCAGTTGAAGACGCTTCAGCGAATCCTGGAGGAGCGCTATCCGGGGCGATGGTTGATGTCTGGCAGTGGCGCAGTGCACTTTGTGTTGCCACTCAATCGAGCTGATAATGGGGCAGCGCTTGAGGAGACCCTGAGACAGCACATAGGTACAGAAACACGGGTCATCACCGCGACGACGTTTACACCTTGATATAAAACCTGTAGTTTTGCGTTTTTCTTATGCCTATGTTTGTTGTGTGTCCTAGTATTTGCATCTGTACGCTTATGGAAAGCTAATAAAATATGGAAATCACCCTGGTAAAAGTTAAGCTGGTCGCGCGATCAAGCAACAAGCTGGTCGCGTTCGCCTCCGTGACTTTCGATGACTGCTTTGTGGTTCGAGACATAAAGATCATTCGCGGCGATGAGACGCTCTTTATCGCGATGCCCAGCCGCAAGATCACGGATCACTGCAAAAAATGCCGGGCCAAGAACCCCATGCAAGCGAAGTTCTGCAGCCAGTGCGGCGCGCACCTGCCCGAAAAACGCCTGCGCCCCGACGGGCGTGGCCGCGCGAAACTACACGCCGACATCGCGCACCCGACAAAACCCGAAGCACGGCAGATGATCCAGGACGCCGTCCTGCAAGCTTACGCCGAAGAGTACGAGCGTTCCCGCGTGCCCGGCTATCGGCCCGCCGTGCATCCGGATGACTTTGATGAAGGCCCCGAAGACGGCGACAATGGCAACAACGGCAATGTAGGCACTCAGGACGAAAGCCCGATTGAACCCGCACCTCCTGGCGTAAACGACAATCAGCCGCTCGCCACGAAGACGCCGGAAGAGAGGCCCTCGCCAGCGCCGCGTATCGATGGTGACAACAAGGGCTTCGGAATACTGGCATAGTGGCGCAATCCAGGAGGATTGCCACAGCACCTCAATGGCTCTTCAATAGCGCCATCGCGACTTCAAAGACAATGAGCAGCACGATCGCGGTTTCAAGAAACAGATTCTGCCGCCGGTCCATTTCCTGCAGCACGCTTTTATAGAGATCGTCCAACGTCGCAAGCTTCTCTTCGACGGTCTTGTGATAGTCGCTGACGTGCAGCTTGCCCGCCAGGCCCATGTAGACTCGCGCAATATACCAGTCGCCAAAAAACTTGGCCGTGTTGGCGATTTCGTCCGTCACTTCAGCCAGATCCATTCGTACCGCGCTCAGTTCGCTGACAACCTCCCTCGCGCGGCCCGTAAAAATCGGCGGTCCTTTGGAAAGCCGCTCATACTCGTCGTAGCCACGGTCGAGCGTCGCATCGAGATACAGATCGTATTTCCGCAGTTCCAAGAGCTGAAGATTGGCGACCTCGAAGATGTACAGAAGATCTTCGTACTGCCCGCCGGGTTCCACGAGCAGCCCGGCATCCCAATCGGCAATGACAAGATCGTCGCGGTAGTAACTTGACCAGTTCCGCAGGGTGTCTTCGATTTCCATCTCAGAGAGCTTCTCTGGATGCGGCTCGCTCGTGAGCAAAGCGGCGATCTGCGCCCGCTCCAGTTGTAGTAGCCTGCCTGCGCCTTCCGGCGTCTCGGTCAAGCAGAATGCGATATAGCTTTCCGCCTCGATGGGCACGTCGAAGACTTCGTCAAACGCCGGCTTGATTCGTGGCTTGATCGCGTCATAGAGCATCGTAAATATCTGGGCGCGCTTCTGGGCTTGTCCTTTGTATAAAACCGAGAGATTTTGGAATCGGGCAAGTTCACTGAGCTGTTCGACGCGCGCAGGGAAGCGCAACATCAGCCCCAACGCACCCACTTCGTACAGTCGCGCCGAGAGGCCAATCGGTGCGCCGTCTTCGGTGCGCAGGTCTAGATTCAGGCTTCCCAAGTTCAGCGGGATCGGAGCGGCGAAGCTGACGTATTCCGGCGCTGCGCGCTTCGGCGTGACGGCCCCGGTCTCGGCCATTTCGGCGAGAAGGGTGCGCGCCTTCTTCATGTTCAGCGTGCCGCCCAGGTCAAATACTCGCTGAAATACGACTTCGCCGGATATGCCCATTTGCAGAAATTCCGTTTTTGGGGTTTGGAGAACCCCAGCCTCGCGTTAGTTTAGCGCTGACTCAGTCCGGCAGCAATCACCCGGAGCATCTGAATCGCGACCGTAAGGGAGCGGCATAGGAGGGGGAGAATGATAAAAGGCATAAGTTATTGGTCTTTTGAAGGCGGACTCGAGGGCAAAGCCGACATTGAGACCGTCCTGAAAGCTGCGAAGGCCGCCGGCTTCGAGAGCGTGGAACTGGCGGCGCCGGGCGGAGCCTTGGGTTTCGATACCGATGAAAAAACCTGCCGGGACATCGCGAAACTTGCAAAGAGCATCGATATCCAGATCAGTTCCGTCGCGACCGGCGTCTATTGGGGAACGTCCCTTTCGGCCAGCAGCGCGGGAACTCGAAAGAAAGCGGTTGAGTACACACAGAAGATGCTTCACCTTGCCAATTGGCTCGGCTGTGACGCGGTGCTGGTCGTTCCCGGGGCGGTGGACGTTTTCTTCGATCCCAAAAGCGAGCATGTGCGCTACGACGAATGCTATAAGCGCGCCCAGCAAGGCATCCGCGCCTGCGTGAAGACCGCCGAAAAGCTGAAAGTCTCCCTGTGTCTGGAGAATGTCTGGAACAAGTTCCTGCTCTCGCCCGTCGAATACCGCGACTTCATCGACAGCTTCAATTCGAAATACGTGAAGAGCTACTTCGATTGCGGAAACGCGCGGCTCAACGGCTTCCCCGAGCACTGGATCCAGATTCTCGGTAAACGCATCGGCCGCGTTCACTGGAAGGACTTCAAGTTCGTCTTCTATGGCGGTGGCGAGCAAGGTCCGACGCTCGCAATCGCTTCCGCCTGCCGCAAGATCGCAGCCGGCAGCGGCTGGGCGGGCGCATACAGCTTCTGCGATCTGGGCGCCGGCGACGTAGACTGGAAGGCCGTCATGGCCGCGTTCCGCAAGACCGGCTACAAAGGATTTGTCACGGCTGAAATGCTGCCTTGGCGCCCGGGCCTGCCAGAGCAGGTCAGCGAGGACATGGATAGACTGCTAAACGGCTAGGGTATGGCGTATGGGGTATGGGGCGGATTCATATGAGCCGCACCCCATACCCGATACCCGATACCCGATACCCGTTTTTGCATTGGGAATGGCGACAAGGAGGGGGAGACACAGACATGGCAATTCGCGTAGGAGTGGTTGGCATTGGTTTCATGGGGCGGGCGCACGTGGGGATCTACGCCAAGAACCCGCGCGCAAAACTCGTCGCGTTCTGCGATGTGGACCCGAAGAAAGCCAGCGGCGACTGGGGGCAGGGCGGGGGGAACCTCGAAAGCGGCGGACTCGGCATTGATCCGAAGACGCTGCGCAGTCATCCGACCCTGGAAGAACTGTGCGCCGATCCGGAAGTGGATCTGGTGGACATCTGCTTGCCGACGTACTTGCATGCCGAGGCCACGCTGAAAGCCCTGGCGTCCGGAAAACATGTGATGTGCGAAAAGCCGCTCACCATGCAGGTCAAGGACGCGGAGAAGATCGCGGCGGCGGCGAAGAAAGCCAAAGGCTTCATGATGCCGGCGCACTGCATGCGCTTTTGGCCGGAGTGGGCCTGGCTGAAGGAAGCGGTGACATCAAAACGCTACGGGAAAGTGGTATCAGGCGTGTTCCGGCGCTACGGTTCGACTCCGCGCTGGAGTTGGAATCAGTGGATTTTGCAGCCGAAGCTTTCCGGCTCGGCGCTGTTTGACCTGCACATCCACGACATCGACTTCGTTCGCTACGTGTTCGGCGACCCCGTGGCGGTCTTTGCCGCCGGCAACGGTGGAAAGGCGACCAAAGGCGGCATCGATCAGGTGATGGCAACTTACCTGTTTAAGGATCCGAAACTCATGGTGGCGGCCGAAGGCGGCTGGAACGCCGACCCGAGTTACGGCTTTACCATGCGCTACACGGTTGTCTTCGAGAAGGCCACGGTCGATTTCGATCTCGGCCGCCAAGGCAAGACGTTGCTGCTGCACACGACTGACGCGAAGGAACCGGAAGTCATCACGACCGCCACGACAAATGGCTGGGAAGGCGAGGTCGATTACTTCCTGACCTGCATCGAGGAAAAGCGGCGGCCGACAGTGACCAACGCAGCCGACGCCGTTGGCTCCGTGAAACTGGCCAACGCCGAACTGAAGTCGGTGCTGACGCGAAAGATCGTGAAACTGTAAAGAGAAAGGGTTCAGGGGTCAGGGTGCAGGGGTCAGGGAAGGCTTGTACGGGCCACTACTGAACCCCGGACCCTGAACCCTGCCGTTCAGTCCGCGAACTTGATGTACGTCACTTTCAAGTCCGTGTTTCCGCGCGCGTGGCCGGCGGGACAGGGGATGTCCACTCTTTGCAGCAGCGCTTCGGGGTCGTGGCCGGGAGCGGACGGCTTCGGCGGGCTGGTCAAATCCGGGTGATCCGCAAAGAGGAACCGGTAAGCCTGCGGTTTTTCCTGGCCGACAACGGGAATAAACATCGTCAGTTCCAAAGTCTTGATTTTTCGTTCGCCCCTGTTCTTGATCATGAACGTGCCGGTGATGCGGTCGCCAATCTGCACGGCGTTGCAGACGGAGAGGCTCTTGTCGTAAGCAGAAATGTCACCTGCGGCATCGCGGCGATTTTCTTCAAGAATGACGGGCGCTAACGGTTTGCCGTCAGGGCCGACCAAGTCAGGGGCTTCGGTGCTCTTTTTCTTCTTGGAGGACTCATCGATTGTGGATGATTCGATGACCGGCCCTTCCTGGGGCTTTTGAACCTTCCCTTGGCGCGAGCGCGTTTTCTGCCAAAAAGGGTCGCCATTTTCGTCGAACTTGAGGATCTCAAGCTCACCGCTATTGAGATCCATGCGGTACGTGCCGCCGGCGCCTTTGATGATTTCAAAACGCCGCTCGGCGGGCGCATTATTTGGGGTTTCGGCAAACGCTGGCAGGCAGAGCAGGGACAGACCGATGAACAGTGGGGTGAGGAGTTTCATGCGATGTGGGACCATGTCTTCTGGCCTCCAGGTTTCCCCCCGACCGAAAACAGTGGTAACTGCAAACACTTTACGACGTGTTGGCTCGGCGGGCAATTACTAAATTATTATCGGACGTGAAAGGTCGGTCCTTCAGCGAATCCCGCGGGTGGACGCCGGCGGGATGATGATGGACGTGACGCCAAAGTCACTCTGGATATGATCCGCCTCAGCGGCACTCGAAAGGACGGCGAGCATTTCGGACTTGGCGACGCGAGTTAGATCCACATCGCCAGCCACGCGCCACTCCGCTTCTGCCGCCCAATCCTGCCGTCCAGTGTGGTGCGGCTGCATGAAGCGGCGAGTCTCTGGCGGTACGCCGCGAAGTTCCTTTTCGGACGCGTAAAGCACCGGACGGGCGCCGAGAAGTTCGAGCGCGGATGTGCGAACCGCCAGACCATGGGAGGTGAACGTCCAGCGCAGCAGGCCGCGACGCCAGCGGCGCAAGGCGAGCACTTCGTCCGGCCGCCGGGCCGTGAAGCAGACCATCGGCGTGCTTTGAGGCATTAAACGGCCGCAAGCGCGCAGGCGCTGCTCCTTTAGGATACGACAGAGCGCCGCAAAGCCGTCGCGAGGCTCAAATGGTGCGCCCGAACAAAGCCAACGCAGATAGTCGCTGCGCGACTCGCCCGGCCACTGGCCGTCAGGTTCGCGTGTGTAATGCGTCAGGAACTCCCATCCCTCGGGAATTTGAAGACTGCCGCTGCCGAGAACCGTCGGTTCGGGTTCCATGCGTGGGGTAGGGGCGGCGGGCATCTGCGGCGGGTCATCGACTTTGCAGCCGCGAGCAACCAGCGCGGCGGAGACCTCCGCCATGTGCCCGCTGCGGCGAACGTGGATGGCCGTGGCGCGGTTGCTGAGTTGGCCCATCAGCAGGTCGCGCCAG
This sequence comes from Planctomycetota bacterium, assembly GCA_036504595.1. GTDB lineage: Bacteria > Planctomycetota > SZUA-567 > H5-PLA8 > H5-PLA8 > DASXUX01. Next base: position 347,938 of record DASXUX010000095.1, on the reverse strand, counting down.
TGCGGGCCGAATTCTGGCGGCGAGGTAGGGCGGGCCTCTGTGCCCGCCAGTGGCCACACGAGCAGATGTCGCTGGGGGATCAGTTCTCGCCAGGAATCCTTCGCGCCCGGCGCGGCAGTCAAAACAATAATCGCAGCGCCACCGGACTGCGAGCATGTCCAAAGCGCCGCGTCGAAGGCCGTCCTGCCGGCGCCACAGACGAGAACCTCGTCCGCGGCTGCGAGTTTCTGGGTTTCCTTAACCAGCGACCGGATACACGGCGTATCGGGCTGCGGGGTGCGCTCGCCGCGAGAAACCAGCAGGCAGCGGCGCGGCTTCTCCAGCAGCGACATGTCACCCCGGCACGTCAACGCCGCGCCGAGATGCGCCGCCGCAGCGGCCAAGATGTTGTCCGCTTCTCCCATTCTTTTTTTCCTGAGCGTCAACGATACGATACATGTGTTCGAGTCTTGCGTCCAGATGCCGGCGCTGGCTGAGCCCAGTTTTCGGTAGCACGAATCCGTTTAGTTGCGATAATCCTTTCGGTTCGTTAACCAGGAGGGGGCAAAGATGCGTGATCATGTGATTTTGGGCCTGCACGTCACCGACCGTGTGCAGCAGGTGCCGAACGTACAGGGATTGCTGACGAAGTACGGGGCGCAGATCCGGACGCGTCTCGGCTTACATGACGTTCACGGCCCGAACTCGCCAGCGGGGCTGATCGTCGTTGAGATCGAAAGCGAGATCGAGGCCGATAAACTGAAGCGCGAACTGGAAGCGATCCAGGGCGTGCACGTACAGAAGATGGTGTTCAAACATTAGTCATTGGTCATTGGTCACTGGTCATTAGTCATTGCCGAAGAGTTTTTCTGTTAATGACCAATGACTAATGACCAATGACCGATTTGGAGGCGTGGGTTGTCGAAAGAGTTTCGTACTGAGTCTGACTCTCTTGGGGAACGAAAAGTCCCTGCCGATGCGCTGTATGGTATCCATACGGCTCGCGCGCTGGAGAATTTCCCACTGAGCGGACGCACGGTCCATCCAGCGCTGATTTCTGCGTATGGAACGGTCAAACTGGCCTGCGCGCGGACCAATCGAGCGCTCGGCTGGTGGAAAGATAATCCAGCCAAGGCGGACGCGATCGAACAGGCGTGTAGCGAGATGGCTGGCGGACTGCTGAACGCTCACATCTGCGTGGACCTGCTGCAAGGCGGAGCGGGGACGAGCACCAACATGAATGTGAATGAGGTGCTCGCGAACCGGGCGCTGGAAATTCTGCGCGGAAAGAAGAGTCTGGAGTCTGGAGTCTCGCCGCTCGACGACATCAATCTGCATCAATCGACGAATGACACATATCCGACGGCGCTGAAGCTGGCGGCGCTGAATCTGCTGACAAAGCTTGAGGCCGAAGTTGTCGCGCTGCAGGAAGCGTTTCAGGCAGCGGAAAAAAAATTCGCTCACGTGGTGAAAGTCGGGCGCACGCAGCTTCAAGACGCGGTGCTGATAACGTTGGGCCGCGAGATGTCGGCGTACGCGGAGGCGTTCAACCGCGACCGCTGGCGCATCTACAAATGCCAGGAACGGCTGCGCGTGGTCAATCTCGGCGGGACAGCGATTGGAACGGGTCTCGCCGCGCCGCGGCAGTACATTTTCCGCGTGGTGGAAACGCTGCGCGAACTGACAGGGCTGGGGCTGGCTCGCGCGGAAAACCTGGTTGAGGCGACGCAGAACAATGACGTCTTCGTCGAAGTTTCGGGAATTCTGAAGGCGCACGCGGTCTCGCTACTGAAGGTCTGTACCGATCTGCGGCTGATGTCATCGGGCCCGGAGGCGGGCTTCGGCGAAATCAAACTGCCAGCTCGGCAAGCCGGGTCGTCGATCATGCCCGGAAAAGTGAATCCTGTTATTCCCGAAGCGTGCAGCCAGGTCGCAATGCTCGTGATGGCTCACGATCAGGCCATCGCAATGGCCTGCGCGAGTGGAAATCTGGAACTCAATCCGTTCCTGCCGCTCGTCGCCGCGTGCTTGCTGGAAGATCTCGAAATACTTGCGCACGCTGATGAGATATTGCGGAAGCACTGCATCGATGGACTGGAAGTGGATGAGGCGCGCTGTCGCGCTCACGTAGAGGGCTCGACGGCCATCGCGACTGCCTTGGTCCCGCTGATCGGCTACGAAGCCGCCGCGAAGCTGGCCAAGCAGGCTCAGGAGCAAGGCAAGACGATTCGAGAGCTGGCGGTGAGACAGAAGATTTTGACTGCGGCACAGTTTGATGAACTGGTGAGCCCCGAGGCAGTGTGCCGGTTGGGATTGCCGAGCCTAGGTCGCGGATCAATGCAATGAACGCAGACATTAAGAACGAGAGCCTGTTTGATGTGCCGAAGGTCCGGCGCCTAAACCTCGATTTGCTCGGCAGAGAAGGGTTCGTAGTCGCCGACTCCTTGCCGTACGTCTGGCTGGATGGTCCGCCGACGCTGCGTCCGGTCGATGAGATCGCCTCGCGGGTTCACGCCTTGGGCTTGCTGTTTCTGTGGGTATCGACACCGGCAGAAGCATTTGGAACGGATGCTCTCGTCAACACCTTCACAGAACGTAAAGTTAGGGAACATTTGACCAGCGATGAAACCCTGATCATGAATCTTCCGCGCGAACGTGCTCGCGAGGAACACATCGATCGAATCGGATGGCGACTCGAAAATATGTGGTCTTTGGCTTGGGTCATTGGGTTTGAGCCACCACCACCGCTTTGCGGCCAGATGGAGCTAGAGCTTATCAAATCAATGCTCTTTGACTTCCTGAATTTGCCCGCACGATCTGCGTCACAGATAGTGGAACAATGTCGCCGCAGAAGTGACGAGGTCGTCTACGAACTGGCAGACCGGTTCTATTGCGCGCACAATGCGGTTCGGAGTGCACAAACTGGGCGCGACACCGTGCCTCGGACTTTCGATCCCTTCGCCGAAGGTGGCGCGATACATGAACGTCGCCACGGGCTATGGTGGGTATTGTTCCCGGGTGTCGCATGGGAGGACGTGGACCTGAGCACATGAGCGTCATGGCACCTCATCTGCGTTCATCTGCGGCTAACTATGAAATCTCCTAAAGGTTTTCGCACCCACATCGCCTTCTTCGGCCGTCGCAATGTCGGCAAATCCAGCTTGCTGAACGCGATCACGCGGCAGCAGGTTTCGATTGTCTCGCCGCAGGCCGGCACCACGACTGATCCCGTCGAGAAGCCGATGGAACTGCTGCCGCTGGGGCCGGTGCTCTTCATCGATACCGCTGGAATCGATGACGCCGGCGCACTCGGTGAGTTGCGTGTGCAGAAGACGAAGCAGGTTTTTGATCGCACAGACATCGGCGTCGTCGTGGCGGAAGCGGGCCTATGGGGCGAATTTGAAGAACAGATTCTGGCCGAACTCATCGAACGCAAGACGCCGGCGCTCGTGGTCTTCAACAAGATCGATGCGGGCGCGGTGCGGGCGGAGACAGCGGCGAAGTTGGCAGAGATGAAAGTGCGAACCGTGAGCGTTTCGGCGCTGAATGGCACCGGCCTTCTCGATTTGCGGCAAGCGCTGCTGGATGTGGCGCCGGCGGAGTTGATCAACAATCCGGCGATCCTCGGCGATCTGGTCGGGCCGGGGGAACTGGCGGTGCTGGTGGTCCCGATCGATAAGGAAGCGCCGAAGGGCCGCTTGATTCTGCCGCAAGTGCAGGCCATCAGAGATTTGCTCGACAGTGATGCCCTGTGCATGGTCGTGAAGGAGCGCGAACTGCGCGCGGCGCTGGAGCGGCTCAACCGGCCGCCAAAGCTGGTCGTGACGGACTCGCAGGCTTTTTTGAAAGTGGCCGCCGATACTCCGAAGGACGTGCCGCTCACGAGTTTCTCGATCTTGTTCGCGCGCTTCAAGGGAGACCTGGTCAGTCAGGTCATCGGCACGACGGCTGTGGAGAAACTGAAGACCGGCGACCGTGTGCTGGTGGCTGAAGCGTGCTCACATCATCCGATTGGCGAGGACATCGGCCGCGTGAAGATTCCGCGCTGGCTGACGCAGTACGTGGGCGGGAAGCTGCAGTTCGACACGGTGCAGGGCCACGATTTTCCGGACGACCCATCGCCGTACAAGTTGGTGATTCACTGCGGCGCATGCATGTGGAACCGCCGCGAGATGCTTAGCCGCATCTTGCGCTGCCGCCAGGCCGGCGTGCCGGTGACGAACTACGGGCTGACGATCGCATACAGCCTGGGGATTTTCGAGCGGGCGCTGGAGCCGTTTCCGGCGGCGCTGGAAGCGTACAGAACAACAGTAGGCAGCGGCAGTAAGCAGTAGGCAGTAGCAGAGCGTAGGAGTGCGGCGGGCGAAATGGAAAAGGCAGAAGTTCTTGATTGGCTGCAGGAAGAGCGGGCTTCAAAGCTGGACGAGCTTTGGACGCGCGCCGATAACACGCGGCGTCAGTACGTCGGCGACCAGGTACACTTGCGTGGACTGATCGAAATTTCCAATCACTGCGTTCGGTCGTGCGGGTATTGCGGGCTGCGTGCGGGACACAAAGAGCTCAAACGTTACCGCATGAGCGAAGAGGAGATTCTGGAATCTGCGAAGGTTGCGGCAGCGTGCGGCTACGGCACGGTCGTGATGCAGGCCGGCGAAGACTACGGCATCACGCGCGAGTGGCTCGCCAATATTGTGCGGCGGATCAAGGCGGAGATTGGCTTGGCGGTCACACTGAGCCTGGGCGAGCGGCCCGATGAGGACCTGATCACGTGGAAGAAGGCTGGAGCGGATCGGTATCTGCTGCGCTTCGAGACTTCGGACGACGAACTCTACCGGCTCATTCATCCGCCGCGTTCAGGCGTGGTAGCGCCGGCCTCCGCGCCGGCCGGCAGGGACGCCGGCGCTACCCCTTCAGGCCGGATTGCTCTGCTGCGCACGCTGACGAAGATCGGCTACGAAGCCGGAAGCGGCGTGATGGTTGGCATTCCCGGCCAGACGTTCGAGAGCTTGGCCAACGACATCCTGCTGTTCCGCGAGTTGGACCTGGACATGATCGGCATCGGGCCGTACCTGAGTCACCCCGATACGCCGCTGGGCACGGGCGAGTGGACGCGCAAGATTCCGCCGCAAGAACAGGTGCCCAGTAACGAACTAATGGTCTACAAAGCCGTGGCGTTGACGCGGCTGGCTTGCCCGGAGGCGAACATCCCCAGCACGACGGCGCTGGCGACGATCAACAAGAAAAGCGGCCGCGAACTGGGCCTGATGCGCGGCGCCAACATCGTCATGCCAAACGTCACGCCGCAGAAATACCGCGCGCTCTATGAAATCTACCCCGCCAAAGCCTGCATCACCGAGGATGCTCTGGCCTGCCAGGAGTGCATCAAGCGCCGCATCCGCTCGATCGGCCGCGTGCCGGGCACGGGGCCCGGCGGACGGAAGCGAGCGGACGGGGAGACGGGGAGACGGGGAGACGGGGAGCAACAGCGACGCAGAGACGCAAGCCAAACAGCGCCATGATTTACAGCTTGGCCAGCGCCTTTTCGAAGTCTGCGACGACCAGCGCGCTCTTTTTCTTGATGACCTTGTGACCTTCTTCTTCGAGGCGGCGTTTTTGCTCCTTTGCGCCGCCGGGATATTTAGCGTTGAGCACGCCGTCGCTCTTCAGCGTGCGCCAGTAGGGCGTCGCGTTCAAATCACCGGCTTCCATGGCTTCATTGGCGGCGTGAGCGGCGATCCAGGCGAAGATTCCCGTTGTCATCGGACAGGCGGTGTGCGTGCCATGCTTGCGCGCGAGCGCCTCGCGCAGGCTGTTGATCGTGGTCAGTTTGCCGCGCGGAACCCTCTTCATGAGCGCATCGACTTCGATCGGCGCGGGCACGACGATCGTCTTCGGCAAGTCTTTGGACGTAAGAAGTTTCTCGCGCCAGCTTGTCTTTGCCTTCGCCATTGTCTCCCCCTCCAGAAGAAAAGTGCTGAGTGGAAAGTGCTGAGTGCCGAGTCGCAAGCGTACCACTCACCAAGTACCAAGTACCAAGTACCAAGTACCAAGTACCAAGTACCAAGTACCAAGTACCAAGTACCAAGTACCAAGTACCAAGTACCACTACTTACCCCGCCAGTTTTGTCTTGAACTCCTTGGGCGTAACGAACTGATGGGACTGTTCGTCCAGCACGGTTGCGCCGAAGTACTCGAAAATCTGAACGTAAAGGCGGTAGAAAACTTTTCCGTCGGCCGCATTCCTGGCGTTGATCGTCAAGACCTCGCCTGGCTTGGGCGGGCCTTGTTCGGCGTGGACCTTCAAGATCACGCCCTCGTCCACTTGCCAAAGGAAGCTGGCGGTTTCGGATGCGTTGGATTCCCATGGTGCGGTGGGCAGTTTCGTCATGTGCGGCACATCGAGGAGCTTATTGGCGACGGATTTCAGCTTTCCGAGAGGCAGCAGTTCGATCGGGCAGATTTTCGCATCTTTGGGCGGAACTGGATCGGGCTTCCAGAACGACAAGCGGACGAGATCGCTGCGCTCATTTTCTTCCATCGTTGCGATTCCTGTCTCTGTGATACCTATACCACATGAAACGCGAGTTGTCACAAGAGCGCTGGGACTAAACGCGCGTGTTCTTGAACAGAACGGATTTCCCGTTTGATCCGAACTGCTGGAGCGTTACTTTGACGCGACACCGCAGGAATGAAGGAGCAACCCGCATGGCAAAGCATAAAACAGGCATAAAGCCGGTGCTGTTTACCAACGTGACGATCAGCGATTCCTTCTGGGCGCCGCGGATCAAGACCAATCGCGAGCAAACCATCCCAGCCTCCTACCGGCAATGTCGCGACACGGGGCGCATTGAGGCTCTGAAGTTGCAGTGGAAGCCGGGGCAGGAGCCTGTGCCGCACGTCTTCTGGGATTCGGACATTGCCAAGTGGCTGGAAGCGGCGAGCTACAGTCTGGCTGCGCATCCTGATCCGGAACTGGAGGCGCAGGTCGATGGCATCATCGATCTGTTGGAGAAAATGCAGCAGCCCGATGGCTACCTCAACAGCCATTTCATCGCGGTCGAGCCGCACAAGCGCTGGACGAACCTGCGCGATAGCCATGAAATGTACTGTGCCGGACACCTGATCGAGGCGGCGGTCGCACACTTTCAAGCGACGGGCAAGCGTTCGCTGCTGAACGTGCTTTGCCGTTACGCCGACCACATCGCGAAGATGTTTGGGACGGGGCCGGGTCAAAAGCGCGGCTACTGCGGGCACGAGGAGATCGAACTGGCACTGGTGAAACTCTATCGCGCGACCGGCGAGGAAAAATACCTGCGCCAGGCTCAGTACTTCATCGATGAGCGCGGCAGGCAGCCGCATTACTTCGACGACGAGGCGCGCGCTCGCGGCGACGATCCGGCAAAGTACTGGGCCAAGACGCACGCCTATACGCAATCGCACATCCCGGTTCGAGAGCAGACCGAAGTAACAGGTCATGCCGTGCGCGGAATGTACCTGTGCAGCGCGATGGCTGATCTAGCCGGCGAGCTAGGCGACGAGTCGCTCAAAGCAGCTTGCGAGCGTATCTGGCAACACTTGACGACGAAGCGCATGTATGTAACCGCCGGCATAGGATCGTCGGGGCAAAATGAAGGCTATACCTTTGATTATGATTTGCCTAATGAGACCGCTTACGCCGAGACTTGTGCGCAGATTGGGCTTGTCTTTTGGGCTCACCGCATGCTGCATTTGGACTGCGACAGCCAATACGCCGACGTGATGGAGCGCGCGCTGTACAACAGCGTGATCAGCGGCGTGTCGCTTGACGGCGCGAAGTTCTTTTATGAAAACCCGCTGGCCAGCACAGGGCAGCATCATCGGCAAGATTGGTTTGGCTGCGCATGCTGCCCGCCGAATCTGGCGCGCATCCTGGCCTCGTTGGGTAACTACATTTACTCCGAAGGTGAGAACGAAGCGGTTGTACATCTTTACGTGCAAAGTTCCGGCAAGCTGAACGTGGGCGGTCGGGAGGTCACCTTGACGCAACAGACGGACTATCCGTGGGACGGGAACGTGCGAATTAAAGTGGGGCTAAAACAACCACAGACGTTTGCGTTGAAACTTCGGTGGCCGGGATGGTGTTCGAAAGCTTCGGGACTGAGTGTAAACAACGAACAATATCGAGCGGAGATGGTGCGCGGAAATTACCTGCGGATCGAACGGGAATGGATAGACGGCGATGCTGTGGAGTTACGTCTGGGAATGGAGATTGATCGCGTCTATGCCAATCCGAAGGTACGCATGAATTGTGGCCGCGTGGCGCTGCAGCGTGGGCCGATGCTCTACTGTCTGGAAGGTGCGGACAACGGGGTGGATCTGAATGCGCTGGCGCTTCCGCGCGACGAGGAACTGAAAGCGCGCTTTGATGCGAGCCTGCTAGGTGGCGTGGTGACGCTCTTGGGTCAAGGCATACGGGCGTCGGCCGATGGGGAACTCTATAGTTTCAAACGTCCGACGCCGTGCGGCGTGCCACTGAAAGCCATTCCCTACTGCGTGTGGGACAATCGCGCGCCGGGAGAGATGTTGGTGTGGATGTGGGAAGCGTAATCGGCACCGTCCAGGGTTCAGGGATGGCATTGAACCCTGAACCCCGACCCCTGGACCCTGAACCCCATACCCCGCAGTTCTCTGCGTCTCTGCGGTGAAAATTCACTCCAAATTCAACCACTTTAGTTCATCCGGCGTCAGCTTCACATCCAGCGATGCAAAGGAGGAGCGCGTCTCTTCGATCGTGCGCGGGCCGATGAGCGGGAAGGTGGGGAAGGGCTGGCAGAGCACGTAGGCCAGCGCGATGTTGATCGGCAGCACGCCTCTTTTCCTAGCCAGTTCAATTGCGCGTTCGCGGCGTTTGAAGTTGTCGTCGGCGTACCAGCAGCGGACCAGTTCGGCGTCGGATTTGTCGTTGGGGTCGGCGCGAGGCGTGAAGAACCCGCGGGCCTGGCTCGACCAGGGCATCAGCGGAAGCTGCGTCTTCGTCAGCCACTCGCGCGAACTTGGGTCCGACGCGTGAATGCAGCCGTCCCACACCGGATCCACCATTCGCGCGAGGCTGAAGTTGTTGCTGATGGCGGCGAAGCCCTGCAGGCCTTTCAGCTTCGCGTACGCGTTCGCTTCTTCGACGCGCTCGATGGACCAGTTCGATCCGCCGAAGGCTCGCATGCGGCCGGCGCGAACATGCTCATTCAGCACGTCGATGAATTCGCCAACCGGTACGTCCAGGTTGTCGCGATGCATCATGTAGATGTCCACGTAGTCCATCTGCAGACGATCGAGGCTGATCTTGAACTGCTGCGTGAGAGCGACCGGGTTGCATTGCGGCGTGTGAGCGCCCTTGTCGAGGATGACGACCTTCTCGCGGATGTTCCGGTTGCGGACCCATTGGCCAAGAAGTTTCTCGTGTAGTCCACCGCCATAGACGAAGGCGGTGTCGAAGCAAGTTCCGCCGCGTTCGATGAAATCGTCGAACATCGCCGACGCATGCGCGATCGTGCGCTGATTGTCTACGCCCATGACGAGGCGCGAAACGGGTTTGCTAACGCCGGGGATTTTGCCGTAGGACATGGTAGGGCGGGCGTCCCTGCCCGCCTCCCCGCCGGCGGGCACGGAGGCCCGCCCTACCACCAGCGGCCGCTTTGAGACCGGCAGCGTCTGGGCTTCAGCCGTTTCCATTTTGTAGACCAGGCCGATCTGGTCGCGCCACTTATCCATCGTGCGCATGTTCGCCAGCGAATCCTCCCAGCTCATCGCGGGCGACGGAGCCTGCCGCCGTGCGATGTTCGCGGCAACCGTGTCGGCTTCGATGGCGTAGAGCTTCGCCGCCGTATCGAGGACGATCTTGCGCGGCTCTTTTTCGCCGTTCTTGTTGATGATGATTTCGGTGGTGCCGCCATCGCGAGCGGGAATCCACGGCGAGGGAACGACGATGCTGCCTTCGCTGCCGTAAATGCGGATGACATTTTCTTGATTAACCGAAATGCCGGTCGCGAGCTGCGCGACGATGTTGCCGGGGTACTTCGCGACGGCGACGGTGTATTCGTCGGCGCCCGTCTGGCCGAGGAAACCGACGGCTTTCAATTCGAGCGGTTCGGCGAAGTCTTTGCCCGTCGCGATGCCGGCGATCAGGTTCGCGGCCGTGGTGCAGTAGCAGCCGACGTCCAGAATCCCGCCGCCGCCAAGTTCGTTCGCAAACAGCCGGCTGGACGGATTGAAGCCGGCGTGAAAGCTGAACGTGGCGTGGATCAGACGAATCTCGCCGATGGCTTTTTCGCGAAGCAGTTCGACGAGCTTCGCGGTTTGGGGATGACAGCGGTACATGAAGGCTTCCATGAAGAACACGTCGTGGCGGCGGCAGGCCTCGAGCACCACCATGGCTTCGGCGTGGTTGATGGTCATCGGTTTTTCGCAGAGGATATGTTTGCCGGCCTCGGCGCAACGGATCGCCCATTCGGCGTGCATCGGGTGCGGCGTGGCGACGTAAATCGCCTGCACGTCTTTGTCGGCCAGCAGCGCCTCGTAGCTGCCGTAGCGCCGCGGCACGTTGAATTCCGCGCCGAATTTGTCGGCGCCGGCTTGCGAGCGGCTGCCGACGGCCAGCAGCGTGCCGGTTTGAGACGCAGCGAGTCCTTTAGCGAAAGCCTTTGCGATGTTGCCGGTCGCCAGAATGCCCCAGTTCAGTTTCGATGCCATGTCAAGTCCCTCTTTTGGTCACAGATGAACGCGGATGAAGACATGGGTGGAAAATAGCGCGTTGGCTTGGGTGCGCAACATGAGATCGCTCGCCACGCGTCTTGCCAACGCCACGCGACTCGGCAGAATAGACGCGACCACCTTTGAGGACCGCATCATGCGCGAGCAATCAGCCGCTCCACTCGTCACCCGTCACTCGTCACTCGTCACAGCTCTCGCGCTGGCGATTCTTCTTTCCGGAATTGCTTTCGCCGCGACAGCGCCTATGGCGGACATCCACCGCGCGGCCGGAAAAGGCGGCATCGTCGTGCAGATCGGCTGCGGGGACGGCACGCTGACGGCGGACCTTACGCGCGCCGGGACGCTGCTGGTCCATGCGCTCGAAGCGGATTGGCAGAACGTGGAGAAGGCGCGGCGGCTGCTGCAGGAGCGCGGACTGTATGGCGTCGCGAGTGTTGAACATTGGACGCTGCAGGGCCTGCCATACGCGGACAACACGGCCAATATCGTCGTCGCGTGCGTGGGCAAGACGGATGAGGACGAGATTCGCCGTGTGCTGGCGCCGGGTGGAAGCGCGTGGATCGCGAGCGGAAGCAGTTGGAAGACGCTGCGCAAGAGCTGGCCGAAGGACTTTGACGAGTGGACGCATTGGCGCCACGGCGCGGACGGCAACATGGTTTCGCGCGACAGCGCAGTGACCACCCCGACCGGCCTGCGCTGGGTCGCCGGGCCGCCGCAGGATGCGTATGGAAAGAAGTGGTACTACGACCACGTCTTGCTGACCGCCGGTGGCCGGAGTTTCTATCAGTACGAGACGCAGTTGGTCGCGCGCGACTCGTTCAACAGCCAGCTTTTGTGGACGCGCGAGATGAAGGCCGTCATCTTCAAGGAGGGCTCGCTGGGCGTGCGCACGTCCAAAGTGCGCCCCGTCGTCACAGCCACGCGCGTGTACGTGATCGACACCGATAAACTCGTGGCCCTCGACGCCGCAACGGGCGAGACGGTTTCGACGATCGCGCCCGTCGAGACCCCGCGTGAAATCCTTCTCGAGAACAGTGTGTTGCTGGTCAGCGACAAGAGCGGCGTGCGCGCGTTCGGTCTCGATGGCAAACAGCGCTGGGCGCGAGCGGGGCAGGTTCGGCGCATGGTGGCCGGCGAGGGCAAAGTCTTCTGTGTTTCGGGCGATGCGATCACGCGGCTGGATCTTGAGAGCGGCAAAGAGGAGTGGAGCGTCCACGATTTCAAGGCGTCGTCCGCGATGACGCTCACGTATGGCAAAGATGTGCTGGTCCTGGAACGGGCCGCGCTGAAGGACGGGCCGAAGCCCGGCGTCATCGAGGAGCCGGCTACCGGCGTTCTGGTTTACTCGGCAAAAGACGGCCAGCGTTTGTGGATGAAGACGTACTTCTTGCACATGCACTATCAGGAGGCGCGAGCGTTTTTCGCACAGGATCTGCTCTGGTTGCTCACAGACGATAAGAAGAAGCTGGGCGGCTACGATCCGCAAACGGGCAAGAAAATTAAGGAAATGGGCACCGTTGGCAGTCACTGCGCGGTGCCGGTCGCGACGACGCGCTATCTTATTGCGCCCGAGATGGAGTTCACCGACTTTAAGACTGGCGCTCAAACGCGCGGCCGCATGGCCAAGAGCGGCTGCCGGATGCCGTTTATTCCCGCCAACGGACTGCTCTACACCTTTCCCGTGCAGTGCGAATGCTTTCCCATGCTGCACGGCTACATGGCGCTCAGCCAGACGCACGCGATCGATTCCGATGCGCGGATCGAGAGCGGGGTAGCGCCGGCCTCCGTGCCGGCGGCTTCGGACGCCGGCGCTACCTCAAAGCCAGACTCGGCCTGGCCGATGTACCGGCACGATGTTTGGCGCAGCGGCGCGGTAAGCGCCGAGATCGATTTGAGCGGCGCCAAGACGCTGTGGCACGCTCAGGTAGCGCCACCGCGATCGAGCGCTGTCGCGGCGGAGTGGTCGGGAAATCCATTCGTCGATGGAATCATCACGCAGCCGGTGGCGGCGGCGGAGTGCGTGTTCGTCGCGGTCCCCGATCTGCATCGCGTGGACGCGCTCGACGCGCGCAAGGGGACGAAGCGCTGGAGCTTTACTGCCGGCGGACGAATTGACACACCTCCGACGATCAGCGATGGCCTGTGCCTGTTCGGTTCTCACGACGGCTGGGTGTACTGCCTAAGCGCTGCGGACGGAAAACTGGTCTGGCGTTTCCGCGCGGCACCGAAAGAAGGCCGGATCATGGCGTACGGCCAGTTGGAATCGATCTGGCCCGTGGCTGGCAGCGTCCTTGTCGAGAACGGGACTGTCTTCTGCGCGGCCGGCCGGCAGCCGATGTGCGACGGCGGCGTGTATGTGTACGCGCTGAACGCTCACACCGGCGAAATGGTCTGGAAGCAGAACATCAACGATATGGGAATGAAAAGCTGGTACAGCGCGATGATGCCGGCTCCAAACGAGAAGCGAAAAATCGGCCTGGACTATGAGGCCTACGATCTGCTCGTGAAAGACGGTGATATGATCGCGATGTCGCGCTGGCGATTGAATTCCGCGACCGGCGAATGCAAGGTGAACCCGACCAGTCTGGAATATCAAGCGCCGGGGGGACTCAGCGTCCCGCGCGGGCTGTGGAGCTACGGGATTCGGCAGACAAAGATGGTTGAAGAGAAGCCGCCGGCCGTGTTCGACCAAAAGGAAGTCCACACCGGCGGCAAGGGCGACGTGGCGCTGCTCCTTATAGGGAAGACGCTGCTTGTCGCCAGCGCCAATGGCGATCTGACGATGGGTAAGCAAACGAACAAGCTGGACAGCCCGGCGATTCACGACGGAATGATCGCGGCGTATGGACGGGTGTATGTCGCGACGCGCGATGGGAAGGTGCTGTGTGTTGGGAAGGACTGAGGGAGTTCACCGCAGTCGTTACGGCGCTATGCGCCATCCGGAAACGATGAAAATGGTGCCACTGGCTAAGCCGGCCGTTCGTTTGGCCGGCTTAGCCAGTGCTTTGGCGCGATCGCACTGGCAAGCGCCCGCAAACGGACGCGGGCGCGTGCCAGTGGCACCAATTTTCGGAGCAGAGACGCATAGAGAGTTAGCTGTTTACTCACGGGCAGGGCCTCTTAGCATAAAAGCATGTGCGGACGCGTTACGCTGGCCTCCACGGCCGAACAGATTGTCGAATATTTTCAGCTTACCGATCTGCCGTCGCTGCCGCCGCGGTACAACATCTGCCCGACGCAGCAGGTCGCAGTGATCCGCTTCGATCCGCAGGCGGGGCGGCGCACGCTGACGCTGATGCAATGGGGGCTGATTCCGTCTTGGGCCAGCGACCCGAACATCGGTTCGCGCATGATCAACGCTCGCGTCGAGACGGCGGCGGAGAAGCCGGCGTTTCGAGAGGCCTTCCGCCAGCGCCGCTGCCTGATTCCGACCGATGGCTTTTACGAATGGGCGAAGCTGCCGCAGGGCAAGCGGCCGTATTGGATTCGCGTGCGCGACCAGCCCATCTTTGCGCTGGCGGGACTGTGGGACTGCAACGCGAAGCTTGGCGGCGAGCCGATCCTGACATTCACGATTCTGACGACCGACGCGAATGAACTCGTCCGCCCCATGCACGACCGCATGCCACTGATCGTTGAACCCAACGATTTCGAACTGTGGCTCGACCCGAACGTGCGCGAACCGGATGCTCTGAAAACGCTTTTGCGGCGCTATCCGTCCGAAAAAATGGTGGCTCAGCCCGTGGGCCATTGGGTGAACGATCCGGTCAACGAAGGCCCGCGATGCATTCAGCCCGCGGACGACGAACCGGCCGCGCCGCCGGCGAGAGCCCCAACGGTAAAGAAGCGCAAGGGAGAGGACGATAAACAAGGGATGCTGTTTTAACCCTCTACCCCGCCGGGGAGAGGGCCGAGCGAGCGAAGCGAGACCGGGGTGAGGGGCTGCTACCGAGCCTCGATCTGAATTTGGTACTAGCGACGCGCGTTCGAATCCTTAGCCTGTTGCTTCGATTCGGTGAAGGAGGTTGGCTTCGTGCAAATGGTGAATTTGAAGAAAGTCTGGGTTTTTGCAGCGCTGATGCTGCTCGCATCGGGTGTGAGCGCTGGCGAGCGCGGCGCCGAGAGCGACGACAACGCCAATACGATCGAGCGCGACGCTCAGGGCCTGCCCAAGTATCGCCATCCGTACAAGGACGGGTTGTATTCCACCGTGACGGCGATGAACACGTTTCCCGACCTGAACGTCGAACGGCAGAAGAAGATCAAGCTGAAAGTGCCGGGCTTCCGCAAGGAGATGCCGGTCTATTCGGTGCTGCAAAGCTACCGCGCTCCGCTGGTCGTGGTGTTGATGGGGGTGGACGGAAAGGTCGATGGGCCGTGGGGCTGCCTGTTCCCTTATTGGTACAATCAAGCGAACTACCACGTGCTGACCTTCGACAGCAGCTTCACGCCGCAATACGCGGAACTTTGCGGGCAGGGCGTGGTTGGAAATTTCGAGGCCGAAGCCGACCAGATCGCCGCGATCGTGAAGGCGTTCCTCGATACGCCTGACGCGAAATCCAAGGTGACGGACGTCGGCGTGATCGGTATGAGTTTCGGCGCGTCGCAGGCGCTGGTGTTGGCGAAGAAAGCCAAGGAAGGCAAGTTGCCGTTCGAGCTTTCGGGCTGCATCGCGCTGTCGCCGCCCGTGAAGTTGCGCAGTTCCGCGCGGATTCTGGACCGGTTCTTCGCCGAGGACCGCTGGGATACGACGATGATCGAGTTGGCGAAGAAATTTCTGCCGCACGTCCCCGTGAAAGAAGGACAGAAGATCCCGTTCAGCGCGACCGAAATGCGCGCCGCGGTGGGCTTCGCGTTTCGCGACGGCCTGACCAGCGTGGTGGAACGCAACGATCGCTTCTACAAGCTGAAAGTGCTGCCCAGCGAAGAGAGCGGCGAAAACCGGAATATGTACGCGGAGGCGACCGGGTTCGAGCGCTTCATGGAGCTCTTCGTCGCTCCATACTGGCAGAAGAAGGGCACGATCAAGTCCGCCGATGATCTGTGGGAAATGAGCCAACTTGCGAAGATTCTGCCGAAGCTGCCGGACTACGCGGAGGCGATCGTCGCGGAAAACGATCCCTTCAACGCGCCGGAGGATCTGGTCGAAGCCAAGGCCGCCGATGTAAACAAACGCATGACGGTGTTGCCCGTCGGCGGACATCTGGGCTACATTGCTTCCGATTGGATGCTGGTCAAAGCCGCGCGGATTTTTGGCAAGCGCATGAAGCAGAGTGCCAGCGACCTGGACCTGAACGACAACCGCACGCCCGACCAGGCGCGCAAAGAAGCCGTCGATGCCGCCAAAGAGGCGCTGAACCGCCCCGTGCCGCCGAAAGACGAGACCAAGAAGACGCAGAAGCCGGAGTTGGAATACAAATAACAGGGTTCAGGGTTCGGGGTTCAGGGTTCAGGGTTTCGGCTGCAGTGGCGTCAACCACGAACCGTGAACTCGAACCACGAACCAACGGACTATGAACCACAAATCGAAAAATCCGCCGTGGTACGTATGCGCCTTCGATGCGCAGTATTTGCTGCGGTACTCCCACCGGACGGATAAGGCTGCGGCGGCCGAGGCGCGGTTTGTCGCGAAGGCCCTGAAACTGCCACGCGGGGCACACGTGCTGGATTTGTGCTGTGGCGCGGGGCGCCATGCGCGCGCGTTGGCGCGAATGGGATTCCGCGTGACGGGCGTCGATCTTTCGGCGGACCTGCTGCATGAAGCCGTGCGCCGGCGGCATAAAAACATCACCTACGTGCGCGCCGACATGCGCTGCCTGCCGCTCGGCGCCGAGAGCGTGGACGGCGCAATCAGCATGTTCACGTCGTTCGGCTACTTCGAAACGGACCGTGAGAACGAGAAAGTCCTGCGCGAAGTCGCGCGGGTGCTCAAACCCGGTGCGCCGTTCCTGCTGGACTATATGAATCTGAAGGTCACTCTCAGGCATCTGGTGCGCGAATCCGAGAAAAGCGCCGGCCGCCTGCGCTTGATCGAGCGCCGCCACTATAATGCCGCCAGCCGCCGGCTGACGAAAGATGTGACGGTGCTGGATGGCCGCCGCAAGCAGGTGATTTGCGAATCCGTTCGCGCATATCGCCCGGCGGAGCTGAGGAAGATGTGTGCACGAGCGGGCCTGGTGCTGCAGGCGCGTTTTGGAGATCTGGCGGGGAGTAAGTTCAAGGAGAACGACAGCGCGCGTTGTGTGTTGCTGCTGCGCAAAAGAGAGAGTCGATGAGCGTTGCGCGTGTTGACAAGGTCCCGTATTCCGTTGCTGATTTCGGCGGTACGCTCACGCACGACCTGGCCTATGGCGTTCCGAGCGCGCTGCAGTTCTTCGGGCCGCAGCAAGTTGACGAAGTGCTGCAGCAGATCAACGGACACACCTATCCGCGCGCGGAACTCTGCGATTTGCTGAGTACCTCAGCGCGAAACCTGGGCGCGCCTGACGTTGTGCTTCAAAATATCGATCTGCTGCGGGAGCCGAAAACGGTTGTCGTTGCGACGGGACAGCAGGCGGGATTTCTCGGCGGGCCGCTATACACCCTGCAAAAAGCTTTGACGGCGATCAAGCTCGCGCAGGAACTGTCGGCGCGGGGTGGGGGAGTGCGTGCTGTGCCCGTGTTCTGGGTGGCCAGCGACGATCACGACCTTGCGGAGATTGATCACGCTTACGCCTTGCAGCCGGATGGGACCATCTTGCGGGTGCGCGCGCCGCTGACACCGGAAAGCCAGGGCTGCTCCGCCTGTGACGCCTTCGTCGATGCGAGTGCGCCGGAGTTTCGCGCGCAACTATCGGCGGCGTTGCCCGATCCGGCGATTCTAGATGAGACCCTCCGCATCTACGGCAGCGGCAGCATGAGTGATGCATGCAGCCGGCTGCTGCTGAAGTGGCTCGGCCATCTGGGCCTTATTGTCGTGCAAGCTCACGAACAGCGGCGTTTCGGTCGCGACATCTTCCTGCGCGAGCTGACAGACTTCGATGTCATTGCGCGGCTGATCCAGGAGGCTGCGGTTGCTTTGAAGAGCGCCGGATACAAGCCGGGCTTTTCCACGCAGAGCCGTCTTGTGCCGCACTTCTTCATGACGGCTGCCGGCAGGATCCGGGCGCATCTTGATCCGGTCAAGGATGCAAGCGGAGCGTTTTTTCAGGAGCGCAGCCAGAGCTTCGCGCTGCGTAAACTCGAACCGCGGCGATATTCTGCGGACGAATTGGCTGGACTCATCCGGCAGCAACCTGAGCTCTTCTCGGCGTCCGCGGCGTTGCGGCCGGTGCTGCAGCAGGCTATCTTCCCGGTCGTCGCGGCGGTGTTGGGGCCCGGCGAGATCGCGTATTGGGCGCAGCTCCGAAAAGTTCACGAGCACTTCGGCGCGGTCTGGCCCGTGATCTACCCGCGCGCGACGCTCACGCTTATCGATCCGCAGGGCGAGAAGGCGATGCGCAAGCTGCGCATCGCGCCGGGGCCGGATTTGTTTCTCGATTCGGCGGCGATGGAGCGCAAAGCGTTTCCGGGCCATCAGGTCAGCGGCGGCCTGGACGCGCACGTTACGCGCATTCAATCGGAACTCGAGAGCATGGAAGCGGAAGTCCACGCCGTGGACGCGGGCCTGAAGCCGCTCTTCGATAAAGCACGTGAACGCATTGGTCATGAACTTCAACGCATGGCCGAGAAAACGCGCGCCTCGCTGAGCCAGCGCGAGGGGCCGGCTGCCGCGCGGGCTCAGTATTTATCAGCTCTCGTTCGGCCGAAAGGGATGCCGCAAGAGCGGGTGCTGGCGATTGCGCCGTTGCTGGCGAAATATCCAGCGCTGCCGCAGGACGTGCTGGGAGTGATTGATCCCGGAGGCCACGAGCATTTGATCGTGACGCTGGCATAGGGCACCTCGCTGAATGGCGCAATTTTGGCAAAATGCGCGACATCTGTCATACGGAGGGACGATGGAGAGCCTTGATATTCTCGTACTGGCGCCGCATCCGGATGACGCTGAACTCTGCTGCGGCGGGTTGCTATTGAAAGCGCGCGATGCCGGTTTGAGTTTCGGGATCATCGATGTGACTCGTGGCGAGATGGCGACACGAGGCTCCGTGCGCCAGCGCCAGAAAGAAGCGGCGGCCGCATCGCGCATTCTGAAACTGGCTGTGCGCGACAATCTTGGCTTGCCCGACGGCCATTTGCGCGATGATGAAACGCTGCGGCGGGAGTTGGTTCGAAAACTCCGCCGCTACAGACCGCATACCGTTTTGCTTCCGCACTGGGAAGATCAGCACCCAGACCACGCCGCGGTCGGGCAAGCCGGAATCTATGCCGCCTGGCTGGCTGGCGCGCCGCGTTTTGAGCCGTCGAGCGGCAAGGGCGTCGCAAGCGCCGATCGAGCGCCGTATCGCCCGAAACGTTTGCTCCACTACAACAATCGCTATGGGATCAACGCTGACATCGTCATCGACATCAGCTCCGTGATTGACGCAAAGATGGAATTGGCGCGCTGCTACGTGACGCAGTTCGGCCCCGCTGCCGCTGACGCCAGCGACGAGGGTGCGGGGATGCTGCAGACGAGACTCAGCCACGCCGGATTTTTTGATTGGTTTCGCGGCATGCACGCGTATTACGGAAGCCAGGCGGGCGTGCAGTATGGCGAAGCGTATTGCTCGAAAGGGCCGCTGTGCGTTGAGGCTGTGGGTTCGTTCTTTGCCAATCCAGAAGGCGCGCCGTTGTGAAGGATGTGTGGCACGGGCAGGCCGCCGGAGCGGCTTCTTGCTCCGGCGGATTGCCCGTGAACCGGCCCGCGACACGGGCAATCCGCGCCACGAAAAGAAGTGGCGCGGCCTGCCCGTGCCACACACCAAAGGAGGTAACCTATGCGAATCGGTATTGCCTGTTATCCGACCTACGGCGGTTCGGGCGTGGTGGCCAGCGAACTGGGATTGGAACTGGCGGCGCGCGGGCATGAGGTTCACGTTATCAGCTACGCGCTGCCCTTCCGATTGCAGGCGTACGCTGAGCGCGTCTTCTATCATGAGGTGGAGATCAGCACGTACCCGCTCTTCAAGCATCCACCGGTAACGCTTTCGGCGGCGTGCAAAATGATCGAGATCGCAGAGATTCATCACCTGGACCTTCTGCACGTCCATTATGCGGTGCCGTGGGCCGTCTGTGCTCATCTCGCTCAAGAAGTGGTGCAGGAGAACGGTGTGCGCCTGAAGATCGTGACGACGCTGCACGGCACGGACATCACTCTGGTCGGAAGCGAGCCGGCATTCTTCAAGATGACGCGCTTCGGGATTCAGCGCAGCGACGCGGTGACAGCCGTCTCGAAATACCTGAAGGACGCCACGCATAAAACGTTTTCGGTGGATTGCCCGATCGATGTCATTCACAACTTCGTCGATTCGGAACGCTTCAAGCCGCGCATGGAGGCCAACCCCTGCCCGCGCTCTCACCTGGCGCCCAACGGCGAGAAACTTTTGATCCACGTCTCGAATTTCCGGCCGGTGAAGAACATTCCGGACGTCATCCGCACTTTTGCGCTCGTGCGGAAGGATATTCCCAGCCGGCTCCTGATGGTCGGCGAAGGCCCGGAACTCGCGCCCGCTCGGAATTTGGCGCAACAGCTCGGTGTGGCGGCGGATGTTGTGTTCCTGGGTCGCCAGGCGGCGGTCGAGAACGTGCTGGCCTGCGCGGATGTTTTTCTGCTGCCCTCCGCGTTCGAGAGCTTCGGGCTATCGGCTTTGGAAGCGATGAGTTGCGGCCTGCCGGTGATCGCGACGGAGATTGGCGGGCTTGGCGAGGTCGTTACGCCGGGGGTGGATGGCTGGCTGTGCGGCGTTGGGGATGTGGACTGCATGTCCAAACGCGTGCGGCATCTGCTGACGCATGAGGAGCAGCGCGTGGCGATGGGCCAGGCCGCGCGAAAGAAGGCCATTGAGCACTTCTCGCCGGAACCAATCGTCAATCAGTATGAGAAGGTCTATGAGAGGGTGCTCAACGGCAGGGTTCAGGGTTCAGGGTCCAGGGGTCAGTAAAGCAGCGACGCCGAACCCTGTATCCTCAAGCCTGAAACCTGCTGTTACCGGTCTAGTTCGGTCTGCATCGGCTTCTTTTTCGATTCCTCTTCCTCTTTGCGTAGTTGATTGCGCATGCGTTGCGCTTTGTTCGTGATTTCCTCGCGCCTGGCAATGGCCGCATCGGCCGGAGTGGCGACTTCCACGTAGATGATCTTGCCGTCCTTATCCAAGACGGGTTTGCCATTTTTCGCCAGCAGCGGCACGGGCTTGGGTTCAGCTTCGGCCAGGTCGCGCGCGCGCAGGCGCAGCGTGCTGACGCTCTTGAGCGTGCCGGAAAGCGCCCAGCGGACGTGCGACCACGTGCGCGGGACTCGGGAGAGTTCGTCGTTAAGAATCAGCGCGTTGCGCTTGGCGTCGATGCACAGATCTCGGAAAGGCTTGTTTTCCGGCCAGACGTCGGCCAGCAAGGTAATGCTTTTGCAGAGCTGATCGCTGGCGCGGATGAGCTTACTGATCTGCTTGCCGCCTTCGTCCAGATCCTTGCTGATAAATTCGGCCTGTTCCTTCGTTTCCTGAACCAACCCATAAACCTTGCGCGCCGTCTGGTTCAGCGGGCCTTCGGGTTGGATGTCGTCGAGGAGGATTTTGGTTTTTGCGTCTGCGGCTTTGGCTTCGGGCTTGTCAGCGGTCAAATCCACCGCTTCACCAACCGGTTCGGCTTTGGTTGGAACAGGGTTTGTTGGCGGCGCGGGCTGATCGGGCGTTGCGGGAGTCTCCTGTTCGCGGCCGGGATCGCAGCCGGTGATCACAAAGACGAGTAGACCGCAGACCAGCGCGGACAGACGCACATAACGGGCTTTGGGCTTTGGACTTTGGGCTTTCGGCGGGCGCATGGCGGACCTCGGGTTGTTTGGTGCACGGGACACTTTAGCGCGCAGGCGTCCGGCACGCCAGCGTTGTCAGCTAAAAGGGCGCGGACCCAAAGACTGCACGTTACAGCGGGTCGAGGAGCGTTTGGGATGGTGTACGGGGGAGCTCGCCTTCGAGGATTTTGAGGACGACGCCTTTGACATCGAAGGTCAGGCAGGTCGAAGCGACGGCAACGAGGACGTGCTGCCAATTGCCTTCGCCGTACCAGAGATCGGGAGGCGGGTTCTTCAAAAGGGAGAATTTGATGATGTCCTCGAGATAATCGACGTTGCTGAGAATCTCCTGGACCTGCTGGCTGAGTTCGGGTTCCAGCTCATCGACTTCGGTCGGCGTCAGGGTTGTGTCCTCTGGCGCATGGTGTTCCAGGAATATATTCGCCTCGCGATAGACCATGGTGAGCCATTTCTTGCGTTCCATCAGGATTCCTTTCCTTGCCCAAGGGCCGTCCTTACGCCATTATATCTGCGGACAAAGCGTTCACTGGTAAAAACCTACAGTTGCATTCCGGGGTGTCTTGGTATAAAAGCTTTCATTCCGGCGCGGCCACGGAGCTTGACAGTGGGGCCGCTTCTTTTTTGGAATGAGGTTTAGCCACAGCGCATACAGAGTTTACTGACTGCCGTTTCAGCACGCAATACACGCAACTAGAAACCTGAAACCAGAAAGTGGAAACCTGTTGCCCGCGGTGGCCGTTGTTCAAGGAGTTCGAAAATGCCCAAGCTCAAAACGCACAAGGGCCTCGCCAAGCGCGTGAAGGTCACCAAGAAGGGGAAGATCAAGCGCATGCAGGCGTTCCATCGCCACTTGATGACCGGCAAGGGCGGCTCCCGCCGCCGCCGCGGCAAACGCGGCGTAATCATGACCGGCGCGGAAGCCAAGCGCGTCTGCCGGCTGCTGGGACTGCGGTAACGGCCGGGTATCGGGCATCGGGTTTCGGGCCTGGGGATGGATAAAGGCACCTTCCCGAGACCCTATACCCCATACCCGATACCCCGATTTTTTGCGCCCGTTTGGGACGCGCACTCCCGCCGAGCGCCACAAGCAGGCTCGATAGCCTGCTCCACTCTTGAGACGGACAAGCCGTCCATTTAGAAGGAGATCAAGATGCGCACGAAAACGAACGTTGCCCGTAAGAAATACACCCGCAAGATTTTCAAGCGCGCCAAAGGCTTTGTCATGGGGCGCGGCAAAATGTACCGCACCACGGTCGAGACCGTCGATCGCGCGGAGGTCTTTGCCACCCGTGACCGCCGGGCCAAGAAGCGCACGCTCCGTTCGCTGTGGATCATCCGCATCGGCGCCGCCGTGGCAGGCTTTGGTCTGAATTATTCGCGCTTTATCGCCGGACTGAAGAAAGCAGGCATCACGCTGGACCGCAAGAGTCTGGCCGACATGGCCGTCCGCGATGCCGAAGGCTTCAAGGCCGTCGTTGAACTCGTCAAAGCGAAACTGGCGTAAACAGAAAAGTCCAGAAGTCTAGAGGTCGAGTAGTCTAGAAGTCTATGGCTTGTGGCATTGGCTGCGTCACAAGCCGCCGACTCCTGGACTCTCGACTTCTAGACTCTAAACTTCTTTTCAGGACTCCGACCATGTCCCTTCTGGATGATCTTGAACAACTCCGTACCGAGGCGCTGGCAGCGCTCACGGCGGCTGGGGATGCAAAGGGGCTTGAGGCTGCGCGCATCAAGTACCTGGGCACCAAGGGCCGCCTGAAGGAGCTGATGGGGCAGCTTGGGAAGGCGCCGCCGGAAATCCGGAAGGACGCCGGGAAGCTCGCGAACGAAATCAAAGGGCAGCTCGAACAGGCGCACGCGGCCGCGCAAGCAGCGGTCGGCGCGCCTGCGGCAACCGGGGCGGCGTTCTTCGACACGACTGAACCATTGCCGCCTGAATTGCGCCACGAACTGGGCAAGCGGCACCCACTGACGCGCACGGTCGATGGGCTGATGGACATTTTTCGGCCGCTCGGCTTTGAGATGGTCGAAGGTCCGGAGATCGAAGACCAGCGCCACAACTTCGATGATTTGAACATTCCCGCCGATCATCCGGCGCGCGACAGCTTCGATACGTTCTTCGTCGCCGGAAATAGAGAGGCGTTGCTGCGCAGCCAGACATCCACGGTGCAGGTGCGCATCATGGAAAGCCGCACGCCGCCCGTGCGCGTGGTCGCGCCGGGGCGCGTGTACCGGCCGGACCAGATCGATGCGACGCACGGGAGCACGTTTCACCAGATTGAAGGCCTGTACGTGGACAAGAACGTGTCCATGGCCGACTTGAAAGGCACGCTGAAGTTGTTCGTGTCGGGACTGTTCGGAGCGGACACGCAGGTGCGCTTCCGGCCGAGCTTCTTTCCGTTCACGGAACCGAGCGCAGAAATCGACTGCACGTGTCCCGCATGCGGAGGCCGGACGTGTTCGGTCTGCAAGCACAGCGGTTGGGTTGAGATGGGCGGTTGCGGAATGGTCAATCCGGCGGTGTTCCGAGCGGTCAACAAGTCGCGCGGCGACAATGCGTACGATCCGACGATCTGGTCGGGCTTCGCGTTTGGCTGCGGCATCGAGCGGCTGGCGATGCGGCGGCACGGGATCGACGATATGCGGCGATTCCTGGAGAACGACCTGAGATTTTTGAGACAAATTTAGACGCACACCGCGATCGGGTATAATGCCTGCCGGAAACGAGGGCAGATCCATGAGACAAGTCATTCTTTATCCCGGCGAAGATGGGTATTGGGTTGCTGAATGCCCCAGCCTGCCGGGATGCATCAGCCAAGGGAAAACCAAGTCTGAAGCGATCTCCAATATCAAGGAGGCGATCGAGCTTTACATCGAGACTTTGAAGGAGAACCGGCAACCGATCCCGGAGGATACGTTCGAGACAGTCGTGGTGGCTGTATGAGCAAGCTGCCTCGAATATCCGGTCGCGATTGCGTAAAGGCTCTAGGCAGGGCGGGGTTCGTCTTCGTACGTCAGAAGGGCAGTCACATGAGCGTATATAGAGCGGCCCCATATGCGCAGCTCGTCGTCCCCGACCACAGAGAGCTTGATACTGGCACACTGCGGGCGATCATCCGCCAGAGCGGAATGACGGTCGAGCAATTCACCGAGCTTCTTTGAGAGACAATCATGAAACTTCCAATCCAGTGGTTACTCGACTATCTCCCCGGCGAACTACGCGGGCCGGGTTTCGCAGACGCACTGCGGCAGGCCTGCGCGCGCTGGGAGCTTGCACCGGCTGACGATGCGGCCCAGATGTTGGGGCGGCTGATGACGTTTGCGGGGTTCGCGTGCGATAAGGTGAATGGGGCAGGGCTGGATGCGACGCTGGATTTGGACGTGCTGTCGAACAGGCCTGACGGCCAGTGCATCGTCGGGCTGGCGCGCGAGATCGCGGTCATCCTGCAGCAGCCGCTGCTGACGCCGTCGTGCGACGTTCGCGAAAAAGAATCGGGCGAACCGGCCGAGAAGCTCGCATCAGTACGGATTGATGAACCCGATCTATGCCCGCGCTACACAGCTCGCATTATCCGCGGCGTGAAAGTGGGGCCTTCGCCGAAGTGGCTGCAAGAGCGCCTGGAATGGATGGGACTGCAGCCGCGCAACAACATCGTAGACGTTACGAACTTCGTTTGTTTCGAACTCAACCAGCCGCTGCACGCCTTCGACCTGAAAACGCTGGAAGGCCGCCAAATCATCGTTCGCCGCGCGCAGGAAAAGGAGCCGTTCACGCCGCTTTATGGTGAAACTCCGCCGCTGACGCCCGAGACGCTGGTGATTGCCGACGGCCAGCATGCGCGAGCGGTCGCGGGCGTGATCGGCGGCAAAGGCGCGGAAGTTACATCCGACACGACGGACATTCTGCTGGAAGCCGCGTACTTCAACCCAGCCAGCACGCGGCGCGCCGTGCGGCGGCTGAAAGTCATGGAAGGCCGCGGCACTGATGCCAGCTACCGTTTTGAGCGCGGGATCGATCTGGAAAACGTGGCGAACGCGTCCGCGCGAGCAGCGAAGTTGATCGTCGAGATCGCCGGCGGGACAGTTGCGCCGGGGATCATCGACGTCTGGCCGCGCCAGCGCACGGCGAAGACGATCGCGTTGCGCTATGCTGAACTTGAGCGCGTCTTCGGCGCGCCGGTTCGTAAAGAGGAAACGCGGCGGATTCTGGTCTGTTTGGGTTGCCAAGTCACAACTGAAGCGCCTGCGCAGCTTACGCTGCAAGCTCCCACGTGGCGGCGCGGCGATCTGGAACACGAGATCGATCTGATTGAGGAAGTCGCGCGCCTTTACGGCTACAACCACGTTCCGGACACGACGGCCATGTCCGCTCGCGTGCCGCCGCGCCCAGCGTGGCAGTCGGCTGGCGAGAACGTCCGCACCCTTCTGACGGCGCTCGGGTATTTCGAGGCGGTCAGCGACAGCTTGATCGATCCGAAGTGGCCGGCTCCAGCGGTCTGGACGCGCGAGGCGCCGCTGCCTTTGGATAAGGCGAGCGTGCTCAGCGAGGACCATTCGGCGCTGCGCAACAGCTTGCTGGCCTCGCTGCTTTCGGTGCGGCGCTTCAATCAGGATCGCCGCTCGGGCGAAGCGCGGATGTTCGAGCTGGGCAAGGTCTTCCTGCCGGTCAGTGGTTCTCGGCCGGAAGAGCGCGTGGTGCTGGCGCTGCTTGATGATCGCGGCTTCCAAGCCCTGGCCGATACGGTGTCGCGCATCGGTTCTGGCCTGGAACAGGACGGAGCGCACCTGAAGCTTTCGGCTCCGATCTCCACGGCTGATTTCCTGGCATCGGGCCAGGGCTGCCAGGTGCTTCGTGTTCGCGAGATGGCGGGCGACGAACGCGCTCAGGATGTCGTCGGCTGGGTTGGCATGATCAGTCCGGCTTTGCAGAAGGCGTTCGACTTGCGGAATCCGGTCGCCGTGTGCGAACTGGACTGGTCGAAGATTGTCGTTCTGCCGAGTGCGCCGTTGCGCTATCAGCGGCCGCCGGCGTTCCCGGAGATTGTTCGCGACATTGCGATGGTTGCCGAGGAGAAGGTGACGTGGGCGGATATCGAATCGTTCGCTCGCGGATGGGCCGCGCATGAGCCACTGCGCGACAAGGCTCAGCCGCCGCGCTTCATGTCCGTCTTCCGTGGAAAACAGATTGGCGCGGGCAAGAAGTCAGTCGCCTTTTCGCTGGTGTATCGCGCGGCAGACCGAACCCTGACCGACGAAGAGGTCAACGCGGCGCACGCGCGGTTCCAGCAGGCGGTGCTGGAACGGTTTAAGGCGACGTTGCGGGTATGAGCGGGGTATTGGGTCTGTCGGCCGTTGCGCACACCCGGCGCTTCGCGGCGGGCTACCCCGCGAGCATATAGATGAGTCCATATCCCTTACAGTTTGTTAATTTATCGCACATCTAATGGAATTTGGCGCTTTTGCGCACCTTGCGGAAAAAATCCGTTTGGGGTAAATTGACTGAGAGCATTTGAAACACCTTTTGCTGCACGGTTTTTTAACCTCATAGGAACCCGAGTCCATGTTGACTACGGTCCGGTTGTGGTGGCTCAAGCGTGGCCTGCGTAGCAGCGACTTGAAGAAATACGTTGCGAGCGCAGAGAAGATCATCGCGTTGAAAGACCCGCGCGCGGTCGATCTGTTTCTGAAGGACATTGAATCCAAAGATCAGACGGTGCGGAAGACGGCCGCGCTGGCGCTCGGCGAATTCAGCGACGTGCGCTCCGTCAAGCCGCTGATGACGACGCTTGCCAATGACGCCTCTATTGCGGTCCGTGAGGCCTCGGCCAAAGCACTGGGGCGCTTGGGCAACAAGCAGGCGGTTCCGACGCTGATCCGGACCTTGGGCGATCGCGAGCCTGGAGTGCGGACGGCGGCGTCCAAGTCGCTCTCGCGCCTGGGCGAGAACTTCTGGCATGATCTCATCAAAGGAACGGACGACGACTTCGAGCGGCTGAAGGACTGCAATGATCGCCGTGCGATCGATGCCTTGTTGCTTGCGCTGAAGAACGAAAAGTGGCACGTGCGTTCGGCGGCGCTGGAAGGCTTGGGCAAGATGGGCGACAAGCAGGCCGTACCGCACTTGCAACCGCTGGCCAGCGACGACGACCAGCGCGTGCGCCTGGCGACGATCCGGATTCTGGTGGCGCTGCAGGATAAGCGCTCAATCGATACGCTGATTCATGCTTTGGGCCACAAAGATCCGGAGACGCGCGCTCAAGCCGCCCGGGCTCTGGCCGATTTCGGCGAAAAGCGTGCGGTCGTTGCGCTGCGCAAGCGCATGGAAGACAAAGAGGAAGTGGACTTGGTCAGCCGGGCCGTGGTTGAGGCTCTTACGAAGCTTGAAGGAGTGCACTAGCTGGGACTTGGTGATTGGTACTTGGTGAATGGTATTTGGTGAGTGGTTTTGGGTTGTGCGCGCTTCAGTGATGCGTTGCCCGATTTCGCTTGTGAAGCCTTCTGATTTCCCGAGTTAAACCCATTGACAAAGCCGCAGTCTGCCTCCAAAACCTTCATGTTCGATTTTTAGCGCAAGCCCCTTGGATTGCGCACTTTATCCGGCGCCGTCCCTGGCGGATTGCGCTATGTATTGGAGCCGTTAAGCATGCATAACGTACGCACGTTTACCGTAGTCCCGGCTTTGCCGGCGCGTTTGGCGGGGTTGCGCGAAGTCGCTTACAATCTTTGGTGGACGTGGACGCAAGAAGCGCGCGATCTTTTCATCCGCTGCGACCGGGATGCCTGGGAAGCCAGCGGACACAACCCAGTGGCGATGTTCGGGCGCGTCAGCCAGGAGCGCTTCAAGGAACTCTGCGAAGATAACGGCTTTCTCGCTCACCTGGACCGTGTGCAGGCGAATCTGGCCGCGTACCTGTCAGCGAAGACCTGGTATGACCAGTACAACGAAGGCAAACGCCGCGTCGGCATCGCATATTTCTGCGCGGAGTTCGGTCTGCATGAGTCGATTCCGATTTATTCGGGAGGCCTGGGCCTGCTTGCCGGGGATCACCTGAAGGCGGCATCTGGGCTGGGGATTCCGCTGACGGCCATCGGGCTCTTCTATCACAAGGGATACTTCCGCCAGTACCTGAACCCAGAGGGCTTCCAACAGGAGTTCCTCGCCCACAACGACTTCTATAATTTGCCATGCACGCTCGAACGCGGCAAAGACGGCAAGCCGCTCATGACAGCGGTCGATCTGCCGGGCCGCAAATGCTTCGCTCAGATCTGGCGCATTCAGGTGGGCCGCGTGCCGCTGTTCTTGCTCGATACGCGCATCAACGAAAATCGCCCTGAAGACCGCGCGATCACCGATCAGCTCTACGGCGGCGATCACGAGCACCGCGTTCTGCAGGAGATCGTTCTGGGCGTCGGCGGCCTGCGCGCGCTGCGGGCGCTGGGCCGGGAGCCCGAAGTCTGCCACATGAACGAAGGGCACTCGGCGTTTCTGGCGATCGAGCGCATCCGCATCCTCGTCGAAGAGAAGGGGCTGAGTTTCAACCAGGCGCTGGAGGCGCACATCCCCGGAAATGTGTTCACGACGCATACGCCGGTTCCGGCGGGCAACGAGGTGTTCGGCGTCGATTTGATGGACCGGTACTTTGGCGAGTGGTACGGCAAGCTGCGCATCGACCGCAAAGCATTCCTGGCGCTCGGCCGGCAGAATCCGCACAACGAGAGCGAAAGTTTTTCGATGACGGTTCTGGCACTGCGCACGGCGGGGTACGCCAACGGCGTTTCCGCGCTGCACGGCGAAGTTTCGCGCAAGATGTGGGCGGCCGTCTGGCCGGAAGTTCCGGTGGCGGAAGTGCCGATCACGTCGATCACCAACGGCGTGCATATCCGGTCGTACGTTTCGGACCAGCTCAACGAATTGTTCATGCGTTACTGCGGGCCGCGCTGGTCGTACGATGCGGCCGTGCAGGGCATGGCGTGGAAAGGCGCGGAGCGTCTTCCCGATGCCGAACTCTGGCGCGTGCACGAACGCCGTCGTTCGCGCCTGGTGACGTGGGCTCGCGAGCGCGTGAAACAGCAGCTCCTGCGCGCGGGCGCTCCGCCGAAGGAAATCGCGTCCGCGGACGAGTTGCTCGACCCCGAGGCGCTGACGATCGGGTTTGCGCGCCGGTTTGCGACGTACAAGCGCGGCACCCTGCTGTTCTACGATCCGGACCGGCTGGCACGCCTGTTGTCGAACAAGGACTATCCGGTGCAGATTCTTTACGCGGGTAAAGCGCATCCGAAAGACCAGGCTGGAAAGCAGTTCATCCAGACGATCTACAAGATGGCGCGCGACAGCCGCTTCAAGAATCGCATTATTTTCCTGGAAGATTACGACATCGTCGTCGCGCGGTACCTTGTGCAAGGCGTGGACGTGTGGCTGAACACTCCGCGCCGGCCGATGGAAGCCTCCGGCACTTCCGGAATGAAAGCCGCAGCCAATGGTGCGATGAATTGTTCGATCCTGGACGGCTGGTGGTGCGAAGGCTACGACGGGACGAGCGGCTGGGCGATCGGGCGGGGCGAGGAGTACACGGATCTGGCCTACCAGGATGAGGTCGAAAGCCGGCAGCTTTATGACCTGCTGGAGCGTCAGGTGGTCCCGCTGTTCTATCAGCGAGGAAGCGACAAGTTGCCGCGCGAGTGGATTTCCCGGATGAAACGGGCAATCACGATGGGTTGCGGCAGTTTCAGTACCAACCGCATGCTGCGCGACTACTTCACCAAGTTCTACGGTCCTGCCGGTGAACGCTATTACATGATCATCCAGGAGAACTACAAGGGCGCGCGGCAGATCTGGGACTGGAAGATGAACCTGTACCAGCGCTGGGCACAAGTGCGGGTGGAGAATGTCGAAGTCGAAGGCGCCGACGGCTTGGCCGTGGGTGGAAAGCTGAAAGTCCGAGCGCGTGTGCATCTGGGCCCCGTGCCGCCGGACTGGGTGGACGTGCAGATTTACACGGGCGGCTTGAACGATCAGGGCGGCATCGAGACGGGCCGTGGGATTACTTTGAACGAGGTGCGGGCCGACGGCGGCGTGCGCTTCTACGAGGGCCTGATCCCGTGCGATACGTCGGGGCGCTTCGGCTATGAGGTTCGCGTGCTGCCTCGCAGCCCGCTGATGACCACGCCGTTTGTGCCGGGCCTGATCACGTGGGGGTAAATTCAAAATTAAAAATTCAAAATTAAAAACTGTGGCTTGTGATGGCTTCGAGGCATCAGGAACCATCATTTTTCATTTTTAATTTTTAATTTTGAATTACGGGGTACTTTCGTTGCATGGCTGAGTCTGAACCGACGACAAACTCTCAATCTGTGCCGCGTACGACTGTCGGCGGGCATATCGACTTTTCGGCGACCCTGGAGACCTTTCAGGGGCCGCTGGATCTGCTTTTGTATCTGCTTAAAGAAAACGAAGTCGAGATCACTGACATTCCGATTGCCGTCATCCTGGAGCAATACCTGCGCTTCATGGATCAAGCCGGGCAGTGGGATCTGCAGCTAGCCGGCGAGTTCCTCGTGATGGCGGCGACGCTGATGGAGATCAAGAGCCGCGAGCTTTTGCCTGTGGAAGTGCAGCCGGGCGAAGGCGAGGAGATCATTGAGGACCCGCGCAGCGAATTGGTCCGGCAGCTTCTCGAATACCGGCGCCTCAAAGAGCAGGCTCGCGCGCTGGAGACCGCGGAGGACAACTGGCGGCAGTGCCGGCCGCGCGGTCTGTTGGGCGACGTACCCGAACCCAGCGAGGAAGGCAACGTTGAAGCCGACCGCGCCACGGCTCGCGAAGCGCTGCTGGACGTGGACATTTATGGGATTTTTGCGGCGTACGAACGCATCCTGAAGTCCGTGCTGGCTCAAGCCCCGCGCGCGCTGAAGAACGAAGGCGAGTCTCTGGAACAGAAAATCGTTCGCATCGAGGCGACGTTGCAGGAGCGGCCGTTTATCCCGTTCATGGAGTTGATCCTCAACCCGACCGACCGGGGCGACGTTGCGGCGACGTTTCTGGCGCTGCTGGAACTGGTGCGGCGGCGAGCAGTACGGCTGCAGCAGCAGCAGGAATACGGCGTCTTCGACATTCAGCGGCAGAATGAAGCCGAGGCCGACGAACTGGCGCGCCAGGAGGCTCAGGCGGCCGAAGCGTCCGCCGAGGCCGCCGTTCAAGACAAGACGGCGCGCATGGCCGCGCAGGAGACAATTGGGCCGGACGGCGAGAAACTGCCATGGCTGAAAAAGAAGCGACTGCCGGCGCGTCCGAAGTTCGAAGGGCT
Organism: Planctomycetota bacterium; assembly: GCA_036504595.1. Lineage (GTDB taxonomy): Bacteria > Planctomycetota > SZUA-567 > H5-PLA8 > H5-PLA8 > DASXUX01. The sequence continues at coordinate 315,985 of DASXUX010000095.1, read as the reverse complement.
GCTGCGGCCGGAAGACGTCGAAGAGATCGATACCGAGGAGCACGAGATCGGGCGGCGCATTGACGCGATACTCGCCGCGGCTGATGCGATCAGCGAACGCTTTGAGCAAAGCCGCGAGGGGAAGATACGCGAGGATGCTCCGGCGGAACCGGAGCAGCAAGTAGGCAATAGGCAGGAGGCGGGAGGCAGGAGCGACGGCATGGACGCGGAGACGCGGGGAAGCGGGGAGCCACAGCCTGCTAAGCCGCCGCCGACGACACCGGTACGGAAAGAGGAGGAGAAGGGGAGCGGGGGAGCAACGGAGAAGCCCGCACCAGAACCGCCGCCAGCAGAACCGCGACCGTGAGGGAGCGGCGGTGGCTGCTGCCTGTTTTTTCGGGGTACTTGGGCTGCGGACGGGCGAGCCCGAAGGGCGGCAGAACTTAGCCCACGGCGTGAGCCGTGGGGACAAGCGTGCGCTTGTGGTGAGAGCCCCGGATGGGGCGACAGACGATCGCGATTGAGCAACGGACGAGCGAACACAAGGACATCGATTACAGAACATGAGCAACAGTGAGGGGAATACATCAGGCACGTCATCCCAGCACGCCGCGAGACCGTTGCGCGTGGCCGTCACTGGCGGCAGCGGGCGCGTGGGGCGGTTCGTCGTCAGAGAGTTGGTTGCGCGGGGCCATCAGGTCGTAAATCTGGACCGAAAGCAGCCCGCGGAGTCGTGCGGGCGGTTCGTGTTCCTGGATCTGTCGCGGCGCGAGTTGGTGCAGCCAGTTTTGGAACAGGTGGATGCCGTCTGCCACTTGGGCGAATTGCCGGGCGTCGGCGGGATGTCGCCGGACGAAACGTACGCTCGCAACACGGCCGCGGGCGCGGTGGTGATGCAGACGGCCGCAGACCTGAAGTTGAAGCGGGTGATCTACACCAGCACTGTGCAGGTTTACGGCTGCTGGGGGCCGGACTTCGGCGCGCCGCGTTTTCTACCGATGGATGAGACGCATCCGCTGCTGCCAAACAATGCGTACTCCGCGGGCAAAGTGGCCAACGAGGTGTACGCGCGGATGATCTCGGAACGCCACGGGATTTCAGTGGCGATCTTCCGGCTGCCGGGCATGCAGGACTATGATCTGGAGAAACTCGACCAACAGAGCCACGTGTTTCACTGGCTGACGCACAGCACCGGCCGCTGCGAGGGCATGGCGACATATCTGCACGCCGCGGATGCGGCGCGGGCTTACGCGTTGGCAGTGGAGAATCCTCGTCCCGGATGCGAGGCGTATCACTTCACCGCGCCTGAAGTTTTCAGTTGCGTGCCGATTCGCGAGCGCATGCTGAAACACAACCCTGAGAATCCGCCGTTGCCGTCCGACTGGCCCGCGTTCAAGAGCCCGGTCATCACCGAAAAGGCGCGGCAGCATTTTGGGTGGGTGCCGCAGGTGAACGTGCTGGATATTTATCGAAAGAAGTTTGGTCGCGATCCGCAGCCGGAGTGAAGGAATTGCGGATTGCGGAATTCGGATTGCGGAATAAACGGCAACAGATTTCGTACGAACAGCCGCGGGCTTTGGCGCTCGCACCAAGGCTTTATTGTTCCGCCAGCGCGTCCAGCACGGCGTTCCACGTTTGCTCTACGCTTGTCTCGGCGGGTTGGGACGTATCGACGATTCGCAGTGCGCCGAACCGCACGCATAAGTCGCGCAAACTTCCGCGCGACGTATGCGTGCCACCGCCGCCGGCTTTGCGCGTTTCCTTTTCGGATGGCTTGGCGAACGTCTTGAACTGTCTGCGCGAGACTTCGGCGCTGGCTTCAGAGCCATGAAACGTCTGGCTCTCTAAACGTTCTTTCAGATGAAGTTCCATTGTCTCGGCGGGCGCTTTGGCCCAGACCAGGACGCTGCGCGCGTTGCCGGCACGGAGGCCGGCGCTACCGGCACTGGCGAGTTGCGCGGCGCGAGTGCGCAGGGACTTGCTGGTGAACGTCGCGTCGAGGATCACGGTCTGACGGCGCTGCAGCGCGTCGGCGGCGCGCTGAAAGAGCAATTCATAGACGCGCCAGGAGACGCCGGGCGCGTAACGCTCCTCACGCGAAAGGCCGCGGGGCACCAGTTCATCGCGCAGAATATCCGTGGCCAGATGAATGCAGCGCAGCCGCCGCGCGAGAGCTCTGGCGAGTGTGCTTTTGCCGCTTCCCGCGGGGCCGCAGAAGACGATGAGCACAGGCTGTTCACGCAACGCGCAGCGCACGGATAGATCGAACAAATCGCGCGATTCGGAGCGAGCGCGTTGCTGCTGCTGCGACGGAACGCCAGTGTCGGCGGCGATCCAGGCGGCCACTTTGGCTTTGACGAACGCGCGATAGCCGAAATAGAAGTCCAGCAAACGCGGTGGAAGGTCCGGGTCGCAGCGCTGCTGATAACGGTGCAGAAACGCGGCGCTCAGGTCGTCGCGGCCTTTGGCGCTCAAGTCCATGGCGAGGAACGCGGCGTCGAGCGCGCAATCCACGATGCGGAAGCGATCGTTGAACTCAATGCAATCGAAGAGCAGCGGTGGACCTTTTTGCGGAAGGCAGATGTTCTCCGCGCGCAGGTCGCCGTGGCCATCGACGACGAAACCATCGGTGGCTCGCTTGCAGACGAGCCAGCCATTTTTCTTCAGGAAGTGTCGCGCGCGAACGGAAATCAGCCGCAACGCGCCGGGCGCGACAATGCCTGGGTCGAGCGCTTCGGCTTCGCGCAGATTTTCTTCAACGTTGAACGTGAGGGAGTCCAGGTCGCCGGGTCCGCCGGGTGGCACCGCGCCTTGGGCGCGCTGTTTCAGATAGAAACGGGTGAGCGTGTTGGCGATGCGCCGAATATCGACGGCGGTGATGTTTCCACGTTCCAGCAAAACGGGGAGCATTCGATCGGCGGGCATGCGGCGCATCCAGACGGCCCAATCGACGATATTCGGGGTAGCGTCAGCATCTCTGCCGGCCGGCACGGAGGCCGGCGCTACCGGCGTGGGTTGGGGGATATTTCGCTTCAGGTCCAGACGCAGCGTGCCAGCGGGTTGTTCGACGATCGGCACAAGGCCCAGGTAGTGTTTGGGGCAAAGCCGCCGGTTCAGCACGATTTCGCGTGCGCAGGCCCAGCGCCGGGCGGAGACGGTGGTGAAGTCCAGGAAGTCGAACTTGACTGGCTTCTTGATTTTGAAAGCATACTTTCCGCAGAGATAAACCCAGCCGATATGCGTTTGCAGCAGGGTGACCGGGCCAGCGCGTGCGTTCAGGCCAAGGGCTGCAGGCTCCAACGGGAGCGGTGCGCGTTTTTGCTTAGGACTGCGGGCGGTGGGCGAGTCATTGACCATGCCGGAATCCTCGGGCCGAAGTCCAGAAGTCTGGAGTCTAACGATCCAGCGCTTGACTTCATAAGCGAAATGTTAGGTCCGGGAAGCGCAAAAGGGAATTGACAGGCTGGAAAAGCGGCTAAAGTCTTTGTGGAACTAGGTCAACGCCGGTCTGGGGGGCGGCACTACGCGCTCAGCGTGTGCACTTGAGCGCTGGAGCGTAGATTGGATACAGACGAAAGGGAATACATGCGACTGAGGCAATTCTCGGCTGCGCTGGCGGTCGGCTTGTTTCTGTGCAGCTTCTCCGTGCGCGCGGGTGAGGTGCCGGATCCGAAGGACCTGCCGGACGGAGTGGATCCAGACGACGTGAAATTCCTGAAGGACAGACAGGACGCGCGTGTCAAGGTTCTGAGCGCGCGCAAAGAGCTGTTCGACAACTTCAACAAGATGCTTAGCGACCTGCAGGCGCAACGGCAGAAAGCCAGCGAACTGGGGTCGGCGAAGGTCACCATCGACGAAGAGACGAAGGACGTGGCCGAGCCGGCCAACATCGAGGCCGCGTTGGGCTTGAAGCAGCCGGTGCGCGACCCGTATGAAATCAGCCCGGACGATTTCCAGATTCTCGATCATGACCGCTGGTCGGTGAATCAGAGCGATGTTCACTTCGATGCACCGCAGTACATCGTGACCGATCGCATTCAGGGCAGCAAACAGAAGTGGTTCGGCTTCACCTTCACGATCACGAATTCCACACCGAAGAAACGCGGCATCGTGCCGCAGTTCGTCGCCATTACCAACAAGGGCGTGTTCAACTTCGCGGTCGGCGGCTTTTTGCCGGAACGCATGCTGGCGGACGTGGTGCGCCGGCCGCTGGGCTATTCGGAAGAACTGCGCGACAAGGATCTGCTCAGCCAAGGCGTCGCGCCGCTGGAATCGCTCGCCAGCCTGAACGCGAATGCGCTGGACTCGGTGAAAGGCACGACTCAATTCGCGCCGCGGGCGACCTTTGAGCCTGGGCAGACGCGCTGGGGCGCGGCGCTGTGGTCGAATTTCTCCGATGAATTTACCGAACTGAAGATCGTCGTTCACGGCTTGGGGAACGCGCACCGCTACGACGAGAAGATGCGCCGGGTTTTGGTGCTCACGTTTGCGCGCAACGATGACGAGTTCAACGTGCAGCGTTCGGAGTTGAAACTGAAGGGCACCAAGTGGGAATACCTGTGGATGTGGGATCAGGATATTGCCGTGCCGATTCCGACAGACGCAAAGGATCCGCAGATCAAAGTTCAGCCGTTGAAGACGCCGGCTGGCACTGACAAGCTGGCTTTCGCGTTCCCATTCGTGATCAAGAACTCGACGCGTGCGAACCAGACGCTGGCGATCAACAGCATCAGCTTCGTCTGCCCGATGGAAATCGACATCGGCGGCACGAAGATTCCGGTCGAAGTGAAGGTTGTCGATGACGGCCGGTCCACGATCTACAAGGCGCAGTTCTTGAAGGGTCTGACCAAAGAGTGTCCGAAGGACCGCTTCGAACTGAACAAGACGGCGACCGAAGGCAGCAAGACACAGCTTCAGCGCCGCACGACGATCATTGAGGCTGGCAAGGCTCTGGACGAGCTGTATGCCGTCTTCGATGAAGCGGACGTGAACTGGGACGATGTCAAGCTGCAGGTGGAGACCGCTCTGAGCGACAAGGTGGACCGCAAAGCTGCTTCCAAGGCGACCTGGGAGCAGATCGTGAAGAATGTCGCTCCAAACAAGCCGGAATTGGCTGGGAAGGATCCGGGCTTCCTCTACGACCCGCGCCGGCAGTTGACGGAAGAAGAGTTCAAGAACGTGCAGGAGCAGGTGAAGAAGAACCTTCCGGCCGCGCTGGACACCGCCAAAGCGAAGAAGACGGTGCTTGCGTATTTCGATTGCACCAGCGGGCTGTCCACCGGTTCGTTCCGCATCAATCGCTGCTACCGGCAGCTTGGCGTGGTGCAGGAAGAGTGGCTGAAGGCTTGGGAAGAACTGGATAAAGCCGGTCCGGCCGCTCCGGCGGCCAATCAGTAACGGAAGATGAGTTTCTGCTTCAAAGCCCCGCGAGAGCGGGGCTTTTTTGTTGGGGTGTGTGCCTGTGAATTCGGGCGCTACTGCACGGGCAATCCGCGCCGCCAACAGCCGTCGGTCCGAGATAGCGACGCACTCAGCGCGGCGGGGCCTGCCCGTGCCACACACGGGTTGCGCTTGTCCACAATGCGTGAGGGAGCTAGATTGATCCGACGATTCGAGGCTTCTTAGCGGGACAAATGGAAGGGGAGATCATGAGACGAATTGAACTGCTGGGTGCGGTCGCCTGGATGCTTCTTGTGGGGGCAGTTGCGGTCAGAGCTGAAGAGGCGCAGAAGCTGTTCGGGACGCTGACGGGCAAAGTGATTGCGAGCGGCGGAACGCTTCTGACGTTCGATGGCGAGGGCAAGACGGTCTGGAGCCATCCGGGAGGCAACTGTTCGGATATCTGGATGCTGCCCAGCGGCAACGTTCTGTTCGCCAATGGGGAGGTCAACGAAGTGGACCCGAAGACGAAGAAGGTCGTCTTCAACTACAAGTCCAGCGTGCCCGCCGGCGGCGGCGCGTACTCCTGCCAGCGCCTGGAAAACGGGAACACGCTCGTCGGGGAGAATTCGACGGGCAAGATTCTGGAGGTGAGCGCGGAAGGGAAGACTGTGTTCGAATTGCAGCTTCCGTTGACGAAAGTGGGGGAACACCACAATCTGCGGATGGTGCGGAAACTCAAGAACGGAAACTATCTGGCCTGTCATTCGGGCAAACACATCGTTCGGGAGTACACGCCGAAAGGCGAGGTCGTTTTTGAGGTCACCGTGGGCAACATCGCATTTTCGGGCGTGCGCCTGCCGAACGGAAACACGATGGTTGGGCATATCGACGCGGTCACAGAATTCGATCCGCAGGGCAAAACGGTCTGGGAGTTCAAGAAGACGGATTTGCCCGACGTGGCGATCGGGATGATTTGCGGAGTACACGTTCAGCCCAGCGGGAACGTGCTGATGGGCATCTACCAGATTCAGAAAGTTCCCAACGGCGCGGGCGCTCTGGAGATCACGCGGGAGAAGAAACTGGTGTGGCGGTACATCGATGCCGCCAAGAACGCGAACGGCGCGATGATGGGCGTGCAGTTGCTGGATGCGGAAGGGAAAGCGCTTCCGGGCGATGTGCTGCGGTAAGCCGTCTGATTTGGAATGTGATCATCTTGACGCTTGACCGTTTCCACCCTTTTGCATACGCTGCCAACTATGGCCAAAATAGAACTGACGATAAACCAGGAGATGCTTCCGGAAAAAGGCGTGTTCGTACTGCATCTGACGGGACTTCTGAATGCCGAAACATTCTCGGAACTTGAAGACGCCTTTGCAGCGGCGTTCGACAAAGGCGCGAACAAGGGGATCGTGGACCTGAGCCAAGTTTATTACATGAGTTCAGCCGGCGCGGGCACGTTGATCGGGGCGCTTGCGGAAGCGCAACGGCGCGGCGGCAACCTTGTTTTGATGAAATTGAACCCCAACGTTCAAGTGGTCTTTGACCTGATGGGCATCGGAGAGACCATCCGGATCTTCGATGACTTGCCTGCGGCGCTGGCGACATTCTGAATCGAAGCGGAACGTCAAGCCGTTCATATTTCCCGTACAAAGTACGAAGATTTAGGCAAACACTTTAGGGCTTTGATACGTCATATATTGTGGCGTGTGGGTTGGAAACTCTGTCTGGACGGAAGGGGGCGGGGTTCAGGGTTTGGACTTATATGTAGGACAAATGATGCACATGTGCGCTTTTGGACGGGATGAAGTCGCGGTCTGCGAACAGGGAACGCGCAGATGGATGACACTCAATCCGCACATGTGCAGTCTTGGACAGAACGGGAGGGTTTAGGTTCAGGCTTCATCGCGGCAGGGAGGGGTATGCGAAGCACGCACGGTGCAGGTTTGGACAGAAGCGCAGCGAGAGTACATGGTCGCTCCAACGCACGCTTGAGTTCGCGCAAAAGGACGCGCGAACACAAACGTGCCACCACAGGTGCACTTTTTTACAGAGCAGGATGGATCTGGAAAGGCGGTGATTCGGGAGATTCGAGCGCGGCGGCTGTTTTGGTAACGCACACGTGCATAAGATTTTGCAGCGAAAGTTGCGGAAAACACGTCTGAAGGTTGTAGGAAGAAGTGTATGGGCGAGACGCCGCGTGCGGAGGGGCAAGCTCGGAAAGCGACGGCGTGGCACTATGGAATGGCCGCGCTGGTTCTGGCCGTGCAGGCGTTTGTTCTGTACTGGGCGGCGGGTTGGGTGGTTGCGGCAGTCTCGCGCAAGCCATCGAGACTCGTTTTGCGCGACCTGAAAGACGGCGTGCTCATACGTGACGGCATGAGTCCCGGCGCGCCGGAGCTTGTGGTCGATCCGTTTCCGGAAGAGCCATACGAAGGATCGACGAGCCAAGATGCAGCGCCGTTGCCGGAGCAAACGGACGGCGTCAGAGTTTTTCCGGAGGTTGGATTCGCCAGGCCGGCGGAGAACGAGTTCCGCGTAGACCGCAATGGCTGCGTATCAAACCCAGCGGGGCTGAGCAAGTTTTTGCAGGGAAGTGAAAAGCGCGAACTGGACAACCCGCCGACGTTCATCGTCAGCGCGCGCGGCCAGTGCAAGATGGGCGTGATGATTTCGAAGGTCAACAGTTGGGCCGAGGCTCGGCTGGAGTTCGTCGTGGACGGGAAGCCGAAGCAGATGCCGCCGCTGAAGGCTTCGCCCGGCAAGGAATTGATCGACAAACTTTTTGAGCTCGACATTCCGCGTGGAGAGCATCGCATTACAGTGCGGAACGTCGGGAAGGATTGGGCCTCGGTCGCGTGGTACAAGTTTTCGGGAATGCTGGGAGACTGAAGTCTGGAGTCTGAGAGTCTGAGAGTCTGGAGTCTGAGAGTCTGGAGTCTTCGGAGAGACTTCTAACCGCGGCGGCTGTTGCCGTTGACTCCAAACTCCCAGGCTCGATTGGAGGGGGCTTTCTATGAAGACGCTGCTCGCATGTTTGCTGGCGCTCGCATGTCTGTGCGCGAAAGCGGCGGATGTGATGCTGGAGTTTTGGGCGGACGATGGGGCACGCGTCTTTATTGACGACAATTCAGTGATTGACGACTGGCGGCCGACACCCGAGACCGAGCCGCGTTCGCACCGCACGGCGAACGTCTCGCTCACGCCGGGGTTGCACCGGATTGTCGTCGAGTACTTTCAGGGCGAGAGTCTTCCGAAGAACGATGCCGACCCGGCGAAGCTATACTGGACCGTGCCGTCCTTGAATGTTCCGCGGCAGGTCATTCCCGCAGCGCACTTTTTCCACTCAGCGGCCGACGAGCAGGATGTCACGCCGAGCACGAAGAAATCCAAAGGCGGCAAGACGGTCAGCGTTCAGAACAACGATGGCGATACAGTGAATGGAATGAAGGCCGGCCTGGTCGCGCACTACTACAAAGACCCGACGGAATGGGGCGGCAACTGGAAGCCGAACACGGAGCCCACGGTGAGCGCGAAGGACTGGACCTTCCGCCAATATGCGTACTCCCGCGTGGAACCGCTGATCAACCATTTGTTCGTCAAGCGCGGCTGGTTCAGCATCCGCTGGGTCGGCTACCTGCAACTGGTGCCGGGCGGAAGTCCCGACGGGAGCGCCAGCGACGGCACGACGGCGAATAACGGCAACGGCCAAGGACAAGGTTCCAAGGGCAACAACGGCGTCGGGAATGGTGTCGATCCCGCGCCGCCGGGAAATCCACCGGTGAACGATGGCGCCGGCACCGGCCCGGGAAATCCAGGCAACCAAGGCGGGACACCCAGCAATTCAGGCGGGAACGGCAACAGTCAGGGACAAGGAAGCAAAGGCAATAACGGCGTCGGGAATGGCGTCGATCCCGCGCCGCCAGGAAATCCACCAGTCAACGACGGCGCAGGGACGGGACCGGGAAATCCGGGCAACCAAGGCGGGACGCCCAGTAATTCAGGCGGGGCCAGCAACGGTCAGGGACAAGGAAGCAAAGGCAATAACGGCGTCGGGAATGGCGTCGATCCCGCTCCGCCGGGAAATCCACCCGTCAACGACGGCGCAGGGACGGGGCCGGGAAATCCGGGAAACAAAGGCGGCGCGAAGAAGCAGCCGGCGTATTAAGAATTCAGAAGTCAGAATTCAGAAATCAGGAATGCGGCGGAGTTTCATGGAGTCTCCGGCGCGGTGCGGTCTGCCGCCCAGAGCGCAAGAGCTCGGACAACCAGGAATACGGCGGGGTACACCGGGAGCAGACCGACCAGAAGCACTGGGTTCGCTAAAGACGGCAGCGCCAGCATGCAGGCCAGACAGGAGGAGATGTACGCGGCTGGGATGGTGATTCCCAGCGAGACGGCCCGCGGCAAGGCGCGCGTGATCTGAGCGGCGCTTAAGATGTGGACGCCCAGCCACCAGAAAAGCGCCAGCAAGACCCACACGCCAATGCAGGCGATTATTGTATCTTCGCTGCGGTATCGCGGCACCGACGCCATGGGCAATCCGGTGATCGCCATTTGCAGAATCAGGACGTAGATATCGGTGATGAAGTACTGCACTTTGGACTTCACCTTTGATTGGGCGTCGAAGAGCGGCTTGAGCATCCAGCGCGCGAGCGCGCCAGTGATGGCAACGACCGCCACTATGCACGCGCAGGTAACGATCAGGCCGAATAGAAACATCAGCCGTGGTCCTCATGAGACCAGAAGCGGGACTGAGGCTTGGCGACAGTCGTGGCCGTCCAGAGACAGAGAAGGTGGCCGCCGACGACCATGAGCAGTGGAAGCCCGAAAATCGCCGCAGGAGAACCCAGCCTGTTGAGAGGGCTGATAATAGGACCAAGAACTCTGAGAGTTGTTTCTGCCCAGCCCCAAAGGAGCATTGATAGCACGAGGAAAAGCGCCGCGATGAATACGATGGCCAGAGAACGCGTGCTGAAACTGAGGGCGTAGAGATAACGCAGACGCCAACTCTGCAATCCGACACGTGATGACACCAGCAGGCCGATGGCGAAGCCGAAAGCGAAGATCAACGAGACTGGCGCATCGAACGCAAGCACGATATCGGGAAACCACATGGAGAGCGCCGTCAACATTGTCCCCGTCAGGAATGACGTTGCCAGCAGATCGGTCAGGCTTAACTGCAGCAAGCCAGGCCAGTCTTCGGGTATTTGCCGGAACGCGCGGCGCGCGGCAGCGAAGGCGAGGATCGACACAGCTATAGAGGTCACCGGCCATAGGTACAACCAGGATTCGTGCCGTGACGGCGGGCCTTTTTGGATGAAGGCGACGGTGAACGCCAACGTGCCGCAAGCGCCGATAATCAGCGTGAAAAGCCAGAACAAACGTCGCAGCCAGACTTCCATTCAGCGGATTCCGAGAGGGCACGTTCCACTGTGTAAGACGAAGCGATCCACTTGACAGGCGTTAAGGCTAAGCAGAGGGCGAGGGCTTGCAACGGGGATTTGAGGCTGTTTCTGGGAGTGTAGATGGGTCGCGCGTCAGCCCGACTTTTTTTGGGTACGCCGTGGTTTCGGCCGTAGCGACTCTCGATACTCCCGGCCCAATCTCATCGCTTCTTCGAACGCAGGGTCGTCCTCAAAAATCCCGGCGACAGCCCTCCACCAGGGCCTCTGGTCCTGCTTTTCGCCGCCGGATCGTGCTTTCAGCGCGGCAACTTCCGCTTCCAGCGCCGCGATTCGTTTTTCGAGAGCTGCGTTCGTCATATGTCACCTCTGCTCGCGCAATATACCACGCGTCGGCGCCTCAGGCAAAGCGCTCACTTTCCCGCCAGAAAATCCCGGTACTGCGCCAGAGCCATCATCGGGAAGTAATGCCGGTAGTAGTGATATTTCATGTAGAAAACCTTCGGGAAGCCGGTGCCCGTCCACCACTGTTCTTCCCACGTGCCTTCGGGCGTCTGCGTGTCGAGCAGATACTTCACGCCGCGCTGCACAGCTTTACTGTGGCCCTGGCCGGCGGAGATCAGCCCCATCAGCGCCCACGCGGTCTGGCTCTTGGTGGACGGGCCTTTGCCCTTCAGAGACAGGTCGTCGTAGCTGCCGATCGTCTCGCCCCAGCCGCCGTCGGGGTTCTGGTGATGCTTGAACCATTCCACGCCGCGGCGCAGCCAGCCTTTGTTCATGTCTTCGCCGATCAACTTCATGCCGCGCAGAACCTGCCACGTGCCGTAGATGTAATTCACGCCCCAGCGCCCGAACCACGAACCATCTTCGCATTGGTCTTTGCGCAAAAACGCCAGCGCGCGCTCGACGACGCGCTGCGCCTTCGCAACTCTGTCTTTGTCCGGCACGTTCGTGCAGCGCTGCAGATGGTACTCATCCATGTAGCTGAGGCTTTCGAGCACGCGCGCGGTGATGTCCGAGGTGCTCGGGTCGATCATCGCGTTGTGATCGGCGAAAGGAACTTTGGTCAGGAACTCCTTGTCGTTCCCGCGGTCGAAGCTGGCCCAGCCGCCATCATCGTTCTGCATGCCCAGCATCCACAGCACGCCGCGATCGATCGCTTCGCGCTGCTCTTGCTGCGAGTACTCCTTCGGCGGCGGCTCGGAACCGTTCACCCCGGCTCCAATAACGGCGACGTTACCTGCCTGCTGCGGCGCCACGATGCCGGGCAATTTTCCCCAGCCGTGGGCGAATCGCAGCGCCATCAGCGTCATGCAAGTGTCGTCCACGTCGGGATAGAACTCGTTGAGGAATTCGAAATACCAGCCGCCGGGCGGGGTGGGGTTGTGAACCTGCCAGTCGCCAACTTCGGTCGCCTGCTTCGACAGCAGCCACGCTGCGCCCTGCTGCATCGCGGGATCTTCGGGAGAGAGACCTGTTTGCCCGAGCGCGTAAACGGCGATGCAGCTATCCCACACCGGCGAGAAACACGGCTGCACTTCGATATGCCCCGCGTCGCGCTCGATCTCCAGCGCGTCCAGTTCGCCGATGCCGTACTTCAGGTGCGGGTGATCTTCCGGATAACCCAGGCACTTCAGCGCCAGCATCGAATTCATCATCGCGGGCAGGATTGCGCTCAAGCCGCCCGATTTTGGGAAGCGGTCGATCAGCCACTTCTCGGCACGCTGCACGGCCATCTGGCGCGCAGCGGCAACCGGGAACTTCTCGGCAAGTTTGAGCGCCTTGTCGGCGAAGAGGAAAAAGTTCTTCCATGTAACCGTCGCTTCATCGCGCTGCAGTCCAAGCTTCGCCTTTTCCCGGCCGCCAACGAAAAGTTCGTCCACGCCGCGTTCGGCCGGAATGTCGATGACGGGTTTCTGCGCGTAGATGATCGAGAGCGAGACGAAAATCGTCCGCGACCAACTCGACATGTGATAAATGTGCAGCGGGCTCGCGGTCGGGACCAGGATCATCTCCGGCGGAATGGCCGGCACGTGTTTCCAATCGTACTGGCCGAAGAACGCGAGGTGGTACTTGGTATAGCTGTTGGCTTTTGTCGCTCCGCCCATCTTCAGGATTGCGTCGCGCGCGCGCTGCATGTCCGGCGCGTCGGCTGGGATGCCGGCCAGTTTCAGCGAAAAGTAGCTGAGCACCGACACGGAGATTTCAGGCGGGCCGCCTTCGTAAATCGCCCAGCCGCCTTCGGGCAGCATGGCCTCGCGGATCACGTTTGCGTACTTTGGGATCTTCGGGTGATCGCGGTGCCCGAAGAACCACTTGAACATGATGAAGTAGCTTTCGAGCGTCGTGTCGGCCTCGAACTCCGCGCACCACCAGCCGGCCGGATGCTGCTTGGAAAGCATCCACTTGCGAGATTCGACAATGGCGCGCTCGACGGCTTGAGCATCGACGGCAGCGTCGGCCTTGAGCACCGGCGGGGACACGACCGGGTCCATCACGCGCGCATCGTCGCGCGCAGGCTGGCCGTCGTGGCGCCTGCTTTCGGCATTGCGTTGATTCATCAAATTCCCTCACTTCACAACAAGAAAAGTGCTGAGTGGAAAGTGCTGAGTGCTGAGTCGCAAGCGGTTCAACTGCATGCTTGCGACTTGCACAGAACGCTCACCGCTGAGCACAAAAGCACGGCGGAGTGTACGGTCCTGTGCAGCGACTGGCAAGCGCCCGCGCGACTCGGCACTCAGCACTTTTGTTGTTCACACAGACGGGCGCGGGCCGGAAGTCTTGGCCGTGGCCGCGTCGTCGATGGCCTTCAACGCCGCATCGAATTCGGCTAGTAGCGTTTTGAAGGTTTCGGCGTTGCCGCGATGATACGACGTGCCGAAGCGCGGGTCGGTGCCAATGACGGCGAGGATCAGCGGGCCGCCGTCGAGCTCGCGCGAGAACTTGAAATGCTTCTGATTAGATGGAACGCTGAAAACGCCAGTTTTGCCGCTGCTGGAATCGAGCAGTGCGGACAGTTCTTCGCGCAAAGCCTTTGCGCCGGCGATGTCGAGCGGCACACCTCCGCCGGCGTGCGTGCCAAAAGATCCGCAAGAGTAGCCGCGGTCGTTGGACAGGAATTTCAGGACGACGCTCTTCTGCGGCGTGATGTAGCCGCTGATGACATCGCCTTCAAGGATGGTGTTCCCGGAACCGGTTGGGGAGAAAAAGCTCTTGAATGCCATGGGCTTCCTTTGTTGGAAAGTTATGCCGAATCGCTGCGTTTCGCGGGCGTTGGTGAAGCTTGCTGCGAGCCGTTATCCGATGAACTGGATTCGGAATCGCTCGGCTGGCGGCGTTGCTGCGATTCTATCGCGGAAAGAGCCTCCTCAAAACGCTCGACGGGGTTGGCCGCGGCCGGCAGCAACTCTCCACTGACCGGCGCGGCGGGCGCTACGCGCCAGACCGTAATCTTGCGCAGGCGACGGCCTTCGCGCTTGGTGATGCGGAACACCAGGTCGCCATGGCGGATGACTTCCGTCTCGCGCGGTACGTGTCCGGCGACCTGAAAGACCAGTCCGGCGATCGTGTCGTAAGAGCCTTCCGGCAGGGTAAATTCGGGGAAGATTTCTTTGAAACGGTCGATGTCGGCCTTGCCTTCAAAAATGACCGCGCCATCCTTCAAGCGCTCCACCTGAGCCGGCTCGGCGTCGTACTCGTCCTGGATTTCGCCGACAATTTCCTCAATGACGTCTTCCAGTGTAACCAGGCCGGTGGTCATGCCAAACTCGTCCACGACCATGGCGATATGCATGTGGCGGCGCTGGAACTCCCTCAACAGTTCATGCACGGGCTTGTTTTCGGGAACAAAGATGCCTTCGCGCAGCAAGTCCACCAGTTTGATCAGCTTTGGATTTTGCAGCGTGTAGATCAGGTCTTTGACGTAAACAATGCCTTTGATGTTGTCCAGATTGCCGTCGTACGCGGGAAGCCGCGAATACCCCTGCTGAAACGCGCGCTGAATTTCGGACTCGTTAGCACGCAGGTCCAACGCCGTGATGTCCGGGCGCGGCACCATGATTTCCCGCACGGTCTTGTCGTGAAAACGAAAGACTTTCTGCAACATGCGCTGTTCGTCTTCGCTGACCACCCCGGCTTTCTTGCTCTCCGACAGCAGCAGCAGCAATTCTTCTTCGGAAAGCGCCAGCGCGTGCGGGTGAGCGGCCTTGATGCCGATGGTGCGCAGGATGAGCGTGGAGGTCCGCAATAGCAGCCAGCTCAGCGGATGGAAAATATGCATGAAATAGCGCATGGGCCGGACGAGATAGAGCGCTGTCCGGTCTGGGTACTGCAGAGCGACGCTGCGTGGCACCAACTCGCCGACGACGACATGCAGATACGTGATGAAGAACAAGGCGAGAGCGACGGCGATCGCATGCGCAGCATAAGTTGCCACGACTTCAGGCAGAACGGCTTGAAGCAACGGCAGCAGGGCCACGTTGGCGAGGAACGGTTCGCCGATCCACCCCAAGGCCAAGCTGGCGACGGTGATCCCGACCTGCGTCGCGGACAGATAGTCATTAAGGCGGTCGATCGCGTCCTTGACGATCTTCGCGGAGGTGTTGCCTTCCGCCAAGAGTTCATCGATACGCGTGCGCCGGACGCGGACGAGTGCGAACTCCGTCGCGACGAAAAAGGCGTTCGCGAGGATCAGAAGTCCGATGACCAAAAGGTTGAGAGTGATGTCGGTGCTCATTTGCCCAGGATTGTTGTATCACAGACAGACGGAGAATTAAAGGATGCGTTCGCATTTGCAGCACGCAACGTGCATAGCGATCTTGCACTTAGCCCCAGACCGCCTTGTTGGGAACCTGCGGCGGCGCGGAATTTCGGCCGAACAGAAGGCAGAGCAGAATCATGCCGCAAACGAGGACACCTGCCACGAGAAACCAGAGGGCGAGTAAAAGGAGCGCCGAGGTCAACATGAGCGGAAGTGTAAGAGGGGAAGGGGAGGAGTCCAGGCGAGGAGGCCGCCTCACCCTAACCCCGACCCCCTCGCTGAGGGAGGTGACCGAGGGGCACGCAATCCGGGAGGATTGCGCTACATGGTTGCGCGCTGGAATACGCGTTTAGTTGCTGTTAAGGTTCATATAGCGGAACGTAAAAATAGGGAATGCCTAGTGGCCACCGACCAGTCTCCTGAAAACCCTTTCTTCGAATTCGAGCAGGACGATGAGGAGGAAGAGCGCTCGATCGATGTGCTGCCGCTCGCCACAAAGGACACCGAGCCGATTCCGTCGCTGCGCGATGTCCGAGCGCAAGTGGTGTCGCTCGGCCCCGATGGAAAGATTCAATCCGCGCCGCGCGAGGACGATGACGAAGAGCAGGGCGAGATGCTCGTTGTCCTCGAGGATCCCGAGGGGTTGGCGCCGAAGCCTGCCGCGCTGAGCATGTGGGCGTACGCCGTTGCGACGCTTTTCGATGGACGGCGCAGCGCGCAGGCCGCGGCCGAGGCCTTCGAGAAAAAGTACAAACAGCCGATCCCCACTCAGCAGATTCTGGATTTGCAGCGCGAACTGGACCAATCGCTGTTTCTTTACAGCCGGCGATTCGAGAAGGTCGTTCGGAAACAAATCCGCGGCTACATGGACGAGGAGGTCCGCCCGGCTTCGCACGCGGGCGTGTCGTACCCTGACCAACCCGACGAACTCCACGAGACCATCGACAGTTTCTTCACGGACGCCGATGGCCCGGGACAAACCGCCTTGGATATCGCGCTTGCGCGAGTCACACCGGTCAGCAATGCCACGCAGCAAGACAATATCCGTGCGCTGATGCTCCCACACATCGATCTGCGGCAGGGTGGAGCGACCTACGCTCATGGCTATGCGGAACTGCTGGCGCGCAGCGATGCCGATTTGTTTTTCATTCTTGGTGTCGCGCATCACGCGCCGGGAGAGGGCCTGTTCTACGTTTCGCAGAAGAGTTTTGCGACGCCGGTCGGCACCGTGAAAACGGAGCGCTCGATCGCCGCCCGGTTGCAGGCTGCCGCCGATGTCGAGTCGCCGATGGCCGAACTGGCGCATCGCGTCGAGTTTTCGGTGGAATTTCAGGCGGTTCTGCTCGCATCCCTGCTCGGGCGGCGGAAACGCGACTTCGAAATCGTGCCGGTACTCTGCGGCCCGGTGGAACCTTTCCTGGCGACCGACACCAGCCCGTTTGAAGCGGAATCGTTCAAACGTTTCGTTGCGGCGCTGCACAACGAGATGGCCATCTCGAACCGAAGGTGGTGTGTGATCTGCAGCGTGGATCTGAGCCACGTCGGGCCGGAGTTCAACCACAGCGTGATGATGACCGAAAAAATGCTGCTGCCGGTTGAACGCATGGACAAGAAGTGGCTGAAGACCGTTGAGCAGCTTGATTCGCGCGCGGCATGGGCCGAGATGGAGCGCACGCAGAATTCCCGGCACGTGGATGCGGTTCTGTCGGTGCTGACGATGCTCGAAACGTGTCGCGGGAACATCGAGCGCGGGAAACTGCTGCATTACGACCAGATGATGAAACCCGCCACGCACAGCGCGGTCTCGTTCGCGTCAATGTCGTTCTCGCGATAAATCAAACCTCCGCTCGCGTGTCCGGTCAGGTGTATGAACTGGTGTCTGTAGGCGTTTGCCCGGAGGACTGTCGATGAAGCTTCTTTTTGCACTCGTTCTTCTTTCCACGACGTGTGGTGCCCTGTGGGCGGCCGAACCCGGGGCGGCGACGAACGTGACTCAAGGGCCGGAGAAAGACGACCCAAAGCTTCCGCGGGTGTTGATCATCGGCGATTCGATCAGCATCGGCTACACCGACGACGTTCGAAAGCTGCTGGCGGGCAAGGCGAACGTTCATCGCATCAACGGCAACGCCGGTCCGAGCAACAGCGGCGTGAAGAAGCTCAGCGAGTGGATTGACGCGAAGAGCGGCAAGTGGGACGTAATCCATTTCAACTTCGGGCTGCACGACATCAAGAAAAGTTCAGGCGGGAAAGAGATGAAGGGATTTCAGACGTCGGACGGACATCAGGTCTCGGCCGAAGATTACGACAAGAATCTGCGGGAGATCGTGGCGAAACTCAAGAAGACCGGCGCGGCGCTGATCTGGTGTTCAACGACGCCCGTGCCGGAAGGAAAGCTCGACCCCGTGCGCGAAAAAGGAGATGAGGTGAAGTACAACCAGATCGCCGCGAAGATCATGGCTGAGAACGCCGTGGCGATCGACGACCTGTACGCCGTCGCCCTGCCGCGCCTGGCCGCGATTCAGGCAAAAGCCAACGTCCACTTCAGCAAGGAAGGTTCGGCCGAACTGGCCAAGCAGGTCGTGGCAAGCATCGAGGCTGCGCTGAAAACGCGGAAGTAGCGCTCTGTAACGCAATCCTCCTGGATTGCGCGCAGGCTCTTACTTCAGCCCGCACTCATTGAAGAACGGACCGTACTGCTTATCGGACTTGCGGATGTGGTTTTGCAGCCAGTCCTTGAGGAAGTTCATCGTCTGGATGCTGAGCATGGTGCGCCCGGATTCGAAGCGCTCCTTCAGGTCGAGAACCTGCACGGTGAGATCTTCGTGCTCCGCTCTATGCGACGTGCTGGCCGGGTACTTAAAGCGCTCGAAGTAGCGTTCTTCGGTAGTGAAGTGCTGGCGCGTGTACTGCACAAGCGCACTGAAAGTCTTGTTCAGAACCACACCGCCTTGGCCTTTAGCCATCGCGTCATGCAGAGTATTGATGATGTCGATCAGCTTCTTGTGCTGATTATCGAGTTCGGCCACGCCGACGCTCAGACTTTCGTCCCACGTGATGATAGGCATCGTATCCTCCTCCAAGGTGTTGGCTGAATGCGAAAATGTGCGGGGCGCCGCTGTCTATTCCAATAATTTCGATATTTTGCGCGAACCAAATTCCAAGAAACATCGTTGAAACGGGATGGAATTCTCGAAGTGCGACTCTACTGCACTCCTGCTCTTTATGGCGCCAGGCCAAAGCCAGTGAGACTCTTAGCTGATGGCCGCGAGCAACTTCCGGAGATCGTCGTCGTCCCCAGGCGGAGCGCAGATCAGGCGGATGTTGTGCTGCTTGGCGTAGGCGATTTCGTGTTCGGTGCCGTCGGCAGGGCAGTCCGGCGGCGTCAGGACGACGACGAAATCGCTGGCCGCGATCGCGGCGTCATTGATCTTCTGCAAGTTCTCGTTCCAGCGGCCCTGGATCGCGCGATGAGGACTGTAGACCGCGCAGCCGGCCTTGACCAAAGCGACGCGCACGGCATCGCGCCACTTCGTGTACTGGCGATGACGCGGGCTGTCCCACTCACTCCACCAGACTTTGATCGGCCCCGCCAGCATTACGATGGGCGGAACCTTGTCGGGAGAAGCCTCGACCTGCACGGCGCCGTTGCCTTCTTGGGCGAGCAGATCGACGAGGGTCATCTTCGGCATAGGGGCCGCTCCAGGATTTCGCACCCAGAATTCACACGCGGAGTCTACACGGGCATGCCGGCGGAGCAAACGGACGCGCGCACCAAAGAAAAACCCCCTCGGCTTTCGCCAAGGGGGCTCGTGTTTTCCAGAACTCTGCACGGGCAGCCAACGGCTAACAGAGGCTGCCCGTGCCACACGGTTCTACCTGCCAGCTTTAACCTTCTTGCCCTTCACAATCTTGACGGGCTTGACGGCTTTCTTGGCGGCCTTCAGGACCGGGCCGGGCTTGGCGCCTTTTTCTTCGATGACGACCTGCGCGGCGGCCAGGCGGGCAATCGGAACGCGGTACGGCGAGCAGGACACGTAGTCCATGCCGACTTTGTGGCAGAACTTGACGGACTTGGCTTCGCCGCCGTGTTCGCCGCAGATGCCGACTTTCAGCTTCGGCCGAGTCATTCGGCCGCGCTCAATGCCCCACTTGACCAGCATGCCGACACCGCTCTGATCGAGCGACTGGAACGGATCGTCCTTGAAGATGGCCTTTCCGCCGTCCTTCTCGCTCATGACATAAACCGGCAGGAAGCGGCCGGCGTCGTCGCGGGACAGGCCCAGCGTCATCTGCGTCAAATCGTTGGTGCCGAAGCTGAAGAACTCGGCGACTTCGGCGATTTGATCGGCCAGCAACGCGGCGCGCGGGATTTCGATCATCGTGCCGACCATGTAGGGCAGCTTGATGCCGGCCTTGGCGATAATCGCATCGGCGACCTGGCGCGTCTGCACTTCCAGGATCTTCATCTCCTTCTTATCGATCGTCAAAGGATGCATGATTTCCGGGAAGACCTTGATGCCCTTCTTCTGGCATTCCACAGCGGCCTGGATGATCGCCGTCACCTGCATCTCGAGGATTTCGGGATAGGTGATGCACAGGCGGCAACCGCGGTGACCGAGCATCGGGTTGGATTCGTGGAGCTGTTCGCAGCGGTGCTTGATCTTCTCAGGCGACAGTCCAGTGACGGCGCTGAGTTTGGCGACGCCGGCATCGTCCTTCGGGGTGAACTCATGCAGCGGCGGATCGACCAGGCGGATCGTCACGGGCTTGCCGTCCATCGCCGTGAAGATGCCTTCGAAGTCGCCCTGCTGAATCGGAAGCAACTTGCCGAGAGCCTTCTTGCGGGCGTCGAGCGTTTCGGCGACGATCATTTCCTGGATGGCCAGACGGCGCTCTTCGGTGTCGAAGAACATGTGTTCCGTGCGGCACAGACCGATGCCCTCTGCGCCCATCTTGACGGCGTTGACCGAATCGTACGGCGTGTCGGCGTTCGTGCGCACTTTCAGGCGGCGGATTTCATCGCACCAGCTCATCAGCGTCTGGTATTCGGCGCCCTGTTCAGGCTTCTTGAGCGGCAACTGGCCGGTGAAGACTTCGCCGGTCGAACCGTTCAGCGTGACCCAATCGCCCTGCTTGACCGTCTTGCCGCCGACGACCATCGTCTTGGCCGTGTAGTCGATATTGATCGCTTCGCAGCCGACGATGCAGCACTTGCCCCAGCCGCGAGCGACAACGGCCGCGTGGCTGGTCTTGCCGCCGGTGGCGGTGAGGATGCCCTGAGCGGCGTGCATGCCGCCGACGTCTTCGGGGCTGGTTTCTTTGCGGATGAGGACGACCTTCTTGCCAGCGGCAGCCATCGCTTCGGCTTCGGCGGCGGTGAAGACGGCTTCGCCCGTCGCGGCGCCGGGAACGGCGTCGATGCCCTTGCCCAGCAGAGCGGCCTTGAGGTTCGCGGCGCCGACCTTGGCCACGTCGATGATTGGATAGAAGACGCCTTCGATCTGCTCAGGCGTAATGCGCTGGATCGCGTCCTGCTTGGTGATGAGCTTCTCTTGCACCATGTCAACGGCGATCTTGAAGGCGGCGGCGGGCAGGCGCTTGCCGGTGCGGCACTGCAGCATGTACAGCCGCTGTTCTTCGATTGTGAATTCGAGGTCCTGCATTTCCTTGTAGTACTTTTCGAGCTGCTTGCGGACATCGCAAAGCTGCTTGTAGGCGACGGGGAGCTTGCTTTCGAGCTCGATGAGCTTCATCGGTGTGCGGATGCCGGCGACGACGTCTTCGCCTTGAGCGTTGATCAGACAATCGCCGTAGAATTCGTTTGCGCCCGTGTTCGGGTCGCGCGTGAAACAGACGCCGGTGCCCGAGGTGTCGCCCTTATTGCCGAAGACCATTTGGACGATGTTGACCGCGGTGCCTTTCAGGTCGGTAATCTTTTCGACGCGGCGATAGGTGACGGACTTTTCAGCTTCCCACGAACCGAAGACGGCCTTGATGGCGCCCCAGAGCTGTTCGATCGGATCCTGCGGGAACTCTTCGCCCTTCTTCTCTTTGTAGAACGCTTTGAACTCCTGGCACAGCTCCTTGAGCGACTCGGCGGGAATCTTGGAATCGTCCTTCAGGTTCAGCTTGGCCTTGAGTTCCTTGAGCAGCTCTTCCATCGGTTCCTTGGAGAGTCCCATCGCCGTCGTGGAGTACATTTGGATGAAGCGGCGATAGCTGTCGTACGCGAAGCGCGCGTTGCCGGTCTTCTGGGCCAGACCTTCGACGGACTTGTCGTTGAGGCCGAGGTTCAAAATGGTTTCGAGCATGCCGGGCATCGAGCGCGCCGCGCCGGAACGCACTGAAACGAGCAGCGGGTCGTTGGCGTCGCCGAGTTTCTTGCCGACGCACTTTTCGAGCTTGACCAGCGCCTGCTTGACTTCGTCCTCAAGTCCCTTCGGGAACTTGCGGCCATTGTTGTAGAACTCTTCACAGGTCGGGATGCCGATCGTGAAGCCAGCCGGAACGGGCAGGCCGATGCTGGTCATTTCCATCAGACCAGTGCCTTTGCCGCCAAGGACGTCCTTGGTCAGATCCTTGCCTTTGGCTTCGGCCTTGCCGGCCCCGAAAAAGAAGACACGTTTGGGCATTTGACTTAATCTCCGCAACTCTGGGTCTATTGACCCGTGAAAAAAACACGCCATCCGTGACAGCGGATGGAGGGAAAGCCG
Organism: Planctomycetota bacterium; assembly: GCA_036504595.1. GTDB lineage: Bacteria > Planctomycetota > SZUA-567 > H5-PLA8 > H5-PLA8 > DASXUX01. The sequence continues at coordinate 293,750 of DASXUX010000095.1, read as the reverse complement.
CACTGGCGTTACCCCAAGTGTGCTGAGGGTCTTGTAGCAACGCTACGCAAGCCTGTCAAGGGAATCGGGTTAGAGCCGAAGCGGCGTCATTTATAGCCCGAAGATTCTGCGCAAACACTCTGGCGATGCAGGGCCTTTACAGGTTGCGTGGGATGGCAAATGAGGAGCAGACGAATGCGGAGAGTGCTTTGTGCGTGCGTGGCTTTGTTGGCGTTTGGACACGTGTCTCACGGAGAAGACACCATCAAGCCAGAGAAGGTGAGTGTTCCACAAAACGCTATTTTGGTCTCGTGGGATGGACTCGACCGTACGGTGTTGCAGGAACTTCTGTTCAAGGGCAAACTCCCAAATCTCGCCGCAATCATTGATGAAGGTTCGCTGCAATCTATCGAAGTTCAGGGCCATGTGACGCTGACCAAGCCCAGCCATGCCGAAATGCTGACCGGTCTCGGCACAAAGGATACCGGTGTGATCTCGAATAACGTCTACCAACCGATTCCGGAAGGCTACACAATTTTCGAGCGCCTGCAGAAGCACTTCGGCGGAAAAGAAAACATCCATACGTTCATGGTGACGGGGAAACTGGCGCACGTCGGCGGCCGCACGCCGGAGGAGATCGCGGCGGCCGAGAAGAAGGAAAACAAGAAGACTCGCAAACCTTTGCCGGAAGGCGCCGACAACGTGCCTGATTCGGACAAGCCGCAGGTCGAGAAAGGCGAACCGTTCATGCTCACCCGCAAGGCGCTGGAGGTCTTTGATGCCGCTCAGCGTGATGCCGACGAGGTCGCCAAGCTCAGCCTGAGATATTTGGAGCAGTACAAGTCGCCGCGGTTCATGGCATTTGTGCACTTCTCCGATCCGGACCACGCTGGGCACAAGCACCGCTCGGACAGCGACGAATATCGCGATGCGGCTGTGGATTGCGATAAGGCACTGGGCAAGATCGTCAGGTGGCTGAAGAAGCAGGAGCTCTGCGACAAGACGCTCCTTTATGTGACGACCGACCATGGCTTCGACCCGGCCGCGAAGACCCACAACAATGCGCCTCACAGTTGGTTAGCGACGAACGACAAAATGGTGATGCACGGCGGCACGATCGCTGACGTGCCTGCAACGATCCTCGTGCGCTTCGGGGTGGATATCTCGAAACTTGAGCCGAAGCTGATCGGCGTGCCGCTGACTACCGCCGTCGCCGATGGCCAGAAACCACAACCGCCCGCGCCCGCGGATGGAAAACCCAAGCGCGGGCGAAAGAAGAAGTAGGTCACGTCAGGTGACTGCTCTTTTCTCGCAATTCTTGTCTAGTCAATCGCTTACATGCAAAATATTCGCGTGTTTCATGCAAGAATCTGCTTGTTCCTAGCCCAAGCGGTGTAATATACCCATAGTTGTCCTGACAAGTTTGGAAAGGCAAAGTTCAAAGCGTCCGCAATGGACATCGCAATCTGCACTTTTGCGTTTTGAGTTTTGAATTTTGCGTTCCTTTGGAGGGTGGCACATGAGACTGAGCAGGCTTGCTCTTGCAGCGGCTATATGCTGTCAGTTCTGCTTTGCCGGCGAAAAACCTCCCGAATACTACCAGAAAAAAGCAACCTGGCAGGAGACGCTGCAGCTTGCGCGCGAGTCCCTCGTCAAGTGGGAAGCGGCGCAGGCCAAGAGCAAGCCGGTTGCGTCGGCCGCTGAGCAACTTGGGCCGTGGCAATATATCGGACCGTTCGAAGGCGGCAGCAAGAGCGCGTTTGATGAGGCATATCCGCCCGAAACCGAAATCGACCTGACCAAGACCTACGGAAAGTGCAAGTGGGTCGTTCACCCGGAATGGGCAGATGGCTCGGTCGTTGATCTTTCGGTGCCCGGCAACAGTGCGGTCTATCTTTATAGAACGATCACCAGTCCAACCGCAAAGACGATCACCGGCTACTTTGGCAGCGATGACGGCATGGCGATGTGGTTCAATGGCAAGAAGCTGATCTCAAACAATGTGGCGCGCGGCGCGTCAGCTAATCAGGACACGGCGAAGCTTGAACTTCAGGCCGGCGAAAACAAACTGCTCTTCAAAGTCCACAATCAGGGCGGCGGCTGCGGGTTTTACTTCTCAACGAACGCCACGCCCGGCGGCGCGCCAAATGAAGGCGCGATTCGGCGCGATGCGCTGTGGCGCTGGCTGCAAAACGATTTCCGCGACTCCGTTTCGCAGAACGAAATGAACTGGGAGCGGCAGGACAGCATCTGGGCTCAGGATTGGCCGGCCGATGCCGCTGGCACGTTCGTTCAGCGATTGGCCGCCGCGACGCGCGGACCGCTCGCCGCAGAAGCCAAGCAACAAGTCTCATCGGTGAAGTCGGTCGCGGACCTGGCGGCTTTGCGCAAAACCTATTACCGCGCGCGGACGATGGAAGACGCTCAGGCGCGCTGGAAAGACAGCAGCCTGAAGGCGCTGCGAATGGCGATCGAAGACTTGTCTCAGACAAATGGCGACAAGTATCCGAAAGGGGCGGAATACCTGCAGCGGCTGACGGAGGTCGAGAAGGCATTTGCCGATGCGCGCGGGGCCGATGGAAAGTTCGCCAGCCTCGACAAGTTCCTCGAAGCCAGCCAGAGATTTGAGGCGCTGCGTGCGGAGGCGCTCCTGGCCAACCCGCTGCTGAGCTTTGAGAAAATGCTGGCCGTGCAGCGCCACCCGAAGCAAATGGGCCTGCCGCAGAACTGGCAGGGCAACAGCTCGATTGGGCGTAATGGCTATGACAACCAGATCGTCACCGTGTCGGTACCCCGGGTAGCGCCGGCGTCTCTGCCGGCCGGCACGGAGGCCGGCGCCACCGTCCACACCGTCTTCAAGCCCGAGAAGGGCGAGTTCGTTGGCGACATCGATTTGCACTTCGATGCCGACCGCATGCTGTTCTCGATGCCGGTGGATGGTCGCTTCCAAGTCTGCGAAATGAAGACGGACGGCAGCGGCTTCCGGCAGGTCACGCCCGGCGAACACAAGGATGTCGATAACTACGACGGATGCTATCTGCCCGACGGCCGGATGATCTTCTGTTCTACCGGTTGTTTCCACGGCGTGCCGTGCGTGGGCGGCGGCGATGCGGTCGGCAATCTCTATCGCATGGAGACGGACGGCAAAACGATCCGCCAGCTTTGCTTCGACCAAGACCACAACTGGTGCCCGACGCTGCTGAACAACGGACAGGTGATGTACACGCGCTGGGAGTATTCGGACACGGCGCATTACTTCACGCGCATTCTCTTCCACATGAATCCAGACGGGACCGGTCAGGTTGAGTACTACGGCAGCAACTCGTACTGGCCGAACTCGATCTTCTATGCCCGGCCAATTCCCAACCATCCGACGAAGCTCGTCGCCATTATCTCCGGCCACCACGGCGTGCCGCGCATGGGCGAGTTGCTCGTCTTCGATCCCGCGAAAGGGCGCCATGAAGACAACGGCGCCGTTCAGCGCATTCCGGGTTGCGGGCAGCCGGTCGAACCGATCATTCGCGATACGCTGGTCGATGGCTCCTGGCCGAAGTTCCTGCACCCGTGGCCGCTAAGCGACAAGTATTTCCTCGTGGCCGCTCAGCCGACACCGCAATCGATGTGGGGCATCTACTTGGTCGATACGTTCGATAACATGCAGCTTCTGTGCGAGACGCCGGGCTACGCGATGCTGGAACCCATTCCGCTGCGCCCAACGGTCAGGCCGCCCGTGATCCCCGACAAGATCGATACGACGAAGAAGGACGCGACGGTCTACATCTCCGACATCTATGAAGGCGCGACGCAAGGCGTGCCGCGCGGGACGATCAAGAAGCTGCGCATCTATTCGCCGCACTACGGCTACAACGGAATGGGCGGCCACATCAACATCGGTATCGATGGTCCGTGGGATGTGCACCGCATTCTGGGAACGGTTCCGGTTGAGGAAGACGGTTCCGCGGGCTTCAAGGTTCCCGCCAACACGCCCATCGCCATTCAGCCGCTCGACGCGGACGGCAGCGCCGTTCAACTGATGCGAAGCTGGTACACCGCGATGCCCGGCGAAGTGACGGCTTGCGTCGGGTGCCACGAACAGCAGACCACCAGCCCGCCGCGCAGCAAGACGTACGCGGCGTTAAAGCCGGCCGTCGAGATCACCCCATGGTACGGTCCGGCGCGGGGCCTGAGCTTCAAGCGAGATGTCCAGCCAGTGCTCGATAGATACTGCGTCGGTTGCCACGACGGTAAGCCTGGGGCGGATGGCAAGACCCCGCCGGATTTCGCGGTCAAAGACAAGCCGGGGTGGCGCAACTTTGACGCGCCGTACGTCGCGCTGCATCCATACGTGCGCCGGCCGGGGCCGGAGAGCGACTACCACGTTTTCGTGCCGATGGAATATCACTCCAACACGAGCGAGCTGGTGCAGATGCTCAAGAAGGGGCACTACAACGTCAAACTGGACACGGAAGCTTGGGATCGCCTCGTGACCTGGATCGATCTGAACGTTCCCGACCATGGCACTTGGCATGAACACCGTGGCGGCGGAGGGGATTTCCAGAAACGACGCTTAGCGCTGCGCACGCAATATGCCGGCCGCGATGAAGATCCCGAGGCCATCCCGGACCTGAAGCAGGAGCCGGTCAAGTACGTTGCTCCCGCGCCCATGGCCGCTCGTGCCGAGCAGAAGATTGACTGTGCCGGCTGGCCGTTCGACACGGCGGAAGCCAAAAAGAAGCAGGAAGCCGCCGGATTGCCGACGGAGATGAAAGTCGAACTTGCGGAGAACGTGGCGCTGAATCTGGCGCTTATCCCGGCTGGCGAATTTGTGATGGGCGATGCCAAGGGCGAAGCGGACGAGGTGCCGTTGACGAAGGTGAAGATCGATTCAGCCTTCTACATCGGCGGCTGCGAGATCACGAACCAGCAGTACGCGCTCTTCGATCCTCTGCATGACAGCGCGTACATCAGCGTCTTCAACAAGGACCAGGGCAATCGGGGCGAAGCGGCCAACCGCTCGACTCAGCCGGTCATTCGCGTTTCCTGGCAGCGAGCGATGGACTTCTGCAAGTGGCTCTCCGGCAAGACCGGCAAGAACATCACACTGCCGACGGAAGCGCAGTGGGAATACGCCTGCCGGGCTGGCACCACGACGCCGCTCAGCTACGGTGCGTGCGAAACTGACTTCGGCAAGCTGGCGAACCTCGCTGACAAGAATCTGGTGAACCTGTGCCGCGGCGATTCGCCCAAGTGGATTCCGCATATTGCGGCGGTCAATGACGGTTCCTGCGTTACAGACAACGTGGGCAAATACCAGCCGAACGCGTGGGGCCTCCACGATATGCATGGCAACGTGGCTGAATGGACGCTGAGCACCTATAAGCCATACCCGTACGACACGAAAGATGGGCGCGACGACGGCAAGATTGAAGGCGAGAAAGTCGTTCGCGGCGGCTCGTTCTACGACCGGCCCAACCGCGCGCGTTCAGCGTTCCGTTTGAGCTACCCGAGTTGGCAGCGTGTGTTCAACGTCGGCTTTAGGGTGATCTGCAAGCCGAAGGATGACCGGACGGTGCAGAAGTAGGTGGCACGCACGTGTACGCGCCGGTTTCTTGGCGCGGATTCGTGCGTGCGGAAGCGACCAGATCGCACGCTTGAGTGCGCGCAAAAGGACGCGCGAACACAAGCGTGCCACCCGGGCGCTCAACTTGCAACAAGCGAGCAGGGCGCTATAAGGCAAGGCTCCGAACTGGTCTTTTTTAGGGGCAGGACTGACAACTACGAAAGGAACAGGGGATCATGGCAGCGAAATTCCATCACTTCGGTGTTCCAACCGCGACCAAGCAGGAAGGCGAGACCTACCTGGAAGGTGGCAAGGTCTACATTACCGATCCGGAAAAGCATCCATACCGCGTCGAATTTGTCCGGTGCGAGCCTGACAGCCCGATGCCTGACGTCATCAAGACCAAGCCGCACGCCGCGTATGTTGTTTCCAGCATTGAAGAAGCAATGAAAGGCAAGCCCGTTGTTCTGCAGCCGTTTGATGCTACGCCCACCTGTCGCGTCGCCTTCATCATGGATGGCGATTCGTTAATCGAATTGATGCAACTCAAGGAGGAGAAATCCGGAATGAAGAAATTCGTTAACAATCCCGAGAACCTCGTTTCCGAACTGCTTCAAGGCTTCGCCATCGCCAATGCCGGCAAGATCAAGGTCGTCAAGGATGGCATCGTCTGCCGCGCTAAGGCAAAATCCAAGAGCAAAGTCGCGGTGGTGACGCTCGGCGGCAGCGGCCACGAACCGGCCCTCAGCGGCATGGTTGGCCAAGGTTTGCTGGACATCAGTGTCGCTGGCGGCATCTTCGCGGCCCCCGGTGCGCCGAAGGTTCTGGAAGCGCTCAAGATGATGAAGCGCGACGCCGGCATCCTGCTGGTCGTCCTGAACCATTCCGGCGACGTCCTGTGCGCCAACATGGTCAAGCCGATGGCCGAGGCGGAGGGCATCAAGATCACGCAGGTTCTCACGCATGAAGAAATCGACGTGATTAAGGGCGAAAAGAGCGAAGAAGGCCGCGGCCTGGCCGGCTGTCTGTTCGTCTACAAGATTGCCGGCGCCGCCGCCGAAGCGGGCAAGCCTCTGGAAGAAGTGGCTCGCATCGCCGAGAAGATAAACGCCAACATGGCCACCGTCGCCATCGCCTCCAACGGTTGCACGCATCCTAGCACGGGCCAGGTCATTGCCGAAATCGGACCGGAAGATTACGTCATCGGCATGGGCCAGCACGGCGAAGCCGGCGGCATCACCGAGAAGAACATCACCGCCGACCGCGCCGCGGACATCATGCTGAACAAGCTGATGCAGGCGTTGAGCATCAAGGAAGGCGAGAAGGTCTTGCTGATGGTCAACGGCGTCGGTTCGACCACATTGATGGAACAGTACTGCGTCGTCAACGCCTGCAAGAAGATTCTGGACGCGAAGAAGGTGACGCTGGCCCGCACGCTGGTCGGCGAATACCTGACCGTGCAGGAGATGGGCGGCTTCCAGATGTGCCTGGCTCGCATGGACGACGAACTGCTGGAAATGTGGGATGCCTCCTGCAATTCGCCGGCGTTGACCGTGAAGTAAACAGACTTCAACACAGAGGCGCAGAGAACACAGAGGACGCAGAGTTTTTTCTGATCTATTCCTTCTCTGTGATCTCTGTGTCCTCCGTGACTCTGTGTTGAAAGTAGTTTTTCGTTCCTCTTGATTTTGGAGAAGAGTTCGTGCCAAAAGACAACATCGATCCCGCAACCCTCATCCGCATGTTCCGCGCGGCGGCGGCTCAGATTCGCGCCAACGTGGACGTGCTCGGCAAGCACGACTCCGTCGGCGGGGATGGCGACCACGGCATCACGATGGCCAAGGCCATGGGCAACATGGAGAAGGCGATCGATGCGTCGAAGAACGCCGACTTGAAGACGCTGCTCAACAACATTGCCTGGGGTGTGATGGGCACCGACGGGGGCGCGACCGGGCCGCTGTTCGGCTCGTTCTTTTTGGGCATGGTGGCGCCCGCGACGGGCAAGAAGACGCTGGACGCCAAGACGCTGGCGGCGATGTTCGAGGGCGGCTTGACGACAATCCAGAAGAGCAGCAAGGCGAAAACAGGCGACAAGACCATGCTGGATGCTTTGATTCCGGCTGTCCAGAGCATGAAGAAAGCCGCCGAAGGCGAAGCGGACGTAATCGGCTCGCTGAAGCAGGCCGCCGAAGCGGCAGTGGCGGGCGCTGAAGAAACGAAGAAAATGGTGGCGCGGTTTGGACGCGCGAAGAGTATCGGCGAGAAAAGCCTGGGTTCGCCAGACGCCGGGGCGGTTTCGGTTTCATTGATTTTCCGGGGCTTTGTGGAAGGAGCAGAAGCGAATGCCTGATGCAAATACGACAGCGAAAAAGGATGACGGCGAGAAGAAGGATTTCGGGATCGGCATCCCGATGCAGACGCCGGGGTTTTTCCTGCGTGGTTCGGCGCACCTTGACTGGGGCATGAAGAATCGGCTCAGCCGCATCTTCAACCCAAAGTCCGGCCGCACGGTCATGCTGGCTTTCGACCACGGCTACATCATGGGGCCGACGACCGGTCTTGAACGCATGGACCTGACCGTCCCGCCGCTCATCCCGCACGTGGACTGCCTGATGTGCACCCGCGGCGGCCTGCGCTCCAGCGTTCCGCCGGAAAGCAACAAGCCGGTGGTTCTGCGCTGCAGCACTGGCGCGACCGTGCTGAAGGAGCTCAGCGACGAAGTCATCGGCGTGGACATTGAGGACGCCGTGCGCCTCAACGCCGCGGCCGTAACCGCTCAGGTGTACGTGGGCGGCGTTCATGAAAAAGAAACGCTCAACAATATCGGCTACCTGGTGAATGCGGGCAACCGCTACGGCGTCGCAACATTGGGCGTGACGGCTGTCGGCCGCGAGATGGTGCGCGACGCGCGCTACTTGGGATTGGCGTGCCGCGTTCTCGCCGAGTTGGGCGTGCACTTCGTCAAGACCTACTACTGCGAGACCGACTTCGAAGAAGTTTGTGCAGGCTGCCCCGTCCCGATCGTCATCGCCGGCGGCAAGAAACTTCCGGAGCTCGACGCGCTGAAGATGGCCTACAACGCCATCAGCCAGGGCGCATCCGGCGTGGATATGGGGCGGAATATTTTCGGCGCCGACGATCCAGTGGCGATGGTTCAGGCTGTCCGCACCATCGTTCACGAGAATGAGAAGCCGCAGAAAGCTTACGACATGTACCAGTCTTTGAAGAGTGAGCGGGCCAAAGCAAAAAAAGGAGCAAGGTAAATGAGCGGGATCAGCAGACGAGGAATGATAGGCGGATTGGCGGCCGGCGGTGCAGCGTTGATCGCCAGCAGTGGCGCGAGGGCCGATGAAGTGAAAGACATTGGCGATGGATCGAAACCGCTGGTCGCGGTCGTGAATCCGGGCAACAAGGCCTTCTACAAGGCCGACGGCTCGTTCGATGATGAAGCGGCGAAGAAGGCATACTACGATATGTTGAAGGCCTACAACTGTCCGATTCCGGCGATCCTGAAGGGCAAGGATTTCTGGGTGGCCGACTTTGTGGATCGCAACTTCGAGAAGCTCGGGATGGGCGGCATTTTCTGGAAGAACGAGCTCGACACCTACGGCAAGAACGATGGCTACGGCGGCGAATTCAAGGGCAAGCCTTATGGTTACCTCGGCCACGAGATTTATCTGCTGCCCGGGCAGATGCTTCCGGAGCACCACCACATCGGCGGCAAGGACGGCTTTGGGCCGAAGATGGAATCGTGGCACATCCGCTATGGGTCGGTGGAATTCTTTGGCGAGTACCAGGGACCGGCGAAGGAGAAGCCGATCGCCGAGATGCCTGACGATCAGAAACCGTACGGATTTGGCCAGCCGTGGTTCAAGTCGAAGTATGTGATTTCGTGCTCCGCCGGCGACATCTACCCGCTGAAGAACCCCGAGTCCTGGCACTTCCAGCGCGCGGGAAAGAACGGCGCGATTGTCAGCGAATACGCGACGTATCACAATCACGTGGCCTTCAGCAAGCCCGGCATGGAGTTCGGGAGTTCGAAGGCGAAGTAGCGGCGTTGGTCATTCGTCATGGGTCATTGGGAACGCCGGGGAATTTGGCGCTCCCAATGACCATGATTTTTTATTCATCGGTGGCTAATGATCACCGCTGGACTAGTATGTAGTGCCACTGACCTCTGACCCATGACTAAGAACCAATGACTACTGACCAAGCGTCTGCCAATCGCGAAAAACACATCGTGGCGCTCAGTTCCGTTGGCGCAGCGATTGTCTTGACTGGTACAAAAATTGTCGTGGGGTATTCCACCGACAGCCTGGGCATTTTGTCTGAGGCCGCGCACTCCGGGTTGGACCTGATCGCAGCCGCCGTCACCTTGTGGGCGGTCCGCGTTTCCGCGCGGCCGGCAGACAGCGAACACACGTACGGTCACGGCAAGTTTGAGAATCTGTCGGCGCTGTTCGAGACGCTGCTGTTGCTGCTGACGTGCGTGTGGATCATCTATGAAGCGAGCCAGCGCTTGTTCTTCGGCGAACAGGTCGAAGTGAAGGCGAATGTCTGGGCCTTTCTGGTTGTGATCGTATCGATCGTCATCGATTTCGGCCGCTCGCGAGCGCTGATGCGGGTCGCGAAGAAATACAACAGCCAGGCTCTCGAAGCCGACGCGCTGCATTTTTCGACGGATATCTGGTCGTCCAGCGTGGTTTTTGTGGGCCTAATCGGCGTCCTGATTTCTCAGCAGTTTTCCATTCCGTGGCTGATCAAGGCGGACGCCGTCGCGGCGCTGGGCGTGGCGATGATTGTGATCTGGGTCAGCTTCAAACTGGGCAAGAAGTCTGTGGACGACCTGCTCGACAAAGTGCCAGAGGACGTTCCGTACTTAATCGCATCGGCCGTGCGCGATGTCCCGGGCGTGGCCACCGTTTTGCAGACGCGCGTGCGCCGCAGCGGTCCGGAGCTTTTTGCTGACGTGACCATCGGCGTGCAGCGCTCGCATGCCTTCGAGAAGTCTCACGAGATTGCCAGCCAGGCCGAAGCGGCGATCCGCAAGTTGGTGCCGAACATCGACGTCGTCATGCACGTTGAACCGATCTCGCAGGGCACGGAGGATGTCCTGACCGTCGTGCGCACTCTCGCCGCGCGCTTCGAACTCGGCGCGCATGCGATTCGCATTTACGAAGAGGATGGCCAGCGGGCGCTCGAACTTCACGTGGAAGTGGATGAGTCGCTTCATCTGGACGAAGCGCATCGGGAAGCCACTAAACTCGAGCAGGCGTTGCGCGAAGCCGTTCCGGGACTTTCGCGGATCGATACGCATATCGAGCCCGTCGGCGTCGCGGGTGCGATTCGCCATGTCCATTCGGCCAGCGAAGCACAGGTCATGGGCATTTTGAAAGAGTATCTGCGGACGTGTCCGATTCCCATTCGCCCGCACAATGTTGCCGTGCGCGTGGCCGAAGGCGAATTGACCGTCTCGTTTCATTGCACGCTGGCGCCGGAACTGCCGATCACCGCGGCTCACGACCTGACCGAAGGCCTAGAGAAGCATCTGCGCTCGCACATGCCCGAATTGCGCCGTGTGCTGATACACGTGGAACCGCCGTCGGAACGACGATTGCCGGGGTAATGACCAATGACTAGCGTTCGCAGAACGCCTTCAGGCGCCGCAGGCCTTCCAGGATGTTTTCCATGCTGGTGGCGTAGCTGAGGCGGATGTATTCCTGGTCCTCGCCGACGTTCTTGCGGCCGAAGCAGGTGCGCGCGAGGACGGCCACGCCGCCTTCGACCAGAGCTTTGTCCTGGAACTCGCGCGAATCCTTCAGCCCGAGATTCTTGCAGGCCTCAGTCACATTCGGGAAGACATAGAACGCGCCGTCGGGGCGCAGGCACTTGATGCCCTTGATGCTGTTCAGCCCGTCCACGATCGCGTCGCGGCGAGCTTGGAATTCGGCGCGGAACCGGCGCGGTTCATCCCACGGGCCTTCCATCGCCTGAACGGCGGCGATCTGCGCAAAGGTGTTCGTGCAGGAATCGATGTTGGTCTCGATACGCGCCATGTGGACGGCCAATTCGGGCGGCATGACGCCGTAGCCGAGGCGCCAGCCAGTCATCGCGAAGGTTTTCGAGAAGCCGTCGCACAGGACGGTGCGCTCAGCCATGCCGGGCTGCTGCAAGATGCTGGCGAACTGTGGGATGTAAAGGATTTCGGAGTAGATCTCGTCGGCGATGACCCAGAAGTTGTGCTTGCACGCCAGTTCGGCGACGCCGGCCATGTCCTCAGCGGTCAATACGCCGCCGGTCGGGTTGGCGGGCGAATTGAGCACCAGCAGTTTGGTCTTGGGCGTGATGATCTTTTCCAGGTCGGAGACTTCGAGACGGAAGGCTTTGCTTTCCAGCAGCGGCAGCGGAACGGATTTCGCGCCCAGCCAATCGGCCAGCGATTCGTAAATCGGGTAGCCGGGATTCGGATAGATGACTTCGTCGCCATCGTTGACCAGAGCCATCATCGCATCAAAAATAATCGGCTTGCCGCCGGGGCCGACGACGACCTGTTCGGGCGTAACGGTGATCCGGCGCGAACGGCTGATGTAATCGGCAATGGCCTTGCGCAATGGTGCGATGCCGGTGGACGGGCAGTAGTGCGTCTGGCCTTCGTCCAAGGCCTGCTTGGCCGCTGCGCGAACATGGAGCGGCGTGTCGAAATCGGGTTCTCCCAGAGCGAAACTCAGCACCGACTTTCCTTCGGCTCGGAGTTTGTTCACGCGCGCCAGCACGTCGAAGGCGCTCTCGGTACCCAGCCGGTTCATTCGCTTGGCGAGCGGCGGGGCGTTGGTGATGCGGATGGGCGCAGGTTCGGCCACCGCCGGGACGGTTGCCGCAACGGGCGGAGTGGGGGCTGCCGGATATCCTTCCGGCGGCTTGACGCCTTCTGGCAGCTTCTCCGCCCACGGATTCCAGCCGGACTTGGCACGCGGTTCCGGCTTGCGAACCACGCCATGTAGCGCAATCCTCCCGGATTGCGCCGAGATAGCGATTGGCTGCGGTTCCGCCGCAATCCCGGAGGATTGCGCTACTCGGCTGCGAGCTTCCTTCCACGGATTCCATTTGGGAGCTGGGTTAGGCTCAACCCGCCGCGGCAGCGCGCCTTTCAGAACGGGTTCGCGCGTGGTCTTGCTTTCGGCCATCGATGTGCCTTTCACGATTGAAACGGGAACGCCTGACCGCAGAGGACGTAGAAGCCAGCAGACTCCAGACTCCAGACTCTAGACTCCAGACTCCAGACTCTTTCCTACAACGCATCCATTCCGCGTTCGCCGGTGCGGATGCGGACGGCGTCGAGGAGGTCAACGACGAAGAGTTTGCCGTCCCCGATCTTGCCATCTTCGTTCTTGGCGGATCGAGTGATGGCTTCGACGATCTTGTCGGCAACACTGGAATCGCAAGCGATCTCCAGTTTCACCTTGCGGACGAAGTTGATCGTGTATTCGTGGCCGCGGTAGACTTCGGTGTGCCCTTTTTGCCGGCCGTAGCCTTGGACGTCGGAGACCGTCACTCCGGCCACCCCCGCTTGTCCCAAAGCTTCGCGAACCGCATCCAGCTTGTGTGGCTGAATAATGGCGATGATATACTTCATTCACGCACCTCCCGATGAAAAGCCCAATGTATGTTGCCCGCGAGCGGCGGGATTTTCAAGGAGCGACTGGCGCCGGGTGTCGGGTGCGCTTTGGGCTGCAATCGTGCGTGCGCTGGTGTAACTGTTATTGTCACGAGCAGAACGTTCCACGTCAGTGGCAAAACAGCACGGATGCTGGACAGCATTTTTGGAGGGCAGCGAATGAAGCGTATGACTCGCAGAAATTTCCTGGGCACCTCGGCGGCCGCAGCGTTTGCGACGACCATCGTGCCGGCGCACGTTCTGGGCGAGGAAGCACCTCCGCCAAGCGCGAAGCTCAACGTTGCGTGCATTGGCGTCGGCGGGCGGGGCGGGGGACATCTGGGGCCGGCGGCGAGCGAGAACCTGGTGGCGCTCTGCGACGTCGATAACAACACGCTTGAACACGCGGCGAAGGCGTATCCAAAGGCAAAGAAGTTCAACGATTACCGCAAGCTTTTTGACGAGATGGGAAAAGAAATCGATGCCGTCTTCGTGGCGACGCCCGATCACCATCATGCGTTCGCGAGCATGATGGCCATCAACCTGGGCAAGCACGTCTACTGCGAGAAGCCGCTGACACACTCGGTCTCGGAAGCGCGCAAGGTGACCGAGGCGGCTCGCAAAGCCAAAGTCGCGACCCAGATGGGCAACCAGGGCGCTTCGACGGATGGCCCTCGGCTGCTGACGGAATATATTGCGGCTGGAGCAATCGGAAAAGTCACCGAAGTTCACGTCTGGACCGACCGGCCGGGCCGGTGGGAGCAAAAGAAGAACGGCGAACGAGTGTGGGGGCCCGGTGCATGGTGGCCGCAGGGCTGCGACCGCCCGACGGAAACGCCGCCGGTGCCGGCGCACATCAACTGGGACATGTGGCTCGGCGCGGCGCCCGAACGTCCGTACAATCCGTGCTACCTCCCCTTCAAGTGGCGCGGCTGGTGGGACTTTGGGACCGGCGCGTTGGGGGATATTGGCTGCCATGCCATGTCGCCTATCTATAAGGCGCTTAGTCTGAAATACCCGACCGCCATCGAGGCCGAATCGTCGGGCGGCACGAAGGAATCCGGCCCGCTATGGTCGATTATCAAATATGAGTTCCCTGCACGCGGCGAGATGCCGCCCGTCAAACTGATCTGGTATGACGGCGGGAAGTTGCCGCCGCGGCCGGAGGAGCTCGAGAAGGACCGGCAATGGGGCGACAACGGGACGATGCTGATCGGAGACAAGGGCAAGCTTCTGTACGACGGCACGCCGCGCATCATTCCGGAAGCGAAGATGAAGGAGTTCAAGCGGCCGGAACCGACGATTCCGAGAATTCCCAAGGGCGATCATCACCTGGACTTCTTCATCGCCTGCAAGGGCGGCCGTCCGGCGTCCTCGAACTTCGAATTCGCCGGTCCGCTGGCAGAATCGGTTCTGGCCGGGAACATTGCGGTGCGATTGGGCAAGCGCATCGAGTGGGACGGTCCGAACATGAAGGCGACGAATGCGCCGGAAGCCGACGCCTTGATTCGTCGCGAGTACCGCAAGGGCTGGACGCTATAATGCCGGGTGGCACGCTTACGTTCGCGCGTCAGTTTGCGCGAACTTAAGCGTGCAGGGCCAGCCGCACGCACGAGATTGGCACCAAACGGCCGGCGCCAATCACGTGCGTGCCACCCATCCCTGCGGAGATCGGAATGCCCCAGCCTTTGCCGATGACCGTCAAAGCGCAGCGCGTTCTGGTTGCCGCGGTTCTCGTGGTTTTGGCGATTCGGGCGGCCGCTGTTCCGCTGTTCACGTTCTCGATTGCTGACTATCCGCTGGATTATGTGATCGCCGAAGGCGACCAGCTCGTGTACTTGCATCGGCTGCTGCACGGCGAGACGATCTACAGTGATTCGACTGGTTTTCCGCTGATTGGCAACGTTTACCCGCCAGTGTTTCCAACGATCATGTGGCTGGCAGGACATGTGTTCCCGCCAACATTGGCGATGCTGCGGTTGCTCTCGCTGGTGCCGCTGTTCGGGAGCATGCTGCTGATTGGCCTGTTCCTGAAACGTGCGGGCGCACCGAAGGCGCTGATCGCCGCCGGCGTGCTGCTGCTTCCCTGCTGCTACAGCAGCGCTCAATTTCTGACCTACGTGCGTTGCGATGGCTGGATGGCGATGTTCGCGCTGGCAAGCTTGTACTGCCTGACTGAACTGCCCGAGGCCACATCGCGGGCATCTACAGGGCGGATCGTGCTGGGTGCGCTGTTCGCCGCGCTGGCGCTCTTCACCAAACAGACCGCATTGATCGGTGTGGCCGCGGTACTGCTGCATCTTGTTATTAGCCGCTGGCGACAGGGACTGTTGGCAATCGCGGCGACGGGCATTTTCTGCGGCGCATTTCTGGGGCTCTCGCTCTGGCGGTTTGGTCCGGTGATGCTCGATGCAATGTTCTTCCTCACGGTGCGACGGACGTTCGAAGCCGAGCGGTTCGGGGCGCTCCTGATGCCGGAGGTGACTGCGCTGGCGGTGGTGATTGTGGTGAGCGCCGTTCGGATGGTCACCCATATCGTAAAACGCAAATGGGATATGCTGGACACCTACATCGTGGCTCACAGCGCGGTGATTGGTTTGGTCCTCTATGATTGCAGCGGCACAAACTACTTTTTGCCGGCGTACCTGGGGTTCGTGCTGGCCACGGTACTGAGTGTGCACGACCTGCTGCAGGCTTCCTGGAGGCGTGAGCGGGTGCTGGCCGGAGCCGCTGCAATGCTCGCGTTGCAGCTCTTTTTGCAGCATCCCTACTCAAAGGTCTTCGAGGGACCGACAAAGGACGAGTGGGCCGAAGCGCGGCGAGCGGCGGAGTTCCTGCAAGCAGCGGCGGGACCTGTTTACTGCGAGCGGTTCTGGGCTCCGGTCGCGGACCGGCCGAGCACGTTGCGGTACTTTGTCGAACCGACCCACATGCGCACCCTTCCGCCAGACCGGCTGCCATTGCTCAAGTTTACCGAGCCCTTTCGCGAGAAGAAGTTTGAACGCATGCTTATCTATTACCCGCAGAGCTTCCACTACGATGGCTTCTGCTACCTGGTCACGCAGTTCTATCGAGTCGAGCGCGTCGCGAAGCTGCGGGTGTGCTTCGGCCAGCCGTGGAACGCCGAGGTTGCTTATCTGGTTCGCAAGGAATAAGACGAGCGAGGGGTGTGCGCACGTCAAGGCGGGAACAAAAAACGGCCGGCTCAAAGATCTGAGCCGGCCGGCATCGATGGGAGGAATGACTTCAGCTAGTAACCGGTGCTCCCGGAGGGTGGGGGAGCCTGGAAGTTGGTGTTCTGGGGGTTGCTGCAATCGGTTCGGCGCCAGACCTTGCGCGCCGGTTCCACACACACTTCACGGGTGCGTGTCTCGAACACGGCGGGAATCTCGATCCGCCGTTTGCTTTCGGGCTTCACGCAGACCTGTTTTTCGACGGTCCTGAATTCCGCGGGGATCGTCTCGTACATCTTGCTCTCTTTCTTCACGCAAACCTGGCGCGTGCGGGTTTCATAGACGGCCGGGATCGTATACTTGCGCTCGGTCTCCTTCTGCACGCAGACCTTCTTTTCGCGAGTCTCGAACCTGGCTGGAATGATCTCCTCAACACACCGTTCTTTTTCCGCGCAGACTTTCCGCGTCCGCGTTTCATACCGGGCCGGGATGGTCGTCAGGCACCAGCACTGGCCGGCGTCCATCTTCATGTCCGCGCTTGCCGGGAAGTTCCCCGTCGGGCAGTCGGTCCTGCGCCATTCGCTATGCGACGGTTCGACGCAGACCTGGTACTCTTCGGTCCGCCACACCGCCGGGATCTTGTGCGTTCTCGTCTTTTCTTTTTCGACGCAGACCTGCTCGCAGCGGGTCTCGTATACGGCGGGGATCTTTTCCTTCTCGCAATGCTCCTTCTTCACGCATTCCTGATAGGTCTCGGTTCGGAATTCGGCCGGGATCGTGATGCAACGTTTGCTTTCTGGCTTGACGCACACCTGCTCTGTGCGGGTTTCATACACTGCCGGAATGGTTTCATAGCTGCAGGTCGCCGGCTTCGTGCAGACCTGGTAGTTTTCGGTGCGGAACTTCGCTGGAATGGTGAACAGACACCAGCATTGACCTGGCTGGGCCGGCGGGAACGCTCCTTCCCGGTACGGGAATTCATCGGTCGCGGCGAAACAGGTGCCGGCCACAAGTGCCGCCGCACACAACAACGAACTGACACTTACACGCATGTTGTCCTCTCCTAAAATGGCAGCCGCCCGTGGATTTGTCCGTTTCCCTCAGCCAGAGGGAACGCTTGCTTCGTTGCCGTCCGGTGCTTCGGGTGCCACGTTGCTGCCACTTCCGACAGGCACCTCTTGCGTGAGGCTCATTCCCTCAGGTCGCCTTGCCCGACCGGACGATCCTAAACGTCAGGCGGAAGCGCAATACGCAAGGAATACGCCAGTTGGTAATTGGTGAGTGTTACTTGGTGATTGGTACTTGTTGATTGGTGAGTGGCGAGTGATAGCGTGGCCAACAATGTGGTTTTCAAAACGGATACGTGAAGAAGCTACACAGATTCCTACGCATGGTTACACGTTGGTACATCGACGGGGTTGCGTTTGCCGCATGGCGCAGCGGCGCTCTGCCACGTGCAGGCAACGGCTAATGAACAAGCATTGATAACAGTTGGCGATAGTGGGCTGCGACTTTCTCAAATACCTTTGTCTGGTCGAATTCCGCAAGCGCTTTCTCTCGCGCGGCACGTCCCATCTCCGTGCGCAGACCACCGTCATTAAGCAGCCTCTCGATGGCCGCGGCCAAGCCCGACACATCGCCCACTTCCACCAGCAGGCCCGTTTTCCCGTCGTCGATCGTCTGACGGCAACCGCGGATGTACGTGGCGACTTGCGCCAACCCGCAGGCGGCGCCTTCGATGAGCACGCGCGGAAAGCCTTCCCGGTGCGAGGGCAGCACGTTCAGGTCCATCGCGGCATACAGGTCCGGCATATCATCGCGGTTGACGAGGACGGTCATTCGCTGCTTTAGCGGGCCACTGGCCGGCGGCGTCCAGCCTTCGCCAGCCCGTTCGCTGACCAGTTGGTGTCCTACGGCGAGCAGATGGAGTTTAGGGAAACGCCCGGCAAGGCGTTCACCGGCGGCAACGAACTCGGGAAATCCTTTTTCCGAAACCAGCCGCCCGACCATTCCAACCACGAGCGCATCCTGCTGAATATTGAGTTTCGCTCGGGCCTCTCGCCGGCGCAAATCATCCGCAGGGCTGAACCGTTGCAGATCGACGCCGTTGCCCAACAGGCTGATCTGCTCCGGGCGCGCGATGCGCAGGCGCAGCGCGGTTTCGACGTCTTCGGGGTTTTGACAGAGGATGTGGCTGGAATGCTTCGCAGAGAATCGCTCGACGGCCACCCACACGCGGCGCTTCAGCCAGTTCATCCGGTCGTGAAAGTAAAAGCCGTGCAGCGTCTGCACAACGATGGGAACGCCCGCGCGCCGCGCCGCCCACTGCCCGATGACGTTCGCCTTCGGCGTGTGAGTGTGCACGATCGAGAAGCGCTGCTCGCGACAGAAATTCTCGACAAATCGCAACGCGCGCCAGTCGGCGAGTGGAGCGACTTCCCGCGAGAACGGAACGGCCGTCCACGGAAAACCGTCCTCTTGAATGCGCCGTCCAAGGGGTCCGTCGATGCTCGCAGTGTGAATCTCGAATCCGGCACTGCGTAAGAACAGGAGCTGTTCCCGCAGGATGGGGAAAAGCATGCTTTCGGCCGCGGTGAGATGAAACACTCGGACGGGGTGGGGGAGTGTGGGCGATGCGCCACCGGCTGCGGAATCAGTTCTTGTCACAAGCCGCACCCGAGACCCTATACCCCATACCCGATACCCGGAATTTCAATTTGGTCTTGGCAAGTCCGACTTCTTCTCGGCCGCCAATCGCTTCCGCGTGAACGGGTTGTCCCGCGCCTGCCGCTGGCGCATGGTTCGGAAACTCATCAGGATTCTAGCCACGAGGAGCAGGCAGAGCAGTCCGACCAGCAGGGATGTCATGGAGGACCATCTCGTCGGCACGTCCGCCTCGGAGAACTCTTTCACGTTGCGCGCGATGACCAGTGGCGTCCACGTCAGCTTTGTGCCGGCAAGGCGATTTTTGAACGCGTACCGCTTCAGGAAGACGCCCGTGACGCGCACCGGATGTTTCATCAGTTCCGGAGAGGGGCGTTCAATGCAAATGAACGAGTAAATCTGCCCGGTGATGTTGGAGAGTTGTCCTCGGTAGACTTCGCTGATTCCTAAACTGTTTTCGGGCAGCGGAAAACGCTCGGAGACCTCAAGCGTCCCGCGAACCTGAACGACGTGCCCGCGGAACTTTTCGGCCTCCATCATCAGCGGCCTAAACTTCGCCTCGTTGTCGACGCTGTTCTTCAGGTGCTGGTCGCTGCTGGCCTGTAGGGCAGTCAGCACATCCATCAGCGCGTGCTGCTCGACTTGTTGCGCCTCATCAACGTCGCCGCCCTGCTTGTCGTCCGGCATCAAGTCCGCCACCTGCGAGAACCATTCCGACTTGAGCGGGTAGGCAGGCGGCGGCCCGGCGGGTTTCTTCTCGACGGCCGCGGCGGGCGCTTCTTTTTTGTCGGCAGCGGGAGTGGCGGGTTCCTCTTTCTTCTCCGGCGCGGCTGCATCCTTCTTTTCGGATGGCGCCGGCTCCTCAGCGCTCGTATTCATTCCGCTGAATAGCAGCAAGAACAGCGCACAGATAGCCGGCATTCGCATGAGCATGTTGCAGATCCTTCGTCGTCCTCGTTCCGCGACAGAGAACAGAGTATAAATCCGGCGGCCCCAAAAGACAAAACGCGAAACGTCAGCCTCGCAGCGGCACGAGGCCGCACTGGTTGATTCCAGTCTTAGTGCAGGCGTTGAAGACGGCCATCACTGCTCCAAACGGCACATCGGAGTCGTACGAGACTTTAACAGTGCAGGAATGGCTCGCCTGTCGCACAGCGCTCAACCCAGCCTCCAGGTCGTTCAACGTGCCGGGCTGGGAGTTCATGCTGTAAGAGAGCGCGGCGCCTTGCTGCGAAACGTGCACGCGAACGGTGCGGGAGAACGAATCTCCGTGTCCGGGCGGATAGGCGCCGGGCGGAAGCTTCTGCGGCAGGACGACCTCAGCGACTTTGACGTGAAAGGTAAGCACAAAGAACTGCGTGACCAGGAAGAAACAATCGATCATGAAGTAGACCCAGGGCCGGTTATGGCCGACGGAATCCTGTTCCTCCGCGTGTGGGTTTTTGGTGGACTTGCGCATATCGCTTCCCTCCTCTCGTGCTCCTGTTCTGTGAGGAATAACGGGCGGGGCCGGGAAAACTTTCGCGGATTGTGGCGGCGTGCGGCCTCGCCAAAGCTCTTGAGTCCGCCGCCCAGGCGCGCTAGTCTCGTCGCTTACGTTGACACTTTCTGTACGGGGCTGTTGCCGCTGGCACGCGGCTGAAAGCCAAAAGAGGAGCATCATGCCAAAAATCACATTCATGGGCGCCGGCAGCACTGTGTTTGCCAAGAGCATTCTCGGCGATTCGCTATGCACGCCTGCGCTGCAGGACAGTCACATTGCACTCTACGACATTGATGCGGCGCGGTTGACGGAATCGGCGCAGATGCTCGGTATCATCAACAAGAACGTGAATCGCGGCCGGGCGACCATCAGCACGCATCTGGGAAAGCCCAACCGCCGCGCGGCTCTGCAGGGCGCCAACTACGTCGTGAACGCGATCCAGGTGGGCGGCTACAAGCCCAGCACCGTGATCGATTTCGAGATTCCCAAAAAGTACGGCCTGCGCCAGACCATTGCCGATACGCTCGGCATCGGCGGCGTGTTTCGTTCGTTGCGCACGATTCCCGTCGTGCTGGACTTCGCGCGCGACATGGAAAAAGTCTGCCCCAACGCATGGTTCCTGAATTATGTCAACCCGATGGCCATGATCACCGGCGCGCTGCTGGAAGGTTCGAGCATTCGCGGCGTCGGCCTGTGTCATTCCGTGCAGGGCTGCGCCGAATGGCTCCTGCGCGAATTGCAGCTCGATAAAGGCGTGAAGAAGTTGCAGTGGAAGATCGCGGGCATCAATCATCAGGCCTGGCTGCTGGAGATCACCGATGGCGGGAAGGATCTCTACCCGGCGATCAAGCGGAAAGCGGCCGAAGGCTTGGCGGTCTTGCGCAAGAAGGGCCCCAAGAAACTGATTGAACAGGCGAAGAAGAGCGACCCCGAGAAGTGGCGGCAGAAGTTCCCCGTGAGCATGGCGTGGGACATGGTGCGCTTGCAGATGATGCAGCATTTCGGCTACTACATTACCGAATCCAGCGAGCACACCGCCGAATACGTGCCGTGGTTTATCAAGCGCGACTATCCGGAACTGATCGACGAGTTCAACATTCCGCTCGACGAATACCCGCGCCGCTGCATCAACCAGATTGCGGATTGGAAGAAGCGCAGCCACGAGCTGGTCAAGAACCCGACGTTGTCGCATGAGCGTGGCGGCGAATTCGGCAGCTATATCATGGAGGCCATCGAGACCGGCAATCCCACGCGCATCCACGGCAACGTCCTGAACACAGGCGATCTGATTTCCAACCTGCCGCGGCGCGCGTGCGTGGAGGTTCCCTGTCTGGTGGATCGCAATGGCGTGCAGGGCTGTTACGTTGGCGACTTGCCGGAAGCGTGCGCCGCCGTGAACCGCACGAACATCAACGTGCAGTTGCTCACGGTCTCAGCGGCTCTGACCCGGAAGAAAGACTACATCTACCAGGCCGCCATGCTTGATCCGCACACGTCCGCCGAGTTGACGCTCGACCAGATCCGGGCGATGTGCGACGACCTGATCAAGGCGCACGGGGAGTATCTGCCCGCGTACAAGTAACCGGAGACAGATCGTCCGTCCGCTGAAGCAACCCGGGGAATGGGCAAGATGCCCGCGCACCCATATTGGTCGCCGGATTTAAGTTGATATTTGGTCGCGTATACGGTATATAGTCGGGTAGAGCTCGTCCCGAATTATATTGATCTCGGACTGGCGCGGATAGCGTTGGCGAGGGAAACCGGGCGAATCTCGAATATCGCAGGACTGATCCACTTTTTTCAATGAACGCCGGAACGCCAGCGGAGGCGTCACGTGCTTACGTGGCATGTGACGAGTGGCTTGTGGCGGGTGACGGGTGGAAAGGTTTGCGATGGAAGTGGAGGGCAGGGACGTGGAAGAGCAAGTAGGCAGTGGGCAGGATGCAGTCGGTGGGAGCGACGGCACGGGGGCGGAGATCAGAACCGCGACCGTGAGGGAGCGGCCGGATAGCGGCTTGACGGCGGAGGAACTGAAGGATCCGTGGAAGGCGATGTTCAGCGGCGGCGTGATGAAGATGTTCGAGGCGCGGAAGGCTCTGACGGCGCAAGAGCTCGGCGATGCGGGCGGAGGGGGGGACGAAGAGGTCTTTCGCTTTGTGGCAGAGTGCGAAAAGTTCGGCGATGCGGAGGCCGAGAAACGCCGCGAAGAGCGCTACGGACGGCGCATGCGCGCTCAGGCGGTGCAACAGGTGCCGCTGTGGATGCAGGTCTCCGGTCTTTTTCCTGACGACGAGCCGAAGATGAGTCCGCGAGAGAGGCTCGGGGCAATGTTGTTGCTTGTGAAGAACGCGGAGCGGCTGCTTAGGTACGAGATCAGGTATTCGGCCGAGCATAAGAGCGAGCTCGATGCGGCGGAGGTGCGGACGTATTTGTGGGATCCGCTGCGGACGGTTTGTTTTCATCTGGGGATTTCGCAGCGGAGGTTGACGGGGTACTGCAAGGAACTGACGGGGATGTCGGCGATCGAGATGGTGGATCGGATGAAGGCGGAGGGGGTGAGGGGAAAACTCAAGGAAGAGCTGAGGAAGTTTATAAAGCTTACCACAGAGGACACGGAGGACACAGAGGGACGGATTGGGGACAAAGCAGATCAGATTTCTGCGGAGTTGAAGAAGTCGCGGAGGGATGGGCGGTGGCATCGGACGACTTGGGCGATGGGGTTGGGGTTCTCCTCTTATCAGAGATTCTTCAGGGCGTGTTTGCTGTGCTTTGGGAAGACGCCGCATGAACTCGAGATGGAATTGATCGAAGAAATTCTTGCGGAAGCGGAACGCGAGACGGGGAGCGTGACCACGGGGAGCGCGGTGGCAATTTGCGAAACCGTCAGCGCATCCCAGCCGGAGGCGAAGAGAAATGAGGAGGTGGCGACGTAACGAATTCAGAAGTCAGAGTTCAGAATTCAGAGCTGGGCGTTTTTGAAGCCGAAGTCGACAGTCGGCGAGGTGGCGTTTTGCCTGGGCGCAAAAATGACGGGCTTTGGGCGGCCGGGCATCGGTCTGAAACGGTCCGCGAACGGAAAAAGCGCGGACCGTTCCAGACCGATGGCACCCTTCGAAGGGCGCAAGGCGACGTCGGCAGTGCAAAGGAAGATGTGTACACATGTGCAGCGGTGGACAGAATTCGCGGGCGATCCGGCGGAGCAAGCGCAGCGGGGCCGGTTCAGAAAAAGGGCGCGAGCTCTGCGGCACGGGCCTCTCTTAAGGGCTTCTTGTGCCTGCGGCACACACCCGGCACGATGGCCGGGTGTGCCACCCGCGTTGTCGGCAGCTCCCTAACGGTCGCGGTTCTGATGCGCAGGGCGGTGATTGGAAATGCAGGGACATTCGGCATCGGTCTAGATCGGCCAGCAAACGGAAAAGGCGCTGGCCGATCTAGACCGATGGCACCCTCGAAGGGCGCAAGGCGGGGTCGGACGGGCAAGGAGGGATGTTCAGACTTGTGCAGAGTTGGACAAGTTGCGGGCGTCGGGCACGGGCTGGCGCAAACGGGCGCGCCGGACCGTGGCACCTCCTTTAAGTCAGAGTTCACACAGGTGCAGGCGAGCGATGGGCAGTGATCAGTGATCAGTGAGCAGTGACAATGTCATTGGTAAGTCATTTTGAACAGCACGCCGATGCCGCGACACAGCGGGCAGCGTATTCGTTCCAGGCCCGCTCGGAGGTAGCCGTGGCCGGCACAGTTGGGGCAGGGGAGTTTATACAGATCTTTCCGCTTGAAGACTTTTTCGGCAGCCATGGAGCGCAGCACGGCAAGCTGCGTTTCGGTGCTCTGAAATCTCCACCACACGTTCGGGTCGTCCGTCGTGTCGGCGACGTGGCCGGCGCGCTTCTGGTTGCCCGGACGCGACCCATCGCGGAGCCAACTGCCGCTTCCATACCACGCGTCGTGAAGCGTTACGTAGGTCGGCGAAACCTTGTACACGCCGTCTTTGTAGGTCGCCTCTCGCGCCAGACGGGAATTGAAAATCTCTTTTACCTTTGTCTCTGGTTCTCGCAGCGTCTGAGCAATTCGCGCGATCATCTGCGCCTTGAGGCCATCCGGGCGGCCGGTGTCGGTGACGTAATCCTTCAGATCGTCGAACGCGCGCGGAATCTCCTTTCCGCTCGTGGCCAGGTCTACGTCGCGTATCGAGACGATGTCTCTGCCGGAGATCGTCACTTTGACCTCGCCGATGCGAAGCACAAGGTCTGTGCCCGCCGCGCCGGTTCCGGCCGAACTGCCGTCGTCGGCGATTTCCAGTGTGCCTCGCAGGATGTGTCCGGCGCGTGTGGCGACTTGTTTGCCGGGAATGGACGGGATGACATTGCCCTTGTCGTCTACGCGGACCTTGCTGAACAGGCGCTGCTGGACGAGATCCGCGGCGACGCTGTAGGACATCTGGATCACGCGTTTGATCGTCGCGGTCTTCATGCCCACTTCGATCTCCCGGCGCACATCGCCATCCCAGCGCGTTTTGAAGTCCGAGTTGGGAAAGTTGCGGTCGAGCTGGCCGAGAAAATCGAACGCGGAACCGAAGTCGCCCGAGTTCTTCGCGAGAAGCATGCGCTGATAAAGATCCAGCGTGCGGCGCTTGGCGTCTTCTTGCACCAGCGTTGCGAAGAAGTCTTTGTTGCGTTCTTCCATTCCGGGATCGATGACCGTCGCCATTTTCAGATGATCGATCGCCTTGTCGAAGAGCCCGATGTTCGATACCTTCTGCGCCATGGCAAAATGAGCGGCGGCATCGTTCGGCCCTGGAGGTTTGGCCAGGAGCCACTGCTGGTAGACTTCCATCGGGCTGAAGAAATCGCTTTGGTACGCCTCAAACGTTTCCTCGGTTTCGATGTCGGATTCAGGGATGTAAAGCACTGGCGCGGTCGCAGTCTTCAGAGCTTTTTGAGCCGCCCAGTCGCGTTCCGGGAGCCGGTATCCGGCGATGCGTTTGCCGTTCTTCAGCAGGTAGCGCGTGCCCGTAATCTTCTCGCCAAAAACTCTTTGTGCGCCGCGGGTTTCGATGCCGTAGAGCTTCTGGACGCGGGCGCGCTCGTAATCGTCCAGGTCCAGCCAGCGCAAGGCGACGATGTCGCCGGTCAGTTTGAGCTTGAAGCGGTATTCGGTTTCGCTCGCCGGCAGTACCGGCCAGCCCGGAGTCGGTTCGCCGCCGAGGATGATGACGGCCTCAGTGGGATCAATGCGGTCTTCGGCCGGCGGCGCTGGATTGTCCTCGCCTGCGGCGGCGCTCAGAGCCAGCCACGCAAAGACCGTCAGGATAACGGCGGGCGGGCGCATTCTTTCGAGGGGATACCTCAACATAGACGAGATCTCAAACCAGCTCGGCTCTCAGACCGTAATGTGACGGCGCAAGGGCCTGAAGTGCTGCGACTATCCTGGAAGAGTATCACGCAGCCATGCCGCGTAAAGGCGGAGAGCCGCGAAGTTTCATTTTATGAAATACTTGCCTTCCCCTGGCGACATTTTATATTAAGCAACGAGAGGCGAATCCCATGTCCAATCGTCTGATTACCGCCATTCGCGAACTTGCCGCGGCCCGCGACATTACTCAGGTCATCGGTGTGGTGAAAGCTCATGCCCGCGAGATTTCCGGCGCGGACGGCGTGACGTTTGTGCTGCGCGAGCGCGAGTGCTGTTATTACGCCGAAGAGGACGCGATTGGTCCATTGTGGAAAGGCCGGCGCTTTCCGCTGAGCGCGTGCATTTCCGGCTGGGCGATGCTCAACAAGCAGGCGACCGCCATTGCAGACATCTACGCCGACGCTCGAATCCCGCATGATGCTTATCGGCCCACGTTCGTAAAGAGTCTGGCGATGGTTCCCGTTCGTACGAGTGACCCGCTGGCTGCCATCGGCGCCTATTGGGCTCAGCAGCACACAGTCACGCCGGACGAACTGGAGCGGCTGCAGGCGCTGGCGGATTCGACGGCCGTTGCATTGGCCAATGTGCAGACCTACGCGGAACTGCAACATGCTTTGCGCCAGGCCGAGGAAGCGCGCGATGTTGCTGTAGGCGCCGGCCGGGCCAAGGACGAGTTTCTGGCGGTGATTTCACACGAACTGCGCACTCCGTTGAACGCGATGTTGGGCTGGATCACGATGATCCGCAACGGCGTGCTCAACGCCGAGCAGGTTAAACGCGGCACGGAGACCATCGAGCGGAACACTCGCCTTCAGGCTCAGTTGATCGACGATCTGCTGGATACGTCGCGCATCGCCACGGGCAAGCTGCATCTGGACCTGCGGCCGGTGAGCTTTGAGACCGTGGTGCGAAGCGCCGTCGATTCCATCAGGCCGGCGGCGAATGCCAAGCGGGTCACGTTGAGTCTGGAGGTCCGGCCGTCGGTGAAGGGCTTGATCCGCGGCGATCCCGCGCGGCTGCAACAGGTCGCGTATAACTTGCTGAGCAACGCGATGAAGTTCACGCCTGCGGATGGCAAAGTAAATGTGCAGGCTGAGTTTGTTGACGGAATGGCCGAGATTGCGGTCACGGACACGGGCGTGGGGATCGACCCCGAGTTCCTTCCGCATTTGTTCGAACGTTTCCGCCAGGAAGACAGCTCAAAGAGCCGGCGCTTCATGGGCTTGGGACTTGGGCTTTCGCTGGTGCGCGATCTGGTGGAGTTGCACGGCGGCACGGTCTCAGCCTCCAGCGCTGGAAAAGGGAAGGGAGCCACGTTCGTCGCCCGATTCCCGATCGTGGATGCTCAGCCGCAGCAGGAAGAACAGCCGGCGCCTGCTGACGCTGGCGTTCTGGGCGGCGTTCACGTCCTGCTGATCGAAGACGATGCCGATACGCGCGATCTGGTGCGCATCGTTTTGGAATCCAGCGGCGCTCGCGTGCTAGCCACCGACTCGGCCGAGGAAGCCACGAAGGCGCTCGGCGCGCTGCGGCCAAGCATTCTGGTTTGTGACATTGGTCTGCCGGGCCAGAACGGCTATGAGTTCATCCGGCAACTGCGCCGCTTGCCCGCTCGCGAAGGCGGGGACATCCCCGCGATTGCCGTGACGGCCTACGCAAAAGTGGAAGACCGCCAGGCGGCGCTGAACGCCGGTTTTCAGGCGCACGTGCCGAAGCCGATCATGCCCGAAGACTTGGTCGCACTCGTTCGCTCGCATGCGGCGCAGACTCACAGCGAGGTCAGTGTGAACTAACGCGCGCAGCTTGAAAGCGCCGAAAAAATCGAAAATGTAAAAATTTAAGATATTTTTCTTTCTGCTATAAGTCTTGATTCTTGAGCTACTTGCCAAGGTTGCCTGCAAAAAGACCAGCTCAACTATGATGCTCGTCATATTGGCATTTGGCCACGCGGCGTATTCATGTGTAACTGCGAAGACAAAGAAGTCGCGCTGCGGGCTGTAAGGAGGTCACTATGGTTTCCGTGGTTCTGACCAAAGAGCAGGCCGGTGTTTTCCTGGAGAAACTCGTCCAGCAGCGCCGAGTCATGGGCCCGAAAGAAAAGGAGCCTGGCTTCCACGTCTTCGATTGGATTGAAGATGCTAAAGAGCTGACGCTCGACTACCCCACCAGCATTCTGCCGCCCAAGAAAGCTTTCTTTCCGCCGAAAGACACACTGCTGAAATTCTCGATGGGCAACGGCGCGCCGCCGAGCGCTTCGCCGGTGCTCGACGACAAACCCTTCGTGCTGCTGGGCGTTCACCCCTGCGATCTGGAAGGCATCGCTCAACTGGACTGGGCGATGTCGCAAGGTCACGTGGACCCGCACTGGAAGGCTCGGCGCGACGCGGCGACGATCATTGGAGTCAACTGTCTGCCGGACAAATCCTGCTTCTGCAGCAGCGTCGGCACCTGCAGTCCGGCCAACAGCTACGATCTGTTCCTGACGAAGATCGACGCCGGCTTCTTTGTGGAAGTTGCGAGCGACAAGGGCCGCCAGCTTCTGGAAGGTCTGGCGGAGACGCGCGCGCCGGAACCCAAGGACTTCGCCGATCTTCAAGCGTTCTGGGAACAAAAGGAAAAACGCGCGACGCGGAAACTCAAGACGCCGTCGTACGCGATGCCATTGCTGCTGGACGCCTCGGTCAACAGCAACATCTGGAAAGAAACCGCCGAGAAATGCTATAGCTGCGGCTCCTGCACGACGGTGTGCCCAACCTGTTTCTGCTTTGACGTGTGGGAAGACCTGGCGCTCGACCTCAAGGAAGGCGAGCGTTCGCGCGTCTGGGATTCGTGCCAGTTCGTGGACTTCGCGAAGGTTGCCGGCGGGCACAATTTCAGGTCGCAGCGAGTCGAACGCACCCGCCACCGCTGGTACCGCAAGTTCTATTACCTGATGGCCCGCTACGGCCGGCCGTTCTGCGTCGGCTGCGGGCGCTGCACGCGAGCGTGCACGGCGGGAATCGGTCTAGTCGAAGTGCTGAATCAACTGACCGAGGAACAGGAGCAGCAGCCGGAAGCGGCGAAGGTGACGCGGTAAGGAAAAGTCATTGGTCATTTGTCATTGGTCATTAACGGCTTGGCGTCCCGATCATCAATGACCAATGACTAATGACTAATGACCAAACGCACGATAGCACGTGACGGGTTGGTTTGAAGAAAGACTTTGGGAGAGCGAAAGATGATCGCGCGCGCACTGCAACGAGTGGAAGAACCGGCCGAACGCGAGCTGTACTTGCCCAGCATGGCGACGGTGCGCCGCGTCGAACAGGTGACCGACACCGAGAAGCTGTTCGAGATCGCCCTGCCGGGTGGAAAGGCGCTGGGACATCAGCCCGGACAGTTCGTTGAAGTATCTATGTACGGCTACGGCGAAGCGCCGATCTCGATCTGTTCCGCGGCTGAAGACGGCCCGAACTTTGAGCTGTGCATTCGGCGCACGGGCATGCTGACCAATGCGCTGCACAAGCTTCAGGCTGGCGCAAGCGTTGGCATCCGGGGACCCTTCGGGACGGGCTTCCCGGTGGCTCAGATGGAAGGCAAGGATCTACTGGTGGTCGCCGGCGGCATCGGTCTGGCTCCGCTGCGCTCGATCATCCGGCACGTTCTTGCCAATCGCAAGAAGTACCGCCGCTTCATCATTCTGCACGGCGCCAAGAGCCCCGCCGAAATGCTATTCCTAAAGGAGTGGGAACAGTGGGGCAAGCGCGGCGATGTCGAGATGTTTGCGACTGTCGATAAGCCAGCTCCCGGGTGGAACGGCAATGTCGGCGTGATCACGACGCTCTTCCAGAAAGTCGAACTGGATGCCAAGCAGACGGTGGCGACGGTGGTCGGCCCGCCGGTCATGTACAGGTTCGTGCTGCTGGAACTGCAGGCCAAAGGCATTCCACACAACCAGATCTACTTCTCGGTTGAACGGCGGATGAAGTGCGGCGTGGGCAAGTGCGGCCACTGCCAGGTGAACGGCGTGTACGTGTGCCAGGAAGGCCCGGTGTTCAGCCTGCCGAAGCTGAAGACGCTGTGGGAAGCGACAGAGGCACGCGGGCCAGTAAGACACTAACGATTGCGGATTGCGGATTTCGGATTGCGGATTGACGAAGGGGACTCAGATGGCAACGAACAAACCGCGGGTTGCGTTCTTCGATTTTGCCAGTTGTGAGGGCTGTCAGTTGGAAGTCCTGGCGCTCGAAGAGAAACTGCTGCCGGTGCTTTCGCTCATCGACATCGTGCATTGGCGCGAGGCGATGACGGAGAGTTCACCGGACTACGATGTCGCCATCGTCGAAGGCAGCATCACGCGCGAAGAGGACGTGCCACGCATCCAGGCCATCCGCAAACAGGCCAAGGTGCTCATCGCGATGGGCTCCTGCGCCGTCTCGGGTGGTGTCAACGCGTCGAAGAACAACCACAAGTTTGACGAAGCGATGACTGAAGTCTACGGCGAGAAAGCGCGGCTCTTCAGCACCTCGGAAGTGCGTCCGATCAGCGCCGTGGTGCCGGTAGATTACACGATTCCCGGCTGCCCGATCAACAACGAAGAATTCCTTGTCGTCGTGCAGCACGCGCTGATGGGCAAGCCCTATACGCCCCCGAGCCGCTCCGTCTGCTTCGAGTGCAAGTTCAACGAAACTGTTTGCGTATACGAGAAGGGCATGGCGTGCCTGGGCCCAATCACGAAGTGCGGCTGCAAAGCGATCTGCACGAAGTTTGGACATGTGTGCTACGGCTGCCGCGGCGTGGTCGATCAGCCGAATCTAAATTCGGCCAAGGACGTTCTGGCCAAGTACGGCTATACCGTCGAAGGCTTGGTGGCTCGCGCAGGGATTTACAACAGCTACGTGGCGAAGAAAGAACTGGCCGAAGTTGGACAGGCGAAGGCGCAGTAGGCGGGAGCGAAGTAATTGTGAGTGGTGAGTTGTGAGTGCTGAGTGGTCGCAAGCGGCTTTACAGTCGTCTACCACTCACCAGTCACCAACACGGAGGTTGAAATGGCGACAGGAACGACGGTGCAACCGAATCTGGACCTGCATGTTCATTACCTGACGCGCCTGGAAGGGCACGGCAATTTGGTGGTGAATGTGCGCGAGGGCCGGGTCGAAGAGGCACTTCTGCATATCGTCGAAGCGCCGCGCTTGTTTGAAGTCATGGTCAAGGGCCACGCTTACGACGAACTGCATCACATGACCTCGCGCATCTGCGGCATCTGCGCCGTCAGCCACACGTGCGCTTCGCTGCGGGCCACCGAGGACGCTCTGGGCATCGAGTTGACCGAACAGGCCAAGCTGCTGCGGCTGTTGGCGTTTCATGGCGAGATGGCTTCAAGCCACGTGCTGCACGTCTATTTCCTCGCTGCGCCCGACCTGCTTGGCGTACCGAGCGTCGTGCCGCTTGTCGCGAGTCATCCCGACGTCGTTTTGCGCGCGATGCGCCTGAAGAAGCTCTTTTACGATCTCTCCGCCATCGTCACCGGCCGCCACACGCACCCGATCGGCCTGGCGCCCGGCGGCGTGACGTACTTCGCCAAGCCAAAAGAACTGGCTGCGCTGAAGGAACGTCTGGTTGCGTCGCGCGCAGATCTGGAAGCCACAGTCGCCTTGGTGAAGACGCTGGCTCTGCCGGACTTCGAACGCGATACGGAATACGTTTCGCTGACCGATTCGGCGCGCTACGCCTATTACGAAGGTAAGATCAAGTCGAGCGAAGGCGATGTCGTGCCGGTGAGCCAGTACCGCAAAGTCACCAACGAGTACGTTGTGCCGCATTCGACCAGCAAGCACGCGAAGTGGCACCGCGACGCGTACTTCGTCGGATCCCTGGCACGCTTCAACAACAACTATGCTCAATTGCATCCGAAGGCCAAGGCTGTCGCTGAAGCGCTGGGCATCAAGCCCAAGTGCATCAACCCATACATGAACACCGTTGCGCAGCTCGTCGAAACCGTGCACAGCCTGGAAGACAGCATCGACATCATCAACGTGTTGCTCGATAAAGGCATCAAGCCCGAACCGCTCGTTCCGCCGGCGCGACTGGACGGCGAAGGCTTCGGCGCGGTGGAAGCTCCGCGCGGCATTCTCTTCCATAATTACGTGTACGAGAAGGGCCGCTGCGTGAAAGCGAACTGCATCATTCCGACGGGGCAGAACCTGGCCAACATCGATCGCGACTTGCAGGGCCTGGTGCCAAAGCTTTTGAAGACGGACTGGCCGGACAAGGAAAAGATCCGTCAGAAATGCGAGATGCTCATCCGCGCGTACGATCCGTGCATTTCCTGTTCGGTGCATTTGCTGGAGATGGAGTTCAAGTAACAGCAGGGTTCGGGGTCCAGGGTCTAGGGTTCAGGGTGCAGAAACGATAGAAGCCTTCCCTGAACCCCGAACCCCGAACCCTGAACCCTGAACCCTCGTAGAGACGAGCGGCTGGATACAAGGAAGGGCGTTCGGAGTTGATTCGCATACTGGGGATCGGCAACCCGCTGTTCGGCGACGACGGCGTAGGAATCTCGGTGATCGCGCAGCTTTGGCGCGTGGAGCTTCCGGAGGCAGTTGAGGCGATCGATGCGGGGACCGGCGGACTAGACCTGCTGCACTTGATGGCGGATGCCGAGCAGGTCGTGCTGGTGGATGCGGTGGAGATGGGCTTGGCGCCGGGAGCGATGCGGTGGGTGCCGGTTCAGCAGGTGAAGCGCGATGGCCCGCCGCCGCAGCTTTCGCTGCACGAAACGCGAGTTGGCCCGTTGCTCCAATGGCTGGACGCGCTAGGCTGCAAGGTGAAGGTGCAGATTTTGGGCATTCAACCAGCAAGCGTGCGGCCCGCGACGGGACTAAGCCCGCTGGTGGAAGCGGCCGTGCCGGCGGCAGTAACGGAGATCAGGCGGTGGCTTAAGGGGAATTGCGGATTGCAGAATGCGGATTGCGGATTGAACAGCGGAAATTCGCAATTCAGCAACAAGCAGCCGCAGAGGTGAAATCCGGAATAGTCTTCGGGAGGCGCTGGCGGTGTGGGCCAATCCGCAATCCGAAATCCGCAATCCGAAATGGAGGTTTACGATGGCAAAGATTCTGATTGTTGACGACGATCCGGATATTGGCGAGGCGATGCGATTGGTGCTGCGGGCGGCTGGGCACGAGACCCAGGAAGCTCGCACGAGCACCGAGGGCCTGGCGAAGGTGAAGTCCTTTGCGCCAGACCTGGTCATCCTGGACGTAATGATGGAGTCGGACACGGCCGGCTTCCACGTCGCTTACCAAGTGCACAGTCAGGATCCGAGCTCGCCCTATTACGCCTTCCGCAAAACGCCGATCCTGATGCTGACGGCCGTCGGGAAGGAAAAAGGTATGGCGTTCTCGCCGGAGAGCGACGCGGAATTCCTGCCCGTCGATGATTTCGTCGAGAAGCCAGTGAAGCCCGAAGTGCTGATCAAAAAAGTCGGCAAGCTCCTGCAGAAAGCGCGGGAGAGCTGATGGTGGAGCCGGCGCCCCTGCCGGCCGGCGCGGAGGCCGGCACCACTCGCCACACGGCTCGGCGCTTCCCCAACCAATGCTGCCTCATAGGCCAAGCGGCCAAGGTGCGCCGCTATGCATGAGTTCGGTATTGCTCAGGCGATTCTTCAAGCTACCATCGACGTGGCAAAGGCTCACGAATCACGGCCGGTCGAGCGGGTCAAGGTCCGCATCGGCCGCTTGCGCCAGATCGTGCCGGACTCGTTGACGTTCGCCTTTGAAGCTCTGGCCAAAGACACTGTGGTTGCCGGCGCCGTGCTGGAGTACGAAATCGTTCCGCCACGGCTGCGCTGCAAGAAATGCGCCGCCGAGTACGCGCCGGAAGAGGACTGGTTGTGGCAGTGCCCGAAGTGCGGGGAATCGAAAGCGGAGTTGCTGCAGGGAGAAGAGTTGTTGCTGGAGACGGTAGTTCTGAGAGACGGAGACAGTTAGCCACAGAGCTTACACTGAGCACAGAGCAAGAATTTTGTCGTTCTCGGTGTCCTCTGTGACCTCTGTGGCTGAAGTTCGGAGAAGAAAATGGAAATTCGTGTTGTCCACAAAGTGCTGAAGGCCAATGACGAGTTTGCGCAGATGGCGCGCGAGAAGCTCCAAAAAGCCGGCGTGCTGGCGCTGAACGTTCTCAGCGCGCCCGGCTCGGGCAAAACCTCGCTGCTTGAAATGACGATCAAAGCTCTGAAGAGCAAGTTGCGGATTGGCGTGATCGAAGGCGACCCCGATACCGCTCGCGACGCGGAACGCATCGCGCCGCTGGGCGTTCCGGTCGTGCAGATCAACACGGATGGCGGCTGCCATCTTGACGCGAACCTCATTCATCGGGTGCTGGACGATTTCGACCTGGCGAACATCGACGTCCTGTTCATCGAGAACGTCGGTAATCTGGTTTGTCCCGCGGAATTCGATCTGGGGGAAGCGGGGCGCGTGGCGGTGCTCAGCGTTCCGGAAGGCCACGACAAGCCGGCGAAGTACGCGAAGGTTTTTCATTCGGCCAGCGTGGTGGTGCTGAACAAGATCGATCTGCTTCCGTACGTGGATTTCGATCAGAAAGTCTTGCAGCGCGACCTCGCAAGGATCAATCCGGATGTGCCGGTGCTGAAGGTCTCTTGCAGGACGGGCGAAGGCCTGAGCCAGTGGCACGCGTGGCTGGAGAAACGCCTGCAGGAACATCGTCAGAAGTAGTATGCCAGCGACGTCGTGAACGTAATTATCGGTGCCGAGTGACAGCGCATGGACGAACTGGAGTCGGGGCTGCTACCGGTCGAGCGCGAACTCTCCGAGCGCGTGAGTTGGTTCGTGCGTTTGCGTTGGGCAGCCGGCTTATCGGTGCTCGCGACAGCCATCGTCTTGCGCTATGGCCTTCAGTGGCCGCTCTCATTTTATGCGGAAGTCATCGGCCTCTGTGTGCTGCTCTACAATGTGCCATTCTGGCTGCTGCTGCGAAAATATCCGGCTTTGGCGCGCAGAGCCGCGTCGCATCTGGCGAATCTGCAGATTAATATCGACCTGATCGCGCTCACAGCCTTGCTGCATTTCACGGGCGGCTGCTTCAGTCCGCTGCTGCCGTTCGCGGTGTTCCACATCATGATCGCATCGCTGCTGCTGCGCCGGCGCGACGTGTTCTTGCAGGCCGCCTTGGCAATCGTCCTGTTTGGCGCGCTGTGCTGGGCCGAATGGCACCAGTGGCTGGCGGCCGAAAACCTGGGCGCTCTGCCCATTGCCGCGCAACTCAAGCCGGCCGGTATCGTGCTGGTCTTCCTGGGTTTTGCGGCGTTGCTGGTCATCACCGCATCGCTGGCTTCGACGCTGGGGCATCATCTGCGGCGCTTGGAAGACAAGGACGCGAAAGCTCATATTGAGCTCGAGCACGCGCATCGCAAACTCGAGGACGCGGATCGCGCCAAGTCCAAGTTCACGCTGATGGTGACGCACGAACTGCGCTCGCCGCTTTCGGCTGTGCAAAGCCTGCTTGAAGTGCTGAGGCAAGGCTACTCGGGTGAGATGCCGCCGTCGATACGCGAGATGATCGGCCGTATAGCGGATCGTGTGGACATTTTGCTGGAGCTTGTAAATCAGTTGCTTGATCTCGCGCGCGACAAAGTGGACCTGGCGCCCCAGCGCCAGCAGGACGTGCGGATCGATTATCTGTTTCGCCAGATGGAAGAAGCCTATCGAGCGCAGGCGGAAGCCAAGGGCCTCAAACTGGTGATCGGACCTTTGGACGAAGAACTGGCGGTGCGAGGCAATGCCGACGAACTGGTCAAGGTGTGCTCCAACTTGGTCAGCAACGCGGTAAAATACACACCGGCTGGTGGGCAGGCCAGCATGCGCGCGTCGCGCGACGGCGCGAATGTGGTTCTGGAATTCAGTGATACCGGGATTGGAATTCCGAAGTCCGAACAGGAGCGGTTGTTCACCGAATTCTTCCGTGCAACGAACGCCAAACTGGTCGCGGTGCATGGCACCGGACTGGGCCTTGCGATCGTGAAGCGCGTCGTGGAAGCTCATGGGGGGACGCTGCGTTTTTCCAGCGAGGAAGGGCGGGGGACGAGTTTTTGGATCAGTCTGCCGCTTTCGACGGCGATCAGCGCAACAGGAACCCCGCACGAGCATGCAGCAGCCCAGCTATCAGAACCGCGACCGTAAGGGAGCGGCCCCCGGTTCCCCTTTCCCCCGCGAGGGAGAGGGGTTAGGGGTGAGGGGGAATTCGCAGTGCACGCGTCTGCGCGTGCAGATTCGCGGCGCCGTGCAGGGTGTTGGGTATCGGCCGTTCGTGTATCGCCTTGCGACCGAGTTGGGCCTTCACGGCTGGGTTCTCAATTCGGCAAGCGGCGTCTTCATTGAAGTGGAAGGTCCCCGGCCGCTGCTCGAACAGTTCTTGTTACGGCTAAGTCGCGAGAAACCGCCGCGGTCGTTCATTCAAAGCCTCGAATCGTCGTTTCTCGATCCGTGCGGCTACAGCGGCTTTGAGATTCGTGAGAGTGACGGCGGTGGCGACAAGACGGCTCTGGTGCTGCCCGACATCGCCACGTGCCCGGAATGCCTGGCCGAAGTCTTCGACCGCAACAACCGGCGCTTCTTGTATCCGTTCACGAACTGCACGATCTGCGGGCCGCGATTTTCGATCATTACCGCGCTGCCATACGACCGGCCGAGCACAACCATGCGCGGCTTTGTCATGTGCGAGCGTTGCCGGCGCGAATATCACGACCCGCTCGACCGTCGCTTTCACGCTCAACCCAATGCGTGCTCCGATTGCGGGCCGCAGCTTGAACTGTGGAACGATGCAGGAAGAGTCCTTGCAAAGCGGGAGGATGCGCTGCTCCGCACGTCCGCGGCGCTAAGAGAAGGAAAGATCGTCGCGGTGAAAGGCATCGGAGGCTTTCACCTGATGGTTCTGGCAGGCGATGAAGCGGCTGTCGCAAGGTTGCGCGAACGCAAGCACCGCGAGGAAAAGCCACTGGCGCTGATGTATTCAAGCGTGGATGCAATTCGCTGCGATTGCGAGATAAGCGAGCTTGAGGCGCGGTTGCTTTCGTCGGCGGAAGCGCCGATTGTGCTGCTTCAACGCCGGAGCGGCGGGAACGTGGCGCCGGCGGTCGCGCCTGGAAATTCGCAGCTCGGCGTGATGCTGCCGTACACGCCGCTGCATCACATTCTACTGCGCGAATTGAATGCGCCGGTCGTCGCGACGAGCGGCAATCTCTCCGACGAACCGATTTGCACGGACGAGCGGGAGGCTTTGGACCGGTTGCGCGGAATCGCCGATCTGCTGCTGGTGCACAACCGGCCGATCGCGCGGCACGTGGACGATTCGGTTGTGCGCGTGATGCTGGGTCGCGAACTGGTGATGCGCCGAGCGCGCGGCTATGCGCCGCTGCCGGTGCCCCTGAAGGAGCACGCGTCGGTCATTCTTGCTGTCGGAGCGCATTTGAAGAACACCGTGGCGCTCTCGGCGGGCGCAAACGTGTTTATCAGCCAGCACATTGGCGATCTGGAAACGACGCAGGCGCTGGAGGCGTTTCGCGGAGTGATCGACAGCTTCAAAACGCTGTTTGAGGCGACGCCCGAAAGAATCGCGTGCGATCTGCATCCGGATTATCTCTCCACGAAGTACGCGCGCGAACAAGCGCTGCCGTTGAGTGCGGTGCAGCATCATTTCGCGCATGTGGTTTCGTGCATGGCGGAAAACGAGTTGGACGGGCAGGTGCTCGGCGTTTCGTGGGACGGGACGGGTTTCGGTCTCGATGGAACAATTTGGGGCGGCGAGTTCTTGCTAGCGTCGCGCGCGGAATTCACACGCGTCGGGCATCTGCGGACGTTTCGACTAACGGGCGGGAGCGAAGCGATTAAGGAGCCGCGGCGCTGCGCCATCGGTGTGTTGTATGAGGTATTTGGTGAAGACGCTTTTGACATGAAGGATTTGGCGCCGCTGAAAGGTTGGGGAGATGCTCAGTTGGGGGTGATTCGACGAATGCTGCGGCAGGGCTTAAACTGTCCAGTGACGTCGAGCGCAGGGCGGCTGTTCGACGCGGTCGCGGCGTTGGCAGGCGGACGCCAGCGGGTGAACTTTGAAGGACAGGCGGCGATGGAGTTAGAGTTCGCGCTGGCGGGGGAGAAGACAGAAGAGGCGTATCCATTGAGTGTGCGCGAAGGCTTGACGGACGGTGATGCGGGGCAGAGGCCTGCGGTACAGGTGCTGGATTGGGAGCCGATGGTGCGGGCGGTGATCGAGGACGTGCTTGCGGGGACGAGCGTCGGGCGAATTTCGGCGAAGTTTCACAATGCGCTGGCGGATGGAATCGTGGAATTGGCTCGGCGCGCAGGACAACAGCGTGTGGTCCTTAGCGGCGGGTGCTTTCAGAACCGGTATCTGACCGAACGCGCGGTCACGCGGCTGACGGCGGCGGGATTCCGGCCATACTGGCACCAGCGTGTGCCGCCGAACGATGGAGGGATTGCGCTAGGGCAACTGGTGGCAGCCGCGAACGGCAGTAAGCCGCGGCAATAGGCAGGAACGGCAGATGCAGTGTTCGAGTGTGTGTTGTGAGAGTCTGGCAACCGGCTACTCTGGTCCGTCGCCGTTTGGCCGAGTCATCGTGTCGGACTTCTATGATGGGGCGTTACGGGGGTTGGCAGAGTGTTCTGTTTGCCACAAGTCCTATCGCTTTGACACGGTGGATTGGGATTTTGACAAGAACGTGCGTGCGGTAGTGCTTGGCCGCCTCCCGGGAAACGAGTTCGATGTGCTTGCGGATCTAATGGCCAAAGCAGAGGAACCCAGTTGGCCTTTCTGGGCGCCCCTCTTTACTGCGCGAACCCATATGGCTGCGGAGACGGTCAAGGCGGTCGATGACGCGACCGAGGCGACCGAAAGAAGTGCCGCGCTGCCAAATCTGCTTGTGGCTTGGTCGTCATACTGCGAGGAGATAATGGGTTCGACGCGTATTCCGACTCCCACGGCCAACGAATTCAGACGTTGGACGAAAAACCTGCACTCAAAAGAGTGGTTTCGAATTGTGGGGGTGGAAGACAGAAACGAAGAGGAATCTGGAACATGTGTTTAGCTCTGCCAGGAAAAGTCGTTGAGGTGCCGGACGAAAAGGCGCCTGCCGGAATGGGGAAGGTGAACTTCGGCGGCGTGGTGAAGGAAGTGTCGCTGGCGTGCGTGCCGGAGGCGAAGATTGGCGACTATGTCGTCGTGCACGCGGGCTTGGCGATCAGCACGCTCGATGAGAAGGAAGCGCTGGAAACGCTGCGCTACTTGAACGAAATGGGCGAGTTGGCTGACAAAGAGGACGCGGCACAGTGAAATTCATCGATGAATATCGTGACGCTGCTACCGCGGAGAAGCTGGCCGACGCCATTCGCAAGGTCGCAACGAAGCCGTGGACGATTATGGAAGTGTGCGGCGGGCAGACGCATGCGATCGTGAAGTTCGGTGTCGATCAACTTCTGCCGCCCAACGTCACGCTGGTGCACGGCCCAGGCTGTCCGGTGTGCGTGACGCCGGTCGAATTGATCGACAAGGCCATCGAACTCGCATCGCGCCCCGAGGTGATTTTCTGTTCGTTCGGCGACATGCTGCGTGTGCCGGGCTCCGGCCGCGATCTGCTTCAAGTGAAAGCTTCCGGCGGCGACGTGCGCATGGTGTACTCGCCGCTGGATGCCGTGAAGCTGGCGCAGAAGCATCCGGACCGCGAAGTCGTCTTTTTTGCAGTTGGATTTGAGACGACGGCGCCAGCGAACGCCATGGCGGTCGATCAGGCGGCGACGCTCGGGTTGAAGAATTTCTCGGTGCTCGTGTCGCACGTCTGCGTGCCGCCGGCGCTGGAGGCGATTTTGGCGTCGCCAGCGGTGCGCGTGCAGGGATTTCTCGCGGCTGGGCATGTGTGTGCGGTGATGGGCTATCGTGAGTACGAGCCGATCGCTGAAAAGCACCGCGTGCCGATCGTCGTCACTGGTTTTGAGCCGGTCGATATTTTGCAGGGCGTGCTGATGTGCCTGAAGCAGCTCGAAGAGGGACGTGCGTGCGTCGAGAATCAGTATTCGCGCGTCGTGCGGCGCGATGGAAATGTGCCGGCGCAGCAACTCATGAAGAAGATATTTAGGACTGTGGATCGGAAGTGGCGCGGGATCGGAGTGATTCCCGGCAGCGGCCTTGGCGTGCGCGAGGAGTTTGCGGCGTTCGATGCGGAGCGGCGCTTCGGGCTGAGCGGCAAGGAAGTGGCGGAGTCGGCGGAGTGCATCAGCGGCCTGGTGCTGCAAGGCCTGAAGAAGCCGACCGAGTGTCCGGCTTTCGGGACGCGCTGCACGCCGGAGCATCCGCTGGGTGCGACGATGGTGTCGAGCGAAGGCGCGTGCGCGGCGTATTACCGGTACCGGAGATCGTGATGGCAGAACAACCGCGTGAATTCTCTCTCTCGTGTCCGCTCCCATTGGAACGTTATCCCGAGGTGCTGCTGGCTCACGGCGGCGGCGGGAAGCTGATGCATCAGCTCATTGAGAAGATGTTTGTGCCGGCGTTTTCCAACAGCACCCTGGGTGTGCGGCACGATTCGGCGGTGCTGGACATTGGTGGAGCGAAGCTGGCGTTCACGACCGATTCTTTTGTCGTCCGGCCGCTCTTTTTCCCAGGGGGGGATATCGGTTCGCTGGCGGTGCATGGAACGGTGAACGATTTGGCGATGAGCGGCGCCCGGCCGCTGTACCTGAGCGCAGGGTTCATTCTCGAAGAAGGCCTGCCGATGGAGACGCTTTGGCGCGTCGTTCAGTCGATGCAGCAGGCCGCTCAGGCGGCCGGAGTGCAGGTCGTTACCGGCGACACGAAGGTCGTCGATCGCGGCAAAGGCGACGGGATTTTCATTAACACGGCGGGGATCGGCGTCATCGAGCACTCGCGGCGGATTGCGCCGAACGAAGTTCGCGCCGGCGACGTGGTGCTGGTCAACGGCGATCTGGGCCGGCACGGCATCGCGATCATGGCGACGCGAGAGGGGCTGGAGTTCGAGAGCGCGATCGAGAGCGATTCGGCGGCACTTGCGACTTTGGTGCTGGAACTGCTTAGGCAGGACGTGGAAGTTCACTGTCTGCGCGATCTGACGCGCGGCGGGTTGGCGAGCGCGCTCAACGAGATTTCGGAAGTCTGCGGGAAGACGATTCAGATCGATGAGCGCAGCGTGCCGGTGCGCGAAGACGTGCAGGGCGCATGCGAATTGCTCGGCTTCGATCCGCTCTATGTCGCCAACGAGGGCCGGCTGGTGGCGTTCGTCGCGAAGAAGGATGCGGGCCGGGCGCTTGAGATCATGCGAGCTCACCACGAAGGGACCGGCGCGGCGGTGATCGGCACTGTTACCGACGAGCAACCGGCTGGCGTTTCGCTGAAAAGCAAGATCGGCGTGCGGCGCGTGCTGGACATGCTCAGCGGCGAGCAACTGCCGCGGATCTGCTGACAGCCACTTCCAAAAAACTGCAATTGTGCTATGCAGGTGCACCAGCGGCGCGGCGCGCCGGATTTCAGACAACTTTACGAGAGGCGGTGCGACATGGCGGTCCGAAACGCGGGATGGCTTGTTCTGTGCGCGTTGGCGGTATCGGCGTGGGCTGGGGAACCCGAACCGGCGGCGGCGACGACCGCTGGCGAAACGAAGGAGATGCTGCAAGAGCTGAAGGGCTATCGTCACAAGATCGTGTTCGAAACGAACCGCGACGGGAATTGGGAACTGTATGTGATGAACGCGGACGGTTCGAACCAGACGAACCTGACGCGCACCGCGGATGTCGATGAACTCTATGCCAAAGTGTCGCCGGACGGAACGAAGATTTGCTTTGTTGCCGATGAAGGCAAAGAGCCGACGAAGACGCGCAACCTCTATCTGATGAACATGGACGGGAGCGGGCGCGTGAAGATTGCCGATAACGCACGCGAACCCTGCTGGCGTGCGGACGGCGGAGCGATTGCGTATCTGCAAGGGAAATTCGCGAAGTACAACGCGATGGATTACGTGACGAGAGGGATCTTCATCTACGATGTAAAGACCAAAGAAACGAAGCAGCACTCGAACTCGAAAATTGAGCACCTCTATTGTTTGAACTGGACGCCGGACAACAAGTGGTTCGTCGCCACGGTGCACGCCGGAATGGACTTTAAGCACGCAATCCTGGCGCTGGAGGCCGACGGGAACGGCGTGTTTGATCTTAAACTCTCGGGATGCCGGCCCGATGTCAGCCCGGACGGAAAACGAGTGATCTGGGGCCACGGCGATTTTGCGGTT
Source organism: Planctomycetota bacterium (assembly GCA_036504595.1). Taxonomy (GTDB): domain Bacteria; phylum Planctomycetota; class SZUA-567; order H5-PLA8; family H5-PLA8; genus DASXUX01. The sequence goes on along the minus strand of DASXUX010000095.1, from coordinate 251,516 downwards.
GGCCTTGCCGATCTTGATTTTTCAGGCCCCGCACCGAAAGCCACGTTTCTTTACAACATGGTCCAAAGCGCCAAGCCGGTCGAGACGTATCACGCCGATTGGTCGCCGGATGGAAAATACGTCGCCTTCACGCGCGGGTCGAAGCCAGAGAACCGGCGACTGGGCCTGGCGCCCGAAATCCCCAGTTCAGACGCGCCGGGATGGAACATCTGCGTCGCCGATGCGAGCGCCAAGACGCGCTGGGTGCAGATCACGACGGACGGGAAATCAAACAAAGAGCCGGACTGGATTTTTGTGAAAGAGTGAAAAGAAAGTGCTGAGTGCTGAGTGCGCGGGGTTGAGATGAGTCGCTTTCCCGTAAAGCTGGGGTTGTTGCTGACGCTGCCGCTGCTGCTTGCGTGCGGGCAAGGCGCAGGGACGGCGACGAAGATGCCGCCGATTGTAAAGACCAAGGGCGGCGCCGAGATGGTTTTGCTGCCGGCGGGCGAGTTCGAGATGGGCAGCAGCCATGGGAAAGGCGACGACGGGCCGGTGCATAAGGTTCGCATCGCCGCGCTGCTGATGGACCGCTACGAAGTCACCCAAGAACAGTTCACAGAGCTTGCGATTGAGCCGGGGTCGCGTTTCAAGGGCCCGAAGAATCCTGTTGAGATGATCAGTTGGACCAAGGCGGCGGAATTCTGCAACGCGCGTTCGATCGCGGAGGGCTTGCAGCCGTGCTACGACCAGATGGCGGTCTGCAATTTCGAAGCGGACGGTTACCGGCTGCCGACGGAAGCGGAGTGGGAGTACGCGTGCCGCGCGGGCAGCACGAGCGATTACTGCTGCGGAAACGATGCGCGGCGGCTGTCTGAAGTTGGCTGGTTTGCGGAGAACTCCGGTAAGACGACTCATCCGGTGGGACAGAAAGCGCCCAACGCGTGGGGATTGCACGACATGCACGGAAACGTCGCGGAGTGGTGTCACGACGTTTACGCCAAGGACTACTACGCGAAGAGCCCGGCGGAAAATCCGCGCGGCCCTGACAAGGGCGACGGCAATGTGCTGCGTGGCGGCGCGTGGAATTCGAGCGTGCCGGCGCTACGATCGTTCGCTCGCGCGCAGGAGCGGCCCGGATTCCTGGATGCGTGCTTCTCGCAGGACGCGATTGGGTTCCGCTGCGTGCGCAAAGCTCCAGCGCAGAGCGCGGAAAGCGGCGCGAAGGGCGAGGCTGGAGAGAGGGGGGAGCAGGGCATGAACTCAGGCAAGAATGCGGCCCTCCCGACGGCGTTTGTCTACGATCCAGTATTTCTCGATCACAAAGTCAGCGAGGGTTTTCCGGAGCGGCCGGAGCGATTGAAGGCAATCGTGAAACGGCTTGAGGAAAAGAAACTGGATGCGCAACTTCTGCAACTGAAGCCAAAGCCGGCTGCGGAGGAATGGATCAAACGGGTGCACAGCGCGGAGTACATCGCACGGGTAAAGCAGATTTGCTCGGAAGCGGGCGAGGGCATCAAGTACATCGACACGGCGGATATGCCGGTTGGCGCGAAGTCTTACGATGCGGCGCTGAACGCGGCCGGCGGAGTGGTTGTCGCGGTTGATGCGGTCGTCGAGGGGAAGGCGAAGAACGCGTTCTGCGCGGTGCGGCCGCCGGGGCATCACGCTCTGAAAGACAAGGCGATGGGCTTCTGCATTTTCGGCAACGTGGCGATTGCGGCGCGGTACATTCAAGAGAAACACAAACTGGCGAAAGTGCTGATCGTGGATTGGGACGTGCATCACGGCAACGGGACGCAGTACGCGTCGTACGACGATCCGACGATCATGCACTTCGATGTGCATCGCTCGCCGTTTTACCCGGGGAGCGGCAGCGCGGACGAGACCGGGGCGGGCAAGGGCAAGGGATTCAAGATCAACGTGCCGCTGCCGCGCGGGTCTGGGGACAAGGAGTACATAGAAGCGTTTGAGACGAAGCTCAAACCGGCGGCGTTGGCCTTCAAGCCGGATTTCGTGCTGATCTCAGCGGGCTTTGACGCTCACGAACGCGACCCGCTGGGCGGGATGAAAGTAACGGCTGAAGGTTACGCCGAATTGACGCGGATCGTGCGCAAGATTGCCGGTGAGTGTTGTTCGGGGCGGATCATTTCGGTCCTGGAAGGCGGGTACGATCTGCAGGGACTGGCCGATTCGGTGGAGGCGCACATCAGAGCGTTGATGGAGTAGCTCTAAAGGGGATGCGTAGCGAGCGCAGGGTTCTACCCCTCACCCCGCGTTCGCTGCGCTCACGTCGGCCCTCTCCCTCAAGGGGAGAGGGAAGTCAGGGAGCCGGCAGACGATGCTGTTTCACACCTGGGTTTTTGTTGTCTTCTTCCTCATCGTGTATCCGGTCTATGTGCTGATCCGGCGCAACAACCGGCTGATGAACATCTGGCTGCTGATTGCGAGCTACACCTTCTACGGGTGGTGGAATCCGTGGTATCTGTTCCTGCTCTTCGGCACATCTGCGATCGATTACCTGATGGTGCTGCTGATGGAGGGCAGCCCCACACAGCGCGGGCGGCGGAGGTGGCTGATCATCAGCCTGGTCAGCAACTTTGGGTTTCTCGGATATTTCAAGTACTCGGGGTTCATCACTGAGAATCTCAACGCGCTGCTGCTTGGCGCGGGGGTGACGTTCCAGTTGCCGGATCCGGTGAGTTACCCGAACTGGATGCTGGGGTCTTTGGGCGTGCCGCCGCAGGATTTCTTTACCAGCGTGATCCTGCCGATCGGAATTTCGTTCCACACGTTCCAATCGATGAGCTACACAATCGACGCATACTACAAGAATGTGGAGACGGAGCGGAGTTTCATCCGGTTTCTGACATTCGTGTCGTTCTTTCCGCAGCTTGTCGCAGGGCCGATCGAGCGTGCGCGCAATCTGCTGCCGCAGCTTCAGACCACGCCGAAAATCACCGAGGAGGACGTGACGGACGGGATGTCGCTGTTTCTGGTGGGATTGTTCAAGAAGGTGGCGCTGGCGGATTACTTGAGCCTGTACGTGGACAAGGTGTACGGCGCGCCGGGGCAATTTCAGGCGCCGGCGCTGCTGCTGGCGACGTTTGCGTTCGCGTGGCAGATCTATTTTGATTTCAGCGGTTATACGGATATGGCTCGCGGCGTGGCGCGGGTGATGGGATTCCGGCTGATGCTGAATTTCAACAACCCGTACGTCGCGACGAACTTGGGCGATTTCTGGTCGCGCTGGCACATCAGTCTTTCGACCTGGTTCAAGGATTACGTGTACATTCCGCTCGGCGGCAACCGCGGCAGCGAAATGTTCACATACAGGAACATTGCGATCACGATGGTGCTGTCGGGGCTGTGGCATGGCGCGGCGTGGACGTTCGTGATCTGGGGCGCTTTGCACGCGCTGGGGCGGGTGGCGACGTGGCGGCTGGAACGCAGCGCCTTCTACAAGGATGCAGTGCCGACGCTGGCGAAGCAGCTCGCGATTTTCATTTTCGTGAATTTCACATGGGTCTTCTTCCGCGCTCAAAGCGTGCATGACGCATGGCTGGTGATCAGCCGCATTTTTACCACCGGCTTCAGCGATCCAGGGTTTCCGATTCTGGTCGCGCTGCTGGTCGGTGCGATCTGGTTGTATCAGCTTATGTACGCGAGCGGCCCGCGGCTGGCGAGTTTGCTGGAAAGGCCGGCGGTGCGGGTGTCGCTGGCTGGCTTCATGGTGGCGTACTTGGCGATTGTCGCGCAGGCGGGGAACAAGGCGTTCATTTACTTCCAGTTCTAGCGGAGAGCAGTGCTGTAACGGAATTTCGGAATTCGGATTGCGGATTGGTGGATGATTGCGCATGGCGGAAGTTCAAACTGAAGAACTGAGGAAAGAAGCAGCGCGGCATGCAGTTCCTGCGCTCAAGGCCGAGCCGTTTTCGTCGAATGGCGTGCGGCTGACGCGGAACGAGTGGCTGCTGGTCATGGCGTTCACGCTCGCGCTGTACGTGTTGACGCCGGCGATCTGGAAGCGCGCGGACGAATTCGCGCCAGGCGCGGACTACCGCATGCCGTTCAGCTTGAGCCAGGACTATTGGTTCTTCCAGCGATACGCGGAAAGAGCGGTGACGCAGTACGACACGGTCGTCGTCGGTGATTCGGTGATCTGGGGGCAGTATGTTACGCGCGAGCAGACGTTGACGCACTATCTGAACGAGCAATGCGGGGCGCAGCGCTTCGCGAATCTTGGACTGAATGGTTCGCATCCGATGGCTCTGGCGGGGTTGTTGGAGCACTATGGGCAGAGCATTTCGGGCAAGAATGTGGTGTTGCATTTCAACCTGTTGTGGCTGAGTTCGCCGAAACACGATTTGAGCATTGAGGACGAGTTCCGTTTCAATCATCCGCAGCTTGTGCCGCAATTTTCGCCATGGATTGCCTGTTATAAGGAGCAGATTTCGACGCGGTTGGGAATTACAGCGCAGCGGAATTCGCCATTCAGCGGCTGGACGAATCATCTACAAGCGGCGTATTTCAATGAGAGCGACATCCCAGCGTGGACGCTGGCGCATCCGTACGAATGTCCGTTGGGGAAGATCGACATGAAACTGCCAACGGCCGGCGATCCGCCTCAGCAGCCGCCGGTGCCGTGGACAACGCGGACGCAGGGGAATCAGGATCTGGCGTGGGTGCAGCCGCAGCAATCGCTGCAATGGCAGGCGTTTCAACGCGCGCTGAAGATCTTGCAGCAGCGGAACAACGACGTGCTGGTGCTGGTCACGCCGTTCAATGAACACATGCTCAGTTCGGAGAGTCATCGCGTTTATCAGGGCGTGCATGCGGAGGTGACGCAGTGGCTGAGCGACAACAAAGTCAGATATGTTGCGCCGAGCGTTCTGCCCAGCGAATTGTACGGCGATGGGAGCCATCCGCTGGCGGAAGGGTACAGGGTGCTCGCACGGGAGATGCTGAACGGCAAGTAAGCAGTCGCCAGGAGGCGGGATGCAGGAGCGACGGCACGGAGAAACAGCAAGTGGGCAGGTGGCGGAAACGGGACGGGTTCTTTGAGGGACGAGAAATGCGCGTGACACCACTACTGATAGTTTTTGTTGCCCTTGCGCTGGGGCCAACCATCTTCGGGGCAGAGGGGCGGGGGTTGGTCGTTCAGGATGGCGCTACGACGATTCCAGTCGATCAGACTATTGCCGAGTTCAAGAGCGACGTTCGGATATCGAACGGGGAAGTATCTTTGAGCCTGGCCAAGCGCGGAACGGGCGCGGTGCTTGGCGTGAAGGCGGATGGCGAGGGCGCGCGGACGTCGCTGATTCCGCTGTCGGCGAGCGGTGTGTCGGCGACGGAACTGGTTCGCGCGGGACTTATCGAAAACACGAAGCAGGCGGCGTGCTGCGAGGCTGTTTACAAAACGGAGAAGGGTGAGGTCGCCGTAAAGTTCAAGCTGAAGCGTGGCGAACCCATTGTCGAAGTGGAGCCTGGGGCGGGCGCGTGGGGGTTGCGCGTGCAGTGCGAAAGCCATTTTGTCGTGCTGCCGGATTTCTTTGCGGACGACATGGTGATCGGCGCGAAGAAGATTCCGCTGCCGCAGATCGAGATTCCGAGCGAGAATTTTGTGCTGCACTTGGGTGGTGGCGGGCAGACGATTGCGATGTGCGTTTTCGAGAACAATCAGCAGGACGTGAAGGTTTCGCTGAGCGGCGACGGCGACAAGCGGGTCTTCACAGGGAGCGAGATCGCGTTCGGCGAACCGGCGAAGGAGGCGCCAAAGGACGGCAAGGCGCCGGCGGGGCGGAAGATCTGGGTGGCTCAGTTGGAGCGGCCCGGCCTGTGGCACGCTACTGACGTGAAAGCGTCGGATGCGGGAAAAGTCATTCCGATGGAATGGCAGATGCCGATGGCAGCTCAGTGGCGCGTTGATTTTACCAAGGGCGGCGATCTGACGGACAGTTGGGAGATGCTGCTGCCGGGCAAGGACGGGAAATTCATCAAGCCGGGCACTGTGCGCGAAGACACTCTCCCGGCTGACCGTAAGCGCTGGACAACGGTGCTCGGGACAGTTCCGTATCCTTGCTGGAGCGACGCAGGCGGAAAGACATTCTTGCAGCCGGTCAAGCGGCCGGAGGTGCTCGTGTTCAACGGTCCCGTGGTGATCTACCCGCTCGGGCGTGTTGCGCAGTCGCCGTTGGATACGTGCAGCGCAGCGGATGTGATGCTGAGGACGCTCGGCAAGGGGGCCTGCGAGTACGTATTGGACCTCGAAGGACAGCAAGGGAAATACCAGGGGCGCGCGACGTGTTCCTGCCGCGATACGCTGCGGCCGATTTACGAGAAGAAGGAGCAGAAGCAGCAGCGCACAAAGATCGAGGGCGTTCTCAACGATGGGCTCACGTTCGTGAAGCACATCCGCGGGCGAATTGAATTGTACATGGAGTTCGGCCGCAAGATGCGGGCTTATCTGGACGAGCAGCAGAAGGCGAAGCCGGAACTGAAGGAGACGACGATCGAGATGCTGAAGCTGATCGATCAGATGGATCAGCACTATGCCAAGCGCAAGGACGCGATCAAAACGCCGGAATTTGTTGCGGCGATGAATGACGAGTTCCGCAAGAACGTGCTCGAAGACGAAGGCCCGCAAGCGTACGAAAAGTGCAAGAAGTACACCGGGGATCTGGTCGAGATTGGCGGAAGCCAGGACGAACTGGCCGGCGAGTGCCGGTGGGTCGTCAAGAACCTGCGGCAGAAGGCTGGGTTGCTGATGGCGACGGATCCGAAAGCCGCAGCGCTGGCGATGGAAGTGCGCGCGCGTACGCGCGAGGCCTTACGAAATCCGGCGAACCACGAAGGCGCGAGACACTGAGGATTTGGATTCTACCCGTTCAGTTCAGCGCAAAAGAAACAGCCTTCAACACAGAGACGCAGAGAACACAGAGGCCACAGAGTGTTTTTAGCTTTATTCTCTCTCTGTGCTCTTCCGTGTTCTCTGTGACTCTGTGTTGAATGCAGTCTTAAGTATCCCTCGCGAAGGATCGCGCGTCCAACAAGCAGACAAGCAGTAGCGGACTGAACGGTTGCGGATTTCCAATTTCGGATTGCGAGTAGAACGGCACGGGCAGCCAACGACGAACGACGGCTGCACGTGGCACATCGTGACATGAAGTCAGCTATTTCCCAGAGCTTCGATCTGTGAGCGGAGGTGGGCGGCGGCGCGGCGGTAGAGTTCGCCTTGGGGGCCGGCGCCTTTCTCCTTCTTTAACGCGTCGAAGTTGACCGGCAGGCCGATGCGGACGGTGATTCGCGCGGGGCGTGGGAGGGAATTTCCCTTCGGCAGGGACTGGAAGGTGCCTTTCAGGAAGACCGGGATCACCGGCACGTCGAGTTCCAATCCCAGCACGCCGATTCCCGGTTTGAAGGCCTGAAGTTCACCGCTGACGGAGCGCGTGCCTTCGGGGTAGAGCAAAATGGCGCGGCCGCGTTCGAGAACGATTTTGCATGCGGCGATGCTTTCGGAAACGTTCTCGTCGCGGTCGAAGGGCAGCGCGTTCAAGAACGTCGTGAAGAACCAGCTCTTCAGGCGCGTGTCGAAAAAATAATCCTTCGCGCCCATCACGTAAAGGTCCGCCGCTCGCCGGCCGAGCGCTTCGCGAATCGCGACCGAATCCAGATGGCTGCAATGGTTGGCCGTCAGGATGTATGGGCCGCTACGCGGGATGTTTTCCAGGCCGTGGCAGTCGATGCGCAGCCACGTGTTCATGAAAACGGAGGCGGTCGTGCTGAAGGCGCCTTGCAGCAGGCTTTTGGACACCGATGACTGAAGACTGGAGTGCAGCAACTCTTGTTTGCTGGCACCAGTTTTGACTAGCGCGCCGGCCTTGCCGTTCTTTCTGGCTGAGTCCACGACATGCAGAAGGTCGCGTACGGTGAAGAGCTTTCCTTCGACGCCTTTTGGAATGGAAATTTCGAGCAGCATTTCGAGCGTGGTCAGGAGTTGGCTGCGGCCGATCGAATCGAAGCCCAGGTCCATCTCCAGCTTCGCATCGAGCGTGATGTCGCCGGGTTGCACGCGCGCTTCGGAAACATCCGCGATGGCCTGTGCGATTTCGGCGGGAACTCCGCTGTTCGCGGACTTGGCCGGCGTTTGCGATGAGGTCTTGTGCCGTTCTGGCCCGCCGCCGCTGATGTAGCGCTGGCGGACTTTGCCGCGCTGCACTTTCAGCGTCGAAGTTCTGGGTAGATCGTCACTTTGGAACTCGAGACGTGCGACACGCTGGTGGGAGGACAGTGAGCGGCAGACTTTGTCGATGGCTGTCTGGATGGCATCCCGGTTGCCGTCGGGTTTGGGGACGACGATTGCGGCGACTTCTTCGCCCATGCCGGAGCGCGCGGGCAGGCCGACGACGCAGAGTTCTTTGACGCCGGGAATTTCGCGCAACGCAGCTTCGACTTCGTCGGGATAGACGTTTTTTCCTGCGGAGGTGACGATCACGTCTTTCAGGCGGCCGGTGATCTGCAGGTAGCCGTCTGGATCGACACGGCCGAGGTCGCCTGTCTTAAACCAGCCGCTTTCGAAGGTCTTTTCGGTGGCGGCAGGATTGCGCCAGTAGCCGTGCATGATCGTCGGGCCGCGCGCGAGGACTTCGCCGACGCCGTGTTCGTCGGGCGCGGCGATGCGGATTTCAGTTCCGGGCACGGCGGGGCCGACGCTGCCGGCCTTCGAGGCGCCGAGCGGATTCACGGTCAGAACGGGGGAGGTTTCGGTCAGGCCGTAACCTTCGGCGATGGGGATGCCGAAGCCTTCGAAGAAGTGGTAGATTTCGGGGTCGAGCGCGGCTCCACCAGAGACGAACAGGCGCAGCTTTCCGCCGAAGCCTTCGTGAACAGCCTTGAATATCTTCTTACGGGCCTGCGTGCTGCCGGCCAGTTCGAGCGCTCCAGCGACGGTGTGGCCGACGCTGACAGACAGGCGCGTGGTCAGGCCGCGTTCGGCAAGCTGCGCCCTGATACCGTCCATGAACATTTTAAAGAGGCGTGGCACGCCGAGCACGACGGTGATTTGCGCGGACTTCATGGTCGGCAGGGCATCTTTGCGCGGGTTTTCGACGTGGTAGATGGTCGAACCGCCGTACATCGGAATGAGGAAATCGCAGGTGAATTCAAAAGCGTGCTGAAGCGGCAGAAGCGAAAGGAAACGGTCGCTTTCCATCGGTTCGAGCACTTCGGCGACCGAGAGCGCATCGGCGACGAGGTTGGCGTGACTGAGCATCACGCCTTTGGGATCCCATGTCGTGCCGCTGGTGAAAAGAATGGAGGCCAACGTTTCGGCCGAGGGGTCTTTCAGCGGGCGATCGCCGATGGATGCTTCTGGATAGGGCCATGCTTCGCCGCTAAGAGGCTGCAGGTCGAGCATGTTCAGACAGGGCGGCAGAGCGTTGCGGTCGGCGAGTTCTTCACGAAAGGTTTTGTGAAGAGCCGGCGAGATGATCAGAGCTTTGGCTTCGACGAGCTTGATCAGGCGAGCGGCTTCGGCCGGCGGCATGACGCGGTCGAGCGGCACAGCGGCGCAGCAAGCTCGCGAGACGGACATGTAGGCCAGGGACCATTCGGGGCAGTTCTCGCCGATGATCGCGACGCGATCGCCGGGATGCAAACCAAGCCGCGCGATGAGTCGGCGGGCGAGCGCGCCGCTTTTCTCAAAGAAATCGGCGTACGAAAGGCTCACGCTGGGGCCTTCGGTGCGGCGCATTTCGAGGAAGGGCTTGTTGCCGAAGCGTTCAGCTCCACGCGCACAGAGATCGACGATGGTCTGCGGAACGCCGCGCACGCCGACGGGCGCGCCGCGACGTTTCTGGGCGGCGGCGCCTTCTTCGTCGAGGAGATGGCCTTCGCCGGCGCCAGTGCGCGGCACGACGTCCATGCGCAGGATATTGCGCTTGAGGCCGGGGATGTGGATGTCCTGGATGTAATTGCGCCAGTGAATTCGGCGCGGATCGAAGCTGAACGCGGGGCGTTCTTCAGGGGCGACCAGTTCCTGGAGCTCGCGCGTGTGATTGGTTTCGAAGCGGCACTGCAGATTCACATACGGGCCGTATATGTCCACATAGTAGAGCAACTGTTCGAGTGTCGTGTTGAGCGTGCGCAGGCGCATGCGCATGCGGCGGCCGCCGGGGATGGGCAGCGGCGCGGCGAGCAGGAAATTGGCGGCTTTGATCGGGCGCAGGTAGCGGTTGCGCATCTGGCTGCGGTAACGTTCGACGCTGGGGAAGCGCCATGTCGCGACGGCCACGGTCTTGCCGGAGCGGTCGGTCATCGGGTGCTTTTGGAAGTAGGCGCGAACGTGTTCGTAGAGCGCTCGGAAGAGGAGCGGGTTTTCGGACGAGCTGCCGATCACGAAGAGGTCGAATGGAGCTTCGGTAGGGCGGGCCTCCGTGCCCGCCACGGGTATGTCGGCGGGCAGGGACGCCCGCCCTACTGCTTCTTGGCCGAGGCGAACGATGTACGCAGTGGCGGCGAGGACAGTGTTCACGACCAGATCGGCGGGGATGATGTCGAGCGTAATGTTCTGGTTGGCCGGGAAGTCTTGCAGGCGGCCTTTGCCAAAGCCAATGATGATCGGGTCGGCCATGCGCAGGCCATCGAGCCACCCGGGTTCGGGTTCGGCCAGGCTGGATTCGATAATCGAAGGGCGAACGATCACGGTCGGCACGGGGCCGTGGTTCATCTTGATGAGCTGTTCGCCGAGGAATTTTGTGTAGGTGTAGGTGTCGTTCCAGCCCAAGCTTTGCGAGCGGCGCATGCCGGCGCTGACGAGCGCGGTGCGGAGTTGTGCGGTGCCTTCTTCGCTTTCGGGCACGATGCCTTTCTGGCGCAGGAGCTTTTCGCAATCGGCGGTGATGTTGCGGACCATCTGGTTGAGCGAGGCGAGTTCTTCGTTGACGTCGAACTTTTGCGGGCGCGGAACGCCGGGCGGAAGCTGCGCATCGATGGCCTTCATCGGGTCGAGGAGCTTTTCGGGCACGAGGCCGGTGCGCATGCCGCTGACGTAGGCCGTGGAGATGTGGACGTAAACGGCTCCAGCGGCGCGAGCGAATTCAAGCAGGCGCTGGGGGCCCATCGTGTTCAGGTCGAGGGCCAGGTCGAGGCGTTCATCGAAGACGACGGTGGCGGCGCTGTTGACGACGACGTGGACTTTCTTGGAAAGATCGGCGAAGGCTTTATCGTCGAGGCCCAGGTGCGGGGCGGTCAGGTCGCCAGGGACGCAGGTAATTTTCGATGCGCAGAAGCTCTCAAAGTCTTCACCGAGCTGTTCGCGCAGGCGCCCGAAGGCGCTGTTGCGGAGGATTTCGCCGTGGAGGCGCTCACTGGCTTCGATGCGTGAGCCGTCGGGCTTCACACGGGAGCGGATGAGCAGATATATCTGGCCGATGTCGGGCAGATCACGGAGCAGCTTTTCCGCGACGGCTTTGGCCAGAAAGCCGGTGGCTCCGGTCAGGAGCACGCCCTTACCGGCGAAACATTTTTTGATCGAGAGAGGTCCAGCGTTGTTCATGGGGGAGTCAATATTAGGCAGCGGAGCGGGATTTGCCAGTTCAACGGGGGCTGAGTTGAAACGCAGAGACGCGGAGGCGCGGAGAAACGCAGAGGACGGAAGGTGGAGATAGAGGGGCGTTGCGGTTGATGTTCAAGGCGGCGTACAGTATTTAATGAGTATGCCTCAAGCGATTGAATTCTTTCGGTCGGTGCCGCGCTGGCTGTTGGTGCGCGGGTGTTCGGGACGGTGGCCGTCGGTGGCGACGGGGGCATTGTCGTGCATTCGGCTGGCGGATCTGCCGCCGCCGAGTTTGCCGACGCCGGAATGGGTGCGGATCAAGCCGAAACTGAGTGGCATTTGCGGCTCGGATTTATCGGCGATTGCGTGCAAGGGAAGTCCTTACTTTTCGCCTTTTGTTTCGACGCCGTTTGTGCTGGGGCATGAACTGGTCGGCGAGATTGTTGAGGCGGGGAGCGCGGTGCCGGCGGAGTGGAAGACGGGCGCGCGCGTGGTGCTCGAACCAGCTCTGTCGTGCGAAGTTCGTGGGATCAAGCCGCCGTGCCGACCGTGCGCGGAAGGCGAGTACGCTCACTGCGAGAATATTCTGAAGGGCAGCATCAAGGGCGGCATTCAGACGGGGTACTGCAATAGCACGGGCGGCGGGTGGAGCACGGCGAGTGTTGTCGTTCATCACAGCCAGTTGCATGCGGTGCCGAAGGAATTGAGCGACGAAGAGGCGGTGTTGGCCGAGCCGTTTGCGTGCGCGATACATGCTGCGGCGAAAGTTCCACGCGAAAAAGAAAAAACGGTGCTCTTTCTCGGCTGCGGTACGATTGGATTGTTGACGATCTACGCTTACCGCGCACTCGGAGGGAAGGCCCGCGTGCTTGCAACGGCTCGGTTTGAGGCGCAGGAGGAATGGGCGTCAAAGGTCTCGGGCGCGGATCGCATTTTGCCATCCTCGAATTTCTACGCACAGGTCCTGCTTGCTCTGGAGAAAGATCCACATCGGCAGAATTCGGATTTTCCATGCTGCTTCCCCAGACCAGAGGGAATCCATCAACCGGAAATCGGAAAGCCGGTGGTGCTTGGCGGAGTTGATTGCGTCATTGATTGTGTGGGTTCGAGTGCATCAATTGATGATGCGATGCGATTAACACGGCCACGGGGGCTTTTGGTGCTGACGGGAATGCCAGGCATCGGGGTTGGGATAGATTGGACGAGCCTTTGGTATAAGGCTCTGCAAGTGCAGGGCTCGTACGCATACGGCTGGGAGACGCTGGACGGGCGCAAGGTGAAGACGATGGCTCTGGCCCTGGAGATGCTGCAGAAGAGCGGCGGGGCGCTGAAAGGTCTGGTGAACCGGAAGTTTCCGCTGAAGGAATATCGAGCGGCGCTCGCGACGGCGTTCGATGCGGGGAGGAATGGGGCGTTCAAGACGGTTTTTGAGGTGGGGTCTTGACCGATGCTCAAAAGCATCGTAGCGTACCAGGAGAGGAGAATCTATGCGCAGGCGCAACGTCTACACGGCTATTCTGACGCATTCGAAAGAGGAGCGCTGGTGGACGGCGGTGTGCGTGGAGATTCCAGCCGCGATCACCCAGGGCCGCACGATCAAGGACGTGAAGAGAAATTTGCGAGACGCGATTCGCTTGGTTTTGGACGCTTCTGGCAGCAAGCCGGTGACGTGGTAGAATCCGCATTGGGGATTGAGACTATGGTCGCCGGCTTAGACCAACTTATCGACATCACGCCTGGCACGCTTGGGGGCAAGCCGCGCTTGGCCGGACACCGCATTTCGGTCGCGGACGTTTCTGTCTGGCACTTCAGGATGGGGATGTCCCTTGAGCAGATTTCGGCGCATTACAACATTGCGCTGGCCAAACTCTACGCCGCAATTGCCTACTATCTCGAACACCGCGAAGAGATCGACAAACGCCTGGATGCGGATCGAGCCTACGTCGAGCAGGAACGAAAAAAGAACCCGTCGATAGTGAAGACCAAGCTGCAGACGACGCCGAATGGCTGAGCGGATTCGCTTTCACCTGGACGAAAACGTCGATCCAGACGTGGCGAAAGCCTTGCGTCGGTATGGAATTGACGTTACGACTTCTCAGGAACAGGAACTCCTCGGAACAGACGATCCCGTGCAACTCCATTTCGCTACGGCGGAACATCGCGTGCTAGTAACGCATGATTGCGACCTGCTGGTCCTTGCCGGCACAGGGACGCACTTCGGTATCGCGTTCTGCGCGATAGATGCACGCAGCATTGGACAGATCATCAGTGGGCTCATTTTGATTTATGAGGCGCTTCTTCCGACGGAGGTCGAAGGACGTGTCGAGTACCTGTAGCACAAACTTCGCTTTACGTTTAGCGTCGCGCGAATAACTTCAGCGCATGCAGCCAATCGATTCAGAGAAGCTTGTTCAAATCGTCGAGAAGGGCGACCGGCCGCTGTTCCTTGCCAATGGCGAGCGGTTCGTCTATGCGCAGGTGCCGGTGGGGACGCGGGTGCTTTATCCGCGGCCACCGCTGCCGGGGTTCACGAAGGCGCAACTTCGAGGCGAAATCGAGCGGGCGATTGACAACCCGCTGGGGATGGACCCGCTGAAGGCTCATCTGAAGCCCGGGATGAAGGTGACGATTGCGTTCGACGACATTTCGCTGTCGCTGCCGAAGCAGATGCCGCCGGATTGCCGGCAGGTGATGCTCGAAGTTTTGCTGGAGCGACTTGCGGCGGCGGGCGTGACGGACGTGCATCTGGTCGTGGCGGTGTGCTTGCACCGGCACATGCACGATTGGGAGGTCGAGGAGACGGTTGGGCCGAAGATTTTTGACGCTCATTGGCGCAAGCGGACGCTCTATAATTACGACGCTGAAGACAAAGACGATAATGTGGTGCTGGGCAACACGGATCACGGCGAAATCGTCGAGATTCATAAGCGTTCGGCGACGTCGGACCTGCTGATTTATGTGAATCTGAATCTGGTGGCGCTGAACGGCGGGCACAAGTCGGTGGGCGTGGGACTGGCGACGTACCGCTGCGTGCGAGCCAATCATAACTGCGATCACCAGATGAACTCGCGGAGCTTCAACGATCCGCCGCGCAGCAAGATGCACCAGGCGATCGACCGGATCGGGCGCTATGTCGAAAAGCAGATCAAGATCTTTCATATCGAAACCACGGTGAACACGGACACGTTCCCGAATTCGTTCCCGTGGTATCTCGCCTACATGCAGAAGCCTGAGCCGAACTGGACAGTGGCGGACAAGGTTGGCGCGCGACTGAACAAACATTTCCTGGATTTCTCGCCGCTGGCGTTCAATAGGAAGATTTTCTTCTCGGTGAAGTCGCCGTATCAGGTGACGGGCGTGACGGCGGGCGAGGCCGAAGCGGTGCACAAGGTCACGCTGGAGAATCTTTACAGGCAGCAACTCATTGAGATACAGGGCCAGTCGGACATTGTGGTGCTGCCGATTCCGTACGTGATGCCGTACAGCGTGCATTCGGTGATGAACCCCATCCTGGTTTACTCGATGGGGTTGGGCTACATGTTTAATTTCTACCGCAACCAGCCGATTGTGAAAAAGGGCGGAACGGTCATCCTGATCCACTCGCTGGAAAACAGATTCGATTCGGTGCATCACCCGAGTTACAGCGATCTGTTCGAGAAGCTGAAGCAGACGCGCGACCCGTACGAAGTGGACAAGCGCTGGGCGGACGAGCTGGCTCACGACGAGCGTTACATTAAGCTGTACCGTTTTCACAACGCTTATCACGGCTTTCATCCGATTTCGATGTGGAACTGGGGCGCTCACGGGTCGCAGCACGCGGGGCAGATCATTATCGTCAATCCGCAAAGCACCGAGGCGGCTCAGCGGCTGGGCTGGGAAACAGCGGCGACCGTGGAAGCGGCGATCGAGATGGGGCGGAGCAAGCAGGGGTCGGGCGCGAGCGTTTCGGTGGTGCACAGTCCGCCGATTGCGATGTGGGACGTCAGGTAGACTCTAGTCGCCGAAACCACGACTTCAACACAGAGGCACAGAGAACACAGAGGGCACAGAGTTTCTTAGGGTGTTTGTTTTGCCGGCAACGAGTGGTGGCAGACGCGCAATGTGATAGCTTTACGTCGTTTGGAGTGAATGGCGCCAGTGCCTTTTGATTGTTTGATTATTGCCAATCCGACATCGGGAGCTCGGGCGGCGCCGGAACTGGCGACGCGCGTGAAGGAGCTACTGCGGAAGGCGGGGCGGGCAGCCGAGATTGCGCTGACGACGGGGCGCGGCGATGCGTTGCGGCTGGCGGGCGAGGCGGCGGGGCGGGGTGTGCCTGTTGTGGCCGGATGCGGTGGGGATGGGACGCTGCAGGAAATCGCGACGGCTTTGGACGGAAGCAAGACGGCGCTGGGGATTCTGCCGCGCGGGCGATGCAACGATTTCGCCAGCGTGCTGGGGCTCGGTAAACAGGATTCGCCGGAGAAACTGGCCGACGTGCTGCTGAATGGCGCGCGGAAGGCAGTCGATCTGGGCGCGTTTGGCGAGAAGCGGTTTCTGACGGTTGCCACGATGGGTTTCGATTCGCAAGTCAGCCGGTTTGTCGAGACGCGAAGACTGTGGCTGAAAGGGACGCCGGCGTATCTGTACGGCGTGCTCCGGGTGTTGATTTCTTTTCGCGCGCCGTTGGTGCGACTGAAGGGAGACTTCGGAGAGCGCGAAGGGCGTCTGCTGCTGGTGGCGACGGGAAACGCGCCCTGTTATGGCGGGGCGATGCGGATTACTCCCGAGGCAAAGCTCGATGATGGCGTTTTCCATCTGTGCGTGGTGGATGAAGTGTCGCGGTTCACGGTGATGCGGATTTTGCCGCGCGTGCTGCGCGGCACGCATGTGACTCACCCAGCGGTGACGACGCTGACGAGCACGTTTGTTGAAATCGAGACGCCGGAGCAGCCGCAGTGGGTGTGTGCGGACGGTGAGTCGCTTGGGCAGACGCCGTGCAGGTTCGACGTGCGGCCGAAGGCGCTGCACGTGCTGGTTCCCAGCGCCTGATTATGGATTTTAGATTTTAGATTTTGGATTAGCTGGCACAACACGCGCGATGCGCATGTCGCGTCGCGTCGCTTACCTCGGCCGTCTCCCGTGAGGGGAGAAGGAAGGGGCGTCGCCGGGCTTCTTGCCTTTGAATGCTTTTTGTCTCATCTTCTTCGGCTTTGGCGGACCTTTAGGCTTCCCACTCTCGTCTTCATCGCTTTCGTCGTCTTCGCTGGGGATGCCGCGTTCGCGGGCGACGCGGCGGGGGACGAGAAGTTCGAGGATGCGGCCGTTTTGGGCTTCGCGCTTGCGCAGACCGGCGACGCGAGCGGCCAGTGTCGTGCGGAGCGAAGTATCAGCGGCCAGACGCGCGACGACAGCGATGGCGGCTTCGGGGTTAGTCAAGTCTACCGCGAAATCCTGAAGGCCGAGAGCGCTGAGCAGTTCGGGGGCGCCGGGTTCTTCGCTCAAAGCGACGGCGGGCACGCCGCAGACGCCGGACAGGAGAATTCCGTGCCGGCTGAAGCTGAAGGCGGCGCGGCACTGGGCGAGTTCTTGGAGGAAGTCCGCGAATGCTTCGTCGGGCGCGAGAAGTTCGATGCGATCGAAGTCAAACGCTCGAAGTTCTTCGGCTTGCTTGCGTGAAGGGTCGGTGTCGTCGTGGACGATGAGCAGCTTGGCGTCGCCGTGCTGAAGCAGACCCTTGATCAATGCGGTGGTGTAGGCCTGAAGTTCGGGCGAAGGCGCGGCGGGCTGGAAATCGAAGCTGGTTCGGGACGGGACGCTTTGCGCAAGGATGACGGCGAGGGTGTTGCCGGCCGGGACTGCACTGCTGGGCAAGGCGGCGGTGCCGCTTCCGGATGCAGTGGCACACGTCAGGGCGAGCGTGGGGTCGCCGGTGACGGAGACGCGATTGGCGGCCAGTCCGCAGGCCATCAGGGCGCGCTTGGAGGATTCGTCGCGGGTTGAGACGGCTTCGGCGTTGTGATGCAGCAGGCGCTGGACGCGGGCGCGGTCCTGGGCGATAGGAATGGGCGTCGCGCCGATGCCGATGACCGCGGTCTTGGGTTCGGCGATCTGCACGGGTTCAAGGTGCGCAAGCCAGAGGCGAGCGGGGTACTTTCCGAGCTCGTTCACGGGACCGGCGCTGGCGATGACGAAGAGATGCGCCTTCTGGATGGCCGTCCAGGCACTTCGGTTTGAAAGAAACGCGGTTGGCGCGCCTGCTTCGACCGCGCTGACGGCGTGAAGTTGCTCTGTGCGCTGCGAGTCGGCCGAGAGCACCGTCACGGAGTGCTTGGGGCTGGGCAGGTGCTTGAGTAGTCCTGCGAGAACGGCTTCATCAGCGAGCGAGCCATAACCGAAGGGTCCTGAGATAACGACGTTCATGGGGTTGTCCTGGGAGAATGAGTCTAGAGGTGCGATTTTGTCACAACTCTTCTTTTAGCGCGGAGAACGAATTGGGGCAAGTAAGTCATTAGTCATTAGTCATTAGTCATTGGTCATTAGTCATTGGTGGAGTTTTCTTGAGTGCGAGCGCTAATGCGGCGGAGAAGACGATTGCCGTCGTCACTTTCACGCAGAGGACGGACCAGGCGGCGCCCAATGGGCCGAGGCGCGGAATCAGGAAAATTCCGAGACCGATTGAGAGCGCCAAGCTGAGCGCGTTGAGCGTAAGGAGCAGGCCGAGGCGCTTGAGCGGGAAGAGGACCAGCATCAGCGGATCGAGGACGATGGAGATGCCGTAGGCCAGGCAGAGCCAGCGCAGCGCGGGGATGGACTGCGCGTATCGATCGCCCCACAGGATTGGAATAATGAAACTCGCGGCGGCGGCGAGGGCGCCTGCGGAGACGACGGCGAGGGCCAGGGTGACGGGGAACGCCTTTTTGACGTAGGCCTTGCAGGCGTCTGCCGATTCCAGCGCGGCAGCTCGCGGGAGCAGAACGGTGGCGATCGCTCCGGCGAGGAGCGGGAGCACCGACGCGAGGCGGCGGGCGCCTTCAAAGACGGCGGTGTCCGTTGATCCGCGCTGCCACTGGATGAGGAAGACTTCCACGAAAGCGCTGACGGTTTGGAGTAAAGCGATGGCTCCAGCGTAGCGGCCGAAGGAACTGATCTCGGTATGCAGTGCGGCGCGCGTGCTGGGATCGAGCGGCTGGCGCTTGAGCAGCGGCTGGCGCTGAAGGGTGATGCTGGCCAGACCGGCGACAGTTGCGGCGATAGCCATCGCCCAGAGGACGACTTCGGAATTGAGGCGACCGGTGAAAAGGACGAGCACGCAAACGACGGCAGCGGCTTTGAGTGCGGCTTCGATGAATTGATGGGCGAAGTAGAGGCCGAAGCGGCGCGTGGAGCGGGAGACGTCTACGCCCCAGGAGGTCGCCGTCATTCCAAACAATGCGGCGGCGGAGGCCCAGATAAGCGCGTGGCGTGCGGGTGCGGCGAGCGGGAACGCGGAGAGCAGGGGAGAGAGCGCGGCGGCCAGAGCGATGACGATTGCCGCAAGGGCGATGCGTGTCGAGAGGGCTCGGCGGAAAACGGCGTCGGCTTGCGCGGACTGGCCTTGGGCGACGTAGGCGGAGGCAACTCGGACGGTCGTCAGCGCGAGGCCCATGTCGGCGACATAAAGGAGAATGTTGCGCAGACCGAGGGCGGCGGTGAGGGTGCCGCGTTCCGGCGGGGAGAGCCAGCGGAAGAGGAGGACATCAACGCCCAACGCGATGGCGGTGGCCAGACCTTGCGCGAAGAGGACGTAGAGACCATCGCGCGCGGCGGTACTGTGGCGCAGGCGGGCGAGGAGGCTGGCTGGGGGAGCCGCTTTGGCGGGGTTCATTGGGGAGGGAGTTTACTGGATAGGGCGGGGAAGGTGTAGTGCGGGAGACGGAAGGGCGTGGTGACGAGGAGAAGGGGAGGAGGGGAGAAGGGGAAGAGGGGAAGAGGGGAAGAGGGGAGGAGGTTACGGTTTCTTTGGGTCACTGCCTTGCTGAACGCGGTTGGTGAGGGCGGCGATCGTCTTGTCAACGGGGTCGCCGGAGACCTTTGGCAGTTCGCCGCTGGATTTGGCGGCGCGGCGTTTTTCGGCTTCGACTTTGATCTTCTTGAGTTCGCCGGATTCGCTCGCGAGTTTCTCGGCGATCTTCTTAAACAAAGACATTTATGCAAGCCCTCCTATGCTGTCGCTTTATGCGACAGTAAGCCTCAACGAGGAAATTACCAGGAAAAAGGGAAGGAAACC
This sequence comes from Planctomycetota bacterium, assembly GCA_036504595.1. GTDB lineage: Bacteria > Planctomycetota > SZUA-567 > H5-PLA8 > H5-PLA8 > DASXUX01. The sequence continues at coordinate 231,738 of DASXUX010000095.1, read as the reverse complement.
TATGTGATGACGGAAATTTAATTGCGGGCGTTGCGCCCGCACGACGGAACGGAGGGCAGGCCGGAGGCCTGCGGTACAACGGACGGTCCGTGGCAACCAGCGCTATTCTTTGAGGGGCTCCTTCTTTTCGGCGGGTTTGGGAGCGACGAATTTGAGGCCGGAGAAAACGGCGTTGATGGACTTTTCCGCCTTGTCCCATTTATCGGTGGGGACGACGGCGGAGACGACGACCATCGTTGAGCCGGCGGTAAAGAGGCGTTGGACGAAGCGCATGCGGGTTCCGTTGAGCGTGCCTTCGTATTGCGCGTTACAGCCTTTCTTGCCGTTCCATTCGCCGGGGCCGATTTCGATCTTCTTGTAATTTTCCACGGCCATCTTGAAGCCGATTTCCATCATGTCGCCCATTTCAGCCACGTCGATGGCCATGGGCATCGGTTGCGCGGCGAGTGTGACTTGCAGGCCCTCTTTTTCGTTGTTGGCGGCAGCGGCGAGCATCGGCGGCGCCTGCTTTTGGAATTGCCAATCGTTTTGTGCGTCGGGGAGTTTGAATTCGATGCCGATCTGCGCGTTGGTGTAGGTGCGCCCATCATCGCTGAGCTGACCTTTGGGGCGCTCCTGGCTGAGCATGTTCTTGGCCATTTCCTGGACCATCGGGTTTTGCATCAGAGCGCCAAGATCGAGGCCGCCATCGTCTTTGTTGCCCTTGAGCATCCCTTCGGCCATCTTCTGGATGTTCGGATCCTTCATGAGCTTGGCGAGGTCGAGGCCGCCGTCCTTGCCGTTGAGAAGTTCCTCAATCGACTTCTGCATGTTGCCGCCGGCGACTTCGGGCTGCTTCTCGGCGGGCTGGCCTTTAATCCCGAGGGAGGCGAGGTCGATGGCTTTGTTGTCGGGGACTTGGGCTTTGGCGGCGGCGAGTTTGGTCTTTACGGCTTCAAGTTCGGGAGCTTGAAGTTTGCCGCGAATGACGACGACGCGGCTGGGACGGCAATTGTCGATGGTCCAGTCCTGGCCGAGGGTGCCGGCGGCTTCCTTGAATTCCTTGCAGTCCTGGTTGCTGTCCCATTCGGTGATCCAGAGCAAAACGGCGTTGTTGTCCTTCTGGTAAACGGCGAACTGATCGCCACCCCAGCCGGCGGCGGCGGTCGCGGCTTTCTTATCGTCCTTCACGGCTTCGCGGAGCAGTGTGCGGATGGACAGTTCGCCGAGCTGGCCTTCGGAGACCCGTTTGTAGCCGGGGAGTTCCTGGGCCAGATCGGGGAATTCGATGACGACGGGGTCGTCGCGCTGGGAGTGCCATTTTTCGGGATGGAGAATTTGTTCGGTGGAGCGCGGCGGGTCTTTGGCGAAGGCGTAGTCGAGCAGCTTCTGGCCGCCGAGGTGTTTGACGCTGGCGCAGAAGGTCATGCCTTGCAGGTAGCTGAAGAGGAGGGTGTCGCGAAACCACGCGGGCGCGGCGGCCATTTCTTTGGAGCCGGGCATATTGGGCATTGCGGCGAAAAGCTGCTTGGGGTCATCGGCGAGGGCACTCATCATTTTGTCCAGCATGGGCACGTCTTCGACGCGCATGCCGAGAACGAAATCGTACATGGTCAGGGTGGCGTCGCCTTCGACCAGGCCGGTGCGCGCGGCGGCGGCATCGGCGAGCGGGGTTTCGATCATGAACTTCTGCAAATCGAAGTGCTGGTCTTGAAGCGCATGCGTCAGTTCGTGAACGAGGGCGGTCTGTTCCATTTTGTCGGCCATGGCGGCGCCGAGCTGGTCGCGCGTGGCTTTGTCGAACATGCCTTCTTTGCCTTGAATGAGGGCGAGGTATTTCTTTTTGGGTTCGTAGAAGCCGCCAATCTGGCTGGTGAGCAGTTCGGGGTAATACGTGGCGAGCTTCATATCCTGCGGGATCAGGCCGAATGCCTTAAGGCCCGTTTCCAAGGCATTCATCTTGTCGGCGGGGAGCTCCTCTTTGAACATGTCGAGGACCTGCTTTTTGAGGCGGTCGCGATCCAGTGAGCCGCAGGGGACGGGCTGCTTGTAGGTCAGGCCGCGCCATTTTTCGGCGGCTTTGAGCAGTTCCTGCATCTGCTTCTCGAGATCGCCGGAGAGCGGGGAGAATTCCTTCGGCAGGCCGGTTTCGGCGAGAACGCGGCCGGGCGGGAGGAGCCAGCAGGATGCCAGCAGCGAAAGCAGAAGGAAGATGCGCATGGGAAGCTCCGAAGAATTCAGAATTCAGAATGCAGAATTCAGAACGTCGGCCGCGATGAAGATGCGGCGGCAATCATGCGGGAGACTATACCGCTTCCGCGGGCGGGAGTCACGGGGAATAGCGAGGACCGCGAACCTAACCCCCCGACCCCCTTCCCTCGGAAGAGGGGAGAACGGCAGCGCTGGGTGATGCCCGCGCTATGGGGCGATTGAAGCAACGCGAATGTTATGGTCGTCTAGTGCTGGGGCGCGGGAGTGATGGAGCGGGGACAGATTGTGGCGGTGTGGTGGCGGGTTTGGCTTGGGTGCGAGCGGAGGCGCTGCGCGATTGCTGAGGCGGAGAGGCGAGTAGGGCGCGGAGCTGTTTGAGGGCGACGGCGAAGGTGCCGACGAGTTGGACGTTGGTGTCGCTGCGCAGGCGCTGGCGGTAGCGTTCAAAACCGGCGGCGTCCCAGCTTGACGTCCAGAAGCCGACCAAGATCAGCGCGTCGGGGTTGCTGCGCCGGGCGGCTTCGTAGATGCGCCGCAACTGGTGCCGGTTGGTGGGAGGCAAGGCTGAGATGATGAGGGCTCGGGCATGCGGCCAGTCCTTCTTTTGCAGGTGGCGTTCGACTTCCGCAGGTGTGAGTGTGGTGGCGAGCACGCCGTGCAGGGCCAGAAGCTGAGAGAAAATATGTGAGCAGACTTCGTCGGCGGCGTCCTGCGCGGGGGTGCAGATTGCGATCGTTCCGGATTCAGGCGAGGCGGGGACCCAGCGGGGCGGAGCGCCGCGTTTAGCGTCGGATTCAGCGGTCTGATCGCTTTCGGATTCGGCAAGCAGGTCGACGTTGAGCGCGCTGATCAAAGCACGGACTTCGGCGGCCTTTTGTTCATCGATGCGACCGTAGTGGCGGTCGCGTTCGGCCATGACGAGCGCCGGGAGCAGGGTGGAGTCGTAGACATCGACCACATCGTTGCCCTGAAACGCCTCAGAAAGCAGGTCGGCGGCTTCGTCGTAGTCTTTGGCCAGGAGGCGCTGATAGAGGAGCATGTACGTGGGCATAACTTCTTCATCGCCCAGAACGGCGGCCAGGAAATGGAGCTGCGGAACATACTTGCCGAGGACGACTACGCAGACGGTAAGGGGAATGGAGAGGAAGAGCCCGACACCGCCCCAGAGCCACGTCCAGAACACGGCGGAGAGGAGCAGGGGGACCAAGCCCACGCCGGTGCTGCGCCCGTAGACGTAGGGTTCGACGAAGTTGACGACGAGCACCTCAACGAAGGCGAAGAGGCCCATGACGGCGAACGTGTGCCACCAGCCCTCAATGGTGATCGACAGCAGAATCGGCAGGGCTGCGGCAATCCAGACTCCAATGTATGGAATGAAGCGAAGCAGCGTAGCCAGCAGCCCGCACAGAAAAGCGCTGGGGATGCCGATCAGGAACACGCCCGTGCCGATGAGGACGCCATAGCCGGTGTTGACGATGAAGTTCGAGAGAAGATAGGAGCTGACGCGGTGGCCGGCTTCATCCAATGCTTGCGTGGTGACGTTCATGCGCGGGCCCATCATGTGCACGAAGCGGTTGCGAAGGTCTTCGCGCTGCAGCAGCATGAAAAAGACGAGGACAGTCACCATCAATGCGTTGCCGAGAGGGCCAAGCAATGGTCCTAAGGCAGTGCGGAACAGTTGCAGGGCGTTTGGCGGAGCCTGAACGACTTCGACGGGAACAGGAAGTCCGGAGGGTGTTCCGGCCGTCTGACGCTGAGCGGTGTTTTCAGTGCTTCGAGGCGCATTCTGCGGTGAGTCTGCGCCCGCCTTGTTTTGGGCCTGGGCGCTGCCAGAGAGCTGCTGGCCGAGCTGTTCGACTGATTTTTGGGCGCGGCCGATGCTGCCGCCGCCGAAGCTGATGGATTGGAGTTTGTGTTCTATAGTGGCTTGCGATTCGGGTATCTTTGCTACGAACCTGACAAACTGATCCACGACGACATAGGCCGCGCCACCCAAAATGGATAGCGCCAGCACGACCACAACGATGGTCGAGAGCACCCGGCCCAGCCAGCGTTCCATCCAGGATACGACAGGTGCGAGCAGGAAGCTGAAGAGGACGGAGAGGGCCACGATAATCAGGACGGGGCTGGCAAAATATAGCGCGGCAACAACGATAAACACGGCGGCCAATGAGTAGATTCCGCCGGAGAAGGATGGTGCACTGCGGGGCATAAGCCAGTCAACCTGCGACACGACCGTCTGCACCTCGGTTTACGCAAAAGAATGGCCGGAAGGTCTTGAGTGCCCCGGGCCTTAAACGGCGCGAGGCTTATCTTGAAAAGCTGCTGGCGGAGGAATGGGCGGCGATTATACCTTGTTGGCAACTTGCTCAAGTCTTCATGCCTGTGTTTGCCGCCGAGGAGGGGTTCATCGTGACACGTCTTTCTTGGGTTGTGCTGCTGGGAATCTGCGGGGCTGTTTCGGCGGCGGACGCCGTGAAGGTTGAAGGTGTTCCACTGATTTTTGGCGGGAATACGTATGGGCAATGCGACGTGCCGTCGGGATTGTGCAACGTGACGGCAATCGCGGTCAAGAATCACGTCGTTGCACTGAAGAATGACGGTACGGTGGTGGCGTGGGGACGCAATACGGCGGGACAGTGCAATGTGCCGGAAGGATTAAGCGGTGTCATTGCCGTTGCTGTCGGCGCTGAGCATAGTTTGGCGCTGAAGAGCGACGGCACTGTGGTGGCGTGGGGCGGCAACACCTCCGGAGAGTGTGATGTTCCGATGGGGCTGAGCGGTGTTGTCGCGATAGCAGCCGGATACTCCGGCGCTTCCATAGATGGAGACTTACTTCTATATGGCCATTCGGTTGCATTGAAAAGCGATGGCACGGTTGTGTGCTGGGGAGCAAATCTCGATCGGGAATCCAATCCTCCACCTGATCTAACCGGCGTTGTGGGAATTGCGACGCGCGGTTCCATTTGCGCGGCGTTGAAGTCAGATGGAAGCGTTGTGGAGTGGGGTTACAATTATTCTGGCGAGAGCACTGTTCCGGGAGGACTCGTTGGCGTGACCGCAGTTTCCGTTGGAGACTTTCACACTGTCGTGCTTAGGTCCGACGGCACGGTTGTGGCGTGGGGGCAGAACGGCAGCGGACAATCCGAAGTTCCTGTGGGGTTGGACAACGTTGTTGCGATCGCGGCGGGTGCTTACTATTCAATGGCGCTGAAGGGCGATGGTAGCGTTGTGGCTTGGGGCAGCAACGCCAAAGGCCAGTGCGATATGCCGGTAGGTGTGCAAGGCATTTCGGCAGTCAGCGCAGGGTTCAATAATACTGCTATCTTGCATTCCGGGACGCCGCCGACGGCGCGGTTTACGTGCAGCGAGGTGGCGGGGTTTGTGGGGGTGCCGCTGGCGTTTGATGCGACGTTCAGCACGGATCCGGAGAATCAGCTCAAGGCGTATGCGTGGGACTTTGGGGATGGCTCGCCGGTCGGAAGCGAGAAGGTGATGTCGAAGACTTACAATGCCGAAGGGACGTATCACGTCACGTTGACGATCCGCGATGGCGATGGGCTCACGGCCAGCACGAGGCGCGACATTGTGGTGCTGCCGGCGTCGGAGGTGGGGCTTTTCAATGGGTTCGTCAACTACAAGGCGAAATGGAATCGGGGCGCTCAAAACACGGACACGCTGAGTGTGGATGCGAACGTCAACGTGGGCGACGCGACGGTCGGCAAGGACACGGCCGTGGCGCTTGAGATTGCCGGCGTGCGGTTCACGGGGGCGCTCGACGGCAAGTTGAGAGATAGTTCAAAGAGCAACTGCAAGTGGCAGGTGAAGGCGAACACTCGCGGGCAGAGCTTCGGCGAGGTACGTCTGAAAGTGACCGTGAAGAAGGCGAGTTTGGGACTGGGCTTCAACACGGCCGGCGCGGTGGTCAATCCTGATCCGCATGACCTAACGCAAATCGATATTCCGGTGCATCTGGAAGTTGCGGGGAAAGTTTTCGAGGTGCCAGTTCCGTCGGAGTTCAAGTTCTCGGCGGATGGGAAGAAGGCGAGCGGGGGCGGGGAAGGGCCTTAACGGCAGTAGGCAGTAGGCAGTAGGCAGCGGCAGGAGGCAGGAGGCAGGAAGCGGGAGGCAGGAGGCGGTAGAGCAGGCTGCGGCTTCCTTCCCTCCGTTTGGGACAGATGGCTACTTTGCCGGGCAGACAGAATCGAAGCGAGGCTTTATGTTGTTATTCAGCGACAATCGGATGGAAGACAGCTCCGGATAAGCCGGCTCGTTGAGCAGCTTCCACAACCCGTTTTGTTACGACTGTGACGCCGGTAACTCGTTCACCGTCTTTCAACAAAAAGAAGTCGCTGCCGTCCCAATTCTTCTTCTTAATGCGTTCTGGTTTCTGGAAGATATCGCCGATTACCGGAGTTCGACCCGTTACGACCAGACCAAAGAACTTCTCCTTCAGACTCCGCTTGGTTTTGAGCTTAATCGGGAACGTGCGCCAACCGCTGAAACCACCTCGCTCGAAAATACTTCGGGCCTTTTCACTTATCATTGTCCCTGGTCCCGCCATAGTTATATCGACCCTGCGTAGACCTTTCAGAACCATGGCCAAAGGCTGCTTTCGAATAAGCGTTCCATCAAAACATCGATCGAGCGTACCGTCGACCAGTTGCTCGAATTTACCATTGGCGTGCCACTGCACGGGAAGATCACGTGTGCCAATTCGGAAGAACTCGTCGCTCATGATTAACCCTCCGACAGTGTTTATTACCACATTTTCACATAAAGTGCATTGACATTAAACCTTATCGGTGTAATCTTTAGAGCTGGTAGGCCGATTGACGCGCGAGATACACAGGGTTTCCCCTCGCGCGCCGCAGGCCTCAACCCTCAGGGAAACCTTCGCTGGGCGAATCGGTAACATGGCCGTCAGGGCTGGGTTACACAGGTTCGGGACAAGAGAGAGCGGCGACCATTAAGGGTCGAAGAGACGACGAACAGACGTTCTGAGGCAGCGGCTATTTACTCCCGCGAAAGGGAGAATAACCGCAGGTGCCTTTTTTGTCGTCTGTACGAAAACGTAAAGAACGCTCTCCGGCAAGCGGGTATCGGGTATGGGGTATCGGGTATCGGAAAGGCACCGCAACGATACTCGAGTGATCCACGCCATGGAACGCGCGAAGCCAAGCAAGAAGGGATTCAAGATTAACAGCGTTCAGGGTATCGGACCAAGATCCCACGAGAAAGTAGATTCCCAACAGTAGGGTGTTGATGCCCGGCCGGCGCGGAGGCCGGCACCACCGGCACGCAATCCAGGAGGATTGCGCTACAAAACCAGGAGCTAGTAATCATGTCGAGTCAGACCCGTTACTTTGGCCGGGCCAAGCACATCATTGACATTCCGAACCTGTGCGAGACGCAGCGTAAGTTTTACGCGGAATTCTTGCAGGCGGAGACGCTGCCCAACGAGCGCAAGCGCGACGGGCTTCAGGCGATCTTCCTGGAAGTGTTCCCGATCAAGTCGTACGACGAACAGATCGTGCTCGATTTTCTTGAGTACGATTTGGGCGAGCCGCGGCACACGCCGGACGAATGCCGAGCTCTGGGCCTGACGTACGGCGCGCCGCTGAAGATTCGCTGCCGCTTGAAGCGCGAAGAGGTGGTCGAAGAAGAAGTCTATTTGGGCTCCGTGCCGCTGATGATCGGCGGCGGCGAGTTCATTATTAACGGCGCTGAGCGCGTGATCGTCACGCAGGTGCAGCGCTCGCCCGGCGCGGACTTCTCCGAAGACATCCATCCGTCCGGCAAGCGGTTGCATTCATGCCGCATCATCCCGGAGCGCGGAAGCTGGATTCAGGTCGAGGTGAGTTCGAAGGATCTGCTGTATCTGCGCATCGACCGCTCGGGAAAAATCATCGGCACGACGTTCCTGCGGGCGCTGAGCGAGAAGTTCGGCACGACGCGGGACATTCTCAAGGCGTTTTACCCGGTTGAAACGATTTCGCTCGGATCGAAGACGGAGCGGTTGAAGGGCACATACCTGACGCAGGACATCGCCGACCCGAATTCGGGCGAAGTGATCGTCCCGGCGCTCACCAAGCTGACCGAAGAGATCATCGATACAGTTCGCGGGCTGAAGGTCAAGGAAGTCGAGGTCGTCACGGAGGCCAAGGACGAGCTGATCATCAATTCGATCCGCGAAGACGACGTGGACAGCCACGAAGAGGCGATGCTGCGCATCTATCAGCGCATGCGGCCGGGCAATCCGCCACAGAAGGAAAAGGCGATCGAGCTGTTCAACGAGTTGTTCTTTGACGACAAGCGCTACAACTTCGGGCGCATCGGGCGGTTCCGGTTGAACCGCAAGTTCGGCCGGTTCATCGACGGCTCAGCGGGACTGGTTCCGGAAGACATCCTGACGCTAACGGCGATGGATTACTACAACGTGCTGCGTTACCTGATGTATCTGCGCAGCGGCGGGACGCGCTACGCGATCGCTCCGGCCGAAGGGGAGCACAGTGCGAAGGCTGGCGCGCAGTTCCGCGACCGGCTGTTTGCGAACCGAATTGACGCTGAGAAGCTTTGCCCGGAAGGCTGCAAAGTCGTTGAGATTTCGTACGGGGCGGACGACATCGACCATCTGGAAAACCGCCGCGTTCGCACGATCAAAGACCTGGTGATGGACGAGTTCCGCAAGGGCATGATCAAGCTGCGCCGTTCGGTGCGCGAGCGCATGAGTTTGAAGGATGCCGGCGAGATGACGCCGCGCACGCTGATCAACAGCCAGACGGTGGCGAGCAGCATCGAGTACTTCTTTGCTCGCGGCGAGCTGTCGCAGGTCGTCGATCAATCGAATCCGTTGAGCCAGTTGACGCACGAGCGGCGCCTGTCGGCGTTGGGTCCGGGCGGTTTGAACCGGAAGCGCGCGGGATTTGAAGTCCGCGACGTGCATCCGTCTCATTATGGGCGCATCTGCCCCATTGAGACGCCTGAAGGCACGAACATCGGGCTGATCGTGTCGTTGTCGATCTATGCCAGCATCAACGACTATGGATTCATTGTGACGCCGTTCTCGGTCGTGAAGAAGGGCGTGATCACGGATGAGGTGCTGTATCTGCGCGCCGACGAAGAGCACGATCACACGATCGCCAACGCCGACGTGAAGTACGACACGAAGACCGGAAAGATTCAGCAGGACCGCGTGATGGCTCGGCGGCGGTCGGAGTTTGTGAACGTGCCGCTCGATGAAATCACGCTGATGGACGTTTCGCCCAAGCAGCTTGTGGGCGTGGCGGCGGCTTTGATTCCGTTCCTTGAACACGACGACGCGAATCGCGCGCTGATGGGATCGAACATGCAGCGCCAGGCGGTGCCGCTGGTCCGGCCGCATCAGCCGCTGGTTGGCACCGGCATGGAGAAGTACGTCGCGGCCAATTCGGGCATGATGCTGGTGGCTGAAGAGGACGGCGTGGTCGAGTACGCCGACGGCTCGCGCATCGAGGTCCGCTATGGGACTGGAAGCACGTCGCGCCTGGTGAATGAGCCGCTGCGCAAGTACTTCGGGCTGAACGAACGAACGTGTTTGAACCAGACGCCGATTATCAGAGCTGGCGACAAGGTGACGAAGGGTCAGGTGCTGACGCAGGGCGCGGCGACTCAAGCCGGCGAACTGGCTCTGGGCAACAACATCCTCGTCGCGTTCATGAGCTGGGAAGGGTACAACTTCGAAGACGCGATTCTGGTCAACGAGCGGCAGGTGCGCGACGACGTGTTCACCTCGATCCACATCGAAGAGTTCTCGGTGGAAATCCGCGAGACGAAGCTGGGTCGCGAAGAAATCACGCGGGACATCCCGAACGTTTCCGAAGCGGCTCTGCGCAACCTGGACGAAGAAGGCTTGGTGCGGGTCGGCACGCGCGTCAAGCCGGGAGACATCCTGGTTGGCAAGATCGCTCCCAAGAGCAAGAGCGAACTGTCGAGCGAAGAGAAGCTGCTGCACGCGATCTTCGGCCGCGCGGGCGAAGATGTGAAGAACGATTCGCTGGAAGTGAAGCCGGGCTGCGAAGGTTACGTGATAAACGTGGAACGCTTCACGCGCGCCAGCCCGACCGGCGAAGAGGAACGCGGCGAGAACCGCAAGCTGATCAAGAAGATCGAGGGCGAGTACAAGCAGCGGATCGCCGAAGTGATCCGGCAGAAGCTCGAATCGCTGAAGGAAGTCGTGGACGGCAAGCTAGTCAATGCCGAGACCGGTCAGCGCTACGAACTGGCCAAGGGCGCGACGGACGACGAAGTCATCGCGTTGGATCAGGCTCTGGACCTGAACAAGGTCGAGATGCACGCGAATACGCGCCGAAAAGCTCGCATGGAAGCCTACAAGCACGACAAGCGCAAGCGCGTGCTGGAAGTCGAACTGGAGCGCAAGGTCGGCAAGCTGAAACGCGGCGATGAGCTGCAGCCGGGCGTGTTGGAACTGGTGAAGGTCTACGTGGCCGTCAAGCGGCGCCTGAGCGTTGGCGACAAGATGGCCGGCCGCCACGGAAACAAGGGCGTGGTGAGCTGCATTCTGCCGGAAGAAGACATGCCGTTCCTGGAAGACGGAACGCCGGTCAGCATGATCCTGAATCCGCTGGGCGTGCCGTCCCGCATGAACTTCGGGCAGATCCTGGAAACACACTTGGGTTACGCGGCCAGCCGGCTGGGCTTCAAGGCGATCACGCCGGTGTTCGACGGTGCGAAGGAAGTCGAGATCGTCGAGTGCATGAAGGAAGCGGGCCTGAACCCGGACGGCAAGCAGCAGCTTTACGATGGCCGCACGGGCGAGCCGTTCGATCAGAAGTCCTGCGTGGGCGTGATGTACATGCTCAAGCTGCATCACTTGGTCGCCGACAAGATTCACGCTCGCGCGACAGGGCCGTACTCGCTGATCACGCAGCAGCCGTTGGGCGGCAAGGCGCGGTCGGGTGGCCAGCGGTTTGGAGAAATGGAAGTGTGGGCGCTGCAGGCGTACGGCGCGGCGAACATCTTGCAGGAGCTGTTGACGGTCAAGTCGGACGACGTGGAAGGCCGCACGAAGATTTACGAGAGCATGGTGAAGGGCGAGAACATTCTGGAACCCGGCACGCCGGTGAGCTTTGACGTGCTGTGCAACGAAATCAAGGGACTGGGATTGAATATCAAGTTGGAGAAGAAGCTGAAGGCGGGACAGTAGGCGAAGTAAAAAGTTAAAAGCAAAAAGGCAAAAGAACGCTGCACACGTGCAGCTTTGGACAGAAGACAAGGAAGTATAGAGAGTGCAGACTACCACACGTGCAATTTTTTGCAGGCGTGTGAAGCCGTGGGAGGCGAAGGTTTACGGCACAAGGTGCAGGTTTGGACAGGAAGACGGGGAAGCGGGCGAGACGCCCGCACTACGAACGGATGGGCAGCGCTAAGACCTGCGGTACGACACATGTGCAGGTTTGGACAGAACTAAAGGCAAGCAACGAAAGCAGAGCGGAGCTGAAGGCGGGCGGGGAAAGGGATTCTGGCGGGCGGTAGAGCCTGCGGAGCTGAGGAACGCACAATGATTGAACACACAGGCGGCGGCGGTTTTGGCGGCGGACACGGCCATAGTGGTGAATCGGCTGGGCAGCGGGAGCGCGCAGAACGTTCGGGTGGGGTTAGCGAACGCGGGGAGCGCGGCGACCGGGGGCTGATGACGGCTGCGGCCGAGCGCTCGTATGAACGCATCAATGACTACACGGCGGTTTCGATCACGCTGGCCAGCCCGAACGACATTCGGTCTTGGTCTTACGGCGAAGTGAAGAAGCCGGAAACGATCAACTATCGCAGCTACCGGGCGGAGAAGGACGGCCTGTTCTGCGAACGGATCTTCGGGCCGGAGCGCGATTGGGAATGCTCCTGCGGCAAATACAAGGGCATCAAATATAAAGACATCATTTGCGACCGCTGCGGCGTTAAGGTCACGCACAGCAAGGTTCGCCGCAGCCGCTTTGGCCACATCAACCTGGCTGCGCCGATTGTGCACATCTGGTTCTTCCGCTCGATGCCATCGAAGCTGGGCAACTTGCTGGGCGTCAAGACGACGGCGTTGCAGCAGGTGATCTACTTCCAGCGCTACATCGTGACCGATCCGGGCGACACGCCGCTGGGCAAGGCGAAGCTGTTGACCGAGGAAGAGTACCGGAAGGCTCGCGAGCAGTACGGCAACACCTTCAAGGCCGAAATGGGCGCGGAAGCGATTCGCGAACTGGTCCGCGGCATCAACTTGAAGGAGCTGTCCGAAACGCTGCGCGTGGCGTTGAAGGAATCCAAGAGCAAGCAGAAGACGGAAACGTACATCAAGCGTCTGCGCATCATCGATGCTCTGATCGCTTCCGGCAACAATCCGGAATGGATGATCATGGACGTGATCCCGGTCATTCCGCCGGATCTGCGGCCGCTCGTTCCGTTGGAAAGCGGGAACTTCGCGACGTCGGACTTGAACGACCTATACCGGCGCGTGATCAACCGGAACAACCGTCTCCGCAAGCTGCTCGACCTGAACGCGCCCGGCGTGATCATCCGCAACGAAAAGCGCATGCTGCAGCAGGCGGTGGACGCTCTGTTTGACAATGGCCGCTGCAAGCGCGCGGTGCTGGGCACGGGCAACCGGCCTCTGAAGTCTCTGACGGACATGATCAAGGGCAAGCAGGGGCGGTTCCGCGAGAACTTGCTGGGCAAGCGCGTGGATTACTCGGCCCGCTCGGTGATCGTGATCGGACCGGACTTGAAGCTGAACCAGTGCGGCATTCCCAAGAAGATCGCTCTCGAGTTGTTCCAGCCTTTCATCATCCGCAAGCTGAAGGAACAGGGCTATGCGGACACGATCAAGAGCGCCAAGAAGATTTTGGAGCGCAAAGACGACGAAGTCTGGGACGTTCTGGAAGAAGTGATCAAAGGCCACCCGGTGATGCTCAATCGCGCGCCGACGCTGCATCGCATGGGCATCCAGGCGTTCTATCCGGTGCTGGTGGAAGGCGACGCGATCAAGCTGCATCCGCTGGTCTGCGCGGGGTTCAACGCGGACTTCGACGGCGATCAGATGGCCGTGCACTTGCCGCTGTCGTTGGAAGCGCAGGTGGAAGCGGGAATGTTGATGATTTCGACGAACAACATTTTCTCGCCGGCGCACGGCAACCCGGTCATTACGCCCGACTTGGACATCGTGATGGGCACGTACTTCCTGACGTCCGAAGGGAAGAACATCAAAGGCCAGGGCATGTCGTTCGGCACGAAGGAAGAAGTATTCCTGGCGCTGGACGAAGGGCGCATCGGCAAGCGCGCGAAGATCAAGCTGCGCATTCCGCCGAATCACCGCGTGACCAAGACGCCGTCCGGTTCGGGTGTCGAAGTCGGGCAGCTCATTAATCACGAACGCTACCTGACGCTGGCGCGCAAGTACGGTTCGGAGTTCGCTGCCGAGCCCGTGAAGCGCCGCGTGGTGGGTCCGGAAGGCGTGCAGACGGCGAAGAACGATTTGTACGACACGACGGTGGGGCGCGTGATCTTCAACGACATCCTGCCGGAGGGCATGCCGTACTACAATTTGAATCTGGACAAGGGCAAGCTCAAACGCGTCGTCTCCGACTGCTACCAGATCCTCAGCCGCGCCGAAACCGTGGCTCTGCTGGACCGGTTGAAGCAGATCGGCTTCCACGAAGCGACGATGTCGGGCATCAGCTTCGCGGCTTCCGACTTGAAGATTCCGCGGGGCAAGGAAGCGGTTGTCGCGGAAGCAGACAAGCGCGTGTCGGCCATCCAGAAGACGTACGAAAAGGGCATCATTACTGACGGCGAACGTTACCGTTTGACGATCGACGTTTGGACTCACGTCCGCGAAAAGATCTGGAAGGACGTGATGGATGAACTGAAGTACGACGAACGGCCGGACGATCCGCACTACATCAACCCGATCTTCTTCATCGTGAACTCCGGTTCGCGAGGCAATCTGCAGCAGATCGGGCAGTTGGCCGGCATCCGCGGATTGATGGCCAAGCCGAGCGGCGTGATTATCGAGACGCCCATTAAGGCAAACTTCCGCGAAGGCCTGAAGGGTCTGGAATACTTCTCTTCGACCCACGGCGCGCGCAAGGGTCTGGCCGACACGGCGCTCAAGACGGCGAACTCCGGTTACCTGACCCGCAAGCTGGTCGAAGTGGCGCAGGACGTGGTGATCACGTGCACCGACTGCGGCACGCAGAACGGCTTGACCAAGGGCGCGGTGTATCGCGGCGAGCAGGTCGAGTTGAACCTGGCCGACGCGATTCGCGGACGCACGGCGTGCGACCGCATCACGCACTTGATCACCGGCGAGACGATCGTCGATTCCGGGCAGTTGGTTACGCCGCAGATTGGCGCGCGGATCGAGGACTTCCTCGGCCGCGACGGCAAGATCCGCGTGCGCAGTCCGCTGTTGTGTGAGGCTTCGTACGGCATCTGCGCCAAGTGCTACGGCATGGATATGTCCACGGGCGGCCTGGTGGAAATCGGGACGGCGGTGGGCGTGATCGCGGCGCAGTCGGTCGGCGAACCGGGCACGCAGTTGACGATGCGTACGTTCCACGTCGGTGGATTGGGAACGAAGGCGGTCGAAGAGTCCGAAGTGCGCGCGCGCACGGCGGGCACGATCAAGTTCGCGAATCTGCAGGCGGTGATCAACGACAAGAACGACAACATCGTGCTGAACCGCAACGCTGAAATCAACATTGTTGACGAGCGCGGGCGCGAACTGGAGAAGTACATCGTCCAGACGGGCTCGGTCCTGCTGGTCAAAGAAGGCGACAAGGTTCCGGCGCGCAAACCGCTGGCGAAGTGGGATCCGCACAATATCCCGATCCTCACGGAAGTGGGCGGCCGGGTTGCGTTCGAAGAGTTCATTCCGGACGTCACGTACCGCGAAGAAACGGACTCGGCGACGGGCTTCAAACGCAAGGTCATCGTCGAGCACAAGGGCGATCACCATCCGCAGATCGTGGTCAAGAACTCCGAGGGGCAGATTCTCGGTGTGTACTCGATCCCGGAAAAGGCCCTCATCGATGTCACCGAAGGCCAGGACGTGGTGCCTGGGCAACTGCTGGCCAAGACGCCGCGCGAGATGTCCGGTACGCAGGACATCACTGGCGGTCTGCCGCGCGTGACGGAGCTGTTCGAAGCACGGCGGCCGAAGGATCCGGCGATCATGGCCGAGATCGACGGCCTGGTGGAGTTCGGCGAACGCAAGCGCGGCAAACGCACGCTGATGGTGAAGTCGGACAGCGGACTGGAGATGGAACACCTGGTGCCGCAGGGCAAGCACATTCTCGTCCGCAAGGGCGACCGCGTGCGAGCCGGCGACCGTCTGGTGGACGGACCGCTCATCCCGCACGACATCCTGCGCATCAGCGGCGAGGAGAAGTTGCAGCAGTACATTCTCAATGAAGTGCAGGCTGTGTACCGCAGCCAGTCGGTGCGCATCGACGACAAGCACATCGAGATCCTGATCCGGCAGATGATGCGGAAGGTGCAGATCGAGGATCCGGGCGATACCGATTTCCTGCCGACGGACGTGGTCAGCAAGACCGAGTTCATGCGGCGGAACAAGGATGTCGTGGGTCGCGGCGGACGGCCGGCGACAGCCAGCCCGATGTTGCTGGGCATTGCGCGCGCGAGCTTGCAGGCTGAGAGCTGGATTGCGGCGGCATCCTTCCAGGAAACGACGAAGGTGCTGACGGAAGCGGCGATCGGCGGGCGGCGCGACGAACTGCGCGGCTTGAAGGAGAACGTGATCCTGGGCCACATCATTCCGGCGGGCACGGGCTTCAAGGACTTCATGCTGAGCATGGTGAAGCGGGCCGAGCCACCGGCGCTGGCCGAGGCGGCTCAAGAGGAGTTGAAGGAGCTTGGCGCGGGAGTGGGCGCGGCGAGCTTTGGGGGAAAGGGCGAGTAATAGAAGTGCTGAGTGGCAATAAGAACCGGGCGAGGCGCGAGGAGCGTCTCGCCCGGTTGTACAGAGGGCTGCTTGGCTCGGAGTCGAAAACGGGATATACTGCGCTTGCTTATAGAAGGAGGGTGATGATGCGGCACGTTGATATCGAGCAGTACTTGAGACGGCGGCCATTCGTTCCGGTGCGCCTGCACATGACGGACGGGAAAACGTTCGACATAACAAGCCCGGAATCGGTTTTTGTGATGACCAACGGGATTGAGATTGGTTTGTTCAAGGATGCGGAAGCTCGGGTTGTCGAGAAGGTGCTCTGGTGCGCATTCATTCACATCGCCCGTGTGGAATTGCTGGAATCGGCGGCCGCGGGGAGAAGGAAGTCGGCATGATATTGGGATTTTGAGTTGCCGAGCGAACCCCCGGGGCGCGAAGAGCGTTCCGGGCGGTTTTTATAGAGGGGATTTGTTTTCCCTCAACCCGTTGAAAACTATGTTCGATGCAGTAAGACGGGAATTGGTGAGAAGTATGATGCGGTTTCATTCTGTCCTCTGTGCGCTCTGTGTCCTCTGTGGCAATTTCAGCGCGGCGGAGCCGGCGATTCCGAAGTTGGAGCCGGTGCCGTGGGAGAAGGCGTTTGCGCCGAATGGGGCCTCGGATTCGCCTCTGC
The DNA here is from genome assembly GCA_036504595.1 of Planctomycetota bacterium. Taxonomy (GTDB): domain Bacteria; phylum Planctomycetota; class SZUA-567; order H5-PLA8; family H5-PLA8; genus DASXUX01. Next base: position 214,924 of record DASXUX010000095.1, on the reverse strand, counting down.
TGCGGATCAACCCGTTTCTTTCCTATGACCAGATCAAGCAGCCGGCGAGCGCGGCGCCGAGTGCTTCGCCGCTGCGCGCGATGAGCGACGATTTCAACGACGGGCAGCAGTGGGTCACGCCGGGGGTGCGCGTAGACGGTTTGGCCTCGCAGAACGGCGGACTGCTGGTGGATTGGCGGCAACAGGTTTCGAATCCCGATTCTGCGAGCCGGCCGCGCGTGGATCGCGAGCAGACGCTGGCGATGCTCAAATTCGATTATGAAAGTTTCTTTTGGCAAGCGGGCCAGACGCGCACGGCCAGTTATGAGGACGACAGTTTTAACCGCGTGCCGCACTCCTGGCTGGACGAGACGGACGTGCGCGTGGGCCGCCGGATCAAGGCGGCGACGATCACGTTCGATTATCGCAAGCGCTCCTGGGACGACGGCGATGACAACCCGCTGTCGCGTTACGACGGTGGCGCGACGCTCTCGTACAAGATCAAGGACTGGATGCAGCCGTTCGCGGGCTATGGAATGTCGGTCAACGGGCGCTCCGATCCCTATTACCACCCGCGGCAGATCCCGTTCAACATGGCGGAGTATGAGTCTTACCAGACTGGCCTGAAAGGCGCTTGGAATAGGCAACTGGATTGGAGCGGCTGGGTCGAGATGAAGGACATGCTGCAGCAGGAGGAATTCTTCGCGCGCACGCCGCGCTTGCCTCAAACCGCGGATCGGCTGGGAGTGCACTCGGCTGTGAGTTGGCAGGTGCTGCCGCAGCGGACGGGGCTGCATTTGCAGTGGGACCGCGAAGCGGAATCGGGCGGTCCGGAGAAGGCCGAGACGTGGGGCCTCGGCCTGGCTCACCGTTGGAGCGACCGCTGGAGCACACAGTTCGATCACGCCTTCGGCCAGCAGCTTCAGCCGACCGGGCCGCACATGCGCCTGACGCGGGACACGATTGCGACGCAGTATCAAGTTCAGCAGAGGGCCTCGCTGGTCTGGCGTCTCGATCAGGAAGACAAGGGCTCAGGACTGCCGGCGAACGAAGGCGGCTCGGGGCCGGCGGGCGTGGACCGATCGGTAAGGATGGAAATGAAGATAAAGTGGTGAGGGAAGTCTGGAGTCGAGAGTCTGGAGTCAACGGCAAGAAGTCACGATATTTCGACACCAAGACTTGTGTAGTTTTCCAACATGCGGCGATAGCCGGCTTCGGGGGAGTACTCGCGGAGGTAGCGTTCGTGGCCGGCTTGGCCGAGGCGCGCGGCTAGAGCGGCGTCGTCTTGCAGTTTGCGCATGCAGGTGGTCAGGCCGTCGGCGTCGCCGGGATCGAAGAGCAGGCCGTTGACGTTGTCCTGGATGAGTTCCATCGCGCCGGGAATGCGCGAGGCGATGACGGCTTTGCCGAGGGCTTGGGCTTCGAGAATCGTCGTCGGGCAGCCTTCGGGCCAGAGCGATGGGAAGATCAGGGCACGTGCGGACGCAAGGCGGTTGAGCGCGGCGTCGCGCGGCAGTTGGCCGAGGAATTCGACCGTCGGACTCGCGGCGGCGCGAAGTTCTGCAAAAGCCGGCCCGCCGCCGATGATCTGGACAGGCGAGGCGATGCGACGCGCTGACTGGAGGAGAGTCGCAACGCCTTTCTCGGCGGTGAGGCGGCCGATGAAGACGAAGCAGGATTCCGGTTGCGCTTCGGCAGGCTGATCGCACGCAATGAAGTTCGGCTGCACGACGACTTTTTCGGCGGGAATGACGTGGGCCTGGACGAGGATGTCACGCATGTAGTTGTTCAGGGCGACGAAGAGATCGACTTTCGTGTGCCACGTGCGCAACTCGCGGTGCCGTTCGAGCATCCGCACCACAGCGATGCTGGCGGGAAGCGAACCCGTCCAGCAGCGGTAGGCGGTGGCGTGCTTGAGATCATTGAGGCAAAGCGTACACGGCTCTCCGTCGCGGAAGAGCGTGCCCGCAGGACAGACGAGGCGGTAGTTGTGCAAGTGCTGGATGACTTTGACGCCTACGTCCTGCAGCGGCTCGTAGATCGAAGGACTGAGCAGAGGAAGCGTGTTGTGGACGTGCGCGACCTGCGGCCTGAACTCATTTACGACCTTCGCGACTTCGCGTGCGGAATCGGCGCTGCTGGCCGTCTTGAAGAACAGCGCGACCTTCTGCGGGAAGCTGTAGCCGTCAATTTCACGGTTGTCTTTCTCGATCAGTTCGACGTCGTGGCCGCGAGACCGCAACAATCGCGTCTGAGCCGCAACCGCGACGTCTTCGCCGCCGGGTTGGCGGTAGCGGTTGTGGAGGATGAGAATGCGCATTGCACGCCTTATCCCGACAGACTACTTCCGTGTGTACTTCGTCGTGACGTAATCGAAGATCAGTTTCCTGAACTCGGCCGCAAGCTGGTCGGGCGTCCCGTGCAGCGTCGTGGCGTGCTGGCCGTCGATGTAGACGGGGCAGCGCGGAGCTTCTCCCGTGCCGGGAAGGCTGATGCCAATGTTCGCGGCCTTCGATTCGCCCGGCCCGTTGACTACGCAGCCCATCACCGCCAGCGTCATCGTTTCGACGCCCGCGTATTCCTTGCGCCACACGGGCATCATTTCGCGCAGGTACTCCTGAACCTGCTGCGCGAGTTCCTGGAATATCGTGCTCGTCGTGCGACCGCAACCCGGACAGGCCGTCACCGATGGCGCGAAGGCTCTCAAGCCCAGCGCCTGCAGCAGTTCGCACGCGGCGTAGACTTCTTCGCGACGGTCGCCGTTGGGCGCGGGCGTCAGCGACACGCGGATCGTATCGCCGATGCCTTCACCCAGCAGGATGCCCATAGGTGCGGCGGACCAGATGTGGCCTTTCATGCCCATGCCAGCTTCGGTCAGTCCCAGGTGCAGCGGTTGCTCGGTTCGCTTCGACAGTTCACGGTAGAGCGCCACCAGATGCGATGGCCGCGAGCTTTTGCAGGAGATGATGATCTGCTCTTTGCGCAAGCCACACTCGATCGCCATTTCGGTGGATTGCAGCGCGGAGATCAGCATGCACTCGTTCAGGATCTCGTCCGGATCTTTGCCGAGGTTCTTCGCGGTGTTCTCCTGCATCTGTTGAAGGACGAGATCCTGATTCAGCGAACCGGAATTCACGCCTATGCGAACGGCTTTGCCATTGTCCGCGGCAATCTTGCAGATCGTGGCGAACTGAGCATCGCGCGCTTTTCCGCGGCCGACATTTCCGGGGTTAATGCGGTACTTATCGAGAATCTTGGCGCACTCCGGATGTTCGGTCAGCAGTTTGTGGCCGTTGTAATGAAAATCGCCGATGAGCGGCACGTCGCAGCCGGCGTCGAGGCAGCGGCGCTTGATCTCTGGAATTGCGGCGGCGGCTGGCGGCAGGTTGACGGTCATGCGCACCAGTTCAGATCCCGCGGCGGCCAGGTCGATGATCTGCTGCGCGGTCGTGGAGGCGTTGGCCGTTTCAGTGTTCGTCATCGATTGGACGACGACCGGAGCGTTGCCGCCGACCAGCACCTTGCCAACTGGAACCTGCACTGTCTTTCGCCGTGGGGCAAACGTCATCGTCGTCCTCTGGTTGAACAAAAACGTGCGCGCTGCTTAGTGGCCCGGCCGCTTCCTGCGGAACGCATCTTTGGGGTTGGGGCGAGCGGCGCCGGGCCGGCCAGGCATGGGGCGTCCAGCACCCGGCCGTGGCGCGCCTGGGCGAAGGGGCCGCCGGGGAAGACCAGCGCCCAGCGGTTTGCGTGCGGCGGGCGGTGGAGCGAACGTGATTTTCTTCAGCGCCTCGGCGGCTTCGCCGGGAGTCTGATAACGTGCTGTGACGTCGCGAGCCATCATCTTCATGATGACTCGGCTCAATTCGATCGGGATGCTTGGATTGTACTCCCGCGGGTCGGGCGTTTGTGCGTTCAAGCGGCGGCGCAGCACTTCCATCGGCGAGCCGCCGGAGAACGGTGGTTCACCCGTGAGGCAGTGAAAGACGCAGCAACCGAGGGAGAAAATATCCGTTCTCGTATCGACAGACTTGCCGGCGGCCTGTTCCGGCGAGACGTAGGAGGCGTTTTCGCCGTCGAGGAAGCGGGCTTCTTCGCCCTTCGTCAGTCCGAGGTCCGCGAGCTTAGCCTGGCCGTCCGCGTTCACCATGATGGTGTTCGGGCGAATCTCGCGGTGGATCACGCCAGAACGGAAGCCATAGTCGAGCGCTTGCGCGATCTGGACGAACACATTGACGGCTTGCTTGGGATCAAGCTTTCCGCCTTCGCACTCGTCCATCCATTCGTCAAGCCGCTGGCCTTCGATGTACTCCATCGAATAGTAGTAGGTCTTGTCGCTCTTGCCAACTTCGTGCACGCGGATGAGGTTGGGGTGGTTGAGGCGGCCGGCGTTGCGAGCTTCGGCCAGGAACTCCTCAACGAACCGCTGGTCCTTGGTTCTGTCCTCCGGGAGGACTTTCAAGGCGACTGTGCGGTCCATCGAAATCTGGTGCGCTCGATAGACGATGCCCATCGAGCCTTCGCCGACGACCATCGTGATCTTGTATCCCTTGACCAGGTCGCGGCGCACGACGGTCGCGCCCATGCCCCGAACCCAGGCTTCGCGTTCATCCATGACCGGTTCGGCCGGGGCGGATGGCAGTTCGTTCTCGAGTTCTCCGTCCAAGCCAAGATCGTCGAGTGCTTCGAAGCCGGCCGTTCCGGGTTTTGCCGCACGCGCGGGTGCAGGGGCCGAAACAGGAGCTGCCGCGGGTTGCGCGGCGGCCAGTGCGCCAGTGGATGGCGGAAGCGGGTCGCCGTTGATCAAATGGCGCAGGAGGACTTCACCCTTTCGGGCGTCGAGCCAACCTTTGGCGACAAGGATGCGGGCGATGGATGGGATTTCGCCGCCGACAGTCTGATAGCGGCGGTAGAGTTCCAGCGCGGAGCGCACATGTTCGGGTTGAATATAGTGTTGTTTGACAGCCAGTTGCGCGAACTGCACCTGATCGTCGGGAATTGCGGGCGCCATGCTCATCTGCTGGTTTCTGTCTCGCTTGTCACTGAAGACTTCATCAAAACAGATTCTAAGAGTTCAACGCGGCCAGCCAAGGACCGATTCGTCAGGAGCGGGGCCCCTCATTACGAGATCGATATCTCAAACCTTGACCTCGACGCGCTTTTTCGTTCGGGCGCTTTCAATCGCCGCGAAACACATGGCCAGACTCTTGACATTGTCGTGGCAAACCGTCTGCGGCGTTTTGCCCGAACGGACACACGACTCGAACTCGTCGAGCACGCCTTCATGGCCGGCACTGGGGACTTTTTGAGTTGGGACCGGGACGTCTTTCAATGGCCGGATAAAGCCTTCTTTGCCGGCGACGAACTGCGCCTTGGGCTGGGCGCCGCCATCCCAGATAATGCTGCCTTTCGAGCCCACCGCGCGCCACGTCGATTCCCAGCTTGTATTGAATCCTTCCGCCGCCCACGAGCCGCGATAGGTGAAGACCACGCCTTTGGTCATCTCGAAGACGCAGATGGCGGCGGCGGCGCCCTGGTACCAGCTTGCATGCGGATTGTACTCGCAGCAATAGACGGCCACCGGATCGCAGCCGGAAATGAACCTAGCCTGGTCGAAGGTATGGATTGCCATATCCAGCAGGAGCACGTGGTCCATCACGTCACGGAAGCCGCCGAAATGCGCGCCAATGAAGAAGTCGGCGTCCAGGCTGGAGAGCTGTCCGAGCATTTTGATGCCGCGCGAGAACGAGACGATTGTGTCCATGTAGCGGCGGTTCTGCGTGACCATGTAGAGCCGCTTGTGTTTGTCGGCGGCGGCGCACATCGCGCGAGCTCGCTTCATCGTGTCGGCGAGAGGCTTCTCGCCGAGAACGTGGCAGCCGGCTTTGAGCGCGGTGAGGGTAATGTCGAAATGAGCTTCGGGCACGCTGATGTCGAAGACGGCGTCCGGATGGGCCTTCTCAATGGCTTCCTGCAACGTGGAGTAAACGACCGAAGCCGGGAGCTTGTGTTTTTGCGCGGTCTTCTCGGCAGCTTCTCGGCGGATGTCCACCAGACCCACCAGTTCCATGCCGGGCTTCTTGAGCGTGCGCTCAACCCAGCCTTGAGCCATGCCGCCACAACCGGTCAGCACAACGCGGATTTTCTTGTCAGCGCCAAATGCTTTGAACGCGGCCATGAGTCGTCCCCCTCCGGTGTTCACTCTGCGTTTTTGTTGACGAAACAGAAGCTAACGCATGGGCTTGGTAAACGCAAACGCGGGTGGCACGCACGTGACCGGCACGTCTGTTTGCGCCGGTCTCGTGCGTGCGGGGGGCGCTCCGCCAAACGATCGGTGTGCCACCGATTCAAGTTTGACTTCCGCCCGCCAATTTCCGACACTCGAAAGCGCACACAGGGTGGGGAAGGGCAGGCATGGACAACAATACGGCCGCGCAACACCGGCATTCGGCTCCAACGAAGCTGCGATGCGCCGTCATGACGCTTTCGACGACGCGCACGAAAGAGGACGATGCGGGCGGCGCTTACATTTGCAGCGCGTTGAAAGATGCCGGCCATTCCGTGGTCTGGTACGAAGTGCTGAAGGACGATGGCGTCGCGATCTCGGCCGCGTTGCGCGCGCTGCGAGAGAACGATGGCGTCGATCTGATCATCGCGACCGGCGGCACCGGCCTGGCGCCGAGCGATGTAACGGTCGAGGCTGCGCGCGCGCTTTTCGACAAGGAAATTACGGCCTTTGGCGTACTATTTACGGTGCTGAGTCACCAGCAAGTCGGCACCGCGTGCGTGTTGTCGCGAGCGACCGCTGGGGTGCTTGGAAAGAAGATTGTTTGCTGTCTTCCGGGAAGTCCGAAAGCCTGCCGACTGGCGATGGAACAGATCATCCTGCCTGAAGCCGGACACATGGTGAAACACGCGCGCGGGAGTTAATCAAGACGTGTCCGATCCAATTCCATACGATCAGATCAGTGCTGTTTTCGATTCCGGCGCGGACGCCGGCCTGGCTGCGCTTGCCGAGGCCATGCAGAAGGCCGCCGACTTTCATGGCCTCTACCGGACTCTTCTGCTGAGGAAGCGGCACGAACTCGGGCTGCCGTTGCTGGGAACTAGCGACCTGTCCGGATGTCCTGCGGACAAGCGAAAGGCATACGAAGAGTTTACGCAGCAGACCTGCCGCGAAACGGGCATGCGTTGCCTGGAAGCGGGCAAAGTCGTTCAGGCGTGGCGTTACCTTAGCGTTGTTGGCGACAGGCAGTCCGTGCGAGATGCCATCGAGAAGCTAGACCCGAAGGATATCAACGACGAGATCGCCGGGATCGCATTGCGCGACGGCATCCATCCGCCGCTCGGCTTCGAGTGGGTCATCAAGAATCGCGGGCTGGAAAAGGCTCTGGACATGTTCGAGGCCGGACAGCCCGCTGCGGTCGCCGATAAGCCCGAATGCGCGGCGCTGCTCGTACGCGCGCTCTACAAGGAGCTGGTGCTGAGTGTCGGAAAGGCGATTCTTGAGCACGGCGAGGAGCTTCCGCCAGAGGCAGATCTGGTGGAAATGATCCGCAACCGTCAATGGCTGTTCAGTGGCGGCGGAATTCATGCCAACGCGCGGCATATTGGAGCGATTGCTCAAATCGGGTTGCTCTGCCAGCAGACCGACGACCTGATCATGGCGCTCTCGATCAACGAGTATGGCCGGATGCTGGACTATCAGCATCACCCGAGCGGCCAGGTGCCATTCGATCAAGGCTTCGCCGACTACGCGCTCTATGCGCGCGCACTGCTCGGCCAAGAGGCGGACTACAACGCGAATAACTTCCGCTGCAAGCTGATCTCGTACGCGGGCTCAGGCATGGCGACCGCGCAGGCCGAGCTTGTGATTCTCTTGTTCTGGCGCATGGGACAGAAAGAAGATGCGCTGGACCTTTGGCAGCAATACATGACCTGCAGCGAACCAGAGAAGCCCGGCACGTACATTCCTTCCTTCTACGACCTGTGCATCGAAGCGGGCGCGTTCAAGCGCATGGCGGATGCGGCGAAAATTCAGGATGACGTTGTCGCCTGGGCGGCCGCACGCGCACTTGAGGCCAAGATCGCCCCACCAGCAGCCGCGCCAGAGAACGCGCCCGCGACAACAAGCCCGCAGCCTGCCGAGGAAACGGAGAGTTTGTCTTGAGCCAGATGTGGCGCCATCAGCCAACGGCGATGGAGCCGACAACGTTGGCGGTCATGTCTTCGTGGAATTTGCCGATCGCACGCAGCTTTTGATAACGAAGTTCGAGCAACTGGCTGAGCGGCAGGGCCTGCAGCTCGCGAATCTGCAGGAGAATCGTAGCTCTTAGGATCGCGGCAGCCTTGGCTGGATCGCGGTGCGCGCCGCCGAGCGGTTCTGGAACAATGTCATCCATGACGCCCAGCTTCCGTAGCTCATGGGACGTCATCTTCAGAGCTTCGGCCGCATCCGCTTTGCGATTGGCGTCTTTCCACAGGATGGAAGCACAGCCCTCGGGACTGATGACACTGAAATATGCGTATTCCTGAATCAGCAGCCGGTCGCCAACGCCGATTCCCAGCGCTCCACCGGAACCACCCTCGCCGATCACGATACCGACGATCGGAACTTTCAAGCCGGACATGACCATCAGGTTGTAGGCGATGGCCTGCGACTGGCCGCGCTCTTCGGCGCCCACATCGGGAGCGGCGCCTTTGGTGTCAATCAGGCAGACGATCGGAATCTGCATTTTCTCGGCAAGGCGCATTTTCCAGAGGGCCTTACGGTACCCCTCGGGCTGGGGCGAGCCAAAATTGCAGAGTGCGCGCTCCTGCACGTCCCGGCCTTTGTGCTGGCCAATCAGCATGAAGCGGACGCCGTCCATGAGCGCGAGGCCGGTCAGCATTGCGCGGTCGTCAGCAAAAGCGCGGTCGCCGTGCAGCTCGATGAAGTCCTCGCACATCATCTCGACATAGTCGGCCGTCTGCGGCCGATGCACGTGACGGGCGACCTGAACGCGGTCCCACGCGCTGAGCTTGGAGAATGTGTCCGCCAGGAAGCGTTCGCGTTCGGCAAGCTGTGCGGCAATCTCCCCGCTCAGGTCCATGTCGTTCTGTTTGGAAAGGTCTTCGAGCTTGGAAATGCGCTCGTCGAGTGCTTTGAGCGGCTGCTCGAAGGTGAGGTAGTAATTGGACAGCGGTCTTGCGGCCATTGTGTTTGGCTTCTCGTGCCTTTTACCTGCGAATGTGCACCAACTACCAGATCGTTCGGAGCCCGCGAACCTTCAGAAAAAATGCACGGTTCCAACGCGCGCCCGGACGACAACTCTCTGCGCCAGTTCCGGTCCTGGACCAGAGAGATTTGAGTGGACTGAACAGGATACCGGCGAGATCGACGAAAGCAAGACGTTTGTGGTGGCACGCTTGCGTTCGCGCGCTGTTCGCGCGAACTCAAGCGTGCACGCATGAAACCGCGCCAACAGCGGCGCGGTCACATGCGTGCCACCAGGCTATTCCAATCCAAAGCGGTCGTTGACCAGACCGTTAAGCGCGTCCAAGGCTTGCTGAGCGTCTTCGCCGCGCGCCCGGAAGACGAATGAATGGTCGTCTTCGGCCGTTGCGCGGACCATGTGGGCGGCAAACTCGATCATGTCCAGAATGCTCTTGGCATTGCACTCCATGCCATCCTTCACTGCCATTATATCGCTGCGGAACTTGCCGGCGGTCTCCACGATGCGCTGCGCTGGCCGCATGTGAAGGGCATGCTTGTTCTTTAGATTGATGGTCTTTTCCAGCCACGCCCCGGCCATCTCAGCTCCGTCCTGAACACCCGTGCCCTAGAGCACTGCTCAAAGGTATAGTCTAGCAAACCATGAAGCAAGTCGATTGCGCCATCCCGCGCGGGCGAATCGGTCCTCTGATGTCAGCCATTCATTATTCTGACGAGCGTATCGGCCAATTTCATCGTGTCATGCCGGATTGGAAACGCCGGGTTGACCACATCGCTGGCGATTACTTGGAACGGCGCGTTCTGGTAGAGCGAGGCCTCGTAACGCACTGGATGCGCGTTGCGCTCTTTAACGGCGACAACGCCAGTGTCCCTGTGCTTCCCGTCGTTGACCAGCACACAATCGTAAACACGGTGCGGGAACGTGTGTTCGTCGATCGCTTTCAAAAAATCAGGCAACTGGTAGCCGCGTGTCTCGCCCTCGTAGGTCATGATGTTGCAGACGAAAACCTTGCGCGCCTTGCTTCGCGAAAGCGCCTCGGCCATGCCCTTGATGAGCAGGTTGGGGATCACCGAAGTATACAGACTTCCCGGCCCGATCACGATCAGATCGGCTTCCTCGATGGCCTTGACGATATCAGTCGCCACCGGTTGCGGTTCCGGGCGAAGATCCAGCTTCTTGATGCGCTTCTGCGTCTTGCAGATCAACGCCTGACCGGTGGTCTTGGACTCGTCCTCATGCGTGGCGACCAGCATGATGTTGTCCAGCGTGGAAGGCAGCACGCGTCCGCGCACGGAAAGAATCTGGTTCGCTTCCCGGACGCCTTCGCCAAAATCGCCGCGAATGCGCGCCAGGGCCGTCAGAAAAAGATTGCCGAAGTTATGCCCGCCGAGTTCGTTCTCTGGAAAGCGGTAATCAAGCAATTCGCTCATGAGCGGCTCTTCGTCGGCAAGCGCAATCAGGCACTTGCGGATATCCCCTGGAGGGCTGATGCCGAGCTCCTGCCGCAGTTTTCCTGAACTCCCGCCGTCGTCTGCCATGGAGACGATGGCCGTCACGTCGGCGGAGTACTTCTTCAGTCCGGTCAGAACACAGGACAATCCGGTTCCGCCGCCAATCGCAACGACTTTCGGCCCTTGCGAAAGCACTGCGCGTTCGTACGCGGCCTCGACCAGTCCCTTGCGCGCGCCGCGTCGATCGACGAGATCCCACATCGACTTGATGAGTCGGTAAATGCCGGTGATCAGGCAGAATCCGGAGAGCGAGAAGCTGAACACCGTGCCGATCAGCAGGGCGTTGCCGCTGGTGATCCCGATGCCAAATACGTGCGTCTCAAGCCTGGCGGAATCAGACGCGCCTAGCCACAGCAGGAGCGATGACCATGCGAGGACTGCGAACAGCAGACCCAGGAAGATCACTGCGATCCAGCGCTTGATTCGCAAGCCGGGACGCAACCATTTCAGCAGCTTGCCCAGTGGCATATGCTCAATGTTCTAGGAGCCAGAATAGAAGATCAGCCGAAACGAAAAAGAGGGTGCCAACCCATCCGGCTGGCACCCTCTGCCAACGTGCACCGATTTTAGCTGCCGCCCAACGTCTGATCGGCTTCGGCCAACAGGTCACGGATGCCAGCGACGTCTTTGGCCTCCCGCAGGAATCGTACGAATCGTTCATCCCGCACTAACCGTGAGATGTACGCCAATGCTTCCAGATGCGCGCCGGAGGCACTCTTGGAGGAGAGCAGCAGGAACAGGACATGGACCGGCTCGCCATCCAGAGCGTCGAAGTTAATGCCCTTCTTCGAACGGCCGAAGGCGCCGACCAGATCAGTAATGGAGTCGTGTTTTGCGTGTGGAACAGCGACTCCAGCGCCAATGCCGGTGGACCCGAGCTCTTCACGGTCCATCAGCGCCTTGATGACTTTCTTTGATGCGGCTTCTTCAACGCGGCCCGCTTTGACCAATGCCTGCACCATTTCCTTGATCACGTCTTCTTTTTGCGACGACTTCAGATCGTCAAGCACGCCACCTTCAGGAATGATCTCACCCAACTTCATCGTTTGCCTCCGTCAGAAAACGTTCCACAACAATGCTCAACGCCGCGCCGTGCCTGCACGCGGACGGCAGGCAGACTGACTTTTTCGAAAGCTGCGCGTCTGCTCTTTTTGCTGCTACTCCAAATCTTCTTCCGCCACCTCAATCGTAGCCAGCGGCGTGGCCTCGTCGGTGCGCTTCTTGCCGCGCACGGTCGGACGCAGCTTGGCCTTGTATTTCTTCATCTCGGCCAGCATCTTCTTTTCGGCTTTGTCGGCGGCTGCGTAGATGTCGTCGGCTTCGCCTATGGCGACGAGCGTGCCGCGCTTGGCGACGGTGCAGACCAACTCCACCGTCTGCCGCTTGTTCTTCTTCTCCACCGAAAGGATGGCATGCATGCGGTGGATGCCGTCGAAGTAGCGCTCCAACTTTCCCAGCTTGTCCTCTAAATGCGTCTGAATTGCTTCGGTAACCTGAAAGTTACGTGCCTCGATTTTCAGATCCATTACGTGCCTCCGAGCCTTAAAGAAACATCTTCATTGCCTATCCGCCGGGCGCAGATTCAGGTTCTCGGCACCCTCCTCACCGGGGCAAATGTCCGTCGCTACGATGGTAAGAACATCATCCGAAATTGGTAATGCAAAATTTGGAATTCGGCGCCGCCGCGCTGTGACCCGTCGTTGACAGGCCCAAGTGATGTTATACTCTTGCCCCGACATTCCACATCGTTAACGTCTTGTTAGGGGGAATCTGCATGAGCACTCGATTCGCGTTTCCGACCGGCTTTTTGTGGGGCGTTGCAACGGCAAGCTACCAGATTGAGGGCGCCGCGCATGAGGACGGTCGTCTGCCTTCTGTCTGGGACACGTTCAGTGAAACCGTTGGCAAAACAAAGAACGGCGACACCGGCGCGGTCGCGTGCGATCATTACCACCGCTACCGCGAAGACATCCAGATCATGAAGGATTTGGGCGTCAAGGCGTACCGTTTCTCCATCGCCTGGCCACGCGTCGTTCCGGACGGCGATGGCGAGGTCAACCAGAAGGGTCTCGATTTTTACAGCCGCTTGGTCGATGCGCTGCTCGAAGCGGGCATTGAGCCATTTGCAACCTGCTACCATTGGGACATGCCGGCTGCCACCTACAAGAAGCACGGCGGCTGGCACGGACGGCAGTCGGCATACGATTTCGCGCGCTACGCTGGGTTCGCGGCGCGAGCACTCGGCGATCGCATCAAGAACTGGTTTACAATTAATGAATTTGTCTGCTACACGCATCTCAGCTACGGCTTGGGCATGCATGCTCCGGGCGAGAAAGTTGACAAAAAGCGGCTGAATCAGCTCACACATCACGCGATCCTCGGCCACGGACTCGCCGTCGACGCGATTCGGTCTAATGCCCCGAAGCCTGTGCAGGTTGGCTTGGCCGAAAACGTCGGCTGCTTCGTGCCCGCGATCGAAACGCCTGAGAACATCGCCGCTGCGCGGCAGGCCTTCCGCACCGAAAACGGCGCGTTGCTCGTGCCCGTGATCACCGGCGCGTACGATCCAGCCTGGCTGGAACGCGAAGGTGCCGACGCGCCGAAGATCACGGAAGGCGATCTGAAACAGATATCACGCCCGGTCGATTTCGTAGCACTGAACATCTACACGGGCACGTACGTTCGCGCCGCTGGAAACGGATACGAGAAGATCGACTTCCCGGCGATTTACCCCGTCTACAACGTGCCGTGGCTGCGCCACATGCCGGACGCGCTCTACTGGGGTTTGAGGTGCGCTCAAGAGGATCTGGGGATTAAGAAACTGTACATCAGCGAGAATGGTTGCTGTGGCAGCGATGTGTTGACCGAGTCCGGCGAAGTCCTCGACATCGAGCGCGTACAGTACTTGCGTGAGTACCTGCGCTCGGCGCATCGGGCCATCAACGACGGCATCAATCTGCAGGGCTATTTCCAGTGGAGCATGATGGACAACTTCGAGTGGGCCGAAGGCTACACGAAGCGCTTCGGGTTATACTACACCGATTACTGCACGCAGAAGCGCATCCCGAAACTCAGCGCGAAGTTCTATTCGCAAGTGACGCGGCAAAACAGGGTGATGTAGATTTTTACGTGCCACGGGCAGCCTCTGTTTGCTGTTGGCTGCCCGTGCAGCAGGTGACGAGTGACGTGTGTTGGGTGACGAGCGATGTTGAACAACGACGGCCGTCGCAAGCCGCACCACTCGCTACCCGTCACTCGTCACACATTTCCGCGATCTGCTCCCCAATGCACAGCGATGCTGTTGCTGCGGGCGAGGGCGCATTCAGCACATGAACTGCGCCTGCTTTGCGCACGATCTGGAAATCGTCCACCATCGCGCCGGTCGGCAGCAGGGCTTGAGCCCGCACGCCCGCGCCGCCGTCTTCCAGATCTGCTGACTTGATTTCGGGCAGAAGTTTCTGGAGCGCGCGCACGAACGCGGGCTTGCTGAAGGAGCGGTGCATTTCACCCAGGCCCATGCGCCAGTACTTGAAGGCCATGCGCCAGAAGCCCGGATAGGTCAGCGTTTCGAACGTGTCGCGCAGGCTGAAGGATGTGCGCGTATAGCCCTCGCGCTTGAAGGCCAGTACGGCGTTGGGGCCGCACTCGACGCCGCCATCGATCATGCGCGTGAAGTGAACGCCGAGGAACGGAAAACGCGGGTCAGGGACCGGATAGATCAAGCCTTTCACCAGGTGTTTCGACGCCGGGAAGAGTTTGTAGTACTCACCACGGAACGGGACGATCTTCGCTTCGGGCTTGGCGCCGCCTAAACGCGCGATTCGGTCTGAATGCAGCCCGCCGCAGTTGACGAGCAGTTTCGTTGAAAAATCTCCGGCGCTCGTGCCGATGATCTGTTCAGCGCCAGTCCCGTTTTGCTGCCGGATGCCGAGCACGCGCGCGCCTGTGCGAACGCTCCCGCCCGCAGCGGTGATCAGTTCGGCGTACTTTCGGCAGACGGCGGCATAGTCGGTGATGCCGGTTCCCGGCACCCACAGCGCTCGTATACCGCTGGTGTGCGGTTCGATTTCGCGCAGGCGCTCCGGCCCAATCTCCTCGATGTCAGGAACGCCATTGGCCTGACCGCGGCGAAGCAGTTCCGCGAGCGCGGGCAGTTCGGCTTCGCTGGTTGCGACGACGACCTTGCCGCAGACTTCGTGCGGGATCTTATGCTGCTGGCAGAATTCGACCATGCGCCGCGCGCCTTCGACGCAGGTTTTGGCCTTGCTCGAACCGGGCTTGTAGTAAAGGCCCGAGTGAATGACGCCGCTGTTGTTTCCCGTTTGGTGCGCGGCTAGTTCTTTTTCTTTCTCGATCACACACAGCTTCAGACCCGGCTTGCGCTCAAGCAGTTTCAGGCCGGTGGCCAGGCCAACAATTCCGCCGCCTACAACGATCACCTCAAAACATTCACCACTCACCGCTCACCACTCCACCATTCACCGCGCCGCGCGTCGCTTGCGGCTTTCGAGCCATTGGTGCAGCGACGCCTTCAGATTCGAGCGGTTCTTTTTACCATACGGCACCGGTTGATGACTGGGCAGATTCATCTCGCGAAGGTACTGTTGAATCTCGCGCCGCGCGACCAGGTCATGAATCAGGTCGTCGGTGAGTGCTCCACCGGAGAAATTCATGGCCTCGACATTCTTCTTTACGATGCGTTGAGCCAGCAGCAGGTCGGCCGTCATCACCAGGTCGCCAGGTTGAGCTTGCTCGACGATCCAGTTGTCCGCGGCGTCAAAACCGCCGCTGACGACTTCCATCTGCGCGTGCGCGTTGGCCGCAATCGCCGGAATCGGATTGTTGGCAACAAAGACGGGGGTCACGCCGTGGCGTGTGCAGACTTCGATAATCTCGTTGCGCGCCGGGCAGGCGTCGGCATCGACAAAAACGTTCATCAACCGATTGTCAGTGGTCCGTTGTCAGTTGTCAGTTGAAAAACGAGTCTGGAAGATGTCACGGAACCGGGCAGTTTCCGATCCGTGCGCTTCTTTGCCACGCCGGGCACGGACCGGCGCAAACAGTCGCGCCGGATCGTGGCACCCCGCCATGTCACATGTGGCTATTCCGCTGGCGCGAAGCCGCGGCGCATCGTGTTTTCGGTGACGGTGCGTGGTTCGACGAATTGCAGCAGATAATCGGGGCCGCCGGCTTTCGAGCCGATCCCGGACATCTTGAAGCCGCCGAAGGGTTGCCGGTTTACCTTCGCGCCGGTGCTGCCGCGATTGATGTACAGATTGCCGACGCGGAATCCGTCTCGGGCGCGCGCGATGTTCGCCGGACTTCGCGAATACAATGCGCCGGTCAACGCGAACGGAACGTCGAGTGCAATCCTCAGCGCCTCGTCGAAGTCCTCAGCCTTAAGCACGCTCAGCACTGGGCCGAAAATCTCCTCCTGTGCGATTTGAGCGTGCGGCGGGACGTCGCGGAAGATCACCGGCCCGATAAACGTGCCCTGTTGAGCCAGCGCGCCGACGTCCACCTCCAGCGCGAGCGCCGCCTCCTTCTTTCCTATGGCGATATACTCCAGGATCTTCTCCTGAGCGCGCGCATCAATGACCGGTGGCACTCGGCAGCCCGGGTCATCTGCGGCGGAGACCTTCATGCTGGCGACCGCTTCGACGAGCCGCTTGAGGAACGGTTCGTAAGCGGTGCCGACTGCGATCGCGCGAGAACAAGCCGAACATTTCTGGCCCGCATAGCCAAAGGCACTCTGTGCGACGCCCAACACGGCTTCGTCCAGGTCGGCATCTTCATCGACAATGATGGCATTCTTGCCGCCCATTTCGCAGATGACTTTCTTGACGCCCTGCTGGCCTTCGCGGGTCTTTGCGGCCTCAGCGTTGATCCACAGTCCCACTTCTTTGCTGCCGGTGAAGGCGATCAGGTTCACGTCGGGATGTGTGACCAGATGCGCGCCGACCGTGCGTCCCGCGCAGGGGAGAAAATTGGCTGCTCCGTCGGGGATGCCTGCCTCGCGCAGGACCTGCATGAGCAGCGCGCCGATAACACTTGCCGGTTCGGCCGGTTTGATGATGGCGGTATTTCCGGTGACGAGTGCGGCGCTGGTCATGCCAGTCAGAATTGCGAGCGGGAAGTTCCACGGCGAGATTACTACTGCCACGCCCCGTGGCTGATAGAAATTCTCATTCACCTCGCCGGGCACCTGATGCTGCCGCTGCACAGCCATGATGCGTTCGGCCTGCTGCGCGTAGTACTCCAGGAAATCGATGGCCTCGGCCACGTCCCCGTCTGCTTCGCGCCAAGGCTTGCCCGCCTCGTACACTTCCCACGCGGCGAGCTCAAACTTCCGGCGGCGCATGATCTGCGCGGCTTTGCGCATCAGGTCGGCGCGAGCTTTCACACCGAGATCGCGCCAGGCTGGCAGCGCGGCTCTTGAGGCGGCGATGGCTTTCTCGGCTTGGATGATCGAGGCCCTTGCGATCCGGCCGACGACTTCGCGGGTCTGCGACGGATTCAGCGACTCGATCTGTCCATCGGCGCCAGCTTCTTCGCTCCCGCCAATGACCAGCGGCCAGTTTCCGCCAAACTTTTTTCGTACGTCCGCGAGCGCCGTGGTGAACGCAGAACGCTGCCCGTCTGTCAAGAACGCCGTATCGGGCTCATTGACGAAGGTGCCGGCAGGCGCCGGCTTCAGGTGCGCGGCCTCGCCGATATGGAGGCCGGCGCCCCCCGGCGGGGCGAGCAGCTTCTCTTCGCTAACGCCTTCGACGAAGCCTTGCCTCAAGAACGATTCGTTCGCCGTGTTTTCGAGCAGGCGGCGGACGAGATAGGCCATCCCTGGCAGCAATTCTCCAAAGGGCGCATAGACGCGTACGCGGTAACCGGATTCCGCCAACGCCTCTTTCAGCGGTTCGGCCATGCCGTAGAGCGCCTGAAGTTCGACGGTGTTCTTGGGAAGGTTCAGCGATTCGGCCTGCGCCAGCGCCGCGGCGATGCTACGAATGTTGTGCGAGCCGATTGCGCAGCCCAGAGCCGGCGCGGCTTCCAAAAGCTGGCGAGCAAGACGTTCGAACGCGGCGTCAGTCTCCGACTTTTGGCTGTAGACCGGAACGGGCCAACCGTGCTGGCGCGCGTGGATGCCCTCGTAATCCCAATAAGCGCCCTTGACCAATCGCACAGTGACGGGCGTGCCGCGATCTTGCGCCCAGCGTGCGAGCTCGCGGAGATCGTTCTCGGTGTCCTTCAGGTAAGCCTGAAGGACGATGCCGAGGTGGCGGTACGAGCGGTACTTTGCGCTTCCGGCGAGATCCTTGAAGACCTGCAGCGTCAGATCCTTGAGCCTGTAGTCTTCCATGTCCACGTTCAGGAACGCGCCCAGAGCGATCGTTCGGTCGAGGAGTTGTTCCAGCCTGCGTGAAAGGCCGCGCTCGCTGCCCTGCGGGTCGATGGGATCCAGTTGCGAGTCGAGTGAGGAGAGTTTGATCGAAAGATTGATGCGCGGGATTGGCCCGTGCGCATCCGTGTCGAGCAGCGAATTGCCTAGCCAGGAGGGCGCGGCGCGGGCGAGTTCATCGAGAATCGCGATGTACTTTGCGTGATATGCGTCGGCCTCAACTTCGCTCACGACCGCTTCGCCAAGCTGGTCGAACGTCGCAGCGAGATTTTTCTTGCGCAACGCAGTTACCGTCGCAATGGCTTCGGCGGGCGTGTGGCCGCAGATGAACGTGCGTGCCATGTCTTCCACGGAGCGCCGAATAGTCATCGACGCTACGCCGGCCGTCAGTCGCGATAGCCCCGCGAGCGAGGCCCCCCAGCTCATGAAGCCCGGAAACTGGCTGCCCGGAGAGTTGAAGTACTCTTCAAGGTGCCTCGCGACCTGGCGGCTGTCCTTGAGTGTCGGCAGCACATCGACGAAGCGGAAGAGCTGCACTTTCAGCGCTTCGTTGTTCATGGATTGTTCGATGAGCTTGGAATTCCACCACGCGCCGAGTGCTTTTTGCTTTTTGGCTTTTACCTTCGCGAAGAGTTCGCGGCCGAGTTCCTGCGTGCGACCTTCAACTGTCATCGTGGAAGTCATATTTGCCTCGCGCAATGGCAACTCGCCCGATAGGCAGACGAGTATCCTCTAAAGGATAATATACCACGACCGGCCTAAAGACTTCCGGGTTCCAGCAGAAACCGCCGCTGGTGCTAGTCCGGCCGGTCTTTAGTTTCGGCCTTGGGTGCGCGGACGGCGCGTTCTTCATAATTGGCCGGCGCAGTGAACGGGTTGCCGAGGCCGCCGCGAGAGTTCGTGTTGAACTCATTCCGGTCCACGTTTGTAACGGTGATCACTTTCGTATCGAGCCTGCCGCCAGCGGCCAGTTCCAGGTGAAGCTCCATCGGCAGATGTTTGAAGGTTTCCTTATGCTTGCGCATGAACCCGGCGAGTTTGTCGCCGATAATTTGCAGCAGATATAGCATGTCGGCGTTTTCGTAAGGCACTTCGATCTGCGGATGAAGATAGGCTTCCAGCGGGGTGTATTCGGGCGCGTCTTCCGCAACGATCTTTACCAGCGAACAGGATGCGCCGGCGAGCGTCTTGGCCGGCCCGGGGTTTTCAGCCAGAGCGTAGCGGCGCTTGTCATCGAGCAGCGCGCGGTAGAGCTTGGCCACGCGGTCGCGCTGCGGGCCGGCGGGCTGAGCGGCCAGATCTTCGTCGGCGTTCTTTTTCTTCTTTTCGAGGCGTTTGCGGCGGACGTCAAAATCCTCGGTGACCTTCTTCTTGTCCATGTGATTCAGGTTAACGATCTTGCGGTTCTTCAAGTCAACAATGATGCTTTCGGTCGGCTTGTCGCCTTCCTTTCCGCCGTACTCATCGATGCACACCATGTCCTTGTGGATGTAAAGCTTTTGGCGCACGTCGCGAGCGGCCGGGCCGTCTTTGCTGCTTTCGATGATGTTGTAGTCTTGCTCGACGACCAGAATCTGATCTTCGGCAGCGCCAAACGCGGCTGTGGCGATAGTGATCGCCAAGGCAGCGCATAATGTGAGAGTACGGGACGGCATCAGCTTATTTCTCCTCATCTTGGGGCACGGCTGCCCAAGCACCGGACTACATCTATACCAGTATCGGCTGATCCCCGCAAACGAGCCTGCAAATCTCATGGCTCATGGCGCGAGCTCACTTGTGCAGGTTTGTGCTTCAGGAGACCGGCTGCCGATGCCGATAACTGAGGGGGGCAGGTTGACGGGGGGAGAACCATGATTCGCGCTGCGTTGAGCGTTGTTGCTGTGTTGCTGCTGGCTGTGGCGGGCATCGTCATTTACACGCATCACTTTTGGGGCTCGCAAAAATCCACCGGCAACGAACTGACGGCTGCGCCAACACCACCGCCACCCCTGCCGACACCTGTTCAACCCGTGACGCCGGCGCCTGCTCCACAGCCGGTTAGGCCGGTGGTTGCGCCCGAGCCTGTGCGCGAAACTCCGCCGACTCCACCGGCGGCTCCGACGCCCGCTAAACACGTCAAGCGCACGCATATCGTGCAAGCCGGCGAGTCGTTGTCGAGCATCAGCAAAAAATATTATGGCACGGAGAGCAACTACGCCAAGCTCGCCGATGCCAACGGTCTGCGCCGCACGAGCACTATCCGAATTGGGCAGGTTCTCGTGTTGCCGGAGTTGGCGGTCGTGAAAACAGAGCCCACAGTGGCCGTGAGCACCGACGAGCCCGAAACGCCGGCTGAGAACGAGCCGGTCACGGCCAGCGGAAACAACCAGGATTTTGAACCGCAGCCGCCGACGCTGAACGTTTCACGTCCGCGAAAATAACCGCGCAGGGACTTATTTCGCCGCCCGCAGTTCGCTCAACTCGCACGTCGCGATGTCGCGCAGCACGGCGACGCTGATCGGGATGGACTCGCCTTTGAGCTCCTGCGAAGTCCGCACGGCTATGCCCGTGCCGGGATCAGCGATCATCTTCCCGTGGTCATCCGCGCGCATTACGTCAACCGACTTCGCGTGCGTGATCTCGCCCCGCTTGATCTCCACCAGTTCAAGGCCCGTATTGAAGGCGCTGGCGACGGGGCGGCGGGTTTGCGGATCCTTATAAATGACGTTGCCTTCGATGCGCTGGCCGGGTTCGACGTAGACGCTTTGTTCCTTCCATTCCTGAATCGCCGACAACCAAACGCGCACGGCGAACTGGCCTTTGTATGTAGAGCTCGGTTTGGGCGCGCCTTCAGCGGGCAGCGAGCCGATGATGCCGGTCAGGCGAACTTCACAGTTTGACCGCGTGGTGATCTCGATCGGTTCGCTGATCGGACCGGCATAGAGTGAGCGGTCTGCCCCGATGATTTCAAACCCTCTTGGGGCATGCAGAGATGTGCGGACGACGTTGCCATCGGCGTCGCGTGCGATTGTTGTGTTGGGCGGCGTGTTCATGCGGCCGATGATACGGAATGCGTAATGGTAGGCCGTTCGCGGCTGGATTTGCTTGTCGTGGAATGTTGGATTCGCTGGGACCGGGAGTGGCTGCGGCGGGGGTGGAGGGGGGCGACGCGGGTGGAACGGGGCAGGGGCGACCGGGACCGGCGCCGGTTCGGGGTCCACAAGTGAAACCGCCGCGTATGGCGCGCGGGTGTCGATCGAGGCCTCTGCCGTGGCGCGGAAGATTTCAATGCGGAGCGGCGTGATGTGCGGCGAATGCTTGGGGATTTGGAACTCAATCACCGCGCGATCGGCTTTTGCGAACGCTTGTTCCGGCTTGGGCGAGTCCAGCGAGGCATAGGTGTCCACGCATTTGATGGGCTCGCGATTGTCATACACCAGCGGCCGAGAGGGCTGTGGAAATGCAACGTGCCACCCGATGAGCGGCAGTGGCTCGCTGAGCAAGTGTTCGGAGGCGGCGACGGCGTCGTGGTATTGCAGGCGTTCAAGCGCTGCAGCGCCGTACGCGAATTGCGGGCTGGCCCCGCCGAATCGCAGCGTGCGATCGATCAAGGCGAGTTCTCTATCGTGGTCCAGCGGTATCGGACGCGGCGTGCAGAATACCGTGAACACAACACAGGTGGCGGCGACAAGCAGGAACATGAGCTTCGGAGCATGAGTGTTCAGAAAGCGCATGGCATTCCCCCTCTCCGAGCGTGCAGCCGCTCGTTGGACCCACTTGATGCCTGGTGGTTTGTTTTGTGCCTGGGATGGCTGATAGCGTTCCCAAGCCTCTTCATCAAGCTGGTCGATGTGTCCGGGAAACTGTTGCGTGGAATTTTGCGGGCGGGCTAAGCGTAGTGATGCGCGCGCAAGAGCTTCAGCAGCGGCGCGGATTCCTTGCGGAACTCCAAGCGGCAGCATGGAACCTGTTGCAGCAGAGTGCTGAGCAACTTCAGACGGGCGGCGACAACACTGGGGACCGTGCTGTGGACCATCGGCGAGAGCAAAAGCGAGGCGGCTTCGGCTGACGGCATGGGTTCGATACAAAAGCGCTTGCTCTTCTTCAGCCAGAACAAGCCGGCGATGCGCGCTGGTTTGCCGGCTGCAAAGTCGGCCAGCCGCGCGTTCTTGCCGAGCAGAAGAAAAGCCTGATCGTCCTCTAATTTTCGGAAACGCTGCAGCAGCCGGCCCGAGATCGTGGATTTTCCGAAGGTGCTTCGTCCGCAGAAGAGCAGCGCGCCGCGAGGGGTCATTACGGCTGAAGCGTGCAGCGAGAGCACGCGCGCAGTGCTTTGCACTCCACCGGATTCGCCGAGTAAGCTGAGTGCCAGCAGAATCGCTCGCGCCAGTAGCGGATGCTTGCCCTGACCCGGTGCGATACGGAGGGAAAGCGGGGCGCGGCAAGGGTAGTAGAGCACTCGGGCCCGATAATCCAAAGCGAAACCATCGCCGAGAAGTTTTTCAGTTGAGCGTGCACGGTAGCCCTGTCGCCGTAGTGATTGCACGTCTTTGATGAATTGGACATCGAGGAGGGGCGTGGCACGGGAGGGACGGAGCGCGGAAACACCAAGACGATGCGCCAATCGGGCTTTTTCCATCGCGCTAGGAAACGAGATGGGAAAACCGAAGACGCTGATAGTTCGTCGGATTGCCACTGCCTGCTCGCTGTTCCTGCGTTTGGGCTGCTGCGTCGTGCCGTTTCTCCCCTTCTCCCTTTCTCCCCGTCGCTCCGTCCTGGCCGTTTACGGCGGCCCGCTCACATTGCGGGGCGATGGTCCGCGGCGCGCGCCAAAGCTCGTCGTTTCGAGAGTGATAAGCGGCGGCATGGCTCCCGAATAGCAGAACGAACCGCCGCGGTTGCCTGCCAGAGCGACCGCAGCGCGCGGAGCAGTCCTCAGGAGGCCTCGTTGTTCCAGTTGGGCGATGAATGCAGCCGCTTCCTGGCGGACGATATCCGCCGAACGGCTGCCAGCCAATCGGCGAACGATATCGTCAAGCGTGATGGACCCATCGCAGCAGCGCCAGATGAAGCTGCCTGCGGCGTTGAGCACCCAGGTCTTGCGGGTTCTGGTGCTGACGAGCACGGCTTGGCCGTCCAGCTCCTCCCACACGACATCGGCAGACCTGACCCATGGTGACTTCATCGCTGTCTCTCCTTACGGCTGCTGCACCGCTTCCCTGGCACACCAGCCTCCAGAACTGACTCCGTCCTGGAGGCATACCCAAACGTTAGTCTTTGAACCGCCCCTGTTTTCCGGCTTTCGCCCAGTACTGCACCGGCACAATGGTCTTGTATGCTGAATCGCCCAACTTCAGGATAATCTCCATCGAAAGTGTCTTCGTCGTATCCTGATTGACGATACCCATGCTGCGCCACGTTTCGGCGAACGCGCCGGTCAGGGTCGCCTTGATCGCGCGGCTTCCGTTGCGCGACCGGCTGATCCGCGCAATGCCGGCACTGGAACGGCCGCGGCCAAGGCTATCGAGTTTGAAGCTGCTCTTCACGCCGCCGAGCGACAGGGTGACGGTCATTCCATTGACGTCGAGTTGCTGCGGCACCCCCGTCAGAGCGCCTTCGATGGCAATGGTGTCTCGCCCCGGCAGGTTGAAGCGAACCTTGCCGAGCACATTGCCAACGGTCAGTTTTCCAGCGGGAGTTGTGCCGCCACCGGTGTCCGGATTGCCGCCAGTGGTGCCGCCGGTGTTCGGATTGCCGCCGGTGGTTGCGCCACCGCCGCCAGCGGTGCCGCCCGTTCCGGTGGTTCCGCCTGTCGTCGTTCCGCCGCCGGTGTTGCCCGTGGTTCCGCCGGTATCCGGTGTCGGAGATGCCGGCTGAACGATGAAGACTGGCAGGGCTGGGTCACCGAGGATGCACTCCGTCAGCGACAGGTCGTGGTACCAGTCCGCGGTGGGCGAGCCGTTGCGTTTCTGGAAGGCCCACTGCTGCGCCAGCTTC
Organism: Planctomycetota bacterium; assembly: GCA_036504595.1. Lineage (GTDB taxonomy): Bacteria > Planctomycetota > SZUA-567 > H5-PLA8 > H5-PLA8 > DASXUX01. The sequence continues at coordinate 190,847 of DASXUX010000095.1, read as the reverse complement.
AGCGCGTCGCCCCAACGCATCCGGACGGCGCTGGTCGCAGTGGCTTGCTTCAACAACTCCTGCATGAAGTCGGCGGCCGGATCGGCCATCATATAGGTGGTCGTCGAGATCGATGCGGCGATACCGCCTTGTGGCTGTGACAGCCCTTGGATGGCGATGCTGCTGCCGTTTTCTTCGTTGCGGGCGAAGTAATTGCCGTTGCAGGTGGACTGCAGCAGGATGACGTTGCCGGTCCAGGTCTGCAAGGATGTGCGGTCCAGGATTCGCGGGGTCTGCATGCCGAGCACCTGGCTGTTGCCGTGACCGGCGAAGACGATCACGTCGGCGGCGCCGCAGGCGGCCTTGCGTAGCACTTCGGTGACCTGATCCGGCGTGCTGTAGTTCTGGCCGAGATAGGCCCGGTCCCACGCGAAGTTCGGGTTGGCTGCGATGACGGCATCGTCTTCCTTCCCGAAATTCGCCGCGGCAGGATCCGTGATATCTGCAACGGCCAGCGCATGCGGGCCGGACGAGGTCATACCCGTGTAGGCGAGTGTCCGCGCCACCATCGCGCCCAGTTCGTCAGGCGTGTTGGCTGGCAATCGTCCGACCCCGATCTCCGCGTAGCCGTTGCCGAAATCTCCAAACGGCGAGTCGGCCAGCGTCTGGGCGAAGTAAGACGTGGACACCAGGAACGACGGGCACAGCGGATCGACGTTCTGGCCGCTGTAGTTCAGATAATCGTATGTGGAGCGGCCGACCAGCAGCAAGTACTGCGGTTGGATATCCCAGACGGCCGAGCGAACCGCCAGCGGGCCGTAGCGGCCATATCCATAGCAGTCGAAGATCTGTTCCTGATCGATAAATACCGCCGGCAAACCTTCCACGCTGCGGGCCGCAAGCAACGGCTGAATCGCGGCTGAGAACTGCGCCGGTCCAACGGCTAGATACTTGATGCCGGTCGGCATGCCGCTGATGAGCCGCAGGCTGACCGATAGCGGCGCCATTTCGCTGCCGTGTGGGACAACCAGGTACTTCGCGCCGGCAGACGCGGTAAAGCGCAGTTTCAGCGTGCCGTCGGCTTGAGTCTGGCTGTCGCAGGCGAGCAGGGCCGGAGCGAATGGATTGCTGACATCGACGATCCACGCTCCGTTAGCCGGGATGGCGCTGAGTTCATAGACTTGCTGAGTGGTATTGCCGAGCGAGAGCGTGCCCGGTCCGTTCAGAGCTTCCGTGTAATCGATGGCAATCGAGTGGACCATCGCGATCTGCCCCGCCGGACTATCCGGCGTGCGCAGTTCGACAGTGTTGTTGCCGAACATCAGCACTCCCGCCGGCAGGTCGAGGACGACTGAGACGAGCTTGTTGCCGCCCGTCCAACTGGCTTGCCCTGCGGCCGTGCCATTGATAAAGACCTGCAGCAGATGGTCTGGGCTGATGCCTTCCAGTGCAGTCAGGCTCCACACGTTCACAGTCAGCTTGGCCGGCGTGGAGACCAGGTTCGGCACGTTGATCGCGAAGTCCTGCGCGGTCCCGTCCGTCAGGTACTTGCTGGAGAACCACGGCGGGAAGTTGTACGGCCGCAGCGCCCAGTCGAAGTACACGTCGTGATATTGCACGCTGGCGGTGGCGCTGGCCGTGCTGGCTGCTGGCGGCCCGAACAGCGACTGGACGGCCGGCGGCGTGGCAGCAGCCGTCGGCGTAGACGACGTGCGGAGGAAGAACGCATCCCGATCCGTGTAGCTGTCGGCATAACCCGGCGCGTAGAGCACCAAGCCATCCGTCGTTGCGGACAACGCCTGCACGACGCGGCCTTCACGCGTGATCGAAAGCGCGCGCGCGTCGTAGCCAGCCGGCAGTGAGCCTTGTGGGATGAAGAGCACGCCGCTGCCGCGATAAACGACTTTCACCACTTCACCGGTTTGCGCAATCGAGCGCACCGTTGCTGAGCGAGCGACTGCGTTGTGAGCCGTGGCGGCCGAGGCGACGGCAGGCGTTGCCGCGGACGACGGCTGGGTTGCTGCCGGGGCGGGGGAGGCAGGCACATCGCGCACGGTCGCTCGCGCGACGACCGACTTTCCTGCTTGCGGCGCAGGGACAGATTGCTCGAACTGCTGCCGCAACGCGTCGCTTCGTTTGAGGGACAGTTCGGAGATCGCGCTGTCGATTGCAGCCGCGGCGCCTTCCAACGAAGTCACCGCATCCGCCGGCTGATCCTGCACTTCCACCGGTCCGGCAAGCTTCGCGTAGAAGGTCTCATCACCGCTGGTGCTGAGGTCAGCCAGGCGGTACTCGTAGCTGCCTGCTGTGGCCCAATCGAAGTAACGATACAGCTTCGATTCGGATGTCGTGATTCGTCCGGGGATGAGCGCCCGGTTGATCTTCGTCCAGGACTTGTCGTCTGCGCCCGCTTCACGGCGGTAAAGGTTGAAGCCGGCGTTTTCGAGTTCGGCGACGCAGTTCCATTCGAGCAGCACGCCAGAACCATCTGCTCTGGCCACAAAGGACTCGTTGGTGACCGGCGTGACGGAACCGTTCAGGAAGAGCACGATCCGGTTGACCGGGTTGGTAGCCCCGTTCCACGCGACACTGGACAGGTTCATTACCGTCGAGCCATCCTGGCCTAGGGTCTGAACGCCTTGCACTACGTCGCTAGAGTCCATGTAATAAAGCACGAGTCCGGAGGTACTGGCGTGATTCGAGCAAGTCACATTCTTGAATGGCTGGGTGATCAGATTGCCGCCGGTCGTCTGTACCAGGACCGTACGCCGGTTGTTGTAGGTGCCGGGTTTGATATTCACGCGCAGGTCGATCGTGGACGTGCCCATGAGCGTCAAGGGTCCGGCGCTTGTTGATGTGATCATCAGCTTGTCGGACTCGGGAGTTGTGCCGATAGTGGTGTTCGAAGCACGCAGGACCAACTTGCCGCCAGTGTTAAATGCGGCGGTGCCCGCTGCCAGAATACCCTTCGTGTCAGCGGAGAGGCTCGTGGTGCCCGGCCAGACCGTTGCGCCGCTCGGGGCGCTCAGGGACTTGACGTATCCGGTGGAGGCCCCATCTCCGTTGCCGCGCAAGCTGGTGCCGCTGGCCAGGGATACAGCCGAACTTAGCAGCGATCCACCGCTGAGAATGAGATTGCCGCCATTAACGGCTGTCGGGCCGGAGTACGTGCTGCCGCCAGTCAATGTCAGCGTGGAACTGCCGGTCTTGGTGAGTGTGCCGCCGCCAATGATTCCGCCGCTGAAGGTGGTGTCAACGGCGCTGTTATTGCCAATGGTCAGCGCACCGGTACTACCGCTGCCGAGGGTAATCGTCGCGGCTTCCAGATCGGTGCGGACCAACTGGTAGCTGATATTCGTGCCGTCCGAGCTATCGCTGCCATTCGGTCCCAAGGCAACGTAGACCGTGTCGCCGGCAGCCAGATTGCCCAGGCCCATGTTGATGTTGACGGTGGTGTTCGCTCCGCAGAACACGTTGGCGAACTGTGTGTTATTGACGAAGACCATTGTATACGTTCCGTTGCCACCGGCGCCGGTGTTGACCGAGCTGTTGGCGATCGCGAACGGGCCGGCTTCGCCCGGCTGAATCGTGTAGGCCATAATGGCGTAACGGTCAAATGCGGTGCCTTGCGAGGTGCCTTGTCCTGGATGAGCCCCTGTGGCGTTGACGTTACACCATGCGCAGGGGGCGCCTCGCGGAAGGGTATTGTTGCCGTCCAGCGTGTACCGATCGCCCAAGCCCGGTCCAGTAGAGACCAGCGCCGTGTAATTTCCGGAGTTGCCCATCGCCCCGCCGTTGTTCCACAAATAGTTCCAGCCGTCCGGACGACCTACTGCACGAGTACTCCCATTGGCGGCAACCATATAATCGGCGCGGAAATCGGCGATCGCCTGGCCGACGGGGGCCGAGCCGGTGTCACTCAACGCCACCAGCGTTTGCGTGAAGTTGTTGAGGTCCAGCCGCCCGGATGCCTTGTTGATCGCTACCGTGGCCGTGGAGACGATCTGGTTATTGGCCTGCAACTGCACTCCATCGGCTGCAGCGCCGCCGTTGCCGTCGCCGATCACGACGTTTCCGTTGATGGCGATGGCGCCGCCCGTCTTGTTCAGGCGCAGCCAATCCCCAATCACAGTTGTGGTGCCCGTGTAAGTATTGGAGCTCGCGCCCGTGAGATACAGCGTCCTGCCGCCATCCTTTGTGAATCCTGCGCCGCTGACCGATCCGTTGGCCAGGATTCCGGAGAACGTGATGTCCGCTGACCCGGCGACGCAATTGATCGTCGGGTTGGCAACGTCGAGATAAACGTTGCCGGCGAAGGTCGTTCCGGTACCTGCGCCATTTTCACCGAAGAGAATGTTCGTGCCGCCGATGTGAACTTCATTCGGGAGCGTCGGAGCACCGGCTGCGGTCGAGGCTCGGCACATGCCGCCGTTGATGTAGAACTTGCTGCCGCCCAGCGCGCCACTGTTCGCGAGGCACAGGCGACCAGCTTGCAGCCTGGTGTCTCCGGTGTAGCTGTTGGAGTTCATGAGCACGAGGAACGCGTTGGCGCTCGTGTTGACGATCAGGCCTCCGGCTCCACTGAGCGTGCCGGAGCCCTGGACGGAAACGATGCCCGAGCCGCTGCCGGTGAACTCAAGGGTGTTGTTTAGAGCGACTGGCAGTTGGATGTCGAACCGGCCGCTGCCATTCTGCGCCCATATCGGAGTAGCGCCGGCGGCGGTACTGACCATTTGCATTGTTCCGCCGCCGCTGGCCGCCAGGACTTCATCGCCGGCCGCATAGGTGCTATTGAAGGTGACCTTATTCAGGTTGAACGCGCCGGCGATGTTATCTGTAGCCGTGTACACGGCGGCTGATCCGCCAAAGCGAAGTTCGGTATCGCTGGCGGAGACTGGCACGGCGTTCTGTACCCAACTGGCTGCTGCATTCCAGTTGTCGTTGGAGGGCGCCGTGGCAGTACCAGCCGCACCCTTGTAGTCCCGTGCTGTTAGCGACCCGAGGTTGAGATAAACATTTGGTCCGACCTGCGTAATGTAACCAGTGAAGCCACTGGGTATCGCGTTCACCGAAAGCACCTGCGTGATGGCCGCACCTCCGGTGCACTGAACCAGCGTGTACTGGGTGCCGGGCGTGCCGAAATTAGCCGAGCCGTTAACGTTGACCTGTCCGCTCAAGTTTACGGCGGAGGATCCGGTAACCACGACGAGATCGTTCTTTGTCGGCGCGTTGGTCGCGTCCAGATCAACGTTCAGCGAAGACCCGCTGTTCATAGTCAGGCCGCCGAGTGTGAGCCGGTTGGCGGCGGGCGGGCCGCTGGGCTCGCGGACCAAAATGGCCAAGTACTTTACCGTATAGATGCCGGCGTTGTTGGAGAAGGTCCAGTCGGGATTACCCGAGGGCTGGTTGCCGATGCCCATTTCGCCGCTGCCGCCGTTCCAATTGTTGTAGGCAAACAGCGTCTGACCCGCCCCGTAGTTGTGGATCTGCATCGAACCATAGCCCTGGCCGGTATTGGCGCCCCCGTCGCCGAAATCGTAGGTGCCAGAGTTGGCATTGGGAACGCCGTAATCGTTGTTCGCGCCGTAGTTCGAGGGCCAGAACTCGATGTTTCCAGTTGCGATCCCGGTACCGGTCACAATGCTGCCCACATTCGAGAACACATTCATGTTGGCGAGCGTGGTGTTGGAGTAATTGTAGAACTCGCCAGACGCCACATTCGGCACACCGGTCTTGTTGGCAGCGGCGATGTTGCCGGGCCTGTCGAAGGATACGTAAACCCATTGCGAGCCGTAGGTGGCGGAGGTGAGTTGCATGTAATAGGCGATCCGGTCGAAGGTCTGGGCGCCTGCGTTGTCGACCGAGTACGGGACGCCGTTGGCGAAAGAGGACGAGGTCGGAATAGGCAACTCATAGATCAACGTGTAGCCGGCGGCCTCTGGCACGTTCTGATAAACGGAACTGGACGTAATTGCGCATCCCGGCGCCAACACGCCGGCGGCGTTTACGACCACGCTGCCCGGAAGGGTTCCGAAGCCGCCAAGCGCGCCGCCAGAGTTGACGGAGATCGTTCCTGAATACGTGTTGCTGCCGCCATTGACGTTAAGCACCGCTCCACCGCCGACGCCGCTGACTGTCAGCGGCTGCGAGCCGGAAATCGCGCCGTTCAGGCTAATGCTGCGCGGTGTCGTCGTGAAAGGTTCGACCAGCGAAGCCGACGAAGGGGCTGTTACGCTGATGGGGCCGCTGATGACGCGGTTCGCGTTATAGGCTGTGAGGGTGCCACCACCGAGCGTGATCGGGGTGGGCAGGGAGCCAGAAGTATCGACGGCCAGCGTGCCGCCGGAGTTGATGATGAGCGGATTGACGAACATGTTCGACTGACCGTTGTTCTGGCCGAGGCGCAGAATTCCGCCATTGACTGTTACCTGTCCAGTGAAGCTTGTATAGAAGCTGTTGTTGCTGACGTTCAGCACACCGCCGCCCGTCTTGAAGACGTTGCCGGCGCCAGCGAGCTGATTAGTGTCGTTGATCAGATAAGTACCGCTGACGACATCGAAGGTGGCCGTTGCGCCCGTGTTGACGGTGTGGATTCGGACGCTGTCGGGATCGTTGGTCTGGCCGTTTCCGGCGTTGCTGCGCAGCGTTCCGCCCGTGCCGCTGAAGACCACGTCATTGGCGATATTGCCGAGGTTCTCCTTGCGCACGATCTCGACGATGCTGTTGCTGTTAATCGTGACCTGCGCGCCATTTGGCGTTGCGTAGAAGTCGTTGATGCCGTTCAGGACCAGCTTGCCGGCACCATTGGACGTCAGGTTTCCAGCGCCCGTGACCTGGCCGTTGAGCGTCAGGACAGACCCGGAGGGCACGGTGATCGTGCTTGTGGCGTTATTGGCGAGCATAACGGTGCGCAGGGTCGTGATCGAGCCCAGCGGGGCAAAAGTACCGCCGCCAAGCGTCAATGGGTTGGTGATGACGCTCAATGCGGAGTCGTTGGCCACGCTGAGCGTTCCGCCATAGATGGTGGTCGGTCCAAAGTAGGTGTTAGCGCCGCCAAGGATCAGCGTGCCGGAGTCGTATTTGGCCAGGCCGCCGCTGGAGTAAAGTTCGTTCTTCGTCGCCAGTACAGAAATCTCAGTCGGCATCAGAACGCGGTTGTAAATTCGGAAGTCATCGATGTTTCCCTTGTGGAATGCTTGCGGTGTTTCCGGCGAGGTACCGACCATCAGTCGCGCGAGCGCCTGATTGGGGCTGTCGGCCGTCGTGCTCGTCGCAACCTGCACGCCGTTGAGGTAAATGGCCTTGAATCCGCCGTTGACGCCCGTGGATACCAAGGCGACGTGCGTCCATTTTCCGTAGTAAGCGGAGTATGACGTTGTCAGGCGTCCATTTCCGCCGATGTTGCCATAGTCCCAATACAGAAGGCCATCGCCATAGGGACAGTGAGAGGAGAAACGGCACCCGCCGCCTTTGGAGTCAACGCCAAAGGCGAATTCGTTCGTTGGACCAGCCACAAAGTTCCAGAATGCAACCGTCACGGGCTGACCAGTGCCCCATGTGAAGCTTGGAACATCTATATACTGGCTGGTGGTGCCATCGAAGCTGACGGCGCCAGAGCCCACCGTTCCCGCGATGCGGTTAGTGCCCGGGTAGAGCGTTCCATTGTATCCATTCCCGGAGCTATCAATGACGGCCATACCGGAAACTTCATCAAAGGCGTAGTGCACGGAGCGGGAAGCCACGGTGCCGCCACCGGAGGTGGAGACGACTCCCGTGATGGACAGTGGATTGCTGGCTGAATCGCGAACGGCGGCGCCGCCAGCCGGCAGAATGACGTTACAGCTAATGACAGGCGTTATGTTGCCGCGAGCCGCGATTGTGCCGCCGGTGCCAATGATGAGGGCGACTGCCGGCGACCCGCCGAGAGCCGGCAACGTGCCGCCTGCATCCATCGTAATCGAGTTGATCCTCTCGCTGCTGGTCAACGTGACAGTGTGCTTCACGACGACATCTGAGCCGGCCGGCGGAGTGCCGGAGTGAGTGCCATCCTGTTTCCAGGTTGATGAACTCTCCCAGTTGCCGTCTTGCACCGTGACCCATGCGTATGCCGACTGATCCACGAGGCCCAAGTCAGCCCCGGTTTTGTAGATGGCCGGATACCCGTTGACAGACGCAAACGAGACGAGCTGTCCGTTCGTCATGTTGCTGGCGTAGATGTTTGAATTTTCATTCTGGCTCACATCGCGCGTAAAGTTCAGGGTCGCCGCCCCGGTGTTCAGCAGGTTGGTGGCGATGAGCTGCACGTCACCGTCCGTCCCGTCATTGCTTCCATTGGTGTTGTGGACAGAGGTGGTGCTGGGTGTCAGGATGATGTTATTGCTTCCGCTATTCACGGTCAGGTTGCGCAGCGCTTGCTTTACGGTGGTGCCCGCAGTCGTCTGTATCCGCAGCGTGCCGCCATCCATCTGCACGTCCTGCCAGTCGTAGATGCGGCTGCTGGCGGAGCGAGAGACCTTTCCCGTGCGGTCCCACGTGGCTCGGCCATTTTGTAAGACGTAAGCTATGCCGCGGAGGGTATTGCCTTCCATGCCGATGGAGGCTGCAGGCACTTGGAGCTGGACCCACTGGCCGGTAGCCGGCAGCGGCCCCATGTATCTTCGGGAGTTTGTGCCATCGGTGCCCCATGCAATGGAGTTGCTGCCCCAGTACGCTCGGTGCTCCCAGCCGGCGCTGCTGTCATCGAACTGCAGCATGACTTCGGCAGGCGGATTGGCTGGATCCAGGTACACCCACGCATAGAACATGTCGCCGAACCCGATGGGCCAGCACCAGGCCAGTCCGTTGCTTGGGCGATTGCCATTCCAATCGTTCTTGAAATAGTGTTGATGCTCGCCACTGAAGATGTTGGACTGGTGGGCGTAGGTGCCGAACTTCGGCGCTGGGTTCGACGTGACCCACGTCCACGCGTCTCCGTTATCGGAAACTTGCGTGGAGGGATAGGTGATAAAAGGAGCACCGTTCTGTTCATCGCAGAAGATCACCTCGTTGTTGCTGCTATAGGTCGGCGTGAGCCACGCCGAGGGGATGATCGACCAAGCCCCGCCATTTACCTGGTAATACAAATGAGCCCCTGCGCCGCCGCCACCCTGGTTCATGTCCATGGCAATGTCGTAGGTGGCCCCGCCCGGGAAGCTGGGTGCTGATGGGTCGTTGTCAGGGGCGCCGACCCCGCCGCCGGTCCCCCAGCTATAATCCACGATCTTGTTATCTACCCATACCCTCAAGTTGTCGTCCACAGCGCCGCCGAAGCGGTACATGTCCGTGGCCGTCCCGGGCAGTGAAACTCTGCCCATCCACTTCACCGAGAAGTTCTGGCCGTCCGTTGTGCAGCCAGGGAACGGCACGGTGGGCGAGCCCCATGTAAAGTCAATCGTCGGATCCACGCGCGATCCGACGTACGTGTTGAACTGCGTGCCACTGTAGTAAATACCCAGCAGCCCATTGCCGCTCAATCCACTGCCGGAAACCGATCCGAGCAGATCCAAAGTCGCCGATGCGCCAATAATGATGCCGGGTTGGCTGTTCAGCGCGGACAGGGAGCCGTTGCCGGTCAGGCGCAGTGTTCCGCCATTCGGCGCGAGAACGAGTTGCTGGGTAAAGGTGCAGCGGTCCTGGAATTCCAGCGTTCCTCCGCCAGCCTTGGTCAAGGCGCGCGCCGTGGAGTCTTGACCGAGGCCGGCCGTTACGACAAGCGACCTTGGTGCGGTGACGGTGACGGTTCGATCGGCGTTGATCAGCCGGACGTGGCCGTTGAGCGTGAGATCGTTGCTGGCGGCGTCGCCGAAGATCAAATCTCCACCGATATCCACGTTGTTGCTGATAGCGGTGGCGGCATTGATCGCCTTAAGAACGACGTTGTTGGCGTTGATGAACAGACTGCCGTTTCCTAGTGCGCCGTTGTCGGCGATGGTGAGATTGCCCCCGTCCACCTCGACACTGATGCTGCTGGTGAAGGTATTGGCCTGCATCAGCATGAGTTCGCCTGCGCCGGCTTTGCTGATCTGCCCAGATGACGTGATGGCACCGGAGATCTTGGCCAGCGGGTTGTTGATCGTAAACGTCCGATCCGCGTTGTTCATGATGATGTTGTTGAACGCACTGCCCAGTTCGAGCGAGCCGGGGCCGTCAATGGTCAGGTCTGTCTTCAAAAGCAACGGGTTGCTCAGCTTGTAGTTGTCGGTTGCTTCCAGCGAACCGTTCCACAAGGTCAGCTTGCCGTCCGTTCCCAGCACATTGTCAGCGCCGACTGCCAGCACGCCGGCGCCCCAACTGGTATCGCCGGTCAGGGTGCCGGTCTTCGTCATCAGGACGCGTCCGATTCCACCCTTGGTGATGCCGCCCATTCCGCTGACGGTGCCGGCAATCGTCAGTGTTCCCGTGCCCAAGTGCTTCAGCGCGATGCCAGTATCGTTGGCGATATCGCACGTGATCTGCGGGCCGCCGCTGCTGGTCGCCGGGACTTCGATCGTGTCGGATAGATTCATTAATTTGCCCGAGCCCAGGAGCTGTCCGTCGTTGTTGAACTTGACGTAGGCGATGTTGTAGGGGCCGGCTCCCGCGAGCGTGATGACGTGCGACTGATCGATAATCACGCCATCGCCTGCGCCAGGATGATTGGCTGCAGGCGGGTTTCCGCTCGCATCCTTCCACACAGTCGAGTCATTCCAACTGCCCGTCTTTTGAGAAGTGTACAACTTTCCTGTAACGGACGGCACGACTCCATCGGCGGTCGTGTAGTAGGCCGGCATGGCGCTAAGGCCCATACTGGTATCGGTTACGGATGCCATGGGCAGTTTGGCGCCGTTGGTGTTACCGTCGATGTACAACTTGGCCTGTGTAGAAGGAGTTCCGTTCCGGTCAAAGAGATACCCGCCGGTGTTCACATAGCCAGAGAAGTGCAGGAACATATTTCGGCCCGCAGCAGCGGCGATCTTGATCGTTGCGGTGCTGGAAGCCACGTCCAAGATGTCCATATTCTCTGTGACGTCTGCGGTCGGACAGCCGTTCACCAGCAGAGTATTGCCGCCATTGAGCTGCACTTGGTTGTTATCGCCAATGTGATCGGCCGATCCGCCGGAATAATCCAGAACCAGGCTGCTGCCACCGCTGAGTACGATCGCGGGCTGTCCAGCGGCCGGCGTCAGATCAGGGATGTAGCCTTGGCCAGTGACGACCACGGAGCCGCCGGAGATAGCGAACTGCTTGTCAAAGGTGGATTGTCCGGTGAGCGTCAGGGTGCCAGAGCCCGCTTTGGTCAACGTGCGTGGCATGACGTCTGAGTCCTGCTCAATGATGGCTATGGTCGTGTTATTGGCGATGTTCAGGGTCCGATTCGTGTTGGTTAGACGCAGCGTTCCGGTAAACGTCAGGTCGGTGCCAGGCAGAATCGTGATATCCTGATTGGCCAGCACCCGCGAGTTGGGCAAGGACCACGCACCGCCGGTCGGCTGGAGCTTGGTATTGACATTGCCGTAGTTCACAATACCCGTGCCAAAGGACGAGTTGTTGCCGAGGACGACTTTGCCGTCGCCCATCAGCATGGTTGATGGGTTAAATGGGTTGTTGAACACATCCGGAGTGCCCAACAGAGTTTCGGCTCCGCCCGGAGTCTGCCAGTAGAAGAGGGCTCCGGAGCCGCCGCCGCCCTGGTTCCACTCGACGACCAGATCGTGAATCGTGCCGGCGTTCCAGGTGAACGGCCCCATAGTGTCGCCGGGCAAGGCGTTGACGCCGCGACCGCCCATCCAGTTGGCCGGGTCCGGGAACTGGCCTGCCAGTGTGCCATCAACGAACAGGCGGATGGAATCGTCGCTTCGCGTATAGAAGTAGTAATCGCCGGTTTGCGGCGCGACGACTTTGCCCGTCCAACGGGCCGAGATGTTATCTTGATTCTGGCCCGCAGGCCGCACTGCCGCTTGCGTGAAATCGGGGAAGTTGATCTGATTGTCAATCCTGGAGGCCACCCATGCGGTCATGTTTCGATCGTTGAAGTAGTCGCCCTTCCACCCATAGTTCGTCGGGGTAAAGGGCAGGCTCGCGCCGGTATAGGTGTTGGCGCCATTCAGCGTGACGGTGCCGCCTCCGTTGCCCGCGGCGTCGGTAATCGTCAGGCCGCCGTCGCCGGAAATGACGCTCGTCGGTCCGAGCGTGATCGAACCGGTATCGCCGGGGTTAAGGGTCAGGCGCGACCCGCTTCCGGTGTTGATGGCGCCATTAAGGGTCAGGCTGGTTGTCTTACTTGGGCTGACGGTACCGATAACGGCGATCGTTGCATCGCCGTTCAGCCAAATCGGAACGTTCAACGTGTTGGCGGCGCCGTCGGGTATCGTGCTGTCGTACCAGATGCCTCCCGTGGGAGAAGCGCCCTTGATCGAAATGCTGTTGGTGCCGTTGATGGTGTTGATCGTGTAGCCGCCTTGCGTGAACTTGAGCCCCGCCAGCGTTGTGCGCGGCGAGAGGTCGTTCGTGGAGATCGCATGTCCCGTGCCCAGGCTGCCAAAGAGGACGGTGTCGCCGGCGTATACTCCGCGCGCCCCGGTCCAATTCGTCGTTGTTGACCAGAGCAAGTCTGTGCCGGAGCCGCCGGTCCACTCCACTGTCTGCGACCTGTCCAGCGTGATACTCACCGAACCGCCACCCACATTGATCAGATAGGAGTATCCAGCCGGCACGCTGACAACCAGACCCGCGTTCGTGCAGGTGCTCGAATACGACATGATGACGAAGGTTTTCGGCAACTGGTTTATGTTGGCCAGCAGCGTCGCACCAAAGGTGGGGTAAAGGGTACCGTTCAGAACGGCGGGATTGGTTGAGTTATTGATGACCAGCTTGTCGCACTTCGGGTTATTGCTGCCGTCCAGATCCAGATTCCAGTTCAGCTTCGCGGTGCTGTCGCAGACCAGTCCACCCGCGTTGAGCTGCGTGGCCTGACCCATATCGGCCGGCGCCAGGGTGCCGTTTGCGTTCACGTTGATAGTGCCTGCGATGTTGCCGGTGCCGCTCAGCGTGCCGCTGGAAGTCACGGTGACCGGACCGGTGCCCGTGGCGGAGTTGGGGCTGGCGGTGTTGGCGAAGACAGTGCCGCCCGAAACAGTGGTGCCATCTGCGTACGTGCTGGCGCCGGTTAGCTTGATCTTGCCGGTTCCGGCGTAGGTGATGCCGAAGTTGTTGCCGCCATCGCCGATCGCGCCGGAAATCGTCGTGGTGTTGCCTGTGGCCGGGTTGATGGCGTTGACGGTGTGCGATGCCTTCAGCACGATGGGACCGCCCAGGGTCCAATCGACGCTCCCGCCCACACCGAAGTCGCCGTTAAAGTCGATTTCGGAGTTGCCCGCAAACGTCAATCCCGGCACATCGCTGGTCACGTTGCCGCCTTGAATGTTGAACACCCCGGTGCTTAGCACGCCGGACGCGCCCAGGCATAGGTTGCCCGACAGCAGGGTCGCCGCGCCAAAGAAATCATTGGTGGAGTTGCTGAGTCTGAGAGTGCCGCCGCTGCCCAAAACCTTAATGCCATTTCCGCCCAACTGGTAGGCGGCCAACGAGACCGCGCCCGAGAAGGCGGAAGCGATTGTCAGGCTGGTATTGTTGGCGATGGCTGTCACCGTTCGGATATCGCTGCCAACCCTAATTGACTGCCCGACGCTCAAGTCCGTGAGGAAAGACGTACCCGTTCCCGTCACATCGGTCGAAGCGGCGCCGCACGTGATCGTGCCGGTTCCGTTGGGCCACTCGGTCGACATCTTGCCGTTTATGTTCAAATACGCATTGTTCGTCAGATTGATGATGTCCGCATTGGCCGGCTTGAGTGTCTTGAAGACGATTGGCGCATTGATGGCTATTGGCGCGGCGCTGTAATACAGGTTTGAGGACGGAACGATTTCTTCTGCAAAGCCAGGGCCGGACCAGTAGAAGAAGGCGGAACTGCCGCCGCCGCCATTGTTCCACGAAACCGTGAAGGGGTGGACCGATCCAGCAGTCCAGGCTGCCGGCATTATCATCGTGTCCCCAGGCAAGTTATTGACACCGCGGCCTGTCGTCGGAGTGGGGCCGGGGAACGGGCCATACGTCGCGCCGTCGATTGTGACTTGAATGGCATCGTCGCTTCGAGTGTAGAAGGTGTATGTACCCGCGCCGCGCGCGACGATATTGCCGCTCCACTTAATGGAAACGGGCGCGCCACTGACGCCGGGCGTGCCATACGGAACGCTGCTGTTGCCGAAATCCTGATTGATGTTCATGATGTCTGTGCGCGCTGCAACCGGCGCCGGTGGTGTGGCCGAGAACGCGTCGGTCGTATTGTTCCAGAACTGCGTCATGAGCCCGCCGCCGCCAGTGGCCTGGATGCCGAAGCGCCCAACGAGGACGGGTGCCGCGGGCCACGGACCGTCGCCGCCGGCTCGGCCGACGAGCCACTTCTGGCCGAGGTAGGACTCCAGGCGGATGCGCTCGCCTTCGCTCAGTACGCGGCTGTAAACGAGGACTTCGCCGATGTCACCGCGGAAGGACCTTGAGGTGTCGGTATAATAGTAGCCCAATATCATGTTGCCGTAGTTGGCTGTGTAACCGTCGCCACGGATGGCGGATAGAATGTGGGGTGTGCCCAATGCTCCGAAGCCAGTGGTGTTATTGCCATTGATGTACATCTGGCCTGCGCGCGTCGCCCCGCCTCCATTTGTAAAGTCGTTAACAACGCCCGGATGTTGCCAATTGGTGCTGCTGACCAGGCGGATGCCCCTGTCGGCTGACGGTGTACTGGAGCCGAAAATTCCGCCTAGGTTGACATACGTGGTGACCTTGTTCACGGCTAGCACAGTCTTTGGGTTAACGGTGGCGGTGCGTATGAGCCGCTCCGTCGTCGTAGAGGCGTTGAAGCGAATGATGTCTTTGACAGGCGCGCCCCACCCGCCGGAGACCCAAAGAGGGCTGTTAGCGCCACCCGGACCTGTCAGATCATTGCCATTGGTGCTCTTGTCGCTCCATAACGTTACCTTGTTGGAGCCATCTTTTGAAATTTTCGTGTTATCCGAAGCGTCCCACCACGCCAGGATATTAGGTGGCGCACCGGCGGCTCCAGGATTGACCGGAGCAGATGCATAGGCCGTGGCATTGAGCGTCGCCCCGGCGCCGCCCAAGACCAGCAGATAGCAACTGCGCGCGACGGAATCGGTATCCACGGTCACGCCGGAGCCGATGGTGACCTGGTCACCGGCCCCGCTTATGCTGGGACGTCCAGGTTGGACGCCGCCCGGAACAGCGGTGGACCAGATGCTCGGATCACCCCAAGCGCCATTAACCACTGCCGTGAACGTGGTCAGGGTTTGCACAATCACGCCATTGACGACGCTGGGCGCGCCGGTCAGAGTGGTATCGTAGCTGGCGTATCCGTTACCAGCGGTCTCGACGACGCCCAGCCACGAATTGAAGACGTCGGAGAGGGGACCGGACGTCATTAGCGTGAGGCCGTCCATTTTGTAGTCGATGATCCAGTGCGGGAATTCGGAACCGGACTGCAGTCGTGTGAAGGTCAAATCTCCATTAGCCAGCATATTGTCGGGGTCGAAATTGGCTTTCAGGCAGTGGAGAATTGCGCGTCCTGCTCCCGCAGCCGTGCTGTTGGCGGTAAGGATCAGATAGTTGGTGGTACCGGGAGTGACCGAGATTGTCCTGATTCGCTCCTCATGGTTCACATTCACATCCGCCAGCAGAGTGAAGCTGCCGCCGCTGAGCGTCAGGTCGGCGGCATCCGGTATTCGATCCACACCTGCTACGGAACCGGCTTCGCGGATGGTGAGGCTGCCATCGTTAGTGATGGTGACCGACCCGCCAAGCCGTCCGTTGTAGGTGGTCGCGCCTACTGTCGTGGAGGAAAGTTGGACCTGCGCTTTGTCGATGGTAATCGGGCCGCCGGCCGTCGAGCCATTGGCATTGATGGTCAGAAGATTGGTGTTGCCCGCGAGACTGGTCAGCGTCAGAGCTGCGCCAGAACTGGTCATGGTGCCATTCAGGGTGAGATTCTGGCATGTAGAGCTATTGGTCGGATCGACCAGAGAGATGGTCGTCGGGTTCTGTGTAATGGTCAGCGTGCCGCTGAAACTGCCGTCGCCGTGGCTGGCGCCGATGCTCCCGCCACTGAGCGTAATGTTATTGGGCACATCGCACCAACGGGCCGTCAGGTATCCGCCATAGACGATCGCGGAGGTGGCTATCGGGCCGAGGGCCTGGATCCCATCGCACTCCAGCACGCCGCTGTAAACGGCCCACGAGCCGCCGAACGTGGACCTGTCGGTCAGGCGCACCGTTCCCTGATGGATTGTTCCGCCGGTCTCCCCGACCTTGACGGTGGCACCCGGTCCGCCGACGATCGGGACTTGGAGGACAAAAGAATCCGCCGGCAGGAGTGCGCCGAGCGTTACGGCTGCACCGTTGGCGACCGTGATGCCGCCCCACATCTGGGCACCGTTAGTGCCTTCCAATGTTCCGCCGTTGTTCAAGGTGACTGCGCGGTCATAGACGATGCCGTTGATCTGGAGCCGGCCGGTTCCCGCGACGGTGGTGGCGGACGTGGAGGTTCCCAGTCCGCCGGGATCGGTCAGTACAACGATGCCGCCATTGACAACGTTTGCGCCGGTGCGGGTGGCCGGAACGCCCAGGGCGAGCGTGCCGGGACCGGTCTTGGTCAAGGTGCCGCCCAGGGTTGGCGGCACAGTCACGGGGGTGCCGGATTCACTCAGCCCCTGTTGCAGCGTCAGCGTCTTGTTCGCGTTCACGTCAATGGTGCCGCCCAGCATCGTGACGGTGTAGGGCCGGGAAGCCGGGACCAGGATGTTGTCGGAGACGTTCAGCGTGCCGCCGGCAAAGACGACGGGGTCGGTGTTGTTGCCGTTGACGTCGTTGAACTGAGCATCGTCGATGATGGACGTGACGCCCTGAACGAGCGTAATCGCCGCCGGGGCGTTACCGGCGGTATTGATCTGGTTCACGTAAGTCGCATCGGTATTACTGAGGACCAGCGTGCCTGCACCGAACTTCGTCAGTCCGTTTGCGTGGAGGATCTGACCATTAATTGTGAGCGTGCCCTGGACGTTGAAAAGGGCTTCGCTGAAGTTGAAGTCAAAAACGGACATTGCATCGATTGAGCCGCCGGTGTTGACCGCGTACACGCCGCCGTCATTGATTGTCACGGGGTCGCCGAAGTAAGTGACTAGGGAGCCGCCATCGAAGGTAATCGTGCTGCACGTGCCCGGACCTAGGTCAACAGTGACCTGGTGCTTAAGGACGACAGAGTCTGTTGCCAGCGGCACGCGCGCCGGGTTCCACGTGCCGGCAGTGGTCCAACTGCCGTTGGCAACGCTCGTGACCACCGCGCCACCTGTTACAGGGATCACGCCGGGCTCGTTCGGGGCGCCTGTCCCATCGTAGACGACGGCAGAGGTGTTTCCGCTGATGAACACGTACGGCAAGCCGCGCGTTTTGGTTGCGGTAGCGCTGCCGCTAATATTCGTGAAGCGCAGGTGGTCGTTGGTGGCCGAACCGTCCCGGTTGTAGGTCAGCAGTGCGCCAGGATTGCGGATCATGTCGGAGCCGCGGAGAGCGACGTACCCGCCGTTGGCGGTGGTGAGCCAGATCGTGCTGGAACCGGCGGCGAGCGTCACTGCGCCTACTTGCTCTTCGTAGGTAGATATTCCGTCAGCGGTGAGGTGCAGAGTTCCGCCGCTGAGATTCAGCGCGGCTGAACTTGAAATGCGGCTGACCGTATTGCCTACCGCGTTGATATCAAGGGTGCCGCCCGCGGCGAGACTCACATCGCCGCCGATGGTTCCGTTGCCGGTCAG
The DNA here is from genome assembly GCA_036504595.1 of Planctomycetota bacterium. GTDB lineage: Bacteria > Planctomycetota > SZUA-567 > H5-PLA8 > H5-PLA8 > DASXUX01. The sequence continues at coordinate 172,974 of DASXUX010000095.1, read as the reverse complement.
GTACAGCGTGCCGCCATTGACGACAGTCGCGCCGCTGTTCGTATTGGCGGCGGTGAAGTACATGCTACCCGTGCCGGACTTCGTGAGTTGAGCGGACCCGCTGATGACACCGTTAAAGTAAGTGTCCGCGGTGTTGCTATCGGTCACGACAGCGTCGCTGGACAGGTTGACCGATCCATTGAAGTCCATGCGCAGCGCGCCGCCGATGGTGAAGTCGCCATTGATATGGACGGGGTTTGCCAGAATGCGCGGGGTTGTATCGGCCATGATGACAGTGGGGTTAATGGCTGCAAGCCCGGCGCTGAAGGTCAATTGTCCGGAACCCAGGGCCTGGTCGTTGCCCAGCCGCATTGTTCCAGCGTACAGAGTCACCTCGCCCCGGCACGTGTTGGCTCCTGAGAGCAGCAGCGTGCCTTCGCCCGCTTTTGTAAACCCGCTGACGGCTGTTCCGTCCTGGATAACGCTGGTGGCGGTGCAGGTGAGGGTGCGGCCGGTATCGACGGTCAGGGCGGGCGTATTGCGGATGTCCACGACGTTGTTGTTGAAGGTCAGATTATAAGCGCCCGTAAAGGTGACGTCGCTGGTCATCGCCACGCGTTGAGTCAGCGTGATGTTCTTCCCGACCGGTTCGATCGCCTTCCAGTTTCCAGAGGCGAAGGTCAACGTGCCGGTGCCGAGAGCGCCCGCATCGCCAATCATAACTTCGCCGCTGAGCAGCGTGAAACTGCTCAACGTATTTGCGGTCATCAGAATCAGGTTGCCGGTTCCGTCCTTGGTGAGATCCTTGCCGCCGGAGAGGGGCTGGCCGGCGATCGTCAAATTGGGATTCTGAACCATGATCGTCAAGGGCGCGCTCATCGTGACGCCGCCGCTGAAGGTCAAGTCAAAACCGACGCCGGTGAAGAAACTGCCGTTAGCCACGATCGGGCTGGAGATGACGCGGGCGCTGTTCAGAGCGGTGACGGTGGCGCCGCCGGCAATAGACAGCGTTCCTGTGCTCAACGCGGCGTTGCTGTTGATCTGGAGGCTGCCCGCCGTGAGCGCCGTTGTGCCTGTGTAGGTGTTGGCGCCACTCAGTGTCAGTGCGCCGGCGCCAATCTTGGTCACGCCGCCCGTGCCGCTGACGGGGCCGATCAGGTCGAGGTCGCCCAGATCGGTGGAATTGATGATGGCTTCGAGCGCACCGAAGCTCACTGGCACGGTGATCATGGCGGCGGTATCGGCTTCGATGCCACTGGGCGCGGTGCCGTTGTTGATGGTCAGGCTTGAGCCGTTGCTGGAAGAGATAGAGGAGGAGAACGTTGTATTTGCATGCATGATTATGTAGCGGGCGGAATGCGAACTGGCGATGGTCACGGAATGGCCCACCATCACGATGGAACCTTCCGGAGGTCTCCTGTTCAAAGCGGGAAGCCCGGGCCTCTGCCACGTGGAATCGGACTCCCAGGCGCCGTCTTGCACCGTAAAGTAGATCCCGCTTTGCGGCAGCGGAATCACTCCCTCGAGTGTCGGGCTCGTCTGGTAATAGCCGACACCGGTCGATGTGCCCACCGTCGCGGTAACCCAGGGCAGGATGTCGCCATTGCTCAGCGAATTGATGATGAGGTTGCCGTTCTGGCTGGTGCTGGCGTCATTCGAGAGGACCGTTGCACCGTTGAAGCTCAGCATCGCTCCACTGCTACGTGCGTAGGTGGTGGCAACGATCTGCGCGTCGTTCACGACGGAGTTTTGCGTCCCGTGGGCGCAGGGAGTCACGTTGATGGCGCTGTTACCGCTGCGGAAACTGAGCGTGCGAACGGTTTCTACGTGTGCGGCATTTGGGCCGGCCGTCAAATTGAAGGTGCCACCGTCGAAGTAGACGCTCTTGTTCGCGGGCAGGCGCTGGACGGCCGAGGGCGACGCCGATTCATTGATTTCGAACACGCCGGGATACGCGACGTACAGATCGCCCGGAACCGTACCGTTGCCGTTCACCAGCACCCGGCCGCTGTTGACCTTCGTCGCCCCGGTGTAACTGTTCGCGGCCGCAAGCACCACGTCACCCACCGTCTTGGTAACGTTCAGGCCAGAGGTGCCGGCGCTGATGAGCGAACCCGACCCGCTTACGGGGCCTTTCAGCAAGATGTTCGACGTGGTCGGGTTGAAGATCGCGTTCCCCGTCAAGGTGATCGAACCATCGACCGCAAAGTCGAAGAAGTTCCCGCCCGTGATGGTGAGAGTCTGTGAACCCATCGTCAGGCTGTTGACCGTGACGGTGTCCCACTGGCCACCGCCGTTTCTGTCCACGTAAACAGTCGAGTCGGCGATCACGCTGAGATTGGCGTTAAAATCAACCGTGGCACTGTCTGGGCCGGAAATGCTCCATAGCAACAGCGTGCCGCCGGCGAGTTGAACGGCGGCGGGGGCCGCTGACGTGCCCAGGTTGCCGGTTCCCTGGGCTTCCAGAGCGCCGCCGGTGGCGACAGAGAATCCGCCGCCGGAGGTGAAGCTGTTCGCGGTCAAGGTATTACTGACAACCAGGGAGACGCCGCCGCCAATGCCGCTGATGCTCAGCGTTCCGCCATTGATGGTCAGCGGCCCGGAGAGAATGATGCCGCGCGGAGTGGCGGGCGCCAGAAGGTCGGTCAAAACGACTCCAGCACTGGCGTTGAAGGTCATCGCGCCGCCGAATCTGCCGGTGTTGCCGATGGTGGCGACGGTCCCGCCGTTGAAAATAATGGGGTAGTTCACTGTGGCACTGCCGGCCTTATAGGCCACTGTGCCGCCATTCACCGTGAGGGTCGGCTGGTTTCCCACGGCTGTGCTGCCCAACGCGTTGCTTATGTCGAGCGCCAACGTACCACTATTGAGCACCCATGACGAAGTGGAATCGATGTTGCCGCTCGTTCCGTTGAGTTCGACACGGCCATTGCCGTCCACGGCGATAGTCATACCCGGGTTCCCTTTGATGGTGGCCGCGCCATCACCAACAGTGAAGACATCGCCAGCCAGCGGAGCGCGCAACGTGACGTGTGCGCCCGAAGGAATAACGATGTACTCGTTTCCCAGAGTACCGTTGCTCTTGTAGAGGGCATTCCCTTTGCCTGCGAGGACGGAGCCATCGTTGAAGGTGAACTTCTGATTGAAGCTGATGCCGCTGCCGATCTCCAGCGTGGCGCCGCTGTTGACAACGTTGTTAGTGGTTGTGCCGATGGCGGCGCAGTCAACGTGCAAGATGCCGGCGTCCACAGACACCTTAGCTGGAGCAGTAACGGTATGGCTGGCGTTAGTGAGCTTCAGCGTTCCAGAGCCGGTCTTGCTGAATACCTTGGTTGATGTGATTAAGGAACTGATAGTGAAGATGTCACCGGCGTTAGCCACCTCGACAGTTCCGGTGCTGTTGGTGCCAATTGTGTAGGTCAAGGCGGAGGACGTGGTGCCAGTCACTCGCAGCGTGCCGCCGTCGATCCCGACCGCTCCACCGCCGAGATTGCCGCCTGACGCGATGCTCAAGACACCGCTGGAGACGGTCGTGCCGCCGGAATACGTGTTGTTGCCGCCGAGAACCAGTGTGCCAGGCTGCGTTTTGATCAGCGTGGCGCCGCTGAGGATCCCGTTGATGGTGAGCGTTCCGTTGTAGATGAGAGCCGTAAGATTTTGGCCGCCGCCATCGATGGGCGCCGTGCAGGTCGCATTGACATAATTGTTCGACCAGATGCTTCCGGCCACCGTACCGCCCACCGTCAGCGACAGGCCGGACAATCCCGGATTCGATCCGCCATCCGTAAATCCCAGTGAACGGACGCTATGCCCGGCCGAGGTGATGCTTACGGGATACTTGATGATCACGTCTTTCACGCCATTCGGCCCACCGACTGGTGGCGCCGGCGTCCAGACCGTGGTGTCCTCCCAGTTGCCGGGCTTCACCGTCGTATAGAGGTTGGTGGTGTCGGCGATCAAGCCGTTGGCGGTATCGTACGTGCCAGGCAAGCCGTTCACAAAGGATCTGGCGACTGCGCCGGGAGTTCCAGCGGTCAGCTTCAGGCGTGCCACGGCGCCATTCGTCGCGTCCGAATTGCGTTCGAAGTTGAGCGTGGCGGGAGCGAGGCCGATGGTGAAACTGGCGCCGGTCGCTGTCAGTGTTGAATCGCCGGCAGGCGTGGCGCCGTAGGCATTCACCCGGACGCTGCTGGAGTACGGATTGGGGCAGTTGAGCGTGCCGAATGTTTCGCTGCCGCCCAGGAGCGCCAGAACGCCGCCGTTGATGGTGACTTCGTCACCGTCGTTGATGCGGTCGGGGTTATAGCCGGCGGTGTTGTCCAGTTCGAGCGTCCCCAATGCGTTGATGGTGAACGCGGGGTTGGGCGTCTGGGCGGCCAGCGCGGCGTTGGCTCCCGCCAAACGCAATTTGCCAGCATTTACGATAATTCCGCCATTGAAGGTGCTGGAGCCTTTCAGGACGAGCAACCCCGAACCGGATTTGGTGACGCCGCCAGTGCCTCCGATGGCTCCGCTCAACGTCGTTGTGCCCGTGTTGCTGACCGTGAACGTTCGCACCGCGGTGCTTAAGGGCAGATCGCCGAGCAAGGTGAGATCGTTGCTGCCGCCGACGTTGATATTGGCAATGGAGGTGTTGTTAAAGGCCATGGTATTGGCAACGGTGTGCGCTGCGTCACCCGCGAGAATCGTGATCGATGTGCTGGCGTCGCCGTCGAACGTCAGCGTTCCGGTGCCGAGCGCGGAATCGTTGCAGAGGTTCAGCGTGGCGGTCTTTGCAGGAGCGCCGCCGAGCCACGTCCCGCCGATGTTCGTATTAGCGGCCTGAATCGTCGTAGTTCCATTGGTAAGCTTCATTCCACCGGCGCCGCTGATAACCCCGGAGGCCACAACGTTATTATCAGCCGCGACGGTGAGGAAATAATCGGTCCGCAGAGGGCCGGCGAAAGTGACGGTGTTGTTGTGGCCGGTCATGGTGAAGTTGTTGTTGGTCAGCAGGACCGGGCCGCTAAAGGTGATATCGCCGCCTGCATTGACCGCGAAGTTGGCGCTGATCAGCACTGTCTGAGGCAGATTCCGTGCGCCATTGGTGGCTGCAATCGTGCCACCCGAAATGGTCAATGTGCCAGTGCCAAGCGCTTGGTCGTTACCGATGAGCATACTGCCGGTGAGCGAAGTTCCGCCCGAGTAGGTGTTGGCACTGGGCAGAGCCAGCGTACAATTTACGGGGAGTGTTAACTGGCCGGTGCCATCGATGCTGCCAGTGATGGTTAGTGTGGCGTTGCCATTGAACGTGCCGCCGCCGGAACCCATAGTGAAATTGCGGGCGGTGGTCATGGTGGACGTTGTCAGGGTGCCGCCATCCAGGATCACGCGGTTCGCGGAGTTGCCGAGATTTCCATCGCCGGCGCTGAGCGAGACCGCTCCAGCCGACACAGTGACAGTGCCCGTGAATGTATTTGGGTTGCCGCCCAGGATGAGTGTGGCCCCGCCGGTCTTCACAATCGAGCCGTTGCCGCTGATGATGCCTGTGAAGTTGCAGCCGGCAGGCACGTAGAAGGTCACTGAGCCCGAAAGGGTCATGGAACCGCTAAAGTCGCCATTCGAAGCCTTAAAGGAACTCCCGTCGGCCATGCTCACGCCGCTTATCGCGTGCGTGCCGCCAGCATTGATCGTCAAAGTTCCGGCGATCGGGTTGGGCGGGGGTGTGGACGTGTTGAGCATCGCTCGCGAGAACAACAAGGTCGCGCCGGCGGGAACAGACGTCAGCTTCGCCAACTTAATCTCGTTGGTGGGATTGGCGTTGACGAGTTCTTCCAGCGTCGCGCCGTTGGCCAACGTGGTGGCGCTGGTGCTATCGATGGCGTCGCGATGGGTCACGTAGAGCGTGCCGCTATCGACGTTCACGGCGCAGGTCAGGCCGGCGTTGGCGTTGTTGAACTGGACCTTGCAGCCGGCTGTCGCGCCGACGTCGAGTGTTCCCGGCGACGCGTTGGTAAGGTTGGTCGTCAGGACGAGAGGATTGGCCGCATTGCTATTGTAGATAAACGCACCGGTATTCTGCAGATTCACATTGCTGCAGGTGATGGATGCCGTGCCCGACGTGTTGAGGCCTTTGATCTGCCCCCCGTAAACGTTCAACGTGTTGCTGCCGGTGCCATCGGCGATCGTGCCGCCCGTACCGGTAAACGTGACCGATAGCGCGCTGCGATTACCCTTCAGGTTGACCGTTCTGCCGGCGGTGACGATGACGGCATCGGTTTGGTCGGGGTGGCCGGCGGGCGCTGCGGGCGTCCATGTTGCCCCTGTGGCCCAATCACCGCTGGCGACATTCAGGGTATAGGTCTGACCGGTCCCACTGGGAACACCAGTGACTCCAATGACGCTGCCATCCGTTGGATCAGTTGCTGTGGAGTACCGTCCGGGTCCGGCGGTCGCAAGCGTGCCGGCGGCACTATACTCGGCCACCGCGAAATAAGGCAGTGACTGTCCATCGACGGCATTACCCAGCAGTAAGTTCGGCCGCGTGGTTCCCGAATAAGTGCGGTTGTAGTTCACCATGCCGGTGCCGCTGCGCGAATGGGTCGTGGCGGTCACCTGCACATCGCCGGCGACGGCCGTTGCCGTGAGCGCGATGGCGCTGGAACCCTGGCCAATAGCCAGGGACGCGAGTGTCTGGGTCACCAACGCGCCGCCGCCGGTGACAGTCAGCGAGCCGCCGTTGAGCGTCAAGGAGGCCGCGCTGTTGATGCGGTTGTTCTTGACACTGGCGCTGTTGTCGAGGGTGAGCGCTCCGCCGGAGTTGAGCGTAATGGTGGATGTGTTGGCCAGCGCGCCGTTGACGCCGCTAAGGGTGAGCGTGCCGGCATTGACGGTGGTGGTTCCCGTGAAGGTGTTGTTGCCGGTCAGCGAAAGGGTGCCGCCAGCGACCATGACCAGATTGCCGGCCGCGCTGCCGTCTGCGAGCACGCCGCTTATGGTCCCTGTAAACGCGCCGCAATCGAAGTTGACGGTGCCGTTCAGATTCAGAGCCGTGGTCGTACTCCTTGTGGCGCTGAAGGCAACGGTGCTTCCATCGGCCATGGTGAATGCATTGGCCGATACGGTGGTGCTTTGGGCAAAAAGGAGTGTGCCGTCGATGGGTTGGGCTGGGCGAGAGCCGGTGTTCATGTCGGCGCTGAGCTTTAGCGTGCCGCCCTGAACTAACACATTGCCGAGATTCGCGTTGGCCACCGCCGCGTCGAAGATGGCTCCCGAGTGGACGATGACGTTGGGCAGGCTGCTCGATGTCGCAGAAGCGTTAGTGATCTGGAGTGTTCCACCGTAGACGTCGGTCTGGCCGGTGAAGGTGTTGGCGTTGGTTAACGGCTGTGTGCCCGCGCCGATCTTTATCAAGTTGCCGGCGCCGGAGATCTGCGCACCAAAACCACTGGCGGAGGACACGGTGGTATTATCGGCGCCGAAAGTGAGGGTGCCGCCGCCGAGCGTCACCTTTGCCGACGTATTGGCGCCTACCAGCGAGCCGACGGTCTCGCTGGAACCGGCGAGGTCGAGAACAGAACCGCCGCTGGTGAGTGATACCGCGGAAGTGTCCGGGATTGCGGAGCCGCCAGCCAGCGTCATTTTCCCCTGGACGACGGTGCCGAGGGTGTAGGTGTTCACGCCCGCCAAGGTCAGAATCGCGTTGCCGCTTTGTGTCAGGGGACCAATGCCGGAGATGTTTCCGCTGATCGTCATGGCGGCAGTATTGGTGGTCAGCGTCGAGTTGTTGACGAGGACTGGCCCCGTGAAGGCAATGGCATAGCTGATTGCACCCGGATTGGTCGTGGTCAGGATAAGCCCGCTTACAGCAAAGGTAAGGGAGCCAAACTGCACTGTGTTGGCAGTGTTCGAACCGCTGGCGCGATCAACGCTGATTATGGAACCAGACTTTAGGACGATGTTGCATGCGGTGTAGTCGAGGTTCTGGTTGCTTGACGTGCCGTTGTCGCGAATGTTCAACGTATTGCCGTTCAGCACAATCGTCCCGTGACCGAGTGCTGAACCAATGACAGCGTTGGCGGTCAAGGTGGGACTGCTGCCAAGCATGGTCAGAGTGCCTGTGAAGTCATTGTTGGCATTGGACAGGGTAAGAGTTTGAAGCACATTTTCGACATTGAGATTTCCGCCTCCGGTAACCTTTCCGGCGAGCGTCATGGCTAACGCGTTGAAGACCAGGTTTGACGTTGTACCGGCCTGAAGGGTGATCGGGCCGCTGTAGGTGCGTCCGGGATTCAACTGCGTCAGTTTTCCGCCGTTCAGCACCAGGGCGTTGGCGATGTTGTCGGCACTGAGGGTCAGCGTGCCTGCGGCGTTGACCGTAATCGTGCCCGTCCCTAGGCCGGTGGCGAAGCTTAGCTGCAGGGTGCCTTGGCTGATGGTGGTGGCGCCGGAGTAGGTGCTTGCCACACCATTGTTAACGTTGAGAATTCCGAGCCCCTGTTTTGTTAGGCTGTAGTTCCCGGCGCTGCTGATCAAGCCACCCAACGTTAGAGTGAGGGTGGCGACATCAATTTTGGTGTCGGCACTAATCGCGAGCGGGGTCGTTATCGAATTCGTACCGGCGCTGTTGAAGATGCCGCCCGAGCCAATTGTCAAGTCGCCGCCGCTGAAGGTGAGCCCGTTTCCAGTGGCGATGGTGATGCTGTTTGCCACGGCGCCAGCGGGCATGGTGATGGTTCCGGTCGCGGTTGCAGCGGGAAACACGACGTCATCAGTGCTGGCAGGGATGCCGTTGGGCGTCCAGTTTGTCGAAGTCCCCCAAGCGCCGCCACCGGCCTGGTTCCAAGTCTTGGTCGCGGCTGGCGGAGCTGCGGCGAAGGCGCAGTGCGTCCATCCGATCAGCAGGGCCAGCAGCAGCGCCGTGCCGCCGGCTGGCAGCAGATTTCCAGCTCGCGGGCGCCATCTCTGGGCCTGTGCTGGGCTGGCAAGGACGGGGCCTTTACTCCGGACCTGTGATCGCATAACGCTCTCCCGACACGAAACCACCGCCGACTCATTTGCCGCGTTGCTCCCAAACCGACGAAGCTCGCGCGCGCTTATTCCTTGACTGTCTGAAGACGTGTTGCCACTCTAATGATTGTGCGTTTAGATGTCCACTTTCATACGCAGTTATTGCCATTTTGAAGAAAAAGATGCGGTTTTCATTCGTGACACTGCACAAGGTGAATGCACGCGTGCAGAAGACTGGCGTATTCGGGCAGATTTAGCACTCTTAAGTAGGTTTAATTTTGGGATGATGGAGCGAGTTCTGGGCGTGCGGTCATTTCAGCTTATAGCAGTATACAGCTTTTGCATCGCGAATGAACAAACGTCCATCTGCCACTGCGGGGTGAGACCAAGTTCTCCCGCACACCGTCATGTGCCCGAGTGATTCGAATTTCTGGGCACTTGCGACCAGAAGCGAAAGCTCACCTTCCTCGCTGAGAACCAGCAGCCGGCCATTTCCGGCGATCACCGTGGTGTAACCGACAACCGCATTGTCACGTGATTCCAGCCAGCGCGTCTTCAGCGATTCTCCGTCCAAGCAGACAAAGTCGTTGCCGCTGCCGAAGATCAGGCCTTGATGAAAAACGGGCGTGGCCTTGTCAGGAATCAAATCGTCGTTGCGCGCAACCGGTTGTTCAATCATCTTGCCGGTCTTCTCGAACGCATACAGCCGCGTGGCATTGTTGTCGGTTGCAGCGAGCACTCTGCCAACGACGTTTAGCGGTGTGCCGACGTTGAAGTCTCCGTCATTCGGCGGCTGAAGGCCCCATAGCTTCTTGCCGGTCGCCAGATCCCAGCCGGCGAGTTCCGCCTGATCGTAGCCGACAATTTGTTCGATTCCGCTGAAGACACCCACGATGTAACTTGAATGCGGCTGCCCGGGTGGTTTGGTCTCGGAGGGCGAGCCCTTTGTTTGCCAAAGGACTTTGCCAGTGTTTGGGTCCAGAGCGGCGATGGCGGCATCGGGGCTCAACGGGCTGACGATCAACTTTCCACCAGCAATCAGCGGCGACGTGCAGAAGCCCCACGTGGGAACTTTGGCCTTGAACTGTGCAGGGAAATTGACCTCCCAAACGAGCGCGCCGGTGGCTAAATCCAAGCACCAGAACTGGCCGCTGGCGTTGAGCGCGTAGACTTTTCCGCCGGAGATCAACGGCGTCGCGCGCGGGCCGGAGCCGTACTGCATCTCGTTCGGGTTGTGGATGCTGAACTTCCACAATTGCTTGCCGGTTTCGGCGTTGAAGCACGTCACGATGTCTTGGCCGGCGTTGTGTGAAACTGCGACTGCACAGCCGCCGCTGACGACAATTCCTGCTGAAGGCTTTGCGGAAGTATCGCGGCTGATTTCGGGGAGGGGTTGTTCCCAGAGGAGCTTTTTCTCCGGAAGTGTGAGCGGAACTTCAGTTGAGATGCCGTCGCGATTAGGCCCGCGCCACTGGGGCCAGTCTGAGGCTGAAACCTCCGTCGTGGCGAAGAATGTCAGGAGCAGGAACGGCGCGCACAGGCCTGCCACTTGTGACGTGTGACGAGTGACGGGTGACGAGTGGAGCGGCTTTGTTGCGCGGCAATTCCATAACGCGCATGCGATCGCTGTTGACATCTTCCGCAAACCCCTGAACCCTGGACCCTGAACCCTGAACCCTATCTGTTCGTCTGTTGTATTGCGTACAGGTACTTGTTGGAGGCGACGTACAGCACGCCGTTGGCAACAATGGGTGTGGAGTAGATTGGGGCTCCGAGATTGATCTTGCTGAGCACTTTCAGTTCTTTTGAGGCGGCGAAGACGTGCAGTTCGCCTTTTTCGTTCCCGATGAAAACTTTGCCATCCACAACAAGCGAGGAGCCCCACATGGGCGAACCGGTCTGATGCACCCAGCAGGCTTTGCCGGTGGCGGCGTCAATGCAGTGCACAGCGCCGAGGAGATCGCCGATGAACACCAGACCATTAGCCACCGAGACGGATGAGAGCGTGCGGTTCAGGTCAGTATACTGCCAGATTTTCCCGGAGTCGGTGATGTCGCCTTCCTTTGACGCGTCAATGCAGGAGAGTACCGCTGGCCCGGCGCCGTGCCGAGGGTCCTGGCCATTGGCGATGTAGACTCGGCCTTCGTGAAAAACGGCCGTCGCGATGTATTCGCTAGGCCCTTGTGGGCCAGGTTTGTCGTGCGCGGCGTAGTTGCATTTCCGCGGATCGGTGAAGCGATTTTGCGGCAGGTTGCCGTCGAATTGCCAGACTTTCTTTATGATGCCGGCGTCCGGTCCGACCAGAGAACGTGCCGCCGGCGTCTCGACGGCACTGCCAGAGGTTGGCGCCACTGGCTTGGGATTGAATGCATAGCAGACGCCGTCTGGTCCGGCGAAGAACAGCAGCGTTTTACCGCCGACCGTGCCGATCGAAGGCGAAGACCAGGCGCTATGCAACGTGCGCGGGCCGATCTTTGCGTCGTCAGTGGCGACGATCTTTCCAGTCTTCTTGTCCATCGCGAGCACGGACGGACAGTCGGCTGTTGGCAGGTTCTTGTGCGAAAGGTCCACACCGTTGGGCGCGTAAACGTAAAGCAGATCATCGTGCAGCAACAATGAGCAGCTTGCGGCGTCCTGTACCCAGCAGGGGAGATCATTGAGCAGATCGACGCGCCAGATGATGTCGGCGTCTTTGTCGTCGAGTTCGATGGGTTCGTTGGCGGCCCACGTCCAGATCGGTTTGCCTTTTGGCACGCGATGAATCTTGCCGCCGACAGCCAGTTCGGGATTGAGCTGTAAGTTCACGTACGGCGCGTAGAGGTGCGCTTCGTCTTTGTACGGGCCGTCGTTCTTGTCTTTGCCCAGAGGCGTGGTGCTCAGGCAGATGATTTCCGCTCGGTTGGACATGAAGTACACGCGGTCGCCATCCACCAGCGGCGCCGAACACACGCCAAGCTGCGCGAAGAACATGTTGGCGTTGCCGCGCGTGGGAATCGCGGGAAGGCAGCACTGCCAGAGGAACTTCCCGCTGCTTTCGTCCAGGCACATCACCACGCCGTAACCGTCTTTGGTGACTTTGTATTTTGGATTGCGCGGCACGACGTTATTGGTGCCGACGAAAACCTTGCCGCCGGCGACGGTCGGGTTGCCGCAGCAATACGAACCCAGCCGCGCGACCCACTTGATGTTCTTGCCCTTCGTGGTGTCGTACTCACCGCCGGGGAGTTTTGGGCCCGGATCAAATGAGTCTGGGATGCCGGTCGCATCGGAAACCATGTTACGGCCATCGTTCCCGCCCCAATGCGGCCAGTCGCCCGCGACTACGTGAAGCGCGAGAATTGCGCAAAGCAGGGCGGCAAGATTACAGAAATGACGCATGCACACCTCCTAATGTCCGGACTAAGTACACCGATTGGTGATTGGTGAGTGGTGGAGTGATGAGTAATGGATCTCATTGGGGGGGTGCTCTTAGCTCCTTGCTGTTGGACACCCGAGGTGCGCTTGCGAGCCAAGAGCACTACTCCGAATCAGCCCGTTCGCGTATTATGACCCCATGACACAGCGCGAACTGGACACGATTATTCTTGATCTCTGGCGACGCGTGCGAGGCGAGCGCGCGCCGGCCAGCCGAGCCGTGGCGGCGGTTCTCGGCAGTTTGCCGGAGCTCGCGAACGGAGAACGCGAGCGCATCGTCGGCACGTTGTATGGAATGCTGACGCACGCGCGCCGGATTGAGCACGCGCTGGTTAATGCTGAAGCACGGCCCACGGACGGCGCAAGATTGCTGGCGTATCGAGTTCTTCTGGAGAAACTTCCATCAGCGAAGGCTGCGGCCCGGAATCCGGGAGTGGATTGGGAGCGGGTGCTGGCTGCGGATGCGGCTTTGCCGGATGGTTCCGATGCGGTCGAACGCATTGGCGTGCGCGCGTCCTTGCCGGATTTTCTGGCGCGGCGGGTTGTGGATCAGTACGGAACAGAAGCGGAGGCGCTGGCTCTTTCGCTGACGAAACGCGCGCCATTGACTGTGCGAGTGAACACGCTGAAGGTGACGCGCCAGCAAGTGTTCGGCGAGTTGTCCAAGGAAGGACTCTCCGTGCGGCCAGGGCGGCTTGCGTCCACGGCAATCGAATTCGTCGAGCACGTGAACGTGTTTGCTTTGCCGCAGTACGCCGAGGGGCTGATCGAAGTCCAGGACGAGGCGAGCCAACTTGTCGCTGAAGTGGTCGCTCCGCCGCCGCACGGACTGGTGATCGACTATTGTGCGGGCGCGGGCGGAAAAACATTGGCGCTCGGCGCCTTGATGCGCAACCAGGGCCGGTTGATTGCGATGGATACTCATGCGAGGCGCCTGGCGGAACTGCGTCAGCGCGCGCGAAGGGCGGGGCTGGGCAATGTCCAGGTGATTATACTTGGCCCGGGCGCAGCGGGATCTGCGGAACGACCGACGGGGAGACGGGGGGACGGGGAGACGGGGGGAAACAGCCGACGCGGAGACGCGGCGACGCGGAGACACGGAGAAACGGCACGGATGCGGGATGCGGGACGCGGGAGGCCGGAGGAACGGCACGAGCCGGAGAACGAGCGGTTTCTGGGGAAAGCGGATCGGGTGCTGGTGGATGTGCCGTGCAGTGGGGTGGGGGCGTTTCGGCGGCGGCCGGAGATGCGGTGGCGGCTGAGCGAAGAGGATTTGGAACGGTTACCGCGAGAGCAGGAAGCGATTGCTCGATCGGCGATGCTGCTGTGCGCGCCGGGCGGGCGGTTGATCTACGCGACGTGCACGCTGCTGGCAGAAGAGAACGAGCGCGTGGTCGAGAGACTGCTTGACGGCAGCGATTTCCAACTTGTGCCGATCAAGGAGATTCTCGGCAAAGAGCGTGCGACGCCCATCACTGATCCCACGGGCTCATTTCTGAAGCTATTGCCGCACAAGCATACGTGCGACGGGTTTTTCGCGGCTGTATTGCGGCGCAGGAAATCTTAGCGGAAGTCTCGTTACGCTTATTTCTCTCGTGCGACGGATTTCGTGTATCGGAACGTCTTCTTGCAGGCAGCTTCGGGGTCTTCGTCGTAGGTGTAGAGTTCCCACGTCAAAGGGCCCTTGTAGCCGATGGATTCCAGCGTGCGAAAAACGGCCGGGAAGTCAATATCGCCAAGGCCCGGCAACAGGTGGTAATGCTTGAAAGCCTTAATGTCTTCGAGATGCAGGTTGAAGATGCTGCCGCGCAGCGCACGGATGGCATGACATGGGTCTTCGCGCGTCACGGCAACGTGGCCGATATCGAGATTTGCGCCGAGATAAGGCGAACGAAGTTTCTTGAGCAGCGCCACAAGTTCTTCGGTGCGTTCGACCAGAAGGCCCGGTTCGTATTCGAGTGAAAGTGGCTGGCCGAGGTGTTCAGCAAGTTCGAGCAGACGCGAAAGGCCCTCTTCCAAAAGCTTGTACGCTTTTTCCGGCGGGACGCCGTTTAACGGTCGGCCGGACGTGATAGAGACATTTCGCGCGCCGAGGGCTTTGCCGAGCCGCAGGGCTTTCTTGCAGTACGCGATGCGCCATTCGCGAAGGGTGCGGTCTCGCGAAACAAGAGAGGGTTCAAAGAACGGCTCGGGCGGCGGATCGCCCCAGTAGCCGAAGGTGCAATTGGCGTTGATGTTCGAAACGAAGAGGCCGAGTTTGCTGAGCGTCTGTTCGAGCGCGGACTGATTCTGCGGCGTGAAACTGTCGAGCCAGGCATGCGGTTTGTCGGCAAGGATCTCAACGCCTTTGAAGCCGACGCCAGCAATGCTATGGAGTGCTTCATCCAGAGAATGCCGGCTGTAGGCATTGGTTGCGAACGCGAACCGCTCCAGTTCCACAGAGGCCTCCCAGATGGACTCTAAGTTTCAATCCACCAAGTTATCGGCACAGCGCCGGCACTTGTGCAGTAAAAACATTATCGCCAAATGCGCACGCACGAGATCGGCGCCAAAGGGACGGCGCCTATCACGTGCGTGCCACCGCGCATTTCACTAAAGGAGCGCCACCGGAAGTGCCGATAATGTCCTTCAGTTGATTTGTCGCGTGTTCTGGCTCTAAGCAGAAAGGATTTTACACGCATGTTTAACCGGATGATGACGGCTGCCACTTGTGCGGGTCTAATGCTTGTTCTCGTCGGCTGCGAGAAGGGACGCGAAGATGGGCCCGCGCCCGCAGCTGCGACCGCGACCGCCACTGCACGTTCGCCAAGGCCTGAAGCGTTGAGCGCGGCGGCGGATGACATTCGCGGCGGCAGGCCCGCCGAGGCTCAGAAGCGCGTCGAAGGCTTCCTGGAACAGGAACCCAAGAGCCTCTACGCCCCGGAGGCGAAGTACCTGTTGGGCCAGTCCATTGCAGCTCAGGGCGAGCACGAAAAAGCCAAGAAGGTTCTGGATGATGCCATCGACAATACCGAGGACCGCACGCTGAAAGCTCTGGCGATGCTGGGGCGCGCGGACTGCAACCTGGCGATGGGAAAGTTCTCGCTGGCCAGCCGGCAGTATCATTGGCTGGAGACGATGTACCGCGATGTGAAGGCCGTGCCGCAGGATGAAGTGATGTACAAGCTTGGGATGTCCTGCAAAAAAGCCGGCTTCACGGAAACGGCGGATTACTGGTTCAATCAAGTGGTCAACCTGTACTCCACGGGGCCGTATTTCGAAAAGGCGAAGATGGAGAACAGCAAGTTCACTCCGCCGGAACCCGGCGCGGCGCCGCGCATCTACACGCTGGAAGTCAGCCAGTTTGCGAAGAAGGAGAAAGCGGAGTCTGAGGCCGCGATCATGCGCGAGAAAGGCTACCGCGATGTGCAGGTCGTTGAGACTACTCAGAACAGTTTCCCGGTCTATCAGGTCCACATCGGCAAGTTTGCCAACGAGAGCGACGCGATTCGCGCGCAGACCGACGCCGAACTGGCCGGACTGAAGGTGAAGCCGCACCCAGCGATCATCGAGCCGCTGAAATAACAGCAGGGTTCGGGGTTCAGGGTTCGGGGTTCAGGGTTCAGGGTATTGCGAAAAGGGAGGGGAGCCGCTCAGAAGTTTGAGCGGCTTTTTTGTTGAACCTTGCAGGCGGGATGCCTGCGGTACAGAATGGGCCTATGCCGACGAAATTCTTTATGCTGGCCGGGGAAGCTTCCGGCGACGCTCACGCGGCGAAGCTGATCACGGCAATCAAGGCGCTCGACGCGCAAAGCACGGGCAGCCAACAGCAAACAGAGGCTGCCCGTGGCACACACACACGGTTTATCGGCATGGGCGGGCCGAAGATGGCGGCGGCGGGGTTGGAAGTCGCCAAGGACCTGGACGGCATGCAGGTCGTCGGGTTTTGGGAAGTCGCGAAGAAGTACGGATTCTTCAAGCGTGTTTTCTATGAATTGCTCGACCGCGTGAAGCAGGAGAAGCCGGACGCGCTGATCTGCGTCGATTATCCCGGTTTCAATCTGCGCTTCGCCAAAGAAGTAAAGAAACTGGGCATTCCGGTCCTCTATTACATCGTCCCGCAAGTGTGGGCCTGGAAGGCGATGCGCGCGAAGTCGATGGCCGAATTCGTTGACCGCGCGTTTTGCGTGTTTGAGTTCGAGGTGCCGTTCTTTGAGAAGTATGGGCTGAAGACGGAGTTTGTCGGGCACCCACTCGTTGATAAATGCGGAATGATGAATGATGAATGCGGAATAAGGCTTCCGCCGGGGCCGAAGACGGTGGCGCTGCTGCCGGGATCGAGGCCAAACGAAATACGCGCCCATTACTCGGCGATGTTCGATGGGTTCGTTATGTCGAGCTTTCCCCTTGGGGAACTGCGCGGCCTGATTTCAGAGGCGGCGGACGAGCAATCGGACAGCATTTCCATGGTGCTATCGCCCGAACTCCCGAGCACGAATCTGCTGAGGGAACGGCGCATTGAGGAAGCTGGTCATGTCCTTGATCGCTGGATGAAAGCAGGAATCCCACACGCCCGCTGTCTTCCCAAAGCCGCCGACTTCTCCGTCGTCAAATCCGGCACGAGCACGCTGGAAGCGGGGTTGGCGGGGAATCCGATGTGCGTCGTCTATAAAGGAGGGACGATCAGTTACGCGATCGCGCGGCTGCTCGTGAACATTCCGGTGATCTCGCTGGTGAATATCGTGCTCGGGCGGTATGCGGTGCCGGAATTGCTGCAAGGCGAAGTCAATCCGCAGCGGATCGCCCAGGAGATTGAGCGCGGCCTCACCGACGAACGTTACCGCGAGCAGCAAAAGGCGGCGTTGGCGGAACTGCCGAAGAAACTCGGTGGACCGGGCGCGAGCGCTCGGGCGGCGAAGGGAATTGTGGATTTCCTGAAGGGGAGATGAAAAGAAGTCATTGGTCAATGGTCATTGGTCATTAACAGCAACGGCTTGGGAGCGCCAATGACCAATGACGAATGACTCGTTCCGTCATCCGTGTTCATCTGTGTTTATCTATGGTTGATTACCGGTGTCGCGTTGACGGCGTTCCGTTCGGTAGTTCGCGCATGTCTTCGTTGATCAGTTCGCGAAGCTGTTCCTGGTGTTCCATGTAGTTGTGCAGGTTGCGGACGAATTTCCGCGGATGCTCACGCGTTTCGTTGCTGAGCCACTTGGCGACCTGGGCGTTGAGTTCACCGACCAGACTCATGTGGTGCTCCACGAAGTTTTCGATGTTCTCCTTCGTGCGGGCGGGCCGGCGCCGCGTTTCGTTGCGAATGTATGTGCGAATGTCGTCGTTCAGGCTGCCGACCTGGTTTTGCTGATTCTCGACATAGTTGTGAATGTTCTGGCGCGTGCGTTCGGTCCGCAACGCCGTCTCATTCTTGAAATATTTGCGGACATCTTCGTTGAGTTGCTCCGGCAGTGCGCGCTGAGCTTCGACGTAGTTCTTGATGTTGTCCGCGGACTTGTCGGAGAGACCTTTTTGCAGGCGCCACCATTTTTCAACGTCGTCGCGCAACTGCACAGGCAGCGACGAATGATACTCAAAGAACGCGTGGATGTCGTCCGCAGCTCGATCGGCGTTCGCCTCCTGGACCTTCTTGTAACGCTGCAGATTTTCATAGGTCTGTGGAATCTGGTTCTGTTGATTCTCGAACCAGTTGAAGATCAATTTCTCAACGTTATTGCAGTGCTTGATCTGCTCAGACTTATACTTGCGGATGTCCTCGTTCAAGGCGGTAAGTTGTTCGGTCTGATACTGGTAATAATCCTCAATGTGCTTCTTTGTAGCATCGGGCCGGCGGATACTGTTGGCCTTCCACCATATATTTATGTCTTCGCGGAGTTGTTCGGGAAGGGTGCGGTGGTAATCGACGAAGTTCTGGATGTCCTTGGCGGCGGCGCTGGCGAGGTGGATCTGAATCTCTTTATATGCGGCAACGTCGGCTCGCAGGTCTTCGACCTTGGACGCGTTGTAAGAGTAGTAGTCGTCAATCGCGCCGACCATTTCGCGCGAGAGTCGATCCTGGACTTTCAGGTAAGTGCGGACGTCCTGATTGAGCTGCTCAACTTGTTCAGCGTGATGGGTGTAATAGCTTTCGGCGTCCCCGACGAGCGCATCGGCGCGGTCCTTGTTGGCGCTCATGCATCCAGCAAGGAAGACGCACAGAACGGAAAGAAATATTCCGCGTTTATGCGCGTGCATTCTGCGGTCCTCTGGCACCCTTGATCATGTAAATCCAGAATGTGTTAGTAACTCATTTGGCTGAAAAGGTCAACCTCTATAAAGCGCATTGTTCCTTGTCTTAGGGCAAGGGCACGTTGCGGCGGGTTTTTAGCCTTGACGCTTTTAGCTGAAGATGCTGTAATTCTGTGCACGCGTGCAGCATTTCAGGCAATTTTCTGCGCAACAGGTGACGGTTTGAATCGACACGTTTCCTGAAGCGGAGAGTTCTCTACCCGGGGCACAGCGGGTAAGTCAGCGGGCATTCATGCCTGCGTTTGGGTCGGAGCACACGACATGGCTGGCAATACTGTATGGGGCGTGGACATCGGCAATTCCGCGATCAAGGTCGTCAAGTTGACGCGGGGTGGTCCGGATGAGTGCATGATCGTCGATTTTGACATCGTGGACATGCCGATCCTCGATGACGAGAAGGAGCGCACCACGCGTTTGCGTGAAGTGCTCGCCGATATTGCGAAGAAACACAAGTTTGGCGGGGATCATGTGTATGTCTCCGTGCCAGGCAACTTGTGTCTGCATCGCGAGTTCCAGCTTCCGCCAGGATCGGAAGACAAGCTGGCGGACCTCGTCCAGTATGAAGCTCGGCAACAGATTCCATTCCCGCTGGATCAAGTCGAGTGGGGATTTGAGCGTTACGAGGATCCCAGCGGCGTAGGCGTTGCCCTGATCGCTGTGCGCAAGAACGACATCCAGGAACTGCTGGCGACCTGCGCCAGCGCCGGCCTGAACGTTCACGGAGTCACAGCGGGTCCTCTGTGCTTGTTTAACTTCGTGCAGTACGAGTTCAGGCCAGAGAATACTGTCCTCATCCTGGATGCCGGTTCGAAGGGAACCGACTTTGTAGTGATGAACAAGCGGCAGGTGTACTTCCGCACGATCCAGATCGCCGGACGCGAAATCACGCGCGTGCTTGAAAACAAGTTCAAGGTGCCGTTCGACAAGGCCGAGGACTTGAAGAAAAACATCTCCAAGTCGCCTCAGTTGGACAAGATTCTGTCGGTCATCGAGCCCACGGTCCGCCAGCTTGGCGCCGAAGTGCAGCGCACCATCGGCTTCTACAAAGGCCGCGCTCGCGGCGCGCGCATCGGCCAGTGCTACCTGCTGGGCCACACGTTCCGGCTGCCGAAGATGGCTGAGTACCTTCAGACGCAGGTCCGCGAGGCGCCGTTTGCGATCGTCGAAGGTTTGCAGCGCGTCAAGATGGCCGCGGATCTGAATACAGAAGTGTGGAACAACGAGTTCCCAACGATGGCGGTGGCCATCGGCTTGGGTTTGCAGGGCTTGGGGATGAGCGAGCTGAAAGTCAATCTGCTCCCCCAGACGGTTCAGAAGCATATCGAAGTGGACACGTGGAAGCCGTGGGCGGCCGCCGCCGTCGTCGCCATCCTGCTGACGCTGGGATACTCGTACACGCAAGCCGTGGCGATGAACCAGTACTATGCGAAGACGATCAACGACTTCAAGGGCGCGGTCGTCAATTCCAATAAGTACTCGAAAGAAAAAGAACAGGCAATGGTCGGCATGGAACAGCTTAGGGTAGAGGCAGATCGCTGGACGCACTTGGCTCGCGACCGCGGCAAGTTGACGCCACTGTTTGCGAATCTGGTCGGACTGCGGCAGAAGAACCCCGATGGCACGGACGGCAAGCCGTTCTTTGGAACGGAAGCCAAGATGTTTCTGACTAGCGCTTACGTTTCTCGTATGCCGCTGGGCGGGCAAGGCGGATTGCCGGAACCGGCCGAACGCGTGAGCCTGAGGAGTCACGATTCGTTACTCGGCAAGAACAGCATCTACAAAGCGTACGCGAATGACAAGATCGAGGAACCGCTGGGTGCGCCGCTGGAAATGCGGCCGGAGGTGCCTTTGCTGGTGGTGCTGTGCGGCGAAATCGAAGCGGGTGCCGGCGCGCGGCGCAAGGTTTCCGACTTGGAAGATTATTTGAAGAAGATGCCGGAAGTGCAGGACATCCGTGCGGAGTGCATCGAGAAGGGACCGGAGTACATCGAGCAGATCCCCGAATACGAATGGAAGGGTGAACTGAAAGTTCCGGAAGTGAAGCCGGGCGCAGTTGCGCCCGTTGCGGCTCCGGCGGACCCAACCAAAGAGAAGAAATTCCAGTACTCATCGTTCCAGGTGATGTTCCGTTGGAACGATCCGAAGGATCCGGACCGCGCTCCGAAGGAACGTGGGGACGCCGCGTCCGCGACCAAAGCCCCGGCTCGGCCCGCGGCCCGGCCAGTCCCCAATAGGTAATTTGCCAACGGTGAAGGAGAGCTAAGACGTGAGCCTAAAACGAAACTTGTTCTGGATCGCACTAGCCCTTGTGCTCGCCGGCGGCGTGGGTGCCTATGTGTATCTGATGGGCACGGTCGTTTCGGACGACGAGGCGCACAAGAGTACCGCCGACCTCGAAGATGACGCCAAGAAGAAAGCCGCTCAAATTCTAGAACTGGTCAAGAGGGCTGAGAAGCCCGATGAGCTCCTCAATGCCGACCACGTCCGGCTGGTGAAGGAGTACAAGGCCCGCCTGGAAGCTCAGGCCAAAGGCGTGCGCGAAGCGTGGAAAGACAAGAAGCTGGATCTGCGCTTTGAGAACGTGCCCACGGAGAGTTCCACGAAATTTGATACCTGGTTGGGCGATCTGCGCACAAAACTGACCGATCAGGCCGCCAAAGCCAACTTGCAGCTTCCGCAGGATTTTGACGTGTTGACCTTCGCCAGGGCTTCAACGGACGAGAATTCCACGGATCCGATGCGTCATCGCGCCTACCGGGTGCGCCAGATGGCGATCGTGGAGGAGGTCGTTGGCCTTCTGTGCAAGAAATATGGCAAGCAGCCGATCCTTAAGTTCGCTGCCGAAAATGCCACACCGGAGCCGCAGGAAACTCCCGAGGTCGGCCCGCTGGTGCTTGAGCGCATACAGATTTGGCCGGCGCAGGAATGGGTCGTTAAGTCGGCTACCGATAGAACCACTGCAGGCACTTCATCGACAACGACGACGGCAGAAGATCGGATCCGTAGTTGGCAGGAGGATGCCGTTAAGCGGGCGGGGCGAAACGTGACCTCGGTCAGCAGAATGTACACGATGCCCGATCTGCCGTACGCGATCACGGCCGTGGACGTGCAGTTCACAGCACCGCTCTCGATCGTTCCAGCGGTCGCTCAAGCACTGGAATCCAGCACTCGGTATGTGGCCGTAACGACGCGGCTGGATTATCAGCGCGCGACCACCCCGTTCCCAGCGCTCACGGAACCCAAGTTGGCGAAGGCCGAAGCGGTTCCAGGCATGAACACGCACTACCAGGAAGGCCCGGTGCGCGCGCTGCTTTCGCTGGATCTCTACGAATATGATGCAGGGCGCGAAAAAGCGATCAAAGAGAAGCTCGCTACGGATGCGGCTGCGCTGGCGAAGAGAGACAGAGACCAGAGGACGAACAGGGAGCAGACTAAGGACAGCAACCACTAACGCGTCTTTCGCACGCGGTGGCACGCTTACGTTCGCGCGTCCGTTTGCACGAACTTAAGCGTGCTCCGGGTGGCTGATCCGGCGTTGTGGTACGGCTTTGACAGGGAAGTGAAACGAGGAGAGATTCCATGAACGTGCTGAAGAAGCATGGCCCCCAGGTGCTGCTGGCAGTGGTAGTGCTGATCTGCGGCCTTTTCGCCTGGATCGAGCATTCGAGCACCGAAAACAAGCCGACCGAAATCGTCAACGCGGAGAACAGTGTCGGCAAGCTTAACGCCGCGATCAACTCGCACCGTGTCTCCGACAAGTACGCCTATGGAGACACCGCCATTCAAGGCTTGAAGTACGATGAGCAGGTGAAGGCGAACCTGGAGCGGACAGCGCACGTGGAAGGCGAACTCCCGGCGTTCATCGCCTACCAGCATCCCTCGCGGCCATTGGTCGATGAGAAGACGAAGCCCACGACCGAATCAGAGAAGACAGAGAAGGTGAAGGCTGCACTCGCCAGCCTGACCGATGTGACCACCGAAACCGACCACGGAATGGTGCTACTGGCCTTCAAACTGCCGGATCCCAAGTCTCTGAAGTACTTGCAGCCGGTCCGGGTGGAAATCTACCGCGGCGAAGGTGGCCCGGAGAAGATCGATACGAAGACGCCCTTCGGCACGGTGGAACTCAACCCCGAAGAGGACACTGGGGCTCCGGTCGCGGATGCCCCCAAGGTCGCCGACGTCGCCGCGCCCGAGCAGCCTGCGGCCGAGAGCGCCGGTGCACGCCGCCGCAAAGAACGCGAGGCAAAGGAAGCAAAAGAGGCGAGCAAGGATTCAAAGAAGGATCCCAAGGCCAAAGACAAAACGGCGCCCAAGGAAGAGATTCCAGCGAAGTTCGCGAACTTCAAATCCTTCAAGGACACCTTTGTCGAAGAGAAGCGCAAGTACTCTTACCAGTTACGGCTTATCACGAAGATGACGGTTCCACCCGACAGATTTGGGGTTCGCGTGATAAAGGAAGAGAAAGAGGGGATCCTGATCAAGAAGATCATTGTCGAGCCGCCGCCGGGCGCTGATCCCATCAAGCCGACACAGCCAGGCTCGAACGCCCTGTTGTTTGCGACCCAAATAAGCACTCCGGTTTCCGCCACGACACCGGCGAACTTCGAGGTTCGGCTCGCCGGCACCAACGGCAAGATCGATCCGCCGACGGTTTCCGAGTTCAGGCGCTCGAAGGATTACCAGGGCCGCTTTGCGGTGCGTGTCTGGGTTACGGACGCGCAGGAGTGGAAGGAAATCCAGATCCTGGCCGGCCCCGATGAACGTCTCAAAGGCGCGATTGCATACAAGAAAGCGGACCAGGACGGCAAGATGCGGACCAAAGACATCGAGTTCGATACGAAGTACCGCCTGGTCGAGATCAAGTGGGGCGAGAACGTCACCGAGAAGACGGTCGAAGAGCAGGAAGTTGACAAGGACGGCAACCAGGTGTGGCTCGATGCCAACAAGCGTCAGCCGAAGCTTGTCAAACGCGTCATCAAGGGAGATCCCATTCCGAACGAGATCGCCGTCCTTGAAGACACGGTGACGAAGAAGATGGAGGAATTCCCCAAGCGCGCGAATTTCGAAGCCCGCAAACAGTCGCTGGTCTACTTTGAACGGCTGGCGGAAGAGCAAGAAAAAGCGAACAAAATCCACAAGGATCAAATGGACAAGCTTAAGGATAAGCTGCGCACGGCTGAAGAGCAGCGCAAGCAAGCCGCGGACGCCGCCGCGGATCCAAACGCTGCGCAGCCGGCTTCGCCGTTTACGCCGGTGGTGCCAAATCAGGGCGGTCGCAGGTAGCGGGCTGTGCGGTGCCACGCTTGTGTTCGCGCCTTGGCGCGGACTCAAGCGTGCTATGCAAGAACGCGGCGTGCTTTCAGGCACGCCGCGGTCGTTTGGACAGAGGAGACTCGTGCGCAAGGCAGTTGTCAGGACTCCGGACGATGGCCGAGTCGAAGAGTTTGACTGAGGGACGTTGGCTAGAGTTGGCGTTCCGGGAATTCAGGGCCCAGGTCAGGGTTCAGTTGCGCGCTGTCATAGGCCTTTTCCCAAGACCCTGCCGTTCTGTCTGAATAAATGGAATCTTTGGCCCGTCAGGGCAATTGAGTGTGTGCGATGAGAAGCGTGATGACGAACCTTTCCGCGGTCCTTGTCCTGGCGCTCAGCGCGGGTCTCTCGGCGGGCGAGGTGGGGCCGGCCTCCGTGCCGGCCGAGAAGACACCGGAGAAGGCTGAACCGGTCGCTGAAGACATTGTGCGGCAGCGCTTCCTGCTGGCGTACCAGACCGCTCAGAATCCGGACCGCAAGGCCGAAACCGTCGATATGCTCAAAGGTCTGAAGGAACAGGAGTCCATGCGGCTGATGGTCGGGCTTCTGGCCGACCGAAGTGAACAGATCCGCCGCCGCGTCTGTACGGTGATGGCCGCGACGCCCGATCCGGAAGGCTACTTCGTCAAGCCGTTGATGGGAACGCTGTCCGACCCGGTTTCGGCCGTTCGCGTTTCGGCCGCAGAGGCCCTGGGCAACGCGAGCATGAAGGCCGACGCGCTCAAGGCGTTGGCGTTTACGCTGCTCGGGCTGGTGGGGCAGCTCAACAACGAGGGGCTTGAGAGGCAGGCGCCGGTGATCGATGCGTATGACAAGGCTCTTGAGAAATTGAGCGGCCAGCGCTGCGCAGATCGGACGCCGCGCGGCTTGAGCAGCTTCTGGATCGACGTCTGGAAGAAGCAGGACAAAGACCGTCGCGCCGCCGAGAACAAGCCCATCGATACCCCCGATCCCGTGCGTTCGCCCAACCTGCCCAAAGACTCTCTCGACAAAAAGTGAACGAACTCGAAACGCGATAGAAGCATTTATTCGCAATATTTAGGTTGAATTCGCACTATGAGGTGTTAGGGTGCTGGCGGCAGGGCGCTCGATACATATACACCTCGAACCGGGCTTTTCTTATGAGCACGGCGGGGGAAACCGGGCGCCCCTGAAATCGCAAGTCCATTCCAACGACAATTTGTTTTGGTTCGTTCTGAGCGCGCCTGGCGTGCGTGTTTTCGCGTGACGGGTGCCGAGAGACGAGTGCCGGGTGGGGTGTGGTCTGCGATGTTGGTGGAGGGCGGTGATATGGAAGGGAACGGCGGAGGCTGGGGCGGAACGGAAGCAGGCGGGAGTAACGGGGCGAACGGAGAACATGCGTCAGGAGTGGCCCGCTCACCCAAAAGCCCGACCGGCACGGAGGCGGGCGCTACCTTTCGCGGGGCAGAGGGGGAGCCGAGCGGAGGCGGTGGCACGAGGGATGAGAAGCGTGCTACGACTGCGGGAGGCGCAAACCTAACCCCCCGGCCCCCTTCCCTTGGAGGGAAGGGGGAGAACGGAAGCACGGCAAATGATGAGGAGACACCGGCGCAATGTGGGGAACATAGGGTGGCCCCCTCACCCCTAACGGCCGGCACGGAGGCCGGCGCTACCCCTCGCGGGGGAGAGGGGGACCGGGGCACACGCACGAGACCGGCGCAAAAGGACGCGCCGGTAACGTGCGTGCCACTGCCACCGTGGCAGGAGATCAGCGGGCTGAAGCCGGAGGCGGAGGGGAAGATGTCGCGGAGCGAACGGCGCTATGCGATCCGGAAGTTGTTTCGTCATTATGAGAGGCTCGTGCGCGAGGCGCTCGAGGAGCATGAGAAAGATCCGGAGAAGGACGAGCGGTCCTTTCTTTGGGATCCGGTTCCGATGTTATGCGTGGAGCTGGGCATCGCGCGGCGGAAATTATCGGCTCTGACGAAGGAACTGACGGGTATGGCGGCTCACGAAGTTGTGGACCGGGTTCGCGGGGAGAAAGTCGTGGCGCGCATAGAGGACGACATCGCGGAGTTTGCCGTCGAATGGTGCACGCCCGGGAGACGGTGCAGTCTGTCGGAGGGAACCTGGGCGGATGAACTGCGGATCGCGATTCGCGATCAGCGCCGCGAGGACGGATGCGACAACAGCGCGCTGGCGCTCGCGCACGGCTTCCCGAACTACGCTCGGTTCCGGCGCGGCTGCATGCTGGCTCACGGCGGCAAGACGCCGCGGGCGCTTGAGGAGGAGATATACCGCGACTATGGCTGCTACTACGCGAGCGCGCGATCACTGCGCTGGCGGGACGATGTGAAGGACGTGGCCAAGCGAGCGGCACGGGCGGGGAAACCGTGCGACGATCGTTGGGCGACGGCGCTTCGCGAGCGCCCGGAGTGGCTGGCGGGGATGCGCAAACGGCTGGGGCTGTCGGAGGATTTGCACGCGATCGCGGAGCAGCTTGAGTTTGGGCCGCCCAACGAGGAAGAGGCCGCGTACCTGCGGCGCAGCGAGGAGATTCGCCAGTCAGGGGCCGGAAAGGGCTAAGCTGAACGCCAGACCGCAGCGGACGCGGCGGCAGAGTTGTTTTTTGAACCTGGTTTTGCGAAGCGATTTTGAGCTTGGCGCAAGGAGAGTTTGTCTTCACGCGGAGATTTCTGGCGGGAAAGAGGCAGGAACCGGAGTTGAGCCGCGGTCGAGAGGCGTTCTGGCGGGTTGCCCGCACGATAAAGGAGGGCTGGCGGCGTTGGCAGGAGGTGCAGCGGAGGTGCAATTTTTTGAGGCTCGCGCGGACCTAACGCGAGGAGTTGCGGCGCTGCCGTCGCCGATTAGGCTGCCCGTGGCACACGGGATCGTTGGAGTTTGTTGTTTCCGTCCAATTTCGGATTTGGAGCATCGCGCTTCATGGTGTAGATCACGCATAGGTATCTGCACAGCTAAAAGCGAGGGGAGCAGCTCATGCCGCAGTCGCGCCGCACGTTCTTGAAGAAAACGCTTGCCGTCGGAGCCGCCATCGGTTTTCCGACGATTATTCCTGCGCGGGCGCTGGGCAAGGACGGCGCGGTCGCGCCGAGCGAGCGCATCGCTTTGGGCGTCATCGGCCTCGGCCCGCGCTGCCAGACCGTTTTGGGCTGCATGCTCGAAGAAGCCGACGTCCAGTGCACGACCGTCTGCGACGTGCAAGCCAGCCGCCTCGCCCGCGGCAAGGGATGGGTGGACAAGAAATACGGCAACAACGACTGCGCGGCGCTGCGGGATTTCCGGGAACTGCTCGCGCGCAAAGACATCGACGCGGTTCTCGTTGCGACCGGCGACCGATGGCACGCGATGGGCTCGATTATGGCTGCCAAAGCCGGCAAGGACGTGTACAGCGAAAAGCCCTGCGGCATCACGATCGCCGATTGTCAGAGCCTGGCCGACACGATGCATCGTTACGGCCGAGTCTTTCAGGCGGGCACGCAGCGGCGGAGCATCGCGAACTACCAGCTCGCCGCGCATCTGGCTCACACCGGCAAACTCGGAAGGCTGCACACGCTGCACGCTTCGATTTACCGCCTGCGCGTTCGTTACGACTGGCTGCCGGAGCAGCCCGAACCGGCCAAGGACATTTGCGACTGGGACACCTGGCTGGGGCCCGCGCCGTGGCGCCCCTACAATGCCGGCTACGTGAATGGCGGATGGCGCACGCATTTCGATTTTGATTCCGGCGCGACGCTGCACGACTGGGGCGCGCACACCGTCGATCTCTGCCAGTGGGCCGCGAAGGCTGATGACACGATGCCCGTCGAGTACGAGCCCACGGCGGACAACATCACCGCAAAGTACGCCAACGGCGTCAAGCTCGTGATGGATTTCCTGAACTCGCCGTTCGGCAACCGGGACCCGCATTACCGCACGCGCCTGGGCACCTGTCCCGTGCGCTTTGAAGGCGACGAAGGCTGGGTCGAGACCGGCGACAGCGGCGATCTGGAAGTGCATCCGGCGTCGCTGAAAAGCGAGCTGCGGCAGTTGCGCAGGCGCCCGGACGGCATCAGTCCCGGAAGCCACGGCCGCAACTTCTTCGACTGCATCCGCACGCGCGGGCGAACGAATGCCAACCCGGAGGTGATGCGGCATTCGCACATCGCCTGCCACGCCGCCGCGCTCGCGTGGATGCTCGGCCGCAAGCTGACGCTCGACCCAGTCAAAGAAGTGTTCGTCAACGACGAGGAAGCCAATCGCATGCGCTCGCGTCCCGCGCGGGAGCCGTTCTCTGTGTGAGTGGTCTTTGGTACTTTGTGATTGGTACTTGGTGAGTGGTGAGGGGTGCGTGGTATCTCGGAGGCGAGCGATGTTTCACTTTGGACGGGGGCGTACAGCCAAGAGCCAGGAGCCAAGAGCTAAGAGCCGAATTGCATATGGACTGCTGCTGAGTGTCGCTGTGTTTGTAGCTCCAAGTTCGCGGTGTGAATCCACAACTCCCGCTGGCGCCGCGCCGCAAGCGACGCTGCTGGAGACACTCAAATCCGACGCGCCGCTGGACAAGAAGGCCGACGCCTGCCGGCAACTCGCGCAAGTTGGAACGCGCGAAGCCGTGCCGGCGCTCGCGGCGCTGCTCTCGCATGAGAAGCTGGCGCACCGAGCTCGCATGGCTCTGGAAGCGATTCCCGATCCGGCGGCCGATGAGGCGTTGCGAGCGGCATTGCCGAACGTAAAGGGACGGCTGCTGGTGGGCGTGCTGTATTCCATTGGGTTCCGCCGCGATGCAAAAGCCGCCGAGGTCGTGGCTCCATTCCTGCAAGACGAGGATGCAGAAGTCGCGGGCGCGGCTGCAACGGCGCTTGGAAAGATCGGCGGCGCCACTTCCGCGAAGGCCCTGCAAAACGCGATCGGCAGCGCTCCGGATGCCGTCAAGCCCGCGGTGTGGGACGGCGTGCTGCTGTGCGCCGAAGCGCTGATCGCCCAAGGGCAGCAGAAGGAAGCGATCGCGCTGTATGACGCTTTGCGCGCGGCCGAGACGCCGTTCCAGTTCCGTGTTGCGGCAACGCGCGGCGCGATTCTCGCGCGCAAGTCGGATGGCATTCCGATGCTCGTTGAGATCGTCAATGGCCAGAACGCCACGATGTTTAATCTCGCGCTGCAACTGGTGCTCGAATTTCCCGGCCAGGATGGCACGCGTGCGCTGGCGGAACAAGCTGGCAGACTGCCGCCGCAGCGTCAGGCGCTGCTGGTCCAGGCCCTTGGCAGCCGCGGCGACCGCGCCGCGCTGCCGGAAATACGCACGGCTGCCAAGCACGAGGATCTCGGCATCCGCACTGCCGCGATTCGCGCGCTGGCGCAGCTTGGGGACGCCTCGTCGCTTGCGCTTTTGGTGGACGCGGCGGCAAGTTCGGACAAAAGCGTCGCGGAAGCCGCTGTGGCAGCGATTGTTCGTCTGCCCGCCGGCGATGTGGATTCGGCGTTGCTCGAACTCGCGCGCGGCAAAGACGCGGCCAAGAGCGCCACGGCCATCGATTGCCTCGCGCGCCGCCGTGTGGCAACCGCTGCGCCGGGGCTGCTGAAACTTGCCGCTGAAGGAGACGCGCAGGTCAAGGTCGCCGCGTTGCGGGCACTCAGCACTCTCGCCAAGCCCGCCGATATTCCGCCGCTACTGTCTCTGTTTCTTAGAGCCGAAGATACGACCCAACGCGAAGCGGCCGAGCGCGCTCTGATCGATGCGTGCGTAAATGCCGCCGATCCGGCGTGCGCGGAAAAGGTTGCCGAACCGCTCGCGCAGGCCAAGCCGGAACAGAAGCTGGCGCTCATCCGAGTTCTCAACGCGATCGGCGGCCCGAAGGCGCTGCAAGCGATTCGCGAGAGCTGCAAAGACGCTAACGCGGAGATACAGGATGCGGCCGTTGGCGCGCTGAGCAACTGGGCCACGCCCGATGCCGCGCCGGAACTTCTGGCGCTTGCGAAGAGTTCTGAGAAGGCCAACCATAAGGTTCTCGCGCTACGCGGCTTCATTCGTCTGGCGTACGACGGGAGCCTGAGCGCTGAGAATCGTCTGGCCATGTGCCGCGATGCCGCGCCGCTCATCCAGCGCGACGACGAAAAGCGCCAGTTGCTGGGCGCGCTCGGCGGAATTCCCTCAGCCGAGGCGCTCAAACTGATCGTGCCGCATCTCGAAAACGCCGGCGTCAAAGAAGAGGCCGCACTTGCGGCAATCACGCTCGCCGGAAAATTGCTGAAGTCGCCGGAGGCAAAGGCGTCGGCCGCGCTGATTGCTGAGGCGATGGAGAAGGTGAAGCAGCAAAGCAAAAACGCGGGCACCGTGGAAGCCGCCGGCAGGCATCTCGAACGCGCGAAACAGTTGGAGAAATAGCGCCGCCGGGCTCCTGCGCTGTGCTGAAAAGTATTATGAGCGCGATGAAACGCAAACGCGATGGTGTCGGCGTTCCTGCCGGCCGGCACGGAGGCCGGCGCTACCCCAGTCCGCCGGCCGACTGGCGTTCTAACGCCGGCCTGACCGCGCTGGTCATGGGCGCGCTGATCCTGCTCTTTCGCTTCGGCGTTCTTCCGATTTCCTCCAACACATCGGTAACAGGTGTGGGAGCGGGGTTCGCGATGGCCGGCCTCGGGCTGTGCTGGCTCGGCGCGCAAACGCGGCGCTCGCGAATCGCCTTTGCAGTCATCGGGCCAAGCCTCGCGATCGTGTGCGCGACGCTGGCGTACACGTGCGGCCAGTCCTACGGGCAGACGCTTCTTCGCGAACGCTCCATCGCAGGCTTCAGTCTCTCGCTGCCCGAGTGGCCGGTGCAAAAGGAGAGTTCCGCGTTCGGCTCCGGCACGCTGGTGCTGGAGAGCCCTCGCGATTCCGGCGGTTTGGTCGAACTGAAGTGGGCGTATGCCGATCCCGTGGCCAGCGACGGCGTGAGCGCCGCGTTCGGCATGGCCGGCCAGGGCTTCCAGCCGGCAGAGCAGGGTAGGGTGGATGAGCACCCCGCGACCACTTCCTATCAGGATGCCGCGAGCCGGCGCGCATTTCTGACGTGCTGGTATTGTCCGCGCGACGGACGCGCTGCTTACCTGCTCACTTCGCTGAAGTCCACAAAAGAGGATCTACTGGAACTTCATCACCGCATACTCGCCAGCGTCAAATGCCATACGATTCCCGAGGACAGCCGGCCGGAGCGCGCCTTTCCGAAACTCGCGACGCCGACCGGCTACACGAAAATTTCCAGCCGCAATGCTCTCATGTTCGAAAGCCCCGCCTGCACGATCGGTTTCACGCCCGGTGTGCCTGGCAAAAAATACTATAGTGATGCGCTTGCGCACCCGGAGTTCGGCGCGACGTTCATTGGCGCCATCGTACATCTGACCAATTCAAAAACAGATCCCGTGCCCAAGTCTGTTCCCGGCCGCGACGGCCATGTTCGAAGCCTATGGGTTGCGACCGGCGAAAACGCCGAGCACAAGAATATCCGCGTCCAGTTCATGCTCTGGTACTGCGACAAGTCCGATACGACCTTCACAGCCTTCGCGATAGAAAATGCCGCCAATGATGCCGAGAAAACGCTCAGCCTTCTGCTGGAGGCCGAATGCCACTGACAGGCCTTTGCTTACTTCGTCTTGATCGAACCCGCGGAGCCGCCCTTGCCCTGCGTGGCCTTGTACAGCACGTTGGTCAGACCGGTGAATGTCGTTGTGCCCAGGGTTATGTTCACGCGCACCGGAAGCGTAACGCCGGCCTTGTCGGTGGTCACGTCGCTGAAGCCCGCGCGTCCAAGTTCCTCACGGAACGTGCCTTTGCTGGAGAACGAAAACGCCGTCGGTTTTGCGCCGGCGACAGATGTACCCTTCAGCGCGAGCGTAAACTTGCTGACCGGCGCCGGCCCGTTGCCCGGAAGCGTGAACGCAAACGGCGGCAGCGTCGTCTTCTTCGCCGGCTTGACAGGCTTGGGCATCTTGCCGCTGGCGTCCAACTGGATCTGCTGGTGCAGATCGATGATGTCCACCTGAATCTTCAGGTTCGCCGCTGCGATCCCTGCTGGCAGCGCCAGCGCGGCTTTGAGCGCCACCGAGTCTTTCCCGAGCGCCATTTCGCCGGTCTTCTTGTCGATGGCGAACGTCAGCTTCGCGGCGAACGAGAGCAGTTTCGGGTCGATGTCGATGGCCGGGACGATCTTTCGGATGCGGTTGTTATCCACGTCCGCGAAGACCAGCGCCGGACCGTTTACAAAAATCTTGCCGGGCAGATTGACCTGCGCCGCGGCCGCGATATCGCCATCGCCGGCAAAACCTGCGGTGCCCGTCCCGGCGATTGTGGTGATGATCTTCGTGCTCAAATCCACCGCGCGAATGCGTTGATTGTCCGTGTCGCTAATGATCAGCCGCGTGCCGCTTGCATCCACCGTCACGCCCGCCGGATTGTTCAGGCTGGCCGAGGTCGCCGCGCCGCCGTCACCCAGCGTTGTCCCGCCGCCGGCGATCGTGGAGGTCATCGTTCCACCTGCGCTGATCAGGCGGATCGTGTCATGTCCCGTGTCGGCAATGTACAGTTCTCCCGCCGGCCCCAGCGCCAATCCCAGGGGCCCGCTCAGCCTCGCGTTGGCCGCCGGCAAGCCGTCGCCGTTCGGATTGGTGGCGGTGTTGACGGGGTTGCTGCCGACGTAACTCGTCACGGTCTTGTCCGGAGCGACTTTGTCGATCTGGTTGTTGCGAGCCACGTACAGGTTTCCGGCAGTGTCGGCGACAATCGCCACCGGGTTGTTGAGCGTGACAAACGTCGTGATCGTTTTGCTGCCCAGATCGACGGCTCGAATGCGGTCGTGACCCGTGTCGCAGATGTAGAGTGTGCTCCCCACCACGGTGACGTCCGCGGGGCTGTCCAGGCTGGCGAGCGTCGCGGGTCCGCCGTCCCCGGAGCCGACGTTCGGACCGGCTGTTCCGTTGCCGGCCAGCGTGGTGATCGTGCCATCGGCCGCGACTTTGCGGATGGCGTGATTCTCCGTGTCGGCGATGAACAGATTTCCTGCAGCGTCAAAAATTGCGCCCTGCGGCCGGCCCAGGACGCCGTTCTGGTTGGGCCCGCGGTCGCCAACGAATCCGCGCAGTCCTGTGCCGATCACCGTGTCGATGAAGCCCGTCGCCTTGTCCACACGGCGAATGCGGCCGTTGTTCGAGTCGTAGATGTAGATGTTCCCGCCACTATCGACGACGGTATCGCGCGGTTGAGAAAGTGCCGCGCCGGTCGCGGGCCCCAAATCGCCGATCACGGTTCCGCCGTTGCCTGCGACGCTGAAGATCATTCCGGACGTAAAATCAATCCGGCGAATGCGCCCCGGGCTCACGCAGCAGATGAGCAGGGTATTGCCATCCAGGCGCAGGCCGGCCTGAGTTCCGATCTGCGCGGACGTCGCCGGCCCGCCATCGCCGCCGAACCCATTGTTGCCGCCGGTCCCGTCCCCGCCAATCGTGGTGACTGTGCTCGTCGTGTCCAATTTTCGGATGCGGCGATTGCCGCTATCTGCGATGTAAACGTTCCCACTGGTGTCCACGGCCACGCCATTTGGGCTGTTGAACTGTGCCGCCGCCGCGCCGCCACTCGTATTGTCGCCGGCAAACCCCGAGTTTCCCGGCGTGCCCGCAATCGTCGCGATCGTCCCGCCCACCGTGAACTTGCGGATGCAGGCGTTGACGCCGTCGGCGACATAGATCGCTCCACTGCTGTCCACGGCCAGCGCTGCGACCGAGCCGAACGTGGCCGAGGTCGCCGCGCCGCCATCTCCCAGCGGCACCGGCGGATTTGCATTGAGATCAGTCTGTACTCCGCTGCCGGCGACCGTGCTGATCAGGCCGCTCAACGCGTCCACGCGCCGCACGCGGAAGTTGTCGCGATCGGCAATAAACAGATTGCCTTGAGCATCGAACGCCAGCGCTCCCGGGTTGGCCAGAGCCGCGCTCGGGGCGGGAAGACCGTCGCCGAAGAAGCAGTAGCTTCCGTTGCCAGCAACAACAGTGATCAGGCCGGTGGTGGGGTTAATCTTCAGGATCTGGTTGTGGCCACTGTCCGAGAGAAAGAGATCCCCCAGCGGACCGAGCGCCAGCCCGCGGCTCAACGCGAGATTTGCCTCGTCCGGTTTATAACCTTCCAGGCTGCCGCCACCGGCGATCGTCTGGATGATGTCTGTTGCCCCGCAATTGTATGCGGCACTCAGCGCAACGACCAGCAACAGCATTGTCCAACCGCGACGTGTTGTCCGCATTGCTAAGACCCCCTCTCACCATGCTCTACAGATTGGTGACCGTTTGTGACATATTCGTCTACTTCATACCTGAAAGACAGTCGTGCCGTCTTGGTGCAAAACGCAAAGTGGCCGCCGCCAAGCTGATCGTGTCAGCGAAAGTCTCACGCTCGGCTTGTTCGTTTGTATCCGGCCTACTTCATCCTTCCGCCGCGCACCGTCAGCGCTGCGCCGCCGCCGCGCTGGAAGAACAAGACCGTGATCGGATGCATGCCCGGCTCCAGTTCCAGCTTCCCGATGACTTCTTGTTCGCCATGGCAACCGTCGCTATCGACCACCACTTTGTCGCCGATCAACAGTCGGCTGCCATCGTCTGAGTTTGTGCTGAAACTGTATATGGCTTTCTGCGTGACGTTCAGGAAGCCCGTGAACTTGAACGCGTAGTTTTCGTCCTGCTCACGCTTCGACAGATCGAAGTTGGCCTGCTTGCCGGTCTTTTTCGCTTTGAGCTTGTCGAAGTCCGGCAGCTTGTCCCACTCGCCTTCGTAATACGCAAAGTTCACGCCCTTTTCAGCCTTGGGATCGTTGGCGACGCGAATGTCCATCTCCCCCATCGTCACGCTTCCGTACGCCTGCATCGCCTTCTGCACCGTCTCCCGCACCTTGGCCGTGGCGATGACCTTCTCCATCGTCGCGCGAACCGCATCCGGATTTTTCTTCTGGATTTCCTTCCCGATGCTCGCCGCCGCCGCGCACGCTTCTTCTTTCAGCGTGGCGTCTTCAATCAGCGGTTCCACCATTTGTAGAGCCGCGAGGTCAAAGACTTCACCCAACCCGCCCAGCACCAGTCGCTTCTCGTCCGGCCGCTTCGCCGCTTCCATTGCGGTCTGATACATCTTAATCGCATCCGCCGGCTTCTCCTTGATGAGGCCCGCCAACCGGATGTAGCCGCGCAGCGCCAAGACCTGCAGCACTTCGTTCGGGGCGCCTTTGGCCAGCGTGATCAGATCTTCCGCTGCGCCCACGTCGGGCCACTCGCCCATGGCCTTCACCGCCGCCTTCTGAGCTTCCGCATCGGCGTCCTTCACGCCCGCGCGCAGCACTTCCAAAGCTTTCGCGCCGCCGAGTTTCCCCAGCACGCGCCACAAGGCCAGCTTGCCCGCGCCGCTCGCCTTGCCGCATTCTGCTGCGACCGCATCGGCGCGCGTAGCTGCGTCCGGTATCTGCTGCGCCGCCGAGAGCACCGCTGCAACTGCGGCATCGCTCGAATCCGACGTCTTGACGACCACCGCCGCCAGAGCCGGAAGATTCTCCGCTTTCACGACGCCGCTCAAGGCTTTGAACGCTTCCGCGCGTACCGCCGGATCGGCGTCGCTGGCCATCGTCAGCAGCGGCTCGATCGGCACATCCACGCGGTGAGCGCCAATGCTGCGTGCCGCTTCAGCACGAATCTTCGGGTCGGCGTCCTTCAACAGCCCCAGCAAGCCTGAGCCTGCGTCTTTTCCAGTCAGTCGGTCCAGACTTTCGCGAGCCGTATTCGCCGCAGGCCCGCCCGCTGCCGCCGCTTTCACCAATGCCGGCACCGCGGAGCCATCCCCGATCATGCCCATGCTGCGCAGCGCCGCGACACGGGTCTCCTCGTCCGCATCGGTCGAAGCCGTTGCCAGCGCCGGCACCGCCGAGGCATCGCCGCACCAGCCCAACGCTCGCAGCATGCTGACGGTCGCGTCTTTGCTTCCCGCGTCCTTCAACTTCGCCAGGAGCGCGCGGCACGCGTCTGGCTTCGGCAGGTAGTTGATCGCTTCGACTGCCGCTCCGCGCAGGCCTGAATCCGGATCGGCCATTGCTGCCAGGATCGTGTCCAGTTCACCTGTGCCGCCGGCCTTTGCCAGCCCAATCACCGCCGCCGACTTCGCGTAGCCAGTGCGCGCGTACAGCTTCTTGAACAGGCTCAGGGAGGAGGTCTTGTCGCCTTTCAGACAGAGCTGATCCGCGAGCATCAGGCTCGCTGTCGTGATGTTCGTCTGCGTCGCCGGCGTGCCCTTTCCCGCAACGTCCAGCAGGGCTTCGACCGAACTCTTGTCGCCCGTCCGAGCGATCGCCATCGCCGCCGCCGTGCGCACCGCTTCGTCGTCGCTCTTCAGGTTCTGTTGGAGCAGCTTGCTGAAGGCGCCCGCGTCCGCTTCGTGAGTGGCTAAAGCGTTCAGTAGTCCGATTTTCGCGACGGACTTGTCCGCTGTTTCCAGCGCTTTCGCCGCCGCTTGAGCCGCCTCGATGCCCGGAATGTTCTGCATCGCTCGCCGTGCCGAGTCGCAGACCTTTTCGTCCGCGTCCGTCAGCAGCGCCGCGATCGCCGGGACGGCTTCCGCCCGCCCGATGCGCTCCAACTGCCGCAGCATCCAGACTTTCGCCAGCGGAGCCGCTTTGCCCAGCCGTGACGCCATGGCCTCGCACACCGCCGCGCGTCCGTCCGCGCCGGGAGCGCTAGCCTGGCTGCACATTTCGAAGAGCGTCTGCTGAGCCCCGTTCAGTTCCCCGACGTTCTCCGACGCCAGCTTCGGCAGCAGCACGTCGAGCTTCGCACCGTAATCCTCTCCCGCCAAAGCCGTTACGCCTACCAAAGCCACCGCCAGCAACACCAGAAGCCGTCTCATCTCAGTCCCCCTCCGCCGCTATTCCTCTGTAAAAAATTGCACCTCGTGTAGGACATCTCGCCGAATTGTCCTGATCACCGTCCAAAAGTGCACATGTGGTGGAGCCATGCTGCTCGCCCGCACAGCTCGTTCTGTCTAAAAGTGCACCTTGTGCATACTTCCCAACTTCCTGCACACGTGCGCAAATGAATCCAAAATCAAAAATCCAAAATACCTACAGCGTCCACGGCGCTCGTTTCGGCCGGTCCAGCCACCGCGAAGCCTCGGCATCTCCAACAATCTCTTCTTTGATCGGATCCCACTTCAAGTTCCGCTTCAGCCAGTACGCGATGTTCCCCAAGTGGCACACCGTCAGCGTCCTCGCCGCAATGCCGATGTCGCGGAACGGCCGTTCGCGTGTCCGCACGCAATGCAGGAAGTCTCCGAAAATTCCGCCGCTGCCTTTGTAATTCGGAATGTAAATGTCCGGCGCCGGTTTGCTGCGCGAGTCTTTCTCGCCGATCCGGCCTTTGCTCCCGATGTACGACATGATCCCGTCCCAGCCGCCGCCGTGGTGGATCTGCAGCCCGTTCGCAAACTTGAACGTAAGCTGCTTGTAGTCTTTTCCATCGGGCAGAATGACTTCGACCGGACCGGTCTCATGAACGTTGCACGCGAACATCGCCCCGCCAAAGGTGTGAGCGCCCCAGTCGGTCATTCCGCCGCCGGAGAAATCGCGGCAGCCACGCCAGTTGAATGGATGGTAGTCTTTGTTGAACGCGCGGTACGGCGCCGGCCCGATCCACATGTTCCAGTCCATGCCTTCGGGCACGTCCTGAGCGGGCCGGAGCATCTCTTCCGAGGGCCCGCCGACATTCACGTACGCGTGCTCGACGTCTCCGATCGCTCCGCCGCGCAGCATCTTATGGAACCAGTTGTAGTCGCCCCACACGCGCTGGCTTCCGCCGGAGAACACCCGCCCGTACTTCCGAGCCGTATCGCGCATCAGCATCGCCTCGCGGATCGTCAGCGACTCCGGCTTCTCGCAGTAAATGTCTTTCCCGTTGCGCATCGCTTCAATGGTGATGATCGCGTGCCAATGATCGGGCGTCGCGCAGAACACCGCGTCGATATCAGGCCGTGTCACGAGCTCCCTGAAATCGACATACGCCTTGCAACCCTGGTCCTTGTTCCGCCCGTCGATCATCGACTTGGCCCGCTCGCGATGCTTCTGATCGACGTCGCAGCACGCCACGCCCTGCACCTGCGGAAAGCCGAGGAACCCGCCCATGTCGCCGGTGCCCTGCCCGCCCACGCCCACAAAGCCCATCGCGATGCGCTCGCTCGGAGCCGGCTTGTCGCGGTCCCCCAACGCCGTGCTCGGGATGATCGTCGGAAACCCGATCGCCGCCGCCGCCGTCGCCCCCGCCTTCAAAAACCCGCGCCGCGAAATCCCGTTCGACATAACCGCACCCCTCCAAGTGGCGCAGGCTGTCCAGCCTGCGTAATCCGTCTGACATTCTCTTCGTCTTGTCGTGTGTCTTGTATATGACTAACCCGAAACCCTCCAATATGCCCCCGCTTAGCTATGAAATACCGCTCTGTAATCAGGTATCACATATGTTATCAGTAGCGTACTGTATACACACATGAAATTAATATCTTTTATATGTTGACATACCATTGCGTGAACGGTAAGCTGTATTGATCTCCCGAACTTCTGTCTGTGCTCGAACCGCTGATTCGCATATATAAGGGGGGGGCAAAGTGGCCAATTTCCGATTTCTGCTCGCCGTGGCGTTGGTTTGTGCGGGCTTGACCGCCGTTGCCGGGGACACACCGCCGGCCGCGCCGTCGAACCTTTCGGCGAGTGCCGGCATGCAGGACGGCTTTGTCGTCTTCAATCTTTCGTGGACCGATAACGCAAGTGACGAGACCGGATTTGAAATTCAAAGTTCGTCCGATGGCGGAGCCACATGGAGCGATGCGGGCAGCGTGGAGGCCAACAGTTCCGCGGCAGTGATCTACGTCTTTCCGGGCGCGGAGTTCACGTACCACGTCCGCGCGTACAACGAACACGGCAACTCCGATTTCTCGAACCAAATTCTCATCGGAGCGCCACCGGACGCGCCCCCCAGCTTCTCGGCATCGGCTGTTTCCGCCACTGAAATCTCGCTGTCCTGGGGCGCTCCGTCCGCGAGCATTACCGGTTATCAAGTATGGACGGACAACGGTTATCCGGGTTCGTCCGGTCAATCCTTCGGGGTGGGGCCAGAAGTAACATTCTATTCGCACACGGGCCTCTATCCGCTCACACAATACAGTTATTCGCTTGTGGCCATCAACGCGTGGGGGCAGTCGCAGCCGATGTCGGTCAGCGCTTCAACACCAGACCTCCCGCCCCCACCCCCGCCGGACCCGCCAAGTGCGCCGTATTGTTTGTCGGCATCGGCCAGCGGGTCGTCGGTCGGGCTCACATGGATGGACGGTTCAAGCAACGAAACGGGGTTTGTGATCGAGCGCAGCACGGACGGGATGAACTTCGGGTCGTGCGGCTGGGCTTATCCGGACACGTCCTATTACACCGACTACTCCGTCAGTTCCGGCAACTGGTACTACTACCGGGTGAAAGCGACGGGCGACGCCGGCGACTCCGATTACTCGAACGTCTCCAGCGTTTACTTCCAGAGCCAGAACAACCCGCCGGTGGTCAGCGATGTTTTTATCTCCGCCACGCAATATCTGCCCGTCACGTTCTCGCTGAACGCCTCGGACCCCGAGAACGATCCGCTCACTTATTGGGTCGGCTCGTCGGGCTACGGTTCACTGAGCGGCACGCCACCGACGCTGACGTACACTTCATCTTACGCGGGGTGCGAGAGCATCTCGTACTCTGCCAGCGATGGTAACTCCACATCTTACGGAACGATCTGGGTCACGATCCAGTCCTATCCCGTGCCGACGGCCAGCGATGCGTCCGTGACGGTTCTGGAGAATTCATCCGCCAACTTCCAGGTTGACATTGCTGGCGGCAATGGCTCATTGTTCACGGGCATCTCGAGCTATCCGTCGAATGGAACGGCGAGCATCTCCGGGGCAAACGCGTCGTACACGCCAACTGCGGGCTTCTATGGCGCGGACAGCTTTCAGTATTGGGTGTGCGACGGGTACTGGTCCACCTACGCCACCGTGTATATCACAGTGCCAGAAAACTATCCGCCGGTCGTTGACAACCCGACGGTGAGCGTCGACGAGAACTCGTCGGTCACCATCACTTTGACCGCGACGGATCCCGAAGCCGGCTCAGTTTCGCTTACGGGTTACAGCACTCCTGCCTATGGCTCGTTGAGCGTTTCAGGTTGGCAGGCGACGTACACACCGAATACCGGCTGGTACGGCAGCGACAGCTTCACGTACACCGTCAGCGATGGCTGCTCGACGGCGACCGGCACCGTGACCATCCATGTGCAGCAGATTCCCCCGCCGGAAGCAGCCGACGATTACTACACCGTCGAATCCGGCACGACGCTCACCGTTCCGGCCGCGACGGGCGTGCTCGATAACGATTACGACCCGAACGCGTACTCGTTGACCGCGAGCCTGGGCACTGGCCCGTCGCACGGCACGCTGTCGTTCAACGCGGACGGTTCGTTCAGCTATACGCCCACGGAGCCGACTGTTTGGAACGACGACTTCACGTACTCTGTCAGCAACGGCGTGCAGACGGATCAGGCGACGGTTTACATCAGCATCCAGGACACGATTCCGCCGATGATTTCGGACGTATGCCCGGCGGACAGTTCGACCACTTACCTGAAGCGCCCGACAGTCTCTGCAAATATTTCGGACACCGGCAGCGGGGTGGAGTGGTCCTTGCTGCACGTCTACGTGGACGGGACAGATCAAGTGTATGTTGAGGGTGCGGAGATTCCGGTAACGGTCACGGATGGCGGTTTCACGGCCGCTCCAACCGCGGACTTGAGCGCGGGAACGCACACGGTCGAGATCTTCGTAGAGGACGTGGCAGGAAATATCGTTCGGACTTATTCACAGTTCACGATCCTGGCCGACACCACGCCGCCCACGATTTCAAATCTCTATCCAGCGATCAGCGCAATCGTCTATAGTTCATCGCCGATCATCCAGGCCAAGATCGTCGATGCGCAAAGCGGCGTGAATTGGGCGTCACTGGAAATGACGCTGAACGGCGATCCAGTAGCGCCGGACATCCGGGAGGACGGGTTCATCTTCTTGGAATGGCCGGAACTCGTCGATGGCACAAACACGGTTACGATTTATGTGGAAGACAACGTGGGGAATCCCGCGGAAGCCGACTGGTCGTTCACTCACCCGGTGGACGTGGATTTCCCGACGGTCAGCAATCTCTCGCCAGCGGACGGTTCGACCATCACCACGGCGCAGCCGACGATTTCGGCCGATATCACGGCGGGGACGACGCCCCTGGACTGGTCAACACTGAGCGTGTTCGTCGATTACGCGAAGGTTGACGTGACGTTGACCCAAACCGGCTTCACATATTCGCCCGCGTATGTGAACATCGGCTACCACACCGTGAATGTTTGTATCAGCGACCTGAGCGGCTACCCCGCCGACACAGAGTGGTTCTTCGACTACGCGCCGGACACTGGCGTGTTCGCCTTCTCGAATCTGCGTCCGCTTGACGGCGGGACGCTCTACAATACGTTGCGGCCGGCGATCTCGGGAGACTTCGTGGACACCTACGGCACGCCGGAGTGGTACGTGATCAACGTCTATGTGGACGGCACGGAGATTCCGGCCAGTTGGAGCACCAGCCATTTCAGCGCGGCGCCGGGCAGCGATCTGGCCCCCGGCGTGCACACCGTGACCGTTGACATCGAAGACAGCTTTGAACTCACGGCCGAAATCCAGTGGCAGTTCACGACGGCGGTGGACACGACCCCGCCGGCGATTGACTTCTTGGCGCCGGAGAACGGCGCGACCATTTACGACACCGATTACCCGACGATCTATGCGTATTTCTCTGATGCGGGCAGCGGAATCGATGCTTACCTAACCGAGCTCTACATCGACGGCGTTCTCCTCGGCGGTATCGGCGTGTCGGACACGACTGCGGCAACGTACGCGGACCCACAGCCCGCAGGCGAGCACAGCGTCACGATCATCGTGTACGACAAAGCAGGGAACTCCGCAACGCAAACTAACACGTTTACGGTCGTCACCATGCCGGACCTGGAGGTGATCATCTGGCCGAGTTACGGCGAGCTTCCGCTGCCGTGGGTTGCAGGGGCGTACCTGACCCAGGGAGTTGGGCAGACTCCGGTTGACGTAACGGAGTTTTGCAGCATCGAGTGGACCGGCGGGCCGGTCAGCGGGAGCGGGCCGACGTACATCATCCCGACGGGCACGCCGGTAGGCGATTACACGATCACTGCGACGGCGACGTACACAACCAACGGAGTCGGTGGTCGGTCGCTCGCGAGGGTGCGGTCGTTCGGCGCGGGGACGACACTGACGGCGAGCACGACGCAAAGCGTAAGCATTCCAGCGCCGAATGGCGGCGGACAGACTGGCACCCAAGGACAGCAGCCAAGTCCGGGATTCAATCCTCCGCCCAAACCGAAGCCGGGCATGCCCCCTGCTGCGGCGGGAATCCTGCAGACTCCGAGCGTAAACGACGGAATATGGGTCAAATGCGTTTATCAAATGCCATCCGATCCTATGCACAAGTATCTTCAGTTCGTAACTATTAAGGTAAACGTAAAAGGCAAGACATATATTACGAACCATGACGCGCAGATTAACATGGAGAGCTATAAAAACGATCTATGGCAGGGCGATGGTCTCCCCTCGGATAAACACGGTTTTAAGCTGTCCTTGCTGACGGATCTTTATCGCCAATTGGATAGCGCCGTGAAACTGAAATGGCCAGGCAGCTTGCTCGTGGACGTGAACTTCTCGGTTGAAATGGAATTCAGAGTCTTTGACTTAGGTATATGCGATGGCAAGAATTGGGTGCAAGTGTACTCAGGAGAGAAAGATGCAAATGGAAATGTCGTCTGGACCAAAGACCCGCCGGAACCAGGCCAACAGGCCAGCCCAGACGCGCCAAACCAACCCCCGCCGCCCAATAGAAAGCTAATAATGACGGTCACCAACTCCTGGGGCGGAACGATGGCTTCAGAGACGGAGGTGAACGTGAACGACGCAAAGACAAACGTGCCAAACAAGTACGCGCCGGCGGCGCCTTAAATGTCGAGGTTTACGAGAATGAGGTGCGTTATGTTTTCCGTCCGGACACTACTTTGCACTTGTCTGACCATCGCTGGCTTGGTTCTTTTCGCCCTGTCGTCCACGCCAGGTTTTTGGGGCGCGCGCGTCATTGCGAAATGGAAAGGCGGTCAGGGGGTGCCGAGGAGCCCCGGTGAGTTCGGAGTCTCCTTTTCTACGCCGGGAAGTCCAAAATGGGATGACGATTTTGAAGCGTTGCGAAATTTGGGCCCTGTTGGCGTTCACGCGCTATGCAAGACGCTGAGAAGCGACGACCCGAAGCAACGGGCGCGCAGCCTGATAGCTCTTCAATCGTTTGGTCCAAGGGCCGCAGATGCTGTGTCCGCGCTGGTGCCGATGCTCGATGAACAGGATTATTGGGTGTTCCGGCAGGCGGTCGGGTGCCTGACTGAAATCGGACCCCCGGCAAAGCCCGCTCTGCCGAAGCTGGAACAACTCCGGGAGGCGCAAAAAGAAAATGAAGAAAATGAAGTGCGACCACGGGGTGTCATTTCTGGTGACGGCATGCCGGATACGGTGGTGTTTCTGCCCTCGTCCAAGCTGTCGCTTTTGAATGAGGCAATTCGAAACATCAGCACCCCAACCAGTAGGCCCCAGGCGCAGACCATCGACCACGATTCAAAGGGCGTATGCCTGCCTTGGTTCGTGAAAGCTACTCTGCCCCTGGCAGTCAATAATGGTCGGATGGTGGGCTTGGTCCTCACACTATTGTTTGGTACCCTGTCCGTCTGGAGCTTTTGGTCCGACCGGCGGCACTTCGCCGCGATGACCAGGAGCAAAGGCGGCTCAGTCCCAGCGGCAACGGCGCAGAAGCCCTAATAACGGGGACGCGCACGAAACTTTCCGGCAAGTCTACCTGCCCGTTGCCTAAGACGACGCCTACGCCGCCCAGTCCGGCACGACATTCGACGCGGGGGGCGTGCCATGCTGCCTGCCCAGCAGGCACCGCTGCTCCGGTCCCGCCCCCCGCCTGCGAGGCCGTAGCCGCTTCGGCGCGGTCAACGCCCGCGCCCCGAGCGTCGAGGCCGAATCATTTGCAGTATCCTGATCAATAAAAAAGACCGGGGTGGAGGCCCCCCGGTCCTTCAAGTTGCGCCCTATGTCATTAGGGAGATTTAGTTGGTGCGCGCGACTGGGGTCGAACCAGCACGCCCTTGCGGGCACCAGCCCCTCAAGCTGGCGCGTCTGCCAATTCCGCCACGCGCGCACGGCACCCAGCACAATAGCCGATACCCTTCACTTTTCAAAATTCAAAACCAAAATTTGTCTTCTCTCACCGACCACCCCACCACTCACGACTCACCACTCACCAAGTATCACCAGACACCGGACCACCAGACCACCAAACGACCAGATCCCATTTGCATTTTGAATTGCTCACGCGCCCGTGC
Organism: Planctomycetota bacterium; assembly: GCA_036504595.1. Lineage (GTDB taxonomy): Bacteria > Planctomycetota > SZUA-567 > H5-PLA8 > H5-PLA8 > DASXUX01. The sequence goes on along the minus strand of DASXUX010000095.1, from coordinate 128,475 downwards.
TACAAGTGAGCGTTCTTACAGGAAAGAAAGTCGAGGAGGTCGGAGAACTGGATGGCACACCTACCTAAAGGGCGTGAAGACGGCGAAACCAACGGCCGCCGCGTACAAACCGAGGGCGTGTTCAAGAAATGCGACGCCTGCGCGACGGTCCTGGCCGTGATGGCTCTGCGTAGAAATCTCGACGTCTGTCCTTCCTGCGGACATCATTTCCAGATCAACGCGCGCCGCCGCCTCGAAGTCACACTCGACCCCGACAGCTTCCACGAACTCTTCACCGGACTGGAAGCGCTCGACCCGCTCGAGTTCAAAGGCAAACGGAGCTACCTCGAACGCGTCAAAGAAGCCCAGCGCAAGACCGGTCTGAAAGATGCCGTGATCTGCGGCGACGGCAAAATCCAGGGCTTGGACGTCGTGATCGCCGTGATGGACTTCCAGTTCATCGGCGGCTCGATGGGCTCCGTGGTCGGCGAAAAGATCACCCGCACGATCGAGCGCGGCACCGAAACCGGCCGCCCGGTGATTCTCATCTGCTGCTCCGGCGGCGCGCGCATGGACGAAGGCGTGCTCTCGCTGATGCAGATGGCCAAGACTTCCGCCGCCTTGTACCGCCACGATCAGGCCGGCCTGTGCTGCTTCACCGTGTTGACTCATCCCACGCTGGCCGGTGTCTCGGCGAGTTTCGCCTTTCTAGGCGATGTCATTATCGCTGAGCCGAAAGCGATGATCGGCTTTACCGGCGCCCGCGTGATTGAACAGACCATCAAGAAGAAATTGCCCGAGGGCTTTCAGGAATCCGAGTTCCTGCTCGAACACGGCCAGATCGACATGGTCCTCGAACGCAAGCACTTGCGCGAAACTCTCGCCAAGTTGCTGGCCTTTGCGACGAATCGCCCCGCGCGCAAGACGGCGACACCGCTGCGCATCGAACCGCCCGTGCTCGCCGAAATCGCGCCTGCGGCAGCCTCGCGTCGCCGCGCTCGCGCAGCAAAGAAGACCAAGAAAAGAAAGCGCGCATAGGAGGGGGATATGTCAAAGAAGGCGAACGATTCACGCCAGGCGGAGTTCGACGTTAAGCTTTCACGTATCCGCGCCGTTCTTTCAGAGAAGAACCTGAGCGGAGTCGTCCTCTCGTCCCAGGCGCTCTTCTCCTGGGCCACGGCCGGTGGTGACAATCACGTCGTGACGGCCGGCGACCAGGGCGTTGCCAGTCTTCTGGTCACGCCGCAAACCGTCACTGTGATGGCCACCAACATCGAGATCGAGCGCCTTCGCACCGAGGAATTCAAAGGCATCGATATCGCGAACGTGGAGTTTTGGTCCTTTCCATGGCATGGCGCGGGCAGTGTCTCATCCGAAGTCCAGCGCCGTCTCGGTTCGCAGCCTTGGGCCAGTGACTCGGGACTCGGCACGGCCGGTGCCGACGATTTCGTGCCCCTGACCTACGCTCTGACCGAAAGCGAAATCGCTCGCTACCGCAAGATCGGGAAAGACTGCGCCGTTGCCATGGAGGAGGCGCTGGCCAAAGTAAAGCCGGGCTTTACGGAATTCCAGGTGGCCAGCCTTGTTTCCGCTCGATTGCTGGACCGCGCCGTGCGCCCGCATGTGCTCCTGGTGGCTTCCGACGAGCGCGTCCTCCAGTTCCGCCATCCCATCCCAAAGGAGAAGAAGGTCCGCAAGCATCTCATGGCCGTCCTTTGCGGAAAACGCGGCGGACTGATCATCAACCTGACGCGCATGGTTCATTTCGGCAAACTTCCCGCCGAAATCCGTCGCAGGCACGACGCCGTTTGCGCGGTGGATATGGCCCTAAACACGGCGACCATTCCCGGAAGACCGATTGGCGACGTCTTCGCCGCCGGTCTGGCTGAATACGCCAAACAGGGCTTCGCCGACGAATGGAAACTGCACCATCAGGGCGGCCCCACCGGTTATCAGGGCCGCAGTTTCCTCGGCAAGGAAGGCGAGGCGCGCGTGGTGGAGCAGAACCAGGCCTTTGCCTGGAACCCGTCCATCACCGGCACCAAGAGCGAAGATACCATTTTGGCAACGAGCGATGGCATTGAGTTTCTTTCGGCCCCAACGCGCGACTGGCCGGCACTCTCGGTCAAGAGCGGCGGAAAGACATGGCGGCGCGCCGACATTTGGGTGCGCTAGTGAGTGGCGCAGGCTGTCTAGCCTGCGTAAGGCATCTGGTAAGAGTGGCGACGGAGCGGTAGCATGGAACTTCGGAAAGATCAGGGTGTGGTCATTCTCCAACCTACGGAAGCCGATCTCTCGGATCCGCGGGAGACCTCGCGAACGGTCGAAGAATTGCTTAAGATCGAAGGCGAAAACCAGATCGTCATCGATCTGAGCAAAGTCGAGAATATTTACAGTTTGCAGATTGGAACGCTGGTCACCATACATGTGCTGTGCTATGAGAACGTCGCCGTGATGAAACTGGCCGGCGCAAACGAGAAGGTCAAGAACCTGTTGCGCATGGTCGGCCTGGAAGCGCTAATGGAAATGCACCACGGCGTGGACGTGGCAACTCAAAGCTTTGGGCAAGAACCCGACACGCACCGCCGTGGCCCCGCCGACCCGCGGGTAAAGCACTAAACCATGTACCACTCACCAAGTACCCAAGATGATTGAACGTGAACTTCCCGACCCAACTGCCACTGCCGCCACGTCCGAAGCGGGTATCGGGCCGGTTCTGCGGCGTTGGGCGCCGCCGCTGCTGAAGTTCCTCATTGCTGGCGGACTGCTCTATTACGTCCTGACCACGCGTGTCACGGCCGGCGCGGCAGAGAGTCTGAACAATGTCTTCGTCCGGTCGCCGGCCATCTTCATCACAGCCATTCTGGCGTATTCCATACAGCTTTTCATCGGCGCGCAACGCGTGCGCGTGTTGCTGGCGCCCCTCGGCGTCAAGATCCCTTATTGGACGATGCTGCGTCTGACCTATCTCGGCGGTTTTTTCGATACCTTTATGGTGACGTCTGTCGGCGGAGACGCCGTCAAGGCCATTTATCTTGCGCGCGAAACGCCCAAAGGGCACAAGCTCGAAGCCGTCAGTGTCCTCGTCCTGGACCGCCTGATGGGATTGCTCGGGTTGCTCACGCTGATGGTCGTCATGACGCTTTGGCGCGTGGACGAACTTTATGCGCACGAGCAAATCCGGCCGTATGTAAAATGGCTCTTTATCGTGCCGCTTCTACTGCTATTGGGCACGGCGGGCCTCTTGTCCGAAACGGTACGGACCTCCCCGCCGATACGCATTGTGCTGAAGTACATGCCCTTCGGCTCCCATTTTGAACGCGCTTATGCATCGCTGCAGGGTTTCAGGGATCGGCCGGTAATTTTGCTACAAACGTGGGTCATGTCTCTGGTCGTCCACACATGCGGCGTGATCAGCGGCTATGTTCTAGTATTTGGAATGGGACAGACCGCCAATTTCGGTCCGTTCCTGGTTGCATGGTTCATCGCAAACTTCATCGTCTCGTTCGCACCGGCGCAAGGCGTAGGTGTCGGGCAATTCTTCTTTGAACCGATCTTCCGTAACATTGCCGGTCTGGAGAATGGTTGGGTGCTGGCCACGGCAGTCCAGGCAACAGCCATTCTTGCCAAAGCCCCCGGTGCAATCGCGTGGCTGATGTCACGCGCGCGCGCCCCGCGCTTAACCCCCGGAGGCCCGGGCGCTTCAGTAAAGGCCCCATACGATGTTTGACGCCGAACTCCTCAGGATCATCGCCTGCCCCTGGTGTGTCGCGCAGGGCAAGAAATCTGGCGATCCTGCCAAAGGCACTCTCAACCTTGTCGGCGAACCGCAAAACCCCACAGCCTTGAAATGCGCCTCGTGCGCCCGCGTCTACCAAATTCACAACTCGCTTCCCAACATGCTGATCTCAGAAGCGGAAGTGCACACTTAGCCTTAAGTTCCACCTGCCGTAGCCGTCACGCTTCACCAGACCACCAGACCACCAGACCACCAGACCACCAGACCACCAGACCACCAGACCACCAGACCACCACTCCCTAAGTACCATTCACCAAGTCCCCAAGTCCCACCCAAAACTCCTTGACCCAGCCGGAATGCCACACAGAATCCCAACATTGTCATTAAGCGCCTGAACCAGGGAACATAGACGATGGCCCAAATTGATTTGCTCTTCCAGAAGATGATCGAAAAGAAAGCGGCGGACCTGATGATCTCAGTCGGCTCCAAACCTTGTCTAAAGATATCCGGGGACATCGCGCCATTGGATGAGTTTGGAGCGGTCTCCGAAGCCGATGCTGAAATGGTCCTCAGCGAAATCATGCCGGCGCGCAACAAGGAAGAATTCCAGAGGATCAACGACACCGACTTCGCTTACGAATTGACAGGCTGTGGGCGATTTCGCTGCAACATCTTCCGCAACCGCATGGGAATGGGCGGCGTTTTCCGTCTTATCCCCACGCAGATCGTCACGGTCGAAGATCTGAAACTGCCCAAGGCCGTCACCGACCTGTGTTATCTCTCCAAGGGCCTCGTCGTCGTGACCGGTCCTACCGGCTCGGGTAAATCGACGACGCTCTGCGCACTTGTGGATTTGGTCAACCGCAAGCGCAAAGCGCACATCATCACCATCGAAGACCCCATCGAATTCGTTCATGCCAATAAGCTCTGCCTGATCAACCAGCGCGAAGTCGGCGTACACACGACCAGTTTCAAGCGTGCGCTGCGCGCTGCGTTGCGCGAGGCGCCCGACATCGTGCTGGTCGGCGAAATGCGCGACTTGGAAACGATCGAGATCGCCATCGAAACGGCCGAGACCGGGCACCTCGTCTTCGGTACCCTTCACACCACAACCGCGGCCAGCACCGTGGACCGTCTCATCGACCAGTTCCCCGCTGATCGCCAGGCTCAGATTCGAATGATGCTCAGCACCTCGCTGAAGGGCGTGATCGCGCAGACGCTCGTCAAAAAGAAGGGTGGGGGACGCCTGGCGGCTCTGGAAGTCCTCCTGGTCACCAACGCCATGTCGGCGCTCATTCGAGAGGCAAAAACATATCAAATCCCGTCACAGATGAGTATTGGCCGGAAACTCGGCATGGTGTCCCTCAATGATTCCTTGGTTGAACTGGTAAAAAAAGATTTCGTTTCTGCCGAGGATGCGTACATTAAAGCAGTCGAGAAGGATGACTTCTGCAAGCGACTGAAGGAGGAGACCAACAGGGTAGTCGATACCAACCAGATCATCTGATGACGTCCCTGACATGAAGTATTAAACTGATGGACCGGCAACTGCGGAACCCCGAGCATGGCTGACGACCCCAAACCCTCTTTTCTCGGCAACCGGACCTCTGCGCCTCCACCATCACAGGCCGACGCCAACCCCGGGCCCGCGCCGGTCGCGGCACCCGCCGGAGCTGTCCCCGGCTTTCTGAAGGGTGCCTCGGCGCCAACGGCTCCACAGCCACATCCTGCGGCGGTCTCCGCTCCAGCCGCGCCGCCAAACGGAGGCGTGCCTGGTTTCCTGAAAGGCGCCGCCGCGCCGCAGTCCCCCGTTCCCGTCATCGCTCCTAAGCCACCAGCGCCAGCACCGCAGCCACCACCGGAGCCCGTTCCCGTGATCCGGCAGGCCGCTCCGCCTCCGCCGGACGTCGGCCAGTCTGCTCCTCCGCCCGGTCTGCGGGGTAATCGCGCTCTGGCTGAACAGTATCTCCAGCAGGGCATGAACTGTTACGACGCGCAGCAGACGGAGCAGGCGTTGGCATTTTACCGGCAATGTATTGACACCGATCCGACCTTTGCGCTAGGCCACAACAGCCTTGCGATGGCGTATATTGATATGGAGCGCTACGAGGAGGCGATTCCGGCGTTATTCCGCTCGATTGAATGCGATCCCGGATATGGCGAAGCCTACAACAACCTGGGCTACGTGTTGCGCCGGATGGGACGGGATCTGGAAGCCGCGGCTTCATATACGAAGTTCCTGGAACTGGAGCCCGATATCGAGGAAGGCCCTCGCATCCGCGGCTGGCTGCAAACCGTGATTGATGCCAATCACCTCACTTCTATTCCGCCACTGCAACTCCCCGTGCTGTCGGCTGACCCGGCCCCCGCCGCCGCTCCGGAACCGGCTTTCACCGCAGAGCTGCCTCCCGCGCCGCTGGCCGATGCGTCTCCCGCTTCACCCGCCTCGGTTGAACCGCCGCCCGACGCAATCATTCTCAGCCTGGCCGAACATGAACAGCTTCACCTCCGTGCGGCCGCACCGGCCCAAGCTCCCGCGCCCGCCCCGCTGCCGGCCGCCGCGCCGAAAGTCGATGCTCTGCCCAAGATTAAGAAAATGTCTGCGTGGGAAGCCGCCGCGGGAGACGTGGCGACCGCAGCGCCCGTTTCCGCGTTGGGAGAGGTCGGCGCCGCTCCACCCGCGCCTGCCGCGCCGCCGCCTGTTGCTCCAGCCGCACCCGCACCGCAGAAGATAAAGAAGATGTCCGCGTGGGAAGCTGCCGCCGGCGATGTGAGTACCGCCGCGCCGGTCTCCGCGCTGGGGGAAGTTGGCAGTCCCGCAGCGGCGGCGCCTCCAGCCGTTGCCGCTCCTCCGCCCACGCCCGCGCCACCAGCTCCTCCCGCGCCCGCGGCGCAGCCGAAAGCTCCGCCCCCGCCGCCTCCACAAGCCGGCGGTGCGCCCGTCAGCGCGGATGTTGTCCCACTCGTCGAACAAGGACTCGATCAGTTCGCCGAAGGAAATTTCACTGAATCGGCGTCGCTTTTCCAAAAGGCCATCGATCAAGACCCTGGCAGCGCTGAAGCGCACGTCGGCCTCGCCAAGGTCTGGATTCGCCAGGACAAGCTGAACGAAGCCACTGAACTGCTGCAGAAAGCCGTTCAACTCGATCCCAACGATCCCGCCGCCTTCTACGTCTTGGGGTACGTGCTGCGCAAACTGGAGCGCAACGTCGAGGCTGCGGATGCCTATGAGGCATACATGCGCCTCATGCCAGATGCGCTCGATACGGCCAAGATGAAGGACTGGCTCGCACAGGTCAAAAGCGTGAGCGGGTCGCCTGCGGCCATTCCGGAAGGTGAAGAAACAGTCGCTGACGACGAACAGATCGTCACGGAGCTCGATAAGAAGTACCAGAAAGCCCTTGCCAAGTTTCAGGACGGCGACATCGACACCGCGTTGCGCGATGCCATCCGCATCCTCAACGAAGACGCCGGCCACATCCGCACCCGCGTGCTGGTCGGACGCGCGTACCTGCGCCAGAAGCAGTACGACAGCGCCGCCGAGCAGTTCGATGCCGCGTTGGTGACCCGCCCCGATTATCCCGAAGCCCTCTATTTTCTCGGCCAGGCCTCAGAGAAAAAGGGCAACACGGAGAAGGCGCTGGCCAGTTACAAAAGGTACCTGGAGGTTGCACCGGGCGGCCCGCGTGCCGATCGTTTGCAGGATTGGATTATCACGCATGGCACGCCCGAAGCGAGGCCCGTGTCGGGCAAGCAGGCTCAGTGCGAACTGTGTCTCCGCTTCTTCGCTGAAAACGAAGTCGTTCAGCATGAAGGCCGCGCTACGTGCCGAAACTGCCTGGCCGTCATGGGCGGCGAAGCTCCGCTCGCGATCCCGGAATCGCCGGTTACGCCGCCACCCAGCCGGCGGACCCAAGTCGCGGCCGTTGCCGAACTAGCCGGGAAGCCCAAGCGCCGCACGGGTGTCGTTCTGCTGGGCTCGATCGCCGCGCTGGCGGCCATCGGCGCGGGGCTCTTTTACCTGCATCTGCTGGATCCGCTGCTGCTGAAATACGGCCTGCTTAAGCCGCCGAAGAAGAACACGGTTGTTGTAAAGAAAGATGTGCCTGATGTGCCTGTCGATGTTGGACCGAAGTTCGATAAGTCCACCGTGAAGATTGGCGGCGAGTTCAAGCCGCTTGCCGCGCCCTTTGCGCGTTGGACTTTCACGCCAACGCTGGAAGGCATCGACGTCCTCGACAAGATTGATCCGAAATGGCGCCGCGAGTTCAGCCTGAAAGACGAACCCAAAGGCATGACGATCAATCCCGCCACAGGGCAGATCGACTGGGTGCCTGAGTTCGACGTGGATACCCTCAAGCGCGGCAAAGCCTGCAAAGTCACGTTGACCGCAAAGGGACGCAAAGAGAAAGACGGGCCGGAGTCCGAATTCTTCTCCCTCACGCGCGACCTCACTGTCGGTTGCCAGTTCGGCTACGAGATGGGCCCGGAGATCGACATGGGCCTCGCGCCCAATAGCCGCTGTGAACTCGTTTCCGCCGACTTCACCGGCGATGGACTCTGCGACCTGGTCTTGCGCACCGGATCCTTCCGCGAGGGCGCCCTGCAGCTCTACGTCCAGCGCAGAGACAACCCGTTGCCGTCCCCGATTCCGCTGGGTGGAAAGACATTCTTCTCCGCAATGCAGATCGCGGATTTCGATAAAGACAATGCCGACGACCTGCTCGTTGCGGATTGGTTGCACGGTCGCGTCCGATTGTTCCATCAAAAGCAGCAGGAACTGACGCCGGAGAAGGTCGAGATACCCGTCAGCCCCGGCCCGGTGGCTCTCGGTATCGGAGTCTTCGGCGCGGACAAACGTTCCACCGTTGCCGTGCTCTCCGGGCCCACGAACACGCTGGATGTATTCACGCTTGCGGCGGACGGCACCCCAGGCGAAGTCAGTCACGTGCCCTTGCCCGTGGGGGGCGGCAGTGGTTTCATTTATCCGTGGGTCTCGGCCGGTGCCGGCCCCGGCTTCCTGGTCGTGCTGCCCCTGGCCGAAGCCCCGCTGCAGTTCGTCCCCTTCAATCAGGGAAACTGGAAAGCCTCAACGCCGGTCGCCTCGTCATTTGGCGAAGGCGAACTGATCACCGCGGCCGCGCCGATGAAGAGCGCCGGTGGCGGCATGCGCCTCGCGCTGTTGGTCTCCGGTTCGCTCAACCGCCTGCAGATCTACGATGAGGCCGGCGGAAAATTCACCAAGTCGGGGTCGCCGGTGATGCTGTCCAGTTTGGGCGTCGGCCTGCTCGCGCGCGATCTCAATCGCGACGGCACGGACGATCTGGTCGTCGTGACGCAAGAAGACACGATCCTCTTCTTCATGCGGGATAAGGAACTCGTCCCGGGTCCATCCTTCTCCAGCAAGAAGCCGCGCATGCTGGGCCCCATCGCCGTTTTCGGCGCATTGGCCGCGCCGCTGCCCGAGCTCCTGCTCATCAATGAGAACCGGAAAGCGCAGATTCTCAAACCTGTGATCTCGGATCCCACGATCGTGCCCGAATACGACATCAAGTTCAGCCGGGCTGGCGCGGTGGGAAGCAAATACCAGCTTACCGCCACGGTTTCCGACCAGACCACGATGAAGGATAAGGACGGGAAGCCGATGGAGACCCCTCCGCTCACGCGGGTCGAACTCAGCGGCGTTGTGGAAGTGCTGGAAGTGGATGCCAAGGGCGCCGAGAGCAAAGTCTCCTGCACCATTGCCCAATGCACTCGCACGGTGAACGAAAGGAAAACGGAGCTGATTGCGGCTGGCAAAGTCATCGTCGCGGAAACAGCCGGCGGGAAACTCGTCTTCAAGATCAAAGACGCCCCCTTGCCGGCCGAACTGCAGGCCTCGCTCGGACGCGTGCTGGGCGCGATCAAAGACGAAGGCGGTGATGACATCATGTTCGGCACGTCTTCTCGCCAGAAAGAAGGAGCCACGTGGAATGTGACCTCCGAAGCCATGGCTGCTGACTTGAACAAGCGCGGGGGCATGACCGTCAAAGCCGAGGACGTCAGCGGCACGGTTAGTGTGACAGGCACAGGCAAAGTCGATGATATCGATTGCATGAATATCAGTGGTGAGGTGCTGGTTAAGCAGTTCACGGCGCCCGTGCCGCCCGGAATGGATCTAAAGTCCGCGGAGTTGAAGGCTGTCTTTACGCGTGCGCTGCCTGTCAACCCCACACTGAAGGCCGCGGCCGAGACCGGCACGAGGAAACAGCATCGGGTTCTGGCCGGCAAACAGTCAGGGGCCAAAGCGTTCGATGAGGAACGTGAAACGTCGTACGAAGTGAAACGTGTGCCGGTGAAACAGTAGTGTTTGGAGGCACGGCCATGAAACACGTTGCCTTAGCATTGCTTTCAGCAGCAGCGCTCCTTGTCCTGCCAGCGATGGCGGCAGATGAGTTCAACGTTGACGATCTGGAGCACCTGCCGATCAAGCTGTCGAATGGCACCACCGTCGAAGTCATCAAATACAACGACCACCTCTGGCGCATCATCGACGTGGCCGTGCTGATGGGCGATGACAACAACGACCCCGATGTCTGCTTCGAAGGCAAGTTCGAGATGGTTCAGCAGTCCAAGCTGAAACTTCGCGGCCTTAACGCTTCCTTCAATCCCAAGAACCCACAGGCAAAGTGGGCCAGCATCGTTATCGACGACCGGATCAAACATCGCGCGCAAAGCGCGCAAACCGACCTCAAGAACGGGACCAATGTCTGGATCTGTGGAACGCTTCGCCGCCCCGAACCCGGAGTCAAAGGCCTGGACCTTATCGCAGTCGATGTCCGCAAACTCGCTCCTGACCTCGACCGCTACAAAGCCGCGCTTGCAAAGATGGTCGCCAAGCCGGCCAAGCCACAGGAGTTTCTGGATCTCGGCGCGAAGATCGAGGTGCAGTTGAAGAACGACTCGGACATCATCGCGAACATTGAGCAATTCGAGGAACTCAAGCTGCTAGCCAAAAGTGCCTATGAGGAGGGCGCTCGGCGTAAGGAGGCCGAAGTCCGAGCCGATGACGCGGATGCCTGGTATGAAGTTCTAGTTATCTGGCGGGATAAGGTGCAGAAAAAAACAAAGGCCCGCGAGATTCTGCTTGAAAAGGTGCTGAAAATCAATCCTGATCACCGCCAGGGTGCTGAGGATGCCACCGCCTTGGGCTTTGTGAAGTTCCGAGGCACGTGGATGACCAGGGAACGCCAGAAGGAAATTGAAGAGGCCGACGCTCGGCAGATTCAGCAGGACAAGCAAGCCAAGGACGAAGAGACGATCCGCAAGATAGCGGAAAAGACTCGCGCCATCGCCGAACGCGAAGTCCTCCTCGTCCGCAGCCAGGCCGACCTCCACGCTGCCGGCCCCGCCACGCGCAACCAGGCCATCGGAGCGCTCGGCGACGCCATTCAGCGCAGCCCCGATGCCGATTTCGGCCGGGCCGCCGTTCTGCTGCTCGCCAACCTGGACGCCAAAGCCCCCGTCGCCGCAGCGCTGGGCTCGGCGGCCAAGAGTGCGCTGCCGGAGGTGCGCTGTGAAGCCGTGGAAGCCTTAGCCTGGCGCGGCAGTCAGCTCGCGGACGCTCAGGCGTACGGCGCCGTTGCCGCTACGCTGCTCGCCGAACAGGATGTCGCGGTCGCCAAATCCGAGATCGCCGCCGTGCTGGCCGCCGATCCGAAAGCGGGCGTGGATGTGCTGATCAAAGGCATGGCGGCGAAGGACTCAACCGTGCGCTCTGAAATACTCGACAATCTAAAAACCACCACTCAGCAGAGTTTCGCCACCGCCGAGGAATGGGATGCGTGGTGGAAGCAGAACCGCGACCGCTTCAATCCGAAGTGACGAGTCGTATCGTACCGCAGCCATTTCTTCTGGATTCAACGCGCGGCGAGCCCTTTGAATGCAGCGGCCATCGCCGTGACGGAGTCCTTCACATCTTCATCGGCCAAGTAGCGGAGCATCGTTACGATCTACGCGACCGGTAGCGCCGGCCTCCGTGCCGGCGTCTTTGCGCGGACGGAATAGCAGCCTTCACTCAAAACTAAAAACGAAGAACTCAGAACTCCGTCTGGTCGGCGCCACCGCGCTTGGTGTTTAGAGTCCGCCTCGCTTGAAACGTTCTTTGGGTGGTTGGGTGGCCCCCATCTCGACGATGTTGGTGACGATCAGGTACTTTCTTTCATTGCGCAGCCTGCCTTGCAGAACGGCTTTCTTGCCATTCAGCTTCGTGATTGCGTCGATAATAAGCTTATTGTTCTTGTCCACCTTCAACAGATAAACCTGGTCCGGCACGACGTCGCTCTTGTCGGTGAGAAAAGCGCCGATGACCTCAGGGTTGTCGGGGTCAGGATCGGACCGCATCTGAATAATGCCCATGAACGTGCTCTGCGGTTTTTTCCCCTGAAGGCGGTCCTTGGCTTCTTGGGCCTCTTCTTCAGCCACCTGCCTGGCTTCCGCGTCAAGGTCCGGCCTCCTGGCCTCGGCACTCCTCACGCTGGGCACGCAGCACAGCCCAAGAATGAACACCAGGACAGCAGGGTTTAGGGCCCGGTATAGGGTTTTGAACCCGAAGATGCCTTCACCGAACCCTGAACCCCGAACCCTGGACCCTCTATTGCGCAACTCGATGGCCACGGCTAAAGCTCCTTTGTCACTGCGCTTCTACTCGATCACCTCACGGAACTCAAAAATGCGGGACGGCATGAAGACTGTAACCGAAATGTCGTCGAACACTGGCGTGTCGAGCAAGTACTGCTTTTCCGGATCGATGAACGGCTTGTTCTGCAAGTTCTGCCCGCCGTTGGGATCGCATAGCTTATCCACCGGATACATGAACCGTACCCGGTAACGCAGCCAGCTCGCCCGAGTCATTACCGGCAGGTCGGACGTGCCCAGCGCGTTCAGGGCCGACGGATCGATAAAGGTCTTTCCAGCCAAGACTATCGGCGCACCGGAACCCTGGTCTTGCAGGAGCTCGATTTCCACGCCGCGACTGGCCTGCTCCACGCCCTTCGGATAATTCCAGGGAGCCGGCCGGTTGACGCTGTACGGGCTTTCTAGGGTATTGGGATCCGGTGGGTTGGCGTCCATCCCCTGTACACCGTCGTCGTTGTAAATAGCGTAATTGAAGGGGCCTTTGATCGGGACTTGAATTGTTGTCTGCGGGGCGCTGGCGTCCTTGAAATGCGTCAAATTCGCGTCCATCTTGAAGTTGCTCGTACCCGGCTTCATGTACTCGCACATGAAGCGCGGCGTGAAGACAGTCCAGCTCACGCGTGCCACGGTGACCTGCTGGGTGTCCTTAACCTTGTCGAAGCCCTTGAGCGACTGGAGCATCGTCTGCGACGTGAAAGTGGGCGGACCACCGGAACTCGGATCCTGCCGGGAATTCGGCTGCCGCGGCAGATAGTAGCGGCTGGTGTGCATTTCGCGCGACACGCGGTCCTTATCCGACCAGTCGGATGCGCCGTCAACCATGACGCGGTCCCTGCTGGAGATCTTTAGCTCGTCGATGACGGCATAGGTTCCGTCTTCGGGCATCTGCCGGTAATGCCAGTTCAACGCACACGAGCCCGCTGGGTTGGTCCTATCGAAGGGCTGGTTGTATACGGGGTTGCCATTGTTCAGATTATTCATGCCGAAGGTTCGGTCCGGAGCGAACGCTCCGTATGGGTCAGCCCACGTCCATTTCGCAAACTGGCCCTCTCCGTAGCGGAAACCTCCGGAGTCAGCTTGCGGGTTCGGGCCAGTGCCCAAGGCGTCGCCAACCGTGTTGGGAGCCAGGCCTTGAGTTGGCGTCGATGTTCCGGGCGCCTCGTTGCCGTTCCAGCCTTGGAACCCGTGGTGCGACCACCTCAAGCGGACCGCCAGCGAGTCATTGCCGTTATCCCAATTCTCTTTGGACTCCGGATACAACGCGTTATCGATGAAAGGCCGCACGTAATACCTTGGAATCTCGTAGTTGGAGCTGTTCTGCCAATCTGCGACGTGGACCAAGTGGCCTTTAGGTCCGATGGCTGTCGGTTCAGTCATGGGGGCTTTCGTAAGATAGTGCGAGCGGTAACCGAGAAAACTCCAGCGGAAGGGCTGGACATAATAGCCGGCTGTTTCCGGCTTAGGAGCCGTGCTCAACACACCCGCATAGCCACCATGTATACCGCTGCCGTAGCCCGAGCCATTCTGATACGGCATCAGGGTAAACAGGTCGTTAAGCTCAAAGCGATTGCCGCAATGACCGATGCCTCCGCTGATGATAGTGCCATTGAGCATCGTGCTGCCAATTGCGGCGGTCCACTTGTATTGGCCCATCTTCTGGAACCACCCGCCGGCGCATTGGCCCACCAAGCTTTCGTTGCCAGGATTAAAGAACTCATGATTGTGCGCGTCATCGTGATGCCAAGCCGTCTTGGCCCACATCGTAACACAGTTGCCATCAGGGGAATCAGGCTGGAAGTTGAGTTTAGTGTGGCTGCTGCCGTTTGCCGAGAACGTATATTTGAGAGTGGCGGTGTTGCCAGAGACGCCGGGTGCGCTCAGGTACGCGCCGTCTGTTCGGAGCGCGCCCATACTCAACGTGACGTTGTTCCAATAGGCAGGTTGCTCGGAATCGTTGCCCAATTTGAGCGGCATCAGCGCCGCGCTGAGCCCGAAGAATGGATAGACCCAGCGGACCCGGTCCTGGCTGGCATAATCATTGTAAGGGGTTTTCCCGTCACAGAGTGGCAGACCCGGGTCCGAAGCGACAAACTCATCGTTGATCCGCCCGAGCAGGCCGATGCATGGCACGCAACGGCGTTCATAGCCTTTGCCGGTGTAGGTGTAACTTCCGGCGCCGTCCGGCATGGCGGAGTACGGCCATTTGGCTTGTTCGCGGCCGTTGCCTTCGCAGTCAGCGGTGTCCAGGTCGCCGTCAAACGTGGCCAGGAAGGTATCCTTGTCGCCACCGTCGCTGTTATCATAACCAGACGTATTGGTCGCCAAGACAATTTGCCCATCGTAGCGCGCCGGCAGAACCAGATTGGCCAGCACGTCTGGCACTTGGATTGGAAGCGCGCCTTGGTCATAGGGATTGCTTCGCGGTTTCGCCGCTGCCAATGGTGTGCCAAGCGCATTCAAGGGGTCGTTGCCCGCCGCTAACACCGACACGACTTCCTTGTTTCGAGGATTAAATTGTCCGTCGATGTTCACGATGCGCGTCTTGAGCGGCAGGAGAGGTTCGGGCAGGGTGACCAAGCCCTTGCGTTCGACCAGACCCGAGGCATCGCGGGCCAACTGACCGGTGCAGCGAAGATCGGTCGAACCTTTGGACTTGCGATCGCCGGCTGCCTTTGAGATCGTTCCCTGCACGAACTGGGCTTGAGTCGTTTCGCGCCAGACATCGTAGACTTTGACCAGAGCCTGGAACTTGCGTTCCGCGAGCTTCTGCGAGGCCTTGGCAACCTGTCCGGTGGAGGTGATCTCGAAAACGCCATTCGAGTCGAACGAGAATTCAGTCGTGGAGCGGTTCAAGTCCGTCTTGTCGATCATCTCGGTGGACTTGTTACGGAAGCTGCGGGTGATGTACGCGCCATCGATGAACCTGCCCGTGCTGTCCTTTCGGCCGGATGCGATGGGCGGAGCTTTGCCACTCCAGCTTGTAGCATTGGGATCCACCACACAGGTATATAGGGGCCCGCTGGTCGACTTGATCGGGTCGGCGGCCGGCACGTCAACGCGGAACACCCCATCACCGGGCGGCGCCGCGTTGGTGAAGACCATCACGGGTTCCTGTGCCGTAAAGTTTCGCCCCCAGCGATCGATCCACTCGATGTTCGGGTTGAACTTGAGGATATCCGTGTTTGGGTTGAATTGGGCCATGATCATGGCCGCCCGCGGCGAACAACGGAAGTCGTCTCCTTCGTCCATGTAATTGTTGCCGTTGTTGTCCTTCCAGCCGCCTTTTACGCGCTGGTCGTCCCACGGCTTGACCACTTTGAAATACAGGTCATCCCAGCACCGGAACGGACCCCGCAACGGCCCGTCCTTCGGGTTGGAGGACGGCGCACCGGTAACGAGGTTGATGTACTTGCGCTGAACCGCGCACCGATCAATCTGACGGGCCATGATGATTCGATAAGCCAGTTCATGCGCTTCGGTCATCGTGCCCGGCAGCCTCGCGCCGCCAACTGTCTGTTGCGCGTAATCCACCAAGCCCAACGTGTTATATCTGTTCAGGTACTGCACGTCGTAGTCCACCGGCGGCGGCACCACTTGATGCGCCGCTATATTGGCGTTCCAGGTTCTATTCAGAACAATCTTGCCCGACGTGGCCGGGATGCGCTTGAGGCCGGCTGGCGTCAGCACATAAGGCTCAACTTTGTGGATGTCGTCTTTCTTCCACAGATCATGTGTTGCCTGCGCGTCTACATCCATACCCACGGACAAGGGGTGTCCATGCTGGACATTGATGCCCAGGAACAGAGCCGCCAGCACCTTGTCGGAGGCGGTGTTGACGTTCACCGGCGCGCGATGGATGCACAACGGATACTTCGTGTAGTCGATCTTCGGATTGTTGATCAGCGTTCCATCTGCCGGATTGGTCTTCGGGAACGTCGTCGTGCCGGCCGCCGGTGGACTGTCCGGATAATTCGACGCGGGCCGGAAATTGATGTCCATCAATTGCGCTTCTTCATTTGAGATGATCATGTACGAACTGATCGGACCGGGCGTTACGGAAAACGCCGGGATGCCGGCTCTGGGCGGGTCCACCTCGATCCAGTCGATGCCGTTCGTGCGGATGCGCCGCAACTGCCCCGCGCCGTGCCCCTGGATAATGGAAAGATAGCAGCCGCGCAGAGAGCCCCGCGTGTTCATGGGGTCGTTGACCAGATCGTCGATGATCCAGCTCTTGTCCCGGTCGATCGCGATCGTTTTCACTCCACTGGTTGTGTCGTAATGCACCCACTCGAACTTGCCGACGCACACCGTGTTGGTATCCACCCATGAATGCGTGGTGATATAGTCGCGGATGGCCGCGAACTTGACCTCGATTTCCAGCCGTTCGAGCGGATCGTCCGGCGTGCTGTTGGCCGGTACGCTGCGTTCGACATAGGTGAGCGCGTTCTTCACGTCCTCGATGTTCTGAAACGCTCCGTGCCGCGCACGATAGCCGGCGATCGCGTAGCCATCGCCGTAGAGCGCGAGCTTTTTGTTCGTCGGGTCTCGCATCGGACGGCCGGTGCCGGTGGTCAAGGCCGGCTTCCCCGGGAGGGGATCCTGGATGACGTCGGATTCGTTGGTCAACGTGAAGCACACGTCCCTGTTGCCGACGAGATCCATCCTGTTTACGGGCGTGTCGAAAAGCTTGGCGATGTTAGCGTAGTCCCCAGCCTCTTGGCACCAGCGCCGGGGTTGCAGGGCGTCGAGATTGGCGGGCACCAGCGGGGGCCCAATGACGCGGCAGAGATTGTCCAGGATGACCGCGAGGTTCTCACCGGCATTAATGTTGATCTTGCTCGCCGCATCCTCGATCTGGACCAGATATCGGTCGCTGGGGCCGTCGAGCGCCATATTGGCGTTTGCAGAGTTCCCCAGCGCGCCACTGTAGCCTTTTGGCGCTTTGGTCGGATCTTTGGGGAACGCGAGAGCCTCCTCCGGATTGTCAATCCTTCCGTCCATATCGTCATCCACCCCGTTATGCAGCAAGTCGCTATCCGGGAAGGAAATACAGCGCCGCCCACCATTCATCCAATCCCATGTGTACCAAGCCGCGCTGGGGTCTTCGGTATCCTGAAAAGCCCGGGCTCGCAGCTTGGCAATGGCAACGTTGATTCCGCCCTGGCCCAGCATGTAAGCACGCACGGAATCGCCGTAGCGCACAGCCGAATTGGTCTGCATGAGCATGAGCACGAAGAAACCGGTGGCCATCGCCGCCAATACGGCCAACACCCCCGCTACCATGATCAGCGCGATGCCGCGGTCTTTGCGTTGCTTCATAAGGTATTCCTCCATTGCCCGTTAGTAGGGCAATTCCGCAAAAACCAGACAGGAAATTACCTCTCTTCTGCCCCATTTCACAAGGGTGTCAACTACCTGGGCACGTTTCTTGCACAATGTTCATTCATAAGGCAGGTCTTGAAAAGCGCTCACTGCCCTTCACGCCAACGAAACTGGCCTCGAGCAGGCCCTCGTCAAACCGATCGTTCAGTTGACGTTGGGACAGCATCATCGACGTGCTTGTCAGCGAAGGCCGCCTGGAGTCCAAAAGTAGAGAATCCAGGGTCGGTTCAGGCTGCTGACTCCTAGACTTCTGGGCTTCTAGACTCTAGACTTTCGTTCATGCGGCGAATACTTCTAACCAATGACGACGGACTTGCATCACCCGGCCTGACTACCCTGGTCGCCCAGCTTCTTGAAACCGGCCGGTATGAACTGCGCGTGGCGGCTCCCGAGAAGGAGCAGTCCGGCGTCGGACATTGCATTACGATCCATCAGCCGCTGTTTGCCGAACCATTCACCTTGCCTGAACCCCTGGCCAGCGTTCCAACCTATCGCGTGGCAGGCACTCCCGCCGACTGCGTGAAACTGGCGATCACGAATCTTTTTCCTGACTTCGCGCCAGAACTGGTGATCTCCGGCATCAACCGCGGTCCAAACGTCGGCGTGAATGTTCTCTATTCAGGTACTGTCGCCGGAGCGATGGAGGCCTGCATCAACGGCTTGCCCGCCGTGGCGCTTTCGCTCGACATCCCCGCCAACGGCATGTGGCATTTTGCGCTGGCGGCGGAGCTCTCGGTTCCGATTGTCGATGCAATCTTCGAAAACGGTTTGCCCGAATGGACCGTGCTCAACGTCAACATTCCCAATCGGCCGCAATCTGAGATAAAAGGCCTGCGGATCACGCGCCACGGCAAGAGCGGCTTCAAAGAGTACTACATCGAAGAGCCGCGCGAAGGCACGCGCCGCCGCTTCCGCCTGGAAGGCACGATGTACTTCCGCGACACGGATACCGCCGTTGACGCGCTGGCTTTGCGTGAAGGCTGGATCGCCGCGACGCCACTGGGGCTTTCCATGGAAAATCGCGAACAGTGGGAACGTATTTCGAAGTGGCGGCTGTTCGATAGAGCATAGTTCGTTTGCGCAAACTCCCGGCCACACCAGACCTTCCGCATGTTTTCCATCAAGCCTGCGCCCCTGAAATGCCGATAGAAGACAAACGGTGGTCCGGCACTGTTGCCGGGCGAGGGGGAACCTGCGTGGACAAATCGCAGCCGCATATCACGCGCCTGACGCAGGCCCTGAGCACCGTCACCTCGATTTTTCGCTGCCAAGGCCTGCAACACACGCCTTCTGATGCCGATGGCTTCGGTTTCCACGACATCGCGTGGTGGCTGATCTTCATCGCGATTCTGGGCGGGTGGTTCGTTTTTCTCTTCGGTCCACAACGCGAGCGGCTGAATATGCTCGATGGCCGCCGAGAAGTCCTTGTCACGCATCTGTCCGCGGAGAGACGTGAGTTGAAGCGTTTGGAAAGCAGCATTTCCGCTCTAACAAAAGGCGACCCTACAGCGTGGGAACGGGCTGCGCGCGCACGGTTGGGCTGGCTGGAGCCTGGCGAAACCACGGACCTTAGCCAGCAGCGACTGTTGATTATTCAGCGCCGCGCGAACGAAGCCACGCAGACCAATCGCTCCTCCACTCCGCCGCCGGTCCTCCCGCGACCGGCTATTCCGCCGGTCCCCAGTCCCATGCCTGTACTGCGCCAAGTTCAGCAGATCGCTCTGGGCGAAATGGACGCCTTGGGGCCGACGCGCGGACTCCCGCCGCCTCCGCCCCCGCTTATTCCGCCTGTGCCCATTCCACCCACCCCGCCGCCCGCTGCCCGGAACACTCGCGTCGCCCCGCCGCCACCCACAGTCGCCGACAACCGCCCGCGCGCTCCCGCCTCTCGAACGACGCGCACGCCCGCGCATTAGCGCCAGACACCAAGTACCATTCACCAAGTACCACTCACCAGATTTCCATTCTTGACATGAAGGCGCCTGCTGGCGAGATTAGTCTTAGTTTACGGCAGAACTCTGGGAGGCATCCGATGTTGTACGCATTCAGGCCGCTGTGTCTTGTGTTGTTGGCTGGGCTTTGCTTCGGTACCGGTTGGGCGGAAGAACCCGCGAAGGCGGATGCTCCAAAGGCCGAAGCCGTTCCGGCCCCTGCGCCCAAAGATGATGCCAAGCCGGCCGACAAGCTTGCAGAGAAACCGGCCGCTGACGCCAACGCCGCCAAACCTGTGGACGCGGCCACGGCTGCGGACGGCGGCGCAGCCGAAAAAGAAAAGGTGGAACTGTCCAAGGATGACCAGGCCCGCATGGCTCGCGATCAGGCCCGAAAGCTATTGGCCAAGGAAGACGCGCTGCGGGCGGCGGTGCGGAAGCTTTCGACCCCAGGCTGGCTTGATGCGCGCGCGATGCTCGTCGAAGGCGGAAAAGCCTCGGTGCCGTATTTGATCGACGCGATGAATCCGGACTCCGAAGAGTACCGCGCGATTTCCGCCTTCAACCTGGGTGGCCATGTGAAAGCGGACAGCGGTCGCACGCCGCGCCAGCGCCCGCTCTCCGAAGTCTGTGCCGAAATTCTGACCGACATGGTTAGCCATCACAGCTCGTATAAAGGCGACCTGCCGACCTACAATGCCAAAGAGTGGCAGACGTGGTGGACCGCCAACGCCGGGGCCGTTACCTTCGGGCAATAAGGACCAGTGCTGAGCGAAAAGTGCTGAGTGCTGAGCAATAGCGACAGAGGTCATAGAGCGCACAGAGAGAATGTTCTGCGGAACTGCAACCGAGCCTTTCGCACATAAGAACCTCTGTGTCCTCCGTGGTAAGAAGTTCACCCGCGTTGCCGCATCTCCGCGTCGTCGTGTCCCCCTGTCTCCCCGTCCCCCCGTCTCCCCGTCCACTGCTGCTTTGGCGCTGATCGTCTTATTTCTCGCGGGTTGCTCCAACGCGCAACGCACCTCGCTTCCGCCGCTCACCCGCGTCGCCCCGCTGCTTCCGCCGAAGTTCCAGGCGCCAGACCCCGCCGGGCCGCTTCGCTCATTTGAGCAGATCGTCGCGCTTCCGGATGAACAGTTTGATGTGGCGGAGGCGGTGCTGGCGCTTGCAGCGGAGTCCAAAGAGCAGGATTCGGCAGCCGTCAACAGGGATACGCTGTCCGAGATCGATCGTCTCGCCGCAAACGCAAAAACGGACCTCCCTGAAAATCCCGACGGGAACGACTACTTCGACACGTTCTACGAGGTCGTTCTCGATCGCCGCGCGGCGGATCCGTTTCGCGAGGACCGAGCAGAGAATTACGATTTATCCCTTGCGGTCAGCAAACGCCGCGGCTCCTGCCTGTCCATCGGCATCATGACGCTGGCTGTCGCGCGGCGGATGGGCGCGCCGGTCTGGGGCGTTCAGTGTCCGGCGCATTTTTTCCTGAAGTACATTCCTCCGCCCGGTTCCAAGCGTGGCAAAACGTTGAACTTCGACGTGACCCGTCCTATGTCAGATAACTACGAGAAACTGGACGATGAATTCTATCGCCACTGGCACCACATTGATCCGCAGGCTGAAGCCAACGGAGCGTACCTGCGGCCGTTGTCCGATCGCGAAGTCGTTTCCGCCTTCCTCGCCTCACGGTCCAGTTACTACGCATTGAAAGGTTCTCTGGCGCAAGCTCTCAAGGATGCCGAGCGAGCCGTGAAGCTGAATCCACGAAACGTCACTGCGCACACCAATGCCGGTTTCGCGTCTGAAGCCCTTGGCAAATTCGTTCAAGCCGCTGAATACTACAGCAGGGCGCTCGAAGTGGACGCGCATTCGGTCAACGCGCTGAATGACCTTGCGTACCTGAAAGTTCGCGACCCGCAGTCGCCAGTCTTCGATCCCAGGGGTGCGCAGAAACTGATCGAACACGCTCTTCGCCTTCAGCCCGGCCGCGCCTTTCTCCTTGCCACCAGCGCCGAAGTGAAAGCCGCAACTCAGGACTGGCGTGGCGCCGGCCGCACCATGCAGGAAGCCATGAAGCTTGATCCGAAGAACCAGAAATACCGCGACCGCTTCATGCAGTTCCGCGAGAAAGTACGCGCGCAGTAGGTGGCGCGCATGTGTTCGCGCCGTTGCGCGAACTCATGCGTGACGGTCTCCGACAGCATCCGCACGCACGAGATTGGCGCAAAAAAACTGCGCCGCTCACGTGCGTGCCACGCTGAACTTGATTCTTCCTGCCGCCACGCTACTGTCTTCCGCATGGCCTCACGCTTAAGTTCTCTCATGCGCCGCTGCCCTCGCCCTTTGGCGTGGTGACGCTCTCGCGTTCTCCCTCAAAAACAAAAATGAGTCGCCGGCTCTGCCGGAGAAAGCGAGAATTTGCAGCATGAGTATTACGCCTGATCTGAAGACCTTTCTCAAACTTGCCAGTCAGCGCCCCAGGCGCTTGATTCCCGTCACGCGCCGATTTCTGGCCGACAGCATAACGCCTGTTGCCGCGTTTCGCCGCATGCCCGAAAGCCCCTACGCGTTTTTGCTCGAATCCGTCGAACGCGGTGAGCGCATTGGGCGCTACAGTTTTGTTGGCAGTGCGCCGGACTCTATCTTCCGCGGCTACGTTTTTCCTCAGCCACATTACACCATCGAGGAAGTCGGCCGAGGAACGACGCGCCGCCAGGGAGACCCGCTGGCAGCGCTGGAAAGCTACTTGTCGAAGAATCGCGCTCTGAGCGCCTCCGCATCCGGCGCACCGCCGTTTGCGGGTGGAGGCGTTGGGTATCTCGGCTACGACCTGGTGCGGTTGATCGAACCGCGTCTGAACGCTGGAAAGCCAAAGAAGCCCGGCATTGAAGATACGCCGGAAATGATCGTGCCGATTTACCGCACGATTCTGGCATTCGACCATGTATTGAACACGGTGACCGTGGTGCATCACGCCGACCCGGGCAAAGCGCGCAGCGCGCGCGTTGCTTATGACGAAGCCATCGCTGCGATTGAAAAAGTCATCACGCACCTGCGCCGGCCGGCGAGCACGCCGGTTGACGAACTGGTCGCTCGTCCTGCCGAGCCTCGCTGTGCGGTGCGCAGCAACTTCGATCAGCAGGCTTTCTGCCGCGCGGTGGAAAAAGCCAAGTCGTACATTTCCGCCGGCGACATCATTCAGGTGGTGCCGTCGCAGCGTTTTTCGACACAGACCAAGGCGCCGCCGTTTGAAGTCTACCGCAGTCTGCGCGCGATCAATCCGTCGCCGTACATGTTTTACATGCACATGGGCGATCTGCATCTGGTCGGAAGCTCGCCTGAAGTGATGGTGCGCGTCGAAGACGGACTGATCACCGTCCGCCCGATTGCCGGCACGCGGCCGCGCGGCAAAGACGCGGCCGAGGACGCGCGCCTTGCCGCCGATTTGCTCAACGATCCAAAGGAGTGCGCCGAACACGTCATGCTCGTCGATCTGGGCCGCAACGACGTCGGCCGAGTCTCGGAATATGGCAGCGTGCGCATCGACGAACGCATGGTGGTCGAAAGCTACTCACACGTGATGCATATTGTTTCCAACGTTTCAGGCGTGATGCAAAAAGGCCGCAGTTCCTTTGAGGTGCTGCGCTCGTGTTTGCCGGCGGGGACGCTCTCCGGCGCGCCAAAGATTCGCGCGATGGAAATCATCGACGAACTGGAGCCCGACCGGCGCGGCATCTACGGCGGCGCGGTGGGCGTGATGGATTTTCTCGGAAATCTGAACACCGCGATCGCGATCCGCACGTTCATCATGCGCGAGCGCCCGGACGGAATCTACGACGCTCACGTCCAGGCCGGCGCCGGTGTCGTCGCCGACTCCGTCCCGCAGCGCGAGTACGAAGAGACGCAGAACAAAGCCAAAGCGTTGCTGCGCGCTCTTTCGGCTGCCGAATCAAGACTTAACGGCAACGCTGGAGCGCAGTAGGGGCGTCAGCGCCGCTCCGGTTCCCCTCTCCCCCGCGAGGGAGAGGGGTTAGGGGTGAGGGGGCGCTCCAAGCTAGCCTGCAATAGGAAATGCACCGATGTCCAAAGTCCTCGTCCTGCAGCATGTCGCTTGCGAAACCCCCGGCATCATCGCCGACGCGCTTGAGTCCGCCGGCTTGTCGATCAAAACGATCCGTTGCGATAAAGGCGAGCGCATTCCGCGCTCGCTCTCGAAATTTGCGGGCCTCGTCGTCATGGGCGGACCGCAGAGCGTTTATGAGCAGGACAAGTTTCCATTCCTGAAGAAAGAGCTGCACCTGATCTGGAGCGCGCTGGATGCGCAGAAGCCGATCCTTGGCGTGTGCCTTGGCAGTCAGCTTCTGGCGGCGGCACTGGGCGCGGAGGTCCGGCCAGGAAAGCAGAAGGAAATCGGCTGGTTCCCGGTGAAGCTGACGAAGCAGGCAAAACACGACGTGCTTTTCGCTGGCATCCGCTCCCCACTGACACCGTTGCACTGGCATGGTGACGTTTTCGATCTTCCGGCGGGTGCGACTCGGCTCGCATCATCTGATCTGACGTCAGTCCAAGCCTTCCGTTTCGGAAGCAACGCGTACGGCCTGCTCTTTCATCTTGAAGTTACTGCGAAGATGCTGTCTCAGTGGACACGTGCGTTTAGAGGTGAGCTGAAAACAGCGGGACTGAGCTCCGAGAAGATTCAGATAGACGGCGTGGAGAACCTGCCGCGCGCAGAATTCATTGGCCAGCAGGTTTTCAGGCGTTGGGCCAAGCTCTGTCTTGCCTGAAAGGGCTTTACTTCGCCGCGGATTCGCGCGCAACGGTGAGTACGTCACCTACCGTTTCGATGCGGCCCACGGCGTCTTCCGGAATCTCGATCTTCAGTTCGTCTTCCATATCGCACATCAGTTCGAGCGCCCTCGGCGAGTCGATGCCCAAATCCGCCACAAGCTGCTGTTCGGGTTTGATGGTCGAAACGTCGCGCTTTGACACCTTGGCAAGAATGGCCAGGACTTTCTGCTCCCTCTCGTTCATCTCTCCTCCGCGTCCTGCTTTCCTACTGCGGCTGTTTGCTGCCACTCGCTGTCAGCCGCCGTCCAGCGTGCCGTGCCATGAAGGCATAGCGCTTGAACATGCGATTAGTTTCCTCTTCGTGCTCGCAGACCGTCGTTGCGTCCTTCGGATTGAAGAAGCACTGCGGGTCTTCGGCCAAAGCGTTCCCGTGGCGGAAGTATGCCATGGCGCGGCATCCGCCGCAGGTAAATTTATACCTGCAGCGGCCGCACTTGCCCTGCAATTTGTTTCGATCGAGCAAATCCTGATAGACCGGGCTCTCGTCGATGATCTGCTTAAGCGTCTTCTCGCGCACGTTGCCGCACGTGATCACATCCAGCAGAATGCCGCACGGGGAAACGTCGCCTTCCGCGTTGACGGCCAGCCACGTTCCGATCCAGCAGCCAATCGATGGATTCTGTGGCACGGTGATGTTGCGTTTGCCCTTCGAGAACCGTTCATGCAGCTCCGGCGAAAGGAAAAACGGCGTGTAGCTGATGTAGCCGCTGGCGTGCTTGCGCAAGGCCGGATGAAGTGTCTCCTCCATTTCCTTGGCGGAGACAGACATTTTCTCGAAGTAGCCGCAGCCCGAACCGCGCGCGGTAAACGGCGAACGGTTGTACGGAATCCCGCGGTCTTCGAGCCACTGTAGCGTCTTTTCGATCGTGGCGAGATTGTGCCGGCCGACGTTCACCACGACGTGGCGCTTGATGCCAAGCTGTTCGCAAAGATCGAGCGCGCGCAGAGCCAGATCGCAGCCGCCGTCGCGCGTCCAGGCGTTCTCGTTCTCGATTGAGTTGATCCCGACCGCCAGCACGAGCGTTCCGCCGGAAGCCGCCTGCAATTCTTTCAACCGTTGGGGCGTGACCGCCATGCCGTTGCTGCAAATGCTGGACTCAAACCCATGCTTGGTCGCGCGGCGCAGCAACTCGACCGCGTCGCTCCGCAGCAGGAACTCTCCGCCGCTCCAGGTCATCACCTTCACGCCGATCTCGCGCGCCGGCATGAGCACCCGCTGCTCGATCTCATCGGTCGTCAGTTCGCGCTGGATGCTCTCGCGCACCTTTGCGGGGTTGTTGCTCGACGCCATGCACAGCTTGCAGCTCAGATTGCAGCGGCGCGTCACCTCAAAGAAGACCGTGTTAAAGGTGTAGTTCATGCGCCGCTCTTGTCTGCTTCGCACAGCTCGAACAGTTGCCGGTCGGGCGTGAGCATGAACGCAAAGCGGCGCATGCCGTGCGCCGGCATTTCAAAGCGCTTGAGCCGGAAAAATCCTTCGCCGCGCAACCGCTCGATGGCGGCATCCAGGTTCTCGACTTCAAAGCACAGGTGATACACGCCGCCGCCGGTTTGAGAGACGATTCGATCGACGGGCGATCCGGGCTCGAGCCCCTCAACGAGCTCCAGGTAGATTCCCGGCCCCAGGTCAAGAAAACACACACGGACTTTTTGCGATGCCACTTCGATCGGTTCGGTCGTTTGCTTCAGTCCTAGCGACTGGGTGTAATAGCCAAGCGCAGCGGCCATGTCGCGCACCGCGCATCCGATATGGTGCAGCCGCATTCCGGCTGTGTTCAATCCTGCTGGAGCTGTCATATCTTTTCTGCCATGCGGCATGCAAAAACCAAAGGCACATAACTGTATCGGCGCGCGGGCCGTATGCAATTAGTATCTGTGGCTGTTCTGCCAAGGCCCTCTCCGCTATAACGATGCGTCTCCTGTAGGGGGTCGCCATGAGCTACCAGATTGGCATCGACACGATTCGTCTCCGGCCAACGCCGCGATTGGCTCACACGGAGTATTGTTCGAATGATGCGCTGATCCGCGCGGTCGTGCGAGACAGACGAACGTTCGAGGATGCGTGGGATATCGATCTGATCTGGCATACCAACGACGGCCCCGTGAGCTGGGCTGAGCGCGGGCGCGTGACCGACATGGGCCATGCCGAGTTCCTTGAAGGTGGTGTGGATCGGCGCGAAGCGAAAGCGTCGCCGTTTACGGACGTCGAAGAAGTCCTCGCCTTTGACGCGGTGAAGGAGTACGGCTTGCCCGACATGCCGTCGCTCGTCGCGTACTATGAACAACTCTATAAAGACGAGCAGGCGCGGCACCCGGAGCAGGTCTTCACCGGCGGCTACTACAAAACGATTGTCTCCGGCGCGATTGAATCCTTCGGCTGGGAAATGCTGCTGCTCGCCGCCGCCGAACCGGAACGTTTTGAACGCGTGCTGGATTCATTCTTCCGGTTGAGCCTGCATCATTTCAAGGCTTGGGCGCAAACGTCGGCGCCGGTGTTCATCTGCCACGACGATATGGTCTGGACGCGGGGCCCGTTCATGCATCCGGACTTCTACCGGCGGGCGATCTTCCCACGCTACCAGCAGCTTTGGTCCGTTCTGAAATCGGCTGGCAAGAAGATTCTGTATTGTTCCGATGGCGATTGGACGGTCTTCATTGACGACATCGCCGCGGCCGGTGCCGATGGCTTCATTTTCGAACCCATGACGTCGCTCGAAAAGGTGGTTGAACACTGTGGGAAGACGCATGTGATCGTCAGCAGCAAGGTGGATTGCCGCACGCTGACGTTTGGCACGCTGGCTGAAATCCAGGCTGAGCTCGACGAAACGCTGAAGCTTGCGCGGCGCTGCAAGGCATTCATGTGCGCCGTCGGGAATCACATTCCGAGTAATGTTCCGGTCGAAAACGCTCTCTTCTATTACAACTATCTGAAGGAACGCTGGGGCAGGGAAGGGCAGTAATCGGGAGGCAGGATGCAGGAGCCAGTCGTCGATAATTCTCGCCGCCTGCCACTGATTGTCTGCGGCGCATTAGTGATGCTGGTCCTTGCCGTCCTTGTGGTGTGGCAAGAGTTCCGGAAAGTTCCTGCTTCACGCGACCACGCGAAAACCGAGTCGCCGCCGCCGCCGGAGTACGCCGGTTCGCAAAGCTGCCGCGAATGCCACCTCGCCGCCTTCGATGCCTGGAGAAACTCGCACCACGCGCTGGCGGAACGCCCCATCGATCCGAGCGCCGATAAAGCCGCCTTTGATCCGCCCCGCGAGATCAAGCATGTTTCGCAGACTTCGCAAGCGCGCATCTCCGACAACAAACTGGAAGTTGTGACGCGCGGCGCGGACGGCGACAGCAAGCCTCGTCCAGCCGTTCGCGTCATCGGCGTCGATCCGTTGCGGCAGTTCCTCACGCCCGCCGATGGCGGCCGGCTGCAGGTGCTGGAACTGGCCATCACACCCAAAGACAACAAGTGGTTTGACGTGTTTGGCAACGAAGACCGGCAGCCCGGAGAATGGGGCCACTGGTCGGGCCGCGGCATGACGTGGAATTCGATGTGCGCCGCCTGTCACAATACCGACGTTCGGAAAAATTACCGGGCCGACAGCGACAGCTACCAGACCACCTTCGTCGAACACGGCGTCGGCTGCGAATCCTGCCACGGGCCGCTCGCCAGCCATGTCGCATGGCAGAAGCAGCCGGAGGCCAGTCGCACCGGCAAGAAAGATCCGACGCTGAAGAAGCTTTCGAGCGAACAGACATTTTCGCTCTGCGGTTCGTGCCACGCGCGGCGTTCCGATCTGACGGGCACGTTCCGGCCGGGCGAAGAATTCTTCGATCATTACTCGCTCACCATTCCCGACGAAACGGAGACGTACTACGCCGACGGCCAGGTGCATGAGGAGGATTTTGAGTTCGCCTCGTTCCTCGGCAGCCGCATGCACGGCCAGGGCGTGCGCTGCGTCAACTGCCATGACGGGCACAGCGGCAAGCTCAAAGCGCCCGGCAATCTGATGTGCCTTCAGTGCCACCTCGGAAAAATCGATCCCGCGCCGCACAGCCATCATCCGCTCGGAAAAGGCGGCAGCCTGTGCATCGACTGCCATATGCCGCAGACCGTCTACATGCAGCGGCACTCGCGGCACGATCACGGCATGACGATTCCCGATCCGCAGCTCACGAGTGAATTCGGCGTGCCGAACGCGTGCAATCGTTGCCACACCGATAAGACGATCAAGTGGGCGGCGGACAACGTCGCGCTGTGGTACGGCGATAAGATGAACCGGCACACGCAGCGGCGAGCGCGCTGGATCGCCCAAGCGCGCAATCCGGTCGGCCACTCCGATGCCTTTGCCGATGCCGCCAAAGGACTGCTTCAGTTTATGCGCGAGGAGAAAGCGCCTTACTGGCGCGCCGTGGCCGCCACGCTGATGAACAGATATGGGACGGAACAAGGCGTTGCGCTGGCATTGCTGGCTGCAACCAAGGATCCCTCGCCGCTCGTGCGGGCGATGGCGGTGCGCTCTCTCGGCAACTGCGTTGGCTTGCCCGGCGTCAATGGAGTGTTGCAGCCGCTGCTGCAGGATTCCTCGCGCCTGGTGCGCGTGGACGCCGCGTGGTCCTTGCGCTCAGAGGTGGATTTGTCCTCGCGCCCGGGGCGTGAGCTCATGGTTTTCCTCGATGAGAACGCCGACCAGCCCAGCGGTGTGATGCAAATGGCCGTCCTGAAATTGGAGCGGAAAGAACCGGACACCGCGCTCGCGCTGCTGCGCAAAGCCGTCTCGTGGGATGGGCGCTCCGCCGATCTCCGCCACGTGCTGGCCACCGCGCTCAGCACAACCGGCCAGCGCGACGAAGCGGCGACCGAGCTTGAGAAAGGCTGCAAGCTCGATCCCAAAAATCCCGGCCTGCACTTCAGCCTTGGCCTTGCTCGCGGTGAAACCGAACACTACGCGCTCGCAATAGAAGCTTTCAAGAAAGCCGTGGAACTTGATCCGCATTTCGCGCGCGCCTGGTACAACCTCGCGCTCGCCGCGTCCAAGATCGATCGCAATCGCGAAGCGCTGGAGGCGGTCAAGCGCGCCGAAGAACTCGACAACCTCAGCCCCGAAATTCCCTACACGCGCGCGGTCGTTGAAGTCAACCTCGGCCACCTCGACGAAGCTCGCAGCGCCGCCGAACAGGCGTTGAAACTAAATCCCGCCTATCGCGAGGCCGCGCGCCTGCTGCAGATGCTGCCGCCGAAGAAGTAATCAGCGGCCTGCGTCAAAGTCCTTCTTGTCTTCTCCGTTCCAGATGAAACATCGTCCCGGACAATCGGCACCGTCGATGCGGTCCACGCATCCGGCCGAAATCTCCCCTTTCGTTGCGAGAAATCCGTAAGCGGCCAGCGTCGTTTTTGCATCGAGGACATGCGGCCGCGGCGTCGTGTTCGCGATCACCAGCGCGTCGCCGTATTGCGCGCGATACACGCCCGGCGTGGGCTCGCTCCACTGCTTCAGGGGCGCACCGATGATGTGCGGGCCCAGCGCGCGTTGCAGCGCCGATAGCCAGTTCAGCCAGCGGCGGTTCTCCTCTTTTTGCAGGAAGTCGGCATCTGCGCGGAAGCTGAGTTGATAGCCGATCGCCAGCGTCCAGGCCAGGGACTCGCGGTTCGTGACGAACTGTCCCAGGTCGTGATGCGCGAAGACGACCTTGTCGTGCCCCAGCCACAGAGCCAGCGGCGAGAAGGCCCAGACGTGCGCCGGATAGTCCTGCCGCCACAGCCGAATCCAGTGCGGGCCATGCTCGGTTGGAACCAGCGCCCACGTGATGCCGCAGAATTGCGTTTCCCAGTTCATCACCGCGTCGTAGCCGTTCTCGGTGCTGAGCGGAACTTTCTGGCTGTCGCGCTTGGCGATATCGATCATGCCTTGCAGGTACGCGTACGGCGTGGGCGCAGCGGGATTGAAATCGTAGATTGGCGAGCGCGCGCCGACTTGGTCCTGAAACAGCAGGTCCACGGGATACTCGCGCGTGAATTGTTTCAGAATCGTGGCCTCAGCATCCAGAGCGGCCGGATGAAACGTGCAGAGCGACCAGCCGAAGTTCTTGTCGTAAGCCTCTTTGATCCGCTGGCCTTCGCGATTTTTCGAGAGCGGCGCGTCGCCATGCTTGACGAACGTCGGCCCCGGCGGGTCGTCGCACCACCACGTCGGATTGGTGTAGGGCATGTACAGGTTGCCGGCCTGCTGCAGCGACCTGATCAGCGCGCCGAAATCCTCCGGCGTACCGAACGACGCGCGCGGCGGCAGGTGATCCGGATATTGTTTGTCGAAGCCGCCCTGCAGATAGTCGCTGGTGTGATACAGCAGCGGCGTGGGAAGGAGCGCGGCGACTTCGGCCTGCTGTTTATAGCTGCGGCCGGCATACTTCAATAGAACGCTGCGCTTTAGCTTCTCGAGGACCGCCGGTTCGATCTTCTCCTTCAGCGGGCGATCGAAACCATTCGCTTTGGCGTACGCGCGGATCGAGTCTGCGACAGGCGAGCCCAGGGAGATTCGCACGGCTGGCGCGCTCCAGCTCTTGCCATGCGGCGCCCACGTTACGAACTCACGCGTCAGTTCGCCGCCTGTCGCCGTGCCGCGCGCGCTCAGTTTCCCCGGAACAAAAATCGCGTCCTTTTCGCGCACGCCGAAGATCGAAACGTGTGCCGCGCCAGCCTCGATGTGCAGGAAGTCGCTGAAGGCCGGCGGGTAGCTGGCTGAAACTTGCAGATAGGGTTGCGGTTCGAGCACGTGGAAGAACGGATAGCTGCCGGTGTGCAGCCACAGGCCTCCGGCTTTGATGTAATCCCGAATAGCCGCGCCAAGCGTCGCGATATTTTCCGCGCGCGACGGCAGCAGTTCCGGATACGGATTGACGATCAGCCAGTCTGTGCGGGATGACAGTGCCGCAGGAATTTCGTCGGGCGTATTGAGCGTCCGCACGGGAATCCCGAGCTGCTGCATTGCGCGCGTCCACTCGCCGGGCTGGCCGTGCAAAGCGCCGGGCAGGTCGATGACCGCGATGCTCTTTGGCGCGGTCTTTCCTTCCGTCTTCCGCAGGAGTTCGCGCAGAACCGAATGCGTGACCATGCGCTGCAGACTTTGCGACTCGCCGCTGGTGAACAGTCCGCCCCAACGCAGGAAATAGCCGGAACCGCCGCCGACGCTCTCCAGCGAAAACAGCGGACCGTTGGCCGTGGATAGAATGGTCAGTTCGGGTTTTCGTTCGGGTGGGCGCGGGCAACGCAGTTTCCAGCTCGCCAGACGCGGCTCAAGCTTTCCCAGAAACGGCTTTCCCTCGGGCGGAACCTCGACCGCGACTTCCGGTCCATCGTACGGAAGCATTTTCGCAACGCTGACGCCGACCGCGTTGGCGCCGACTGGTCCAATGGAGCGCTGCTTCCACGTTGCGCTTTGTTCGCCGGTTTGAAGTTCAAAGAACGGTCGTTTCAGTGCGCGGCCAAGCTCGCACGGGAAATGGACCTGCTCAATCTGTGCCGGGGAGAACAGAATCTGAGCGGGCAGCGCGAGAGTCGTAACGGCTTCTTCTTTCGGCTCCAGCGTCGCGCGCAACTCCAGTTCGCGCTCGCCGCATTCGACGACCAGCTTCACGTCCACGCGCGGCGACGTGTATTGGCATGTCAGCCGGTCGCCGTCTCGCTTGAATGTCGCGGCGCAATCGGCAGCGCGCAGGGATCTGCCGTCCGCGAATTTCAGCGTCCACCAGCCATCGTTGCCAAAGGTGATCGGGAGTTTGTCGGCTGCGCGAAGTTCCACGGGCGCGCCATTCTTGTCCATTCGCAGAACGTACCCAGGCGCCGTTGCTGTAAGCGACTCCCCCGCCGTCTGCCATTCAGCGCTAACCGCGACTGATAAGCACAGCGAAAACAGAACGACGCAGACAATCCAACGCATTGAGTGTTCTCCACAGATGATTCGTGTGTCGCGAAGCGTAACCGCGAACCACGAACCATCAACCGCGAACTGCTAAGTTGCTCGGTGCCAAACCAGCAGCGCGACTAGCACCATCGCGCAAACCAACGCAGCCGATTGCGCAACGCCGATCCACGGGATCACCAGCACGCTGCCCAAGAGCGCGGCCATCGCGCCTGCGAGATAATCGATGCCGAGAATCCAACCGGCTGTGTGGCGCAATCCTCCTGGATTGCGTGCTTTGCCCGACGCAATCCAGGAGGATTGCGCCACAGCGATCAGCGCCGGCAGCAGCACGCCCATGCACGCGGCGGTCAGCGTCAGCAACACCGGCACGGCGAACATCGCCGTTCGTTGCGCTTGCGGCCAGAAGATCGTCATCGCCAGAGCCAGTCCTGTGCATAGCAGCAGCGCCAGCAGACTTTGCGCGACGAGCTTGGACGGCTTCGCCAGATCCGTCCTCTGCCCCGTCTGCGCTCTCCGCGTCTCTGCGTTGAAAACAAACGCTCCGATTCCGAAGCCAAGTACGTACATCCCCACCAGCAGCGCCATCTGCTCGTACACATAGCCGCACGCCGATTGAAACAGGCACAGCAGCAGCAGCTCGGCCATCATTCCGGTCGCGCCCGAAATCGCCGCGATCCACAACTGGGCACGCTGTCGAGCCGTGAAGATGACGATTGCCGCGACAACGCCAGCGAATCCCCACACCCATGCCGGATTTGCTTGATGCGGCGCGCCCAAGCCGGTGATGTCATGCTCCTGAAAACGATTCCATACCCGCAGGTACGCGCGCATGGCACGGGGATTCAAGTCGTCATTGACCGGCAGCGTCTGAGCCAGCGGCGCGATCGCGCGCTCACGTTGCCGGACTTGCTCCTCTTCCCACAGAATACTGAATATTTCCGGCTGAAACGCATCGCCCAGACCGCGAGCCAGCAATCGCTGCGACATGTCCGAAGGCCCGGAAGGCAGCACGCCACTTGCCTTCGCACAGATGAACGTCTCGCTGGCGCCGGGAAGTTCAACGATGTGGGGGAAGACGCTGGCGAGCGTGGCTCGAACAGTGCCCAGATACGCGGACAGCTCGGGGCCTGAATAATTCGGCGCACCAACTGTCGAAAAGAACAGCGCTCCGCGCGGCGAAAGCGCAGCCGCCACGTTCCGGTAGAACGACTGCGTGTAGTAACGGTTAGCCATGAGGCTGGACGGCGGCGGGACGTTCAGCCAGACAAGATCGTACTTTTCTGGCGTCGCGAGCAGATGCCGATGCGGATCACCGGATAGAACGTGAACCGCGGGTTTCCGCAGCGCCGCGCTGTCCGCGGTATTCAGGAACGGCTGCAGGATCTCATAAAGTTGAGCATCGAACTCGATCACATCGATGCGCTCCGGCCGGTGCGCCAGAAGCGGCGTGATCACGGAATGTCCCAGGCCGCCGGCGAGCAGCACGCGTTTGCATTCCGGCACTGTGCACGCGGCGAAATGCGCGCTGGACGCTCCGGCCAGTACATCGGGGTAATCCAACACCGGCTCGCCGTCGGCAAAAACGCTGAGCTGGCCGGGACGCGAGACCAGAACGATCTGCTGCTGCCGTGTTTCGTAAAACGTGATTTTCGCATTCGATGGAAACATGCGGACCACGGGCGGAGGATACGGATCTAGCCAGAGAATCACGACAATACTGAGCCAGCTCAACAGAACCAGGCCGAAGAGGCTGATCGCGCCAAAACCAGTCAAATAATCGGAGACCGACGATTCGGCATCTCCTGTGACGATCCGCTCCGTTGCGGCGTTGGACAAGCGAAAACATGCGGCAGGGAGGAGAATGCTACCTAGAAACAACATCGCACAGCCGCTCTGCAGGTTGCTCAGATGGCCGACGATCAACAGCGAATAAACGGCCCCGCCGACGGCGCCGCCCATTGTATCCCACAGCAGCGCCCGCCCGCCGTCAGGGCATGGGTCGGCCACGGCGTGTGCCAAGACTGCGCCAGCGATCAGAGCGGCCGGTGCGGTGGCGAGGAGAATCGCGAGGGATGAGATGGCAAGGTCCGGCAGCGTGCCGTCCAGTTTCAGAAGCGCGCCTGCGAGCACTCGCACCAGGATCACGCTCGTGAAGCAGGCGGCGCCTTGGAGGAAAGCGCCCATGACAATGTAGACGTAGCCGCACTTCGTCGGCAACCAGCGGGCCAGTAGCGATCCGATACCAGCCCAGAAAAGCCAGGAGAAAAGGATGAGCCCGAGCACCAGTTCCACGCCGCCGGCGACCGCAAGGATCTCGCGCGCGAGCAGTGCTTGGGAGATGACGGCAGACGCGCCGAGCCACGCGAGCGCGAGGCGAATGGTCGGTGCATCGGGCGACGAATAAAGCGGTTCGGCGCGCTTGGCTTGCGGCGTTTCACTCTTGCGTTCTGTTTCGGGCATTTGCCGTGCTTCTATCAGGTCAACGTCGGGAGTCCATGTGCGATCGGCGTCCTACGCCCATACTCCAGGAATACTCGTTTTGCATTGCGGACATTTGCCGGCGACCAGTTTGTTCTCCAGCAGCTTAAAGCCCACGCGGCGAATCACTGGAGTCTTGCAGCCGGGACAATATGTATGGTTGGCCGGATGCGGGGCCACGTTGGAGATGTACACGAAGCGGAGGCCCTCGGCCATCGCGATCTCGCGGCACTTTTCCAGCGTCGGGATCGGCGTCTGTGGAAGATTGCGGAGTTTGTACTCCGGCACGAAGCGCTCGAAATGCAGCGGGACATCCTTGCCGAGATTCCTGACGATCCAACGTGCCTGATCGCGAATATCCGTTGGATCGTCGTTGTAGGTCGGAATCACCAGCGTGACCAGTTCCAGCCACGCCTTTGACTTCATCGCGATCTCCATCGCCTTCAGCACCGGCGCCAACGACGAACCGCAGACTTTGCGATAGAATTCCTCCGTGAATCCCTTCATCGCAAGGCACATACCGTTCAGATTCGCGCACAATTCCTGCATCGGCTTGGTTTCGATGTAGGCCGCGCTGGCCATCACGGCTTTTCTGCCGGCGGAACGGACTGCAGTCGCCGTTTCAAGCGCGTACTCGTAGTAGCTGACAGGCTCCGTGTACGTGAGCGCCAGGGTGGACAGATCCTGCTTCTTCAGTTGCTCGACCGCGTCGGCCGAGGTCAGCCTGATGTTCTTCGTGTTGACGGGCTGATCTTGAGCGATCTGCCAGTTCTGACAATACAGGCAGCGCAAATTGCAGCCCGCCAGGCCGATCGCGAGTGTCTGAGCGCCCGGCGTGAAGTGCAGCAGCGGCGTTTTCTCGATCGGATCAACGTTCAACACGCACGGACTGGCGTACGAATGGTTGTAAAGCGTCCCGGCGTGATTTGTGCGCGTGCGGCAGAAGCAGGTCTGCGTGTCGGTCAGCGTGCAATTCAGCGGGCAAACGTGGCATTGAATCTTCTTATCCGGCAGCTTGTCGTAGTACTTGACCTCGACCTTCGTGTCGTAGCCCAGCGCCTGCACGTGGGCGCCGCCCAGCCACGTTGCGCCTGCTAGCGCTGTGCCTCCGCAAGCACACTGGCACAAGAACTTCCGGCGAGAAAGATCCACGTCCATGCTGAGCACAGCCTCCTGCCTACTGCTTTCCGTCCTTCGGTTTTCCGGCTCCCGGCTGCAAGTTCCCGCCGTCCTTCAGCGCGCACTGTCCGTTCTCGCAATGATCGGCGCCCTGGATTTTGTTCAGGTCGGTCTTCTGTGCCGCTGCAACAGGCTGCTGTTTGAGCTTCTGCAACTGGAGATCGTAAAGGGCGGTGTTGCCGGGGAGCAGCAGGAACATGGCCGCATAGAAGTTCTTGTGTGAATCGTTCGCCGTGGGCGTCTGCTTCCGGTCGAGCTCGCGCGCCAACGCTTCCTTCTGCAGCTCAAACTCGACGTCGCTCAGCTTGCGCGTCTTTTCGAGCACGCCCATGGCACGCTGCGCTTCGGTCGAACGGTCGGCGTTGGAGATTCCCGGACTGATGGCGATGTACAGGTCCTCCGCCTTCTTCTCGATGATCTTCTTTGAGAATCCCCAGGCCGACTCAGGGATCGCGCGAACGCCTTTGAGCAACTGCAGTTTCTGCTCGCTCACGGCTGCCTGCCCGACGCGGGCCGGATCCTTAAGATCTTGCGGCGGAACGAGGCAACAACTGAACTGCCCCACCAGCGCCATCTGTGAGTCGCTCAGAATCTTTGGAATCTCGTTGGACTCCTTGGCGAGGTTGTATGTTCCGAGCAGCCCGTAGAGGCCAGTCATGTGCCCCATGAACACGGCTCGCTGATCGAAGTGACTGAGGTCGTGAGCCTGGAGGTCGCTTCCGCGATCGCCCGGCGCTACATGGCACGTCGCGCAGCCCTTGCCGTTGACGCCTTTGTGCAGCGACGCGCGAATTTCAGACGACTCGGTCATGCGCGCCGCACCCACGCGGGCTTCGAGGGCTTTCGGAACATCCGGTCCCTTCAGTAACTCGCGCCCGAGTTCATCGTACGTCTGGCGCACGGGCCCGAGCTTTCCCGCAAAATTGCCTGCGCAGATCGGCGGTTTCGGAGCCGACTGTTCGATCTTCACCGTCAATGCGCGCAGTTTGGTGATCTGGTCGGCGGAGAGGTTCAGCCCTTGGATCAGATTGATCGCGGAGGTGTGGTAAATCTGGTAGCCAAGTTCGTAGAGCTGCCGCTCGAACGGCAGTTCCGTCTCCGCCGCCACAGCAGCCACGCAGGCGCTCGCCGCCA
This sequence comes from Planctomycetota bacterium, assembly GCA_036504595.1. Lineage (GTDB taxonomy): Bacteria > Planctomycetota > SZUA-567 > H5-PLA8 > H5-PLA8 > DASXUX01. The sequence continues at coordinate 91,213 of DASXUX010000095.1, read as the reverse complement.
GCCAACATGCCAGCAGCCTCAGGTTTCTCATCGCAGATCCCTCCAACACGCGTGTGGCATCTTACCGCAGATGACGGACTCAGACTCATCTTGATCAAACTGCGTGCCGCAATCTCGCCGCACGAATCAATCGCAACTCTTCTGTGATAAAGAACTTCTGAGTACGATTCGCCTCGCCCAACGCCTCGGCATGTGGGGAAATCCAACGCGCCATAGCTTATGGCGCCCAAGGCTCTACTGGAAGCGGCGGCTCCTGCCCGGCGAGCAACGCCGCAATCGCCTCTCCGCTGACCGGCGCCAGACACAGTCCGTTCTTGTAGTGGCCCGCCGCGACGAACAGCCCCGATACGCCGCGCACCGGCCCGAGCATCGGGTGCGTGCCCTTCAATCCCGGCCGCAAGTCAGCCCACGCTTGAACTGGCGTTACGCCGTTCAGCGCCGGAAGCATCCGAGCGGCGAACTGCCGCAGCGCTCCAATCCCAAGCTCCGTTGTGGTTGACTCAAACCCCACTTTCTCCGTCGTGCTTCCCGCGAGCAACACGCCGTCACGCCTCGGGACGAGGTACTGCCCATGAAAATTGATCACGTGCGATGGACCTGAGACTCCAGACTCCAGACTCCCAGACTCCAGACTCGAGTAACACGCCACCTGTCCGCGCACCGGCTCGACCTTGCCAATGCGCGGCAAGACCTGCGCGAGCCCCGGCAGTCGCCCCGCCCAAGCACCGGCGCAGACCACAACCGAACCTGCCGCGTGGCGCGTGCCATCCATGGCGATGGCGCCGAGCGCACGCCCGTTCTCAATCCAGAGATCCGCGACCGCGACGCCTTCCTTCACGTTCGCCTGCTGCTGGCGTACCGAGAACGCCAGCGCCTTCAGCAGCCGCGGTGGCCGGACCTGCGCGTCGTCCGGAAACAGAATCCCTTCCGCGACTTCGGGAAGATCGCCCAGCGCCGGTTCGAGCGCCTTCACCTCGGTCCGGCTCAGCCGTTGCGTCCGAATTCCGCGCTGCGCCGCGCCCTGCAACAGCCGCTCCACGTCCGCAGCTTCTTCTGCCGTAAAGAGTTCCACTGTCCCGCAGCGCCAGAATTGCGGATCTATTTCCGTCTCTTCGATCAGCCGCGCCGCCCACTGCTCGTGCAGCCTGATGCTGGCCAGCGTAAGGTCAACGTGATCCGGGCTTTGCCGCTTGTGCGAAGGCCGCGGGTGGCACTGCAGCATCCCCGCGCCCGCCCAGGATGCTCGCGACCCCAGCCGCTCGCGCTCCAGCAGCGTTACCGAAAGCCCACGCCGCAGCGCCGCCTCGGCCACGCTCAGCCCGATAACGCCGCCACCGATGATCAGTACGTCCGCTGAACCCATCTACTCGCCTGTAAAAAAGTGCACCTGTGGTGGTCGCCGTCCGTGTCGGGTCCGTGTCCCGTCCGTCTCAGCCCATTTTGTCCAAACCTGCACATGTGGTGGTTCTCAGCCAACCCCGCCCCTGAACCCCGAACCCTGACCCCTTCTCCTGTCCAAGACTGCACATGTGCACTCCGACCCTGAACCCCGACCCCTGACCCCTGAACCCTAGCCCTTCAGTTCTCCAGCCTATACTTGTACATCCCATAACCCACTTCCCGCACCGCATTGATCGTCTCCGGATACGGCGTGTCCGCTTCATCGATCAGCCCGATCTGATAATTCTCCTCGTCGTAGCTCCGCCCGGTCGTCGGTTCGTCCTGATACTGAAACCAGTGCGTGCCGACGAAGTTCGGATGTCGCAGCGCGCCCTGCACATAATCCTTGTACGTCTTCGCGCGCTCCTCTTGGTTCTTCAACGCCACTAGCCCCGTGTGGAACACCCCGCGGTCGAGCGCCCCGAAGTGGAACTCGCCAATCATCAGCGGCACGTCTGCGTTTCCGTTGAACTGAAATCCCGCGACCGATTTCTTGTAGATGTTGTAGCTGACCACGTCGCAGAACTTGCCCGCCGCCGTCGCCGCGCGTGGATTCACCCACGCGAACCGGCACCCGAGATAAAGCTGCTGCGGAGCCGCTTCCTTCACCGCCGCCTTGATGATCCTAAAATACTCCTCCGCAAACTTCGTGTAGAACCCCGCCAGATCCTCGCCGGCTTTCTTCTTGTCTGGAGCCGTCCGGTTCTGCAGCAGAGCGTCCCACGACTCGTGCTTCGTCTCCCACGCCGCATTGAGCTTCTCAATCGTGGCGTACTTCGCTTTCAAGTCCTCAATGAACGCTTTCTTCGCAGCCTGTTCCGGTGGAGACCTCAGGCTCGCGATCGCCAGCGACAATTCATCGCCCCACGCGATCTCGTTATCGACGAAGAACCCCAGACACCACGGATCGCCCGCCGTCTTGCCTTTCTCGTTCTGCATGGATTTGGTGATCGCCGCCTTGAACTCCGGATCGAACACATCGCGGAACTTGCCCCAGTAGCCTTCGCTCCCTTCCAGCAGTTTGCTTTGAAAGCCGACCGTGGCCGTGTACGGCGTCGTGCGCATCATCTTCACGCCCCGTTCCGACCAGTTCGCGACCGTATTCATCCCCCAGCTTCGCAGCCTCTTGTGAGCCATCTCGCTGGCAATCTTCGCCCACTCCGGCCCGTACTTGCGCTTCAGGTTCGAACCGGCGAAGGTGAAGCACTGCGGAGTCTTCCCTTTGTAGTAGCCGTGCAAAGCAAACTGCTTCGACGCGAATTCCTTGAACTCCGGCTGCGCTCCCGGGAAATCCTGAAACCACGTCTCGCGCTCGTCGATCGGCGTCGCCGTCATCGACCGCACACAATCCACGCCATGCGAAAAGAACAGTTTTCCTTCCGGATCGACCAGCCACCACTTGCCCTTGTACTTTTCCGCGCGGAAAAATCCGGTCGCCTGAAGCGTCGGCCCCGACTTCCACCCGCCGTACTGATCCCAATCCTCTGGCCCCGCTTTGGCCTCCAATTCCTTTTGCTCATCGGCGAGTCGCTGCTTCATTTCCTCGACCGAATGCACTTTCCCCGGCCACTCCTTGTGGATGTACTGCCCGAACGTATCGATAAACGGAAAGAACGGCTTGCCCTCCGCCGGCCCCGCTGGCGGAACGTACGTGCCTTCCGCGCGAACTTTGCTGATTTCAAAAACGTGGTCCGCCGTCGGCTTGGGCGTGAAGATGATGATCTGCGTGATGTTCGCCGCGTCGATCGCGCCTTCCTCGCCGCCCCCCAGCGGATACCCGCGCATCCCGAACAGCTTCCCGCCCATCTTCCCGCCGCCCTTGCCCGTCCCGCCCGCGTCCCCGCCGGCTGTTTTGTGCGCAATCGGCACTGTGAGCGTCTCGCGTCCGCCAGCCTTCAGGGTCGTCGTCCGCGTGATGCAGTTCTTCACGCCGTCCGCCCCCGGATTGTCCACCCGGCACGATACGGTCACTTCGTTGCTCCCCGTATTCTTGATCTCGAAGCTCACCGCCTCGAACTTGAACAAATCCCACTTCCCGCCTGGAGCCCGCAGAGTGATCCCCGGCCAATCCTTCGCATGCCCCGTCTCAATCCGCAGCGCGGTGGGGCGGGCGTCCCTGCCCGCCGTAGTGGCGCCGCCCTCCGCGCCGGCCGGGGTGGTGCCGGCCTCCGTGCCGGCCGGTACGAGCGCCACCTTCGCATTCGTCGCCGGCACACTCGCCACATCAAAGTCCTTCCCAAAATCAAACAGCACCTGCTCGCCAGCCGCCGCAACGCTCGCGAAGAGCACCAGAACCGCCAGACACAGCAGTTTGCGCATGATTTTCCTTTCTTGCAACATACCAACGCGGAGCGCACGCCGTGGCATGGGCATCCTGCCCATGCGCGCGGGCTGGAAGCCCGTGCCACCGTGGCGCCGCAGAGCAACAGACTACTCGATGCCATTTAAGGAGACGAACGCCGCCGACCTAAACTTAGCCCCGAACGCGGTTGCCCCGTGGGAACGCCCGTTTCGTAGCTGCGGAGCAGCGGTACACGGGTAGCCCACGGCGAAGCCGTGGGAACGCGCCGCCAGGATGTTGAGAGCCCCGGCAGGGGCGACAGAGCCCTCCGTGAGGGGCTGAATGGTAACGCGCAGCTGAAAGGGAACCAGGACGCGCGCCCAAAAGGGGGCCACCTGGAATCTGACCGCGCGCAACGGACTGCTTTTGCCTTACGGACAGTGTGGGCGCCACATAACTTGTTCAACGTCAAAGAATCGATCGCTAACGTTTCTTGTATATCGCGCCATGATGAAGTGATCCATATCATTTCGGCTTCATCAGCAGGATCATCTCTCGCGACCGTTTACGAGCAACGCGATGACAGTTGTTGCCTCCGAGAGTGCTAAATCGCCCCCCTACGGTCTTCTTTGAAACACTAAAATACTCCTTCGCTGTTTTCAGTACTCGATAGCCCGACAGGCCGTTGCTGCACTTACCCTCTGGAAACGTCAAGATTACGGACGTTCCTACATCTGAGAGGGCTTTAAGCAACACTTCCAGGGCGTGGAGGGATTCGGTTTTTCGACTGAATGCTGAGGCCGGCCTCTCTGCCTGTGGCGGGTAGCGACCTTCTCCCGAAACTTCGCCACAACTCTCACGAGCGATCGTCTCCAGCACATGATAGAAGCGGCTATAGTGAACGCCGGAGTACGGAGGGTCCACGAAAACCAAATCGCCTTCTTCAAGATCCCCGGCGACCTTGACCGCATCCCCAGTGAACGCAGATCCCAACGATTTCGCATGACGAGGACAGATATCCTTCAAAGCAGCCGATACGTAATCGATCGGATCGCGTAGCCACGCCTCCCGTAAGAACTCCGCTGCTGTACGCGTTGGTTTGAACGGCTGGGCCGTATGCCCCGGCGACGCCGCGCACTGGCTAGCTGCGATGATCAGGGCCGCTTTGCATACCGCACGTTCCGCATCTGCCGTAGGGAGATTGTCCAGCAGAAGGTCGAGTGTTGCCGCCTGGGCGGGGCTAAAGTAATAGCCACCGTAAGCACTCCAAATCAACCCAGTCCCTTTGTCCGTTTCACACAACAGTTTGGCTCGACGGCTCCAGGTTGCCGTGTTTACGCGTCCTTGTCCCGTTTCCATTGCCGGCTTCCAGCAAGGGTGCTCGGAACGCTGCTTCTCGATCGTAGTAGCCCACGAAACCCGCAGCTTCTCCCAGTCGATCACGGCAGTTCGACCGATGACAGCGTTCGCGAGAGCAACTGCATAATCCTGCAGGTCCGTTGCGATCACTTTGCTTGCACACGTCTGGGCAACGTACCAAGCAACGCTGCTCCCCCCGCAGAAGAGGTCAACGACACGTCCATGCTGGGGAGCTTCAGTTGTAAGAAGCTCCCCGAGTCCGTTCATAAGCATGGTCCGTTTGGACCCCATGTATTTCACGGCACCAACCCCCACATCGCGATGGCATCGCACGCCCCCAACTCATCTAGCACGGATGGGTGATCTCGACGTAGTCGCCACAGTGTGCCCTGTGGATTGGCTTGTCGCCATCCATCGGCGTCCTGAAGAGCAGATTGAACATCGGCCCAAGCGTCCACAGGAGCATCGAGCGATCCCTGCTGATCTGCGAGGCCGCGTGTTTCGGCAAGAAGCCGCCACCAAAAGGCAAGGTACTCTCGCTCATATGTTGCCAACCTTAAGTGTCGCGCGGCCGCTCCGGTAGCGACAAATAGCAGCAAAGCCGCTCGGGATATCACCTGTAAATGGCACCTCGGGTGCTCAATTTCCGTGACCTGTTCCGCTTCAATCAAAGGCAAGGGGTCGTCGTTTTGGGCGAAGAATGTAGCCCAGTTCTGCGCGGATGCTGCTGCGATGCCTAGTGCCTGTATCATCGGGACAGTCACGGCTGGTCCACCGATCCTCATTGCACGACGCAACAGATGTCGCTCCATTACTGGGAACCGCCACGGAGGCGATGGTTCGAGAAGCCGCCATAGCTGACTGACGAATTCCAAGACCGCGTTCATCGCAAGTACTCCTGGTCGTCGGAATTCCGAAGGGCGGTAGCTCACCATGTTCCTTGCATCATGGTCATCATCAAGCGCCGCTAGGTCCAAGCCCCATCGATCAAGCCACTTCTTAGCAACTGCTTTTCCTGGAAAAGGTCGCCCGCAGGCCGTTAGCCAATCCGAAAGTCTCGTATCCTCCGGATGCACAAGGTCGTCAAGAAGCTGGGAACTCCTCTTGAGCGTCGCCCATTGTTTCAGACATGGGCCCGTGACGTAATGAGTTCTAGCCCAGTTGGGCCCGCCATAAGGCGCACGACACTTCGGCAGGAAGTCTGTGGAACCTGCAGCATTGATGATCGGATGTTTACTGTCCAGGATCCCAAGCCCCTCTGCAGCCAAAAGGGCCATCGCAGCCCGTAGTTCGGCATAGTAGCCGAAGAAGATAGCCGAGTACGAGTCGCGTCGCAGGGCACTATCAACAGCTCGCCCAAGAAAGGCCCAGCCGTCAATGACATGCGCTGGACCCGAAGCGGCTACATAGTCGACCATCGCTCCGTGGTCTACCGTCGGCGGGTTTGCTTGAAGGTCTTGTCCGTAACGACGTAAACAGTCGGCGCGATACCGATTTCCCGAGCGGATCCATCGTGACTTCTTTACGTGTGGCGGCAGGGCGATGAAGTAGTCGCCAATTCTCCGCCGCGATGCCGAGGTGACGGCCCGCTTTCCCAATGTGGTTAGCTGCCAAGTGGCCATCATTTCCTCAAGTTGTCAGCCGCAGTTGCAGCCTTCGCTAATTGTACAGGGCCCTTCTTTAGGTGGCTGATCAGCTGTTGCCGTAGCTCTTTGTAACCACTGCTGCCACGGAAAACCGCCTGCTTGAGTCTCTCTTGATCAGAAAGACCGGGTGTAGAGGATGTGCGCCAGTCGTAGGAAGCCAGCGCTTTGCCAACCGTCTCGATGAAAGCCCCAATCTTCGTCCGCTTCAGCGACTGCACAGCCAGGGTCACCGACGCCTCATCGGTCGCCGGTGGTAGGTTGGCCTTCTGCTTGCCGGCGATATCTTCCCATAGCCATTCATTAAGGCCGAGATCCTCAGAAATCGCGAAGCAGAGGTCATTAAAGATGGACAGCAACCCTCGAATCCCTTGGTCCGTCGTGATCAGCGAGTAGCGGCCATGGAAGGCTGGGTCATCGCCCGTCTCGAATAGTGTGTCATCCTTCTGTTTCCGCAGCTTCTCGGCCCACTGATCCTTGCATGCCTTCACGGCCTTCTGGAAGGAAGCACCGGCAAAAATCAGAAATCCAGCCTGCATTGCCCGGTTCCAAGGTAGGAGCGTGCTGTGGCTTCCGCGTGCTGCTCCGAACAGACCGCCGATCTTGCCACCATCATTCCACTCTTTCACGAATGTGGCCATTAGAGATCGGATCCACGCCGCCTGAGTCACCATTGGGATTTCATTGCCGCGTTGCTGAGCGGTCTCGCCCAACATGTTGATCCGCTGATACCACGGACTGTCTGGATGCGACCAAAAAGATTCCACTAATTCCTGGCACCGCGTTTCGCGGTAAATTGAGTGCCCCGTAAACCGGTCCAGCCAGTCCTCACGCCTCAACAGCGGATATAGGTCAAATGCCAAAGAGCGGTTTATGCGCTTCGGAGTGATGTTGACCGACCAAAAAAGGTATGCCTGCCAACTGCGATCCAGCCCATGAAAAGCGACTACCGGAAGCTCAAAATCTTCTGCGGGATCGAAATCCTCGAAGGCCCAGAGGCGGTGCTGACCGTCGATCACTTCCAGTGGATACACTTTCTTAGGTTGCCATTTCGATCCGTCGAAATCCTTAGGGAGCAATAGCTTGGTGATATCACCTTCCTCTGCAACCTGGACCAAGTCGTCGCTTGGGATCGTCTCGCTGTTCCGTGATGCTCCCTTCTCTAAAATATTGACAATAATCGCTGTTGGCAGCCATCCAGGTTTCAACAGCTCGTTCGCCCCGGGAGTACTCCGCTTGGCATCGCCCATCTCGCACCATGGAAAACCGTGCTTAACGAACTCCCGGATCGTAATGGATCGATCTTCCTCGTGCCCTCGCTGTACATTGGGATCCTTTGCACGCGGTGTCCCATGCTTGGCCGACCTACGATATACCCCGGTTAACGCCTTCAGATCGCCGGCCCTCATTTTGCACAGATAGAAATACTCCAGAGGCTTCGCCTGCTGGGCATCCTCGTCGAACTTGATTTCGTCCCACTCCTGAAGCCATTGCCGGACCTTCAGCGCGACTACTGCTTTGGTCTTCACCTGTTTCGTGTTGCTCATTGGGTATCTCCGACGAAAGGGACACTTATACTCCCTAAGACAGCCGTGTCGACTGAAGGGCCTGCCGATAGACGCAAACCGGTCAACAGATCTGGCTTATGAACGAAGAACGAGTGGGGTGGAGTTGCAGTGCCAATCCGAGGCAACTGGTCGACGGCCCTGCGAGCCGCGTTGTCGCTGTGGACGTAAACTCCAAACGTCCTCCGTCGGTCGCTGTGCCGCAGCGCATGCAGATCGAGCGCGTGCCCGGCAGAGTCGCTCCGGTTCCCCTCTCCCCCGCGAGGGAGAGGGGCTAGGGGTGAGGGGGAAATCCGCATTCCGGAATCCGCAATAAGCCGCTCCCGCCTCCTGCCTACTGCCGCTGCCTACTGCTTACTTTCAATCCTATACATGTGCCCATCCGTCCTCACATAAATCGCCTTCCCCAAAAACGCCGGCGACGCCGTGATAAACCCTTCAATCGTATTCTCGCCCAGGCGCTCCATCTTCGTCCCGGCCTTCAGCACCACCGCTTTTCCATCGTTGCAGAAAAAGTAGATGCGGCCGTCGGCAAGCGTGGGCGAGGCATAGCACGCAACCCCGATTTTCTCCTGCCAGATCAGATCGCCCGTCTTCGCGCTCGAACAACTCGCGATCCCCGGATCGGAGACCACATAAACTTCATCGCCCACCAGCAGCGGCGACGACATCACCGGCACATTTCGCGGCGATTTCCAAACAATCCCCGTCGCCGGAACTTCGCCTTGCCCGTCCGTCTTGACCGCCAGCAGCACTGGCTTCATGCAACCGGTGCTGAAAATCGCGAGGCCATTCCCAAACACCGGCCGAGCCCCAATCGAAAAGCCTTCCCCGTGCCGCAGTCGCCAGATTTCTTTCCCCGTCAGAGGCTCATACGCGACGATCCAGCGCGCGCCGACCGCGAGCATCTGTACCTGATCTTTGACCTGGATCAGCAGCGGCGTCGAAAAACATTTGCGCGTGTCGTTCGACCCATTCAGCGGCGGCCGGTCCACTTTCCACACCGTCTTCCCGGTTTCCTTGTCCAGCGCCGTCACGAACTGTGCGCTGCGGCCATCGCGCAGCATCAGCAGCAAGTTCTGATAAACGATGATCGAGCTGCCCGGCCCGACCTGGTGGTCCAGCGGCACCTGAGTCTTCCACACGATGCTGCCAGTCTCCGCATCCAGGCACCCCGTCGCGAACGCGCCAAAATCGCAGTACACGCGATTGCCTTCCACCACCGGCGTCGGCGTGGCGAAGCTGTTCAGCCAATGCACCGGCTGCGGGTTTTCGATATCGAAGAGCGTCGTATGCCAAAGCTGCTTGCCGGTATTGCGGTCGAGACACACGACGCCCGGCTTGATCCGCGTCGCCACCTGCATGTCGTCCGGCCCGATGCGCGTACGCTTCGTGCCTTCTTCGAGCGCCATCGTTAGAAAAATCCGGTCGCCCATGATCACCGGCGAGGACCGCCCTTTGCCGGGCGTCGCGACTTTCCACGCGATGTTCTTCGTCTCGCTCCATTCCACCGGCGGTTCCGCCGTCGCCGAGGCAAGCCCGTCCCCCGTCGGCCCGCGGAACTGCGGCCAGCTATCCTCGGCAGAGAACACCAGGGTTCCTGTAAGTAAGAGCGTCGCCAGAGTGACCATACATCTGCACATGCGTCGAATCCCCTTTCGCGTACTTGCGTACACTCTACCTGCGAGCAGGGATTTCGAAATATCGAAAACAGTAACGGGTTGAATACGCCGACGTTTATGAGCGTTCTTTAACTGCTTTCAGCACGGAGCCACAGAGAACACAGAGAGCACGGAGAGGAAATAGAATAAGAAAAACTCTGTGACCTCTGTGTCCTCCGTGTCTCTGTGTTGAAGTCTGTTGCCGTTCGTTGGACCAAGCGGTTATTTCAAAATCACACTGTAAGGCCCAAATGCCCCCAGCGGCACCTCCATCGCGCCGTCAATAATCGGAATCGGCTGTCCTTTTGTCTGCCCGCGCAGGTCGCACGGCTGAGCGCTCGTTATCTTCATCCCCGCCGGCAATTTCACGCGGCAGGCCTTCCCGTCGCCCGCCATCTCCCACAGCCGCAACAGCGTCCCCTCACCATCCGGATTGGGCCCGAACGCCGTCAACGCCACGCCTTTTCGCGACAGCTCCAGTCCGTTCTGAGTTGCCGGAAGCTTTCCCGCGGGAGCATCCGTATACGCCGCCAGCGGCGGATTGCGCGCCTCCAGGCACGGCGTAATGAGCGACTCGTTCGCATCGTACTTGTCGATGGCCCAGATCCGCACGCGCGAAGTCCACGTGCCGCTGTTCCACATGCGGAAATTCGTCGTCCACTGATTGTTGAACAGGTTGACGAACACCGCCGGCTTGCGCGGCGTGAACTGCTGCGTGTAGCGCCACAACCCCGGCTGCCCCAAACTGATCAGCGGATGATCCAGCGGGCAGAAGCCCACGCCGGCGTTCTTCGCATCCAGCACCGCCAGCCCGCTGTTGATCCAAAACATCTCGTTGTTGCAGCCTTCGATGCAGTCCTTCGCCGGATCGACAATCGCGCCCAGCCGCCCCAGCTTGAACTGCGGCTCCTCGATCTTGAACGGGAAGCAAATCCACCCCGCCTCGGGCCAAGGATCCGCCGGCTTGTCGTGCAGTGTGATCTCGAAATCCGCATACGGCAGCTTGTCGTAGAGCGTCAGCTTTGATGTGATCGCATGCTTGATGTTTCCGCCCGCCGGAGCCGCCATCACCGCCGTAATCGCGCACAGCCCCTTTTCGATCTTCAATGTCCCGCCGCTTGGCGAAGCCGCCGCGTACGGAGCCTGCTCTTTCGTCGGCATATTGGGCTTCCCGATTTCATTGTCCGCCCAGTCCGCCTTGATCTTGACGTATGCATTCAGGAAGTTCTTCGTGTTCTCGACATCGAAGCGTTCATACAAGTACTGCCCGAACCCATACGGCGAGTTTGCGTCGATGAGCTCTCGCCCATTCGCCACGAGCGACTTCACGCAGCAGCGCGCGGGATCAAGTGTGGCCTTAAAGTGTTTCCATCCGAGCGTGCCCTTGGCTTCATCGATCTCAAAGTCTGGTGGTTTGTAATCAGCACCGCCGGGCGCGTAGACGCGGTATCCATTTGGTGGCAGGTTCAGCGCGACATATCGAGTGGTGTCATTATTGCTGTCCGCAGGAAGATCGCCCAGCGTATTCGCACCTTTGGGTAAGGCCGCCTTCAGCGTGACCAGTCCTGAGCGTGCCCAGGGAAGAGGATTGTAGATGACCACACGCCCGCTGCCTTCGATGTTCGACTTCTCGGCCCCCGTCGCCTTCGCCAGCCCCTCCATCCCGCCCGAGATCATCGGCGCGACCAGATCCCGCGCCGTCTCAATGTAGTTCGTGTGCTCCGCCCACGATTCTTCCAGCCGCTTGAAGCGGCCGGCTTCGCGCTCCGTCTTCCACTGCTCCCCATAGCCAAACTTCGTCTTGCCCTTGCCGTAGCTCGTGATCCAGTACTGAGCCCCGCCCCACGTGTGCTCGCCATATAGGAGGCTCTTCTCGTATGCCGTCGCGAGCGCGGTAGCGCCGGCCTCCGTGCCGGCCGTTACGCCCCAGATTCGCAGATTCGTTTGCAGTGCGTCCGCAACCGGCAACAGCGGCCGAGTGTTGCGCGCAATCGCCGCCCCGCCCGGATCGGCCAGCAATCCATGAATCCACGTGTCCGGCATATCGCCGCGCACAACCGGAATTTCCGGCTGATGCTTCAGCAGCGCGTCCGAGAAATCCGACAGCCGCCCGATCCGCACCTTCACGCCCGGCAACTTCACCGCGGCCTGGTCGAGCTCCCGCTTGGCTTCCGCCGGCGTTGGCGGCCCGTGGTTGTCGCCGGTATGAATCAGCGCCAGCCACACCGGATATTTCCAGCTCTTCGGCGGAACCAACCCCGTGCCGTAGCCTTCGGCCGTGTACATCGTCAGCACGCGCGACCCGTCCGGTCCTTCCCACCAGAACAACGGCGGCACATGCGGCGAACGGCACGCAGCGTTGCAGCCAAGATGCAGAAATTCGATGCCAGCGTTCTTCAGCAGCGTCGGCAAAATCCAGCAGTGGCTCGCCACATCGGTCATCTTCGCATCGCGCGGCAGAGGCAGTGACAGAGCCCGCGAAATCTTTGCGGCGAAACCCATGCCGCGCACAAGCTCCTCCGTTTCGAGCGTCTCGGTATGCGTCGTGAACGGTAGTCCGTGAACGACAAAATGCCCGCCCTTGATTTCATCCTTGATGCGCTGGATGCGCTCCGGCGTCTGCCCCGGCCCTTCTTCCAGAATCTTCGCCATCGGCCATCCCGGAATCGTCCACGCAAACTGCTGCTCCGGCGGCAGGCCCTTGCTGGCGTCGCACACCTTCAGCGCCTGATCCATCATCGTCGTGCGGTACCGCTGCACCACCTCCTTCGCCAGAGCCGTGTACCCAATGTCGAAATGCGTTTTGAAAACAATGACAACTTCTTCCAGCGGCCCCGCGCGCTTCGGCGCCGGCGGCCGCTTCACCGCGCCTTCCGGCACCTTCCCCAACTTCGCGCCCGGCGCATACAGCGCCACGCAATCGTAGAGCACCCAGCTTCCTTCTTCGCTGGTGATCAAAATCGTGTTCACGCCCGCCTTCAGCAAATCCGCCGCAACCGGTACGTCAAAGCTGTACGGCTTACCCTTCTTCGGATCGCCGAACACCGACGCGTCTCCCGCTCCCGGCGGCGTCTGCTGCGAAAACGCTTTCTCGTTGATTTTGATCGACAGCTTCGGCGGCAATTTCCCCTGCGTATCGACGAGCGCAACCGTGAACTTCCCTTCCGCCGTCGGTGCCGCGTCGAGCGCAAACGCAATCGTGAACGTGTGCGGAACCAACCCTGCCCAGTCGTCCGTCGGCCCCGGATGCACATACGGCCAGTCCTTCTTCGCATCCGACGGCCCAACGATAAAGAACCCGTCCGCCGCGAAATCGTTATACCCGCCCGGCGCCAGAGCGAACTCGCGGTCGTCCTTGTCCAGCACGCCAATCTGCCACAGCGGCGCCGGCTCTTCTGTGTGTGCCAACGCGCAAACAATCAAAGCCACGAAAAGCATCCAGGCGTCGCGCATTCTCATCTCCCCGTCCCCCCGTCTCCCCGTCGTCCCGTCCTTCAGTTCAGCGCTCCGCGCGCAGGCTCACGACTCCCCACGCCGGAATCTCAATCGCGCCGTTCACCGCCGCGCCCGCCCGCTCGCTGATTTCGGTGAAACTCATCTTCGGCGCCGCCGGCAGTCCCCACGATAAAGTGACCTTCTCGTCCTTCCCCGACGCCGCAAAAAGCCGCACGATCCACGCCTTGCCGTCCTCGCTCGGCTTCACCGACGTGATCAGCACGCCCGGCGCTGAAGAACTCACCAACGGCGTCGCCCGCGGCGCATCCCCCACTGCCGCCGCGACAACCAGCGGCTCCGACGACTCGACGCCGAAGTGCGCCGCTTCGATGGGATCGTACGCTTTGTGCGGCCGGATCGCGAAGCGGAACGTCGTCACGCCGTCCTGATCGGCTTTGTAGTTCGTGTGCCAGTGGTTGTTCATCGCCCACGCGAAGACCGTCTGCGATGGAGCAATATGTTCCAGGTACGCTTTCGGATTCGGCTGCCCGGCGGGAAGGTTCGCCGTCAGCCCGCCAATCTCCACCAGCGGCGTATCGATCGGAGCCCAGCTTACGCCGTACTGCGGACCCGAAATGTCCACCCAGCGTTCGACCGAGAACCAGTTCTTGCACGCGCCGGGTATCTGATCTTTTTCCGGCTCGATCACCGCCCACGGAATGTTCATCCGCAGCGTCCCGTCCGGCACGTTGAACGCGAATCCGAAATGCACTCCTTCTTTCGTGCGAATCGGCTGCTTGTCCACGTTGTTGATGACTTCCACGCGATCCAGCCCGTTAATCAGCCGCACTTCGCGCGTCAGCTTGTTGCATCCTGGTGCGTCGGACTCCACCAGCAGCGACGCCACCAGCGGCCCGTTCTCCTTCACCGAAATCTTCACCGCCCCATTGGCCTTTGTCTCCGCCATCTTGTTTCCCGGCAGATAGAAGTAGCTGTTCAGCGCGACCGGCAGCTTGGAATCCTTCAGGCTCGCGTTCGCATCGACCAGGTCGGCATTGATGCTGGCGCACGTTAAGCTCACGATGTTGCCCGTCGCCGCGTCAAGTTTCACGCTGAAGGCCGGACTGGTGAGCGTCGCCCCTTCCGCCTTCATCTGTCCGCTCGCCGCCGCCGCGCCGCTCCCGAGCGTCAGCCGCTTTCCCGCAAACGGCGGCACTTCTTTTACAAGCACCGCCAGTTCCCCGGTCGAAAGCCGCTGCGACGGCAAAACGTTCCCGCTCGCATCCTTCGCGCAGTCTCCCGCCAGCTTCATTTCCTTCGGCAAGACAACCAAGTCCGTCCGCGCCCACGACGACGTGTTGTACACGTCAATGGCGCTAACCGGCTCCCCCTTCCCTTCGAGGGAAGGGGGCTGGGGGGTTAGGTTCCGTGAAGCCAGCGCATCGTTAAACACCTTCCGCGACTGTGTATCCGCATCCAGAGCGTACGCCTGCTTGAACTTCCATTGAGTCTTTACAAACGGCAGGTCCGGCTGGCTGATGCTGTTGTGAGCGCCCCACGTGTGCTCGCTCCACATCGCCGTGTTCTTCCACGCCTCGCCGAATTCCGCAGCCGGATATTTCGCCGGATTCAAGATCGACCAGAGCGCCTCCGCTTCCATCAGCCGGTCGGACGAGTGCCTGTTCATCGCCGTCTCGCGCGCCGCCGAACCGACGCCGTCTTCCCAATAAGGAGTAAAATCGCCGCGGAAGGTCGGCAGATCCTTGCCGTATTTCTGCTCGAAGGCGTGGAACATTTCGCTCGTCGTTGCGATGATCAGCTTCGGATACGCGTACTTGCTGTTCCACTCCTTTGCCTGATTCATCAGCCGTTCGTCCGCGCTGCCGTTGTCGCCCTTCGACCAGCGCATCTGGACGATGTCGTACGGATATTTGTTCTCTTCAAGCTGCTTCAAGTTCTTCACGACCGCATCGGTGAACTTGTCGATGGTGTGCCCGTACGCGTAGCCGAAATACGGCGCCCAATAGAGCACCTTCTCCTTCCCCGACGGCGAGATCCAGTAGAACGGCTTGTCTTCGTACGTCACTCGCGTCCAGCCAATGCGGTCGAGGTAGTTGGGGCCGTTTGAAATGTACTTCACGCCGGCTTGAGCCAGCGCGGGCACCATGCCCCAGATCAGTCCCGGCACGTCACTGATCTGCATCGAATCGACCGTGATCCCGCACTTGCGCCCGAGTTGTTGGGAGTACTGAAGCTGCCGGATCAGCTCTTCGCCGCGACAAACGCCCGTGAGCAAGTTCGCGAGCATCGCGTCCACGCCGATCTTGCCGTCCTGCACGGCCTGTTCGAACGCCTTCGCCTCTTCGGGCGTCGCCGTTTTGTAGAACTGGTCGGCGGGCCAGTAGACTTCAAGGTTCCACTTAAACTGCGCCCCGGGCGGATAATCCTTCGTCTGTTGAATCAGTTCCAGAGCGCGCTTCACGTTGCCGGCCTGCTTTTTGGCAATGTTCGGCTGAATGTCCGTGTAGCCGATGTCCACGTGCGAGTGCATCAAACAGTACACGACCCACTTGCGCACCGGCGACAACGTCAGCTCCTGCTTCGCCAGTTCCTTCCCGCCCGCTTCGATCGAAACGGTGACCGCCGTCTCTTTCTCGACCGCCGGAACAAAGGCGTCTACGACCGGACTTCCTTTCTGCAGAGCAAACTTCGTCGGCTCCGCGCCGCTGACTTTAACGGTCGCCTCACTGTCCTGCCCGAAATGCCGCAGAGCCACCTGAACGCTCTGGCACAGCTTGCCATCCTTCTCCACGAGGAACGGCGCGCTGCTCACCGAGCGCACCACCGTGTCCTGCACCGTCGTCAGCTCCAGCCCGGCCGGCGATTCAAAGCTGACGCAGTCGTAGAGCACCCAGCTTCCGGTCAGCGTCGTGATCGCGATCACATTCGTGCCCGCAACGAGCCTATCCGCCGGGCAAGAAATGCTGATTTTGTGAGGCTTGCCTTTGTCGGGTTGCCCCATCACGGATTCGTCACCGCCGCCCTTGGGCATCTGGCGGTCGGTGGCTTTTCCGTTCACTTCCACGCGCAGCTTCGGCGGCGTCTTGTCTTGCGTATCGACAAAGGCGATATTCAGAACGCCATCCACCTTGGGCTTCTCCTTCAGCCCAAAGGCAATCGTGAACGTATGCGTCCGTCCGCCGCCCCACGCGTCCGCCGGACCTGGATGCACGTACGGCCAATCGCGCTTGGCATCCGATTGTCCGACGACGAAGAACCCGTCGTCCTTGAACTGGTTGTAGCCCCCCGGCGCGAGCGCGAACTCGGCATTCTTGCCATCGGCCTTGCCGATTTCCCATAGCACCTTCGGCTCCTCGGCCATACATGCCACAGCAAGCAGTGCGAGCGGAATCAGGCAATATCGCATGTTCGTTTCCTTTCGTTAGCTCCAGTTCAACGCAGAGGCGCGGAGACGCAAAGGTTCGCAGAGAACAGAGTTTTCTACACTAAGAAACTCCGCGTCCTCAGCGCGCCTCTGCGTCTCTGCGGTGAAAAAATCACTCCGCAATCACCCCATCATCGCCGTGCGCCAGCTTGTACGTCGAGTAAACCGTAATGCTCGTTGCTTCGATGCGGTCCTTCAGCGTCGCCGCGGTTGCGGTAAGCGCAAACTCTCCTTCCGCTTCGACCTTCACATCCGCGAGCTCCTTTTGCTTGCTGCTGAAGCTGTATCGATAGAGCTTTGCGTCCTTTGCCAGCCCGCGCAAATCGGCTGAAATCTCGATCGAATTCGCTGCATCGTTCACGATCGCCAGCGTCAGATTCCCTTTCGGGCTGCGCAGAGCCGCCGCAAACAGCCGCTGAAATTGCCCGCTCTTGCCGCCTTCCACCTTGCAGTCGAGCACCTCCGAATGCTTCGCCGTGAATCGCGTGAGCAGCCCCAGCCCGAAATACGTGTTTGCTCGCGGAGTGTACTCCTTAAGGAGTCTCTTCTGCTTGCGATCCCACGTTTCAACGAATTGCCATGCGCCATCCAGGTCGCCGCGATTCAGAAAGCTCCAGCGATTAAAGCCGTCCACGCCGCAGTTGATGCGCCGCACGACCAGCTCCGCGTCTTTCAGAATCGAATCGAAGCACGCCGGTCCGGGCTTGTCGCCGCCCCAGCCGTTCGGCATCGTCCCGAATTCGGACATGAAGAACGGTTTGCCTTGTTTGTGAGCGAACGCGCACCAGTCGGCCGTGTTCTTGTCCAGCCGCACCATTTGCCCCTTGGTCTTCCAGTCGAAGTTCTCGCCATAGGAATGAAAGTCGTACGCGCCGAGAAGATCGAGATAATCGAAACGCTTGGGGTCCAAAGCCGGAACTGTGTCGGTCATGTCCGGTCCGGAAAGCGGGATGCTGATGCCGCGCGCGTCCAGAGCCTTCCGCACCACCGCCAGTCCGGGCCTCAACGGGGCCGCCTTTTTCGGCGGCTCGGTCCACCACGACCAGTCGTAGCCGGGTTCGTTCGTGATGCAGACAGAACGGATGCACGTGTAGCCTTTCTTTTTGACGAGGTGTTCGACAACGCTCGCGAGTCCCTCGCCAAAATCTTCCATCGAGGCCGGCGCGCTGTGCACGCGCTTGATCGGGTCGTCTCGAAATTCCGGGAACGCCAGCCACTTCACGTTGCTCCACATCTGCTGAAAAAACACGTCCGACTTGTTCTTCTCGCACCAGTCGAGGATGCGGTACAGAATCTTCATCTCCGCGCTGTCAAACGTGAACTGGTTGCGCTCCGGTTCGTAAATGCGCTGCTCGATTTCGACGCGGTTCCAATCCAATCCCAGCCAGCGCGCGTGCCGGTCGATCTGCGCCCACGCCGCCTCGTCTTCGGCCGGCGGGTAGCCGCCCCAGCCGCTGCCGCCGTGGCCGATGGGAATCGGCTCCTCGATCGCGTGCCACGATGCGCCAATGCCGCCGCGCATCGTATTGATCACCTTTTCGCAGTCGATGAGGATATGGGCAGGCCCCTCCACGACGGACTGTTGCGCTGGTTTGGGTTTTGACACATTCTCGACCGCAGTGGCTTCAACTTCCTTCGGCACTTCGAGCGCCACGCGATCATAGAGCAGCCAGCTTCCGCCGGTGGTCGTGATGTCCAGCCGATTATTGCCGGCTTTCAGCGCGCTGGCGGGCAGTTCGAACTCCACATGCTGCGCTTTGCCTTTGCTCGGGTCTCCTTCTATGGACTCGTTACCGGCGCCGGGCTGAAGCTGCTTCTCGAATTTCTGCCCGCCGATCTCGATCCGGATCTTCGGCGGCTGCTTGAAATGCGTGTCGATCAAGTCGATCAGCACGCGGCAGTTTCCAGCCACCGGTAGCGCCGGCGTCCCTGCCGGCAATTGCGCGGCGTCCCTGCCGGCCGTCTTCACCCCAAACCAGATCGTAAACGTGTGCTCCCGCGAACCGCCCCAATCGTCCGCAGGCCCGGGATGCACATAAGGCCAGTCGCGTTTCGGATCAGACTGCCCGGCGATAAAGAAACCATCGTCCTGGAACTTCTCGTAGTCCGATGGCGCGAGCGCAAACTCGGCGTTCTTCCCATCTGCCTTGCCGATTTCCCAAAGTGTTTTCGGCTCGGGCTCGGCGGCTCGCAAACTCAGGACAAGGCTGAAAAGCACGACTTCAACACAGAGGCACAGAGAACGCAGAGTGCGCAGAGAACAGATGAAGTTTACTCTTTGCATTTTGCAGATCCCTCCGCACTCACTTTGTTCAATACAACCATGCGACCAAACCACCAGACCACCAATCACCAATCCGCCACTTGCTCATTCAGAATGTTCTGGTAATCATACCGGTATGATACACCGCATCAAGAGCGTTCTGTCAGGAATTTCGCACTGATGGCCACGACGATCCGCGATATCGCTCGCCGCGCCGGCGTCTGCATCGGCACCGTCTCGCGCGTGATCAATAACAAAGACAAAGTCGATCCGGCCACGCGCGAGCGCATCCTGAAACTGATTCAGCGCACCGGCTACCGCCCCAGCGCGCTCGGCCGCAGCCTCGCTCTGCAGCGCTCCAGCACGATCCTGCTCAGCGTGATCAATGTCTCCGATCCGTACTGCGCGTTCCTACTGAAAGATGTGAGCTCTTTTTGCCGAGCGCGCGGGTACAGTACGCTGCTCGGCGACAGCAGCTACAGCGCGGCGATCGAAGCCGAGTACCTGCGCCGCTGCCTCGAAGGTGGCGCCGATGGAGCGATCGTCTCGCCGCTTCCTGGCAACGAGAACATCTCCTTATTTGAGCGCGTCGCAAGCAGCGGCTTCCCGCTGGTGCTGATCGACAACCCCGTGCCGGGCCTCGCCGCGAATTGCGTCAAGTACGACGACGCCGCCGGTGCGCGCATCGCCGTCGAACACCTGCTAGGCAAGGGGCACCGCCAGATCGCCCTGTGCGGCTGGCGCATGAACTTCCAGACGGTTCGAGATCGCTATACGGGCTACGCGCAGGCCTGCCGGAAGGCCGGCGTGAATGAAGTGCTCGTCACCGCGCCCGATGGACCGGGGGAATGGGATCCGTCCGCGCAACTCAGCGAGTTGCTTCGCAAGCCCGCCGCTCCAAGCGCCATCCTGGCCGAAAACGAAATGATGGCCGTGACCTGCATCCATGCGTTGCACCGCATCGGACGGCGGGTGCCCGAAGACGTCGCCGTCGTGTCGTTCGGTGAAGCCGCGACCTATCCGCTCGCGCCCATCCCGCTGACGACGGTCATGCTGCATCGCCAGCAGGCCGCTCAGCAAGCCGTGCACATGCTGCTGGACTTGATCGAACAACCCAAACGCCGCCGTGCTCAGCCGCAAACGATTGTCCTTACGCCCGAGTTGATCGTCCGCGAATCGGGATGAGTGCTGCAACGGCCATCCGGCAGTGGAGTCTAGAAGTCGAATGAAGATGCGCATAATGCAAGCCTACAGAAAGCTGCCGCTTGCCTTTCGCCGCGTCGTTTTCGCATTGCTCCTCGCCGCCTTCATCTTTCTGGCCACGACAGTCTGGATTGTTTACGACGGTTTATCGGATCGCCTCGCCCCCTGTGATGTCGCGGTGGTGCTTGGCAACAAAGTGGAAGCCGACGGCAGTCCATCGCGTTGCCTGCAGGCGCGACTCGACCAGACGCTCGCCCTATTCAGGCAAGGCTATTGTCCGAAAGTGATCGTCAGCGGCGGAAAAGGCGCTACAGGCTACAGCGAACCCGTCGCCATGAGGCAATACCTGGTTGAACGCGGCGTGCCGGGCGATTGCATCATTATGGACGAGGATGGTGTGAACACCTTCGGCACCGCTCGCAGCACTGCTCGGATCATGAAGGAGGCCGGAATGCGCCGCGTGATGGTCGTGACTCAGTACTTTCACATCGCCAGGAGCAAGCTGGCGCTGCACAAATTCGGCGTGCGCGAAATCTACTGCTCGCACGCCCGCTTCTGTGAATGGCGCGACGTGCCCTCCACAATTCGTGAGGTCATCGGCTACTACTTCTATCTCCTGCGCCCCACGTCCTAAAGAAAACGCCGGTCGTTCCCCGGCGTTTTCTTACTAACCACTCACCACTCCGCCATACATTTGCAGAATGCGCGCCGCCACGCAAGAGGTTTTTAGGGTCTTGAGGCAGCCGTGGGTCGCGCCTAGACTTCATCCGTCGAATGGATCTGCGAGGGTGCGAACATGAATGCGTTCAGAATATTCTTTGCGGTGGGCTTTGTTAGCGGAGGTCTTGTGACTGCGGCGACGACAGATGGGCGAGGCGGCGAGGATCTGACTCTGTGGTACGAGAAGCCCGCCGCCAAGGGAATGAACGAGGCTCTACCAATTGGAAACGGCAAGTTCGGCGCCCTGGTTTACTCGGCCGTTGGGCAGGAGAGACTGGTCCTTAACGAGATCAGCCTGTGGACCGGCGACGAGCACGCCAACGGCGATTATGCCCAGATGGGCTCCTATCAGATGCTGGGCGAACTCCTTGTTGATCTGGAACACGGTGCATCCGGCGATGTTGCCGCTGCCACGGTCGTTTGCGCGAGCGAGCACAAGGCGTTCTATCCGCATGAGGAACTTGAGTACTCTTACGACGGAAACTCCGGAACAAAATGGTGCGTCGAACACAAAGGAAAGCCGGTCATCTGGGAATTGCGGCTGCCGAGGGCGCAGGCGGTGGACGGCTACTCCTTTACGTCCGGGCCCGACACGCCGGCTCGCGATCCATCCACGTGGGAGTTCAAGGGATCGAACGACGGCAAGGAGTGGATCGTCTTGGATCGCCACGAAGGTGAGCCGCCTTTTCAGAAGCGAGGCGAAACGAAGAAGTACGCTCTGAAGAAAGCAGACGAGTTTCGATTTTATCGCCTTATTTTTGAGCCGAACAAAGGCGTGCCGCACTTTCAGATTGGAGAGATCGCGGTAGGCGGAGTGCAGATAGCCGCAACGCAGAGTGTGCCGGCGCAGGACTACCGGCGTGCGCTCAACATAGCGACGGCCACACACGAACTGAGCTACAAAAGCGGCGAGACGGCGTACCGGCGCGAAGCGTTCGCCTCGCACGCGGACCATGTTCTCGTATTCCGATTCACTGCTGACCGGAAAGGCGCGCATAGCGGCAGCATCCGCTTGCAGGGCACTCATGGAGAGACGACGCAGGCGGAGAAGAACCATTTGCAGTTTTCCGGCAAGTTCCCGAATGGATTGACGTACGAAACGGGAATGCTTGTGCTCAGCGAGGGTGGAAGCGTTCAGGCCAGAGATGGCAAGCTGGAATTCAAAGAGTGCAACAGCCTCACGCTGATTCTGGCCGCTGCGACCAATTATGTTCTCGATTACAGCAAGAAATATCACGATGGCGATCCGCACGCGATGGTCGAACAGCGCTTGAACGCGGCGGCAAAGAAGACCTTCGATGAACTGAAATCCGCTCACATTGCCGATCATCGCGCGCTTTTCGACCGCGTGAAACTTGATCTGGGTTCCACCCCCGCGGAGCGCAAGGCGCTTCCGATCGACAAACGCAAAGTTGTGCATGCGGAGAAGGGCGGGGACCCTGAGATCGAGGCGCTGATGTTTCAGTATGGGCGTTACCTGATGATTTCGTGCTCGCGCCCTGGCGGGTTGCCCGCGAATCTGCAGGGCTTGTGGAACGACAGCAACGATCCGCCGTGGCATTGCGACTATCACGCGAACATCAACATTCAGATGAACTACTGGCTGGCCGAACCGGCGGGCTTGCCGGAATGCCACGAGACGTTGTTCGAATTGATCGTCAGCCAACTCGAACCGTGGCGTGTCGCGACGGCAGGAGAGAAGTCGTTCAAAACAAATTCTGGCAAGGCGCATGGGTGGACGGTGCGCACGTCGCATGGCATTCACGGCGACATGGGTTGGCAGTGGGATGTGACGGCGAATGCGTGGTACTGTCAGCATTTCTGGTGGCACTACGTCTATGGCCAGGACAAAGACTGGTTGAAAAAGATGGCGTATCCGCTGCTGAAGGAAACCTGCGAGTTCTGGGAAGACCGCGTGAAGGCTTTGCCGGACGGGCAACTGGTGATCCCAAACGGCTGGTCGCCGGAGCACGGGCCGCATGAAGATGGCGTCGCGTATTGCCAGCAGATCGTCTGGGATTTGTTCAACAACTACGTGCAAGCCAGTGAAGCTCTGGACGTGGATGGCGAATATCGTGCGAAGATTTCAGCGATGCGCGACAAACTCGTCGGGCCGAAAATCGGCAAATGGGGGCAGTTGCAGGAGTGGATGGTCGATCGCGACGATCCCAACGATCACCATCGCCACACGTCGCACTTGTTCGCGGTGTTCCCTGGCAATCAGATCAGCGTCGCGAAGACTCCGGAATTTGCCGCGGCCGCAAAGAAGTCTCTGGACGCGCGCGGTCCCACCGGCGATGTTCGCGAATGGTCCTTCGCCTGGCGCACGGCTCTTTACGCGCGCATGCACGATGGCGAGAGCGCGCACGCGATGTTTCAGAACTTGCTTTCCAATCGAAATACCTGCCTGAACCTTTTCGGCTTGCACCCGCCGATGCAGATGGACGGCAACTTCGGCATTACCGCGGGCGTTTGCGAGATGCTCGTGCAATCGCATGAAGGCGAGATCAATCTGCTGCCGGCGATTCCGGCCGTTTGGTCGAGCGGCTCGGTGAGCGGCTTGCGCGCGCGCGGAGGCTTTACCGTAGACGTCGCGTGGAAGGACGGGAAGGTGATGTCATACCGTGTGAGTGCAACGGACGCGCGTCCGGTGAAAGTTCGCATCAACGGGGAACTGAAGACGATCACGGCGGAGAAGCGGTAGCTGGTGTTATATGGAATAACAGGATTTGATCCTTTTGCGGTGTGAAAGAGGAAACTGTGATGCTTTCGCGGAGGCAAGTGTTGATTGGAACTCTCGCAGCGCCGCTCTCGGTGCGGCTGCTGGCGGGCGACGAGCCTGCGCGGCGGATGCGCGCGGCGATTATCGGGCGCACGGGAAAAGGAAATTTCGGACACGGAATGGACGTGTGCTTCAACCGCGAGGACGTCGAAGTTGTCGCGGTTGCCGACCCGGACTCGGCAGGCCGAGCGCGTGCGGCGGAGCGCTCCAAAGCGCCGCGGCAGTACGAGAGCTATCGTGAGATGCTCGAGAAGGAGAAGCCGCAGTTGGTCAGCGTCGCGCCACGGTGGTCGGAGGAACATCACGCGATGGTGCTCGCGGCGCTGCAAGCGGGCGCTCATGTGTATTGCGAGAAACCATTCACGGTCACGCCGGCTGAGGCGGACGAACTGGTTGCGTTGGCCGACAAGTCGAAGTTGAAAATCGCCGTGGCGCATCAGATGCGTCTTTCGCCGAACGTTGTCCATCTGAAGAAGAAGATTGACGAGGGCCTGATCGGCGAACTGAAGACGATTCATGCGCATGGCAAGCAGGACAGCCGCGCGGGTGGCGAAGACCTGCTGGTGTTGGGCGTGCATTTGTTCAATCTGATGAGCTTCCTCGCTGGCCCGGCGCTGACCTGCAAAGCTGAGGTGCTGCAGCAAGGCCGCCGGATCACCGTTGCCGACGCGCGCCGCGTGGCGGAGGGGATCGGGCCAGTCGCGGGCGATGACATTTCGGCCGAGTTCGTACTGGAGAAAGGCGTGACGGCGTCGTTTATCAGCGCGGCGAAAAATCGTGGAACGGCGCCGCCGTGGGGATTGGAACTGATCGGTTCCAAAGGCATCGCAAAGATCGCGGCAAACATCCCGTGTCAGACGTTTGTTAAGACAGCGGTTGGCGAGTGGGAAGCGGTGCCTGGGGATCCGATGGCTGGCGCGTCAGCGGAGAAAGATGCGTTCGGCGCCGCGAACCGCCGCATGGTAGACGATCTGCTGGCGGCGATTCGCGAAGATCGCCAGCCGGCATCCAGCGGTCGCGACGCGCTGAAGACGATTGAGATGGTGATGGCGGTGTATCGTTCGGCGCTGAGCGGCGCGGCCGTGAAGCTGCCTCTGGAAAAGCGCGGGCATGCACTGGTTGGTGAGTAGTCAGTGGTGAGTGGTGGAGTGGTGGTTTGCGCGGGGCGGGAACGAACGCGAGGGAGGGGCGAGATGCGGTTCGTACGCGGGATTTTGGTTCTGCTTCTGGTTTGCTCTGGCGCTATCGTCGCGGGCGAACCGGCGCGGCCGAATATCCTCTTCATTGCGATTGATGATCTGAATGATTGGGTGGGGTGTTTGCATGGGCATCCGCAGGCGAAGACGCCGAATATGGATCGGCTGGCCGCGCGCGGGATGCTTTTCGCGAATGCTCATTGTCAGTCGCCCTTGTGTAATCCATCGCGAAACAGTCTGCTGACGGGGCTGCGGCCTTCGACGACGGGCATCTACGGATTGGCGCCGGGCATTCGCGCGGTGGAGTCGCTGAAGTCGTGGGTGACTCTGCCGCAGCATTTGCGCGCCAGCGGATATTTCACGGCTGGTTTTGGGAAGATCTACCACGACGGATCCATCGCGCCGAAAGACCGTGCCGGAGAACTGGATGTGTGGGGACCGGCGCCGGGGATGCCTCTGCCGCCGAAGAAGTTCGTGAACACGCCCTCCGAAATGCGTGCGGTGGACTGGGGCGTTTTTCCGGCGGACGATCACGAGCAAGCGGACTGGAAGATCGCGGATGCGGCGATCGCGCAGATGAAAGCGCTTCCGCAAGGCAAGCCGTTCTTTGTTGCAGCGGGATTCAGACTGCCGCACGTGCCGTGTTTTGCATCGCAGCAATGGTTTGATCAGTTCCCGCCGGAAAATCAGATCACGCTGCCGCCGGTGAAAGAAAACGATCGCGAGGACGTGCCGTTCTTTGCATGGTATCTGCATTGGAAGCTGCCGGAGCCGCGGCTGTCCTGGCTGAAGAAGGCGAACCAGTGGCACAACCTGGTGCGCTGCTATCTAGCCAGCACGACATTCATGGACAGTCAGATCGGCCGAGTGCTGGACGCGCTTGACGCAACAGGCCAGGCGAACAACACGATCATCGTGCTGTGGTCGGACAACGCGTGGCACTTGGGCGAGAAGGCGATCACCGGAAAGAACACGCTGTGGGAGCGGTCCACGCATGTGCCGTTGATTTTCGCAGGGCCGGGAATCGTGAAAGGACAGTGCACGCAACCCGCGGAATTGCTCGATATTTATCCGACGTTGGTTGAACTGTGCGGCCTGCCGGCTCGCGACGGCCTGGAGGGCCACAGTCTGGCGCCGCAACTTCGCGATCCGGCGGCGGCTCGGCCGTGGCCGGCGATCACGACGCACAATTGTGGGAATCACACGGTGCGGTCGGAACATTGGCGCTATGTCCGCTACGCGGATGGGTCGGAGGAACTCTACGATCATCGCAGCGATCCGAACGAGTGGACCAATCTGGCGAAAGATGCGAAATATGCGGATGTGCTGAAGGAGCACGCGAAGTGGCTGCCGAAGGTGAATACGCCGGCAGTGCCGGGAAGCGCTCAACGGGTGTTGACTCAGGAAAATGGAAAGTGGCTGTGGGAGGGAAAGCCGATCAATCCAGCGGAGCTTGAGGATTGAACTGCGAGTAGGCAGAAAGAAGTAGCGCAATCCTCCTGGATTGCGAACGGCAGACGGGGAGACGCGGAGACGGGGAGACGGGGTGAAACGGCAAAAGACGCGCAGTGCCAAGGGCCGGAAAAGGAAACTGAAACGAAACATGAAACTAGAGATTGTGCGGATTGTGACGGGGGAGTTGGAAGAGAATTGCTTCATCGTCTGGAATGGCGGGCAGAACGAGGCGGTCGTGGTTGATGCAGGGGCGGACGCGGAGTTGATCGATGCGGAACTGAAGGCGCGGAAGCTCACAGTTGCGGCGCTGCTCTTAACGCACTGCCACGGCGACCACATCGGTGCGGTATCCGAACTGAAGTCCTTGTATCCGAACGCCGTTGTTTACGTGCCGGAAGCCGAGGCGGAATGGATGCTGCGTCCGACGCTGAACCTCAGCTACTTCCTCGGCGCGTCAATCACGGCGCCGGGAGCCGACCGCTTGGTCTGTGACGGCGACCGCGTTCAGGCCGCAGGGCTTGAATTCAAAGCCTTGCATGTGCCGGGACATTCGCCGGGTGGCACTGCGTACTTCGTGGAAGACGAAAAAGAAAAGCCGCCGCATCTTCTGTGCGGCGACATTCTTTTCTCGGGCAGCATTGGACGGACAGACTTGCCGGGTGGGGCGGGGGAGGAGGTGCTCGTCGCGAACATCCGAAAGAAGCTCTTCGTTTTGCCGGCCGAAACCGTCGTGCATCCGGGGCACGGGCCGGATACGAGCATCGGGTTCGAGAAGAAGAGTAATCCGTACTGTGGTGAGTAGTGAGTGGTGGAGTGGTGGTCTGGTAGTCTGGTGGTCTAGTATGCGGGATTAGCGCTCGTTTCTTAGCATCGAGAGAGCCCACTGCGATCGGGCAGCGATGCCGGGATCGGCGTCGGCGGCGCTCTGTTCCAGCGCGGTGCGGCAATCGGACAATTTCAGATTTCCTGCAACGGTGATGGCGCCCAGGCGCAGGCCTTTCAGCCCGGCGCGGCGTAGGGCGCTGCCAACGAATGCGGCGTTGAAGCGGTCCACCGTGAGCACGATGCATTCGGCGAGCGTGAGCGTGTGCCAGGGAAGCGGCGCGGCCAGTTCGGGGTCGGGCGGGGTGGTGCGGCCGGCATCCCTGCCGGCCGGCGCATTGAACGGGCAGACGGCTTGGCAGATGTCACAGCCGACGGCCTGATCGCCCTGCGCGGATAGCATTTCCGCGGGCGTTTGGCCGCGGAGTTCCAGATTCCACGTCACCAGGCAGCGGCGGCTGTCGAGGACTCCGGGGGCCACAAGCGCCTGCGTCGGGCAGGCGTCCAGGCAACGGCGGCAGCTTCCACAATGGAATGCGTGCGGCCGGTCGGGTTCGGGCGCGCTGTCGAGAATGATTTCGGCCAGCAGCATGTACGAGCCCAGAGCGGGATGGATCAGGCAGGTGTTCTTGCCGATCCAGCCCACACCGGCGGCTTCAGCCCATGCGCGTTCGAGGACCGGGCCGGTATCGACGTAATAGTGCGCTTTCGAGCAGACTCCGGCGGCGACCAGATCGCGTGCGAGCTTTTTCAGGCGGCGTTCAAAGATTAGATGGTAATCGCGGCCGCGGGCGTAGCGGGCGACGTGTGCAAGCAGATCGCGTCCGGGCTGTTTGCGCGGCGAGCCGTCGTAGAAGGCGGCCAGAGCGAGGACCGAGCGCGCCCAGGGGAAGCGCGTGCGCGGATTCGTGCGAGCCTGCTGGGTCTTCTGCATATAATCGAGTGGGCCGTGGTGGCCGGCGGCGAGCCATGCGCTGAACTCCGCAGCGCGGGGGCTCAAGCCGTCCTCCCCCACGAGAGCAATCCCGCTTAGAGCGAAGCCGTGTTTGGCCGCGAGCTGTTTGGCTTGCAGGTTCTGTTGTGGCGGAGTGAGAGTCGCGGTCGGCATGTGGTTCTCTAAACGCAAGTGTAGTGCTTAGGAATTGAACCGCAAAGACGCGAAGAACGGAAGGGTTCAGGGCTCCGGAGTGAACGTCACGTCGCCGTCTTGAGCGACGTTGATTGTGCCGAGCAGCACGCGCTTGTCGGGTTGGCCGTTGTCGGGGAGCAGGCGTTCGTCCGGTCTGCCGAGTCGATCTGGCTGCCAGAGGCCGACGTGTACGGTGAACTTTCTGCCGCGGGCGTCGCGCGGCAGCTTGAATTCGCAACCGAGTTTCACGGTGCCGGTTTGAGCGAGTACGCCAGCCTTGGCGCCATCCTCAGGGCCGCCTTGGAAGGCGATTTTGCCGCCGTCGTCGAAGTGGAAGAAGGGACCGATAGCGCCGACTGCTGGTCGATGAATGGTCCAGGTCAGCGGCAACAGCCACTGGTCGCCGCGCTTTTCCAGGGCGCCGGCTTGCACGGAGTAGTCTCCGCAGACTTGCAGCGTGCCAATACGGTAGCGGCGCTGGCCGTCGTCGCCGTCCAGCGGCAGAGCGATCACGGGCGTGCCGTCGCGGCGGCCGACGGAGACGAACACGTCGTACGAGCCGGGTCTCAGCACCGGAGCGATGTGACCAGCTAGGAACGAGCTTTCGAGTGCGCTCACGGGAGCCTGATCGGACGGGCCGACGGAGAGATCGCGCATGTTGAACTTCTCATCGACGAGGACCGACGCGATGCCGGCTCTTGCGTCTTTGAGCGTCAGCGCCATGAAGCCGCCGGGATAGCAGGGTGCAACGCCGGCGTTGGACCACTTGGATGTGACGGTGAAACGTTTGCCCGAGGCGATCTTCTTTGGCCACGTTATTTCGCGCGGGACGAGGCGGTAACCCATACGTTGATTGATGCGATCGATGATCGCACGATTCTCTTCGAGCTCTTCTCGCGGCCACCAGTGGATGGACATGTAGGCGGCGTGGTAGTCTTCGACCGATTTCAGCAGCAGGGAGCCATCGCCCCAGGCCTTGCGCTGCTTGGATGAGCCGTAGTGTTCGTGTTCGAGAATGACGGGGAACTTGGGCCAGAATTCCTGCGCCATTTCGGAGTGATACCAGGAGTGGGGCGGCGGCTGGACGCAAATGCTGTCATCGCGGAGCGACACGCCTTTTGAAATCGCGTAGTCCAGCAGCGGGAAATGCCGGCCGGGCTTCTGCGGGCCGACCACGTCGTCGCTGATGCACAGCAGCGTCGCGGGGAAATGCTTGGCGTGCAGGTCGATGTGCTTGCGCACGATCGGATCGGCTTTGTCTTCGGGAATGCGGCTGCTGCCGAAGGTGTGGCCTTCGCCCCACATGCCGAAGGTGCCGATGTCGATGAAGGCAATGTTCGGGTTGCCGTTGTACCGGGCGCTCATGGCGGCCAGGAAATGATCGAGCTTTTCGAGAAAGATCGGGTCGTCGAAAACGGGATCCCAGTTTTTGCCATTCGGATCGGGGCCTTTGGGCCAGGTGTAGTTAACGACCTTTGCGCCGGCTTTGCGGACCCAATCGGGTGTGGCGTTTTCGGTCCAGTTTTCGGAACAGGTGATGCGGAAGGCGGCGCGCTTGCCTTTGGCGATCCAGCGCTGCGCAGGCGTGTCGAGCAGCGCCCAGTTGAACTGGCCTTCTTCCGGTTCGACCATCGCCCACGGCACGCGCAGGTATACGGTCGAGAGGCCGGGGAAATCATCGAGCGTGTCGGAAGGTTCGAGTTTGGAGCCATAGTTGGTCGGCACGTTGGAATAGAAGTGCATGGTCCAACCCATGTCGGGGTTGACGAGAGCCGCACCGGTGTCTTTGGGGGTGACGGTGATGGTTTCGGCGGCGAAAGAAAGCGAAACAGCGATAAGCATGCAACCGGTGAAGTGTTTGGTCATGTTTTTGGGCCCTCGCGGCGGCGGATGAGCCATTCGCAAACGTATCCTGTGCCGATAAGGATAGCGCCACATGCCAACAGGTCTGGAAACAGCAAGACAGGGTCTGGCGCGCGTTCGTATACGCCCATCAATAGGTAAGCCTCCTTGCTAACTGAGCGCGCGCTCGTTAATGGCCTTACGTGAAACACAAAAGGCCAGCCCCTGCCTTGGCAAACTGTTAGGCCGCCAGGGTAATCTGAGACGACGACCTTTCGCCATGGATAAGTGTTTAGCCCAAGCAAGATCCCGGCGGAAAGCATCATCACCACCGCCGTGGACAGATGGAACTGAAAAAGGCGTCGGCGCGGCGGGTTCATCAAGATGCTGTTTTCCCCCTCACCCCTAACCCCTCTCCCTCGCGGGAGAAGGGGGACCGGAGAGCGCGGCCTGGCAGGCCGTGATACGAATGGCACGCAATCCAGGAGGATTGCGCTACTTTGCCACGATCTTCAGCGCCATTTCTTCGGAGTACTGCGGCGACGTGAGGACGGCGCTTCCGCCGGGATGCTTGAGTTGTTCGGTGAGTTCCAGCGCGCCGGTTTGGGTGTTGATCCATTCCACCGTGTAGTCGCCTTGCGCGAGCGTTAAGGTCAAGTTCATCGGTTCGGGAGCGGGGGCGGTTTTCAGGTCGCCGCCGCCGGTCAGGAAGAAAACGGCGTAGGCTTTGCCGGGTTGAGCGAGCGCGCGAAAGGTCGTGTTGGCGGGCAGGCCGGTTTTGACGACGGTTTGATCGGGCGCCATTTTCACGAAGTCGAAGCCGTAGATGAAATCCTTTAGAATCTTGAGCTGCGCGCGGAAGGCCGGTCCGCCGCCGCCGGGGGCTTTCACGACGCCGGTGCCGTTGGGGGCTTTGGCGGAGTACGAGTAATCAAGATTGCTGTATTCGGCGCCGCCGGCGAGGATGAAGTCCCAGGCTTCGGTGCGGTAGGGTTTGTCGGTGCTGCCGCGGAAGCCGGTTTCGTCGAAGCCGATGACTTTGTTCAGTTCCCAGTTTGTCGCGACGGCGACCGGCGGCTTGGCGTAGTGGAAATTGAAGATGGAGACGGCGGCGTTGGGATCTTTGACCTTCGCGGTTTTGTTGGCGATGTTCTGCGCGATCAGGTGCTTGGCAGGGAAGTCTTTTTCGGCATCCACGATGGTCGCGGCGATGTGCGCCTGCCATTCGAGCGTGATGCCGCCGAAGTACGGCTCGTTGGCGATTTCGTAGTAGAGATTGTCGCAGTCTTTCAGTTCAGATACGATTTTGCGCACCATTGCGTCCTGGACTTTGGTCAGGTCCTCGTGCTTGAGCGTGTAGGGTTCTTTCAGCGGGCAGTTGCCCACGTTGTTGATGTTGTTCTTGGCATTCATCGGATTGGCTTGCCAAAGTTTTTCGTCGTAATTGGGACAGAAGAGCGAGAGTTCGACGACGATGCCGCGCTGAGCGGCTTGGGCGAGGAAATCTTTCAGGCGTTTGAAGTACGCGTCGTCCCACTTGGCCAGGTCGAACTTGTTGCCGGCATCGAAATAGCCGGGCGTGTCGCTGCGGGCCCAGGGGCAGATGAACTTATTCGGCAGCGGCGCGAGGGTGTTGTCTTGAATGCCGAACGAGCCGGGGATTTCCCGATACGAGCCGCCGAACGTGCGCGTCTGGTTAAAGCCGCGCGCCTGCAGTTCATTGAGATACGGAATGTAGTCGAAATCCAGGTTGAGCACGGCGCCGTAGTGTTCGCCCGAAGTGATCAGGATCGTTGGCTTGCTTTGATAGAGGAAATAGCGCGGGTTGTCGGGGTGGAGTTTGATGGGTTCGGCGGTTCCGCCCGTGAGTGCAAGGAACATCGAGGTGAGAACGGCGCACAATGAAAGTTTCATGTTTTTGACTCCAGACTATTTCGGTTGAACGGCGTTCACGATCATGTCGAACCATCCCGCGCAGCGCTGGCCGTCGATGGTGACGTCGAACGAAACGATCTGCACGCCGCTCAGCGTCGGCGGCGCATCGCCCGCGACTTGTACTTGCACCGGGATCTTCAGTCGTGATTCCGGCTGTACGGTTCCATCGATCACCGTCGGCGTGAACGACAGGCCGGGTGCAGCGATAACAACGGAGAATTCCTGCGGCTTTTTGTTGAAATTGCGGACTGTCAGCGTGAACTCGGCGGCCTTGCCGCGTTCAACGGTAACGCGGTAGGGGTAGGCGCTGACCCAGTAGGCATCGAACATGTAGCGGTAATCGGAAAAAGTGCTGAGTTCGCGAAAGGCGTCGCGCATTTTGTACGCCCATTCGCGATAGCGCTTGATCATGCCGGCGGGTTTGTCCATCACGTAAGAATGGCCGCCGACGATGATGTCGGGTTTCAGGCGCGTCAGGTATTCAGCGGCGTAGATGTAGCCTTCCTCAAGGATGGCGCTGTTGCGCGAGCAGAGGGCTTCGTGGCCGTCCACGTGTTCATCGTTGGGGTTTCCGAACAGGTTGTCGCCGGTGAAGGCGATGCGTTTGCCATCGATCATGCCTTGAACGCAGAGACCGAATTCGGTCTGGCCGGGCATCCAGTCGATCTGCAGGTCGTAGCCTTCCCAAGCGAACTTTTCGCCGTCATGGAAGGTGCGGTCGATTTTGACGGAACTGAGGTTCGGGCCGTAGCTTTCGATCATGGCGCAGTAGTCGAAGCGTTCAGGAAATTCAAACTTCTCGGCGATGGTGTCGAGCGTCCAGATTTTCGCGCCCCATTTCTCACGCAGGTGCGGGGCCTGCCCAATGTGATCGCCGTGCATGTGGGTAATGATGACGGCGTCGATGGCTTTCAGGCCGAGACGTTCCTGCATCTGGGTGAGCGTCTGGTCGAGTGCCGCGTCGGAAAGGCAGCCGGCATCGACGACGAGGGCGTGGCCGTTATCGGCGAGCAGAATGCCGAAGTTCGCCCAGACTTCCGGGCCTTTCAGTTTGTAGAGATGCGGCGTGACTTGCCAAAGGTGCGGCACGACGGTTGGTGTTGACGCGAGGTCTTGAGTGCCGCCGCCCATTCCGGTGACTTCGTAGCCGCGCACGAGCAGGGTGGCCAGTTTGCGGAGTTTCTTCATGTAATCACGTAGCTGGCCGGCCGGGTTGCTGATGGGCTTTCCGTGCGAGGGCAGGAGCCAGCTCGGATTGTAGCGCTCGACAAGCGAAGCACTGTTGTGCAGCGCGTAGATGCCGGCGGCGAAGCCGTAGTCCCATTCGGTGTCGAACCAGTTGTGCATCTTGGCGCCATCGCACATGACATCGCCGCTGAAGGCGAGGAACCGGGTAGCGCCGGCGTCCCTGCCGGCTTTTTGGGAGCCGCCGTTTCCGGCCGGCACGGAGGCCGGCGCTACCTTTTTGCGCAAGAGATACGTCATCGATCCCGGGCTGTTGCCGCGAGTATCGACGCAGATGAATTCATGGCCGCGCCAAGTGAATTCGTCCATCGTTTTAAAGGTGCGGTCGATCTTGATCGGCATGGACGGTGGCCGGACGTAGCTGGCGCCGTGGACGGTGTACTGGTCGCCGAGCGATGGGCGCATTTTGCGGAAAGACGTTGGTTTTTCGAAGAGGGCGCGTTCGGCCTCGGGGGCGGCGACGGCTTCCACAGGAATAGAGGGACTTCCAACAAGAGGAAGGCGTCCAAGCCGCGAGGCGCCCCAGCACTGTTCTCGATGGTGGTGTGTGAACAGCACCCATTCGACCTTTGAGACGCCGATCTCCTTCAGGTGGTCGAGCACGCTCCCATCGCCCAGATCGATTAGCAGGGCGGCGTCGCCGTCTCTAAGGACATAAACGTTGCAGGTGTCGGTCCACATGAAGAGGTTGGGCTCGATCTGCCGGAAGTTTTGGCGCATGGGCGAAGTATCCGAGTAAGCTTCCGTGCCGGCTGCGAGCACACAGTAAAGGAGCATTGCTGTGACGAGCAGGATGGGCGGTCGCGCGGAAGAGTGTCGCGTCATGGAAGCACCTGTGAACCGAGTTGTTGTGAAGGCTAGCGAGTTTGCATGAATTGGTCCAGTACACTGACGTTGCTGAAATGTAAGCTGCACCGCCGGATTTTTTTGCTGCCGCGTTGCCAACTAGCGCTAGAATGTTTCGCTCGTGCGCGGTTTCAACATGGATGAAGGAGTGAGTCATGCGAAAGATTGTTCGACTGTTCCCCGTTTTGAGCTTTGCGCTTTGCTTCTCAGCACTGAGCGCGACGTCGGTAAGTCCAAACATCAGCGGCACGTGGACCGGTTCGGCGGCGGGGCGCGGGTACAAAGTCGAGGTAGATCAGAACGGCAATCAGACGAACATGGTGGAGACGGTCTCTGCTACACTGAGCGTAAATGCCGTTCAGAGCGGCACCGATTTGACGCTCGACGTTCAAGTGACGACTGCCAACGATGGCACGAACCTGGTGACGTTCACCGGGAAGGCCGGCGACTTTGCGTTGTGGGCGACCGCAGTGCAAACAAATCAGGACAGCACTGAACAGATATTCTTGAGCGGAATCTACGCCAGCCGCGGTGACAAGATCACCGGCACGATCGTCATTTACAAGGACCAGCATGCTGCGCAGCTTAGCTTCAAGCTGACCAAAAGTGTGGCGAAGCTTTCGCGCGCGGCGGGCGCAGCCAGAGCAGCGCAGTCGATCCCGACAGCGACAAGCAGGCAGGACGGGCCTTTCAATGTTGCGGGCAAGGTCAGCGGCAGCAGCTACACGCTGGCGACCAACGCCAAGGCGGCGAAGTATTCCGGCACCATGACCGGCGCATTCGCGGACACGAGTGCCACTCTGACGGTCACCGCGGCCGATGGCACGTTGACGTATGACGTAACTCAGACGGGCACCGATGGCGCGATCGTCCTGTTCGGCAGCGGCGGTCTGGGTGGGAGCGAAAGCTTTGTAGCGTTCCTCAAGACGTCAAACAACGCTGGCGTGGGCACTGCCTGGGTGTTCAGCCAGACGCGCCTTGTTCAAGTCAAACTCACCGCGAAGAAGCAGTAAGCAGCCCATTCCATAACGCAGGCTTTCCTAAACTGATGGTTGAGCATACGCAACCGGCCCGCAATTGCTTGCAGTTGCGGCGCAGGTCAGTATGGTGTGCGGGGAATTTTGCCGGAACAGTGCACTGGCACGTTCCGCGACGCTTGCCATTGCCGCACTGGCTAAGCCGGCCAAACGGACGGCCGACTGAGCCAGTGGCACCAACACCAACCGAATAGGGGATAAGACATGCCGACGATGGCTACGCAGGACTACAAAGTCAAAGACATCACGCTTGCCGAATGGGGCCGCAAGGAGATTACGATCGCCGAGGCCGAAATGCCCGGGCTGATGGCTCTGCGCGAAGAGTATAAAGGCAAGAAGCCGCTGGCGGGCGCGCGGATCGCGGGATGCCTGCACATGACGATCCAGACGGCGGTGCTGATCGAAACGCTGATCGATCTGGGCGCGACGGTGCGCTGGTCGAGCTGCAATATTTTTTCGACGCAGGACCACGCCGCGGCCGCCATCGCCAAGACCGGCGTCGCGGTCTTTGCCTGGCGCGGAATGAACGCCGAAGAGTTCGATTGGTGCATCGAACAGACGCTGCGCTGGCCGGACGGAAAAGGCTTGAACATTATTCTCGATGACGGCGGCGATCTGACCAATATGGTCCACGACAAGTTTCCTGCGCTGCTGAAGGACATCGCCGGCCTGTCAGAAGAGACGACGACGGGCGTGCACCGGCTGTACGAGCGCGTCAAGAAGGGCTCGCTGAAGTGCCCGGCGATCAACGTCAATGATTCCTGCACCAAGTCGAAGTTCGATAACCTGTACGGCTGCCGCGAATCCCTGCTCGACGGCATCAAGCGTGCAACCAGCGTGATGGTCGCCGGCAAGATCGCCGTCGTGGCCGGCTACGGCGACGTGGGCAAGGGCTGCGCGCAGTCGCTGCGCGGCCAGGGCGCTCGCGTGCTGATCACCGAAATCGATCCGATCAACGCTCTGCAGGCGTGCATGGAAGGCTACCAGATTGTGACGATGGAAGAGGCCGCGCCGCAGGGCGACATCTTCGTCACCACGACCGGTTGCTGCGACATCATTCGCCGCGAACACATGGACGTGATGAAGGACAACGCGATCCTGTGCAACATCGGCCACTTCGACATCGAAATCGATATGGCCAGCCTGACCAGCGACAAGAAGCTCAAGAAGATCGAGATCAAGCCGCAGGTGGATCAATGGGTTTGGCCGAGTGGCAAGCGCCTCATCGTTCTGGCCGAAGGCCGTTTGGTAAACTTGGGTTGCGCGACGGGACATCCCAGCTTCGTCATGAGCAATTCGTTCAGCAATCAAGTCATGGCGCAGATTGAACTGTGGAGCACTCGTGGCAGCGGAAAGTATAAGAACCTAGTCTACATTCTGCCGAAGTTGCTCGACGAGAAGGTTGCGCGGCTGCACCTCGGCAAACTCGGCGCGAAGCTGACCAAGCTGACGAAGAAGCAGGCAGACTACCTCGGCCTCTCTGTTGAGGGCCCGTACAAGCCGGAGCATTACCGGTACTAACGGCAGGGTTCAGGGGTCGGGGTTCAGGGTTCAGAAACTGGAAATACGGAGCGAAGGCGGCATGATGAGTGCCGCCTTCGCATTTTCTGATTTAGAAGGAAGACAGGCATGAGCATTAGCATTCGGTCATTTCGCATTTGCGACTACGCCGAAGTCCTCGCCCTTTGGAAGGCCAGCCCGGGCGTATGCGTCAACGAGATGGATACGCGCGGGAACATTGCGGCGTACTTGCGGCGCAACCGGGGGATGAGCTTTGTCGCGCGGGACGGCGATGGACGGATCGTGGGCGCGGTGTTGTGCGGGCATGATGGGCGGCGCGGGTATCTGCATCATCTGGCCGTCGCGAAGGACTATCGGAAACGGGGCATCGGCGGACAGTTGGTCGAAGCTTGCTTTGCGCAGCTTATCAAATGCGGCATTGTGAAGTGCAACATTTTTGTCTTTGCGGACAATCTGACTGGCCAGGCCTTCTGGAAGAAAAGCGGCTGGAACGGGCGTTCGGATTTGCTCGTCATGCAGAAGCCGACGGCGGTGCTGCGGGGCGCGGACCGCAAGAACGCCGTGAAGCGTGCGGTCACGCGTGCGGTTGCACGGCCAAAGACCCAGGCCAAATGACCGATGAAGAAATGTGCGCAGTTGGTCAAATAGGCACTTGACTATTGAGCGCAGCGTTTCATGGGTATAAATGGGTGTCGCTCTAGACGGCACGTGTTGATGCCGTAGTATCAGATGCATGTGGCATACGTCGTTGGGCGACCGGACGCTGATCGGTGGCGAGGCCGCCCTGTTTAAACATGGCTTGCGTTCGTTGCTCGACATTCTGAGCATCCATCCCGGTTGGCCGAGCGGCGTGCATGCCTTCGACGAACTCGCGTATTCGCAAAAAATTGCACTGTTGTGGGAGGTCGGAAGCGCTCTGCTATTGCCGAAGACGCCGGAGCCCAAACAGACGGCGGCTAACGAAGCGGCCGTGGCAGCCGTGTTCGCTCATCTGAAAGAGTTGATTGATCACGAGCTTCACCAGAACGGACGCGGGCGGCCTGTCGTGCGCACGATGATCGCGGAGTGCTTGCGCGCGGATTTTGTGCGCAGCGGCCGGAAGTGTCCGCGGCCGTTGTCGGATGATGCGGAGGAATGGGACCGGCTGGTCGATGAATGCGCCGACCGCATCCTGTGGGATCACGACTTTGAAGTCGGCGGATGGTTTCTGGACAGCCCGCCGGAACAGGCCAGCGTCCTTCGCGAACTGCTGCGCATCGATGATGACTACTACGCCGAAGCCCCGCCCGATCTGCCGCCGGCGCAGATTGCCGACCGCGTGCAGGAACTGCGGAAACTGGTCGGGTAACGGAAGCCGTTGATTGCCACCGTGCATCACTCGACCGAGCTCGGCGCTTTCCCAACTTGAAACGTCAACGTTGAAGGCTGACACTCGTGGCGGCGCGGGAGGAATTTTCGAATGGAATTCTGGTGGGCGTTTTTGGTGGTGGGCCTGACGGCAGGCGTGTTGGGATCCATGCTGGGCGTCGGCGGCGGGATTTTGATGGTGCCGGTGATGTATTACTTTTTGAAGGTGGACTTCAAGTCGGCATCGGCGATGAGTCTGGCGGTGATGATCCCGATGGCTCTAGCGGCAACGCTCCAGAACTTGCGCAAGCCTGAGATTCACATCGATACGCTACCGGTCGTCTTGATGGCGGTGGCGGCGGTGCTGGGCGCGTTTGGCGGGACCGAACTAGCGAAGGTTCTGCCGGTGATGACGCTGCGGCGGATTTTCGCGGTGCTGATGGTTCTCGCGGCGGCTCACATGGCGTTTTTCAATCCGCAAAAGAAAGCGCAGACGGTGCCGGTGGCGGCGACAACGGAAACGGTAACGAAATGATGAATGCGGAATGGTGAATATGGAAAATTCGGAGTTCTGCGAACGCGTTTTTCGCATCGTCGCTCAAGGGTTCGATGTTCCGAGGGACAAGCTGCAATTCTCATCGAGGTACTGCGAGGATTTGGACGGCGACGAACTTGACCAGGAGCCATTCGTTCGCGCGCTGGAACAAGAGTTTCAGGTCAAACTCCCAGAAGATAACGGTGACGCCATCGTGACGATCGGAGACTCGATAAAACTCATCGGCGGAATTCTGGCGCTCCCGAGTATTGACACATACGTCGATGGCCGTGAACTGGCGGAACTCGGCCCTGCCGAATTCAACCAGAGGCAAATCGCGCGAACA
Source organism: Planctomycetota bacterium (assembly GCA_036504595.1). GTDB lineage: Bacteria > Planctomycetota > SZUA-567 > H5-PLA8 > H5-PLA8 > DASXUX01. Next base: position 52,160 of record DASXUX010000095.1, on the reverse strand, counting down.
AAGCCCCGAGCTTTGCGGCAGGAATATCAGCGAACGGGTTTCTTCAAAAAGATCTGGATGGGTCGGAAGTTTTGAAACGAGATAGCCGGTGATGAAGGCGCGAGCACGCTTGAGTCCGCGCTAACGGATGCATGCAGGTTTTGAAGGGCACAAAGACGCGGACACAAGCGTGCCACCTAATGGTCGGACCAGACGCCGATTTCGTTGCCGCTGGGGTCCACGAAATGGAAGCGGCGGCCACCGGGGAAGAAGAACGTGTCGCGGACGACTCGGCCGCCGGAGCTTTGAATGCGCTGCTTGGCGCCGTCAAGATCGCTAGCATAAAGGACAGGGACGATACCGCCTCCAGACAGCGGCCTGCGCGTCAATTGGAACCCGCCGCGCAATCGGCCATCGGTGAAGCAGGTGTACTCCGTGCCCTGATCCAGGAAGGTCCAGCCGAAGAGATACCCATAGAATGCCTTTGATTCGGCCAGATCTTTGACGTTGATTTCCAGATAGTCGAGCTGCCCCGGCAACGCGTTCTTTGCTGCAGCCATTGTGCCTCCTCCCTCATTCCCCCATAGAGGAATGTCGCGGAGGGGGCGGCTATTCCGAGACAATTATTTCGTCCAACGACGTTCCGTTAAGGGTTTGCTGCAGAATGTCTCTCAGCACTTCGGTTCGATTCTCGCCAGTATTCTCGAAGCCACGGCTGTCAAGCATCAGCGCCATCTCGGGGACGCCAAGGGGGATAAGGACGGCCTCAATCCCCTGCTCCCGCAGTTCGTTTCGAAGACGATGCAGGCTGGACTGGTACTCGGCGAACGTCTTGAAGTCGTCTTTCTCTGAACAGAGTCGCAGCCACAGCGGAAAATCCTTTTCGGGGAAGTCCCACAAGGCCATAAAGGTGTTGGTTGGTTTCATAGCTACGTCAACCCCAATGCCAGCGCTTCGCGCAGCGTCCGCGCACGCAGTATCTTTACTCCTCCGACCTGCCCCGGCAAGGTCGTCCGTCCGCGAGCGGGCAGGAGCAGCGCACTGAAGCCGAGACGCCGAGCCTCCGCCACGCGCGCTTCGACTCGCGGAACCGGGCGGATTTCGCCGCCCAGCCCGACTTCGCCGCTGGCCACCAAGCCTTCGCGCACGGGACGGCTGAGCGCCACCGATGCCAGCGCCAGTGCCAGCGGCAAGTCGGCGGCGGGTTCATCGACATGGAAGCCACCCGCGGCGCTGGCGAAAACATCCTGCGTCGCGAAGGGGACTCCGCCTTTGGTTTCCAGCACGGCCAGAAGTTGCGCCAAGCGGCCGCTGTCCACTCCGCTGGCTCGCCGCCGCGGACTCCCGCCGCCGGGAACGGGAACCGTCAGCCCTTGCAGCTCGACCAGCAGCACGCGGCTGCCTTCGCACAGCGCTCCGACAGCCCAGCCGGAGCCTTTATCCACGGCGTTCTCGCGGTCGAGCAGCGCTACGGAGGGGTCCGGCACTTCGGCCAGGCCGGCCGACGTCATTTCAAAGAAGCCGACTTCATCCGTGCTCCCGAAGCGGTTCTTGCTGGCCCGGAGCACACGGAGGTCGAGGCGCATCTCGCCCTCGAAGTTCAGGACGGTGTCTACAATGTGTTCAAGCACACGCGGGCCGGCGATGGCGCCTTCCTTTGTCACGTGGCCGATGAGAAAAACCGTGGTGTTCAGGCGCCGGCCGGCATCCACCAGAGCCATCGCGCATTCGCGCACCTGGGCGACCGAACCGGCGGCCGATTCCATGCCACCATCGCGCAACGTCTGGATGGAATCGATGACGACCGCCTGCGGGCGCTGGGTTTCCATCATGTCCAGAATCGTAAACAGATCGGTCTCGCTGGCGAGTTTCAACTGGTCGGAATCGAAGCTCCAGGGCACGAGGGAATCCCCGCGTTCCTTCGCCGCTTCGGAAAGGCGCAGGCCGCGCGCGGCGATCTGGCTGGGCGCTTCTTCGCCGGTGACGTACAGCCAGGTAGCGCCGGCGTCCCTGCCGGCCGGCACGGAGGCCGGCGCTACCCCGGCGGGCAGGGACGCCCGCCCCGCCCCTTCGGTGTCCGCCGATGCAAGCGCACCGAGGAGTTGGAGCATCAACGTGGATTTGCCAATGCCGGGTTCGCCGCCGACCAGCACGCTGCCGCCAGGAACGATGCCGCCGCCAAGCACGCGGTGGAATTCGGCGATCGGAACGGCGATGCGCGGCAGGCGCTCGCGGGCGTGCTCACGCAGGGGTTTTAGCCCCTGGTGCGGCGCGAGCACCGAACGGGGTTCGCCGCCGATGCGGCGCTGGGAAGCAGGCTTTTGTTTTTCGGTGGGGGCTTCGACGAGCGAATCCCACGCCTGGCAGCCGGGACAGCGGCCTTCCCAGCGCGGCGTTTCGTGTCCGCACTGGTTACAGAAGAAGGTGATGTTTTTGCGTTTGGGCATGGGAGGATAGTAAATTCAAAATGTAAAACGGGAAACGCAGAATTGGTGATTGGTGAGCGGTACTTGGTGTCTGGTGTCTGGTGTCTGGTGGGACTACTGACAACGGACATTCGATTTGACTTAGCCGCGACTGAGCAGTTGAAGTATGTATAAGGGGCCATTTGCACGAGGAGGAGGGGGCATGCCGCGACGTAGGGGTACTGTACTGTGGATGCCCGGGTTGTATTTGGCCGGGCTGCTTAGCGTTCTTTTCTGCGCTCCACAGTCGCACGGGGCGACGGTCAGCTTTCAGGGGCAGACCTACACCGTCACGACTGTCGCGTTGGGCGGGAGTGTGCCGGTGGCAGGCACCAGCGATTTGATTCTGGTCAGCCAGAACAACACCAAGCTGCTGATGTTGCCGACCGACGGCACGCTCCGCGGCGATTTTGATCCCGGCACAACAGCAGCCCCCGTGCAGCGGTTCTATGTGCTGAACCGCACCAGCGGGCAAATCGAAGCCTTCGCATCCCTCGACGGCACCCTGATCAATCTTGACGGGACCTTCTTCAGCACCACGACGCAAAGCCCCGCCATCGGATCGACGCCACTCGAAACCATTTCGCGGCCACTGATCATTCCGAGCACGGCCGTCGGAACGGACGTTGCCATTGTCGATTCGCAAACGCTCGCGTATCGAACCGACGGCCTCGCCGCCGCCGACTCCGCCCTGTTCCTCATCACTCGCGTCGTCGGAAGCACCGCCCAGCAACAGTTCACGTTGCCCTTACGGAATGCCGATCCGATCAACGGAAATGTCAGCGTCTTTGTGGCTTTCGATGCCCTGAACGGCAGCTATCTATTGTCGCAGCTTTCGCTGGATCCCAGTCTGAACGCGGATACGAGTCATCGCCTGACGTCATTTAAGAGCGATGGCACGACAACAACGATCAGCACCCTTGTCCTCGATAATAATTCCGCGTTTCCGAATTTCAGCGGCGCGCCCGTGGGAATCAGCGTCGACCGATCCAACGGAACGATCTATCTGCTCGACGCCACCAACCGCCAGTTCTACGTGATCGCGCCGCTGCTGCCCTCTTTGACGTCCATTTCTCCGTCCTCCGGGAGCAAAGCCGGCGGCACCACAGTCACCATCAGTGGCGTCAACCTCCCGTTGGATTCGGCGGTGGCGTTCGGGGGAGTGGCCGCGACAAACGTGTCGGTCTCCGCTGCCGCGAACGCGATTACAGCCACCACGCCGGCCCACGCACCCGGGGCCGTGGACGTGACGGTGACCGGTACCGGAATTTCAGGCACTCTAACGCTGGCCGGCGCGTTCACGTACGTGGATCAGCCGCCGGTTGCGAATCTGGCCGCAACGCCGACGACGACGCTGGCCTCGCAGCTCACCGTCACATTCACAACCGCGGGTTCGATGGATCCCGACGGCACGCTCACCAGCCGCGAACTGGACTTCGGCGACGGAGTCTCTTTCACCTTCCCTCCCGATCTGAAAGTCGTCACGACCATCCACACGTACACAGATCCGGGAACCTACACCGCGACGCTCACGGTCCGCGACGACCAGAACCTGGCCGACAGCACCAGCGTCACCATCATCATCGGCAGCGCCGGCCTGACCTTGCGCAGCTTGTCCTTCAGCGTGTCCGCGGACAGTCCGGCAAAAGGCGTTCGCACAAAAGACAGCCTGCAGATGAAGGGCGAGATCGTCATGCCGCAGGGCACGGATTTGGATGGGGCGCAGCTCGTCGTTGGGTTCGTGAACCCGGACGCCGACATGAGGAAACCGCTGCTCACCGATCCGCCCGCTCAGAACGCGCTTCAGAAAGCTGCGCTCCAGCAACTCTCTCCAGATCCCGGCGCCCCGGCGCAGTTCATCGGCGGCGAGTACACCGGCGAGATGAAAGGCAACAAGTTTCAGTCCGGCACAATGAAATTCCAGATCAAGCCGCTGATCAAACCTGGCTTCCCGCCGGACACTCAGTCGTTCTCATTCAGCATCGAGAACGCTCCGCCGCCGCCGGACCCGGCCCTTCAAACCACCTTGCGCGAAGCGCTCAAGGGCGCCGGTGTCACGCTCCTGACGGCCGATGAAATCAAAGCCGGAAGCACTCAGCCGTCAGTCGCTCGCGTCCTGATGGTCATGCGCATCGAGACCGCGGCCGGACAAGCGCTGCAGTACACCAAACTCGCCGTGATCGACGTTCGCGCATCAAAGAAGAACACGGCCATCTCGCTGAAGAGACGGTAACTGGTATTTGGTGATTGGTATCTGGTCATTGGGGACTGCGGGGTAGCCAGACAGCGTCACTTCTTGGAACATTTTTCGAGAGCAAATTTCGCCAGCGCCTTCAACGCCGGATCGGGGCTTTCCTGAGCAGTCTCAAGTTCCACGCGGCTGGCTTGAGTATCGATGCGAGCGAGCAGATGAATCGCTCGAGCCTTGACGGCTTTGTCAGCCGACTGCAGATCTTCGCGAAGGGCCCGCACTGTCCGATCGCCGCACCGCATCAGCGCTTCGGCCGCGACCGTCTGGAAGCCAGACTCGTCGTTGTGGAACGTCTTCAGCAGCGCCGCAATCGCGTCGGCGTTCGTGGAATAGCCGAGCGCCTCCAGGCCCGCGCGCTGATCGATGTACGCGCTGGAACCAATCAGTTTCAGCAGCAGAGAAATGTGGGCCTTTCCACCGTCCACTGCGCGCGCCTTCAGCCAATGGACGTCTGGCCGGTACTGGAATTCAGATGCCGCTGCCGCCGCCGAACAGCTTTCCTTGTCGCCGATTTCGCCCAGCGCTTCCGCCGCCGCGCCGCGAACATCGTCGTCATCGTCTTTGAGCAGTTCTACCAGTTTCGAGATGGCCGCTGTCGAGCGCCGTTTGCCCAGCGCCATCGCGCAATAGTACCGCACCAGATTCGTGCGATCGTCCAGCCCCGTGATCAGCCGCCCGCGCGTCTCCGCGTCGGTGCCCAGCGCCGGCTGCTGCGCCAGAAGAGACGCGCCGGCCGAACGCGCCGCCGAATTCTCGCTCTCCAGCAGCGTGGCGACCGCCGCGGTGTCGGTTGGCTTCAGCAGCGGCTGAAGCGCGCGGGAAAGCCCCTGCCAACTGTAACGGTCGCCCTTTGTCAGAGCAGTCAGCATGGCCGGCACCGCGCTCTCCTGCCGCCCATGCGCGAGCGCATACGCACACCAGTCCCTCAGCCGCCGGTTCGACGTTTCGCTCATTATTTTCTGCAGCAACGCAGGCCCGTCGCCGCGAGCGCTTAATGCAACCAGCGACGGAATCAGCATCGCGTAGGCGCTGCCCGTGTCTTCCGGCATGACTGCGTCCGTATCGGGCTCACGATCCGCCAGTCCCGCCTTCACGGCCGCCTCGATCTCGGCCAATTCCTCCGGTTGTGGCTTCGCAAGCGCGAGGCTGACCAGCGCCAGCCTGCGCCATGTCGCGTCCGCCTTGCCACCAGCGCGTTTCAGCCAGTCGGCTATCGCTGCCGGCCCGGTAGCGCGGGCCTCCGTGCCCGCACCGTTAGTGCCCTGTGTTGCCAGAGATACCATCGCCAGCGCTCGGCACAGCGGCGGCTCGGCCGCGTCGCCTTCCGAAAACGCGATTTTGTTCAAAGCCGGAACGGCAGTTCCGTCTCCGCCCAACGTCCCGAGAATGCCATAGGCGCGATCGCGCTGGCGACCCTGAGCCAGCAGTTTTGTCCACAGCGGGTCGCTTGGCTGGCGTTCCGCAAGAGCGATCGCGAACGCCGCAGCGCTGCGACGGCTGTCCGGAGCCATGATGAAGCTCTCAAGTTTCGTGCCGCGCGCCGCAGGGTCTAAGTCGGACCATACGCGAGTGCCGGACGCCGGCATGATCGTCGTCAGCGGCACGAAGTTCTTCTGCGCATGGCCCCACCAGCCCCGCAGGCGAACGCGCGCCGCGACTTCGTCCGGCACCGGTTCATAAACGGAAAAGCCCAGCGTCCGCCCGCTCAGTTGGTAAATAGCGCGCGTGGAATCTTGACTTTCGTACGTGCTGCCGTATTGCACAGCATCCAGCAGAGATCGCATGCAGTCGGCTTGTCCGAAACGGCCGCAGGCCGTCTGAGCCACGCGCCGGCAGCCGCTGTCCTCGTCGGCCAGTTCTCCACGCACGAGCGGCCAGAGCACCGTTTGCAGCCGCGGGTGGGCGACGCACAGCCGCACGACGCCGAGCAGCGCGTCGCGCCGGTCATTGATGTTCTGCCGGCCCAGGCGTTCCAGCAAGAATGGCAGCACCAGCGGTGAGTTGATGGCAGCCAGATCGTCCGCGCCGAAGAGGCCACTGGTCTCCGTCTTCATCAGCAGCGGAGCCGCGGAGACGAGCGCAATTGGCGCCGGCGCCGTGCGAAGGACATCCAAAGCCGCGCGGCGTTCGGCATACTGATCAGGGCGAGCCAGCTTCTTCGCCGCCGTCTCCACGCGCTCGCGCTTGGCATCTTCGCCGAACGTCTTGGCGTTCTGTGCCCACCACGCGCGCAGTTCGTCCACGCTGTTGTAGTTCGTCAGCGTCACGCGCTGGAGCGAGACAAACGCCTGTTCGCGCACCTCGCTCGTGCGGTCGTCAGCGATCTCGATCAGCGAGGCGATCTGCGGCGCCTGAGCGATACTGGCCAACACGCCAAGCGCTTCGCGAGCGAGCGTCTCATTCTTCGACCGAGCCAGATCCAGCAGCGCGGGCGCGGCCTGCTCCGGTTCCAGCAGCGCGCCGTTTTCCGCCGCGAGTTGCAGAACATCGAGTGCCACCGACTGGTTCTTCGCGCGATTCGGATCGCGGGTGTTGCCGGCGTCTTTTCCGGCCGGCACGGAGGCCGGCGCTACCGCGCTGGCGTTTTTGCGAGCCCATTCCAGCAGCGCCGGCAGGCTTTCGACATCGCGCAGCCCAATCAACGCCCGCGCTGCTTCGCGCGCCACGGTTGCCTTCTCATCCTTGAGCAACCCGCGAAGCGCGGCGACCGCTTCCGGCGAACCCAATTTGCCGAGCGACTCGATGGCCGTCAGCCGCATCTTCAGCAGTTTGTCCTTGCTGGCCTCGATGAGCATCCCGGTGCAGCGCGCGTCGCGCAGCGCCCCGGCCAGCACCACCGCCAGATATCGCGGCTCGATGTCGCCCGCGTCCCACTGCGCGCGAATGAATTCGTCGCTTCGCGCGGGGAGTTTTCCCGAGGCATCTTTTTCCAGCAGCAGCTTAAGCGCATCTTCCATCGCCGCGCGCTTGATTGGCACGCGAAACGGCGGATCACCGATCGAGAGGAGCACGGTGGCGCCGGCCTCCGTGCCGGCCGGAAAAATCGTCAGCCGCGGCGCGGCCGGCGTCAGCGTCGTGAAGCAATCAGGCCGCTCCGTCTTCGAAAGAAACAAAATGAACTGCGCGCCCGCCGCAAACCCTTGATGCACAGTATCCCACGTGTAGCTGTTGAAGCCTTCCAGTTCGAACACTGGAGGAAGTTCGCCCTTGATCACCACCTTCGGCTGCGCCGCCGCTCGAAGCGGTCCGCCGGCAATGATCTCGACTTCTGCGATCACATCCGCCATGTGCACGGACACTTCAAACCCCGGATCCGGCGGCGGCTCAGGATTGGCGGCAATCGCCGAAGAACTCAGCAGTAGAATCGAGGCAACAAATCCGAAATCCGAAATCCGAAATCCGAAAGAAACAAAGAAACGACAAACGGCAAACAGCAACCGGAGCGTCGGGCGCGCAAGGTCTTTTCGCCGTTTGCTGTTTGCAGTTTCTTTCGAATGTCGAATTTCGAATTTTCCGTTTTTCCCATTCATGGCAGTCCGCTCCGCTTTCGCAGAAACCATTCGGTGCAGAACAGCCCGATCGCCAGCGCGAAGACCCAGCTCTTATCCCACAGATCGTTGTCGCGATGCTTTTCGATGACGTGCGTGGCCTCGCGCAAATGCTGCGGAAGTTCAGCGGCGCGTTCAATCGGCAGATACGTCCCGCCAGTATCCTGAGCCAGCTTCTTCAGCAACTTCTCGTTCTGGCTGAGTTGCCGCATCTCCGCGGTCGCCGGCCGCACCTGCAGGATTGCCTTGTCTCGTCCGAGTTCATCTTTCTTCAGCCTGGCGACCGCCTCGATCTCGTACTTTCCCACGCCGCCCAGTTCCAGTTTGCGCTCGTAGATGCCCGGTTCCTCGTAACGCGGGAAAATAGTGATGAACTGCTGCCGGCCTTCCGGTCCGGTGATCGAGACCCGCACCTCCGCGTCGTGCGTCAGATCGTAGTCCTCGTTCATCACCTTGATGCGAATTTCAGGCTCTTCGCCGCGCCCGTAAACAAGCCGGTCGGTCTCGATCGTCACCAGTTGATTCGGCGCCTGCATTCTGTAATGAGCCAGCCAGCGAATCGTGTTCTTCCAGAACTGTTTGAAGTACTTGTTCCGTTCGTTTTCTTCGCCGTTCGGAACGCCCCACGAATCTTCCCACTCGGTGCCCCAGCTTCCGGTCGTATCGCTGGTAAAGGCCATCGAGCGCCCGTTGCCGAAAGGCTGCACCGCCAGCAAAATCGCCGGACCGTAACCCGTCTCGAATTCCTCTTCCGCAACGACCGCCAGCAGCGTCGCCGCGGGCTTCACGCGCGTTGTCTTCGAGAACCCGTGGAAGATCGGCAACTTCGACCAAATCTCTTTGTTCTTTTCGTCATCTTTGTCCATCTGCATGATCGGATGCGACCACGCCTCGTCCGTCAGCTTCCAATGGAAATCCCGCGCGTTGACGTGGTCCTCGTTGAGCATCTCGACGGGCAGCATTCGGTCGATCGGCGTCTTCGGGTACTTGCCTTCCGCGAAAGAATCATAGCCGCCAACCATCATGAAGCCGCCGCCGTGCTTGGCGACAAAGTCCACCGTCCACTTCACCTGGTCTTCGTTGAAGAAATGATATGGAATGTCCGCGCAGATGATCACATCGTACTCGTACAGTTCTTTCTTCGTCTTCGGATAGCCTTGCTTCACGGTCTTTAGATCGAGCGGCTCCGCGCCCGGCGGCGTTTTGAACTCATCTTTCGCAAGCATCGTCAGCTCGATGTCCGAGTCTTCGAGGATCGCGCGCTCCGTGAACTGATGCTCCCACCACGACTGCATCGGATGCCCGTATGAGAGCGTGGCGCTCTCGTAGATCCGGTGCACGTACATGCTGCCTTCCATGTACAGCACCTTCAGCTTGCGCGAATACGCCACGACGCCGAACGCCATCGTGTTATTCGCGGTGACCAATTCGCCCAGGAAGGGCTCGACATGGGCTTCGTATTCCAGAAAGCCCTGGCTCTCCGGCAGGAACTCGAACCGCGCCGTGCCCGCTCCATTCTTGATCTGCATCGCCACCGGCGCGCCAACGGTCTTTCCCTGCCGCGTGATCGAAACGTTGTGCTTGCCATCGGGCAGACCCGTGCCGAGCACATCCACTTCGACGCGCACCAACGTGTCCTTGCTCACCACGCGCCGGCAGCGCACCTGAGTGATCGCCAGGTCCGCCATCTCCGCCTTGCCCACGCCAATCGTATAGACTGGTGTCCCCGCGCGCTTGAACGCCGCCGCAACGCGAGCCAAGTCTCCGCCGGCCGTGTCCGCGCCGTCGCTGATCAGCACCAATCCGCCAGCGTCCGGGCCTCTCAATCGCGAAAAGGCTTCGCCCAGCGCCTTGCCGATGTCCGTGCTCGCCCCGCCCGCATCGAGTTCGCTCAGACTCGCAATGGGTCTTGAGTTCTGCCCGAATGATTCAAGCTGAACATTGAAACTGCGCCCGAGCACATCCAGCAGCGCCCCGCGCGCCGGCTTCGGCACATCACTCTTTTCGCCAAGCAAGACTTTCTTCACCTGATCGATTCGCCGCGGTCCGCTGCGCGCATCGACAAACGACATGCTCTCGCTGTCGTCCACCAGCACCGTCAGGCGGCTGGCTTTCTCTTCGCGCATGAATTGTCGGTGAATCGGCTGCAGCAGACAAAGAAACAGCAAGAACCAGCCGCTCATCCGCAGCCAGTTGAGGATCTTCAGCCGCTGCGCCTTGACCTCACCGCTGCGCCGCTGATACCCGCGCCATGTCAGCCACCCTGCGCCCGCACCCGCGCAGAGAATCGACCACCAGGGCCAAGGAGTTCCAAGAAGAAAGGGAATTTGGTTCATTGGTCCTTAGTCAGTTGTTGTCAGTTGTCCGTTGTCAGTTGTCCGTTGTCAGTTGTCCGTTGTTGAACGCCCGCCGTGAAAACTCGCCGGCCCGAATGCCGCCAGACTACGGACAACGGACCACTGACAACTGACTATTTCTTGTCCTCTTCCACGTCTTCCGACAACGCCCGGTAGTACCGATCCACCAGCGTCCGGTATTCCTTCGGAGCGTCCTCATCTTCATCCGGGCGAATTTCCCGCGCGCGGAGAATGCGTTCGATTCGCGTGACCAACCCGCCAACGATCTCATCCATCAACTTTCCGGTCCGATCCAGCGCCGGCCCGCCGCTCTTCTGCCCGCCGGGCGCCGGCGCGGCATTCGGATCAGCCTTCGGTTGCGGCTCCTTGGCTGCTTCCGCGGCCGCGACCGCTTCGCGCATCTTCACGATCTCCGGCGCGTTCGGTTCCAGCCGCTCCAGCTTCGGCTGCAAGCGCTTCAAATCGTTCTCCAGTTTCTTCAGCGCCTCCGCACGCTGCTCGGGAGTTCCCTGCGGTGCTTCCTTGCCGTCGGGCTTGTCTTTGGGATCGGTCTTTGCGTTCGGATCAGACTTCGCGTTCGGGTCAGGCTTGCCCTCGCCCGGTTTCTGCCCCGGCTGCTTTGAATTGGGATCAGGCTTGGCGTTCGGGTCAGGCTTGGAATCCGGCTTCTTCTCCGCTCCCTTAGGGTCGCGGTTCTGCTCTGCTTGCGCCAACTCCTGCGCGCGCTTGGCCGCTTCGCGCGCCGCCTGTTCCATCTGCCGCAGCCGGTCCAGCGGAGAGCCCGTCGCCTCCGCCATAAACGCATCCAGTTGCTTCTCGACGTCCTTCACGACCTGCCCAAGTTGCTCGCCTTTTTGCGAAGCGTCCTTGGGCGTGAGCTTCGGGTCCGCTCCCTTACGGTCGCGGTTCTGATCGCCGATCTTCTCGATGCCTCTCGCCAAATCCTCCATCGCCTTCGGCAACTGCGCTTGAGCCGTCATTTCGCGCGCCTGCTTGGCGGCATCCGCCGCGGCCGGGTTGGCTTCCTGAGCCATCTGCTGCAAGCCGTCCAGTGCATGGTCCAACCGCTGAGCATCACGTGACGCCTGGAATTCTTTGCTCGCTGCCTCATCGCGCTTGGCGGCGCTGGCCTGATCCAGCGCAGCATCGTTTGGCTTCTGTTCAATGTCTTTGGCGGCCGAACTGGCCTTGTCCTGATTTTCGCGCGCGGCTTTGGCGAGGTTTTTCGCGTCGCGAGCCTTGTCTTCCAGCGTCTTTCCCGCCGCGCGCTCCATCTCGGTTAGAGCCTGGTTCAGCGCCTTTTCCGTGTTCTCCGCCGGCGCCTTTGCCGCGGGCGTGTCCTGAGCCTTCAGAGCTTGCGACGCCGTGGCCGCGGATTTCGCCGCATCGTCCAAGCGCTCCTTGGTGACGCCCTGCTTGCCCTGCTGGCGCAACACTTCCATCTTCTCGGCTGCATCGGCGAGCTCGCGCGCACCCTGCCCGACTTTTTCCTCGCGCTCGGCCAAAGACGGGGCTCCCGCAGGCTGGACAGCCTGCGCCACTTTCTGCGCGATTTCGCGATTGAGGTCGCTTTGTTCCTTCGCCAAGCCCTGCAATTTCTTCAGAGCCTTCGCCAAATCCTTCATGTCCGCAGCGGTGGTTTTCTGCGACGCTTCGCGCAAGGTGCTGGCGATCTGTTCCAGCGCCTTCGCGGCCTTCGCGGTCTCGCGTTGAGCGTCCTCCGGCTTCCCGGATTGCAGAGCGTCCTGCGCCTTCTGCGTGGTCTGGTTCGCCGCGCCGCTTTCGCCGGCCTGCTGCTGCGCCTGCTTCACTTCCGGCGTTCCAGCCAGATCGTTCTCTCCAGCTTTCCCCGCCATCTTCTCCAAGCGGTCCGCCAGATCCTTCAGATCGTTCCGAATCTCGCGCTCCTGCCCCGCCATCCCCTTCATCTGCTGCTGCGAACTTGGCCGCCCTTGCTGCGGCTTTCCTTGCTGTGGTTGTCCCTGTTGCGGTTGTCCCTGTTGCGGTTGACCTTGTTGAGGCTGGCCTTGTTGCGGTTGCCCTTGTTGAGGCTGTCCCTGCTGCGGTTTCCCTTGCTGGGGCTGTCCTTTCTCCGGTTTCCCTTGCTGCGGCTGATTCTGCTGCTGGTCCTGATTCTGTGCCTGCTTCGTCTGTTCGGCCAGATCCTGTTGCCGCTGCGCCAACTCCTGCGCGTCTTTCTGCAGGTTGTTCAACTCGTTGCGAATCTGCCGCTCCAGTTCGTTGCGCAGACTGCGGTGCGCGTCCTTGGTGTCGTTTTGAGCCTGCCGCGTTTGCTCTTGCGCCTCTTTCGAATTCTGCTCGGCCTGCTTGCGAGCTTCCTCGGCCGCCTTTTCGAGCTTCTCCTGCGCTTGCCGCATCTTGTCGGCCGCGTTCTGAAAATTTGGATTGCGCGCTGCCAGCCGCTCCAGCTTCCGCGCGCGCTCCTCTGCTTCCTTCGCGAGTTTCTCCAACTCTTGCTGCTTCTCGCGTTGAAGCTTGCGCTGCTCTTCCTGCTCGCGCTTCTGCTCCTCAGTTTGCTGACCTTCCGGCGGCGGGTTCTTCTTCTTGCGTTCGTTCAATTCGGCCAGTTCGCGCTCGAGCTGCTTCTCGCGATCCATCATCTTCGGCAGTTCGGTCATTTCCTGCTTCGCCTGCTGTTCGTCCTGCTGCTGCTGGCTTTGTTCCTGCTGCTTCTTCTTTTTGGACTGCTTGTCCATCGCCATCTTGAAGCGCGGATCGCCATCCTTGTCCGAAAGCAGCAGTCGCCGCGTCTCGCTCAAGTGCCGCAGCGATTCGGTCTCCGGCCTCACCGCTTGAGCCGTGTCCGGCACCTTCAGTTTGCCCTCGGCCGACGTCATCTTCTCCGTTGCCGCTTCCAGGTGCTTCAGTTCTTTCGAGCCCATGCCCGTGCCCTGAGCCGGTTTCGGCCCGTTCGGATCATCCGCCGGCTGATTCGGGTTCTCCTCAGCCTGCTCCAGTTCTTGCTTGACCTTCTCGATCATCTCTTCGACCTGGCCGCGCAGTTTCTTCTGAGCGTCGCCGGTCTTGCTCGCCGCGTTTTTCTCCGCGTCGGTGATGGGCTGCGGCTTGGCCGCTTCGCGCAACTGTGCTTGAGCGAACGTCTCTTTCAGCAGTTTCTTCTGCGCATCGACCAGTTTGTCGAGCTGCTTGACCGCGGGCGGAGTCGGCGGCTTCTTGCTGTCGGGGTTCTTCTGCTGATCGTATTCCTGCTCGTCATAAATCGTGAGGAAGTGGATATCGCTCTTGGCCATCTTGGGCCCGCTGAGCGTGTCGTTGTCCAGCGCGTAGGCGTAGTACGCGATGACCTCGCCGCCCTTCAGCCCCAAGTGCCCCAGTTCCCAGACCAACTTGCCTTCCGCGCGCACGGCCGGCGGATCCAAGCGCCGCACCATCGTCTTGGTTTCGTCGAGGTCCAGACTGTGGTAGATGCCCATCTCCGCCACGCCGATGTCATCGTCGGCGGCGATCTGAATTTCCACCGTCTGCTCGCGATGCACCATCAAGTCTTTCTCGGGCTTCTTGATGCTCACCTTCGGCGGCCGGTCCTTCAGGGCTTTGATCGTGTACAACAGCCCCGAGCCGGTCTTGCCGCGCGGATTGGCGATCTGAATCTGGTACTCGTCGTCTTTATCGACCTTAAACGCCACCTCCGCCTTGCGCTTCTCGGCGCCTTCCAAAGTTCCGGCGACCGCTGCCCGTCCTGACTTGAACGATGCCTTTGCCGACGCCAGCGGAGTGTTGGCCTGAAGCTCAACGTGAACGGTCGTCCCGCGCAGCACGCGCACGTCGCCGACTCCGGGCGCGAGCGTTTCAATCCCGCGGCCGGTGTACGACGGGTATTCCAGGCGCAGCACGAAGTCGCTGATTTCAGGCGGCTTGTAGACATCGATCTTGTATTCGGGCGATTCCGTGTCGCCGGCCATCACGCGGTAACGCGTCGTGTCCAGCAACCGGCGCAGCGTCGCCTTGTAGCGCCCATCCGCCGGATCAACGTCCATCACGCGGTCTTCCCAATGGCCGGCGGGGACGCCGGCGCTACCACCGTCCTGCTCGCCGCCCACAAAGACCGAGAGCGTCGCCGTCGCCGGCTTGCGCCCCGTGACTTGCACCGCGACCGGCACGCTGTGTTCCAGCGGCACCTCGTCATTTCCCGGCGAAACGCTGACGATCTCCGTCAACGTCGGCACCGGCAGGCTCGCCATCGGCTTCAGGAATCGCGAAAGCGTGATCTTGAACAGCCGCCCCTCGACCGAAGCGTACCCCGCCACCCCAGCGGCCAGCAAAAACGCCAGCAGCGCCGCGATCGCCAGCGGCTTCCAGTGAATCGTGCGTGCAAAGTCGAGCGGTTCGGCGCGCTCCGCCGTCTGCCGCATCAACGCGCCGACCAGAGCCGGACTCGAAGTCCTTTCGCTAAGCTGCGGATTGAGGCCGTACTCGACGGCCGTGGAAAGCTGTTCGTCAAGCTGCGGGTAGACGCCTTCGACATTGCGCGCGACCTGCACCGCTCCGCCCAGCCGCGTCCACGGGCGGATGATCGACCAGAACACCGTCACGCCAATCGCAATCAACGTCGAAAGCAGCGCCAGCACGCGGCTGCTGACCGACAGCTTGAACAGAATATCCGCGGCGCTGAACCCCAGAAACGCCGCAACGAAGACGGCCAGAGCGGCACACAGTCCCGTGCCCAAAAACTTGGCACGGTTCTTCTGTCGCACGCCCGCGACGCGCGTCTCAATCAGTGTCCAGGCCTGCGCCGCTCCCGGTTCAAGCACGGCCTGCGGTTCCATCGCAGTCGGCATACGGTCACCTCTCCAAGGCTCAGATCGGGCTCAACCACGAACCATGAACCACAAACCCGAAACCTTCCGTTACGCCCACCAATCCCTCAACCAGACTTCTAACAGCAGACAGCCGATCGCAGCCAACAAGAAGTACCGCCAGTCCGGAGCCTGCGCCTTCTGTTCGTCGTCCCACTGGCGCTGGCCGCCGGCGACCTTGCCATCCAAGGTATTAGACGCGAACACGTTGCGCAGGGAAGCTAAATCTTCTGAATTCAGTTCACTTTCCCGTGGGTCCAGATTGACCGCCCACACCGTGCGCTCCTGCACATTGCCCTTTGGAAACGTGGCAACGTACAGCCCCGATAGTTCGGCCGCGGGGTGATCCTTTCCGTTCAGGTTGAGCACTTCCTTGGTCATTCCCGGTTTTTCGAGTGTGACCGGCGCGTCCGGAGGGGCTCCCGCATCGCCGAAATCGAACTGATCGCCGACGATCAGGTTGCGCCGCGCCGTCGCGCCTGTGCCCGCCAAGTACCGCACCGCCTGATGCAGCAGCGGCACGAATGCTTTCCGTTTCACCAAGTCCGTCGATTCTGGCCGCGGCGCAAACGTAAACATCAGCACAGTCCCGCGTCCGAACGTCCGTTCCATCGCCATCGGAGTGCCATCGCCGAACGTCGCGAGGAGTTCGCCCGCAGGACGGGCGGGGGTGGCGCCGGCATCCCGGCCGGCTCCAGACGTCGGCGCCACCCCTGCCGGCGCGGAGGCCGGCGCTACCAAATCCGCCGCGCTGGCCTGAAAGTGCTTCACGTAGCGCGGCAGGCGCAAGTTGGGCTCATTCACGCCCGAAAAGGGCTTGAACAGCGTGTGTTCCGCTTTGAATTCTCCAAGCTGATGGTACTTGCCTTCCATTCGGTTGCCTTCGTACAGCGTGCCGGGACGAGCTGGCAGGAGCCCCTTGCCGTCCTTCCAGAACGGCCCGTTGTAGAACACATCCGAAAGCCTACCGTCCGAACGCCCCGTGAACAGAACCAGATTGCGTCCCTCGCGCACCACGTTCTCGAGCATGGTCAGTTGCGGCTCGCTCATCGTGGTAATGCCGGTCAGCACAATCAAGTCCGCGTTGCGGCAAAGCTCCTGCGTCACGCGCGCCAGTTCGCTGGAGATGACCTGTACGTAGTTCTGGCTCGACGCAGCCGGCGCATCGGGGCCACGGGCGCGTGGATCGAGCGCCATTCGCACGTAGTAGCCTTCGTCCAGAAAGCTGTCCTTTTCGCCCAGGTGCTCCTCAATCACCAGCACCTTCAAGCTGTCGCGCAATTTCAACGCAAACAGGCGTTTGTCGTCTTCAGGAAATGCGTCGTGGGAAACAATCTCGACCTGGCCAGAGACTTCTCCGGCGCGAGGGAAAACCGCGCTAAGTTCAATCTCCGCGCTCGACCGCGGCCCCAGGCCCACGTTGCGTGTGGCGAGCACCTTGCCATCCACCGTCAACTTCACCTGCAGACTGGGCTGCTCGCTCTCGCTTTGGTTGGCCACGCGCACCGCAAACGGCACCGGCCGGCCATCGATCCACACATCGCTTTTCGGGCGAACGTCGGTAACGCTCAGGTTCGCGAGCCGCTTCGGCTGAACTCCCGACGGCGTGTCTAACTCAATGCCGATCCCGCGCCCCGCCGCCGCCGCCTTCTGAGCCGCACTGGCCCACGCGCCGCGTTCGATCTGATTGCTCTGAAAATCGCTGTACACGACGACGCGCCGCACGCTCTGGTTGGACGTCGCCAGCAGTTCGATCGCCGTCGTCAGCGCCTGCCCCAAGTCCCCACGCCGAGCCGACGGTTTTTCGCGCTGCAGCGCCGTGCTCACCGCGCCGAAATTGCTGGAAAGCTCGATCTCCGCCCGCGATGGCTCGCTCGCCAACACCAGCGCCACCCGGTCGCCGGCTGCTCTCCTCGACACTTGCTTCCGCGCCCGCTCCAGCAGCGCCGGCCAGCGCACGCTGGCATCTTCCTGAGCGGCCAGGCTGGGCGAATCGTCCAGCACAATCGCCAAGTCTTCCTGCGGCCGGTTTCCGCCGGCCAGAGCGCTATCCGGCCGGAAGGGACGGGCAAAGCACAATGCGATCAGCACACACGCCGCGCAGCGCAGCAACAGCAGCAGGATCTCGCGCAGCCGCAGCCGCCGCGTCTCACGCAACACCGATTCCTGCAAAAAACGCAACGAGGAGAAAATGACGCGCCGCTTGCGCATGCGGAAAATCAGGTGGATGACCACCGGTATTGCCAAGGTGGCCGTCCCCGCCAGAAACGCCGCATGCCAGAATTCCATGCCGCCAGTTTTCGGCGTTGCAAGAGGATTTGTCAACGGACAGAGGCATGCGAATGAGGAATGCGGAATGATGAATGATGAATTTGGTCATCAGCCTTATTCCGCATTCATCATTCCTCATTCATCATTCCCAGAGTCTTCAGACTTCGTTTCATTGACTAACCCCCTCCCATGTCATACGTTCTCAGCCTACAAACGGGTATGGGAGCAGCGCCAATGGCCGATCCAATCGACGAAGTGAAGGGCAAGAGCAAGGAATTCATCGAAAAGGCCAAGAGCGGCACTCTGGACGAAAACACGCTCAAATGGGGCCTTTGCGCCGGATCGATCGTGGCGGGCGTCAGTTTGCTGTTCAACTACGCCAGTTGGGACATTCAGTTTGGCGGCGGAGTCTTCCATAGCGGAGGCATCTCCGGCCTGGACCTGCTGAGTTTCCGCGGCGGCGGATTGCGTTCGCTCGAAGCCATCGCGATCCCTTTGACTGCGCTGTTTGGCCTCTATCTGCATTTCGGCGAGCCCAGCTTCAAGTTGCTGAAGATGGAGACTCCTGGCCGACCCAAGCTCGTCTACCTGATCGGAATGATCGTCGGTACCGTTGGTGTGATCGGCTGCCTCGATTTCTTGCGCATGGGCGTTTGCCTCGGGAACCTGCTGGGCCTCTTCGGCCTTGGTCTGCTCGCCTTCGTCTTCTTCAAGCTCTGGCAACTCGCGCCCGAAGTCGCCGCCGGTTCCACGCCGCCGACTGACCAGCAACCCGCTTCTCCGCCCAGCACGCCTCCGGCGGAAACTGCGGCCAAGTGCGGCCAGTGCGGCAAGCCGCGACGCGAAGGCGCGACGTTCTGCGACAATTGCGGTCAAAAGTTCTAGGTCTGTAACGCGATCCTCTCGGATTGCGCCGACGTAATACGCAATCCAGGAGGATTGCGCCACTTAAGCCGGTCGGTTCTTCAGATGACTACGGGCAAGCCCAACCCCTTCCACTTCAGCGCCGCCGAAAGCGCGCTTATCCTGCTCATGGGGTTGAGCGCCGCGGTTCTCAATGGAATTCTTTCAACCCACGTCTTGCTCGGCTGCGCATTGACCGTTTTTACCGTCGTGATCGGACTCGGCTTCGGCCTGGGCTTCAGCCGCTATTCCGGCTGCTCCCGCGTGCGCGGACTGACCGGCGGCCTGTTTCTGTGCAGCACTCTGGCGATTGCCTCGCCCTTCGTCATTCAGCTCTTTCTGGGGCGCCCATTGCTGCGGGAAGACGTGGAGGATTTCCTTGAGCCGCCCGTCAAGCTTAACCTCAACCAGAAAATGGTGCCGCCAGATGGCGTTTCGCCATTCGATCCGCTTCCGCTGATGGATCGACTCGATCAACTCGTTCCGTCTGATCACTTCCGGTTCGCGGTTCTGGGTGATGCCCGCTGTTCGCCGCGCGTTCCTGCTCTCTGCAAGTGGCTGGATGATCAGCTTCAGCCCCCGCCCGATTTTGTGCTCACGACCGGCGACATGGTCGTCGATGGCGCAGGATCCAAAGGTCCGCCGTATTGGGAACGCTTAGCGCTGGATGCGGGCCCTTCCATGCGCAAGCGTCCGTGGTGGCCGGCGATCGGCAATCACGAATTGGTCGGTGGCGAAGTCAGCCCTTCGCCAACTTGGGCGCGCGACCCCTACACGATGCCGGAGAATCAGACGGCCGGCGTCGAAATGTTCAAACGCTTCTACGGACTGAATGCGGATCATTACAGCTTCAGTTTCCGCAACGCCACTTTCATTTTTCTGCCGTGGAGGTATCCCGAAGGCGAAACTGAAGCATGGCTGGCGATGGAGCTCTATAAAGCCTCGTCGGAGAATAAGCATATCTTCGTCATCAACCACATGCCGTTTTTCACGGTCGGCATCAAGTCCGACGTCCCCAACCGCCCCACCGCGTTAACGAAACTGTTCAGCCTTTACGGCGTGCGAGCCGTCTTCTCCGGCCACGATCATATCTACTATCGAACGGTGAGAGAAGAGGTGCCGTACATCATTTCCGCCGGAGGCGGCGCTCCAATCTACTCCGGCCTGCGCGCCAAAGAGGCGTTGACCGAAGACGTTTTTTACTGCCGCACGCCCGCGGACTGGCCCGGCGGCCGCGGCAACTATCTTCTTCATCATGGCGCCAGCGGCCGCTCCGATCGCTTCAGCCGCGAAAGCGCACAATTCGTGTGCGTGGTTGAGGTCGATGGCCAGAAGGTCACGATGCGCTGCGTCACTCCCGGTGGCGAGGTTCTCGACGAAATGGTGTTGGCGCGTTAGCCCGTGGTCCGTTGTCAGTTGACAGTAGTCCGTCGTCCGCGGTTTTTATCCGTGGTCCATTCTCGTCCACTGCGGGGTATATGTTGCTGCATGCTGCACCAACGACTTCCCAGGCGCCTTCAGGCGGCTTCTGGTCCGTTGCTTGCCAACAGCTTTAGCTGGTGGGGGGCGGACGGCCTGACTCGCTCAGCCGGCTTCATCCGAGCTTGGGAGCTAACGGAGCGCTGGGCGCTTCTCGGCGCATTGTTGGTGACGATAACGGCGGCCATCGGCGCGGAGCCACAATCCGCCAACCCGACCAAGATCAAGTCTCTTCCCGTCCCTGCATTATTGGAAATCATCCAGAACGCTGCCGCGCCGAGCCTGGAGCGCCAAGCGGCCTTGAAGACCCTCTTCACCAGCACGGAGGGCGCCCGCGCGGTTCTCGACCTGGCCAGCAGCGACGCTCTGCCGGAAGAACTCCGCCTCAGCGCGGCGCTGGCCTGCGCCGAAAGCCCCGACCTCGAAACCCGCAAACTCGGAGCGGCCAAGCTCCCGTTGCCCAAAACCAACGACGGCCAACCCGTCCCGCCGATCAGCGCTCTGGTTGCCACGGTCGGAAGCGCCGCTGCCGGCGAGAAGATCTTCCGAAACACCAAAGCGCCAAACTGCATCGGCTGTCATTTGATCGGCCAGGAGGGCCACATGGTCGGCCCGCCGCTGACGGTTGTTGGCGATCGCCTCACCAAAAACCAGATCTATGAAGCGGTTCTTTCACCTAGCGCGATCATCGTTCCCGGCTACGATTTCTGGGTCGTCAGCACCAAGAGCGGCGCTCCAATGACTGGCATCCTGATGGAGGAAACACCCGATCACCTGACGCTGAAGAACGCGAAAGGCGAATTTCAGAATATTCCAGCCGCTCAGATCGTCAGGAAGACCAGGCAGCGGATGTCGCTGATGCCGGAAGGACTGTCTGGTACGATGAGCCGCCAGGACCTTGTGGACCTGGTGGAGTTTCTGTCGCAACAAAAAGCATCGCCCTGAACAAGGAGGGTTTTCAATGCGTTTTCGAAGTGCAGCGTGCATGATTCTTGCAATGGCCGCGTTCGGCCTGCGCGCCGGTGAAGAGATCGATCCATACGATCAGAGCATTGTCCCGTTGGAACAGGACAGCACCGATCCGAATCTCGCCAAGATCGTTATGGTGCCGGGCGTGAAGAGCCATGGCCCGAACGATCACGAATACTTTGCCGGCTTGCTTATGCTTAGCGACATGTTGAAGCAGACCCCGGGCGTCACCACGGTGATGACAAAAGACGGCTGGCCCAAGAACGAGAAGGTTTTCGAAGGCGCCAAGGCCATCGTCTTCTTTTCCGATGGCCGCGGCGGCCACCCGCTCGCCAAACCCGGCCGCTTGGACGTTCTGCAGAAGCAGATCGACGCAAAAGCCGGCTTCGTGTGCCTGCATTACGCGGTGGACTACAACAAGGCCGAAGGCGAGCGCGTGATCAAGTGGCTCGGCGGCTTCTACGACGTCGCGATTTCCACCAATCCGTTTTGGGTTGCGGACTACAAGACGTTGCCGGAGCACCCCATCACCAACGGCGTCAAGCCCTTCAGCTTCCGTGATGAGTGGTACTACAACATGCGCTTTGTCCCGGACATGAAGAACGTCACCGTGATTCTGAAGGCCGTCCCGCCAGACAACACCCGCGGCACTGCTGACGCCAAGTCTCACCCCGGCCGCGAAGAAGTCACCGCCTGGGCCTACGAACGCGAAGACGGCGGCCGCTCGTTCGGCTTCACCGGCGGCCATTCGCACAAGTTTTGGGCGAACGATGACTATCGCCGGATCGTGGTGAATGGAATCCTCTGGTCTGCCAAGATCGAAGTCCCCAAGACCGGCGCCAAGTGCGATCTGATCAACCCGCTCGACCGTGCTTTGGATTGGAAAGGCAAAGGCCCGAAGCCCGAAGGCAAGAAAGCGCCCGAGACGAAGTGACCGGCGGGGTAGTCAGTCTAGAAGTCGAGTGAGCCGAAGGCTTGTTATGCCGCCGACTCTAGACTTCTAGACTCCAGACTCTAGACTTCAGTTACGTCAGAGAAACCAGAACTCATAGGAGGAAGGTAAATGGGTATTGCGATCGGAATCAATGCTTGGGTTTGGACCGCCCCTGTGGGCGACAACGTCGTTCCGCTCATCAAGAAAGCCGCGAAGATGGGTTTCGATTGCTTTGAAATCCCCATCGAAGACCCGGCGGCCTTCAATGCCGACAAAATCAAAGCCGCGCTGGAAGAGGCGGGCATCAAGGCCGTCACCTGCGGCGCGTTCGGCCCCTCGCGCGATCTGACCAGCGACGATCCGAAGTTCCGCCAGGAAAGCTTGGACTACATCGCAGCCGCTGTGAAGCTCGCCGAAAAATGGGGTTCGAAAGTCCTCGCCGGCCCGGCGTACTCCGCCGTCGGCAAGCGCCGCCAGGTGTCGCCCGCTCAGAAGAAGAAAGAATGGGACCTCGCGGTCAAGGGCCTGAAGAAGGCCGGCAAGATCGCCGCCGATCACGGCGTGACGATCGCGATTGAGCCGCTCAACCGCTTCGAAACTGACTTGATCAACACGGCTGAACAGGCCATCAGGCTCGTCAAGGAAGTCGATAGCCCCGGCGTCGGCGTCCACCTCGACACCTTCCATATGCACATCGAAGAGAAGTGCAGCTACGACGCGATCCGCCGCGCAGGAAAATTGCTCAAGCACGTCCACTTGTGCGAGAACGACCGTGGCGCGCCGGGTTCAGGCCAGGTGCACTGGGACATCGTTGCCAAGGCATTGAAGGAAGTCAAATACGGCGGCGCATGTGTGATCGAATCGTTCACGCCAGAATGCAAGTCCATCGCCGCCGCCGCCGCCATCTGGCGCCCGCTCTGCAAGGATCAGGACACGCTGGCGAAGGAAGGCTTGAAGCATCTGCGCAAGATACTTGGCTAGAAAAGGCGTAGTCACGAAAACAGGATAGTGCTGAGTGCTGAGTACAGAGTGCTGAGATGACGCCGCGCCGATGCCGCATCACTCGCCACCCGTCACGCGTCACTCATCACGGTTTAAGGAGGAGGGGTTCGATGAAGAGAGTACTGTGCTGTTTGACACTGGCCGTGATGGCTCTTGTGGCCCGGGCCGAAGACAAGCCAAAGATGGAAGTTCCGAAAGCAGATGCCGATGGATGGATCCAGTTGTTCAACGGCAAAGATCTGACGGGTTGGGAAGGCCTGGAAGGCTACTGGTCGGTCGTAGATGGCGCCATTCAGTGCGCCGAGACCAAAGAGAATTCCAAGCAGTCCGACCTGATCAGCGTCTACACGAAGGACAATCCCGAGAAGTTCGCAAACTTCGAGTTGCGCTACAGCTTCCGCTACGTCACGCCGACGGGCAACTCCGGCGTGCAGTTCCGCAGCAAGATCGACAACCCCAAAATGATGCACGTCGGCGGATACCAGGCCGACAACGATCCCGCCAACCAGTACACCGGCATCATCTACGATGAAGGCGGCGTGGCGGGCGGCCGCGGCATCATGAGCAAGCGCGGCGAGAAGACGGAATGGGGCGACGCCAAGAAACCGACCACGACACCGCTGGACAAGGGCGACGCGGAAATCAAGAAGATGATCAAGCCGGTGGGCGAGTGGAACGAGTGCGTGGTGATCGCCGACGGCAACCACATCAAGTACAGCATCAACGGCCAGCTCACGACCGAAATGATCGACAACAATCCGAAGGCCTGCAAGGATGGCGTGATCGGCCTGCAGATGCACGGCGGGCACACGATGACGATCCAGTACAAGGACCTGAAGGTAAAGATGCTGCCGGCCAAGTGAGCGGGGATCAGGGTATGGGGTATCGGGTTTCGGGTATGGGGAAGGATTGTTATAGCAGACCACACCCCATACCCCAAGCCCCATACCCCATACCCTCGTTCGTAGTCGCCCTGCTCGCATGCACACTTGCAGCCGCCGGCGAAGGCACTCTGAAAGGCGCCGTCAAATACGACGGCGATCCTCCTCCGCCCAAGATCGCACAGCTTCCCGCCGATAAAAAAGACGAATGCCACTGCGATCAGCAGGCCACTGATGAACTGGTCGTGGACAAGAAGACCAAAGGTATTCGCTGGGCGATTGTTCGCATCATGGGCGTGAAAGCGCCGCCGCCGGAAAAGCCTTTCGCCGAAGCGTCCATCGATCAGCAAGGCTGCCGCTTTGTGCCGCATGTTGTCATCATCCCGCCCGGCACCACGCTGAACGTACTCAACGCCGACAAGATCAACCACAATTTTCATACGACACCGCTCGACGGCGCCAACCCGGGCGTGAACCGGATGATGCAGCCGGACGAACAGAAAATGCCGCTGAAAGGCTCCAAGTTTTTCGCAGAATCCGATCTCATCAAAGTCCAGTGCGACGTTCACCCCTGGATGAGCGCTTTCCTGGTCGTGCACGATCCGCGCTTCGCCGCGATCACCGGCGAAGACGGCAGCTTCGAAATCAGGAACATTCCGGCAGGCAAGTACGACCTTTCCGTCTTTCACGAACTTGGCGAGAAAAAGCAGAATATCGAAATCAAGGGCGGCCAGACGACGGAAGTCGGCGAAGTTCTCTTTAAGCCAGCGAAGTAGCCCCGCTATCGAATTCGGATTGCGGAGCAGCGGCGGAAGATGGTATGCTCGAAAGAGGTAAGGAATCTCGACTATGAGCACCGACCAATTGTACGAAACCATCAAGCAACTCCCGGCAAGGGAGCGCCTGCGACTGCTCGCCCGCGTAGCTGAGGAACTGGCCGCGGAAGGCGAATCGGAGAATCAGAAGGAGCGGCCCCCGAAGCACAGCATCATGGAACTGCACGGGCTTGGCGCAGAAATCTGGCAAGGCGTCGATGCGCAGGAATATGTTGATGAGTTGCGCAAGGAATGGGACCACAGACC
This sequence comes from Planctomycetota bacterium, assembly GCA_036504595.1. GTDB lineage: Bacteria > Planctomycetota > SZUA-567 > H5-PLA8 > H5-PLA8 > DASXUX01. The sequence goes on along the minus strand of DASXUX010000095.1, from coordinate 27,201 downwards.
ATGAAGCTTGAAGACGCGCTACGCGGCGTTACCGCGCTAGGACTCGATAGTGCGCCCCTCATCTACTTTGTCGAAGCTCATCCAGAGTTTGATGCGCGCGTAACTGCCGTTTTCCAATGCATCGACCGGCGCCAGTTCGTTGCCGTCACTTCAATGATTAGCTTGGTCGAAGTGTTGACGAAACCCATCAGCGTTAAGAATGTGAAACTGGCGAACGAGTACCGCGAATTGCTATTGAAGAGCGAGAACTTCAGCACCGTGCCTATCGATGCAGCGATCTCTGAACGTTCCGCCGACCTCCGCGCCCGCTACAACTTGCGCACACCCGACGCAATTCAGATCGCGGCAGCGCTGAACGCCGGCTGTCAAGCCTTCTTAACCAATGACGCGAAGCTGAAGCGCGTCACCGATCTGCGCGTTCTGGTGCTCGGAGAGTTATCCCTCTAGCTGGAAATGAAGAGTCCAGGAGCCTCGCCGACTCCTGGACCATTCACTAAGAACAATTCACCAAGTACTAAAACTTACTTCCAGTTTTGATCCTTAATGAGCTTCTCCAAGTCCGTCTTTGGAGCGAAATCGGCCGGGAGCACGCCAGCTTTCGTCGAAAGATAGCGGAAGGCGCCGTTCAAGCTCATGATCTCGCCGCGTTTCGAACCCAGCTTGTCGGCGGGCAGTTGCTTGACGCCATCGACAAATTGCTTTGCCATCTCACTGACTTTCTGGAAGGTCGCGTCTTCTTTCTCGTAGATGAGCGATTCGGCGAGGCGCAGCAGTTCCGGAAGCGGATTGTTTGCGTCCTTGAGTTTGGCGGCGTCTTCACGAATCCCAGCCGCGATTTCTTTGCGCTTGGCCATCGTCGCTTCGGGGCTCAGGTGGCCGTTGCTGCCGTCTTCAACGATCCGGGTCGGGAGTTCGCGGTACCAGATGTTGCGGAAGCGCACCGGATTGCCATGGTCCTGTAGCTTGAGCGGTCCTTTTTCAGGATACGGCCGCGCCTTCGATCGCCCCATAAACCCGCCGGAGCCTTCTGGCGGCGTGCTGTCTTGCACAAGCACGCCGTTGATAAAGACCGTCACATGTCCCGGCTCGGTGCACTTTCCGTCCTTAAAGAGCGGCCTGCGGAAGACGATATCCACGACCTGAAATTCGCCCGGCGGGTTCAGCGGATTAACCATCGGCGGATTGATGCCATACAACGCGCCGGCCGTGCCGTCGGCATACGTCGGGTTGTTGTAGTTATCCAGCACCTGGACCTCCAGGTTGCCCGGCAGAAAGATGCCGCTGTTGCCTCGCCCCTGTCCGTTGCCTTCCACCTTCTTCGGAGCGGCCCATTCAACATGCAGTTGGACATCGCCGAATTCCTTCTTGCTTTTCGTGTAGCCCGACTTCGGAACGCATTCCAGCGCGCCATCTTTAAGGATCCACGGCTTGCCCTTGGCCTTGTCATCCGGTTCCCAGTTCGCCAGCGACGCCTCCGTGCCATCAAAGAGGACGATCGCATCCGCGGGCGGTTTGCCCGGCTGTTCCGCCGAGCTGAAGGTGCCCGGCGTGACGACTTTGGGCAGAGGCCGATTCTGGTCATGCACGGCCCAGGGGTGAGCGTCATCCGGCGGATCGCCGAAGAACGCATGGCCATCGCTGGCCGCTCCAAAAACAACGGACACAGAACAGAACAACGCACTTAACATCAAAAGACGATTCATGGATTCATCCCTTATCTGAAAACGTACTGCAAAAATGCACAAGCTCCTCCTTTTAGGGAGTTTCACAGCGTCTTTCAAGTGAAAGCCTATCCACGTTTAGCATGCAGAGGCTTCGGCTCAACTTCCCGCGTCGCGGTTTCGCCCCGGCTGCTCCGGCCTCTGATCCCCTGGCAGCGCGCCCGCGACTACCGCATGCACCCGCTCCACCAATTCATCGCGGTGCGAACGGTCCGATTCATCGGCGCTCAGTTCGATCGGTTCATGAAAAACCACCTGCACTGTCCCTTTTCGCACGCGATAGCTGCATTTCGGATTCGCACGGCAGGCATCGATCAGCGTCACCGGGACTATCGGCAGCCCAAGCCGCAACGCCAGCCCGAACGTGCCGCGTTTGAACGGCTGAAGCCGCCCGTCGTCGCTGCGCGTTCCTTCCGGGAAAATAATGAACGAATATGGCAGCTTGGATGTGGACTGCAGGATTTCCTGAAACGTCTCGGCTGCATGGCGCGCGCTTTCGCGGCGGATGGGGATGAAGCCCGTCGCGCGCATGCCCCAACCCATTAGCGGAATCTTGAACAGCGATTCCTTCGCCATGAAGCGCACCGCCAGCGTCGGCCGGCACGCCGTCATCAGGATGGGAATATCCAGAGCGCTCTGGTGATTGGCCAGCAGCACGCACGGCCGGTCAGGCTGATGCTGGCCTCGCCACGTGACGCGCAGTTTGACGCCGCTCGCCTTCACAATCCCGCTGGCCCACAGATCCAGGCTCGCCTGAGCGGCCCGCGAACAGCGCAGCAGCCCCAACACCATGCACACGACGCCCCAGAATCCCGTCCATGGTGCGACGAACAGACCCACCAGGAGTCCGCGCGCCAGCCCGCCCCTCTCCGGCGGCCGATCAATCAGTTCTGGAACCGTCGTTGTCTGAGTCATTCGTGCTACGAGCGTTGATCCGCTAGATCCGCAATCCAAAATCAAAAATCTAAAATCCAAAATCGTTTTATCCGACTAGTTCGCGCCAATGCGACTTCGGCCGCACCGATTGCGAACCCGCCTTGCACAGCGGACATTCCGCCGGTTGCCAGGTGTGAATGTTCAGCTTGATCAGCGGCCGGATCGTTCGGCCGGCCAGTGTGTCCGACCCGGAACGGTTCACCAGGCACACGATGTACGGCAGGATGTTGTCCGCCGGAACGCCGGCTTTTTGAATGCCTTCAATCGTTTTCAGCGTCGAACCGCCCGTCGAGATCGTGTCTTCAACGACCAGGACTTTCTCCTTCGGGCCGATTTCGAAGCGCGCCAGTTTCATTCCCTCACCGTCTTTTTCGGTGAATGCAGCGCGCGCCTTAAGCTGCAGTGCGACCGCATACGCCAGCGTGATCGCTCCGAAAGCCGACCCTACAACGCAGTCCACTTCTTCAGCCGGAAATTGCGCCGCCAGTCCGTCGCTGGAAGAAACGATCTGCTGCAGCACGCCCGGGTGCTGCGTCACGAGCGTGCAATTCACAAACCCATCCGAATGCAGCCCGCTGGTCAGCAGAGCGTGCGGCCGCGAGGCCCTGCCGTCATGAACCCAAATTGCCCCGTGTTCTTGAAACGTTTTCTGCCAGTTCGTGCTCACCAGGCGTTCTCCTTCAATAACCAATGGCCAGACCACCAAATTGACTTTTGAATTCACGCATCGCGCCACTAAAGTACCTAATCATGAGCATTCATCCAAGCGCAATAATTTCAAGCCGGGCCGAACTGGGAAGTGCCGTTGAAGTCGGCCCGTACGCAATCATCGAAGACGGCGTGAAGGTCGGCCCCGGCTGCCGCATTCGCGCGCGAGCGCACCTGTGTCCGGGCACCGAATTGGGTCGCGGCTGCGACATCCACATGAACGCCGTGATCGGCCATCTCCCGCAGGATTTCTCGCACAAGGGCGAACCGGTCAGCACCGTTCTCGGCGAAGATGTCGTCGTGCGCGAGAACGCGACGATCCACGGCTCGGTCGGCGAATTCCCGACGTTCGTCGGCGACCGATCGTACCTGATGGTCGGCAGCCATGTCGCTCACAATTGCCGCGTTGGTTCCAGCGTGATCATGGCCAACGGGGCTTTGCTGGCCGGCTACGTGCAGGTCGGCGATGGCGCTGTCATTTCAGGCAACGTCGTGATTCATCAGTTCGTGCGCGTCGGACGCCTGGCGATTCTATCCGGCGGCTCGCGCTTCGGCATGGATGTTCCGCCGTACCTGATCGGCGACGGCGTCAACGCGGTGACGACGCTCAACACCGTCGGCCTGCGGCGAGCCAGCTATCTGACGCCCGACGACCGAGCCGAGATCAAGGCCGCGTACAAAATTCTTTACCGCAGCGGTCTGGACCTAAAGGAAGCCCTGCAGCGCTTGCGCAGCGCGTTCCGCAGCCCCGCCGTGGCATACTGGGTGGATTTCTTGAGCGCCGCGAGCCGCCGCGGCCTGTGCCGCTACTTCGCCGGCAGCCGCCGCAGCGCCCGGATCCTCACTGAGGAAGATTGAGCGGGTTCGTGGCGTTTCACGGATGTGGACGCGTTTTGTGCTCCTCGAACAGCGGGTATCGGGTATGGGGTATCGGGTATGGGTGTTGCTTGTGACGAGAAAGCCATCCCCATACCCGAGGCCCGGGACCCTATACCCGCTCCCCCGTGGCGCTCGTGAATTTCGAAAGTGAAGAACCGCTCGATGATTTCGTTCATCCTCCCCGCCTACAACGAAGAAGCCATGGTCGGCGCGGCCGTCGATTCCATCCAGGCCGCCGCGCGCGATTGCGGGCAGCCCTTTGAAATCATCGTCGTCAATGATGCCTCCGCAGACCGCACCGCCGAGATCGCCCACGCTCACGGCGCCCGCGTGATCGACGTCCACAAGCGCCAGATTGCCGCTGTGCGCAACGCCGGCGCGCGCGAAGCCGAAGGCGACATCTTTGTTTTTCTGGACGCCGATAGCATCCTGCCGCCGGAAGTTCTTCGCGCCGCCCTGGACGCGCTGGCGGACGGAGCCATCGGCGGCGGCGCATTTGTGGACTTCGATTTCCGCCCAGGTTTTTTCCAGCGCGTGTTTGTGCGCGTGTTCACGTTCTTCTATTTTCAAGTCGCACGCTGGGCCGCCGGCTGTTTCATCTTTGTAAAGCGCGATGCGTTCCAGGCGATCAATGGCTTTGACGAACGCTACTTTGCCAGCGAAGAAATCCACCTCAGCCGCGCTCTGAAACGCCAGGGCCGCTTTGTTCTGTTGAAGGCGCCGGTGATTACTTCCGGTCGAAAGCTGAAGCGTTATTCTCCGCTGGGCATGGCCGGGATTTTCTTGCGCCTGGGAATACAGGGCCGCGCCGGCGTCCAAAAACGCGAAGGCCTGGAACTGTGGTACGACGGCAAACGCGAACAGTAAGCTTTTCTTAAGCGCAGAGACGCGGAGAAGCGCCGAAGGGGCGCGGAAATTTTCTATTTCTTGCGACGCGCTTCGAGGGCGACCTTGACGGCGCCGACGAGATAGAGTGAGCCGGTGACGAGAACGGCCGCGTGCTTTCCCGCCACGCGCCGCGCGTCATCGAGCGCCTCGATGCAACTCGGCGAGACCAGCGCCTGCTGATGGGTCAGCCGTCGCCATTCGGCGGCCATCGACTCCGGATCTCTCGCGCGCGAGTTGCCCGAATGCGTGAAGAGGACGTCGTTGATGCGTTCGTCGTGAAGAACGTTCAGCATCGCGCCCAAGTCTTTGTCTTTCGCGCATCCGAAGACAACAGTAAGTTCGCGCTTTGCTCCTAGGCCCGAGCGCAATTCACGCAGCACTGTACGCAGCGAATGATCGTTGTGCGCTCCGTCCAGAAAAATACGCGGACCGGCCTGCTGAGGCAGTTCCTCCAGCCGCCCCGGCCAATGCACTTTTTCAGAACCTTCCGCGACGGCCGCCTGCGGCAGAGGTAAATCGAACTTCTTGCGATAGAAAATGTCGCTCAGCCGTACCGCCAGCGCCCAGTTCTCCGCCTGATGAGTTCCGCGCAGTCCAAGTTTCGCGCGATACGTCTCGCCTTCGGGCGCGGACAACTCTGCGTCGGGCCCGTGCCAGCCGTTGTCCGGAGCGGCATTCGAGACCTTGAGCGTTAGCTCCGTGCCGATGCGGTCCAGCCGCGTGTCGGCCGCGCGCGCACACTCCTCAATGGCCGCCGCGACGTCCGGCAATTGCGGGGCAACCACGACTGGCGCGCCGGGCTTGAGAATGCCGGCTTTTTCGCGCGCGATTTCACGGAGCGTATCGCCCAGAATCGCCTGGTGATCTAGGCTGATGTTCGTAATCGCGCAGGCAACGGGCCGGATGATATTCGTCGCATCCAGGCGCCCGCCCAATCCGACCTCAACGACCGCAACATCGACCTTCTGTTCCGCGAACCACGAGAACGCCAGATGGGTCAATACTTCAAAATACGTCGGCCGGCGTTCGCCCTTGGGCGGATGGCGCATGATTTCCAGCGTCGGCACGCAGTCCGAAAGCAAACGCGCAAAGTCCTCCTGAGGAATCATCTGCGAGCCGAGTTGAATGCGCTCGCGCACATCCTGCAGATGCGGGGATGTGTACAGTCCCGCCTTTAGCCCGGCGGCAGAGAGGATCGCTTGAGCGAACGCGCACGTTGAGCCCTTGCCCTTGGTGCCGGCGACGTGCAGGGTGGGGAAGGTGTCCTGCGGATTGCCCAGCCGCGCCGCCAGTTCGCGGACTCGGTCGAGCGATATCTTTGTGCGCGTCGCGCGGGTGGGCGCGGTGCGCTCAAAGTTGACGAAGCCGTCAAGGTATTCCAGAGCCTGCGTGTAGTCCATGGAGCGCTATGAAGTCTTGGGCAGATTGGTGAACGTGCCGGTCATCCCGGGCGTGCGCAGGCCGCTGTCGAATTCCTCTTCTTCCACCGCGGTACGAACGGCCGCCTCGATGGCTCGAAGCACCTTCAGCAACGGCGGCAGATTGCGGATGTGAAGCTGCGTCGCGCCATCGGAGAGCGCCTTCTCCGGTGTTGGATGGACTTCCAGGAACACGCCATCCACGCCCGCTGCGACTGCCGCGCGTGCCAGCGCTGGGATATATTGACGTTCGCCGCCGGAAGCGGTTCCCATTCCGCCGGGCATTTGCACCGAATGCGTCGCATCGAAGACGACTGGGAAGCCGAGCCTGCGCATGGCCGGCAGCGCGCGCATGTCATTGACGAGATAGTGATAGCCGAAGGATGTTCCGCGTTCGGTCAGCATGATGTCTTCGTTGTCGGTCGCCCGAAGTTTTTCGATGACGTTGCGCATGTCGCCGGGCGCGAGGAACTGGCCTTTCTTCACGTTCACGCAGTGTCCGGTGCGCCCCGCGGCGACCAGCAGATCGGTCTGACGGCAGAGGAAGGCAGGGATCTGCAGGATGTCGGCTGTTTCGGCGACCAGTTCGCACTGGTTGGGTTCGTGCACATCCGTGAGGATCGGAACCTGCAGTTCTTTCTTGATTGCCGCCAGGATTTTCAAGCCTTCGAGCATGCCGACGCCGCGAAAACTGTCGGCGGAGGTGCGATTGGCTTTGTCGAACGAAGACTTGAAGATCAGCGGGAACTGCGCTTCGGCCGCGATCCGCTTGAGTTGCCGGGCTGTCTCCAGGCAGTGCTCATAGCTTTCGATGACGCAGGGCCCCGCGATCAAAAACAGCGGGTTGCCGCCTCCCATTTTGACCCCGGCCACGTCGATGGTTCGTGTCTTCACGTCGCAGCTCCTCGCCAAATCCGCTGCGAAGTTTAGGCATCGCGCGCCGAATTTGCCAGCCACTTTCAAGGCGGTGGCACGCATGGGTTGCGTAGCCGCGCTGTAAGTCGAGAAAGTCGTTATCGGTGGTGCACGGCGACCCCTCACCCGGCTCGCTACGCTCGCCACCCTCTCCCCGGCGGGGGAGAGGGTTTTGCCGGGCCGCTTACTCGTCGCCTACGCGCCCGCACGTTTGAGGCCGCGCCAAACGAACAGCGCGACCGCAAGCGTGCCACCTTACTGCTTCAGGTACTCCGCAAATGCCGCCGCGACGTCGTGCCCGAACGCCCGCGCGGTTTCGGGCGTGACGTCTTTGTCGCGCACGTTCGCGTATGGAAATTCGAGGCTTGTTGCGAAACTGATGCCAGGCAGTTCAGCGGCCCAGATGCCAACCGAACGCGGCTCTTTCAGCGTATTCCACGTCTGGCCGTGAGCGACATTGTCCTGGGTTCGATAAACGAGCGGTCCGCGCTGGACGCGCTGCAAAATCTCGCCGAAGCGCTGCGCGCGTTCCCAAATCGCCGGGTTGGGTCCGCCGACCAGGTGGATGTTTTCATTCGCGCCACCTTTCAGATACGGGCAATGCAGGTCCAGGAGGATGCGCAGCTTTCCGCCCGACCATTCCGGCACGAGTTTCTTCACGGCCGCAACACTTGGATAAATGCTCTCGCCCATGTAGTCGCGATTCGGATCGTGCGGCTTGCGGTTCTTGCCCTGCAGCCCGTCTTCGACGCCGTCTTTGTCCATGAATGGCAAAATCAGAAATTCGACGTTCTCGCGCAGCCACTTGCCCGTTTCATCATCGGCGAGCACGCCTTCGAGGATGCCTTCCAGCTCGAAGCTGGCCATCATCTCGCACGCATGATGGCGGCACGTGATCGCCACACGGTGCTTCGCGCCGCCGTCCAGTTTTCCGACATGAAGCATCTCGACATCGCGCCCCTTGGGGCTCTTGCAGAGCACCTCGGCCTTGAGTTCTGGCCGGTTGCCGATCTTCTGTAAAAATGCTTTCCAGTTCGTTTCCTGATATGGCATCGCGACCGAAAAGCGCACGTCCGCGGCATCCGCCGCAAACGTGTAGCTGAACGTTCCGTCCTTCACGGCAGACAGCCCCAGCCAGCGAAACGTCTTCCCGCCATCGTCGCTTACCGCCGGCCCGCGCGCGCCAATGTGGTTTCCCTTCGTCAGATGAAACGTCAGCGTTCGCCCGCCCGCATTCCGCACGCGAAAATACCAGTAGAACCAGTCGCCGTCCGTTTCGCGCAAATCCTGGTGGAAGGACACGTCGTCGCCTTCGGCCTTATCGAGGATGAAATTGCCGCCGGGAAAGTCGCAGTCGAACTGCGGGGCGTCGGCGGCGGCGAAGACAGGGAGAGAGAGGAGAAGGCAGACCAAGAGTCTCACAAAGCCTCCTTTCCGACGGCTCGTCCAGTGGGCACTTCGCGATGACGATTGTGGCGCGTGACGCGCTTCAATAAGGCGGTGAGCTTGTAGCGCCGGGGACGGGAGATTCTCTTCTTCATCAACGTAGCGATACATCGCGGAGGGGAAAGAGTAAAGGGGTAAAGCCATCTCGCCCCCCCCCAGCGCTCTCGGATGCTACTTATAGTCTGTAGACACGTTGTCACAACTTCCAGTAGTGTGCAATTCAAACATGAAGACATCAGGCATCGAGCTAAAGAGAGTCTTCGGCGAAGCTGTCCGAGCGTTACGCCTCAAGAGAGGTTTTTCTCAAGAAGCTTTAGCGCATGAAGCAGGCCTGCACCGCACCTACGTCGGCGCGATTGAGCGCGGGGAGCGGAATGTGAGCCTGGTAAACATCTCGAGGCTTGCGCACGCTCTAGGGGTGACACCGAGCAGGTTGATGAGGGATCTCTTGTGAAATCGCCATACCAAGGCCTGCCCCTTGAGAAATGGAAGGCCAAGACGCAGGAGCTAATAGATGCGCATCCGCTGAAGAGGAAGGAGCTGGTTGAAGCTGCGTTCTCTACTTGGGAGTCTATCTTTCGGTCCAGAATCGGACCATCGGGCTTTCGCATTGGAAAGGATCTCTTCCCGAAACCCCAGATAATGGGGTTCTTTCTTCACGAGTTGCTGCCGCTTGAACTTGCAACAAGGCACCCGCGCTTGTGGAGGGGGGATAAGGCGAGTGATGAGAAAGACTTGGTTTACATCCCCGATCCTGCCAAGTTCTCGGTAGAGATAAAGACCTCATCCAGCCTGAAATGCATTTTCGGGAACCGAAGCTATGCACAGGTCCCGACCGAAGGCAAGAAGTTGAAGTCGGGATACTACCTTGCCCTGAACTTTGAGAAGTTCTCTGCTTTCAATAGAAAGCCCAAACTGTTGCTTGTGCGCTTTGGCTGGCTGGACCACTCAGATTGGGTGGGTCAACACGCTGAATCCGGCCAGCAGTGCAGGCTTCCTCCACCCGTCGAACAGAGCAAACTGATTACGCTAAACAGCGGGGAATAAGACTCCCTGTGCTTCAATGTACTTCGCACGTGACAACGCCTTCTCGACTCGATCGACAGCCGTTGAAACGTAGCGGTCGCTGAGCTCGAAGCCTACCACCTTGCGTTTGTTTTGGATGGCGACCTCCACGACTGTGCCGGAACCGAGAAACGGATCAAAAATAACGTCGCCAGGAAGGCTGCATGCTTTCACGATCCGGTCTATCACGGCGACAGGGAATTGTGCGGGGTGACAAGTTCTTTCTTTGGAGCTTCTGTTCTTTCCCGAGGTAACTTTTGGGAAGTACCATACGTCCCCTGGGTTTTTCCCGAGCGGATTGCACTTCAACTTTCCATTTTTCTTCTGATTCGGGTACTTAACATTCGGATCCCTCACTGCATCAAGGCAGAAGGTGTAGTTACCGGGGTTCTTCACATACCAAAGGAATTTCTCGTTCCTGGGGGAGAAACTCAGTCTGGATGCAACCCCAGCCCCGTACTGCCACACCACCTCCTGCAAAAGATAGAATGGAATTCGGTTCCACAGGAGATAGGCAATCGGGATTGCTTTCGCCTTTCCGTGAAGTGAGAAATAGCCGAGATTTAGCCAAAAGGCCCCATGCTCCGCCGTCAGCCGGAAAATCTCGGCGATCCACGTCTCACACCAGCCCAGATACGCTTCCGAATTCAGGGCAGTCTCGTATTCTTTACCGATGTTGTAAGGCGGGGAGGTGACAGTCAGATTGAATGGTGAGTCCTGTAATTTTGCCATGAGAGCGAGCGAGTCCCCCTTATAGATGAGAACATCCTCTGCTTCATATGCCGGCGGCCCAAGAGACCCTCGAATGCTTGCAAGTCTGCTGATCATGCTACTTATAGTATACATCCCTGGACTTCAGTCAAACTGAATACGATCACGCCATCGGTGGCTCGCACAACGGCAAGGGGCGAGCTCCTTCACTCGACCCTTGCATACACCAGCCGATTCCGCGCGAGCCAATGCAGTTCTTGAGGCCCCTGTGATTAAGCGCGCGGTTCCACCTTGACACTCCGGACGAGCTTCTTACGCTGTCCCAACCGACCAAGCTGAAAGCATAACTTGCGGTGGTGTCCTGGAGGGGACGCAATTCATGATTGATCTGCGCACGGCTGCAAAGGCTACATTACTTTGTGCTCTAGTTGGCATGGTGGGTTGCACCAACCAGAGGGCTGATGTGGGCACCAAGCATCTGCCTGACCCGGCCGCACAGGCCCAAGCGCATGAGATCGTCGTGTCCGCTGCGGAGATCGTGGAATTGGGTTCGCCAAGGACGGGGGAGTTCGTCGACGCCTGCATGAGTGAGCGTGCTCAACTGGTTTCCGTGCGCGCGGAAGGCTTCAATCAGAGCGAAACCGTAGCCTCCGTGCCGGTGAATTTTGTGCGCACAGAGCCGCTCGAAGCCGCCGAGATCGTGGACTTGGATGCCGCGAAAAGCACACCTGTCGTTGCGGAGTTTTTTGACGCCAGCCGAAAACAAGCGCCACAGATTCTGGATGAGGAGCAGGCGCTGCCGGTCTCGACGCGCCCCGCCGGATTCGACCGGAACACAACTGCCGCTGTCACGCCAGACAGTTCGCTTCGCGCCCCAGCGCATGAAGACGCTGCCGCCGAAATCGTGAACCTGGACCGCGCTTCCGGGGAGTTCCTCGACCCCAACGCCGGACATTAGCCAGCGCGGTAAAACCTTCCGTCCCGATCAATCAACAAAAAGGGGCGAGCTTTACGCTCGTCCCCGTGCATCCGCTAGAGAGACCGTCTGAGGTTTCACCGTCCTCCGATTGACGAGTCGCCAGCACTGGCCGTTCCGGTGAGCACGCCGTTCTTAGTCGAGAGGCGGATAGTTTCCTGATCAGCGAAAAGCTGGTCGCCTAGAACGGCGAAGAGCGGAATGGTCACACGGTTCGCTGTGGCCAGCCCTGAGTTGTTTCTGCTAAGCGTCTCATAGAAGCTGCCGCGAGTTAACCGGATCTTTATGTCAGCAAAACGCGAGATATCAATCTTAATCGACATCTTGTCATTTTTGCTCTTGCTGTCCGGAGTGGCCACGAATTTCTTCCCAACCGGTGTGACGGTGAAGGTCTTTACAATACCGCCAAAGTACAGCGCGGCCTTCTGAGTGGAGGTACTGAACTTCCTCTCCTTTGCATCGATAAGGAGGTCAATCGAAAGGGTATCTTGGCCGATCTTAGAGTTGTTCATGCGAAGTTTTATGGGAAACCAAACACTGAGATACCCTTTATTGTCTTTGGGAGGGACCGTTGGGAGCGAACTCACGTCGGACGGATCGGTGCCCAACGCCGTTTCCAGATCAGTGGGCACGCCGTCTCCATCAACGTCCATGACCGTGTCCGTTACAACCACCGTGTAGCCACCCACAATCGTGCCGTTCGCATACAGTGATATTTTTTGGCCGCCGCAGGATGCGAACGCACATGTCGCCGGGTTGTCGGTGCTGGAATTGGGAGTGGCGTAGGGCATGCTCCAAGAATAAGTTGCCGGCACGTTGCCGGTGGCCGTGAGCGTGATCGCCTCGCCCGGCCGCGCGGGATTAGGACTGATTGAGACGCTAACGGCGTCTGCACGCGGCTGTGCCACCGTTTCGCCCGCGAACGCGATTCCGCTCATCCAAGTGAAGATGAGCAGCGCGAGTTGCACAAGCCTGAATTGCAGTATGCGGCGTGCCATGGCGGTTCCTCCCGTACAACCGAACGGTGGTATGGGGACGCCTTGGCCGGCGCTCGCCCCTCGTCTACTCCAGAAAAGCTGGCGTCAGTTTCTTTTCCGCTTCTCGTAGTATTCCGGCATCAGCGTCTTGACTTGAGTTTCCATTTCCATGTCGCTGATGGCGGTCAGGCGCTTGTTGATTTCGTACTGGTCCATCACCCAGCGCGCGACTTTGTGGCACTTGATCTTGTTGATGCGCTCGTCGCCGGACAAGCCGAGGAAATCGTTGATCCACAGGGTGACGCCGTCGGCGCCGCTCTTGTCGGTGATGGTGACGCGCGGCGGGCGGCCGAGGAGCTTGCCGGTATCGAAGATGTTGTAGATGCGTTCGTCCTGGCGCAAACCGCCGGCGTGGATGCCCGCCTGCGTCGTGTTGAAGCCGCGGCCGACGAACGGATAGTTATCGGGAATCGGCAGGCCGATCGATCGCATGTAATCGGCGAGTTCCGAGATGGCGAGCGTGTCGATGCCGCACAGGCTGCCCTTGATGGCGATGTATTCCATGATCGCCGATTCGAGCGGCGGGTTGCCGGTGCGTTCGCCAAAGCCGAAGAGCGTGGCGTTCAACGCATCGCAGCCGTAGAGCCACGCGGTGGTGCCGTTGATGTGGACTTTGTGGAAATCGTTATGGCCGTGCCATTCCAGCCGGTCGCTGGGCACGCCGCATTCGCGGTTCATCTTGTAGAGCAACTTCGGGATGCTGCGGGGCAATTCGGCGCCGGGGTAGCTGAGACCAAAGCCCATTGTGTCGCAGAGGCGGATCTTGGCGCGCAGGTTTTCGGGAACCTGGGCGCTCATGTCCATCAGGCGATCGACGAATGGGAAAACAAAACCGTCGAGATCGGCGCGGGTCACGTCTTCGAGGTGGCAGCGCGGGCGAATGCCGGCCTCAAAGGCGGCGGCAACCACTTCGCAGTAGCTGTCCATGCATTCCTTGCGGCTCTTGAACTTCAGCTTATTGAAGATGTGGTAATCGGAGCTGCTGGTCAGCATGCCGGTTTCTTTCAAGCCGGCTTCTTTGACCAGGCGGAAGTCGCCTTTGACGGCGCGGATCCAGCCGGTGCATTCAGGGTACTTGTGGCCGAGCGCGCGGCAGCGGTCCAGCGCGTCGCGGTCGTTCTTGGTGTAAAGGAAGAACTCGCTCTGGCGAATGACTCCGTTCGGTCCGCCGAGCTTGGCCATCAGATCGTAAATGTGAACCATCTGATCGACGGTGTACGGCGGGCGGGCCTGCTGGCCGTCACGGAAGGTCGTATCGGTGACGACGATGTCGCGCGTCTTCATCGCGGCGGGGCTGAACTCGACGGCTTTGCCATCGATATACTCGATCGCGGGGCCGTCAAAGCGAATCAAGGGGGGAAGGTTGTAGTCGAAAACGTTCTCAAGCAGATTCGGTGTCGTGCGGTCCTGAAGCGGATGTTCTTTTAAGCGTGCGGACATGGTTGATTCCTCGTTGGTTAAGCTTTTCGAAGACGTGACGAGTGACGAGTGACGAGCGAAGCGGATTGCTCAGCAGTCCTTGCGCAACCCGCGGCTTCTCGGTTTCAGTTTTAGGCGGCGATACCTTGAGCTTTGCAGGCGTCGGCCAGGAATTTTACGGCGTCGCCGACGGTGCTGACGTTCAGCGCGGCGTCTTCGTCCAGTTCGACGTTGAACTCTTCTTCGAACGCGGCGACGAGTTCGATCGACTGGACGCTTTGCGCGCCAAGATCGAAGGTGAAACTGTGTTCGGATTTGATCCGCGCAATATCGATTCCCAGCACGCGCGCGACGACGTTTTTGACTCGCTGCTCAACCTTGTCCATGGCGGTGTCTCCTTAGGTTGCAGAAAAAGGCCCGCAACCTTTTTAGGGACCCCGCGGCGTTATTGCAAGTCCAATCCATACTTGTACGTATGGCAATTGGGCGAGTAGGGAAAACAGGCTCTTTAGGACACTTTCTTGCCAACAGCAGGCCCTGTCGGTATTTCGCGATTGCGGTTGCGGTGGGAGACGCGCTTAAGAAGAGAGTTGAGGGGGTAGTTGCGGCGAGTGCGCTTCTTCTTCTTCTTCTTCTTCTTCATTAAGGCAACGTTACCTGCTTTCCACAGAGGTGTAAAGAGTGGCATGCAGACAGGCAGGGCTATTCCAAAGTTCGGCGGTGCCAAGCCCCCTCACCCCTAGCCCCTCTCCCTCGCGGGGGAGAGGGGAACCGGAAACGGCGGGCGTTGGCCCTCGCAGTACGAGGGCACGTTTGAGTTGGCGCCAGACAGTTTGCGCGAGCACAAGCGTGGCGCCGTTAGCCCACAACCGTCTTCACGTACGCGATCGATTTCTCGACCGTCAGCACGTCGCCGACTTTGTCGGAGTCGATCTCGATGTCGAACTCTTCTTCCAGCGCGGCCATCAGTTCGATCGACTTCACCGACTCCATTCCCAGATCCTTGATGAAATGCGCGCTCGGAACAACGCGTTCCATCGGAACTTTGAGAATCGTCGAGATCACTTTTTTGGTCCGGTCAGCTACTTCGTCAGCCATGCTACTTCCTCCCCGTTGGGTTCTTTTGCCAATTCGGCACGGTCTGGCGCAGACGGCCACGCCGGACCGTGGCACCCGTCTTTTATTTCAGCGTTTCAGCTTTGGATTTGAACGCCGCCACGCGCTGTTCGATTGCGGCCAGTTCGGCGTTCAACTGCTTGACGACCTTGTTGCCGGCGTACGTGCCGCGGAGCGATTCGAAATCGGCCCGTCGAGCGGCGACGTCGCCATCCACGCCAAAGCCGATTTGTGCGGTCTCGGAGAACTCCTTTTCCGCGTCGCTTAGTGTCATTTTGATGGCTTTGGAGCGCGCGGCGAGGAGTTTAGCGGCGGCTTCGGCCAGTCCGGCCGCCGTGATCTCGCTGAGCTTCGAGCCGTAGCGGGCTTCCCAGTTGGCGGAGACGAAGTTCCATTCGTCCTCGCCGTACGCGGCGAAGCATTCCTGCAGCTTGGCCTGGAGCGCTTCGAGATCCGGCACGGCGCCGGATTCGACCAGTGCGCTCAGGACTTCGAGGCGCTCCTTGGCGATGAGCATGCCGCCGAGGTCGGCCCAAGTGGGGCGGGCCTCCGTGCCCGCCGCGGGCAGGGACGCCCGCGCCACCAGTTGCTGGCGGACTTCGGTCAGCGGCGCGCCCTTCTGCAACAGCGGTTCGACGCGGTCGAGAACCTTTTCACACAGGTACGCTTCGATGGCGGTCGCATAGTACTTCGCGCCGGTTTTGAGCAGCAGGCGTTTGATCGTGCCGCCGTTAATGCTCACTTCTTCCAGCGAGCGATCGGAGACTTTCGCCGTGTTGTTGAGGAGTTGTTCGCCGCGGACCATGCGTTCGACGGTGAGCGGGTTGAACACCGGGAAGTGGATCAGATCGCGCTTGACCGAGGACTTGCGGCGGTCGCGAGCCGGCCACTTGGCGCCATCGCGGACGGTGCCGACCGTATACAGGTTGAAGCCCGGCGTGACCGTGCTCTTGTTGCCTTCGGCAATGATGTAGCTGAATGGCAGATCGCCGAGATCGAAGTTCGCCATGTTCTTGCCGATGACGACCGAAAACGGTCCGATGCGGCAGGGCCAGAGCAGATAGCTGAAGCTGCCGGTCTTCGAGCCACGTTCCATGATGCCCTGGTGCACGGGGCCGAGCTTGTACATGTGGTTGGACTGGTTGGTGCCCGAGCCCGCGTTGTAGAACGAGAGTTGCGCGGCGATCAACAGCGTGGACTTGTGGTGCGTGACCGTGTACGGCCCGCCGAAGAGCGCCACGCTTTCGCCGTGATAGGCTTCGCAGTTGGCGAAGAAGAGACAGTTTTCGGCGGAGAACTGCTTGCCGATGCCGCAGCCCTGGCCGACGTAGGTGGCCTTCAGCATCGCGCCGTCGGTGACGGACGAGCCTTCGGCGATGACGAATTCGCGCGCCGTCACGCCGCTGCCGACGATCGCCGGCGCCTTCGGCTCGCTGAGAATCGTGCCGTTCTCCAGCAGCGCGGCGTCCTCGATGCGCGCGCCGGCGCCAACGGTCACGTTGAGCATCGTCTTCACGCCGCGAATCGTCGCTTCGCTGCCGATCTGTGCGCGAGCGGCCTTTGCTTTCGCCACGCGAGCGGCCACCATCGATTCAAGTTTGGCGATCAACTGCGGCCGGTAGCGATGCAGCGCGAGCAAGTGCGCGACCTGTGCGGAAAGCTCCGGATACAGCGGCACGCCACGCCCGCCGCCTTCGTTGACCGCGTCCACCACGACGCCGCAGCCGAAACTCGCGCCGGCTTCCGCAGAGATCAGCCCGCAGTCTTCAATGACCGCGCGCGCGCCAATGTCGTAGCCGCTCAGCCGCGAGCCGATCTTTTTGATCAGACACCCGTCGGCGATGTTCACGTCGGCCAGCGTCGCGTCGTAGATGCCGCACGGTTCGGCGAGATTGCCGCGCTTGACGACACCGGCGACCGAGCCGATTTTCACCGGCCCGAGGAAGGTAACGTTGCGCACGCGCGTGCTGTCGAACGGTTCGGCAACCTGGATATCGGTCCATTCCACGGCGCGGCAGCCCTGGGATTCCAGGGACTTCTTCTCGGTTTCGGTCAGCACTCGATATTTCGGCATTCTTATCCTCTCCGGTAGTTTTGTCAGTAGTCAGTGGTCAGTTGTCAGTTGTTTCTGCAGGCGGCGCCGCCTCTACTGACAACGGACAACTGACCACGGACAACTGACTACTTCGCTGCTTCGCACTTCTCCACGGCCAACTGGTACGTGTCAGCGGCAATTGCCTTTTCTTCGTTCGTCGGAATGACCATCACGTGCGCGCGGGAATCGGCGGTTGCGATGTCGGCTTCCACGCCGCGGATGGCCTTCGCGTTCTTCGCCGGATCGATGGCGATGCCGAAATTGGCGCTGAGGCCCGCGATGGATTGTGCGCGCGCGTCCGGGTCGTTTTCGCCGATGCCGCCGGTGAAGACGATGGCGTCCAACTTCGGGAGAACGGCCGCATAGGCGCCGATGTACTTGCGAATGCGGTAGGCGAAAATTTCGCGGGCCAGCGCGGCGCGCTTATCGCCGGACAGCGCGGCTTGTTCGAGCGTGCGCATGTCGTTCGATGTGCCGGAGACGCCCAGCAAGCCGCTCTTCTTGTTCAGCGTGCCGTTGATCGCGGCCAGATTCTTGAATTCGGGTTTCTCGGCCAGGTAGAAAATGATCGCTGGATCGATGTCGCCGCTACGGGTGCCCATGACCAGGCCTTCGAGCGGCGTCAGTCCCATCGAGGTGTCAACGGACTTGCCTGCGGCGACGGCGGCCATGGAACAACCGTTGCCGAGGTGGCAGGTGATGACGTTCACGGCGTACTTGTGTTTGCCCAGCATCTCGGCAGCCCGGCGCGCGACGTAGCGGTGGCTGGTCCCGTGGAAACCGTAGCGGCGAATGCGGTATTTCTCATACAGTTCATGCGGCAGCGCGTACATGTACGCGACCGGTGGGAGCGTCGTATGAAAGGCCGTATCGAAGCAGGCGACTTGCGGCGCGTCCGGAAACGCTTTTTTGGCGGCGCGAATGCCGACCAGATTCGGCGGATTGTGCAGCGGAGCCAGATCGGCGCAGTCTTGAATCGTCTTTTCGACTTCGGGCGTGACGAAGACCGAGCCGGTAAAGGCTTCGCCGCCATGCACGACGCGATGGCCGACCGCGGCGATTTCGGACAGATCGGAGACCGCGCCGTTTCGGAGGCACTTGACCAGAATTTCCAGGCCGGCGTGATGATCGGGAATCTTGATCTTTTCGGAACGCTCGCCGGCGGCGTCCTTGTGCTTGTAGCTGCCGAGTTGTTCGCCAATGCGTTCGATCAGGCCGCGCGCGAGGACTTCGGCGCTGGGCATTTCAAAGAGCTGATACTTGATGGACGAACTGCCGCAGTTCAGAACCAGGACCTTCGCTGACATATCCATTCCTTTTTTTACCACAGTACGGTTCTTCCCCCTCACCCCTAACCCCTCTCCCGCCGGCACGGAGGCCGGCGCCACCGGGAGAGGGGAACCGGAGGCCGCTCCCTTACGGTCGCGGTTCTGATCCGGAGGCGGCAGCCGCAACAATTGCTGCTGTGCCGACGATATCCTCCGCGGTTGCGCCGCGGGACAGATCGCTGCAGGGGCGTTTGAAGCCTTGCAGGATCGGGCCGTACGCGCGCGCCTTGCCCAGATACTGACTAAGCTTGTAGCCGATATTGCCGGCGTCAAGGTCCGGGAAGATAAGAACGTTGGCTTTGCCGGCGACGGGGCTTTCGGGGCACTTCTTGGCGGCGACGCGCGGAACGATGGCGCTGTCGGCTTGCAGTTCGCCGTCAATGGCCAGGTCCGGCCGGCGTTCGCGCACAATTTTCAGCGCCGCGATCACCTTGTCGGCGTCCGCGTGCTGTCCGGAGCCCTTCGTCGAAAAGCTGAGCATGGCGATCTTCGGATCGACGCCGAGCAACACCTTCGCGCTGTTGGCGGTCGTGATGGCGATGTCGGCAAGCTGTTCGACGGTGGGCTGAATGTTCACCGCGCAGTCGGCATAAACCAGAACCTGCGGGCCTTGGCCCATCAGGTCCGGGAAGGCCATCAGGAAGAAACTGGAGGGAGACTTGATGCCGGGCGTCAGGCCAATCGCGATGCTGGCGGCGCTGATCACGCTCGCGGTCGTGTTCGCGGCTCCAGCGACCATGCAGTCGGCGTCGCCGGCGGCTACGGCGCAACCACCGAAGACCAGAGCCTTCTTCACCACGCGTTGAGCCACCTTCTCCGGCAGGTCGGGGCTGGCGCGGCGGTAGACTTCGGTGTAGTGCGCCATGCGGGCGGCGTCGGCGGTGCTGAAGTGCAGGACGCCAGCCGGCACGGAGGCCGGCGCTACCGCATCGACGAGAATCGGCTTGGCCCAGCCTTCCGCGGCGATGATGCGCGCGGCGGCGACGATGCGTTCGTCATTTCCTTCCGGCAGAATGACGCGCGTGCCGGCGGCGCGGGAACGTTCTTTGAAGAGGGCGATGAGGTCCATGGGAGTGCTCCCAGAATGCGTGGCACGTGTGGCACGGGCAGGCCGCGCCGCGGTTGCCTCTGAGTATTACGGACGAGCGCTGTTGCGGCGCGGATTGCCCGTGACCCTCCGCGCTGCCGCACGGGCCATGCGCATGTCCCCGCTCCGAAAACGATGTGTGGAACGGGCGGGCCGGAGGAGCGTCCGTATGCTCCGGCGGGTTGTCTGTGCATTCGCATGCGGTCTGCACGGGCAATCCGCGCCGCAAAAAGACGCGGCGCGGCCTGCCCGTGCCACACACACGCAGATGTTAATTTATGCGCGAGCGGACAGCGAGGATCCTTCCAGCACCTTGGCCGGATCGAGGTTGTCGCGTTCGATGTCCTTGAAGTAGTTGACGGTGCCGACCTTCAGTTCGACCGTGGAGGCATCGTCGCAAACGATGATGGCCTTCGGGTGAAGCTGCAGAGCGGAGACGGTCCACATGTGGTTGACGCCATGCTCAACGCTTTCGGCCAGAGCGCGGGCCTTGTTGTGGCCGGTGACGAGAATGACGACTTCGCGGGAATCCATCACGGTGCCGACGCCGACGGTCAGGGCCATCTTGGGGACTTTGAGCGGATCGTTGCCGAAGAAGCGCGAATTGGCGATCTTGGTGTCTTCGGTCAGCGTCTTCACGCGCGTGCGGGACGCCAGCGAGGAGCCGGGTTCGTTGAAGGCGATGTGGCCATCCGGGCCGATGCCGCCGAGGAAGAGCTGGATGCCGCCGACCTTCTTGATGCGTTCTTCGTACCCGGCGCATTCGGCTTCCAGGTCCGGCGCGTTGCCATTGAGAATGTTGACATTCTCTTTCTTGATGTCCACGTGCTTGAAGAGGTTGCCCCACATGAACGAGTGGTAGCTTTCCGGATGTTCTATGGGCAGGTTGACGTATTCGTCCATGTTGAAGGTCGTGACGTTCTGGAAGCTGACTTTGCTGGCCTTGTTCAACGCAATCAGCGACTTGTACGTCGGAATGGGCGAACTGCCGGTGGGCAGGCCGAGCACGAACGGCTTGCTGGCGGTGGCTTTGGCCTTGGCGATGCGCCGGGCGATGTACGCCGCAGTCCACTCGCCGACTTTTTGAGCATTGGGTTGGATGATGACGCGCACTGCTGCAACCTCCAATAGAGAGACCGGTTAGTCTTGCGGACGCCGCAAGTGGGTTGGCTTTTATCACAAATCAGCACGGCCGGCTAGCGCGCAATTGCGCAATAACATTGATGGAATGCGCAGGGGCTTGGTGAGTGGTGGTCTGGTAGTCTGGTGGTCTGGTGGTCTGGTGAGTGGTGTACTCGACATGGAGGGGTGCAACGGTAGACTGCCGTAACATCACAAAGGAGCCAGAAACTATGACGCGGCGCGACGTGCTGAAGGCGGCGATGGGGGCGGGGGCTTTGGCGGCGACGGGGATTGCGCCGGTTCGCGCGGAAGATGCGAAGAAGCGGTTTCGCATTGGGGCGTGCGACTGGTCGCTGGGCAAGTCGTGTTCGGTGGATGCGTTCACCGTGGCCAAGGAGATTGGGCTCGACGGCGTGCAGGTCAGCCCGGGCGCGAGCGCGGCGGGCGTGAAGCTGAAGAGCGCGGAGAACCAGCAAAAGTTCAAGGACGCGGCGAAGGCCAGCGGCGTGGACGTCGCTTCGCTGGCTCTGGGCGAACTCAACAGCGTTCCTTTCAAGAAGGACCCGAAGACGATTGAGTGGGTCAGCGACAGCATCGACATCGCCCAGGCCTTTGGCGTGAAGACGATCCTCCTGGCGTTCTTCGGCAATGACGATCTGCGCGGCGACAAAGAAGGCGTGGACGAGACGGTCAAGCGGCTGAAGGACCTCGCGCCGAAAGCCGAGAAGGCTGGCATTTCGCTGGGCATCGAGTCCTGGTTGAGCGGCGAAGAACAGATGGCGATCATCGAGCGCGTGGGTTCGCCGGCGGTGAAGGTTTATTACGACGTGTGCAATTCGACCGACCGCGGCTACGACATTTACAAAGAGATCCGGACTCTGGGCGCCAAGAACATCTGCGAAGTTCACTGCAAGGAAAATGGCAAGTTGCTCGGCAAAGGCCCCGTGGATTTCAAGAAGGTCCGTGCGGCGCTCGACGACGCCGGCTACAGCGGCTGGCTGCAGATCGAAGGCGCGACGGAGAAGGGGAAGACGCTGGTCGAGTGCTATAAGCTGAACTTGGCGTTTTTGAGAGAAATATTTAACTGAAGGCTGAAGGCTTTAGGCTTGAGGCTTGAGGCATTGCCTTTCGATCATGGTGTCTCTGGCGCAACTGTGCAAGGCGATGTAGAGTCCTTGGCATCCGCAACGTGCGGGTACAGGGACGCGCATGTTCTATATCGCTTTACGAATGTTGGTGGGCGACACGCCCAAGTTTATCGCGCTGGTTTTTGGGCTGGCGTTTGCCACCACGCTGGTCGTTCAACAGGGCGCTATTTTTACCGGCATCATGCGCCGAACGGCGCGCGGCATCGAGAATGTGCCGCAGGCCGAAATCTGGGTGATGGACCCGGCCACTGTCTACTACGATGAGCGCCGTCCGCTCCCCGACAGCGCGCTGCTGCGGGTGCGTTCGGTCACGGGCGTGGCCTGGGCGGTGCCCTTTTTTGTAGGCGGCGGGACGGCGCAGCTTCCGGACGGGTCGTACTCGCAGGTGCAGATCGTCGGCGTGGACCGGCAGTCCAAAATCGGGATGCCTCAAGCATACGAATCGGGCGATCCGCACATGCTCGACGACCCGGAGACAGTGTTCTGGGATAATCTGAACATGGATTTGTACCGGAACGTCCATCCCGGCGACACGCTGCAGGTGAATGACCATCGCGCGCGTGTCGTGGGGCTGGCTGCCGCGCCGCGCGCGTTCACGCCCGGGCCTGTTGTGTACACAACATACGAACGCGCGCTGGATTATGCGCCGAGCGAACGGCGGCGACTGACGTTCGTCCTGGCGGGCGCTCAACCGGGCGAGTCCCCCGACGTTGTGGCGCAACGCATTCGCGAGAAAACGGGACTGGGCGCAATGAGTTCGTCGGAGTTCTTCTGGGCGACAGTCAAGACAAACATGCGCCGGATTCCCGCGACGATCAACTTCGCGATCACGATTCTGCTGGGGTTGATCGTGGGCGTGGCGGTGGCGATACAAACCTTTTCTGCGTTCGTGCTGGAGAACACCAAACATTTCGGCGCGCTGAAAGCGATGGGCACGTCGAACTTCATGCTGGTAAAAATGGTCTTGATGCAGGCCATCGTGGTCGGCTTGCTGGGGTGGGGGCTGGGGGTGGGGGCGGCGTGCGTGTTCGGTTCGCAGATCACGCCGCGTTCGCCGCTGGTGTTCATGCTCACGCCGCAACTGCTTGGGATTTCGTTTGTGGCGATGCTGGTGGCGGTCATGGTGGCGGCGCTGATGAGCATCGGGCGGATTCTGCGCATCGAACCGGCCATTGTGTTCAGGTAACAGAAGAGGGTTCAGGGTTCGGGGTTCAGGGTTCAGGGTTCAGCGATGGCGTCGAACAAACCGGCGGTGCAGATTCGCGGCGTGCGCAAGAGCTTCGGCGAGGGGACGGCTCGCATTGAGGCGTTGCGCGGCATCGATCTGGATGCGTTCTACGGCGAAATCCTGCTGATGGTTGGGCCGTCGGGATGTGGCAAGACCACGCTGTTGTGCGTGATCACCGGTCTGCTCGATCACGATGCGGGACAAGTGACGCTGTTTGGCGAGTCGCTCGACGCGATGTCGCATGGCAAGCAGACGGCGTTTCGGCGTGAGAACATCGGCTTCGTGTTCCAGCAGTTCAACCTGTTGCCGACGCTCACGGCCGCGGAGAACGCTGCCGTGCCGCTGATGATCCAGGGGCTTTCGCGCAAGCACGCGCTGCAACGTTCCGAGGAGTT
The DNA here is from genome assembly GCA_036504595.1 of Planctomycetota bacterium. Classification (GTDB taxonomy): domain Bacteria; phylum Planctomycetota; class SZUA-567; order H5-PLA8; family H5-PLA8; genus DASXUX01. Next base: position 3,563 of record DASXUX010000095.1, on the reverse strand, counting down.
GCTGGTCCAGGTGGGCTTGAAGGACCGGCTGAAGAACCTGCCGGCGAAGTTGTCGGGCGGCGAGCAGCAGCGCGTGGCGATCGCGCGTTCGCTGGCGTCGCGGCCGCGGCTGCTGGTGTGCGATGAACCGACGGCGGCGCTCGACGGCGACACGGGCGCTCAGGTCATGGACACGGTCCGCAAGACCGCGCTGTCGCACGACCGGTGCCTGATCATCGTGACGCACGATAGCCGGATCTTCTCGTTTGGGGACCGGATGGCTCGCATGCTGGACGGACATGTGATTTCGGTCGGCCCGGTGCCGCGCAACGGCGCGCCGGCAGCGGCAGGATAAAGGAAAGGGTTCAGGGGTCAGGGTTCAGGGGTCAGGGTAAGGATTGTCGCAAGCGATTGACCCTGGACCCTGAACCCCGAACCCTGGACCCTCTGTTCAGGGCTGGGAGCGGTGGCTATGTGGAAGTGGTGTATTGTGATTCTGGCGATCGCGGGCGCGGTGGCGGGCGTGCGCATGTCCACGCAAAGCGTCAAGCCGCTGCCCGTGCCGCCGCCGATTCATGAGCCCGTACGCAAACCGTATCCGCAGGCTATCGCAGGCGCCGGACTGGTCGAGGCGGCGAGCGAGAACGTTTCGATTGGCGTCAGCGAACCGGGTCTGGTGCTGAAAGTCTGCGTCAAAGAAGGCGATGTGGTCAAGAAAGGCGATTGTCTTTTTGAGGTCGATGCGCGCGCGCTGAAATCGCAGTTGCTCACCGCAAAAGCCGCGGTGCTCAGCGCGGAAGCGGAACTGGCGCGTGTTCAAGCGTATCGCCGCAAGGAGGACGAGGGGCCGCTGCGCGCCAAGCTGGCTCAAGCCAACGCCAGCGTTGCCGATTCGCAGTGCTCGATCGCTCAGTCCGACGCGTCCGTTGTCGAACAGGAGTGGGTGCAGAAAGACAACGAAGCGAAAGTGAAGCGGCTGCAAATCACCGTCAAGGGCGGAGCGACTCCCGAAGAGGAACTCGAACGCGCGGAATACGCCGTCAAATTGGCCGTCGCGCGCGTGGCCACAGCGAGAGAAGCGGTGAAAGTCGCGCAAGCCAAACTGGAAGTGGCCAAGACGGGAGTCGAGCAGGCTCAAGCCGATCTGAATACGTTTCTTGCCGGCGCGTGGCCGCCGGATGTGCGGAAAGCTCAGGCCGCGGTAGCGGAAGCTCAGGCGAAAGTCGAGCAACTCAACATGGACATCGAGCGCCACACGGTTCGCGCGCCGCTGGATGCAACGGTTCTGCGTGTGAATCTGCGCGAAGGGGAATACGTTGTCGCGAGCACCGTGCAGCCTGAAGGCGCGGTGATGGTGCTGGGCGATCTGAGCGCCAAGCACGTGCGCACCGACATTGATGAGTTCGACGCCAAACGCTTCAAACCCGGCGCGCCGGCGACGGCGTTTCTGAAGGGCATCACGGACAAGCCGATCCCGCTGCAGTTCGTGCGCGTCGAGCCGTTTGTGATCCCCAAGCGGGCATTGACCAACACGCAGCGCGAACTGGTGGACACGCGCGTCCTGCAGGTCATCTATAAGGTCGTCGATCCGCAGGCGAACATTTACGTCGGGCAGCAACTGGATGTGTATGTGGAAGCGAAGTGAGGCTTGGGGCTTTGGGCTTGAGGCTTGAGACTTGAGGCAACGACGCGCGGCGGATGATGCGGCGGGCGCGGAGAGAACGGAAATGAGTTGGGCACCGACGGAGCGCCAGAAGGCGCGCGTGGAACGGTCGCTTGCTTAATTGGCCAAGCGAAAGGTTCCCACGTTTGATGGGCCGCTGTATAGCGATGACGATCTTGCGATAGCGTTGAGGCCGGCATCTGAAGTTGCGAAGCGAACACTCATTTTGTGGGCAGTTGTTTTGAGGTCGGAAGGGGTGCCACACGCCGAAGTGCGCCAATTGATCGATCAGCTTGAATTGTGGGACAATGTCAGTCCGAAGGAACTGAGCTTCTTAAACGAACGCACACCGGCGCCGGAACTGTGCAGAAAAATGCAGTGGCGCCTGGAGTCTATTTGGGCGCTGCTTTGGGCGCTGGGCGATATCGAGCACTTGGAGTGGCCGCGGAGCATGTGTGATGTGCCACGGTTGGCAAAGTTGCTGAAGCCACGTGAGAACGACCGCCAGTTTATCGCGCAGGCAAAACTTCGATCAGGTGCGGAGATACTTGATGCCGCAGACCTGATCATGAGAATTAACTGGGCGATCCGCCAATCGTGGATCAACCACGAACCGATCCCTGAGGATCTGGACGGGTCGGGTTCGGCCAAGCGCTTGCCGGTCCGTGAGTGCGCAGCGGTCGGCGTAGTTGAGGAGAGACACCACGCGCTGAACTGGCTGATCGGCTTTGATCGGGCGCCTTGGGACACAGTGGACACTCCAACCTGATACTGTGGCCGAGCAGCTATAGAATTAAGTTGATATTTGGGTGTTCGCAATGTATATATTGGGCTAGAGATCGTGCCGAAACATATTGATCTCGGACCAGCGTGATGACGCTGGCGAGGGAAACCGGGCGGTCTCGAATATCGCAGGACTGATCCACAATTTTTCAAGGACGTCAGAGCGCGACGGTGTCGTCACGTGCTTACGTGCTGTGACGGGTGACGCGTGGCGAGTGACGGGTGGAATGGTTTGCGATGAAGTGGAGGGCAGGGACGTGGAAGAACGGAATGACGCGGAGACGCCGGGACACGGGGACGCGGGGAGACAGCACGGAGAAGCCCCCTCAGCCCTAATGGCCGGCACGGAGGCCGGCGCTACCCCTCGCGGGGGAGAGGGGGACCGGAGCGACGCTTCGATCAACGATGCGATTCGGGAGGGGATGAAGTATGGGTTGACGGACGAGGAGATGAAGAACCCATACGAGGCGATGTTTTCGGCGGGCGTGATGAAAATGTGGAACGCTCGGCAGGCGATTATTGCGGGCGGACAGATGGCGGACGGGGAGGACGGGGACGAAGAAACTTTGTACGACAAAGACTATGAGGAGGTCGGGAAAGACGAGGCCGCCAAGCGGCAGAAGGAACGCGAGCGGCGACGACAGCGGATGGAAGAATTGATGGAGGTGCCGCTGTGGCAGCAGATTTCGGGGCTCTTTCCGGAGACTGAGGAGGCGATGAATCCGAATGAGCGGGCGGGTGGGATACTGGCGCTCATTAAGAAAGTCGAGGGGATGCTGCGGTATGAAATCAAGTTCGCGCGCGAGCATCCGGTGGAATTCAGGACGTACCTTTGGGATCCGCTGCGGGTGGTTTGCTTTCACCTGGGGATTTCGCAACAGCGGCTGTCGCGGTACTGCAAAGAGCTGACGGGGATGTCGGCGATGGAGATGGTGGATCGGATCAAGGCGGAGGGGGTGAGAGGGAAGATCAAGGAGGAGTTGAGGAAGTTCATACGGCTCACCGCAGAGGAACTGAAAGACGGGGAGACGGGGGGACGGGGAGACGGGGAGAAACGGCACGACGGAGAGGGCGCCGACGCGATTTTCTTGGCGCTGAAGAAGTCGCGGCGGGATGGGCGGTGGCATCGGACGACTTG
>DASXUX010000094.1:0-1872 GCA_036504595.1 Planctomycetota bacterium | reverse complement strand
GGGCACTAGAAACAGCAAACTTGGCCGACGCCCGTTTCCGGGCGCGGCTCAAGAACGCTGTCTTCTAGTCATGGGCTTTTCAGCCCAAGTTGGCCGTTCGTGTGGAGACAGTCTCTTGCGCTCGCGCGCAATTCAAGTTGTCACGACCTCATCGCGGTGTGCTCTGCCCTCAGTTTTTCTTATTAGCGGCTCCAAGTCCGCTACGAGAATCCTATCCCACGAAAACTCCCAGGGCAATCTGAAAAGACCATTTGCCGCCAAAATCCGCGCACTTGTGCACTCCGACGCAGCACTCGAAAGTCTGCGTCATACGGTGAGAACGCATCGATCTAATCTGTACTTTTTGATCTTCAAGTGCAGCGTGCTGAGGGCGATTCCTAAGACTTTCGCCGCGCGCGTTCTGTTGCCATCCTGCTGGCGCAGAACTCTAGCGATGTGCCGCCGCTCCACGTCCTCAAGATGTTGTGAAGGCGATTCGGCGTGTTTCAACTCGATCTCCTCCGGCGCAATCTCAGACGCTGCGCATAGAACGGTCGTGGCCTGAACGACTTTCTCCAGCTCGCGGACATTGCCAGGCCATGCGTACTCCAACAGCCTCTTCTCGGCGGCCGGGGACAGCCGCTTGTCGGTGCCGCCATATTTGAGCAGGAAGTGCCGGGCTAGCGGGACAATATCCTCGCGCCGTTCCCGCAGTGGTGGAATCCGCACGTCAATTCCGTTGATGCGATGGTAGAAGTCTTTTCGCAGCTTACGAGGCTTCTGACTCGTGGCGAAGAGTAGCCTGACGTCGACAGGCAAGTCCACGTCCGCGCCGACAGGCCGCACGGAGTGGGTGGAGAGCGCTCGCAGCAGTTTCACCTGCAAGTGCACAGGCAGATCGCCCACCTCGTCCAGAAATAGCGTGCCGCCGCTCGCGCGTTCGAACGCACCGGCGCGGTAGCCAATTGCCCCCGTAAAGGCTCCTTTGACATGACCGAACATCTCGGACTCGAACAGACTGTCGGAGAATCCGGAGACATTGATCGCCTCGAAAGGCTTGCCTCGCCGCGCTGATTGTTCGTGGATGAACTTTGCGAGCATCTCCTTTCCCACACCGGTCTCGCCGAGGATGAGCACCGGGACATCGCTTGCGGCAATGCGTCGCGCGCGTTCGAGCACTTGCTGCATGGCGAGAGACTCGGCCACCATGTTTGCTGAGTCGAGCGCGCTCCGCGCCAGTCGTGTGACGCGCTCCTCAAGTTGGGCCCGCAGGCTGAGATTGTCCGAGATCAGTCTGTAGTAGTATGCCAGCCATACCAAGAACTCCGCCGCCCGAACACTGTGAGTTCCCTTGTCGAGGAAGTGATCGACGTACAGGATGGTCTTCACGCGATCACGCTCGTCGAGTATGGGAACACAGGCTGCCACCGCGTATCTCGCCAGTGGGTTGGGATTCTCTGCCTGCCCAGGCTGCGGCTTCAGGCCCGAGGCGAACACGAGTTCCCGCGTTTCCAGGCAGCGGTCAATGACCTCACGGCAGGACTCCGCCAAAGCTGCCTCGTCCGAAGCGAAACGCAGCTTGGCCGACAGAACCAACTCCCTGTCATTCAGCACCTCCGCCAGGAAGCCCCGCGCGCCCTCGACACAGTATGCAGCCATGGCGACAGTCTTCTGGCGCAATGTCGGGAGGTTCTCCGCCTTGAGAAGCTCGGCCAGTTTGACAACCGTTTCTGCTGCGGACTCGTCTCGGTTTGGGCCCGTATTCGAACCCAGGACCTCGGCATTTGTAACGCGCCCGTCCTCTGGGGCCAGAGCGATAACGCGGAACTCGGTCTGTCCCAGCCAGAAGGAGACTCCAGGGAGAACAACCGCTTCGCTAACAAGTCTCCCGGC
>DASXUX010000093.1:0-3249 GCA_036504595.1 Planctomycetota bacterium | reverse complement strand
GGGCACTAGAAACAGCAAACTTGGCCGACGCCCGTTTCCGGGCGCGGCTCAAGAACGCTGTCTTCTAGTCATGGGCTTTTCAGCCCAAGTTGGCCGTTCGTGTGGAGACAGTCTCTTGCGCTCGCGCGCAATTCAAGTTGTTACGACCCAATCGCGATGTGCATGTACCCCCGATTTCTTTGAATTAGCGGCCCCAATGGCTGCTAAAAAGCAATCCTATCCTCACGAGAACTTGCAACGCAGCCTAAGAAGTTCTTTTGCCCGACAAATCCGCACACTTGGCATTGCCTCGCGGCTATTAGTTGTGACCCGGAAAGAAGGATTCTGCTAGCTCTGAAAAATAGTCGTCGAGCTTGCTTTTGTTTGATTTCGAGACAGGAATGATACTTTCGTCGCTACTGACGACCGCATCGATGTGCTTACCCTTCTTGCATCTCCAAGTAACGCTCGTCTTGTATTTTGAACCGGTTAGCCCTCCCTTCCACTTTATGGTGATAACTACCAGGAGAACCTTGTCGTCGTCTGCGTCGGTATATGTTTCGGCGCTTACGAACGTCGGATCGTCTCCAGTTGGATGTGTACAGTTCAGAATGGACTTGGCGACATTAACCTGAGTCTTTTCGTCCTCGAAATGCTTCTTCACTTTTCGCGACGCCAAGTCTACCCATTCTGACGCCAACGCGGAGGAAGCGCCAAGACCAAGCGCCACAACCACCAGAGTCGTTGCTGTCCATTTCCTCACGGTTTACCCTCCCGAAAGGGGTGCCGCTGCTGCCAGCTAAGCAAACCCCGTTGCCAAAGAACGCCGTTGTGCAAGCCTATGCACACCCCATGTCCCGCGTTTCTGAGCCTTCTGAAGTCCTAGACCCAAAAAGCCGCCCCAGGTACCAGCGCTGCATAATCGTCTCCTTCGAACCTAGAAACGGCCCAGATACCGCGCCGAGTGTATTCGGCGCGTGACGACTATCTTCCGAACCTGCCGAGTAAACTGTTCACGTCTATTAGCCGACGGCTACCGCTTACCGCCGATTGCCAGTCTCCCTTCAGAGTGCGAAAGTTCTAACCCTATTGCTTGGCCCACACCGCTGGCTCTTGCCCATTGGGTGCCATCTCTCCGATGCCGTGCTGCGCATCCCCGACATCGTTTGCGCATCGCGTGAGTTTCATGCCCTTTGCCACAACACGGAAGACGAAGTGCCTTTCTTGATTACCTTCAGTAAACGTGATTTCGTCGCCTGCGCGCTGCACCTTGCCTGCGAATGTCGCGCCACTCTTGAGCACGTAGCCAAATGTTCCGGCCTCGTCAATCACTAGGCAGTTGCCGTCGAGCAGGTAAGCCCCAGCAATCCCTGCAATTGAGGTTATGGGCATGTCCTGCTTTTCGCTAACGGGAGCGGAGGCTGTGATGCTATTGTCAGCGCGCGACTTGCCGCAATCTGCGAACTCCAAAACCTCCTTCACAACACAGTTCCAATAGCTCTTGTCTCTTGACAACAGTAGATCGGCGTGGTCAAAGCCTGGGTAAGAGTATTGTCTTTTTACCTGACGCCTTGCATCGACCCGCATGTTGTTTATGCATACACGGCTTCGGTCTCGCTCAGCGAATCTGTCGCGATTGGCTACGTCTAAGAACAGAGCGCTTTGAATCGGGACCAACCCGTCATTTGCAATGTAGTTGGTGCCGGAGTCGGTGCATTCTTGGTCGGTGCAGGCGAGCAGGGTTGCGCAGACGTCGAGCTGGATGTCCTCTGCCAGCGTCTTTTTTTTCGAAGGCTTAGTAACAACCGGCTGAGAGGAGAAATCCATGCTCGCGATTCCACGCGCCAACCCGTCTCTTGCCTCCAGAGCGCTACCGGCAACAAAACTGCTAGTCAACGTTTCCTTCAACCCGCCAAAGGCAACGATCTTGCGCTTGCACTGCTCTGTTGTATTACGGTTCAGTTCTTCCAATGTTCCGAACTCGCGCTTGTCATTATCTTTATAGAAGCGGGTGACATCTCGAATTCCATTCACTGCTGCATTCAAGTCGCCAGGTGTCAACTGCATGTAGCCGCCGTTGGCAATTTTAACATCGAATCGAAACGGCTTACGCTCCGACGCTATTGCGCCATCCATATTGTCCCATGCGAGATTAACATCACCTCGCCTAGAAGGATCGAACCCGTGGCTTCCACGAAATACGAGATCGTCAAAACTCTGAGCCGTCTGGATCGGTCGTTTGCTCCACAGTTCGGCGCACCAGTCCGGAACTGCGAGCGGCGTCCCATGATGGGGCGTTCCGAGCGTCACGAGCCCCAAAACACTATCTCCCTGGTTCCGGTAGCTCATATAGGCGCGGCACACGAGTCCTCCACGACTGTGAGCCAAGAAGACAATATCACTTTCTGTAACTTTACGTTCGATGTAGTCAGCAAGCTCCTTCGCATTTCCTGTCGAGCCATTGAACCCAATGGGCTTTGAACTGTCATGGCGGAAACTGTAGATGTGGAAGCGAGTTGAAATTGAAGGATTTGCGCGTGCCAACTCGTAGAACGCTCCCCAACCTTCTTGCTTCCTGTCCTCGCTATAGTTGCCGTGGACCAAGATCAACGCGATTCGCTTCTCGCGTCCCCCAGCATCGTTCTTGCTCTCAGCAATCGCTTCGGGTGTGGAATTGTCGATAGTGACTGTCAACTCCCCGCTTCGATCAGTGCTCTCGCCGTTCATGAAGAACTCCAGGCGACCTGGGCAGTCTGTTCTGAATGTCGCCTTCGCGCCAGCGGGATAAACTTTGTCCGAGTCCTCAACCTTTACCATCAGCGCGCCGTAGCTGGCACCTCCATACAGTTCCGTCTGACCATTTGCGCCGCACGGGCCAGAAAACTCGCTAGGCTTCCATGAGCCAGTCGCGCTCAAGTTTACTATTTCATTCGCCAAGACAGTTCGCTTTGAGAAGGTATGATCCTTAGCGCTTATGACCAAGACTTCAGACCATTCGGCAGTCTCAGCGGCAGCCGCACAAAAACAGCCGGTTAGGAGCAATAGAGCAAAGAGCAGGAAGCATTGATAATTCAAAGGCTTGATAAGCAAGGAACTTTTCATATCTACCTCCCGGAAACAAAAGAGCGCCGGACCAAGCCGCCGCTCCACACACCCCGGCCAAGGGGCACTAGAAACAGCAAACTTGGCCGACGCCCGTTTCCGGGCGCGGCTCAAGAACGCTGTCTTCTAGTCATGGGCTTTTCAGCCCAAGTTGGCCGTTCGTGTGGA
>DASXUX010000092.1:0-3216 GCA_036504595.1 Planctomycetota bacterium | reverse complement strand
CGCCGCGGATGATGAGCTCCTTGTAGCGGCCAGAGATGAAGAAGTAACTCTGGCCGAGCGCGTCGATTTTGAAGAAGCCTTCGTCGCCGCTGCGAAACCAGCCGTGTGTGAAGGCATTCTGGTTCGCGGAAACGTTGTCGTGATAGCCGAGCATCACGTAGTGCCCGCGGATTACGATCTCGCCTTTTTCACCTTCCGGCACTGGGCGGCCGTTGTCGTCGTGAATTGCCATTTCGTTCGTGCTGACTGGCAGACCGATAGACGGATAACGTTGCTGCGCAGCACGTAACAGCCTTCGCTCAGCCGCGACCAATCGCGCCAGTTTTCACGCTTGCTCCATCTGACGCGCAGGCCCGCGGGCTGCTCTTCAAACTGCACTTCGAACAAGCCGGCGGCGCGACTGTTCTGCCCCAGCAATCGTCCGATCTGCCGCTCGACCGCGCCGCGATCGGCTTTCTTCGTGCGTTCAAGTCGCGCGGCCAGTGAGCGCAGCCCTTCTTCAATTCGTTTTTCGAAACGCTCGTGCATCGCCGCTTCGTTTTGCTTTCGCGCGGCGCTGCGGCACAAGATGAACGTCTCATCGCCGTCTGGACCGGCACAATACTGCACTTCCAGATCTTCGCGGATCGCGCGCCACGGTCCGTCGATCAGTTCGCGTTCAAAACGCTTCACACAGCCTCGCCAGCACCGCGATCTGAATCATCAGGGCCCACGGCACGTCTTCGCGGCCTTACGGTAGCAGCCGCGCGAGCAGCTCCGGCAACTGCAGTTCGTGCCAGAGCGTCATGCCCAGCCACGGGCCGCCGAGCGCGCGGATGTTTTCGATCCGCAAACCGTTGACATCGACCTCGATCCATTCCGCCCGGGTCTCTTCAAACAGCTTGAGCTGCTCGCCGCCTTGCCGCGACTCGGCGGCATTCTTCACGCCCAGCCGGCCCTGCTCGTTGGTCTCGCCCAGGTACGCCACGACGCGCTGTCGCGGTCCGCGTGCGGTGCGGTACGATTCCACCAGCGCCCAGTAGGCGTGCCGCTTGCCGCTTCGTCGTCGATAACAGCGCCGCAGGTACATGCACGGATTTATCGGCGCATTTTCACAGCCCCGCAAGAGGGTATGTCTTTACTACATCGCCTTTCGCGCGAAAAGCCGCCGCCGCCGCCGATCGCAAACGACTTGCACCCCCCCGCGCGCGAAATCAGGCCGGGATTTTTGCGAACAGCGGAAGATGGGTTAGAACCACGTCCGGGCAAACAAACACCCGGGAGCTTGAGAGGCAACGCACTGGTCCCAAGCGAAGTCCGTTGCCCGCCCGCCTCTGCTGTCGCTTCGGCCGCAAACGTCCGCTATTCTCATGGCGTATGGCTGAACCGATAGATGTGGTTGATTATGACGAACGCTGGCCGCAGGTTTTTGAAACATTGCGGTTTGAGGTCGTGGCCGTTTTGGGCTCCGTCGCGCTCGCGGTCGAACACGTCGGCAGCACGTCAGTGCCGGGACTGTCCGCCAAGCCCATCATCGACATGGATGTGGTTGTCGCGTCTCGAGCCGAGGTGCCGACTGCAATACAGCGGCTCGCGACGATTGGCTATATCCATCGAGGCGGCTTATTGCATGTTGGGACGACGCGTTCGCCGCTTTCGATCGAGAGTGGCGATACACGCACGTCAACACCGCCGCCGCGCGCGCCTTTGGCGTACGTGCGGAGGAATTGCTGGGAAGGAATCTGTGGGAATGTGGCCGGCCGCTTACGAGCTGCCCGTTGGCAAGAACTTCCGGCGATCACTCGAAGAGAACGTGCCGCTGCAATTCGAGTGCTTCTATCCCGAGCCGCTTAACCGCTGGTTCGAATGCCGCTGCTATCCAACCGCCGAAGGCCTTGCGACATTCTTCTCCGACATCACAGACAGAAGAAAGGCAGAGGAGGCGCTGCGCAGCAGCGAGGAACGTTACCGGCTGTTGGCGGAGCATTCTGCGGACATGATCGCGCTCCACAGCGCGGATGGAAAAGTACTCTATAGCAGCCCGTCCAGTCAACGTCTCGCTACAGGTACGTCTTTTGGGCGCTGGCGCAAGAATGTACACCCCGATGACCTGCCGAAGCTCGAAGCAGCACATCAGGCAAACGTTCGTGGTGAAAACACCACCGTAGAATTTCGGCATCGCTGCAAGGATGATTCATGGATCTGGCTTGAAAGTCACTGTCGCATCCTCTTCGATGCCAATGGCAAGCCGTACCAACGCGTAGTCAGTTCACGCGACAGCCGCAACACGCGTTTAGCCGCGTTTCGCGAGACTATCGGAAGTACTCCGATCAGCTACCTGCGACAGGTCCGCCTGGAACGAGCCAAGCGCATGCTCTCCACAACGGATGAGAAGTTGCGCTCGATTGCGCTGGCCTGTGGCTACACCAACGAGAAGTACTTTCTGCGTTCTTTCAGGCAGGCTGGACAAGTGACGCCGATACAGTGGAGAGAGAAGATGCAGAACAGATAATCCAAAGCAAGGCGCCAGTTCCCCAGGGACTCCGCGATTTGATTCCCACCCCAATCCGACATTTCGAAGCACGGCCGGGTAAGTAAACCCCCGGAAGCCGAGACAACGCGCGGGTCGCACAGCAAGCGCCCGTTGCGAATCTTCCTCCCGAACCTTTGCTTTTCTGTCTACACTTTTTCGCGTCGGGTTTTGCAGGTCCGCTAAGACTTTGTAGTCCCCTTGCAGGGAGAGATTGCGAAAGTCCGCACTGGACTGCATTGTTCTGCAATACGTCGCACGTCTCCTGGGCGCGCCGATCTAAGTCTCCACATTCTGTTCCAGATTCTGCAATTTCCCGTGCAGAATACGCCCGTCGAGCGAGAGTACTTCGAGCAAGCGCACCACTCGCCTTCTGTGCTCAATGTTTTCGTGCTTCTCCCAAAGCTTCATCACGGTACCGAGCACCGGAACTTCCATTAGTCCAAGCTGAAGCCCGGCCTTAACGACATCCAAACTGTTGAAGTTATATATCTGACACGGCGGTTCTCCGAACTGTTGGATTAATGTCCGCGATCCGAATGAAGCTTATAGCCGGCTTCTCGCTCCTAGACCCAAAACAAGCGCGTCCCCAGCATCTCAAGTCTGTCGCGCCGTGCATCGATGTAGGGGCATAAGACCCCTTTCCCCGTTTGGTCTGCGGGCTGGCGTGTGCGTCTTCGGGATCAAGAGTTTCAGTGTGCCCAGCG
>DASXUX010000091.1:0-1787 GCA_036504595.1 Planctomycetota bacterium | reverse complement strand
CCCTGAACAAGCGCGTTAGAGGCACAAAAAAACTCGAAATGTCGATCCTTCATAGGCGTCTGAAAGGTATCTCACGCCATTCAGAGAGCCTTTGGAGGTGCATTTCGAGTGAAACGTAAAGATCGCCGGAAACTTCAAAATCGCAAGCGCAGGATTCAGTGGCGGCTCAGGCCACGGCAATGGGCGGAACAGGCTCGGCCCATGTTTCGCGCCGCCAACATTGAGTACGAAGTGTCGGGACGGCAGCATGGAATTGCAGCAGGCGGCTTGGGTGCGATCCATCTACTGGCCTGCCGTGTTGGCCTGGTCGAAGCGCTGGATGATGTGCTGCATGTACTGAAACGGCACCTGCCCTACCATGAATCAGATCACGTGCTGAGCCTGGTCTACAACATCATGGCGGGCCACTCGCGGTTGGAGGACCTCGAACTGCTGCGCCAGGACGAAGCGTACATGGACATGCTTGGCGCACAGCGCATCCCGGACCCGACCACGGCGGGAGACTTCTTGCGGCGCTTTGAGCGGGCGGACATCGTTGCACTGATGGACGCCATCAACGCTCTGCGGCGCAAGCTCTGGCTGAAACTAAAGCCGGAGGAACGCAAGCGTGCGATCATTGATGGCGACGGGACCGATGCGCCGACCGATGGCGAGAAGAAAGCGGGCATTGGCCTGTCGTACAAAGGCGTCTGGGGTTACGGTCCGCTGCTCATCTCGCTGGCCAACTTTCGCGAGCCGCTGTTTCTGGTGAACCGGCCGGGGAACGTGCCCAGCCACAGCGGAGCGGCGGAATGGTTCGACAAGGCGATTGACCTGTGCGAGGGCGCTTTTGACGAGATTCTGCTGCGGGGCGACACCGACTTTTCGCAGTCGGCACATCTCGACCGCTGGACGGCGCGAAAGGTAAAGTTCGTTTTCGGGTTCGATGCCTGTCCGGCGCTTGAAGCGCGGGCCAGGAGCCTGCCCGAATCACGGTTCCGGCCTTTGCGGCGGCAGCCCAGGTACGAAGTCCAAACGGAGCCGCGTCAGAAACGGGAGAACCTCAGGGAGGCGATCGTCAAAGAAAAAGAATACACGAACATCCGCCTGTGCTCGGAACACGTCGCGGAGTTCATGTACCGCCCCGGCAAGTGCGCAAGTGCCTACCGCATGACCGTGCTGCGCAAGAATCTTTCGATCGAGAAAGGCGAGCGGGTTTTGTTTCCCGACGTGCGCCATTTCTTTTACATCACCAACGATGCGCGGCTGTCGATGGAAGATGTCGTGGGGCACGCCAATCGGCGCTGCAATCAGGAGAATTTGATCGAGCAACTCAAGAACGGCGTCAACGCGATGCGCGTGCCGGTCTACGATCTGGTCTCGAACTGGGCGTACATGGTCATCGCCTCGCTGGCCTGGACGCTGAAGGCGTGGTTTGCGCTCACGCTGCCGCGCCGTGAAGACCGCGAGGAAATCTTGCGCATGGAGTTTAAGCGTTTTCTCAACACCCTGATCCGCATCCCCTGCCAGGTGATTCGCGGTGGGCACCGCATCCTACTGCGCGTGCTCGGCTATACTCATCAATTGCGCATGCTCTTCGCCAGCCTCACCGCGACCGTTCGCCTGCAAACTGGATAGCGTCCCGTCGCACGACGGCCAGCGACGCGCGCTGGGCACACTGAAACTCTTGATCCCGAAGACGCACACGCCAGCCCGCAGACCAAACGGGGAAAGGGGTCTTATGCCCCTACATCGATGCACGGCGCGACAGACTTGAGATGCTGGGGACGCGCTTGTTTTGGGTCTAG
>DASXUX010000090.1:0-4301 GCA_036504595.1 Planctomycetota bacterium | reverse complement strand
GATCGCGGCGACGTTAATACGGTAGAACAAGTCTTCTCGGAAAGCGCCGGAGTCGACGCGCTCACGCAGGTCGCGGTTGCTCGCCAGGACGAACCGGGCCCTGCATTCCCGCTCGCGAGTCTCACCCACCGGCACAAAGTGCCTGTACTCCAGTACGCGCAGCAAAGATGCCTGCTGCGCCAGCGGCATGTCGCCGATTTCATCTAAGAACAACGTGCCGTCCTCAGCAGCCTCGAATTTTCCCTTCATGTTCTCCACGGCCCCGGTGAAAGCACCCCGGCGATGCCCGAAAAGCACGGACTCGACCAAGGCCTCCGGGATCGATGCGCAGTTGACGACGATGAAGGGATTACTTCGCCGCCGGCTGAGGTAATGCAGCGCGCGTGCGGCCAGTTCCTTGCCCGTTCCGCTTTCCCCGCGAAGCAATACGCAACCGTCTGTCTGCGCGAGCCGGCGGATTGTCTGGCGCGCCTGTTCCATCGCCGCGCTTCGACCGATCAAACACCCTAATCCGCTTTGTGCCTCCAATTCGTTCAGAAGATACTCGCGAGACTTGAGCAACGCGCGCTGACCAAGCGCCTTCTCGATGCGGTTCAACAGTTCCGCGCCCGTGAACGGTTTAGGCACATAGTCGAACGCACCCAGCTTGATCGCGTTTACGATCTGAGGGATGTTTTCGGTTTGGCTGGTGAGGACAATCACGTCAGCGCTGGTCTCCTCCTTGATGCGCTTCAGCAGGCTCAAATCGGTGCAATCGGGGAACCTGATATCCAACAGCACCAAGTCCGGCTTATGTTCGCTAATCGCTTGCCACGTTTCCTTGGCAGTACTCGCAAGCAACAGGACCTCGATGGTCCCCTTTAGCAGATCACTCAGGTCATCGCGAATGTACTTGTCGTCGTCGGCAATCAGCACCGTGCAGGCATGCTTGGCCATTTCGCCTCCCGAAAACCCACTGTTTTTACCTTATCCGATGCGAGGTGCCTGCACAACGCTGCACAACCCCTGCACACAACTGTGCTGTATCATTCTTGCTTGATCAGCACAAGCAAGAGCTCTCATCTGCAACCCTGTGCACCACCGGCATTTCGTACCGAGCACCGCTTGGGCAACGAGACTTCCGCAGAGGCAAGGCTGTTGCTTAAGGGAGCCGCCGATGCATGCCTGTGCCGAAAACGGATTTCGAGCGTATACCGCCGCCCCGGTAATGGGGCACGATCTGCTCGCACAGTTTGGAGCAGAGAAATGTCCCGTCGTAAACTCAGCGGGGGCCGTTGCGGCCGTATTTGCCGAGATCGCGACACTGGACCGAGAGGTGATGGTCGCAGGGGCGGTAAATTCGCAATGCCGCCTCCTCTACTGGAATCTGATCTCGGTGGGCACCGGCGATCACCTTCTGCTGCGTATCGGCGATGCCTTCTACGGTGCAGTGCGCTCGATGGCCAGCGCTATTTTTCTGGTCCACAATCACCCGTCGGGCTGCCTCGAACCCAGTGACGCCGATATGCGCGTGACGCGCGACACCGCAGAAGCAAGTCTGCTGTTCGGATACCCGCTATTGGACCATATCATTCTCAGCCGCACTGGCCACTGCAGCATCATGACGCCCCGAGCTCTGCGGCGCGTACGTCACCAAGCCTTCGCCGCAACCTATCTGCGAGAAGCAAAGGAAGCTGGGTCATCGCTGGGTACCTGGGGTTGCCCACGCTGCGGCGCCGCCAACAATGTGCCTGGCGCGCGCCACGGTGTCGCGCCAAAAGTACCCGGTCTCTGCCACCCTGGCCGGTGCCAGCGCTGCGGAAGATTCGCCTGGCTGCACACCAGTTACTGATATCCATTGCGATGTATACGTGCGATCGTTCTGGAGCTTAGCTATGGCATTACCAGCTCATCCGCCAACAGTCTGGGCGTTGCTGCACGATTTTGAAAACGCAACCGACCCTCGCCGGAAGTGTGAACTCCTTCACCGAGCGGTACGACGTGTGACGAGCGAACCTGAACTGTACGCCGTGGCAAGCAAAATCAGAGAGTGGAGAAAGAAGTCCTAATTCCACGCCTTCGGGCCGCGCAAAATAGCTTGATTTTCACCCAAAGCGTCAGCGCAAGGTCCGCTGCATTCTGTCGGTCGCCTCAGCCTCACGTAAGCGCTCGTTATCGGACCGCGGTGGCAGAGATTCGCATCTGCGCGCTGCGCTAAATCTTGGCTTCGTTGAGCACCGCGATGGCGCGGTCTAGCACTTGATTGACCTGGCGCTGCACAGCCTGCTCAACAATCTGCGCCACCGTGTCCAGGCCAAGAACCGTTGCGACGGCCTTCGTGCGTCGACCGCGCCGTTTGCCTGCCGGCCTTCCACGCCTGCCCGGTTTGCCGCCAAGCTTCTTGGACCTGGTCAACCGCATCATCGCAGCCACCACCGCCGCGCGCGATGGAGGCAAATCCTGGAACGAAGCGTTCCTGGCTGCACAGGCATCCGGTTACACCGGCAGTCGCGGCGGCCTGGGTGGCGTTTCCTGGGCGACGCTTCTGGGTGCGACAGGTCCGACTTACGACACCGGCCAAGTGAATACCGGCATGGACGGCTACAAGTACAAGTGCCATGTCGCGAACGCTTACGGCGACACGTATTCGCCACCAGGAACGTTGATCGTCACAACTAATCCGCCGACAACGCTTGTGGTTAATAGCTGGCAGGGGTGGGCGTGGCGCAATGATCCGTGGGGCACGGGATACCTTGACGCGGACTTCGCGCGTCCGGCACGGGCTTTGGAAAGAATCGCGGCCTGGAGCACAACGACGGCGTGTGCGCCGATAGTAGTCCGCGACGGCATTATTACGCGCTTCGCCGCATGGAATTGGAGCTACCCGCTCTGCTCAATTGCGATTCCTGCGGCCGGCGTTCAGTACACCGTTCCGATCAACAACGGGAGTTTGTTCGCGTTCAACGGCGCGAGCGCAATTTTCATCAAGGTAACGCACGCGTCCGAGCGGGCGGGCGGGAACGACCCTTCGGGAACATACTGCGACTCCGATCCGAGCCGACTCAAAGGCTCGCAATTTTCAATTAGCTCGTTGACGCTCATCCGGCCATAGACGGTAACCAACTTTGTTCATTTCATCGCCGGAGACCGCGAAATTTTGCCGTGGCATTCCCGTCATTTTACCCCTCTGGGCAGCCTCAATGAACATCGGCCTCCTATGCACCTCGCGCCATCAGAGACGCCTCTCGCTACGCATCGGTCCTGCAACGAACAACGCGCGATGGCCGCCGGGTTGCTTCCAGCCGATGCCGTTGGGAAGTAAGGATGGTCTCTTAAACCTTATCTGGAGGACGCATGAAACGCTTCAATATCGTCAAGCTCGAAGAACGCATCGCGCCGACCATCGTGCCGGGGATGGGCATTTTCCACGAGGACTGCCCGCCTGGCCTGGAGAAGAAAATGGACCTGGAGCACACACCGGTTGACGTGGTAAGCACCGGTTGCCCCCCGACTGGTTGTACGATGTGGAACGACAACGCGAATGAAAATTCGCGCGTCTTCGACACGTCGGGCGTTTAAGCCATTCCTACGAGCCATGGCGGCAGCGACCGAGCCGCCATGGTTTCCCATGTTCGCTTCAGGAATACGCTTCAGGAATATCAAATGCCCAGTCTTGCCTCCATCCCCTGTGCGCGACGAACAGACCTGATCGTGCGCCGAACCGGAGGTCGAGGCGAGAGCGTTGTCAAAGACCCGCAGACCGGCGGATATTTCGGTTTCGGCGCTCAAGAAACATTCCTCCTCGAACAGCTCGACGGGAAAACATCAGCCCAAGTGATCTGCCGTTTGTTCACGCAGCGATTCGGGGAGGAGATCGCGCTCGCTGACCTGGAGGAATTCGTCGAACAGGCCGGAAAGCTGGGCTTGCTGCGCGCCGGAGAGGCACCTCCGAAGACGGAGACGCCGGCGGCGGCACCGCGTGACAGCTTTGCCACGAACGCTACACGACAAGAACAGAGTCAATCTGTTCCCAACACACCTACCGCTCAGCGCCAGCAGAGCATTCTCTACTGGCGTTTGCCGCTCCTCGACCCCGATCGCTTTCTGGGTGGAGTTTTGCCGTGGCTCAATCTTGTGTTCACGCCGGCGTTCGTGACGATGGTAATTGTCATGGCGGCTGTTGCGGGCGCTGTCCTCTGGCAGGAACGGGCGGCGCTGGTCAGCCGCTTTACGCAAGCATATAGCCCAAGCACGCTGCTGGTGGCATGGGCGATCGTTGCCACGGTGACCCTCCTGCATGAGCTTTCTCACGGGCTGGCATG
>DASXUX010000089.1:0-70220 GCA_036504595.1 Planctomycetota bacterium | reverse complement strand
GAACATCTGTTCGTACGCGACCTTCGCCTCCGCTAAAAAGGCCGCCAAACCTTCGTCGTAGCTGTTCGTCATTAGCCCATCCCTCCCTTTAAGAGAGGTTTCGGCTATTTAGATATGCGCATTCAGCGACGTGCACCCCAGGCACCTGCCGTCACTGTTCTTTGCTTGAAAAGTGTGAAGGAACGTGAAACAGTGGGCGTCTTGAAACAGGAAGCGCCGCCGCCAAGGGAGATTGGCGGTGCAGCGCAGAGTGGTGGACAAGCCGATTTATCGGCCCTTCAGGAATCGCGGCAGAAGCCTATGAGCGCAGCAGACACGCTCGTCGATGTCAGTCACCTTGTTAAAACCTACGGCCCCTTGCGCGCAGTCGATGATCTGACCTTCCAGGTCAAGCGCGGGGAGATCGTCGGATTGCTGGGCCCCAACGGCGCCGGCAAGTCCACGACGATGAAGGTCCTCACCTGCTACCTGGTCGCCGACGGCGGCACGGCGCAGGTCGCGGGGATTTCCATCGATGCCGATCCGGTCGAAGTGCGCCGGCATATCGGGTACTTGCCTGAAAACGCGCCGCTCTATACCGAGATGCGCGTCAAGGAATACCTGCAGTTCGTCGGGCGGGTGCGCGGGCTCCCCGCCGCCAAGAGCCGCGAACGTATCGATTGGGCCGTGGCCGCGTGCGGATTGCAGCCCAAGTACATGGCGCCGATCGGCACGCTATCCCGCGGCTTCCGCCAGCGCGTGGGTCTGGCGCAGGCCGTTCTGCACGATCCGGATTTGCTGATCCTCGACGAACCGACCAGCGGCCTCGATCCGATTCAGATCATCGAAATTCGCAAGCTGATCATGGAAGTGGGCAAGACGAAGACGGTCTTCTTCTCCACGCACATCATGCAGGAAGTCGAGGCGGTCTGTAATCGCGCCATCATCATCAATCGCGGAAAACTCGCGGCCGACGGCGCGCCCAGCCAGCTCAAAGCGCAGTTCGGCAAGGAACAGAAGATTCTGGCGCGGATCAAGGGACCGACGTCGCTGGAAGTCGAAGGCGTGCTGGCGGCCCTGGATTCGGTCGTCGGCGTCAACGTGCAGCGGCTGCCAGCCGGCACGGAGGCCGGCTCCACCGGCTGGATGGAATGCAACCTGCGCATGCACGCGGACGGCGTGAGTTCCGACGCGATGGCGACCAGCGAAAAGCTCTACAAGCTGTGCAAGGATCGCGACTGGACGGTGCAGGAAATCCGGGTCGAAGCGCTGACGCTGGAAGATGCCTTCCTGAAGGTCACCGGGCACGAGCAACTGAAGGGGAAGGCTTGAGGCTTGAGCCCTGAGGCTTGAGGCACTGCGAAACAGCGGCGCCTCAAGCTGAAGACTCAGCGCCTGAAGCTTTGGGACAGTTCCGGCAACAAAAAAGGAGACGAGAATACGGGGCAGTTGAGATCTGGTGCAGCAGCAGGTTGTTCCTCAAGTCTCAAGCCTCAAGTCTCAAGCCTTTACACAGGACTGAAAAATGGGCGCAACAATCAGCATCTTACGGCGTGAACTGAGCGCGTATTTCAATACGCCGATCGGTTACGTCTTCATGGCGTTCTTTCTGCTGCTGACGTGCTGGTTTTATGTCAGCACGCTGTTCATGCAGGGCACGGCGGAGATGCGCGGGTACTTTGGCCTGCTGCCGATCTTCTTCCTGTTCTTCGTGCCGGCGATCTCGATGCGGCTGTGGGCCGAAGAGCGCAAGCTGGGCACGATGGAATTCCTGATGACCATGCCGGTGACCAGCGCTCAAGCGGTGTTAGGCAAGTATTTTGCCGGGCTGCTGTTCATCATTTTCACGTTGGCGGCGACCGCCATTCTGCCGATCACGCTACGCATCCTGGGCAAGCCGGACATGGGCCCGATCATCGGCGGCTATCTCGGCGCGACCATGCTGGGCATGATTTATCTTTCGATCGGCGCGTTTGCGTCCAGCCTGACCAGCGACCAGATCGTGGCGTTCGTGATCGGCATTTCGATCAACTTCATCTTCTTCCTGATGGGTCATCAGCCGGTGCTGGACTGGATCAAAGAGACGAGCCCGGCTCTGGCCAGCACCGTGCAGCGCTTTGGCGTGGACTACCATTTCGAAAGCATCTGCCGCGGCGTGGTGGACAGCCGCGATGTGATTTACGCACTGACAATTACCGGCTTTTTCCTGTTCCTGAATGTGTTGGTCATTGAACGCCGGCGCTAACGGATACGGGGAGAACTCAAGCCTCAAGCCTCAGGACTCAAGACTCAAATGGCGACGAACAAGAACACACGAGATTCCGTAGTCCTCGCTGCGATCGTAGTGGCTGCGGTGATTACGGTGACGGCCAATCTGCTGGCGGACCGCAAATTCGGCCGCATCGACCTGACCAGCGAAGGCAAGTACAGCGTCAGCAGTTCGTTCCGTAACATTCTCAACCGTCTGGAAGACCCGGCGATCCTCACTTACTACACGCTGACGCAGGTGCCGCCGTCTTTCGACAGCCGCAAGCGCGATATTCTGGACAAGCTTCGTGAAATCGAGACGGCCGCAAAGGGCAAGGTCGAACTGCAGATCGTCGATCCGACGACGGATAAGGAACTCCGCGACCGGCTGCAGAAAGAGGGCTTTGAGCACGATTACCAGGAATTCAATAAAGACCAACTGAGCATTTCAAAGATTTACTCGGGCATCGAGATCACGTACCAGGACCGGCCGAAGGGGAAGATTCCGGGGATTGGCGATCCGGAGCAACTCGAGTACGCGCTGGGCAGCCAGTTGGTCGAGATGACGATTGGCAAGGACAAGAAACCAGTCATCGCAATTATGGCTCCTACGCCGCCGCCCCAGCAGCCGATGATGGGGCAGCGTCCGCCAGGGACCGGATACGAGTGGATCGCGGCCGGGCAGTTCGAAGATGGCAAGAAGTTCGACATCAAGCCGGTGGAGATCACCGAAGGCAACAACATCCCGCCGGAAACGGCGCTGCTGGTGCTCGTCCGCCCGAAATCGCTCAATGATCGTCAGCGTTATGAAGTCGCGAAATATCTCGCCAGCGGCGGCAAGGTGCTGCTCCTGGCCAGCCCGTTCAAGATCGGCCGGGACTTCGGCTGGCGGGCGGAGAAGTCGCCCAGCGGGCTTGAGGACTACCTGCGCGAATGCGGCGTGACGTTTAATGACAATTTCGTCGCCGACAAGTCGAATCTTGAATTCCAGCTTGTGCAGATGTTCACGGGCCAGCGCACGCGCGTGCGGCTGCCGTTCTTCGTCAAGATCAAAGCCGAGAACATCGACCAGCAGTCGGTGCTGACGCGCTTGATGCCGGGCTTGGTGATGCCCTTCCCGTCGGAGATCAAGCTCGACAAAGAGCTGGCTGCCAAGAATGGACTGACAGCGAGCGTGCTGGCGAAGACATCGAACCAGAGCTGGTCGGTTCCCTACAGCGACACGTTTGATCCCGATAAGAACGGCCGCTATGACGACGCCACGCAGCAGACGGATGGCAGCAAGGTCATCTTTGTCGCGATGGAAGGCCAGTTCCCCTTCCCCTACGAAGGCAAGCCCGCGCCGGCGTGGACCGGTGGCGACAAGCCGGAAGACAAGAAGGACGAGAAGAAAGACGACAAGAAGGCCGATACGGCGGCCATCAAGAAAGCACCCGGCCGGCTGTTGATCTGCTCGGCCCCGGACGCGTTCAACTCCACCTATCTGATGGATCAGAACCTGGGCCGCGAACTTCAGAGCAACATCTTCCTGCTGGCGAACATCACGAACACCTGCGGCTTGGGCAGCGACGACCTGATCAACCTGCGGGTCAAGCAGTACGAAACGCGCGGCCTGAGCGGTCTCGCAGGTCCAGAAAACGACGCCAAGCGCCGCTTCACGAAGTGGATGCTTGTCGGCTGCATGCCCATCCTTGTGGCAGTCGTTGCGCTGGTGCGGATGCTCTATCGGCGCCGCACGCAAGTTCGTTACGAACGGCAATTCGCACAAACCTCAGGACCTTCGAGCTTCACGCCATGATCAAACCAAACATCATTGTCATTCTTGTCGGAATCTGCGCGGTACTTGTCGCTGCGGTATTCCTGGTCTCCGGCGACCGGCCGAAAGTCTCCACGGCGATCAATTCCAACGCGCCGCTGGTGAAGACCTTCGTGCCGGACAGCATCAAGACGGTCTCCATCAAGAAGGGAGACGTCGAGATCAAGCTGCAGAAGAAGGACAAGAACTGGGTCATGACGAGCCAGAAAGACCGGCCGGCTCAGACCGATCGCGTCACCACGCTGCTGAACAACATTCGCGATGCGAAGGTGGAAAATTCGCGCAAAGCGGCGCTGAAGACGTTTGACCTTGAAGAGAAGGGTCCGGCGAGCCGCACCGAACTGGTTGCCGAGAGCGACGTGGGCAAGACGACCCTGTTTCTAGGGAAGAACGTTGAGTATTCCAAGTGCTTCGTGCAGACCGAGGCGGGCGGTCCGGTCTACGAAGTTGACAAAGGTTTAGACACCGATGCCGGCATGAAGACCGAGAAGGACGCTCGAATTCTGGATGCCGCGTACTTCTACGACTTGAAGGTTTTGAATCTGACCAGCGACGACATTATTGATATCGCCATCAAAAAGGGCAACGAGGTCACTCGGGTGCAGAAGGTTCTGCCCGGCAGCAAAGAACCGCTCAAGCCCAAGGAAGAGCTGAAGCCGAGCGAGAAACCGATCTGGTGGATCACCGAGCCCGAAGGCGCCGCGGCCGACGACAGCAACGTGGGCAGCATCTGTTCCACCCTGGCGACGCTGAACGTGAAGAGCTACGCGGACACGGTGCCGGAAAAAGATCGCGGCTTCGACAAGCCGACCGCAAAGGTGAAACTGCGGCTGAAGGACGGCAGCGAGCAGACGATCACGTTTGGCAAGATCGACGGCGATGACGTGCTGGTCAGCGTTGCCGGCAAGCCCGATCCGTACAAGGTCTACAAGTACGTCTACGAGAACATCACCAAGGACCTGAAGAAGAAGGACGAAGAGAAGAAGCCCGAAGGTTCCGCCGGAATGCCGCCCGGAATGCCCCCGGGAATGTCGCCGGGCATGCCGCCAGCGCATCCGCCCGTCACGCCCCCGATGCCCACGCTGCCGAAGGCTGAGAAGAAAGCCGAAGCGCCAATTCCGCCTCCGCCGGCGAAGATTGAAGCCGAGAAGAAGCCGGTTGTGCCGCCAGCCGTGGTCAAGCAGCCGGAACCGAAGATCGAAGAGAAGAAGTAAACGGCTTTCGACAGGATTTCGAGCACGCCAGAATTGTGATGCAGTTCTGGCGTGCTCTTTTGGCCACCTTCTCTGGGGGTGCGCGCATTTAGTTTTTGCTTTTGTCTGCCATATGGGCAGAATGTGGGCGTCATGGAATCTGACGCGCCGACGCCCTCACAGAAGACCATCCTTGTTGTTGACGATGATAGCGGCGTTCGCACGGTGGCGCGCGAGATGCTGCTCCGGGCCGGCTATCGAGTGCTAGAGGCTCACGGCTGCAGCGACGCGGTTCTCATCTATGAAAAGGAGAAGGACTCGATCGATCTGGTCTTAACCGATATCGTGATGCCGAAGATGAGCGGGCGGGACTTGGCCAATATTCTGTTAGCGGGCGCGCCCAACTTGAAGATTATTTTTATGTCGGGCTATACTGATAAGGCGCCGATCCAGCCGGGCAAGAACGCGGCGTTTCTGCACAAGCCATTCCGAGCAGAAGATCTGATCAATATTGTCGGCAACGCGTTGCAGGGCTGACCGCGGCCACCTCTCCGCTACACCAATGCATGGCTGATCGCGTTTTTGTTCACCAACAGCATGCGCTCGTTGCTATAGAGCAGCAGGAACATGTCCGGCGAATTGAGAAGATCGATGGGGCGCTGGCCTTCGGGGCGCAGTTCGCCCGTGTAGCAGAAGCCCTGGAATTCGGCGGGCTCGCCCGTACGCAGGACGACGGTCAGCGCGTAAATGCAATCGTTGTCCGGCCGCGTGAAAACGGCGAGCAGTTCGGGCGACTCGAAATCGACGGTGCGGATGGCGGTGCGGTTCAGCAGCAGCATTCCGTCAGAAGTCTGGAACGGCAGGAAACTGCGCGTGTTGTCGTTCAAGAGTTCGAGCAGCGTCTCGGCGCCGGGGTGGTGCGGGGAGGCCGCGGCGACGAACAACTCGCCCTGGACGACCTCTTCATCCAGAAGGGTCAGCCTGGTTTTGACCGGTATCTTCGGTGAGATAATTCGCGGCACAGTCGATCCTCGCGTTTTGCGGAAGTATATATCCGGGATGCATGTCGGGAAGTTCAAAAGTCATAACCTTGCAAAGCATTTCATTTGGACTAGACTATTTCCCTCGATAGCCTTTTCCCAAAGTGACTTTGCCGTTTGGGCTATCCGTCTTTCCTGGGGCGGCAAACCCGCACTTGGAAAGTGCCTCTGAGCGGTTGAGCGGCAGACCCCGTGCGCGTTCAGGGTGCAGATCGTCACGTGTTCTTTAACCAAGGTTCCCCCGGGTAAATCGATTTGATGACAACTCTGCAACCCAGTGCCTGCTTGCAGCATCCGCTTGGAGATCGAGCGCGAGTCCTGCTCTGCAGCGTTTTCGGTCCGTTCGCGCAAGACGACGCATTCGGCAGTCGCGCCATCAATCCGATGGAGCTTTACCATAACCAAGTCACGCGCATGCAGGGCGTCTTTTCGCTGCGGATGTTCCATCGCTCGTTCGGCCTGATGCTGATTCAAGCCAACATCGATGCTCCGTGCACGCTCCTCGATTTCCCGACACGGGAGCGCTTCATCGAGGAAATTCGAGCGCGGCCGTTCGACATCATCGGCATCAGCGCGATTCAGCCGAATTATCTGAAAGTGATCGAGATGTGCCGCTTGATCCGCCAGCACCAGCCGCAGGCGCAGATCGTCATTGGCGGGCACGTCGCGAATCTGCCGAACGTCCGAAAGCGAATCGATGCGGACCATGTCGTCCTGGGCGAAGGCGTGCGCTGGTTCCGCCGCTACCTGGGCGAGGACGAGAACCGGCCCATCCGCCACCCGAAAGTTCTGGCCGGATTCAATGCCCGCACGATGGGTGTGAACTTGCGCGAGAAGCCCGGTGACGTGGCCGCGACGCTAATCCCTTCCGTCGGCTGTCCGCTCGGCTGCGATTTCTGTTCCACCTCCGCGATGTTCGGCGGCAAGGGAAAGTTCGCCAATTTCTTCGACACCGGCGACGAACTCTTCGACGTGATGGTGGAACTGGAGCGCGATCTGCAGGTGCATTCGTTCTTCGTGATGGACGAAAACTTCCTGCTTCACCGCAAGCGCGCACTGCGCCTGCTGGAACTGATGCGCCAGCACGACAAGGCCTGGTCGCTGTATGTATTCAGTTCGGCGGGGGTGCTGAAGTCTTACAAGATCGAGGAACTGGTCGGCTTGGGCGTGTCGTGGGTCTGGATGGGGCTGGAAGGGCGCAAGAGCCAGTACGCCAAGCTGTCGGGCATCGACACGCACGCGCTGGTCACCGAACTGCAGTCGCACGGCATCCGGATTCTGGGCAGCAGCATCATCGGGCTGGAAGAACACACGCCCGAGAATTTGGACGATGTGCTCGATTACGCCGTCAGCCACAACACCGATTTCCACCAGTTCATGCTTTACACGCCGCTGGGCGGAACGCCGCTGTTCAAGAAACTGGAGGCTGAAGGCAAGCTGGTCGATCCGAATTTTGAAAATGCGCCGGACTGGCACGGCCAGCTCAAGTTCGCGCACAAACATCCGCACATCCCGCCCGGGATGGAAACCGAATACCTGCGCAAGGCGTTCGAGAAGGATTTCGAGCTCAACGGGCCGAGCATCATCCGCTTTGGCCGGACGATGCTGCGCGGGTACGAGCGCTATCACAACAATCCTGACGCGCGGCTGCGGCGCCGCTTCGAGAACGAAAGCGCGACCGTGGCCATTGAGTACTCGGCGATGCTTTGGGCGGCCGCTCGCTGGTACGCGCACTCGGCGCCGGCGTCAAAAATGATCGCCGAAACGCGCAGCGAGATCAACCGCTTCTTCGGCTGGCGCGCGCGGTTGGCCGGATGGGCCTTCGGGCCGTTCGTGTACTGGAAGCTGCGAAAAGAGGCCGGGCGTCTGGCGGCGGGCATGCCGTACGAGCCGGCTACGTGCTACGAACGCACCAACCAGATCCCGCACGCCGGCAAGGCTCCAGCCAGCGCACAACCCGGGTTGGCGGACCTGCTGCCAGCGGCCACACGCGAGATGGCTGGGGCAAGGTGAAAGGACGGCTCTTGTCCGCGCCGTCTTAGCAGGCTTGCCTGAAGCGTCACGAGCGTTACTCTGGCGTGGGTTGCCGGAGGCGCGCATTGGCCGATCTTCGTCAGAATGCTCTGGTGGCTCAACATCCCGCGGCGGCGAAGGCCTGCCTGCTGCTGCGCAAACTTCGGCGAAATTGCACGATACCTTTTCTCGTTGGCTTTTTCGGCGTGGCGCTCGTGACTCCCTTTTCAGGGACATTCATCGGGCACGGAAGTCCTCGCCCCAATGCGTTGATCGAAGTAACGGTAACGGCAAGTTTCGTTGTATTGTGCGTCAGCATATGGGGCCTTGTTTTCTCGTTGGCGCTGCACTTCTTGGTCATCCTGTTTTTCTTCGCTCGCTACTCACTCGGGCAGTTGCTGGCTGTCACACTGTTAACAGCCACGTGCGTCACGGCCATCATCGCTCTGCCTGGCGCGTGGAAAGTTCTTCCGAGTTGCGTCTTGGTTGTGTTCGGCGCGTGCGTCATCGTTTACGTGGCGGCGCAGGATCCCACCGGCTTGGGCGAGACCCCCAGGTTCATCCAGGACGTGCTTCGCGCGCGCCGATTGAAGGAAAGGCAAAAGCGGCGGCCGGAAACCAGCGCGAATCCCAACGACAACCGGCGGGAAAGCTAATCGGTCACTTCGCGTGCAAGCTCAGCAACACGACAGCAGACGCGAGTGGATATAGCGGCCGTTGGCCAATGCGACGGCGTCGGGATCCACTTGAGCGTCTGGCGACTCATCTTCGATCATGATCCAGCCGGCGTAATTCGTCTGGGCGAGCCACGAGACGATTGCCGGATAATGGGTGACGCCCTGGCCCATCGGAACCCAGCCGCCTTGCGCGGAGATGTCCTTGAAGTGAACGTGCTTGATCAGCGGCCGGCAGGATTTCATCAGCGTGAGCGGGTCCATTCCGCCGCGCGCGATATGGCCGGTGTCAGGAACGAATCCGACGACTTTCGCGTCCAGTCCGGAGAGCATCAGGTTGTAATCTTCTTGCGTGCGGAAGACAGAACCGGGCGGCGAGTTCGGATGAAACGCCGACGCGATGCCCTGATCGGCCGCGCGGCGCGCGATGGCATTCACGCAAGCCAGCGCGTTGTTTTGGCGCTCGCGCAGGTCGTTGCGGTCTTTGCCGGGCATCTGGCACAGAGCGAGAAGCGTTCCGGGGAACGTCTTCACGTACTGGATCGTGTGATCGGCCGCAGCGCGTTCGGCGTCGGTCTCCTTCGCGCCACGCCAATCCGCGACGTAACAGATCGCGGCGAGTTTCAGATCACGCTGCGATAGTTCATCAGCCAAACGTTGCGGCGCCTTTTCGTAATCGCCGAGCATGCACACTTCGGACTCGAATCCAGCCAACGATGCCTTGCGCGTGATATCGAGGATGTGGCCGACGCGGCCGCGGTATTTCT
Organism: Planctomycetota bacterium; assembly: GCA_036504595.1. GTDB lineage: Bacteria > Planctomycetota > SZUA-567 > H5-PLA8 > H5-PLA8 > DASXUX01. The sequence continues at coordinate 60,491 of DASXUX010000089.1, read as the reverse complement.
CGTACGACATCTGCCAGGTGTAGGTTTGGAAACCGAAATGAATGCCCATTGGAAAGATTCTCCTGATCGTTGTTCCCGTGTCCGTCCGTGTGTCCGTCTGTGTTCGTCCGTGTTCAGTTCTTGATCATGAATTCCAGCGTCTTCTTGTTGAACTCCTCCAGCGCTTCCCAATGATGCGCGTGGCCCCAGCCTTTCAGGACAAACAGCTCGGACTTCGGCAGCCGCTCGTGAATGGCTTCGGACAAATTGAGCGGAGTAAAGATGTCGGCACTGCCGACGGTCAGGAGCGCGGGGACCTTGATGCCGCCAAGCGCGTCCAGCGTGTCGTGCGTGATGCAGGCTTCGCACTGCGCGGCGAAGGCGTGTTGAGGCATCGGGTTGAAATTGGCGTCGCGCAGGCCCTGGATCAGCGCCGAAAGATTCGCCGCGTAGTGTTGCGGGGTGAAAATCCAAAGCTGCAGCAGTTGCATGAAGTCCGACGGCGTGGCTTGCGCGCGAATCTGGCGGAAGTGATCGAAGACGGCCTTGGTATACGGGTCGCAGCGCGCCCACGAACTGATCAGCACGAGGCTGCGCACCAGTTTTGGATACGACAGGGCAAGCTGCTGCGCGATGGCGCTGCCCATGGAGATTCCGGCGACGCGCGCATTCGTTAGCTTAAGTTCCTTCATCACGCCGGCGACATCGTCGGCCATCATCTTTGTCGTATACGGGCCGCCGGGTTTGTCGGACAGGCCGGCGCCGCGATTATCGATCATGATGCAGCGGAAATGTTTCTCGTAGGCCGCGACGTGCTGTTCCCATAGCGCGCCGGGAGCACCCAGGCCCATGATGAGGATCAGCGGCTGGCCTCTTCCGCGTTCCTGCCAGGCGATGTTGATTCCGTTCGAGGTCACGATTGGCATGTCTGCGATCTCCGATGCACCGATGATGGTTTACACCGCATCCGAGGTGTTGTCATGCGAGCAGGCAGGCTGGACAGCCTGCCCCACGTCACTTCGCCGGTTTGGCTGCGGCTGCTTTCAGAGCTTCGGCAATTTTGTCCAGGTCGAGCGGCGGTGCGGTTTCCAGCGCGGCGTGTTCGAGGCGTTCGACTTTGATGCGCGGATCGTCGGGCGACGGATAGGCGAGCACGTGGGCCGCCGCGTCCAACGCCCAGTCCTGATGCGCTTGCCAAACCTGCGGCGTGGGTGGTTCGACATCCAAGCCGTTGTCGCCGACCTCGCCGACCAGTTCGCGCACGCGCATGACAGCCGCAGTTTCCTTCGGGTTCATGTAGGTGGGGACGTCGAAGGCAATCCACGCGGGCAGAATATCGAGGCTGTCGAGATCGAAATTCGCGTCGAGCACCGGCACGCAGAGCGCGTCCTTTGGATCGGGCTTCCAGCCGCCTGGCTGCGCGGCCAGATGAAGCGCGGCAAGTCCCGGTAGGGCGGTCTTCGGAATCGGTTTGACGCCGTGAAGCGATAGCTTTTTGTTTTCAGTCAAGAACGGATCTTTCTCGTCTTTGCGCTGCGCTCGGCGGTGCCAGGAAATCTCATCGCCTTTGACTTCCACCATGATCGTCGTGCTGACGATCTGGTGATTTCCTTTGGTCTTGTCCGTCAGTTCCGATGTCTGCTCCAGGCGGCCGGAGATTAACGCGAGGTCGGCGGCGAGCAACATCGTGCCGCGGTAGGTCATCAACGCTTGCTGGCCTTCTTCCGACAGGCCCGCCTTGTATTGCTCCGTCAGCTTGTAGACGGCCCCACCCTCCCCTTTCGCATCGGTGATGCTCAGCCCCGCGTAGCCGCAGGGCACTCCGCCGGCTTTCATCATGGCGGCGGAAGCTTGCGGGACCCCGGGGACGAGTTTGGTTTGCTGCCGCAGAGCGGCGCCGCGCTCGGAAGCCTTCTTGATGTCGGACTTGGAGGGGCGGGAGTCAGCGGCGAAAGCGGCGCAGGCTAGAAGACTGAGAAACGCTATAGAGAAACGACTCATCGACTTCCTCTCGTGTTTATGGCGGCCGGCGCGGCATGGCCCCCTCACCCCTCTCCCGCCTTCGCTGCACTTCGGCGCGGCGAGCCCAGCCGCATGCAGTGGCACACAGACTGCCTACTGCCGCTGCTGACTGCCTACTGGTTGTTCGGTAACTCCTTCGCCTCCAGCTTTTTGAACAGCACCTCCGGCTTATTCAACGTCAGCCCGGCGCGAGCGACGTCCTCGGGTTTGAGTTTGGCGGTGCCGGCGGCGAGCGGGTCGGCGACGCCGAAATTACCCAAAATCGCCGACGCGCTGCGCGGCAGGAACGGGCGCAGCATCAAACCCAGCGCAGCCACGCGGGCGATGCACACGTACATCAGCTTGTTGCACTCGGCAGCGTCGGTCTTGATCGATTTCCACGGCGCGTTGGCGTCGAAGTACACGTTGCCGGCGCGTGCGCAGTTGATCACGGCGGCTAGAGCGTTCCGAAACTGGAAGCCATCCAGCAGCGCGGCGGTGTTGGAGAGCGCCGTCGCCGTTTCGTCGGCAAAGTTCTGGTGGCTGCCGAGCAACCCCGGATCGGGAATCTTGCCGCCGAACTTCGTCTCGGTGAACTTCAGCACGCGGTGCACGAAATTGCCGAGGATGTCGGCGAGCTCGCCATTGTAGCGCTGTAGGAAATCTTCCCACGTGAAGGTGCTGTCGTTGCTTTCGGGCGCGACGGCGGTGAGGTAGTAGCGCAGCGCTTCGCTGCCATAGCGCTCGGCGAACCAGCCGATCTCGATGATGTTTCCGCGCGACTTGCTGAACTTGTCCGCGCCGAAGTTGAGGAATTCGTTGGCCACAACCTGCGAGACCAGTTCGTACGGTCGCTCAGCCGGCGGCACCTGTTCGTTTGCCCCCATCAGCACGGCGGGGAAGGTGATCGCGTGGAATGGAATGTTGTCCTTGCCGATGAAGTGGATGATCGAACAGTCGGGGCTTTGCCAATACTCTTTCCACTTCTCGGGCTCGCCGAGGCGCGCGAAAAACTGCTGCGTGAACGTGGTGTAGCCGATGGGCGCGTCGAACCAGACGTAGATGCGCTTGTTCTCGGCTTCCGGATCGTCGAGCGGAATCTTGACGCCCCACAGCGTGTCGCGGGTGATGCAGCGCGGCTGCAGGCCACGCTTCAGCCAACCGGTGGCTTCGCGCTGAGCGTTCAAGCGCCATGCGTCTGGGCCGGTGCCGCTGTGCGCTTCCACAAACTTCTTCAGCTTGTCTTCAAGCAGATCGAGTCTCAGGAACCAGTGCGCGGTGGACTTCAGGACCGGCGTTGAGCCGTCGCCTTCGATCGCGACGCGCGGATTCTTCAGTTCGGTGACTTCGTACGTGCCGCCGCATTTATCGCACTGATCACCGCGCGCGTTCTCGTAGCCACAGATCGGGCAGGTGCCTTCGACGTAGCGGTCCGGGAGGAACATTTTGGATTTTTCGGAGTAAAGCTGCTGCGTGGTGCGCTTGTCGATGTAGCCCTTGGCGTGCAGGCGGCGGAAGATCTGTTGCGTCAGGTGGTGGTGCTCCACGCTGGACGTGCGGCCCCAGATGTCGAAGACCACATCGGCGGCCGCGAAGGCCGCGCCGTTGAGCACGTGGTATTCATCGACGACCTGCTGGGGCGAAACGCCGCGCTTGAGGGCGCTGAGCGTGATCGGCACGCCATGTTCGTCGGAGCCGCAGATGAAGCGCACGTCGGCGCCTTTGAGGCGCAGCCAGCGCACGTAGATGTCGGCGGGCAGGTATGCTCCGGCAAGGTGGCCAAGATGGACTTTGCCATTGGCGTACGGCAGAGCGCTGGTAACGAGATATCGCTTCAAACAGGTGCACCTCCCTTGATTGCCTGAACCACACTTGAGGGTCAGTATACGATATGAAATGGGGATTTACGAGTCTCCGGACGGAATGATGAATGATGAATGCGGAATGATGAATAAGGCTTGTGAGGCGTGGAATCATCATCATAAGCCTTATTCATCATTTCGCATTCATCATTTGTGTGTCAGCACGATGACCGCCGAAGCAATGAGAATCGTCAGCGCGATGAACAGCTTGATCGCCACGCCGATGGCTCGGCCGAGGACGGCGCCGAAGCCGACGCGCAGGTTCATGGGCTGCTCCTGGTTCGCGCGCATCTGGCCGTACACAGCTCCGGCGAAGGTGCCTATAAAGGAGGCGATCAGCGAACCGATCACCGGGATTGGGATCAGGATGCCGCCGAACATCGCGCCCAGCAAGCCGCCAATCAACGCACCCCAGGCCGCCGCTTTCGAGCCGCCGAAACGTTTGGCGCCCCATTGGCCGGACATGAACTCGATGGCTTCGCCGATCAGCGCCATGAGTAGGAATGCGAGAACCCAGCCCCAAGTTATTTTGGTGCCGTGCGTCGCGGTGGCCAGGATGGCGGCGGCGGCGACTTGCAGGAAAGTCCCGGGCAGGCCGAAGGGAATGATGAACATGCCGGCGATCAGCACGAGGAAGAAGACGATCAGGCCGGCGCTGGAACTAAGAATGTTGAAGAAGTCGGGCATAGCGAAAACCTCTGCGTCCTCCGCGTCCTCTGCGGTGAAAGAAGGCGTCTTCCCCTCACCCCGCGTTCGCTTCGCTCACGTCGGCCCTCTCCCTCAAGGGGAGAGGGAACAGTTCTACGCTTGCATCGGCAAAACGGAAACTCGAAACTCGCGCGTTCATTTTAGCGAGGGAGCCCAATCTTGATGTCATCTCCATCCGAACGCGACATGCGCAATCTCATCGTCAAGGCTTGCCAAGGGCTATTTCAGCGCGGGCTGATTGCGGCAACAGACGGCAACGTGTCGGCGCGGGTGAGCGCCACGCGCGTGCTGATCACGCCGTCTTACGTGTCGAAGGGCGAAGTCACGGCCGCGAGCTTGTTGCTGTGCGACATGGACGGCAAAGTGGTGAAAGGCTGCGGCAAGGCCAGCGCTGAAGTGCAGGTGCATCTGGCGGCGTACAAAGCTCGCGAGGACGTGCGCGGCGTCGTTCACGCCCACCCGCCCATCGCTACGGCGTTCACCTTCGCGGGGCAGGAGAGCATCTTCCGCGATCCGATCGTGCCCGAGATTATTGGGCAGATCGGGCCGATCCCGACGGCGCCGTATCTGACGCCGGGATCGCAGGCGCTGGCTGACGCAGTCTTCCCGCTCGTCAAAGAATGCGAAATAGTGCTGATGGCTCAACACGGGGCGGTGACGACCGGCAAGGATCCGTGGGCGGCGTACCTTCGCATGGAGAAGCTGGAACAGCTCGCGGGGATCTTGAGGAGCGCCGGCGAACTGGCCGGCGGACTGGACAACATCAAGCGCCTGACGGCCGAACAGGCGGCGGATGTTCTGCGCAGCTATGGGAAGAAGACTTAGTCTGAAACGCTGGCTTGACTCCGAGTCCTCCCCTGAACCCTGAACCCTAGACCCTGACCCCTGCTGTTCTTCGGTGTAACCAACAAGAGGAGAAGCTGTGTCTCTCGCGAGGTGAACTGCATGCGAACGGTATCGGCATTGATAGCGGGATTGTTGTGCTTCACAGCTATGGCGGGGACGGCGGAAAAACCGTTTCCGGAACTGCTGCAGGACGAAATGCGCGCGCAGTACAACCAGCTTGCCGGAGACCTCAAGAAGCAGGCCTGGTTCAAGAAGATCGCGGCGCAGGCGTTCAATGCGGAAGCGCTCGTGAATGAGAAAGACCGCGACCCGGTGGACATCGTCCTGCGGCGGACGCAGGCGCTTTTGAACGACCTGCAAAATCCATCGACCACGGAGAAACTCCGGCCGCTGGCCGATTTACTTTCGGCACTGAAGGCAAAGGCTGACGGCGTGGACGTGAAAGACGCGGCCGGGCGGCAGGCACTGTATAACGAAGCGTGCGCGCTGCGGCGGAAGATTGCGTTCGCCAATCCACTGCTCGATTTCAAATCGATTCTGTTCGCCAAGCACCATCGCGCGCGCTACGACCACATGTGCGATCAGTATTTTGGGTTCAACGCGCCTCCGGGTGGCGGAGTTTACGTGCTGGAGGACGCGTTTGGGCCGGAGCCGAAAGTGCGCGATCTGCTGGCGGAGTCGGCCGTCGAATCCGGGCGGCTGAAAGGGCGCAAGCTCGCGGGCGGGTCGTTCCTGCAGCCGCAACTTTCGTACGACGCGAAGCAGATTTTGTTCTCATACACGGAGTGTTCGCCCAAGGGCGAGCCGTGGTGCCCGGAGAAATCGTACCACGTGTTTCGCTGCGACGCGGACGGTTCGCATTTGACGCAAGTTACCGATGGATCGTGGAATGATCTGCATCCGAACTGGCTGGCGGACGGGCGCGTGGTGTTCATGTCGGAGCGCCGCGGCGGATTCGGGCGCTGTCACGCTCGGCCCGTGCCGCTGTACACGCTGCACACGATGGATGCCGACGGCGGCAACATGATGCGCATCAGCCATCACGAATCCAACGAATGGCACCCCAGTCTCAACAACGACGGCATGATTATTTACTCGCGCTGGGATTACGTGGACCGCGGGCACAATCAGGCTCACCACGCATGGCTGACGACGCCCGACGGGCGCGATGCGCGCGCGGTGCATGGGAATTTCAAGAAAAGCCACGACGACAATCCGGACATGGAACTCAGCGTGATGGCGATCCCGGGTTCGCGGCGGTACGTGGCGACGGCCGGCCCGCATCACGGGCAGTCGTACGGCTCATTCATCGTCATCGATCCGCGGCAGTTGGATGACGACAAGATGTCGCCGCTGAAGCGACTGACGCCGGAGACGGGCTTTGTTGAAACGGGCGAAAACGGGCCGCAGGCGTACGGCACGGCGTGGCCGCTGAGCGAGAACTATTATCTGTGCGTGCTGGACCGCGGCGGGCAGAAGTACGGCGTGTATCTGATCGATGCGTTCGGCAACCACGAACTGCTGCACTGGGATCCGGCGGTCGCGTGCCTTGGCCCGGTGCCGCTAAAGGCTCGGCCGGTTCCGCCGCTGATTCCATCGATGGGCGAGCCCGCGCGGTTGGTGGCGAATCCGACGTACACGAAAGTCGGCGACGAACACGCGCTCGACACGAAAAGCGCGGGGATGAAAGATCTGGCGGTCGTCGGCGTGATGAACGTTTACGACAGCATCTATCCCTATCCGCCCGATGCGAAAGTGAAGTCGCTGCGCATCGTTCAGGTGCTGCCGAAGAGCACGCCGCTCCACCACGATCCGCAGGTCGGATACGGCTGCGAAACGAGCGCGCGGGCGATCCTCGGCACCGTTCCGGTGGAAGAAGACGGCAGCGCGTGTTTCTTTCTGCCGCCGGGGAAAGAAGTGTTTTTCCAGACGCTGGACGACCGCGGCATGGCGATTCAATCGATGCGCAGCGCGACGTACGCTCATTCGGGCGAGACGCTGGTCTGTTCGGGCTGCCACGACCGGCGCGAGCGCTCGCCGATGCAGAATTTGAAGACGCGCGGCATCGCATTCAACCGCACGCCGTCGCAGATCGCGCCCGAAATCGACGGCACGAACCCGCTCAGCTATCCGCGGCTGGTGCAACCGGTGCTCAACAAGTACTGCGTGGAGTGCCACACGAAGGAGGCCGGTAAGCCAAAGGTGATGGACCTGGCGGCCGGAAACTTCGAGAAAGACCCGTTCCACTGGTACGCGTCGTACCGGAATCTGTATTCGTTCGCGTTCCATTTCGGGCGCAAGTTCGATCCGGGATACGATGGATTTACCTCGCCGCGCACGATCCCCGGACAGTTCGGCGCGAAGGCTTCGAAGCTCGTGGCGCTAATTGAGAAAGGGCACTACGACGTGAAGCTGTCGCCAGAGGAACTGCATCGCATTGCGCTATGGCTCGATTCGAACTCCGATTTTTATGGAGCGTATGAAAACACGATGGCTCAAGCGAAGGGCGAGGTCGTGAAGCCCAAGCTGGAGTGAGTTTTCATCGCAGAGACGCTGAGGGCGCGGAGAGCGCAGGGGACAGATAGAAGAGGAGAAGGGGAGATTATGTTGCGCGCTATGCATCGTTGTCTTGCGGTGAGTGCATGCTTGCTAACCGTTGCGGCGGCGGCCGGTGAGGCTTCGCTGCGGGAGATGGCAGCGAAGAGGAAATTCCTCGTTGGGGCGGCGGTGGCGATTGGGCCGCTGGTGAATGAAACGGAGTATCAGGACACGCTGAAGCGCGAGTTCAACATTTGCGTTCCGGAAAATGCGTTCAAGATGGCGGGCTTGCGGCCGGCGCGGGACAAGTTCGATTTTTCGCAAGCCGACAAGCTGGCGGAGTTCGCGGCGGCCAACAACATCAAACTGCGCGGGCACACGCTGGTGTGGCACCAGTCGGTTCCGAAATGGCTTTCGGATGGGAAATTCTCCCGCGACGAAGCGCTGCAGATCATGAAGGAGCACATCACGACGGTGCTGCAGCACTTCAAAGGAAAAGTCTATGCGTGGGACGTGGTGAACGAAGCGATCCACGACAAGAAGCCGTACGCGATTCGCGATGACAGCTTTTGGGGAAAAACGATCGGCGCGGATTACGTCGAGAAAGCCTTTGAGTTCGCGCGCGCGGCGGACCCGAACATCATCCTCTACTACAACGAATATGGCGCCGAGGGAATGGGCGGCAAGTCGGACGCGGTGTACGAACTGGTCAAGAAGCTGCGCGAGAAGAAGCTGGTGGACGGAGTGGGCTGGCAGTGCCACGTGCCGTGCGGCTGGAAGCCGGGGGACGCTCATGCGCAGAACGCCGAACGCCTGGGCAAGCTGGGTGTGGAGCTTGCGATCACCGAACTCGACTTTGCGATCAAACAGCCCACCACGCCGGAGAAACTCCAGGCGCAGGCCGACAGCTACCGCGACACGCTGAAGTTCTGCCTCTCGCAGCCCGCGTTCAAAGCTCTGCTCACGTGGGGCTTCACGGATAAGCACTCGTGGATTCCGGGTTTCTCCAAGGGGAAGAATGGCGATGCGCTGGTTTTTGATGCTCAGTACAAGCCGAAGCCGGCATATGGGGCGATGATCGAGGCGCTGAAGCAGTAGTTCTACTGTCACCGTTCTATTCGTTCAATCCGGCTGGGCTCTTCGCTCTGGGCTCTTGGCTCTTGGCTGCGCAAGCGAAAATCGGGCGGTTGCTCCCACGAGCTAAGAGCCAGCCGTGGGAGCGGCCGAAAGGGTTACAGTAGTAGCCTCGAACTATTCGTTTTCTTTGAAGCCGAAGATCTTCATCCACTCTTCCACTTCACGAGCGGAAAGCTGGCCGACGTACTTGCGCGGGTCTTCGCCTTGGAGCGGGTCGGAGGCCTGGGCAATCGCGCGGCGGGTGCGGCGCAGGAAATCGCGGCAGCCGAGCGTGTGAGCCTGCAAGCGGCGTACGTTGCGGATGATCATCTTGTCGCTGCTGACGACGGTGAGTTCACCGGGCCGCTGCGCGTTCTCCACCATTTCGATGATGAACCGGTCGGCGTCGCTGCGCGGATCGGCGTAGACCAATTCCACCGCGCCGGCGCTTTCACGCTGCCGGCGCGGACGGTGCGCGGCTTTTTCCGAGCCGTCGAAGACGGCAATGATCTGCTGCGTTCGTTCGGCGTAAGCAAAGCGCGTGAGCATGGTCACGAGCAGTTGGCGCGCCGCGGGAAAGCCATGGTTTTCGAGCGCGTCTTCCAGGCGCCGGTCGCGGAAGATCAGGTTGCAGGCATCGATGATATAGCGCATAGAAGAAGTCTGGAGGCTCGAGTCTGCGTTTTGAGTCTGGAGTCTAGAGTCTAGAGTCTAGAGTCTGGAGTCTGAAAAGAAAATCCGTATCCAGCATAAAAGAACAGCCTTCAACACAGAGTTACCATGTAGCAGCAAGGCCAGTTGCCTCCGGGAGTGAGATGGGCGATGAGATAGTTGGAAAGCAGTCTCAAGCCGTTCACTCGAAAGGAGGGCTGGCCGATGGAAATAGTAGTCATGGTGGGGTGCGATTTACACGACAAAAACGGGCTGTGCGAGATCGCGTGCCGGGAGAACTCTATCCTAGCCTTTGCGGCGCGGGAGCTTTATTGCGGGACGGAAGAGAAGCCGGAGGCGCCGTTTCTTGATAATTGGTCTTTGCAGGAGACGTTTGCGCGGGATTGGCTGATGCGAATGGCTGAAGCCTTTGGATAAGTAAAAAGGAAAAAGTAAAAGAGTAAGCGTTCAGTCCTTAAGCGGGTGCTGTGTCGCCTCTCCGAGGCTTACGTCATCGAAGGCCATGCGTCCCCGCAGCTTACGCTGCGGGCTACCCGTGTAGCGCTGCTCCGCAGCTACGGAACGGCAAGCGCGCTGGATGGCATGGGCGAAGTGGACGGACACGGACGAACACGGACGGGCACGGACGGGCACGGACGGGCACGGATGAGCACGGACGAGCACGGACGAGCACGGACGAGCACGGGCATGCCACGCCGCGTGCTCTTCCGGCCTTCTGCCGCTGCCTATTGCTTGCTTACTGGCTGTTCGCTGCGTCTCTGCGGTGAAAGCTAAATTCCTAGCTTGCTCCGGCGCAGCAGTTCCTGTTGCGAGCACTCCCGCGAGACCTTGTATCCCGGCAGCGGGTGGATGTGTTCGTGCACGGCATCGACAATGTCCACGGGGTAGGGGAAGAACGCGTCTTCGACCTCGTCCTGCGGGGTGATCCAGTTGCGCGCGCCGACGACGACCGGCGGAGCGTCCAGTTCATCGAAGGCGAACTGCGAAATCTTCGCGGCAAACGTCTGCAACGCGCTGCCGCGTTCACAGGCGTCGCTGGCCAGCAGGATCTTGCGTGTCTTCTTGACGGACGCGATGACCTTCTCATAGTTGAACGGCGCGATTGAACGAGCGTCGATCACTTCGCAGGAGATCTTGTACTTCTCTTCCAGAGTCTTGGCCGCTTCCAACGCGCGGTACAGCGTCGCGCCAATCGTCAGGATCGTCAGGTCCTTGCCGGGCTTTTTGATGTCCGGTTCGCCGATGGGAACTTCGTAGTAGCCGGTCGGCACGCCGCCTTTGACGAACTCTTCAGGCTGATCGTAGATGCGCTGGCTTTCGAAGAAGATGACCGGATCGGTGCCCGTCAGAGCCGAATACATCAATCCCTTGGCGTCGTACGGCGTGGCGGGGAAGACGACCTTCAGGCCGGGAATGTGCGCGCACATGCTCGTCCAATCCTGGCTGTGCTGCGCGCCGTACTTCGAACCGACGGAGACGCGCACGACGACCGGCATTTTCAGCAAGCCGCCGGACATCGCCTGCCACTTGGCAAGCTGGTTGAAGAGTTCGTCGCCCGCGCGGCCCATGAAATCGCAGTACATCAGTTCGACCAGCGGGCGCCCGCCTTCGAGAGCGTACCCGACCGCGGTGCCGACGATCGCGCCTTCCGAAATCGGCGAGTTGAACAGGCGGTGATACGGCAGCGCTTCAGTCAGTCCGCGATAGACGGCGAACGCGCCGCCCCAATCGCGGTTTTCTTCACCGTAAGCGACCAGCGTCGGATCGGTGTAGAAGCGGTCGATGATGGCTTCGAAAATGGCATCGCGCAGAACAACGCACTTGGTCTTCGGCAGCTTCGCGCCTTTTTCATCGAAGGCCGAGCGGCTGCGACTCGCGATCTGCTTGGTGCGCGGATTGTCGGCGATCTTGGGAATCAGCACGTCAGGCTTGCGGCCCGGCTCCATGGATTCGACCTTCTGGTTGGAGAACATCGTCTGTTCGAGCAGGCAGTCAATCTTCATGAGGTTCGCGCGCGGAGAAATCTTCAGGTCCACGGCTTTCTTGTAGGCCTTCAAGATCAGGCTTTCGACGTGCTCCTTCTGCTTGCTGAGTTCCTGCGCCGCGCAGACTTTCGCTTCGACCAGGTTCGACGCAAACGTGACGAGCGAATCGACCTGCTGCCACATTTCGATTTCAGACTTCTCGCGATAGCTGCTCGCGTCCGACGGCGAATGCCCGCTGAAGCGGTAGGTGACCGTGTCCAGCAGGACCGGCCCGTCGCCGCGGCGGATGATCTCGCGCTTGCGGCCGATGGCGTCCACGACGGCCAGCGGATTGTAGCCGTCCACGCGTTCGGAGTGCATCTGTTCGGGATTCAGGCCCGCGCCGAGGCGCGCAAGCGTCTTGAAGCCCATGGTTTCGCCGACCGGCTGGCCGCCCATGCCGTAGAAGTTGTTGACGAAGTTCATGATCAGCGGCAGGCCGCCGCGATGATCCTTGTCCCAGAGTTCTTTGAACTGGTCCATCGTGGCGAAGCACAGGCCTTCCCACACTGGCCCGCAGCCGAGGGACGCATCGCCGATGTTGCAGATGATGATGCCCGGCTTCTTGTTGACGTGCTTGAAGAGGGCCGCGCCGACCGAAATGTCGCCCGAACCGCCCACGATCGCGTTGTTGGGATAAACGCCGAAGGGCGGGAAGAAGGCGTGCATCGAACCGCCCATGCCTTTGTTCATCCCGGCTTCGCGGCCGAAGATTTCCGCCAGGGCACCGTAGATGAGGAAGTCGATCGCCAGGTCCTTCACCGAACCGCTCGCGTCCTTCTCGACGACGCGCAGGCAGTCGCCGCCGAAGTAGTTCTTCATAATGTCCATCAGCGTCTTGTCGTCGAGCTTTTCGATCGCCGAGAGGCCCTTGGCCAGAATTTCGCCGTGGCTGCGATGGCTGCCGTAAATGTGGTCTTCGATGCTGAGCAGGTACGCCTGGCCGACGGCGGAGGCTTCCTGCCCCATCGACAGATGCGCCGGGCCGCGATGGTTGTATTCGATGCTCTGATAGTTTCCGCGCAGTTTCACTTCGTTGAGCATGTTCTCAAAGGAGCGGATGACCTGCATGTCGCGCTGGATGCGCACCAGATCGGCCTTGCTGAAGCGCTTGGCGTTCAGCTCGTCGGAAACCGTCTTGTTGTAGACGTTGACGGGGATCGGCTTGAATTCAAGGAAGCTGCTCTTGCGGCATTCCTGCGGGACGATCATCACACTCTTGGGCATCGCGAACTCCTTAGTGTCTGGTGGCCTGGTAGTCTGGTGTCTGGTGTTTGCCTACTGCCTGCTGTTCGTCGTTCTCCGGCCAGAGCGCTTGGATTCCCTGCACTTCCAGGAACTCCAGCCACTGCGGCTCGGGCTGCTTGTCGGTGACTACGCGCGAGATCGCCTGCCAATCGACGATCTTGTACAGCGAATCGCTGGCGAACTTGCTGTGATCTACCACCAGGATCGTCTCGCGAGCGTTCTTCACGGCCTGGCGGTACAGAGTCGCGCTGTCGATGTCGCTGGCGGTCGGACCCACGTCGCGGCTGAGGCCGTCCGCGCCGATGAACGCGCGGTAGCCGCGAAGCTGCTCCAGCGTCCCGATGGTCAGCGGGCCGACAGTGTCCATGCGGTCGGGACGATATTGGCCGCCGAGCAAGATCACGCTCAGGCCGGGCGTATCGAGTTCCAACGCGACACGCGGCGAATTCACAATAATGGAGACGCCGCGTTTGCGTTTCAGGAACGGGGCCATCTCGAAACAGGTTGTGCCGGAGTCCAAAAAAATCTGATCGTCGTCTTCAACCAGTGCCGCGGCCAATCGCCCAATGATGCGCTTGGCTTCGATGTTGCGCATGCCTTTGGAACGGAACGAGAAATCGGACGTGCGGCCGAGCGTCGCGCCGCCGTAGACCAGTTCGATCTGCCCGCTGTCGGCCATCGCCTTCAAGTCGCGGCGAACGGTCGCCTCGGAAACGTCCATACCCGCGGCCAGATCGCGCGCGTTGACGTGCTTCTTTTCGAATAGTGCCGCCAGGATGTGTTCGCGGCGTTCTTGCGTAGTCACAGCTCTTAAGCTCCGCATTCCATTTGAGTGACGATAGTAGAACCCATATTTTCAATAAATCAACATCATTTTGCATATTTTTGCTTGACTCATGCAAAAGTTTGAAATAAGTTCTGCATCAGTTTGGCACAAGGCAGCGAAGATTCAGCCCTTGTCGTTTCTCCGCACCTCTGCGTCTCAGTGGTAAAATAGAGGATCCCCATGCACACGATCAAAATGCCCCAAGCCTCCAAAACGATGCGCGATGGCACCATCAAGCGCTGGCTGAAAAAGGAAGGTGACAGAGTCGAAAAGGGCGAGGTCGTCCTGGAGATCGAATCTCAGGAGGGACTGATTCAAGCCGAAGCGAGCGTTAGCGGGATCGTGCGCCAGATTCTTGTCCCCGCTGGTAAGACCGCGAAAGTTGACGCTCAGTTGGCGATGATCGAGGAGCCTGGTCTTGCGCAACCGGCACCACAGCCTCAAATCCAAAATCCACAATCTAAAATCCAAAATCAATCCGCGCCCACAGGCTCCGTCGTCGCGATCCTGATGCCTCAAGCCGGCCAGTCGATGGAAGAAGGCACGATCCTGAAGTGGCGCGTGAAGCCGGGCGACCCGATCAAGAAGGGCCAGATCATTTTCGACGTGGAGACCGACAAGGCCACGGTCGAAGTCGAAGCCATTGACGAAGGCCGCTTGGCTCGCATTGTTTGCGCCGAAGGCCAGACGCTTGCCGTGAAACTTCCCGTTGCGTTTCTGGCGGACAACGATGCCGCCGTCGATGCCTTTATCGCCGCCGGTGGAGTTCTCGCGACGCCAGCGGCCGCGCAGTCCGAGGCGGTGCCCGTTGTTCCCTCTCCCCTTGCGGGAGAGGGCCGACACGAGCGCAGCGAGTGCGGGGTGAGGGGTGAAGGTGGCCGCGTCAAAGCCTCTCCGGCCGCTCGGAAAATCGCAAAGGAGAAGGGAATCGATCTGGCCGGCGTCGGGGCAGGCAGCGGTCCGGGCGGGCGCATTCTCTCGACGGATTTGGCGAACGCTAAACCGGGCGCTTCGCGCGCTCAGGCTCCAGGCGTTGTGGACGCCAAGGGCTGCGTGCGGCGCAAGATGAGCAAGATGCGGCGCGCGATCGCTAACAATCTGCTCGCGTCCAAGCAGAACATTCCGCACTTCTACGCGCGCCTGACGATCGATGCCGGCCCGCTGATGGCCTTCTATAAGGAGCAGAAGCCCAAGACCGGTTGCAGCGTGAACGACGTCGTGACGCTCGGCGTCGCCAAGGCGATGAAAGAATTTCCGCAGTTCCGCAGCCAGATTGACAAAGAGGAGATGGTCGAGTTCCCCCACGCGAACATCGGCATCGCGGTGGGCGTTGAGGACGGTCTGGTCGTGCCGGTCGTCAGCGTCGCAGATACATTGCCGCTCACGGAGCTGGCCAAGGAAACGCGCCGCGTCGTCGATGCCGCCCGCGCCGGCAAACTAGAGCGCACTCCAGGCAATTTGACGATCACGAACCTTGGAATGTTCGGCGTCGAGGAATTCGCCGCGATCATCAACCCGCCGGAGCCCGCCATTCTGGCTGTGGGCGCCGTGCGCGAGACCGTCATCGTCAAAGATGGCGCGATGCGCGCCGGCCGTGTGATGACGATGACCTTGAGCAGCGATCACCGGATCATTGATGGCGTGCTGGCCGCAAAATTCCTGGCGCGATTGAAGGAATTGCTGGAAAATCCAGCGAACATCTAAGGGTATCGGGTATGGGGTATAGGGTATGGAGGCGGCTGCTAACAATCCTTCCGATACCCTATACCCCATACCCCCGCTCCGATACGAGAAAAGGATTTCAAATGTCGCAACATTTCCAAATCGCTGTCATCGGTTCCGGCCCCGGCGGTTACATCGCCGCGCTCAAAGCGGGTCAGCTCGGCGCGAGCGTCGCGGTGATCGAAAAATCGCACCTTGGCGGCACATGCCTGAACCACGGCTGCATTCCGTCGAAGGCGCTGCTGGCGTCGGCCGAACTGCGCCATCACGCGCAGCGCGCGGCGGAATTCGGCATCGAGATCGCCGATCCGATCGGCGTCAACTGGCCCAAGATTCAGGCGCGCAAAGATAAGGTTCTGGCCATGCTGCGCGGCGGCATCAAGTCCCTCTTCGGCGGCCGCAAGGTTACGCTCTTTCAAGGCAGCGCCGCTTTGAACGGGCCCGGCAAGATTGTCTGCACGGGTGCCAGCGGCGCGACGGAGATCACAGCGGATAAGATCATTCTTGCCGTCGGTTCCGTCCCGGCGCGCATCCCCGGCTGGCCGGCCGATCCCGAGCTGGTCTGCACCAGCGACGAAGCGCTGCACTGGAAAACGCTGCCCAAGAAGCTGCTCATTGTCGGTGGCGGAGTGATCGGCTGCGAATTCGCGTGCATGATGCAGGCGCTCGATGTGGAAGTGACCGTTGTTGAAATGCTGCCGAAGCTTCTGCCGAACATGGATGGCCAGATTGGCGATGCGATCGAAAAAATCTTCACCAAGCGCGGCATCAAGTGTTTCGCAAACACAAAGATTGACAGTCTGACCGCCAGCGGCGCCGGCGTGAAGGCGTCTTTGAGCAACGGGCAGACGATCGAAGCCGACCGCGCGCTCGTCGCGACCGGCCGCAAGCCGAACACGGCCGACATCAATCTGGCCAGCGTCGGTATTGCGGTGGATCGCGGCTTCATTCGCGTGAACGACCAGATGGAGACGCCGGTGAAAGGCTACTACTGCATCGGCGACGCCAACGGCCGCTGTCTGCTCGCGCACGCCGCGTCCGCTCACGGCGTGGTGGCCGTCGAAAACGCGCTGGGCCACGCGACGAACTTCACCGCGCCCGTCCCGAACTGCGTTTACACATTCCCGGAGATCGGTTCAGTCGGAATCACTTCAGAGGAAGCCGCCGCGAAGAACATTCCGGTCAGCACCGGCAACTTCCCGATTGGTTTCCTGGGCAAGGCGATGGCCGTCGGTGACGTTGACGGCTTTTCAAAGATCATCCGTCATCGCGAAACCGGCGAGTTGCTCGGCGTCCATATCCTCGGCCACAACGCCACCGAATGCATCGCCGCCGCCGGAGCTATGCTGCACAAGAAGGCCACGGTTCAGGAACTGGCCGAGGTCGTCTTCGCTCACCCGACGATCAGCGAAGCGATCAAGGAATCCGCCGAAGACGCGCTGGGCGCTGCGCTGCATCTGCCGCCGCGAAAGGTGCTGCGGGTGACGGTGGGATCGTGAAGAGCTTTCAACACAGAGTCACAGAGGACACAGAGATCACGGAGTTTTTTCTATTCTTTCTCTGCGCCCTCTGTGTTCTTTGTGCCTCTGTGTTGAAGGCAGTTGTCGTTTCTCTTGCGCCTGCATCTCGCAATCCTGCCTACTGCCGTTGAACCTCCGCTCCTTCGCAATTCTCCGTCGTGATCGCCGAAGGTGCGGCGTTCCGCCACTCCCAGCGTCGCGCCAGCGGCGGCGTGAAAACTTCCGGATCGCTGGGCGTCAGCTTGTTGCTCTTGATGACCAAGCCCGACGTGGACGTGACGCGGATGTTCGGCCAGGCGCAATCTTTCAGCGTGTTCTCCACGATCTGAATGTTCTTGTGCGTGCCGCTCGGCAGCGGCTTGCCGTCGCCGCCGGGCGCGACGACTTCAATCGCGGGAAGGCGACAGCCAGTGATGCGGTTGTCGCGCAAGACAAGATCGCACGAACTGCCGGATTCCGACCACCAGTACTCGGGCGAGACCAGCACGGCGGCCATCCAGCTTCGCGTGATCTTGTTGCCGGAGACTTCGCCGCGACTGGCTTTGATTAGAATGCCGCGCGAACGATTGAAGCCGAAATCGCAGTCCTTCACGACGAAGCCGTTGCCCATGCGATTGGCCGAACAAACCATGGCGCCCATCGCCAGCGGCACCGTGCGGTCGAGCGTCAGCTTGTAGAACTTCGCCTGCCCGCTGAGGAGCCGTTCCTTGTTGCCCGGATTCATGTTGAGCTTGCGCAGGAACGCTTTCTCGTCGTCGGTGATCGGCCCGTCGGGCTCGATGGATTTCGCGACGGCGTCGGGCGGCTTCGGGCCGTTGTACGGCAAAAATTCGACTGGGTCTCCGGGCTCAATCGACAATCGGTGAGCCACACCCATTCGCAGCACAGACCCGTTGCTGGCGGTCACGAAATGATAGCTGCCGTGAATGTTCACGGCATCGTCGCCCATGAACTTCGCGGTGCACTCAATGATCGACGGCCCGCGCAACGCTTCGGTGCTGTGGAATGCGTCGGCCGTCAGTGAACGCATGCGTGGAAACGCGCGCTGGATCGGATCGTCCTTCGGCGAGCGCCGGTCGATCTTGCAGCGCACATACGTGTTGCCGTCGCAGCGGTGTTCGACAAAGCCGAAGCACGGCGAATTGTAGAGCGTGATGTCTTCCAACTTCACACCGGCGCACTCGTCCGACGTGATCGCGTGCCCGCCGGCATTGTTGGGCGATTGGTTGATCGTGACGAGGATGTCGCCAACTTGCTCTGTATCGTACTCCTGGCGAAAGCGATAACCTTTGCGCTTGGCCGCGCGATAGCGGTGGTTTCCGGTGGACTCGAACGTGTCTTCCCAGCCCGCGTCCGTGCGGCGCAGTTCGCCCGTGGCCGGATCGTAAATCTCGATGCGCTGCGCCAGCTTGTTCTCCGGGTAGCCCTCGATGATCTCGAACTCGATCCAGCTTTTGTCCGGGGCCAGAGCGGTAATGCGGCCTTGCGTCATGGCGAGAGGATCGTAGTCGATCGTTAGCCCCTTCACGCGCACGTTCCGGCATTTCTGAAAGCCGATCGCGCGCGAAGTCTGCGTGCAGATCAGCTCCACGTCATCGGCGATGATCGTGATATCGGTGAGATCTTTGAATGTAAGATGCGTGCCTTGCTTCGGCGTGACGCGATAGCGTCCTTTGGGCACCTCCACGCGCGTTTTGCCCGACTTGATCGCGCTGTCGATGAAGCCCTGCAGATCAAAGGGCGTACCGTTCTCGACCGCCGCGGCTGAAAACGCACAGCATGCGAATATTATGGCGCACAAGCGCGAGATCATTTCATCACATCCTTTCGCTCAATCGTAGCCAAGTCTTCTGCGGGGGTCCTACCACTACCTCAACACAGAGGACACAGAGAACGCAGAGGTCACAGAGCTGTTGGCCTTTTTGCGTCACGGCTTGGGTTTCGCTAACTCCAGGACATCGGCCGGCAGAAGTGCTTTCCGGTAAATGCGCACGTCGCTCAGTAAGCCGCGGAAATACCGGCCGGTGTGGTAGCCTTGGCCGAGCTTGAAATTCTGGTTTCGATTAGGCTTCAGTGGGCCGCTCGCCGGCGTCTTGGCTTGCTCGGAGCCATTCACGTATATGAACGCCGACTGGCCATCGCAGACGATCGCCACGTGCTGCCACTCGTCAGCCTTCAGTTGCACCGGCCCGGCGCCCTGCCAGCGTTTGCCGTCGCCGCAGCCGAAACCGTAACTGTTCAGCTTCGTGCCGTCCTGTTGAAGGCTGATGCCAAGAAATGGTTCGCCGTGATTGCCGAAGATGTCGGCGTGCTCCATTTGTTTCGCCGCCGGGTTTACCCACAGCGTGATGGAGAACGGCACGTCCATGTCCGACAGGTACGTGTTGCTCTCCAGCAGATCGTCTACGCCGTCGAAGCTCAGCGCTTTCGCAGGCTTGACAGTCTGCGCCACGACCCACGCCGGCCCGCCCATCAAGGTGCCATGATGGCCGTTTCCGGATGAATCGACCGCGATCTCGCCCTGGCCGTCATCCAAGCGCCAGTGCGCGTACAAACCCGAATAACGGAAGGTCTGCTTCGCGCCGGCGGCGATGGCGTTTGCGCTGCGCGAGCGGTCCTTCACGTTGCTGACGCTGAGCGTGTAGTCCACCTTTTCGGCAAGAGGTGAAACGGTAAGCGTGACGGCGGAGAGGCTGGGTTCCAGCGACGCGGCGGTGACTTTCACGTCATGATCGATCGAGTAGTTCGCGATCGCTTCGGCGCTCGTTTGTTCGACCGGTTCACTGAAGGTGACGACGACCCGTTCGGGATGTCCGGACGCAACCGCGATGACCGCGGGCGGCGTGGTATCGGCAGGCTTCACGTCGAGCGCCAGAGAAATCGCGTCGGTCGCGCCCTGTGCGTCCTTGACGGTCAGCTTCACCGTAAAGGAGCCGGCGGCTTTGTACGCGTGCTCGATCGTCGGACCGTTTCCCGTGCTGCCGTCGCCGAAATCCCAGGCGTAGCTGGCGATGGCGCCATTCGGGGCGCAGGAGTCTTTCCCGCTGAAGTTCAGTGGCTGGAGCACTTCGGCGGTGTCGGCGTCCGCGAAAATCACGGCGGCCAGCATGTTCACGCGTTTGTACGTGATCAACGCGGCTTGCCGGCGGCTGGCAAGTCTGACCAGCAGGCCAGGCTCCATCAGTGCGCGGCCCGATCCGCGCGAGATGCCGTCAACGTCCAGGTTCCGGATGTCGTAAACGGCGTTGGCATCGAGACTATGCAGCTTCAGGCGCATCGATGCTTCGGGCGCTTGAGCGCGGCGGAACGCTTGGATGAAGCCCTCGCCGGCCGCTCCCTCACGGTCGCGGTTCTGATTGCCGTTGAACTGCCAGGCGATCCAATCGTTTTCGGAGAGGCTGTAGGGCGTGAGGGGGTAGTAATCGCCATAAAAATAGTCGGCGACGGCCTTCCAGTCGGCGACGCGGCGCTGAAAGGCGGGCCAATCCACCTTTTCGGATTCGCCGCTGAAGCCGAGACCCATCGCGGGCGTGAGGTGGCTGCGCGCGCCATAGACGTCATTATAGAAAACGCCAGTTCCGTAGTACGGAACCCAGAAGGACAGCCCGTAGGTGTGGCCCTGGTTGCCGACGAGCATCGTGCGGTCGTTCATGTTCTGCGGCGCTTGGAAATCGCTGCGCAACAGCGGCAAGGAGCGGCGCAGGGTTTCCAGATCGTTGCGCCGGCCACCCGAGGCGCACGAATCGATGAGCATGTCGGGGTGCCGCTTGCGCAGTTCATCCCAGAAGGCGAGATAGCCTTCGACGTGCTTGATTTCCTGAATGCCTTTGCGGTCATCGGGCTCACCCGTGCGCCAGTGCGACAGCGGGTCCATGTTGAAGTCCTGGCGGTAGAGATCGATGCCTTGCTCGTTGATGAACGTGTCGATGTGCTCCGTCATCCACTTTCGCGCGTCGAGATTGCCGAGGTTGAAGAGTTGGTTCTTCAGCAGCCATTCCGGGTGATTCTTGTGCAGCCACGTGTCCGGATGAACGCGCTCAGGTTCAAACCACAGGACCAGTTTCATCCCTTTGGAGTGCGCATAGTCGGAGACAGGGCGAATGCCTTTCGGGAAACGCGCGGGATCGGGTTCCCACGTGCCGACTTGCCACCAATCCTTGCACGGATACCAGCCCGCGTCCATCCACCAGTAGTCGAGCTTCACGCCGCCTTTCAAGAAGGCGTCGATGTATCCTTTCTCGCTGACTTCCGACTGATGCAGGCCCATGCAGGAGCTTGTGAACGGCGGCGGAAGCTTTCCGCCCGTGCGCGGCAGGTTGTGCGCGATCATCCAGCGGCGCCAGATGTTTTGCGCGCGAATCCAGCCTCCTTGCTGGCCGGCAGGGACGCCGGCACCACCGGCCGGCACGGAGGCCGGCGCTACCCCTTTCCAGAATTGCAGCACGATCAGTGGCGAGCGCACTTCTTCGCCGGGTAGGAGCTTGAAGCGCGTGAGTTCCTGGCCGCCAGTGATGCGCAGTCCGCTGGCGCCATCGCGCTGGAAATTCGACGACCACTGGCCGGGCCAGCCGATGACGGCGATCACGCCGCCGTCGTCGTACTCGATGTTGTAGTAGGGATACGCTCCGTTGGTGCCGCGTCCGCCGGCAGGTGCGAAACGCTTGTTGAAGTTCGGGTCGAGCTTGGTCACGTGCGGCTCGTAACTTTTCGCGGAGCAGTTGTCGCCCGTGTGGTAGTGCAGGAGGAACTCTTCGGCGGCCGTGCGGTTGAGTTTCAAGTCGAGGGCCTGAATGTTCTCGATGATGGGCGAATCAGCGGCACCGGTGTTCTTGAAATAGAGGGTCCATTCGACGGTGGGGAAATCATGGTATTCGATAGCGCGACATCGGATTGAGAGGCCCGATGCCTTATCGGTATACGTGAGCACGTGCTCCGTGCGCTGCGCGTCGAGCTTGTTGCTCTGGAGGCTTTTCTCCCAAGCAGACAGCAGAGCGGACGATGGCTTCGCGCCGTATATAAAGGAGAAAGGAGCGTTGGCGCCGAGCAGATTCTGCTGAACCCAATCGGTGTTTTGTTTCAGTTCGTCGGGAGAGACGGTTTCGCCCGCGCAGGCGGCGACGGACACGAACAGCAATATGGACAGGAAACGTTTCATGGATCGCCTCTGGTCTGTTGAGTCAAAGGCAAAGGCTTACCACAGAGAACGCAGAGGACACAGAGGAAAAAGTTCTGTCATCGTGCTCTTGCTGCACTGCCGCACGCACGAGTCCGCGCCAAAGAGACGGCGCGGACTCGTGCGTGCCACCATCATTCTTCTTCCAGCTTCAATCCATCCACGTCCTTGGAACTGCGCTTGAGCATCTTGTCGGGATGCAGGTCGTCGGTCGAGCCCGCTTTTCCCGCAGCGCCGGAGAAACGAACGTAGCCCCACAGAGACGGATGGAGCATGGCTTCGGCGGCTTCGTCGGAGACGATCGCGGTCGAACTGTTCGCCCAGTACAGGCGCTGCAGCACTTCGGTGCCATTCGGGCCGCTGACCAGAATGCCCCAGTCCAGTTTCAGGCGCAGGCCGGGCGTGATCTTCAGCCCGATGGCGGCCAGCGGAATAGAGGCTTCGAGGGCGTAGCCAGAGGCCGCGTCCTGCGCATCGCGCGGCGTTTGCGGGGCGATTTTTACGCCGTCGAGAACGGTCACGCGATCGAAGGCGGCATTGAAGACCCCGGTGTGCGTTTCCCAGGCTTCCTCTTTCTTCGCGCCGGGATGATTGGGTTCGTAGAGAACGGCGATCGGCTTTCCGCCGGCGACAGACATAAGGATGCGCAGGTCACCGCGCGCGGGTTCTTTGCGGTCGGCTGGAGCGTCCGGACTGACGCCGATTTGCAGATCGATCGCGGCGCCGGTCTTGAAGAGGCGCTTCCAGTCATTGCCGGTGTTCTTCAGCGGGCCACAGGAACTGGCTTTGTAGCACACGTAGAGATTCTGATCGTCGTAGGCCATCGCGAAGGACACGTCCACGTTTTGCAGGCGGGCGCTTTCGAAGCTCCACTCTTTCAGATCGCCGTCGATCTTTACGTTCTCGGGGGCGCGGCGGCATTCGATGATCTTGGCGGCTTCGTAGATTTTGCGCTGCTGCGCTTTGCGCTCCCACTCGGTCGCCGCCGCAATCTCTTGAGCGCCGACGGTAATTTCGCCCTGCAAGCGTTTGAACTTCTCGAAGCCTTTTACTTCCGCTACGCCAGCGAAATTGTGTCCGGCGACCACGTAGAACTTGTTGTCTTCCAGCGTGCGGCAGAAATAGCCGGAGAAATGCTCCTGCCCGGCGGTCACATCTGTCAGGTCCAAGCCGCGGCTGTGCTCCAGCATGCTCCACGGGCGCGCGCCGGGGCCGCGCATGTCACGGAAAATCTGCCCGGCGAGCAAACCGTCGGCGCTCCACACGTGCCAAATACCGCTGTTGGTGTTCGTGACGACGAATTCGCCAAGATCGCCGGCGGTTGTTGTCGCGTGGCCGACCACGTCGAACTCCGCGACGACCTGATCGACGGACCACGGCTTGGCCGAATACAGCGCGTGGACGCCGCGGCCGCCGGCCGGATACGACCACGCCAGTGCACCATCGGGGGCGAGCGCGTAATCCACCTTGCCGTCGCCGCTGCCGATGGCGAAAAGATTTCCGCTGGCGAGTTTGAACGGGAAGTCGTCCTTGCGGCCGCCGGGCAGCTTGCGGCGCTCGTAGACGGGCGCGCCGTTGGGCAGGAACTCCTTTACTTCGTAGCGCCACGTTCCAGCGCTGACGCCGAGGGATTCATCGAACGCCCCGACGGCACCGGGATCGTCGAAGAACGTGACCTCGTCCGGCTGCACGTTGCCGTCGCCGTTGCGGTCGCTCCACGCAAACGCACACTCGCCGAGCGGCTTGCGGCCGAGGCTGGCCATCACTTCGGGCGTGCGCAGAGGTTCGAAGCGGCCGGCGCGGCCGACGGCGGCCACGCGGCGCAGGTGGTCTTTCTCATAGAGATACACAACACCGCAGGACGCGCCGCCGAAGTTCGGGCGCGTGACAAGGTAGGTAGCGCCGGCCTCCGTGCCGGCAGGGGTAGCGCCGGGCCTCCGCGCCGGCCCGACCACGCGTATCGGCACTTCGCCGGGGTGCGAGTTGCCCATCCAGGTCATGTTTTTCAGGCGCGTCTTGCCGGTTTGCCAATCGAGCTCGAATTCCATTCGCCCGAGGAAGAGGCGCTTCTTGTCATATGGATCAAGCACGCCGCCGCCGCCGTAGCTCGTGTTGCCGAAGAAGTCTTTTTTGAACGTTCCGTCAGTGCTCCACAGGCTGATGCGTTTTGGGTCATAGTCGCATTCGACAACCCAGAGTTGATCTTTCGCGTCGATCGCGAGGTCCACACCGACCCACGGCCCGCTGCAGAAGCGCGTGGGATCCCAGGGGCCGACGACGCGACCGCCGGGCGTGCCGATGGTGCGCGTGAATTTGCCCGCAGGATCGTACACGTAAATGACGCGGCGGTCGGCCGCGCCATCGAACGCGTAAAGATTGCCGGCCTTGTCGAAGGTGATCGCGCGCGGCTCCTTCAGATCGGTGGTGATCGGCTGATGCGCTCCTTTAGTAAGGTCGCAGCGCACGACCTGCGGTCCGGAGACAGCGAAAAGCTGGCCGCCGGAATTGAACGCAAGCTTTCCGCCTTTTTCGAGCGGGAGTTCCTGAAGCAGTTTCTTCGTCGCCGTGTCGTAGACTTCGAGCCGGCCGGCGAGCAGCGGATCGACGGGCGCTTCACCGCCGATGTATTGAAGCGGCGCGACGCCGTAGATGCGGCAGCGCGTGGGGTCGAGCGTCTGGCCGCCGCGATCGAGGCGCACACCGGCGCAGCCTTCGCGGCCGTCTTCGCGCCACGTCCACTGCGCGATCACGCGCAGGCGCAGAGCTCGCGTCTTGATTTCTTTGCCGAAATCGACGTAGCCGTCCAGGTACCGCGCGCGCTGGTTGTATTGCTGACCAGGCTGATAGTAATCGCGCAGCGGCTGTTCGTACGAGGCGACCTTCTGCCAGCTTTTTTCATTGTGCAAGGCGATCGCTTCGCCGTCCGGGCCGGTGAAGGCGTCGATCTCGGTGGTCTTTCCGTCGATTTCTTCGATGGCCAAGCCGCGGAAACTTTGCGGCGCGTCCCACTGCAGCATGTAGATGCCCGGGTCAGCGGCGGTGACGGGCTTGTCGCGCTGAGCGTCCCATTCGCCGGCCTTGTTGATTTCGCCGGAGCTGACGCTGACCTTTGCGGGCGGCGGGCTCGCGAAACGGCGGCGCAAAATCTTCATGCCTTCGATCTGCGCGCGCCAGGCGTTCTTGGCTTCCTTGTCGGGATTGGGCGCGCCGGCCTCGAGCAGTTCGTCAATTTCGTCCATGCCGCGATCGAAGCTGATGCGGAGCGCTCGCGTTTCGGTCTTTTCGGGCGCGGCGACGACCGTCCAGCCTTTCGCCGGACCTTTCCAGAACACGTTCCATTGCTTCTCGCTTGCCGGCTGCGGCGGATAGGGCGCGTCGGCCTTGAGGACGCTCAGCCGCACGTGCAGGCTCGCGTCGTCGGGCACGGGGAAGACGAGACTGCCAACCGGAACCGGACGATTGAACGCAAGGACGATGTGCTGGCGCGGGGTGGCGCTCTTCGACGTTTCCAGAACATGCAGGCCGCTGTTTCCGGGCGGCGTGAAGGTCAGCCGGAACAGGCGCAGGAAATCGTTGCGGTACTCCGGCGCGTTCGCATCGTTGGATTTCGGCGGCGCGCCATAGCGGGGCTCGCAGTGTTCGACGTCCACGTCTTCGACGGCGGCGGCGCCCGCGACGTAGCTGCTATCCCCGCTGACGGAAAGATAGAGTTTGCCATCGCGCGCGGCCATGCCTTGCACGCCACGGCGGCGCTGCGGCGTGGAGGAGAGCTGCAGGAACGTATCCAGCTTTTTCTCCGGCAACTGAAAACGCCAGACGTGGTCGGAATCTGTCTTCGCGGCGGCGAAAAGCTGCTGCCCGTCGCACGCTAGGAGCGAAGGCCCGACCCACGCCATCAGGTTGTGGTGGCCCCACAGTTTGCGGCCGGTCAGGTCGGTTTCGATCAACGCCACGCCGCTTTCGGCGCAGGGCGAACTGAAGAACATTTTTTCGCCGGCCGAGCACGCGGCGATGGGCGCGGAGTGGTCGGCGAGCCAGCCGCCGGGGCCGCTGGCGCCGTTGAGCCACGGGGAATTTTCGGGCGCGTTGTCGGTGATGTTCGGGTACGGCGTCATCTCGTAGTTCAGCGTCAGGCCGGGATGCGTGATGGCTTTCCACACGCACTTGCCGGGCGCGACCAGATTGCCTTTTTCATCCTTCAGGTCCCAGCCGACGGAAACTTCGCCCGCTTTGCGTTGCGAACGCGCCAGCAGATTGCGCAGACGGCGGCCTTGAGCGTCATCGACGGCGAGGGTGACGATGCCGTCCTGCTCCAGTTTGAAGCTGATCTTCAGCGGTGGCTGTTCTTCGACGACGACGCGCGTGGGCGCAGGGGCCGCTTGCAGGTCGGTGAGAGCCAGCAGCGAACCCACCGCGGCGTACTGCGGTTGCTCGGTTTTGTGGATCAGTAGCTTCAGGCCGCGCGTGCTGACTTCGGGGAACGAAATGAATCGGCCGCCGTTGCCGCCGTCGATGGCGGGCTTCAGCTTGGTCCAGTCTTGCTCGCTGCCGACAGCCGGATTCACGCCTTCGGGTCCGCTGTAGGAGAACAGTTTGAAGTCCTGGAAGTTGTCTTGAAGAAACAGGCCGCAAACTTTCTTCGGGGCGTCCCAGGAAATCACGAGCCAGCTTGGCGAAATATCGGAGACCGGCGCGCGATGGATGCGCCCACGGTTGTCCGGCCCGTGGCTTTGCCAACTGCCGCTGCCTTTGACGAGATTGGCGGCGGCGAAGCTGATCGGCGGGCGCAAATCGGCATACGAAATGTAGTCGGCCTCGCCATTCGCCAGGCCGTCCGGAGCAACGTTGTGGAGGCGCGCGGAAAACAGCCGCAGCGTCCGAATTTCGGAACGTCCCCAGCCGCGAGTGTCTTGAAAGAGTAGCGCTCGTGTCTGAAACCCCGGCGGAAAGGTCGCGAGCCGCATGCCGCATTGATTCGGCGGAAAGACGATGGCTTCCCACTGTTCGTCTTTTGCGGCGTCGATCGCAGTGACATCTGCTTTCAGCGTTCGCCACTGACCGTGGTGATCGCACAGGATCGAGCCGAGCTTCACGGGCTTGTTGAAGGCGATAAGGTAAACGAATTTCTTCTGTTCCGCGCGTTCGCCGCCGCTCCACGGTCCTTTTTGCGAAAGACCGAAAGTGCCGAGAACGCTGCCCTTTGCTTCTGCGACGGGCTGGCCGTTGAGGAGGACTTTGCATTGAGGCAAATCGATGTCGGCTTCGGTGATGGCGGAGTCGAGCGGGGAAGTGGCGGCGAAAAGGAAGGATGAAGCTACGCCGAAGAGCAGGACGAATCGTCTTAGCATTGAGGGGCTCCGTGTGACTGACGGCCAGAGCGTAGCGACAGGTCACGGAACCGTATACAGCAGAATCGGGGGCCTGTTGAAGGCGATCCGCGAGTGATATGGGAGGGGCTATAACAATCGGCGCGGCTGGCGGCGGATGCGGAACTCTAACACAAGCGCGATTGCGAGCAGAATGGCGGAGCAAACGGCGACGTCCAACGCCAAGCAGCAGAATGAGGGCGCAAGCGTTAAAATGGTTGAACGACCCAGAAGCCGGATTTCGCTTCAAAGCGCACCGGATAGGCAAAGGTAAGGCGTTCACGAACGAACTGACGACTCATCAACAACATGCCATTCAGAACGCCATTTTCCTCTGAGATTCTATCGATCAGTCCTCGAAACCTTTTGTGTCCCTCTCGCCAAAGTACTGGCTGCCCCTCAAGTTTGCTCGTGTTAAGCGTGGCGATCGTAGTGCGCACGTTCTGCTCGTAAGTGCGTTCCACCGTCGCGACGGACGGACGCCTTATCGCTGAACGCATGGCTCCGATGCTTGCCTCCTGGCGCATGGCGTTTGCCACGGCGTAAGAGGACGCATCATCGCGACTGGCACCAAGTAACGCCAGACCCAAGGCCACGCCGTCAGCGGACCTCGCCTCGGCTTCTGCTCGTGAGGCGCGCAGTCGCGCGATGTCACCAGCGGTGGTCACACCTGCCAGCGTCCTAAACCGCAAGTGCTGCATGTGTACTCTGAGGAACGACTCAATTTCACTCTCGGTGAACGCGGCTCTGCAGCTTGCACAACAGCGAGCACGAAACGGAACCTGCTTCTGGCATTCTGGGCAAACCGGATTGCGGGCAGCCGCATACTCAACCCTCCACGCGTTGGATACCAATTTATTGAACCCTGCCAACCGCCCGATTTCAAGATTCTTCTTCGGACTGTGCCGTATGCCCTCGACCGCTCCCTTACGGTCGCGGTTCTGATTGATAGCCCTTCGGCACCACCATGAATTTGTAGCCGCCGACGTCGGTGAAGAAGAAGCGACCGTCGTTTTCTTTCAGCCAACTCTCCCACTGCTCGGGGGTCTGCAACTTCTCCGCTGTGTAGCGCGCGAGCAGCTTCTGCGCGACGGCGTTCTTTGCTGGGTCTTTCAACTGCGCCACGAGCGATTTCAGCGTTTCGACCTGGCGGTTGGAGGTCAGCGCGAGGGATTTCAGGTCGTCATCCAGTCGCCAATCGAGCGTTTCGTTCTCAACGATGGCATAGACCCGCTCGATGGCGTCGGCGGGCAACGGTTGCTTTTGCTGTTTTTCGAGGAAGGCCAGAAAATCCGCGGCGGCGGCGCGAGCAGGGAATTCGCGGCGAACCAGCGGGCGTTTGCCGTCGAACTTGCGGATGTAAAGCAGACAGTTGATGAAGAATTGTTTGCCGGCGGCGGTCATCTGCGAGGGTGAACCGGAGAATCCCCACTGCAGGAAATTTCCGTGACGGCCGACGACGACGGAGTTGGGGCCGGTGATATAGTTATGGCCGAGCGCCAGGATTTCGGCGTCGGGTTCCTCAAAGCCTGATCCTGGCGAGGCCACGCCGCCGTGCCGCAGCGGGGTTTCCTGCACGCGCCAGACTTTCATCTTCGGCGGAACGGGTTTGCCGCCGGATTTTTTCACGTAGCAGTTCGGCGTGGGCCACTCTTCGTATTCGGGCTCGACTTCGGCCGGGTTCTTGAACACCTCGTGGGGCCGCAACTCATCCTGAGCTGCGTCGCTGACGCAATTTCACATGTAGCCGGTCTTCAGGCCCAGGCGTGAGCCGATGTAGGAGCCCATCAGACCGATCGTGACGGTTGGGCGCGCGTAATCCGCAGGGAACGCCAGCGGTTCATCCTTGCGCGCGTCGCCATCGAAATCCACGAGGACCATGTCGATGCCGGGAAGCGCTCCCGGCTGAAACGCTCCGAACTCCGCGATTTCGACCGCCGTAAATTGTGATTTCAGGAACTGGACAAAATCATCCTGGCGCTCACCGGGAACGCCGACGTAGAGCACCTTGAACTCGTGCTTTGCGGCGAATTGTTCGGCGTGCGCCGAAAGCGCAAGGACAGGCACGAGGACATGCGGAAGAAATCGGATGGCCAAGCTGTTCTCCCCAGCTACGCAGGCTGGACAGCCTGCGCCACTCACCTGCGGCACTAATCGCGGCGCGCCGTCGGAATCAGGCTGAAGAACTCTGCGCGTGTTGCGGCTGAATGATGGAAGCTTCCCAGCACGGACGATGTCGTGAAGACCGAGTTCTGCTTTTCGACGCCGCGCATCATCATGCACAGATGTTTGCATTCCATGACCACACCGACTCCTTCGGCATCGACGGCGCCTTTGATCTCGGCGGCAATGTCGGCGGTCAGGCGTTCCTGAATCTGCAACCGGCGCGCGTGGGAATCGACGATGCGGGCGAGCTTGCTGAGTCCCAGCACCTTTTGCTTGGCGATGTAGCCGATGTGGACGCGGCCGAAGAAAGGAAGCATGTGGTGTTCGCAGAGGCTGTAGACTTCGATATCGCGCGCGACAATCATGTTGTTTGCTGAAGAGGTAAATACGGCGTTATTGATGATCTCTTTTACGTTCTGCCGGTAGCCTTCTGTCAGGAAGTCATAGGCGTTGGCGACGCGATCGGGCGTCTTCAGCAAGCCCTCGCGCTTAGGGTTTTCCCCGATCTCCACCAGCAGTTCACGGACAAGCTCAGCCACTCTCTTTTTGTTCATGGTGTGTCCTTTCCGCCTACTTGAGTATCACTTGGAACGTGGAGTTCCAGCCATATTCCGCCGCTGGCTCGCGCCAGAAGGTGCGCGCGAGGGTCGGCAGCAGTCGTGGATCGCTCAAGAAAAAAGCCCGCCAGTTGGCGGGCCTTTTTGCCTCGCGTGAAATGTCTGCTACGCCTTGAAGACTTTCCCCGCGCAGAGCTTCGCATCGAGTTTCGCGCAGGCGTTGCGCGTATCGACGACCAGCGGAGCGCGCTTCACCACGTCTGCGTAATCGACCGTGCTGTGCTCAGTGGCGATCAGAACGACATCGGCGCTCGCCAAGGTATCGGCATTCAGCGGCACCGACTTCTTCCCTGCAAAATGAGCATGCTCGCGTGTCTTCGGGACCACCGGGATAAATGGATCATGAAACGCGACCTTTGCTCCGCGATGCTCCAGCAGTTCCCACAGCACCAGCGAAGGCGACTCGCGCATATCGTCCACGTCCTTCTTGTAGGCGATGCCGAGCAGCAGAACCTTGGCGCCCTTCAGGCACTTGCCGCGATCCGAGAGGATTTCCAGCATGCGGTTGACGACATACTGCGGCATGGCCATGTTCACTTCGCCGGCCAGTTCGATGAACTTCGTCGTCACGCCGTACTCGCGAGCCTTCCAGGTCAGATAGAATGGGTCGATCGGAATGCAGTGCCCGCCCAACCCCGGACCCGGATAGAAGGGCATAAAGCCGAAGGGCTTCGTTTTCGCCGCGTTGATGATCTCCCAGACGTCCAGCCCCATCTTGTCGAAGACGACCTTCAACTCGTTGACCAACGCGATGTTTACGCAGCGGAAGATGTTCTCCAACAGCTTGGCCGATTCGGCGGCGCGCGTGGAGGACACCGGGATCGTCTTGATGCCGGCTTTGGTGTAAAGCTGGCAGGCCGCTTTTCCGCACGCCTGCGTAAAGCCGCCGACGACCTTGGGAATATCGGCCGTCTTGAAGTTCGGATTGCCCGGATCCTCTCGTTCAGGCGAGAAGGCGAGATGGAAGTCCTTTCCGGCCTTTAGATTCGACAGCTTCTCCAGCACCGGAAGCAGGTCTTCGTCGGTCGTGCCGGGATACGTGGTGGATTCCAGAACGACCAGTTGGCCCTTCTTCAGGTACGGTCCGATCTGCTGTCCGGTCGAGGTAATGTAGCTGATGTCGGGCTCGCGCTGCTTGGTCAGCGGCGTTGGCACGCAGATGATGACAGCGTCGGTCTTGGAAACGAGCGCGAAGTCCGTCGTGACCGTAAGCCGTCCCGTATCGCGGCCTTCCACGAGCGCCGAGGACGGAATGTGCTTCACGTACGACTTGCCCGCTTCAATGGACTTAACCTTCGTCTCGTCGATGTCGAACCCGAACACGCGGTTCCCGCATTTCAAAAATTGCAGGACCAGCGGCAGGCCGACATACCCCAATCCCACCACGCCGACGGACAACTGCTCCTTGCCATCCCCGCTCCACATGTGTGCTGCACCTCCAAGAGATCGTTCCCCGATTTCACGAATTCGTGCAGAACTATACGCTTGCTGTTTTGAACTTAAAGTTCAGATTGCGGCTGCCGTTTGTGCCTCGGGCGTCCTCGCCTGCACTCGTTCGCATGCGGGCAGAGCATCGGCGCTGGCTGGTATAGCGCCGTAAAGGTATGATGTCGAAACGCAAGGTCGTGATCGTCGTTTTTGGCGCTGCCAATCCCCGATATTTGAGACAGGCATGCGTATCCTGCTGATCTCGTTCTACTTCCCTCCCTTCAATAACATTGGTGCTGTTCGCGCCAGCAAAATGGCGAAGTACTTCCACCGCCATGGCCACGACTTGCGCGTTGTGAGCGCCGAAAATCAGCTCATGCCCGCCACTCTCGAACTGGAGATTCCTAAGGAGCTGGTCGCCTACACACCGTGGCGAAACGTACGCCGGCCGGCGGAGTGGCTTGTCGGCGCAGGCCGGGAAGGAACATCGCAGTCGGCTGGACTTGGCCATAAAGCTCCGCGGCGACGGCTGGTCAGCGCCTTGTGGGATCTGTATCGAACGCTGCTGTACGTTCCCGACATGCAGATCGGCTGGTACTCCTTTGCTGCCGCTGAGTGCCTGCGAATCGCCGAGACGTGGAAGCCCGACATCATCTACGCGAGCGCCGTTCCGTTTACGTCACTGCTGGTGGCGCGAAAGGTCGCACGCCGGCTGAACGTGCCATGGGTTGCCGAAATGCGCGATCTCTGGACACAGAGCCACTTCTACAGCTATCCCGGTTGGCGAAAGTGGTTGGAGACAAAGCTTGAGCGCCGTGTGCTCGGCAGTGCTGCCGGCTTGGTGACCGTTTCGGAGCCCCTGTCAAAAATGCTCTTAGAACGTTACCGCCAGCCTGTCGCGGTCGTCACCAACGGCTTCGATCCGTCTGATTTCACCTTTCCTGAACCCCAGAGTTCGCCGGGAGAACTGCGCATTGTCTATACCGGCGGCCTGCACGCCTGCAAGTACGACCTGACGCCGCTGTGGGACGCATTAAACAACCTGGGCGACGCTCGCAGGTCGGTGCGACTTATTTTCTATGGCAAGCCCGCCGACCTGGAGATCGCCAAAGCCGCCGCGGCTCAACATGGCGCGGAAGAAAACATCGAACTGCGGGGACTCGTGCCTTACCGCGAAGCTGTTCGCGCCCAGGTCGAGGCCGACGTGCTGCTGTTCCTGATTTGGGAACAGGGCAAGCTGGGAGAAGGCGTCTTCTCCGGAAAGTTCTTCGAGTATCTCGGGGCGCGCCGGCCGATACTGGCGATTGGCGGCAGCGATAATGTCGCCGCCCGCGTTATCATCGACAAGCAGGCCGGCATCGTGACGGAAAACCCGGAGCGCATTGCCGGGCAGCTCTCCGCATGGCTGGAGATGAAGAAGAACAGTGGCATTCCGCCGGTAAGTGCCGAAGCAGGCGCGGAATTTACGCGCGAAGCACAAGCGCGCAAGGCTGAAGAGTTCATGGAACGCCTGCTGAGTCCGGAGCCCACGCGCATCGCCGCCGAACGGAGCGTCTGAGCATGAGCCGCACGTCCGTTGGCGTTGTGATCGTCACCTACAACAGCGGCAGATTCCTGCCCAAGGCCCTTGAAGCCTTGCAGCGGCAGAGCACGCCGCCGCAGAAACTGGTCGTTGTGGACAACGCTTCGAGCGACCGATCTTATCTGTCCGTTCTGGACTCCCTTTCCTGGGCAAAAGTGCTGCCGCAGCCGGAAAACCTCGGCTTCTGCCGCGGCAATAACATCGGTGCCGCCGAACTGCTCAACGAGACCGACTTCATCCTGTTTCTCAATCCCGACGCGTTCCTGACTCCAGCCTTTATCGAGAAAGCCGTCGCGCGAATGCAGGAGCCCGGCAACGAAAACGTTGGAGCGCTAACCGGCGTCCTGCTCGGCTATGACATCGAAAAAGACGCCCCCACTGGACGCCTGGATTCCACCGGAATCTTCCGCACCTGGTATGGGCGCTGGTACGACCGAGGACAGCGCTCGCCCGCGGAGTCCCTAACCCTGACCAGCCCGCAACCTGTTTCGGCGATATGCGGCGCGGCCATGTTCTGCCGCAGCGCAGCCTTGCGGCAAGTTCTGCTGAATGGCCGCGAAGTTTTCGACGAACGCTTCTTCATGTATAAAGAGGACATCGATCTTTCCCTGCGCCTGGCACGCGCGGGCTGGCGCCTGATGTTGTTTCCTGAACTGCAGGCTTACCACTGCCGCGGTTGGACCGAACGGAAAGCGATACCCATGCGTCTGCGCGTGCTCTCGGCGCGCAACGACCTGCGCGTTCATTGGCGGGACCATTCTCCCTGTTGCCTGTACGCGCTGGCCAAACTGTTGTATGTGTACTTGCTGGAAAGGTGAGGCTTCGGCGCATTCGCATGCTGACAATTCTGGCTTACGGCTGCCTCCTGCTGCTGTTCATCCCCAAGATCAACTTGATCAGTGTGGCGGGCGAGAATGCCGGTCTGCGCATCGACGACTTCATGATCGCCTGCTTCGCGGGCTGGCTGCTGCTGGCGCGCCGGCGTGCGCGAGTCAGCCGCCGCCTGGAGTATCTCTTTGGAGCCTTCATCCTGGCCGGCGTCGCCTCCGCGCTCTTGAACGGCTCCAGCCTGCTGTATGTCCTGCGTCCGATCGAATACTTCATGTTCTTTTACGCGGGAGCCGTGTTGTGCCAGCGCGTGCGCCTGGACCGGATCATTGCAGCCTGGCTGATCGTGAATGCCGGCATCATGGTGCTGCAAAGCACAGGGCTGGTCGGCGCGTTCTCGATCGGGACGTACGTAGAAGCCTCTACCGACCGCGTGATGGGCGTGACCGGCGGACCTTGGGAAATCTCCGCGTTGCTCAATCTGATACTGGCCTGCTACGCCTTCGGCCGGGGCGTCAGACAGGTGATCCGCAATCTGGTCATCGGCCTGCTGCTGTTGTCGCTGGTTCTCCTGACCGGCGCGCGCTCTGGAGTCGCGGCGCATGTGTTTTTGCTGGCCTGCTATCTTCTCTATTGCTGTTTCCATAAGACGACTCGTGTTAAAGCTGCTGTGTTCTCCGGCTTGGCTCTGGCGGGCACCGTTGCGCTCGTGCTGAATTCCGAGCCGCTGCAAGCGCGAACCGGATCGCTCTTCCGCTCGCAGAACCTTGCGTATGCCGCCGAAGTTTACGCGAAGACGGATGTCTCGCTCGGCACGAAGGTGGACATCAACACCGTGGCCGCCACTGGCTTCGCCCTCGATCCCGAAAAGTACGACATCAGTTGGGTCGTCAGAATGCAGAAGTGGTCTTACGTTGCGAAGTGTTACCAGTCCCAGGATCCGCTGCGCTGGCTGTTCGGGATGGGCCCCGGCGTCTGGGGGCCTGCCGTCGATGGCGGATGGCTCCGGATGATCACCGAACATGGAATCGTAGGAACGGGACTTTTCCTGGCGTTCCTGCTGACGTTGGGTGCGCACAACCGGATGTTGCTGGCGTGCGCGCTGGTCCTGATGCTGAACATGTGCTTCATCGACATCTATCTGGCCTACAAGATGATGTCGATGTTCTTCTTCATTGCCGGCTTCAGTCATGCTCAAGAACGCCTGCGTCCCTCACTTCGCCACACCGTCGCTCCGACGCCCGTTCCCGCGACCGCCGTTACCGCTTCCCCTTGAACTCATCATACGTCCGTTCGCCCACCGTCTTGTCCGCCGGGAGCGGCGCGTCTTCGTCCAGATCCAGGCAGCGCAACTGGCCGCTCGCGTCCAGCTTGTAGCGGTAGCCGCTTTCCGGGCAGCGCATGATGCCTTCGCGGTCCGGTTCGCCAAGCTTGTGGCCGTGGCGGCTCATCCAGCCCTTCTGCCGTCCGGGCACGCCCATCATCAGAGCGTAGTCCGGTACGTCCTTCGCCACCACCGACCCCGCCGCGATGAACGCATACCGCCCGATCGTGCAGCCACAGACGATGGTCGCGTTCGCGCCGATCGTGCAGCCGCGGCGCAACACCGTCTTCTCGTACAGCGTGTGCCGCAGCACCTGCGAGCGCGGATTGGTCACGTTCGTCAGCACGCACGACGGTCCCAGAAACACGTCGTCTTCAACAAGCGTGCCCGTGTAGACAGACACGTTATTCTGCATCTTAACGTTGTTGCCAACGACGACGTTGTCCGCGATGAAGACGTTCTGCCCCAGGATGCACTTCTTGCCGAGCTTCGCGTTCTTGCTCACGTGGCAGAAGTGCCAGATCTTCGTGCCGTCGCCGATTTCACACGGCTGATCCACATAGGCCGATTC
The DNA here is from genome assembly GCA_036504595.1 of Planctomycetota bacterium. Lineage (GTDB taxonomy): Bacteria > Planctomycetota > SZUA-567 > H5-PLA8 > H5-PLA8 > DASXUX01. Next base: position 24,374 of record DASXUX010000089.1, on the reverse strand, counting down.
GTGCACGAAGTACGGGCTGGTTGCCATGAGATTCTCCTGAAGCCGTGGTAGCGCAATCCTCCTGGATTGCGTAACCCGTCCGGCGCAATCCGGGAGGATTGCGCTACTTGCCGTTAGCTAATCGGCAGCATCACCGGCTGCCCCTGTGTCATCAGCGACCGCTGAGCGGCATTCAGCACGCGCAGCACGCGCAGAGCGCTCTCGCCATCGGTCAACGGCGGCTGGCGCGTAGCGATCGCTTCCAGAAACGCCTTCGACTGCCGCCGCAGCGGCTCTTCGCCGTCGTAAGCGATCTTCTGTCCTTCGCCCTTCACCGGAATCGGCTCGCCCTTCTCGACTTTCACCGACTGATCGTAGAGCACCAGCTCTTTAGCGACGTCGTTGAACACCGCCATGCGCCGGTTGCCGATCACCACCAGGCGCTGCTCCTTAAAGGGATTCAGCCACGACACGAAGATGTGCGCGCCGACGCCGTTGTCGAAGAACATCTGCGTCACGGTCACATCGGCGATGTTCGGCTGCACGTACGCTCCGCCGCCGCACATGACCTGGAACGGCATGTCGCCCAGCAGGCGCAGGATGACCGCGATATCGTGCGGCGCGAACGACCACAAAATGTTCTCTTCGCGGCGAATCTTCCCCAGGTTGAGCCGGTTCGAATAAATGTACTGCACTTTGCCCAGTTCGCCGGCCTTGATCAGAGCAGCCAGTTTCAGAACCGCCGCGTGATATTCCAGAATGTGCCCGACCATCAGCAGCCGGTTGTGTTTGTGAGCCAGCGCGTTCACCTTCTGCGCGTCTTCATAGCGCAACGCCAGCGGCTTCTCGCAGAGAACGTCTTTGCCCGCTTCGAAGGCCTGCGCGCAAAGCGCCACATGCGTCTCAGCAGGAGTCGCGATGACCACGCCGGAAATCGCCGGATCGTCGAAGATGGCCTGTGGGTTATCGACCACGCGCGCGCCCGGAGCGATCTTCGCAGCCGTCTCGCGCCCCGCCTGGCTCGGATCGCAGACCGCCGCCAACGCTCCCAGTTCCATGTAATTGCGGACGTGATTCTTGCCCCAATATCCGCACCCCAGCACGCCAACAGAAGGTGTTGCCATCAACGTTTCCCTTTCCATTTCGCAAACAAGCGGACCGTGTTAGCACACCCACCATTGGCCGTCAAGTCGGCCATAGTGGCGCAATCCTCCCGGATTGCGTGCCTTTGTGTAGTGCGGCCCTCCCGCCGCCCTCCCGCCCGCTGCTCCGCTCTGTAAAAATTGCACATGTGGTGGTGAAGAAGGGTACCGTCGGTCTGCGCCCTTTCTGTTTGCAGACCGATGCCTTCAGCCACCAGCTTCCCTTGCGTCCAGAACCGCACAACGTAGGACATTTTGCTAAAATTGTCCCGTTCCCCCTCAGCTCAACTCCTGTAAAAAAGTGCACATGTGGTGGTGAAGAAGGGTACCATCGGTCTGCGCCCTCTCTGTTTGCAGACCGATGCCTTCAACCACCAGCTTCCCTTGCGTCCAGAACCGCACAACGTAGGACATTTTGCTAAAATTGTCCCGTTCCCCCCAGCTCAACTCCTGTAAAAAAGTGCACATGTGGTGATTTCCAAACTCCGTTCTCAAGCCTCAGGTCTCGAGCCTCAAGCCTTTTCTGTCCAGGACTGCACATGTGCACACTCCTAATCCATCCATTCGTCAAAGAACACTTCTGTACCGACAGAGTATCCCACTCGACCCCATATATATATGACGATCCAGCCGCAAAAATGTTACAATGATTTTGCATTTATTTAAGATAATATGATTACCCGATACGCCCTGCGGACTTCCACCTAGTCAACCCGGAAACATGCTGCATCGGCACGTTACACAGGGCCCTATGTGATGCGGCTGAGCTGGACTGCTTAGTGATATCGCCGACTGAATTACCTGTGACGCGGCCGGAGGAGGCCTTCGTCAGTCGCAGCATTACACACTTTCTGCATCACAGACTGCCTTTTACTCCATAAAAACCAAACTGTAGCGCGCGCGCAAAAGCGCAGTAGTCTTGAGCAAGGCCGTTATGAATCGGCCGTGCCGTTCTAACTGAAAATATAGTTGCGACTGAGTCGCAATCTCAGTACAAGGCTATCTTCAACCTTCGGAGGGAAACAGCCATGTTCAACCGCGGTCGCCGCATCACCCCACTCCTCGTCCTCGCCTGCCTTGGACTGGGCGGGCTGCTGCAACGCGCCAGAGCCGGAGAGGCGGATGGCGAATCCCTGCGCGCCGAACTTCAAGCCATGCGGCAGGCCTACGAGAGCCGCATTTCGGCCCTCGAAAGCGAGATCAAGGATCTGCGCACGACGGGCGGGCAGAAACGCGAGATCAATCAGCGCATCGACGAAACGCTGGCCGGAAAGACTGGCGCGCCGGTCGCACAGCGCGTGCTCGCCCCCGTGCCGGCCAACGCCGTGACATCTGTGTCGCGGTTGAATATCGGCGGCTACACGGAGTTCACATACATCAGCCGTGAGGATCGTATTCCGTCGTTCGACCAACTGCGCACGGTGGCGCAGCTCAACGCTCAGATCAACGAACGGCTGAGATTCTACGCCGAGTTGGAGCAGGAGCATGGCGCCACGATCGAAGGCGAACCCACAGGCGGCGAACTGGAACTGGAGCAGGCTTATCTGGACTTCAGCTTCGACAAAGCAATCAACTTCCGCGCCGGAATGGTCCTTGTCCCGATCGGGCGATACAACCTCTATCATGAAGGGTTCGTCAACAACCTGGTTGATCGCCCGCTCGTAAATCTGCACGTGATTCCCTCCACATGGTTTGAGGAAGGCGTGGGGTTGCACGGGAAACCTATCGACAACGGCTATTTGGGACTCAGCTACGAGGCGTACGCATTCAACCCGGCTCGCGCGACCGAAGTGAACTCCGCAATCGGCTTTCATGAGATTCGCAACGAAGGCCGCGAGCCGCTCTACAATCGCAAGGCTGGCGCCGCACGCGTTGCGATCGAACCAGCGCGCGGTTTCAAAACATTCGCCGACTACCTGGAACTGGGCCTGTCCGGGTACATCAGCGGCTTCAAGGGCTTTCAGGGCGAGAACGACGCGGGTGACACGCTACATCTGCACGGCGGCAATTTGCGGATCGGCGCGCTCGATCTCACGTACGAAAAATGGAACTTCGGCCTGAAAGGTGAAATGGCGCTTTCGCACGTGGACAGTGGCGGAAACGACACGGCCAAAGGACAGACTGCGTTCGGCTATTATGTCGAGGGCTACTACAAGTTTTGGCCGAAGTTCCTGACCAAAAGCCCCTTTGGCCGCTCATTCAAAGATCCCAAGCTCGTTCTTGCGACGCGCTACGAATCCGTGGATCTCAACCGCGCGCAGCTTGACCAGAGGGACTTGCGCCGGGTCGTGGTGGGCCTTGGTTACCGGCCGCTGCCCTCAACGGTCTTTAAGTTCGACGTGGAGTTCGATCACAGCCCCTCGCACTTGTCTGGCACAACGCTCGAGGAGTCCGGGCTGGATCGCAACAGCCGCTCGTATCTCTTCGGCATCTCGACGGGATTCTAGATGTGGTTCTGGCCGGCCGCGTGCTGGCTAGTAGTGGAGGCGCCTGGAGAGCACGTATGGACAAGCGATCTGAAGACACTGCTGCGAACGATCAAACATCTGCATCCATGTCCCGTCGCCAATGCCTGGACTGGCTCGCTCGGGCTGCGGCCGGCGTTGCGGCAGCCTGTGTCTGCCGGCCAGCGGCTGTTGCTGCCGACGAGGACCGTATGGTCAAGATCGGAGACTTGATGTCCCTGCGGAACGACTCGGCGGCCGAAGTGCCCAAGCGGGAGTTGATCGTCACGCGCACAGACGACGGCGTCGCGTGTCTGTCGGCCTGGTGCACGCACCAGCATAACCGTCTGACAGTGACTAAAGACGGGAGTATTTACTGTACAGCCCACGGCAGTTCATTCGATCTCTCCGGCAAACCCATCAGCGGCCCGGCAAGCACTCCACTCACCAGCTACCTGACCAAAGTCGAGAACAGTGGCGCAATCATGGCCGACCCGGCCAAAACGGTTGCGCATGGCAAGCTGGCGCCACTCCCGGACTGGGCCAAGCCGAAGAAGCGTTGATATTGAACGCCGGTGCGGCTTATTGCGATGGGGATCCTTCGCAGCGCGCGCGACAAGCGCATGATCCTCCCGTTTGCCGGAAACCTATAGGACACGCCGTAAAACGCGCCGTTTCTGAAGTTAGCGTTCTGCGTTGAGCTGCGGCATTTCATGTGCACAGCTTGACGCCTGCCGCGCGAACCCGGCCGGAAAGGCCGTTCCAATGCGAAAGGACAGCCCTTATGTCCAAAACTTCCGCGCTTGTCTTGACATTTGCTCTGCTGCTGGTTGCCAAAGGGGGAATGGCGGCCACAGTCAATGTCTCGATCGTCAGCTTCGCATTCCAGCCCGCGACGCCGACTATCAGCGTTGGTGACACAATCATCTGGACGAACAACGGCGACAGGCAGCATACGTCAACCAGCGACACCGGAGTGTGGGACTCAGGGGCACTGAATCCGGGGGACTCCTTTTCGTTCATGTACAACGCGGCTGGAAGCTTCCCCTTCCACTGCAATTTCCATCCTACGATTATGACTGGCACCGTCACCGTGAACGGACCGAGCGGCCCCACGGCCCCCTCGATCACAAGTCCCTTGACGACGAGCGGCAGCGTTGGCACGACATTCAACTACATGATCATGGCCAGCGGAACGACGCCGATCACCTTCACGGCGTCACCGTTGCCTGATGGCTTGAGTCTCTCCGGCGACACCATCAGCGGCACACCGACAACGGCTGGAACGACGCAGGTAACGCTCGGCGCCAGTAACTCCGTCGGTTCAGACAGCAAAACGCTGGCGATTACCATCGGCGCTGCCGGCGGGGGCAGCGGAATCAGCGGTCAATGGACGGGCTCATTCAGAGTCAAGTTCTTTGCCCAAACCGCAGGCTCGAAAGCTGCCACCTCCAATGGCGCCGCCACAGCGACATTTACCCAAAGCGAGTCAACGCTTACCGCCACAATCACCGCCGGCAGTAAGACCTATTCGATGAACGGCCAGATCGGCGGCGGAAACTTCTGGCTCACTGGCGCTACGGCAGACGGGAGCGAGAACCTCGTGCTTTCCGGACACGTGACTTCAAAGAACAACGCCATGAAAGGCGTGGGCGTGAGTACCAATTCTACCGGCGCCGGCGAGATCGGCTTCACGCTCAAGAAATCCCCGTAGCCATCAGAAACTTGTTTTGAGCATAATGAAGAAGCTGCGCGCAGGGTGAACGCGCGGGCCCTCGCTTTCGCCGAACAGACTTCCTGGATCGAAGAGAAACATGCCGCCGCCGAGCGACAGGTTGTCGTTGAAGTTGTGGAAGATCTGGAGATCGATTTCCTGGCCGGCATCCTGACCGGCCCTGCCGGTTGGGTCGTGGCGCACGGTATCTTCATAGGCCCGATAGAGTGCGTCGCGCGCCTGGTTCAGCCGAAAGAGGTGGTAGTCGAGTTGGATGAGGCCGCCGCGCCAGAGTCGTGCCTGCGCTTTGGGGTTGAAGTCCTCGAGATTGCGGTCGCCGGCGATCAGCAGCTTGCCGTGAAACAGATATTGATCAGCGAAAAGCGGATCGAATGTCTGCACGGTCCCGTCCGCGGGATTTCTGTCGCCTGATGACTGGCTGTACTGCGCAGCCACTCGCAGCGAACGCCACTTGAAGCGGTACGTCCAGCCGGCCTCTCCATAGGCATTCCACGCCCGGATGTTGCTTCCGCCACTGCTTCCTGTCTGGTATGAGGCGTCCAGCGTGTAATCCCAAGTCGTCAGAAAATGGCCGCGGGCCTGACTGCCCAACGTCCAGCGCCGCTCGGGCCCGGTTGTGCCGCGCTCGCCGGCGACGGTGGTGCGTTCGTCCCATTTGTACAGCAGGCGGCCCTCGACGATGTGCCCGAAGGGAATGCCAACGGCTTTCAGGTTTGCCCCGGCGATGGTCTCACCGCTGGGTACGTCGAATTTCCGTCGCGCCGCGTCCAGCGGCCAGCCAGCGAAGGTCGTCAGTTCAAATCCGTCCGGTCGCCAGTCGGCTCTGGCCAGGTCGAAATTCTGTCCGGTGTTGTTCCAGTCCTGAGCGCTGAAGAAATGTCCGTTGCCAAGCTCCAATTCCTGGCGGCCCACGCGAAACTGCAGCGTGGGTTTGTCGACGATGTCGGGCCTGAAGCCGAAATCCAGATAGCCCTGGTACAAGTCCAGGAAATTCTCAGTCGCGACGGGGCTGGCGGGACGACCGTGCGAAAATTCCCGTGCGTCTTGCGCTTCCAGAAAAAAACGCAGCCCGCAGTCGTGATGAATCTCCAGGTTGACGCGTTCGCGCGCAAAGAGCGACAAATCGTGGCTATGGCCGCTTGAACTGGCCGCGTCTGCTGTGCCGGCGAAGTAATTGACGAGATTGTCGAAGGACTGGTAGCGGTGCTGCGCTGAGCCGCCCAGCGAAGCCTTGAAACCAGCGCCGATGGGCATGTCCTTCGCCGCCGCGGCCGCGGCGGCCAGCGGCGCATCGGGGCGTTCGTTCTTTTCCTCGTAGTTGGCGGCCAAACTGACGGCAGGCGCGACGAGCACAGAAAACACGCCAAGCGCCAGGAACCTGTTCATTTCGGCGTCCGTCCAGCGGGCACGGCGGCCCGCCCCACTGGCGAGAGCTCGATGCTTTGAAAACGCGCCAGTCCTTTGTGCACCGCGATGCGGATGATTTTGGCCGGCGGCCCTTTTCCCGCGAGCGTCATCGTGCCCATGGGTTTATTTTCGATGAAACACACGGCCAGCCCGTCTTGAACAACAACGCGCAGGAGTTGCCATTCGCTCTCAGAAAGATCGTTGCGAGTCGCGCCAGCCTCCAGCACGGCGTGCGTGCGCACGTCGCGGCGCTCGAGGTAGGCGATCGGCCGGGTGACAGTGCGCGGCAGGCGCACGCCCAGCGCGACATAGTCGGTCTCGCTGATCCCGACCTGGACTTCGCACTCGTCGGCCCCGACGGGGACCTGCACCATAGCCCGCAGGGTGTACTCGCTGGCAGGAAGCGCATGCTGGGCCTGGTTCCAGTCCTTGAGATTCTGCAGGAACATGGCGCCGTCCTGGAAACCAAAGTCCTTTGCGTCGCCTTGATATGTCCAGCCCTTGATGGATTCGCCTTCGATCAGGAATTGCGTCTCGAACTCCGCGGCGGCTGGCGTCGCGCTTTCGCGCTTCAATTCCGGGGTCGCCGTACCGGTAGCTCCGGCCTCCGTGCCGGCCGGCAGGGACGCTGGCGACGGCTTACGGCTGGCCAGCACGCCGGCCACCACGAGCGCCGCGAGCAGCAGCGCCGTGCCGACGAGCAGGAAAGCGCTCGTCCGTCGCTGCGCCGGTGGTGCAACGCGCCGCGAGGGCGCCGGCAGCGCGGCGGGCTGTGATTCGGCAGCGCCAGACTTGGGGTCGGAATCGGGCGCGCCGATGGCCCGCAGCGTGTCGGGGAGCAGCACCACGGTAGCGCGGGCGGCGCTCAGCGCCGGCGTCGTCAGGGGTTTGCCTTGTTCAATCGCCTCAATGTCCTGCAGCAGCGCGCCATAGGAGGTGTAGCGGTCTTCCTTATCGCGGGCGGTGGCACGCTGGAGCAACAGCGAGACCCAGGGCAAGAGTTCGGGCCGATGGCTGCGCGGATCGGGGATGCTCTCGGCCAGCTTGCGCACCAACACCAGCGTCACCGATGCGCCATCATACGGCACGACGCCAGTGAGCATGTAATAGGCGGTGATGCCCAGGGCGAACATGTCGCTGCGAAAATCGAGAACGCGTTCGCTGCGTGTCTGTTCCGGCGACATGTAAACGGGACTGCCGACCAGCGCGCCGTCGCGAGTCAAACGCGTGTCGTCCTGCTGCCGTTCGGTGAAGGTCGCCAGTCCCAGGTCGGAAATCTTGAGAGTGTGGCCGTAGGGGACGCGCACAGCGGTGCCGGAGGCTGCTGCCTTCGCCAGCAGCATGTTCTCGGGTTTGACATCGCGGTGAATGATGCCCTGTGCACAAGCGTGGTCGAGACCGAGGACCGCTTGCTTGAGATAATAGAGCGCCTCATCCTGCGGCAGAAAACCGCGCTTGGCGACCACACTGCCCAATGTCTCGCCCTGGACATACTCGACCACCATGTACTTGCGGCCCAGGTGCTCACCCTGGTCGTGGCAGGCAATGATGTTGGGATGATTGAGGCTGGCCAGGACCTGTCCCTCGCGTTCGGTCCGTGCCAGGTAATTGGGATCGTTGCAGAATTCCTGTTTCAAGAACTTGATGGCAACCCGGCGGCTCAGGCGCGTCTGGCGGGCCAGGTAGACTTCGCCCATCGCGCCTTCATCGATGCGAGACTCGATCACGAAACCGGGGATCGTCGGCAGGGTAGCGCCGGCCTCCGTGCCGGCCGGCAGGGACGCCGGCACCACCCGACCGGCCGCCGGTGGCGGGCTGAGGAGTGCGTTGGGTTGCGCGGATCGCGGGCCTTCGACGGGTGAGTCAGGCCGCATGCGAGTCGGTTCGTCGGCCGGTGAGTGGCTCATGGCTGACCCGCTCCGATCTTTTTGACTTCTTGCAGAACGGTCTCGGCGTTCGGCCGGTCGGATAACGTGCGGCCGATGTATTCAAAGCGCACCACGCCGTCTTTATCGAGAACGAACGTGGCCGGCAGCGCCAGATCGCTCACGATGCCCAGGCTGCGGACGACATCCTGGTTGACGTCCAGCAGCAATTTGAAGGGCAGGCGGAAGCGTGGGTCGTCTGATTTTTCGTAGTCGCGGCAACTGCGAATAAAGTCCGGAATGTGCTGCTCGGAGCCCGGATACATCACCAGCACTTCGGCTTGAGCCTCGCGGAACTGCTCCGCTGCACGCGCCAGCCCGACGGTTTGCCGGGTGCAATAGACGCACACGCCGCCGCTGTAAAAGCCTTTCATGATCGTCAAGACGACGATCTTCTTACCCTTGAACGAGGCAATATCCACCAGCTTGCCCGACGAATCGAGGAACTTCGTCAACGGCAGCGCTTTGCCCTTCCAGGAGGGCACGCCTTTGTTGTCGCCGGCTTTATCGACCGTCTCCACAGCCTTGGCCGCGGTTTCTGCTTGGACCTGTGCCCGGGCCAATTGTTCTTGCATACGCGCCAGTTCTTCGCGGGTTTCGGTCTTGATGCGCTCCAGTTCCTCGTTGGCGGCGGTGGGGCGGGCGTCCCTGCCCGCCACCGGTGGCGGCGGGGCGGGGGCGGCTGTTTCAGCCGGCTTATTTGGAGCGGGAACTGGCTCAGGCGCAGGCTTCGGAGCTGGCTTCACGTCGCTGGACTGAACTGTGTCTACCTTGCGCGAAAGATCGTCGATACGGTGACCGAGGGCTTCCATCATGCGCAGCGCGTCTTGCTGGCGCTGAGCGGCGTCCATACGCGCCTGGGCGGATTCGGATTCTGCTTTGGCTTTGAGCGCGGTGTTCTCGGCCTGCAGGCGGTCCATGCGCTGTAGCGCCGTACGCCGTTCGGGAGTCTGGCAGCCCGTCAGAAATGCCAGGATCACGCCGAGCCACAGTACGCACGTGTGCTTCATCGTCCGTTCGACCAGGCAAGCCAGAACGCTTCTAAAATAAGAGCCGCTGCTAACATCTAGAATTTATAGGCCGCGAGATTTAATCCACAACAGGAAAACGGCGTGGCTCGGGTGGGTGAATACGAGCGGCGGCTGAGCACATTACTATAGCGGAGTGCTTCACTTTGCAGACACGTGCACACGAGGAGGTGACCATGAGCGTCCCGGCAGTCTTGAAGAATACGCAAACGCGCATCTTCAGCCCGGTCCAAGGAACGCGACTTTCGGTGCTTCCAACGAGCGCCTCGCTGTGCGAACGCGTCGAAGCGCTGGAAGAAGAAGCGGGGCAGCTTGCGCTGCTGCTGGAGATGTCGCAGGCGCTCTCGGCCGAGAAAGAACTGGTCGCTGCGATCGCTCGAATTGTCGATTACGCCACCCGGATCATGCGTTGCGAGCGCTCCAGCATCCTTCTGCTCGACAAGCCCAAGAATGAGTTGTACGCGTTGGTCGCTCAGGGCCTGGACGTCAAGGAACTGCGCTTCAGCGCCGCTGCGGGAATCGCCGGCTACGTCGTCACGCATGGGGTGGGCCTCAACGTGCCGGACGCGCACACGGATGCGCGTTTCAATGCGGCGATTGATAAGGCCACAGGCTATCACACCGTATCGATTCTCTGTCTGCCGCTGCAAGACCGGCGCGGGCGCGTGCTGGGAGCGATTCAGTGCCTGAACAAGAAGGGCTCCAACGGCGCGCCGGCTGTCTTCAAAAACAAGGACGAGGTCGTGCTGTCCGCAGTCGCCGCTCAAGCGGCCGTGTACATCGACAACGCCCTCCTGCGCGGCCAGATGGACGTGATCTTCGAATCCTTCGTCGAATCCACGAGCCGGGCCATTGACGAACGCGATCCGTGCACCAGCGGGCATTCACAGCGCGTGATGCTTTACGCGTTGAACCTGGCCCGCGCTGTACACGACTCTAGGATCCCGCGCCTGACGCAGGTGACGTACACGCGTGAGCGGCTCCGGCAACTGCGCTATGCCGCGCTGCTGCACGATGTTGGTAAGATCGGGGTGCGCGAGCACATCCTCTGCAAAGCCGCCCGCCTTGCCCCTGCCAACCTGGAGACGGTCCGCCAGCGCCTGATTGCGCTGCGCGAGAAATCGCGCGCCGATTCGCTGGCCGCGCTGGTGAGGCACGCTGTCAGCCTGCCGGAAGGAAGAATGCAGGCTGACAGCCTGCACCACGACGCTGAGCACGCACAGTCCTGCGGTGCACTCGATTCGGCGTGGCAGCTCATCCAAGGCATTAACTCGGCGCTCTATCTGCCCGACGCCGACTTCGCCGCGCTGGAAGAGCTTCGGCAGAAAGGCTGGCTGACGGCCGACGAATTCACCCACTTGTCGGTGCGGCGTGGGAATCTGACCGACGCGGAGTGGGTGGACATGCGCAGCCATGTCGAGAAGAGCTATCGTATTCTGCGGCGCATTCCCTGGCCGGACGAATTGCGCGACGTGCCCGAGATCGCCTTCTCGCATCATGAGAAATGCGACGGCAGCGGCTATCCGCGAAAGCTGAAGCAGGAGCAGATACATCTGGATGCACAGATCCTGTGCGTGGCCGACATTTACGATGCGTTGACCGCTTCGGATCGCCCGTACAAGAAAGCCATCTCGCACGAAAAGTCGCGCCAGATCCTGTTTGATGAAGAAGCCGCTCGCGGCAGGATTCTGCCGGACCTCGTGGAGCTGTTCTTTGATGCTGAATGCTTTCGTGTGCCGCATTCATCGGCTGAAATAGCCACGGCGTCCGCATCGAGCCCCACGCGTCCGGCGATTCTTTCAGCAGGTGCTGTGCGGGATAGCGTGCTGCTCGCCGCCGACGGGTGTGCCATGGCTCGCTATCGGTCTTGAAACGTTTCGGCCCAATCCCTGCGATGCTGTCGCACACCGGTAGGCGTGACCACCCAGTGGCGGCAAAATCTACCAGAGTGGCCCGATTGACTCGCTCAGCTCAGGTAGCTAATTGGCTGCCAGGGCGGGATTTGCGCCGGGATTGGCGAATGCAGATCCTGATTGTCGAGGACAACTCCCAGACTGTCCGTGCTCTTCACGTTCGAAGCGAACGCGTCGCAAGCGCCCCGTGCCGGATTGGCCGTGGTGCTGGTCGCAACTTGTCTGCTGCCGCTCATAGTAACCGGATGGATTCTGCGCAGACGCGCGGATGGTCAGGTGAGTGGAATCGGGACCGTCCGATTGCCATTTTGAAAGGGAACAAAGATGAGAAGACTTCTGTTGAGCATATGTGCGTTGGCCGCGATCGCTATCGCGGCGGCCGAGGAACGAACGTGGAACTTCGACCGCGACGAGGCCGGCAAGATCGCGAAGGACTTCTCCAACGAATCGGGTGATTGGGAGGTTGTGGCCGATGAAAGTGCACCGTCGAAGCCCAATGCGCTGGCCCAGACGGCCAGCGACATGAAAGCACCGTTCAATGTCGCGCTCGCCACGGACAGCAGCTTCAAGGACGTGGACCTGAGTGTGAAGATGAAGGCGATTGCTGGGAATGAGGACCAGGGCGGCGGATTGGTCTGGCGCGCTAAAGATGGCCAGAACTATTACGTCGTGCGCTTCAATCCGCTGGAAGACAACTTCCGCGTCTACAAAGTCGTGAATGGTTCTCAAGGAGATCGAAGGCGCGAATTTCAACGCGGCGCCCTGCATTACTGGGGACGCGGCCGAGCAGTGGAACTGGCTCAGACTCTCCAGTCCGCATTGAAGTCTACCCAGGTAGCCGCTCTCGAAGGAAATCACTGATTTAACACTGTGTGCTCGGAGATAAATTATGCAATGGATTACCCGCGAGAAGGTCAAGGTGGATCGCGTGGCGTGTCCGTGGCTGATCAAGAAATTCGTGGACAAGGACGCGGAGTTTGTCTTCGTGCCTGCGGATCGGGTGATGGCCGAGGCCCAACGACTGGGTGCGACGCCCTATGACGTGAAGGACGTGGAGTTGGGCCATCACGGCAAGGAGTGTTCGTTTGATGCAACCCTGAAGAAATACCATCTGGAAAGCAACTCAGCGTTGGTTCTGCTGGCCAAAATCGTCAACGGTGCTGATACAGACAACTCTCTATGGAATCAGCCGGAGAGCGCCGGCCTGAACGCGGTTGCAGAAGGCTTTCGCCACTTGGGTTTCAAAGACGATCACGAGCTTAATTGCGCTGAATGGATCGTTTATGATGCGCTGTACGCGTACTGCGAGCGTATGGTGTCGCAAGGCAAACCAAATGGCGCTTTCAAGTAACGGCCGCGCGCCCGGAACATCCATTGCGGAACCCGCCTTAACGGAGCGTAAGGCCGATGAGGTGGAGCCTTCGACCATTTGGCAGTTCATGGGGTACTTTCTGCTTTTGGGCACCGTCGGTTTCGGTGGCCCTATCGCTTTGGCCGGCTACATGCAGCGCGACCTAGTTGAGAAGCGTCGCTGGATCTCAAAGAACGACTACGTTGAGGGCCTGGCGCTCTCACAGTTGTCGCCCGGGCCACTTGCGGCGCAACTGGCCATTTATCTGGGGTGGGTCCGTGCTGGCATTCTCGGCGCAACACTGGTGGGTGCTGCGTTTGTTCTCCCGTCATTCCTGATGGTGATTGCGCTTTCGGCGCTTTACGTCCACTTCGGCGGCTTGCCCTGGATGCAGGGCCTGTTCTACGGCATCGGCGCAGCGGTGATCGCCATTGTCGTGCGCAGCGCGATCAAGCTGGCGAGGTTGACGATAGGCAAAAGCTGGCTATTGCTCGCGCTGTTCACCATTATGGCAGTGATTACCGCGTGGACGGAGACAGAAATCATCTGGCTCTTCGTTCTATGCGGGATCGTAGCGCTGTCCGTCCAAGCACCGCCCAAATGGCTGGCCCCGCGAGCACATCTTGTCGCAGTGCCCTGGCTGCCCTGGCTGGTCACGGGCGTGCACGGACCAGCCTCCGCGGCGACGTTGGGCAAGATACTGCTCTATTTTGCCGCCGCCGGGACATTCGTTTTCGGCAGCGGACTGGCCATCGTGCCGTTCCTCTATGGCGGCGTTGTGACCGAGCGGCAGTGGCTCAACGATCGGCAGTTCCTCGACGCAGTTGCTGTTGCCATGATCACGCCGGGCCCGGTGGTTATTACCGTCGCCTTCATCGGCTATCTGGTCGCGGGGTTGGCGGGCGCGATCATGGCCGGCTTGGGCGTTTTCCTACCGTGTTATCTCATGGTTGTGATCTTCGCGCCATTCTTCCGTCGCTTCGCACAAAACCCGCAGATTCACGCGTTCGTTGCCGGCGTAACATCCGCTGCGGCTGGCGCGATCGCTGGCGCGGCGTTCGTCATTGGGCGGCGCGCGATCATTGATCTTGCGACGGTCTTGATTTTCGCCGCAACATTCGCGCTCATAACCTGGATAAAGAAGGTTCCTGAGCCGCTGATAATCTGCGCTGCTGGAATTGCGGGGCTGCTTATCACTGCGCTCAGATAGACGTTTACTGGAGAACAGAGATGAAAGTCGCTTTCTGGTTCTGCTTATTCGTTTCGTCGGAAATTCCGTATGGATCAACCGCAGGGTTGAATCGCACTGGGTAGATTGAACTTCCGAATGTCCGAGGACGGATCGACCACATGGCCTATGATCCAGCTCATTCAAAGCTGTACATTGCCGGGCGCGGCATATCTGCCTTGCTTTTTCAGCGGTTCGCCGGAAGGTTTTGCATTGTGGGAACCGGGCGAGATTCATGATGTCCAACGCCAGGAAATTCATAGCGCTGGTGTTGATAATTGCTTTGCGGGTTTTCGCGCAGGCCGGCCCGCCACTCATCACCGATGACCCCGGTACGCCGTAAAAAGGCCACTGGGAAATAAACTTGGCGTTCACGTATGAGCATGGCTCGAAAGAGCAGCGCACGGATACTCCGCTGCTCGACATCAATTACGGGCTTTTCGATCATGTCCAACTGAAGTTGGAGGTGCCGTGGGAGACTGTGGCGCGCGACGGCCATCACCCCAGCGGCCTCGGCGAATCCATCGCGGGAGTCAAATGGCGTTTCCTCGATGAAGACACGCACGGCGTGGCGATGTCGATCTATCCACAGCTTCAGTTCCACTGGCCAGCTTTGGCGACTGCGCGCAGAGTACGGGGCGACGAACAGCACTGGTTGTTGCCCATCCAGATCGAGAGGCCGATTGGGCCGATAACAGTCGGTGGCGAAGTGGGGCTGGATGTGGCAAGAGGCGAAAAGCCTCGCAGTGTGTACGGGCTGGCGATGGGGCATAAGTTCACGGGCAGGTTTGAACTGCTGGGTGAGATTCATGGCACGGCAGGGCCTCAGTTCCGCCAACAAGAGTGGCTCGCGAACGGCGGCTGTCGATTCAATATAACCAGGTTGATGACGTTGCTCGCCTCGGCTGGAACGCCCGTACACAGCTTCCAGCGCGATCCGCCGAAGATATTTTCGTACATTGCGCTGCAGTTCACCTTCTAGCGATGCATGACCATCACCTCAACAGTCGAACGACAACGTACGGCGTCTCCTTGTTCAGATCGGGATAGATCCCGCCGTTGCCTTGATTGTCCATCACTTCGATGAAGTACATGAAATCCCATGCCGCCACGAGATGCTCCGCCGGGACCACGGCCTGGTAGCGGTCCTTCTCGCCCGTGGGCAGCATCGCCAGCGTCTGATAGTCCTGATGCTGATTGACGCTGCGGTAGCGTAAGCGAACCCACTTCACGCCGGACGGGTCGCACACCTCGGCGCAGATCGTCAGCGGCTTTCCCGCGGGCGCACGCGTGACGGCTTGATGAACCACCATCGGCGGTTCGTGATCGCCGGGGCCGCTCAGAGCGTCATAGTGAGGCGCAGCCTTGCCGCCGGGAACCGGCCGGAAGTCCTGCCGCTGTCGTTCGAGCGCGGCCAGCCCTTTTTCGAGCGCCGCAAGTTCGTCCTTCCAGTGCCCGCACAGGCCTGCGCCGCGCACGCCCATCATCAGGTCGTCTGCGTAAACGTCGCCCGCGGCGGCGGCGAGTTGCCGCCACGCTTCCACGGCACGCTGTTCGTGTGCGATGGCCTCGTTGAGCAAGCTGCCGTCCTTCGTGCGTTCGAACAAGCGGTAGTTCACCGCCGCCGGAATCCTGCGCGCGTGGAAGAGCGCCAGGTTGGCGAGGATCTTCAGATCCACTAGAGTTACATCGAATTCCTTGTTGCGCACCGCGCCGATGTGTTTCTCCGCTTCGGCGATTTGCGCGCTAATATCCGCCGCGGCTTCAGCGAACCAGCGACTGGTTGTTGGCGGGCGGGTTTTCGCGGTCTCGTTCCCTTCGATCAGGTTCTGCGCTTCTTCGTCGAAGCTGGCGAACTGCTGAGTGTCGCTGCCTTCAGCCTTGGCGTAGGCCGGCAGGTCTCCAAGACGCTGCTTCTCCGCCCAGCCGCGCGTCATGGGAAAGTAACCATAGGGGTAGCACGCCGCGACGATGCGCGGCAGGACTTGGCTGGCGCGGTGCAGACCTTTCTCGACGAATGGCGCGGCGTCTTTGCCGAAACGTTTCTCGAACTCCCGATGCCACACTTCGGCAGTGGTTTCAGGATTGTAGCCGATACGGCCGAAGACCTGAAAGAAGTGCCAGTAGCGTTCAAATTCGTAATCGTAGTAGCGGTACGGCGCCTTCAGCAGCTCGAACGGTTTGGCATCGTGCGGCTGGGCTTCCATTTTTGTGCAGAGCGGCTCGTTGACTTCGAAACCGTCGCCATCGTAAAGGTGCGTGCTCTCCGCGAAACGCCGCGCGTAATCCGGATCGCCCCATAGCAGCACTCGGGACGTGCCGCCATTCCAGAGTCGCCAATGCATCTTGTAGCGCTGCGGGTAGCGCAGCATATCAGCGTAGCTGTGGCGCCGGTCGAACTGGTTCGGCCGGTTGATGTGCGTGGGATGAAACGGCAGGCCCATCTGCTCCATCCAATACTTGGTGGTGATGCGCAGCTTCACGCCGAGGTTCAGGCCGGCCTCAATCACCGAATCGGGCAAGCCTTTGGCGCGGGCGTCGAAGCGGATATTCGGCGCATGCTCTTTCATCACCTGGAATATCTGCCGCCAGAACTCCTCCTGCTCGCGATTCTTCAGGCCCGACTCGTCGTGCATGCGGAACTGAATTGCGTCGAGCTTCGGCACGAGTCGAACGAACTTGGTCAGCGCCGCTTGAGTGTAGGCGGTGAGGTTCTTCTCGGTCACGCCCCAGACCAGACCGGGCATCGGCTGCTTCGTGGCTTCATTGGCGCCGGGAATTCCGCCGCCCTGCACGCCGCCGCGGTAAATATGGTCCCAAAGCCCGACGGTGAAATTCAGCCCGCGTTCATGCGTCATCGCGACAAGCCGATTGAAGGCCACGAGATTACGCTGCTGCTGTTCCGGCGTGATGCCGACCATGCGCACATCTGGGAATTCGGGGACGTCGAAAAAGTAGGGATACGCCGGCGCGAGAAAACCGCCGTTCTCGTAGCCGAAGATCACCACCAGCGAGTTGAACCGATTCTGCGCCAGCAGGTCGAGGTAACGCGCCCAATACGCTTCGTCGTAGAAGCGGCTCTCCCAATACGCACGGTTCATCGTGTAGATGGACAGCGCGCGCTCAGACACGGACGGTCGTTCGCTTGTCTCCCGCAATTCTTTCAGCGGCGCGCTGCGATCGCTCCAACTGATGCGTTCGGCCACGTCCAGAGCACCGTACATCACGCCGCGATCGTCCGAGCCGCCGATGACCCACGCCGCTTTGCCTTGCCATTCGGCCCGCCGGATGATCAGCGCTTCCGGACCTTCCAGGGACGGAGCTTGTGCGGCTTTCAGCAACTGCGCGGCGGCTCCATCGCCGCTCGCCGCACCGACAACGATCAGAGTCTTGCCGCGTGCGGCGGCCAGTGAGCTAACCTTCTCGCAGCCAGTCTGTTTGGTGCGTAATGCGTCGAGCACCTTGCTCACGCCGTGCGACGCCGCCAGTCCAGGAACAGCGTCCGTCACCACCGAAACTGCGGGCTCTTCCGCACTGTCGCAGCGCGTACCAAGTAACGCCGCCAGAAGCGCCGTGAGCCACGGAATCCATTGGTGGAACATGCCGTTCATCATGTTTTAACCGTTCAGTCCTGAAGTGGCGACACCCGCATCACAACCCCGACCGTAAAGGAGCGATCCCCTCTAGTGCGGGCGTCCCGCGCCTGCTGCTCCAGTGTGCACCACGCCCTCGCTTCTGTCCAAGAGTGCACCGTGCGTCGTAGTGCCATCAGAACCACGACCGTAAGGGAGCGGCGGAATCCTCCGTTGCTGCCTGTAAAAAACTGCACCTGTGGTGATCAGCGGCCTCACGTCGCCATTGGACTCCAGGCGTTCCAGATTCAAGGCTGCTGTAAAAGTAACCGTTCAGTCCCCACGCAACTGGCTTCGCCGTTCGTGCTGTTTCTTGCCCCGAATGGGGCAACCGTTAATAGCCAGGGGTGAAGCGAAGCGGAACCCCTGGATAGCGTGCCCCGAGAACTGAAAGCCCCGAATGGGGCGACCGTCTGTCCCTTTCATCTCGCAAGACGTGCGAGTCACTCCCCCACTGAACGCTTACCTGTAAAAAAATGCACGTGTGGTGATCAGTGCTCCACGTGCCTCCGCCTCCTCTATTGCTCCACTTCCGCGTGTTAGCGCCTTCGGGTCTTGGCGGTTCAATTCGCTGTAAAAAAGTGCACATGTGCACAGCCCTAACCTATGGCCGTTCAAGGATCCGCTATGCCGGGACAAAGTATCCAACCTGCCCTCCAGATATACTGACGAATCAGCCGCCAGAATACTGCACATATTTTCGCAAGTTATTTGGTAAATCTTACAAGGGGAAAAACCGCACGGCACGATGGCGGCGTGGCCGCTCGCGATCCGCACGTCAGCTCTTCATTTCTTGCCCTGTGCTTCCGCGCCTTCTTCACACACAACCCGGAAGCCGACGTTGAAGACCTTCTGCCACGGCTGGTATGCGCCCCGGGACGCGCTGCGCGCGCGCAAGGGCCGGTCGAACCATGAGCCTCCGCGAACGACGCGCTTTCCATCGGCCGCCGTATCGTTTCGGCCGTCGGTCTCGACATAAGGGTACGGAGCGAACACGGAGCGCGTCCATTCCGCCGCGTTGCCATGCATGTCGCAAACGCCCCACGCATTGGGTTGGAAGCTGCCGACTTCCGCCGTCACCAACGTGTGGTCGTTGAAGCGTGCGTCGCGAATCGCCAGATCGGGCGCCTTGGGCCGCCAGCCTTGATACGCCAGATCGCGCAGCGTGTAATCGGCCAGATTGGCGAACGGCGCGAAGTCCGTGTTGAGGTCGCCAAAAGAGCACGGCGTGGCCGTGCCGGCGCGGCACGCGTACTCCCATTGCGCTTCAGTGGGCAGAGAGAAGCGCTGCCCCGTTTTTTCAGACAACCACTGACAAAACGCCATCGCTTCCTTCCAAGAAATACGGACCACCGGTTGCTTCGGCCGGTTGAGCGGCCAGCCGAGGTAATCTTCGCTGAAGATCCACGAGGTGCGATGTTCGTAGCGGCTGTCGTGGCTCGGATCGAAGCGCGCGAACTGCTCGTTCGTGACTTCGAAACGGCCGATCCAGAACGACCGTTCGATCGCAACGCCGGTCAGCGGAAGCTCATCATCCGAGCCGCCGGCGTCGCCCATCACGAACTTGCCAGCGGGAATGCGGGCCAATTCAAGCGAAACGCCGCTGCCGAGATCCACCGTGCGCTGCGCCGGACCCAGAGCGGCCTGCCTCGCCTTGGCCTCCGCCGCGTCGAACGGCCAGCCGGCCACAACCGGCGCTGGCACCGGAGCGCGCTGTACCGCCGGCGTCCCGCCGGCCGTGGACGATGCCGGCGGGACGCCGGCGGTACGGACGGACGGTTCTGGAACTTCCTCCGCTTCCTCGACCAAGCCACCGAAGAGCCGCTGCAGTTCGCTGCGGCGCTCGCATTGTTTGGCGCCCACTTTGGTGAGTTCCTTCCACGTGCCATGGCAGGGCGCGTTCAAGTCGATCCATGTGGCCAGACGGTCCCACGCTTCGGCATCGAGTGTGACGTTGTGGTGTCCCTTGCGCAGCATCTGAATCAGCTCAGACGTAGCACCATGGAATTCCATCGGCGCGAGCGCGTGCAGGTCGCTTTCCAGGCCGGGCACGCGAACGTACCGGCGCAGAGCGATGTAGCTGGGCTCGAAGATTCCGCCATATTTGCCCAGGAGCTGTTCTTTGGGCACGCCGCGAACGATCTTGCCCTCGGGCTCGCCGTTGTAGCAGTAGAAGAAGCCTTGTTCGGCGCGCAGATCGACGACGGGCGGGGCCTCGGCGGCACTCTTGCCGTCGTGACAGGAGACGCAGTACTTGTCCAGTACCGGCTGGACTTCGCGGCGGAAGCTGAAGCCGCGTGGCGCGCCATACCACGGGCGAATCTCCTGCGGCGCGCGAGCCTGCGCCATCGTTTTGCGCACGGGCGGCGCGCCCAGACGGCTGTCGTGACACCCGCCGCAGCTCAGGGTTTCACCTGGCATCGCTGTCATCCAGCTTCGCATGAGCTGCACGGCATGGCCATCGGCATCCAGCGGCTGGACGGTGAATGGCGTCTTGGCGGGAACGCGAAAAAAGGCCGACCCATCGGGCTCGATGTCCACGGTGCCCAGGACGCGCTTAACCTCCCACGGACCGTTACTCCCGACGCGGTGATCGATGCCGGCGATGCGCTGATAGGCAAAGTGATAGCCCACCACGCGCAGCTTCTTCACAGTGCCGCGCGGCACGCCTTGCATCGCCGGGCCTTGATAAACATCCTGCAGGTAGACGGTCGCATCGCTGGACTCCGGTTTCGCACTCTCAGGGATGACGGGCGGCTGGAGCGTCTTGCGAATGGGGATCGGTTCAAGCAGGACGTGACCTTCCAGTTCCTTCAGCAAAACCATGTTGTCGAAGACATCGACGAGGTAAATGCCCCAAAGCGAATCCGGCGTCGGCTTGCACGAGACGATGAAATATTTGTCGCTGAGCGGGTAGGGATGCAGGAACTTGGGCCAGCTATGCTCTGTCAGCTTGTCCAGGATGAGCGGCTCGACTTTTTTGCCGCGGCCAGGAATGCGCTGCACGACGCCGTCGGCCTCGAAATGCGATTTGGCGTGATCGAAGACGACCAGTTCGCCTACGCGGCCGACATGATGGCCGGTAACGATGCCAACGACTTTGTTCGGGTCATTCGGAATGGGCTTCGCATAGAAAATCGCGTTCGGCCAGTAGGAATTCGCGCCGTAGAATTCCATCTGCCCGGTGCCGTCCGGGTTGCAGGTGAACAGCATCCGGTTCCAGACATGCGGCGTATCGGTGTAGTCCCAGCGCATATACAGAATCCGGCCGTCGGACATGACGGTCGGACAGTAGTCGTGGTCCTGTTCGAAGCAGGTCTGCCGAATATTCGAGCCGTCCGCGTTCATCGTGTACATCATGCCGACGATGACGCCAGCGTTGCACGGCACGCCCTGAAGACACGCCGTCGAAAGAAACGCGATGCGGCCATTGGGCAGATAACACGCATCGTAGCAGTGGATGTCCGGCTGGTCGGCGGGCGTGAGTTGCTTGACCGAGCGGCCATCGAGGGTTGCTTCAAAGACCTGCCACTTGTCGTGGCTACCGGGCATCGAGAAAAGCACGCGGTCGGCATCCCAATGCAGGTCCACATCGTTGATGAGCTTCGGCTTTTCGGGTCGGTAAAGAGTCTTGAGTTCCCCGTCGGGACGAATCGGCGACAGGACAGCGATCTCGTTTTCCCAACCGAAGTAGCGATCGATTCCCGGATCGTGCTTGGAAGTCTGACGGGGAAGTCCAATGTACTCACCCAAACCGTAGCCCGTGCCGATGGGCATGCGCGGATCGCCGTCCGGCTTGCGCTTCAGGACCAGCATGCGTTCAAAGTCGAGCAGCGGGTTGGCCAGAAGCGCTTCGCGCTGGAGCGCATCGAACGCACGAACCTGTCGCTCGATATTTTCGACGCTCTCGAGTTTCGCCAGCTCGCAATGCGCCAACGCGGCCTTCAACTCAGCTTCGATTTTCGTGAGCCGCTCGCTGTACTCCGGCCCGCGGGAATACTGCGAAACGAAGCTGCGCGAGAGATCGTCGATGGCCAAGCGCAGCGCCGCCGTGTCGAGCTGTCGCGCACGGGCGATGACTTCATCGAGCTCGCGGGAGCGGTAGTAGAGCTTAACAACGCGCGCGAGGCCGTCGCCGTCGCGCACTTGCGCTGCCGCCTGCCCGGCCAGCGCGTTCAGCACAGGAACGCGTTCACAGGCCTTCGCGTATCGCTGCGCCAGTCCCGCAAAGTCATCTGCGCGCCAATCGGCGTCGAGTATCTGGTCGCAGCGCTGCCACTTCTGCTCGCGCCGAGAACTATCGTCGGAAAAGTCGCGAGCGACGAGTTGCCACAGGTCGAGGCGAGCGGCGCCGGCGGCGTCGGCTACAACAAAGCGCACGGCACCGCGGCTCTTCCCGGCCCCCACGCTGTCCACCCAGTCATCGATGCCGAGCTCGCACTCGAATGTTTCAAACTGCCCGTTGAGCGGCACGTACAGCTTACTCACGCCGTTCGGATAGACGTGGACACCGTGCTGAAAGGTTCTCCCGGCAATCCGGAGCGGACCGCTGACGCCGGACTTAAGATTGGCGTCGAGGCTGAGTTGTCCTTCGAGGAGCTTGAGTCCCTTCAGTTCGCAGAGCCGCGTCGTCTTGCCTGCGGTCGTGGTGAGTCTGGCGTCGGCCCACGTGGCGGCGCCAAAAATCACCTCAGGAGCGCCCAGCACATAGAGATAGAGTTCGCTGCGCCCGCGCACATCCACGGACATCGGGGAAGCCGCTTGGCCGCCGCGGATCACAGCGCTGATCTGCAAAAGCGGTGCGCTTCGACCTGCCTGAACTTCGGTGCGCGAAAGTGCTTCACGCGAAGCGCAAAGCGTCTCAAGCCACGTATCTTTCTTGATGTAATACGCGGGATCATTAGCCGTAGCTGCCGCGCCAGGCGCTGCCCAAGTCAGGCCGAGAACGAAGGTGACCCAACATGCCCAAGCTCCTCGGTGCGTGCCCAACGCCGGCCTCACTTTCTACGCCGCGATGAAGAACTGCTTCTAGTCAGTTTGCACCCTGGGGGGCGCTGCGAACCGTACCGAAAAGCCGGTAACGAGCCCTCGCGCAGCACCAGCGGCAGTCGTATTGCATACCCCGGGGAGCGACGGAATGTGGCGTCACATCTCGTCTCGCCGGATCATCCGTGCCGCGACCGCTCAGGCCAGTAAGTGTTGCGCGGGAACTGGCTGCGGCAGACGCGTCGGCGTGCCCCGTCCTATGCATGCGCGGCGTAACCAAAATTCGGCATAACCACCGCTCAACTCCGAACGGCAGACGAAGATTCGAATGTTTACTGCGACAGCGACCCCTCGCGACTGAAGGCTTCACAGTTTGCAATTGGCACGTTGGCGCTCATTCGGCAGTAGCGGTAACAGCTTTTGTTCAATTCATCGCCGGAACCTGCGAAATTTTACCGTGGCGTTCCCGTCATTTACCCCTCTGGACAGACTCAATGAACATCGGCCTCCCGTGCACCTCGCGCCGTGATAGCCACCTTCTGCTGCGCATCGTTCATGCAATTGACAAACGCGCGATGGCCGCTGGGTTGCTTCCACCCGATGCCGTTGGGAAGTAAGGATGGTCTCTTAAACCTTATCTGGAGGACGCATGAAACGCTTCAATATTGTCAAGCTCGAAGAACGGATCGCTCCGACCATCGTGCCGGGGATGGGCATTTTCCACGAGGACTGCCCGCCGGGCCTGGACAAGAAGATGGACCTGGACCACACCCCGGTTGATGTAGTTAGCACCGGTTGTGGGTGCATGGGTTGTACGATGTGGAACGACAACGCGAATGAAAATTCGCGCGTCTTCGACACCTCGGGCGTTTAAGCCTCTCACTTTGAGCCGTGGCGGCAACGACCGAGCCGCCATGGCTTCCATGATCGCTTCAGGATTATCACATGCCCAACCTTGCCTCCATCCCCTGTGCGCGACGAACAGACCTGATCGTGCGCCGAACCGGAGATCGGGGCGAAAGCGTTGTCAAAGACCCGCAGACCGGCGGGTATTTCGGTTTCGGCGCTCAAGAAACATTCCTCCTCGAACAGCTCGACGGGAAAACGTCGGCCCAGATGATTTGCCGTTTGTTCACGCAGCGATTCGGGGAGGAGATCGCGCTCACTGACCTGGAGGAGTTCGTCGAGCAAGCCGGAAAGCTGGGCTTGCTGCGCGCCGGAGAGGCACCTCCGAAGACCGAGACGCCGGCGGCGGCACCGCGTGACAGCTTTGCCACGAACGCTACACGACAAGAAGAAAGTCAGTCTGTCCCCAACACACCTACCGCGCAGCGCCAGCAGAGCATTCTCTACTGGCGTTTGCCGCTCCTCGACCCCGATCGCTTTCTGGGTGGAGTTTTGCCCTGGCTCAATCTTGTGTTCACGCCAGCGTTCGTGACGATGGTAATCGTGCTGGCGGCTGCTGCGGGCGCTGTCCTCTGGCAGGAACGGGCGGCGCTGGTCAGCCGCTTTACGCAAGCATATAGCCCAAGCACGCTGCTGGTGGCATGGGCGATCGTTGCCACGGTGACCCTCCTGCATGAGCTTTCTCACGGGCTGGCATG
>DASXUX010000088.1:0-14455 GCA_036504595.1 Planctomycetota bacterium | reverse complement strand
TCCACACGAACGGCCAACTTGGGCTGAAAAGCCCATGACTAGAAGACAGCGTTCTTGAGCCGCGCCCGGAAACGGGCGTCGGCCAAGTTTGCTGTTTCTAGTGCCCCTTGGCCGGGGTGTGTGGAGCGGCGGCTTGGTCCGACGCTCTTGTTTTTTCGAGGAGGGGATATGGGAATCTTGTCAGGCAATCGGTCCAAATGCGCCTGCGGACGGCTGCTCGCGCTCTGTTTGTTGTTTTCCGGAGCACTCACATTCGGAGCGGCCACGACGCCGGAGCAGGCACAAGCCGCCGTTACCGGCTGGTTGAAGCTCGACGCAAACCCGCTTGGCGCTGCGCTGGGACAGCAGATCAAAGAAGTGAAAACCTTCACGGATGAGGCGGGCGCGACACTCTACTACGTCGTGAATCTGCAGCCATCCGGTTTTGTGCTCGTATCGGCAGACGATACGATTGAACCGATTCTCGCTTTCTCCCCTGTTGGCGCTTATGACCCTTCGCCGGGGAGTCCGCTTTTCGACATCGCCAGTCAAGACCAGAAGGGGCGGATTGCTGCGGCCAAGGGCGCACAAGCGGCAATCCGGCAGATCGCCGGTGCCCGCAGCGCTGCGACCGGGCCGCAGGAGAAGTGGGTCTCGCTAATCGCACAGGCGAGTGCTGAGGTGGCGACCAGAGGCCTCGCGTCTATTTCCGACGTGCGCGTGGAACCGCTGGTTCAGACGCGCTGGAATCAGAAATTTGATTACGACGTTTCCGGGTACTGTTACAATTACGCGATACCAAAGGGCTATCCGTGCGGCTGTGTGGCCACAGCGATGGCACAACTGATGCGAACCCATGAGTATCCGGTTTCCGGAGTTGGCACGGCTACTTTTACTGTGTGGGTCGATAATTTCCCACAGCCTTTCCGATTGTACGGCGGGGATGGCAACGGTGGCGCGTACGACTGGACCAACATGCCTTACGTTCCCGGCAGAAGCGCAACTAAGGCACAACGCCAAGCGATTGGTTTCCTCTGCCATGACGCGGGGGCGGCAGTCGGAATGCGCTATGGCGCAACGGTGTCGACTGCCTCCCTCTCGAATGCCGCTAAAGCACTGAAGCAGACCTTCCACTATGGAAACGCGATTTGCGCAAGCGGGTTCAACTCCAATATTGGCGCATCCTTGCCACATATGATGAACACCAATCTCGATGCTGGCCTCCCCGTGCTGCTTGGAATTTTGGGTGCTGGCGAGGGAGGACACGCCATCGTGTGCGATGGCTACGGATATGTATCTACTACCCTGTATCACCACCTGAATCTCGGCTGGGCCTATACGCCTCCAAACGCAAATTCAGATTTGTGGTATGCGCTGCCGAAGATCGATGCTCCCCAAGCAACGGCACCCTTCTCGATTGTGCGCGAATGCGTCTATAACGTGTACAAGAGTGGGTCCGGTGAACTGATCAGTGGTCGCGTCACGGATACTTCAGATGCTCCACTCAGCGGGGTGTCTGTCGCCGCGAATGGTTCTGCAAGTACCGCCACGACGAATGTCCATGGTATCTATGCGTTCCGCGTAGCTTCGAACACTATTTATACGATGACGGCAAGCAAGTCGGGCTACAGTTTTGGAAGTAGTAAACCTGTTTCTACGAAGCAGTCCCTAGACGGGCACTCGGACACAGGCAACGTCTGGGAGGTCAATCTTGTCGGCACGCCTGTTGTCGTTCCTGTCCCCACAATCAGCAGCGTTTCGCCCAATAGCGGGCCGCTGCTTGGCGGAACGAGCGTTACCATTGTCGGCACCAATTTCACAGGCGCGACCTCCGTTGACTTTGGGACCGTTTCGGCCACCACCTTCACCGTTAACAGCGCCACGCAGATTACGGCGACCTCGCCTGCTCAGGACAATCCCGGGGCTGTGAGTGTGGCGGTAACGATACCGGGAGCGACGGCTACGCAGACGAGCGCATTCACCTACACGGTATCTGGGCCAAAGCCGACAGTTGCCAGTATCACGCCAAAGAGCGGTTCTCCGGCGGGAGGAACAGCAGTCACAATTACCGGGACGAACTTCGTGACGACGGGGACAACAACTGTGAAGTTCGGCAGTGCGGCAGCGACGGCGGTAACCGTAACGAGCGCAACGCAACTCACCTGCACGGCTCCGGGCAGCGCGGGCATTGTGGACGTAAAGGTAATCAACCCCGATGGCCAGTCGGCCACACTCACCAGCGCGTTCACGTATCTCGATACCATCGCCCTCAGCAAGGACGTGGCGGTGAATGGTGATAGTACCAGCGGCAATCTGTACTACTACTTTGACGTGCCAGCGGGGGCGAATCTTTTGAAGATCACCACGACAACAACCGTGACCGATGATATTTTGGACATGGGCGTGAACGGGCCGCAGACGGGTGATTACCCGAGTGACGTGTATTCGGCGGATGTCGGGTCGTACAGCTACTCTGGAAACGAGACGGTTGTCTTCAACGCATCGCCAGTTCAGTCTGGCCGCTACTACATTCTCGTTAGCAGAGTCCAAGAGGGACCCGCAGGAGCGTTTTCCATCACGGCAACATACACGACAGGCACAAAAGCAGCAGCACCCACTCTTGATTTCTGCGTTTCCGGCAACGGCGTGACGACAGGTGGAAGTGCCATCTGGGTCTATGGCAGCGACTTCACGACAACCGGCACCGTAAAGGTTACATTTGGCGGGCTGGCGGCAACTGACGTTTCGGTAGATGGCAGTGCAGGCATTGTCTATTGCACGACGCCAGCCCACGCCGCCGGTGCGGTGAATGTAGTGGTAACCAACCCGGACGGACAGTCAGTCGGTCTCGCGCAAGGCTTCACATACACCGCTCCCACGCTATTGACCAAGGACGTTTCGGTCTCTGGCTCTACCGGCACCGGCAACGTATGGCAGGACACGCCGTACTATTTCGACGTTCCAGCAGGAATCTCGTCCGTGACGGTTCAGACGACCAACACTACCGGCGATGTTGTCGATATGGGAATGAATGGCCCCGCCGCTGGCAATTGGCCCGGCGATGCCTATACCGCCGATGTTTCCGCGTACACAGATTCCGGTAACGAGACAGTTCAGTTCCAGTTCGAATCTCCGACGTCCCAAGCGGGGCGCTATTACATACTCGTTTCTGCAGCCGCGAAGGCTGGCCCCTTCACGATAACGGCCACCTACAATTCGCCGCCAGCCATCACATCCGGCCCGACCGGGCCGCAGAACATGGCGTATACCGGCCTGCCAAGCGCGTTCTCTGTCGCCGCCAGCGATCCTGAGAACGACGCCCTAACTTACACGTGGGATTTTGGCGATGGGTCCACGGGCACCGGGCCGTCCCCCTCGCATGTTTACGCTGCGGCTGGGACATACAATGTCGTCGTCGCCGTGAGTGATCCATCTGGCGCGACTGCAACCCAGAACACTTCGGTTACGGTAAGTCCCGTTACCGTGGTGCCTGCATCGTCGAAACGGAAGTTCTCTCTGAATTTCGCCAATGGGCGAGATAGTCTTGACATCACGATGACTTCATTCGGCGGAGTGACCTCCAACAGCAATTTCGGATTTGGGAGTTTCATATCAAAGAACGCATTTTGTGCCCGAACAAACGGTAAGGCCGTCACGGTGTCAGTCGGCGGGTCTCAGATTGACCGGATGACGCTCTTTAATGGGAAGGCGTCCGGCATGGGTCGATTAACATGGAACTATAAGAACTACCAGATGCGCTATACCGTAACAAAGCTTGTCGATCTGCACACTCCGCTAGGGCTAATTGGAGCTGCGAACGAAAACATCTACGTTTCAAGACCGCTTTCGGTGCCAATTATTTTCGGCATCGACGGCGTGTTCTACGGCAGCAGTTACGGTTTCAACTACACAGCCAAGAAGTACAAGATTGGCAAGGGCGTCGGGACATCCCCCTGACGAACGCATCCATGCCGCAGCAGTGAAGCGATGAGAGGCGAGGGAGCGGGTCGGCCGCTGCCTCGTTTCTTTTGCGCAACAGCACCGTCGCAGTCGCGCTACCAAAGGCGACACGAGCGCGTTTGGCGTCCGTTCACTGAGAAAGAATTCTGTAACTACTCACGGGGTAGCAATCGACTAATTTTCTGACGCAGACATGACGATACTATCTGTGTGGAGCATGGCGAAGGCAACGACGAGCGGGCGCGCGGCCCAGACCTCCGCATCGTGTCGTCTCAATGTCTTCGTAGATGCTTCGGGCCAGCCTCAACCATTGCCACCACATTGGCGATGTTGTCAGGACCGGTTCTCAAACAATGCCTCAACGCGTCCAACATCATGCGCCGGTCGGCGACCGCGCCCTCTCGATCCAGAGCCCTTAATGTCTGCTCGAAGTCGGCCTGCTTCTCAATCTTCGCGGCGGCGGCCATTCCGTAATGGTAGGCGCGCACCACATCACCAGTCTCCGGATCGTAGCCACTTCCATGGAGAAGCCCCTTTATGGCTGATGCCGCAACCCTCATCGCGAACTCTGGGTCTGTTTCTCCAAAGTCCCGAACTGCTCGAACCAAGGTGGCGGGGTCGGCACAGTGATCCGCCGCGCATTCCAAGGCAATGTCCATGAAACCGGCATCCTTCGCTGCTGCGAACCACTTGCCTTTCGCGCCGCTAGCCATCAGGTCCATTAGGACGCTGCGGGGCTGCCGCTCGGGATACTTCTCCAGCACGCGTCTGACCCACATGGTGTTGGTTGTGGCGCTAGTCGCCATTCCGGCGAAGCGCCGATACGCTTCGTCCCGCCGCCCTGCATCAAGAAGAACGCGCTCGCAGAACACAACCCAGCCCATCCCGGCATTAGCATGCGGATCGACACCAATCGATTGAGCCAATTCCAACGCCTCATCGATCCGTCCTTGGCGCACCAAAGACTCGGCGCGGAATTGATCATAGTGCCAGAATCGAGTTCGCTGCAGTTCCAACAAGGTCGAGATGTCATCATGGCGTGCGGCTTTGAGCAACGCAGATAGCGCCATCACCGCGTCCTTGGCAAATTGGGGCGGCGATGCGGTCCAGCAATCGCGAACGCCAGGCAAAAGCTTATCTGCCCACTGGTTGGCGAGTTCGGTGTAAACGCACAACTCACCCCAGTGGTTCTGTATCCGCGCGAGGTAGTCCACGCCATCGTTCTGCACGGCGTCATAGAGACGTTCCATCCATCTGGCACGAATGACCACATCGACTTCCGGCTTGATGATTACCGACACGAGTTGAATCGTTGCGCGGTGTACAGCACTTCCCAACGCGCCGCTGGAGGTATCAACGCCCGCCAGCGCAGGCCAAAGACGTTCTGCTAAAGACAATGCGCCTTCAGCGGCGAGGATCGCGTCTTTGCGGCCAACCTTCTGAATTTCGGCCAGCGCCTGTTTCAAGCGCGTACTGGCCAGCGCCGACGCGCGCCACCCGAACGCATTCGCGCGAAAATACTGCTTCAGTTTCCATGTTTGTCCGGTGGCCATTGCCGCATCACTACCAAAGGGGACATTATCATTGAGCGCCGCAATCAGAAAGAGCCTCTGATTGCGCGACAAGGCGCGTATCGTGATTTCCTGTCCGGCCCGCGCGTGCACTCGCAACCATAGAGCAGCTTCTCGGGAATAACGGTTTGAACTTGGTCTTACGCCGACCGTTCGGCTTCATCCAGCGCCGCGCGGACTTTCGCAAAGGCGTCGGCGAGGCGCTTCTTCACGATGGCATCTATCATCGCTTGCACGGATTCGACGCTCGCGGATGGTACTGCGGCGGCGGCCGTCTTCTTCGGCCTGCCAGGTTTGAGTTTTGCGGCGGCGTGCGGCTGAGCGGCCTTCGGCTTCTCCGCATTCCGGATGAGCTGCTGCAGACCGCCGAGGCTGCCCTTGTA
This sequence comes from Planctomycetota bacterium, assembly GCA_036504595.1. Taxonomy (GTDB): domain Bacteria; phylum Planctomycetota; class SZUA-567; order H5-PLA8; family H5-PLA8; genus DASXUX01. Next base: position 8,562 of record DASXUX010000088.1, on the reverse strand, counting down.
GCCTTCGTTTTTGGCGAGCATCAGCGCTTCGTCCCAGCCGCGTTCGTTGGCGCGCGCGTCCTTCGCGACCTGGATGATCTTGGCTTTCACCTCTGGCGGGTATGCAAACACTGGCATCTATGTGCCCTCCTTTGCCTCTTTTGGGGTATGGGATTATTAGCCGGAATTGCATGCGTGTACAAGTCGAAGCGCCGGGCGATCATCAGGAGAAGGCAAGTGCGATTGTGTTGCGCAGTGATCATCTGTTGTGCAGCAACCGCTGTGCGCAGTTTTTCGGCCGAAGAAGTGGCGGTCACGCGCGCGGTAGACCAGTCCATCAGCATCACCACGCCTGTGTATCGAGCGTCGATCAGCAAAGAAGGTGTCTTTGAAGTGTCAGTGAAAGATGCTGCCGCTCTGCAGCAGGTATTTCCGTCATCTAAAGACAACGCGCTCAGCATCAACGTTGTCAACCGAATGGTTGCTCTGCGGTCCGGCAAGGCGCGCATTGAGTTTACGTTTGGTGATGAAACAGTTCAGGTTTTGACGGAGGGCTTCGAGCTCTGTTTTCAGCCGGGCAAAGACATCAAAGCCGTTGTGGTGCCGGGCGGCAAGGGCGGGCCATACGGCAAGGATTGGTACGGCGGAGCCTCGGCGCTGGTGTTGCAGAACGGGCTGATGGCGGCGTTCAGTCAGCCTTTTCACGTCGGCCCATCCGGCGATGCTCGTATAGTGCCAAGCTCCTACTGCAACGGTAGCAAGAAGCCCGGCGACCTTCTGGAGTTTACGCTAACGCTCGGCCAGCCTGCTGCGGCCAGCCTACTCCTGAGCGCAGTTACAGTCAGCCCTGTCGGGGCCGATTTGGAGCCGCTCCGGCGAGACGGCAACACCTGCGGTGGCATCTGGCACTTTCCGGCAGGCCGAAATCCCGCATTCAGATCAGCGCAGCAGAATATCAGTCCAGCAGACTTCCAGATCGATTATCAACTGGAGGTACTGGACCACTATGTTGCCGGGCGAAATGTCGCGAAGCTGGATCGCGGCGCGAGCATCAAATCTGGTGCGAAGGCCGAGCTCGACTGGGAACTACCGGCGCTTGCGCCGGGTTTCTACTACCTGAGCCTTTCGGCGAATAAAGGCGCGGAGAAATTGACCAGCACACGCGCGACTTTTGTCGTTGATCTACCGAACTATACGCACGCCCTGACTCGCCCGGCCGACTTCAAGGAGTTTTGGCAGCGGCAGGAGCGCAAGCTGAAGGATTTCCCGGCGAATCCGATCGTGACACTCGTCTCGGCACCTGCCAACGCGGACAAGGCGTTTGAGCTTACGCTCGATATGCCGGGAGGCAGGAAGGTACACGGCTTGTTGGTCATCCCCGCGAAGCCCAGCGGCGCGCCAGCGCAGTTTGGCTCGTTGCTTGAGCGTGTATTGAGCGAACAGATCGAAAAGGCCAAGGGCGCGGATTTCAGAGCTGGCGAATCGGTAGCCTTGACGATTTCGCTTCCTGCTGATGCCACTTACAGTGATTGGAAGAGCGCGAACGAAAACAATCTGCTGGAGTGCGTTCTGTCATATCTGCGGGCGGTAGACTTTCTGGCTTCCCGGCCCGAAGTGCAATCGGGACGAATTCTCGTTTCAGGCGCAAGTCGCTCGGGGCCGCTTGCCGTCATCCTTGCGGCGCTACGGCCAAAACTCATCTGTGGCGTGTCAGCGTTTGTGCACACCTCCGCAGGCATCGGCTGGACGGACAAACCATACTACGCTTGGGGTGTACCGGGCGGGCACAATGCCACCGATGCCGCCAACGTGAGAAGACTTGCTGAGATGGCTGCTTATGTTGATCCGGTGAACCACGCTCCGGATGTCGTCTGCCCCATCGTCTTCGCCTATGGAATTGACGACAATCTTTCTCCGCCTCAGGGGATTGAAGCCATGTACCACCTGGTCGGCTCAAAATGGAAACGAATCAGCCGCGACCCCGGCGGCCACCAGCATAGCGAAGGCTTTAAGCAGATCGACAAATCCATGCGAGCGCTGCAGGACGCCGGAAACGCTACAGGACCGGATCAGGAACGGACATTGAAGGATCACTGAACATTGCCGCGCGGCACACGTGGGCGATGGACTGGCTGGTGAGGGCCGTGCTAGTCAATGTGTCGGACGTGCCGGGCCAAACGGCATCACTTTGTTCTTGGAGGAGACTGCGATGGGACGACGCTGGCGGACCGTTCATGGTTACACGCATTCTTTAGGGGCAGAGGAAGCGGAAGAGCGTGGCGAGTACCCAATAAGCCGGGCAGTCGAACAGGTCTACAACGACCTCGAATGCAAGAAGCAGGGAATTTCCAGACGCAGGGTTCGTGAGTTCCTTGTTGCGCACTGCGCGTGTGGCTTTCACCATGTCGCTGGTCCGTCAGTGCGAGAGGTGAGCTATTACAGCACTGTGCTCACAGATGACCAAAAACGAGACTTACTGGCCGTGCGGCCGCGCTGAACATCGGCCATTCCCGGACGGATTCCCGCCACAGCGTGGGCTGCGCGCTCTCGTGGGGGGACTCGTCGCAGTTGCATGTGCCGTTCGCTGGCGGCTTGCAGTTCAAAAGCGCGTACTACTTCAGGCCAATGCTCCGGTGCGCCATTCGATTCACTGACTGGCCACAGGACGGGCTTCTGCGCGAGGGCTATCTGCAGGGCGTCCGCTGACATCGTTATCACAGGCCGCTCGCCTTTACTGCCACTGTCGCCGTGATACCCTGACGCCAGTATCAACCCACAGGGCAGCGTATGGACAGCAACGAACCCACGACCATGGCTGCACCGATTCAACCCGCGCCCGTGAAGCGCCGCTGGCTGCCGCGCCTGCGCTTTTCGCTGCGCACGCTGATTATTGGCGTGCTGATGGTCGGCAGCGCGGGCGGGCTGTGGTGGAGGTGGCCGACGTGGAGGCTTGATCGGGTGGTCTTCCCCCCGGAGATGGTCTACAAGCCACAGCATCCCGACAAGTTCACGATGGTTGGTTGTGATCGGACTAAACGCGGGGTGTTCTGCGTGTGGAATTTTAAGACCGGCAAGCACGTGGCCGTGAAACTTTTCGCTCAACGGCAATCCTTGCCCAAGCTGTCTCCAGACCTGTCCCGTGTTGCTGTCGGGAACATGGATGCGAGCGTCCACGTCATCGATGTGCAGTCCGGCAACCTGCTCCACACACTGGCCGGGCATAGTGCGCCTGTTCTCGAAACCAATTTCTCGCCGGACGCTCAGCTTCTGGTCAGTCGCACCGAAAAAGAAGTTTTCCTCTGGAATCTGACAAGCGGAGCCAAAATCCGCTCGCTAGACATAACCAGCGGCACGCCTTTGTCCGCCACGTTCTCGCCTAGTGGCAGAAATATCATCGTTAGTTTCTCATTTCCTAACGATTGGAAGCGCTACCCGCCTAAGTATTGCGTCTTTGATGTGAAAACGGGTGCAAGCCTGACAATCCCACGACACTGCGAGCGAACACCTGACAGGTACTCCTTTTTTTCTGATGGCACCTGCCCACGCATTGCCGCAGGCGAGGACTACTGTCAACTTTTCGATGCTGAAACGGCGGCCCCATTGAGACTGATCGATGGCACCCATGCGTACGCATCGCCCGACGGGTTGCGCGTTGTAGCCATCCGTGTCGGAAGGTGTGATGTATTGGACACTGCGAGCGGTAGATTCATCGCCGATATCGGGATGCCTGTGGAAGAAGGGGCCTGTGACTGGATGAACTTCTCTCCAACTGGCAGGCGCATTGTTGGCATTCTACCGGACAGAACGGCGCGAATCTGGGACGCACGGACAGGCGCTGAACTGGGCGTGCTGAGCGGCGTACCAATGGGGATGCCTGGTTGTGACGCGTGGTTTCTAGATGACGACCAGCACGTGGCCACTTCGGTCGGAACGGCTACCTATTTGTGGTCGGAGCGACGACCAGCCCACAAACTGGGCGTCGCGTGGCTCCCGGAGTTCTGGCTGACGCTCATGTTCTCGGTCGGGCTGTTCTGGAGCGTGTGGCGGGACAGGCGGAGCCTCGGGGGTTAGTGCTATGAAGAAAGACAGATCGGCATTTCTCCGACCCAGACGATGGCGGGGGCCGTTACTCGGGCTGCTATTGGCCGTCTGCCTTCTTCTATGGACAAGCGCTGAGACACTTCCGAAATACTTCTACCCGCCCTGTGACCGGGCTTGGGCTGCAACATGCCTCGCAAGAATGCAGTCCAAAAAGGCAGTGCCACTGCTAATCAGACTCTGTGACGATCCAGACGGCGGAGTGCGGCTGGCTGCCGCCCAGGCACTGGGTGAGATGAAGAACCCCGTGGCCGTTCCAATTCTTGAACGATTAGCCACCGATCCCGCACAAGCCTCTGTTGGTGGTGTGCCGCTGTTCGACAGCGACTTCTACGGATGGCGCGGGAACATTCCCCTTCGCCAAAACCACAATATCCGCCAAGCTGCGCAGTGGGCGCTCGTAAATATTCCCGGCGCTAATGCGCCACGCGAAGCCCTATTCGCAATCGCAGAACTGGACGCGCTGGACCGTGAGGCTGTACGTCGGCTAAATGCTGGCTTGAGCGACAGGGAATATCGAAACTCCCCGCGTGGTATTAGCGACGGCTTGATCTACTCCAAAGCGTATGAGGCAATGCGGTTGGTATCGCACGCAGCGGGGCCCCGAGGTTCGGCTGCGCTGATACATCTGCTCGGATGTGGGAATGAGAACCTGGAGCTCGGCGCGGCGTACAATCTGCTGACACGACCTCGCGATGAAGTGCTGCCTGGTGTCCATGCCGTGGTAGCCCGTGGAAACCCGTCCTGTATGAGCTTAGTGCCTGCCTGCGTGTATTGCTGAAGCACGATCCACCTGCAGCTCGTGATGTTGCGCGCCGCCTGGTGGAAGCATTGAAGACCAGTGACGAGTTCGCTCGGTTTCCGCATCGAGAGCGGCCAGTTCTTCAGTTGGCGTTAACGAAGGAAGATGTATCCGTCCTGAAGGAGTTGCGGGACGCGCGCGCCGATACCAAGGAGAAGGAAGCAGTAGAGGTCCTCCTTGGCATTTTGGAGGGTCGGTCGTCTCCTTGTGATTTTTTCGACCTCGATGAAGTCCCAGAAGCATGGCGCGCTGAAGCGATCAAAGTGTATCTGAGTGCGCTCGACACAGAGGATCTTGCTGGCGACGCTGGTTGGAAGGCTCTGAAGGCTGCGTATTGGCTTGGAAGGCTGAAGGTGAACGAGGCTGTTCCAGGGCTGTTACGCCTCATTCGGCACCCAGGCATTGGCGGCTACTGCGTATTCAAGGATACGGCATCGTACTACCAGCCCATGGCTGGGTGGGCGCTTGTTCAGATCGCCGAACCTACCACACTGCAGAAGCTGGAGGAGATCGCACGCGACAGGACTCAGAGTCGATACGCCCGTAGTTCCGCGCTAGTTGCCTATGGCCGATTGGCCAGAGCGAAAGCGGTGCCCGTCCTGGCGGCGGTACTCCAGGACGAAGATAATGTTTGGGGGTGGGAGGGCATCGTCACGCGGGAGTATCCGGCATTTCCGTCCTTCAATAGCCACCAGGAAGGGGCGGCATGCGCGCTTGCGGACGTAGGTGATGAAGCCGCACGCGCTGCTCTTGTGGCATACCTGCAATCCGGTCGGCGTCTCACGTCGGATATTGTCGCCGCGATCAGTAGAGTGGATCGAAACGCGCTCGACGCCTGGTCGCGGAAGCATCTGGATTCCAACGACTGGAAGCAGCACGATTGGGCTGTCGGCATTCGGTTCACGTACTTCCCCGATTCAGTTGCACCGATTGTCCTTCAAGCTTTCAGTAAGAAGCCTGACGAGAGGAACTACACGTGGGACAACTCGCTGAAACTACTGCAGCATTATGCCCTCAATGATCCGAAGGTCACCAGCGAGTTGATCCGGTTGTTGGCAACGGATACCGGCGAGCCGGTTCCAGGTGCCAAACTGGGGGAACCACTGGCGTGCAATCGCCGAATCAGACTCGTTGAGGCGATTAGTCGCCAAGGTGACACCGAAGCAGAAGACGCCCTGATCGAATTTGCAGAAAAGGGCAAGCTTGCGCCGAAGTAGAAGGGAACCCCGGTTGCCACTGATGGCTGGCGTTTGGCGGGACAGGCGGAGCTTATGAGGAACGCGGCCTTGAGCAGGAGGACGATAATGAACCGTACGCGACGGGTCATTTCTTTGTGTGCTTGGCTTTGTTGCTCGGGTGCATACGCCATGTTTTCGATCACCAGTTTCCCTGAACTGGTTACACGTTCGCAAGCCGTTGTGAAGGTCAAGATCCTCAAGGTCGAGCCACCAGATAACGATCATTGGCACGTGCACCTGCTGACGCTTGAAGTCCAGAAGCGCCTCCTTGGAAATTGCAGTGATAAAATCGAGTACATCTGGGGCGGAAACACTGCGTTCGTTGAGTCTCCCGCCTATGCCGTGGGCGAGGAATGTTATCTGTGTCTCGTGCCCGATGACAGGGAGCAGGGGCGTTACCGGGAAGTGAATTTCGGGCACAGCAAGATCGGCATCCAAGATGAAAAGGTGTCGCTCTGGGAAAGAACTATTCCAGAGAATCTGAAGAAGCGGCTCGCCAAGTTGACAACGACGGAGTTCGAGGACTGGGTGATCTATCTGCGCGGACCAGAGATCAACGTCGCTCCAATGAGAGTGTGCTTTGCGTGCGATGAACCATTCGAATTCTCTGTGACCATCAACAATCGTACCGGTAGCCCCATGCTGCTAGGGGGAGGCGAGGGTTTTGCGTTTGGTGGTCACTGTGATCTGATGCTTTGGGATGCAAATGGTTTCCCATGCACATCGAATTGGACCTATGGTGGATACAAGGACTACGCCAGCATAGAGTCCTTTTCTGACGCGCACACAGACTTGGTTCGCATAGAGCCGGGACAGAAGTTCACGGGCAAGGCTCGGTTCTTCCTGCCGCTGCAAAACTTCTCCCAAGACCCGACAAGTGTGCGAGTTGCAGCCATTCGGTATTCTCCTCGGACCAGTGGCGGCAAGGAAAAGGATATTGAGCCGTGGGAGGGCTCTGTGCAGGCGACTTGCCCATTGAGGCTGACCTGCGCCTATCCCCGATGGGCGGCCGATCTACACAAACCTTCTAAGAACGTAAGCATCTCTCTGTCGTTGTCCTCGTACACGGCCGCTCAGGTTTCCATTCCTAAGCAGGGAATCACGCTTTACGTTTTCCTCAGTCCGCCGAGTCAGCCGACAATGCAGGAGATAGGCGGGTCGACAGACCTTTTAACGCCTGCGGAGGTGAAGAAGGCGATCTTCTCTTGTCTGAGGATCGAGCGCGACGGCATGCCTCTCGAAGCACAAAAGGCTGATGGCGACAGCGTTCGAGCCTGGTTCGCTTCGCGGTTTCCCATTACAGATGGGAAGGGCGCATTGCTTGATCTCGCCGCATACGGGAACTTCGGGCCTGGCGTATACCGCGTTCGCTTGGTGTTACCGGGCCCAGACGGCGATGCGCTCAGCAACGTGGTTCAGATTACGGTGCCCGAGAAGAATGCGCCGTGAGCAGCGGGTAGCAGGCGGAGATTATGACCGAGCAGCCGAAGAAGCACGGACTATTCCAGTTGCACCTCAGTACCTGTATCGTGCTGATGTTTGCGGCGGGTGGATTGATGTGGCTGCAAATGCCGTCCAAAAGTGCCCCATTCGAGTCATCTTGGACGGCGGTGAATGGGCTGGCGATGCGCATTCGCGGCAACAGTAACGTCATTCGAGATGATAACGACTTCGTCGTCGCTGTGGAGATTTGGAACCAGAGCGATCACGCGATGGTCGTTGACTCGGCATGGGATGCGCTCAGCAGTATTCGCCTGTTTGAGCACGACGGTGCTGAAATTCCATGTCCGCGAATCATCGACGTGACCAGCACTGCGAAGGTGATTCAGCCGCAAGAGCAATGGCGGGGAGAGGCAAGACTGTACCGTTTGGAACATCTTAAGCTGTCCTGGCCCAAAACCGTGGTCATTTCTGTGTTCTTTGATTCCGACGGAAGCATAGGCACATTCTGCCCCGGAACACCAGCGTGGAGCGGCACGTTAGTCAGCGCGAAGGTTCCCGTTGTGCTGCAACCTTCATGGGACGCTCGACGGCTCGCGGTCGTCAGTGGCGTCAACCTTATCGCTCTCATGATGTTCGGACTATGCTCTGAGCGGCTCCTCCGCCGCATGGAGCGCCGCCCATGAGATTCTCGCCGCAACTTAAGCTCGTGGCGCTTGCCTGCACAGCGACATCGATCTTCGCCGCCGACGCGCCGGACGGCAAGCCCGCGCAGCCTTGGCCGCTCTGGGACGGCACAGCAACCATCGCGGAGTACGCCCGCCGCGCTGGACTGGAGCCGACGAAGACGCTGGATTTGGGCGGTGTCAGCGCCGGTGTGAAAATGCGGTAAATCAGCCGGTTTGAAAATGTGGTGAATGCGCCGGTTTTGAATGTGCGGTGGCGGCTGCGTGGGCGATGGGCGGCGCGGGCTTCAGGGGTCGATGCGGTCTTTCATGCGGTAGC
>DASXUX010000087.1:0-3673 GCA_036504595.1 Planctomycetota bacterium | reverse complement strand
AGTTCAGACATCTGAACTCGCCGGTGCAAACACCCAAAAGAGGGGCGCGGATTATACAGTGTTCCCGATCGTGTCCCGGAAAAATCTACATAATTCTCACAACTCACCGCGGTCATGCGACTTAGCGCTTTCTCGCTGTCTACTGCAGCCAATGCCACCGTGCTTCGGCACCAAATCCTCGACTCGGCCTCAGTCTTTCCATAGGTGACAGTCCGAAAAACACGGACTCCCGTAGATCCTCTGTATTATTCCGGCGTGCGCGCGAGAGAGGCGGCAAAACCCGCGCTGCGCGCGTGGGGAGCCAGATAGGCTCAGTTGTCGGGGATGATGCATGAGAAAAAAGAAGCAGACGAAGGAAGAGAAGCAGTTTCACGCGGAGGTGTTGGCGGCCTGCAAACGCTACTCGGAAGCGGCGGCGGCAGTCAACACGGCCGAAGATGATGCCGAGCAGGTGAAGTGGGTGCGCGCGGCCAAAGGTTATGCCGTAAAGGAGGCCGCTGCAAAGCACAAGCAGCCATTTCTGCATGCGGTGGTGCAGCACTGCTCCGTTTCCAGGCCGGTTGCGGTGATGGACTGCAAAGCCGAAGAGATGCGTCGCCGCGTCAAGATCGCAGCCGGCAAGCTGCCGAGAAACTCGTTGTCGGCTTTCTACGAACTCCATCGCGGGCGCACGTTGGCTATGTCGCTCGCTGGCGCCAACTCGGACGCCATTCTTAAAGTTGAGATGAAGATCCGCAAGATCGGTAAGGCAATCGCATTGGGCAACGCTTCGGTGCGTACGGTCAAGCAAGCCTTTGCTGCGGACCGCAAGGAGATGAGGATGAAGGGCACGCGTGCGAAGCGCCCTGTGCTCGAAGTCGCGTCGGCACAGATGGTGATCGAGCGTCTTGATGCCGATGCCCTGAAGGATCTCGTTGATTCCTTGGTTGTGCCGTCCGGGCTCGCCGTCCCGGTCGTGAGAATCGCACCGACGGACATCACGCCGCAGGCTATTGACGCGTGCACGGCGGACCCAAAGCTGCGCCAGGTGATCAGCACCGCTTGCCCCACGAAGGGACCGCTTTTCGTGCTCTTCGACTTCACCAAATCCGAAGAGGTAGCGGCGGACCTGGCGCAGCCGCTTTTGCAGGCGCCGGCAATCAGCTCGGCAAAGAGCCCTCCTTCGGCGGCGTAGTCCAGAGTTCGCGGGCGAGGTCCGCAAGGTCCTGGCCGACTACCAAAATTGAAACCAGAAGCTCACGGCGTTTCCAAAATAACGGGAGCGCCGGTTTCATTTCGGCGGCGCTCCAGCCGTCCAGCACGAGCAGAACGTGGGTTTGTCGGCCATTTTCCAACGGCTGGGTTGAACGATTGCGGTAAAGCGCGCGCAGAAAATTGCGTGCTGCGTGCGCGGACCTGATCTTCACGACGCGTAGGGAGGTTTTCTTTCTAGCCAAGCTTCGAGAGCGCTGCAGCGGTGCTCCATATTCGTCATGTTTCTCCAGAACAATGATCTGCGGGATGCGCCCGATCATCTGCCGAACGATGTGCGTCGCCAGCCATGTTTTACCGCAGCCGGTACCGCCGGTGATCAGCGTGAGGCTCGGCGTTTGTTGCGCTCGAGTTTTGGAAATCACGGCTTTACTCCTTTTGTCCGTTCAGCGTCACCAAGATCTAACAGATCAGCGGTCACCCGCAGAGCCTGAGCGACGGAAAGCGGTTGTTGCTGCGGCAGAAGGAATCGCCCCCTGTGCCCGCAGCCAAAACACACGTATTCGAAGTACAGCCACGAGGGCGACGGCGCGGTCGCGCCGATTCGTGCGAATTCCTCATCGCAAAGTTTTCGCTTGCAGCTCGCGCAGGAAAGAACGCCGACGCTTCTCGGAATCATTGCGGCGCCTCCTCGATCCGCGCGCTGAAAGAAATCGGCTGCGGTTCGTTAACGAGCACCGCAAAGGCCGGCATCCCCGCCGCCGGCCACCAGCCGTTTGTCAGGGCACCGCGCAAGACATCCCCTGCGGCAGGGAACGTCCAGCCGAGGCGCTGCCGGATCAGTTCGACGCACCTTTCTAGATCATAGAGCGCACGCGGTTGATGATGCCCGCTGTCGATGTAGCCGATTAGCGCGTCGTCCAGACCGTCGAGCAGGACAGACTCGCGGTACGGTTGCTGGAGCTGGGCGATTGCGTCTTCTCTTGTCATCGTCCTTCTTTCTCCAAGCGACGCTACGCCGCCGACGCGCCAGACCAACCAGAGTAACCGCTGCCCTCCAAACCAAGGCCGACCGCTTCGCCCGACGCGAGCGCGTCCTGCCGAGCCTGCAGGGCCGCTAAACATCGCGGATCGATGGGCGAGAAGCCGGCGGCGAATACCGAGGCCGGAATGACTGGGATGCCAAAGAACCCGTAGTACCCGCCCTCTTGCCGTTGGACATTAGTTGGACAGGCGTTGCGTCCGGGATTGGAATCTGGCGCGCCCTCGGGCGCCCGAAGGTCAGCAGGCGCGACAGCCCTCTTCCAATCGCAGGCCGTTGTTCTCAACGTCGAGATGGTAAACTCGAAGGCTGCGGAGTTCGTTCGCGCGTAGCCCGCTGGTCACCGCGACCTTATAGAGGAGGGCGCGTTTTTCTGGCACCGCAGCAATCAGCCGACCCACTTCCTCGCCGCTCAGGGCTCGGCGCAGAACTATCGGGGTCGTGTCGAACTTCTGCAGGTTCTTCAAGGGATCAGCATCCAGGTAGCCGCGCTTGACAGACCAGTCGCAAAGCGCGGCCAGCGCCTCCGCGCGGTTCTGAAGCGTCTTTCCCGCGCGGCCCTTACTTTGCAGTTCGCGCAGCGCGGCTTCCGCTCTCGGCAAGCATCCAACAAGTTCGGAAAGCAACTCAATCGCCAGCGCGTCCGCCCAATAGTGCAGATGGGTCTCGCGCAGGCGCGCGTGGCCATCGCTCCAGGGCCGACCGCCGTGTCCGCCCTGCGACTTGCCCCAAGCAAGATATTCGGCGACGACCTCCGCGAAGGGACGCTGCTTTTCGCTTGGCTTCGGCGGCGGACGCCAGCCTTTGCGGATGGCGTCATTGTCCGCCTGGACTTTGTTAGCGAGCTTGATCGTTTCTGACTTGGTCGTCGCGCCCGTCGCGGTCTTGCGCTTGCCAGTGTAGTCAATGTATTTGAAGCGCCATCGCGGGTGCGGGCGCCCGCTCTTGTCAAAGGTCTGGAAGATGGTGGGCATAGGTTTCTCCTCTATAAGGTTTGCCTCTGCCCGCTTCCTTCGCTGCGTCCTGTTCGAATTCCTTTAGGAATTTCGCTTAATTCCCGGCCTAACAAACTCCGAGCGCGGCCAGCCGCTGTTCTTCTTGCTGTGCCTTTCGCGCGGCGCGTTCGGCGCGCGCCTCGACATGCGCCAGAACTTTTCCGGCGATCCAGGTCGCCCGCCCCGCCATGCGGACCGGCGGCGGCAGTTCATGGCGGGCGACCATGCGACGGACCGTTCTCGCTGTAACTCCGAAGCTGAGCGCCAGCGCGCGTTCGTCGATCAAGGTCTGGGCCGGAAGCACGGCCAGCGTGGTGATCACGACCCCGGTTCCCTCAGCATGGACGGAAGCCTGTTCAGGAACTGCGTCGCTCATTGCTTTTGCCTCCGGTGATCATCCTCTACCTGCCAGCCAACGCGCATGCCTTGGCGAATAGCCGATGAT
>DASXUX010000086.1:0-15160 GCA_036504595.1 Planctomycetota bacterium | reverse complement strand
CAAGTCGTCCGATGCCACCGCCCATCCCGCCGCGACTTCTTCAGCGCCAAGAAAATCGCGTCGGCGCCCTCTCCGTCGTGCCGTTTCTCCCCGTCTCCCCGTCCCCCCGTCTCCCCGTCTTTCAGTTCCTCTGCGGTGAGCTTTATAAACTTCCTCAACTCCTCCTTAAGTTTCCCTCTCACGCCCTCCGCCTTCATCCGATCGACCATCTCCATCGCCGACATCCCCGTCAGCTCTTTGCAGTACCGCGACAGCCGCTGTTGCGAAATCCCCAGGTGAAAACAAACCACTCGCAGCGGATCCCACAGATACGTCCTGAATTCCACCGGATGCTCGCGCGCAAACTTGATCTCATACCGCAGCATCCCCTCGACTTTCTTGATCAGCGCGAGAATGCCGCCCGCCCGCTCATTGGGGTTCATCCCCTCCTCGGTCTCCGGAAAAAGTCCGCTGATCTGCTGCCACAGCGGCACCTCCAACAATTCTTCCATCCGCTGTCGTCGCCGCTCGCGTTCCTTCTGCCGCTTGGCGGCCTCGTCTTTCCCGACCTCCTCATAGTCTTTGTCGTACAAAGTTTCTTCGTCCCCGTCCTCCCCGTCCGCCATCTGCCCGCCCGCGATAATCGCTTGCCGAGCGTTCCACATCTTCATCACGCCACCGCTGAACATCGCCTCGTATGGGTCCTTCATTTCCTCATCCGTCAACCCATACTTCATCCCCTCCCGAATCTTCTCGTCCAACGTAGGTTCTGTGCCACGGGCAGCCTCTGTTCGTTGTTGGCTGCCCGTGCCTTCATCCATATTTCCGTTCGCTCCCGCATCCTGCGTCCCGCCTCCTGCCTCCTTCTGTTTCCCCGCGTCCCCCCGTCCCCCCGTCCCCCCGTCTCCGCGTCCTTCCGTCCGTTCTCCCCCTTCCCTCCGAGGGAAGGGGGCCGGGGGGTTAGGTTTGCGCCAGCGCCGTCCGGCCGCTCCCTAACGGTCGCGGTTCTGGTCTCCGCCCCGTCGCTCTGCCGTTTCTCCCCTTCTCCCTTTCTCCCCTTCTCCTCTTCTCCGTCGTTTCCCACAACGCCACCCTCCACACTTCGTCGCAGTCCATTCCACCCGTCACCCGCCACACGTCACCCGTCACGCCGCGTAAGCACGTGACGCCTCCGTGACATTCTGTCGTCCCTGAAAAATGGTGGATCAGTCCTGCGATATTCGAGACTCGCCCGGTTTCCCTCGCCAGCGCTATCACGCCGGTCCGAGATCAATATGTTTCGGTACGATCTCTTTCCAAAACCCTATCCGACGACGACCCAAATATCAACTTAATTCTCGTGCAACAATTCGCGCTGAGTCCCCCACCCTCTTCACTGTCCAAAGCTAGCTGGCCTTGCCACAAAAACTTGATTTGCAGCGGGAAGTGGGCATTCTGAATCTATGCGGAGCGCTCGACCCTTCTTGATAGGAGTATCCTGTCTGTGCATTGCGCTCGCATTGCCTCAACTTGCGGCTGGCGAGCCGACTCCACCCGCCAAAGATGAGCCGATTGACCCGGACATTTTACGCAAGGTCCGGAAGCTCGTGCAGGGCACTCTTGCCGAAGATGAGGCCGCGCGAGAAAAGGCGTGGACTGAACTGCGCAGCATGGGAAACTTGGCGGTCCCCGGACTGCTGGGCCTCTATCGGCAGCCAGAGACTACTCCCGCGATGATGCGGTCCATTCTCATTTGCCTGGGAGATTCGAAAGACCCGCGCGCAGGGCCAGCGTTGCTCGAAATGATGCGCTCGAAAGAAACGTCCGTTCGGCGCGATGCCGCTCGCGCACTGGGCGACAGCGGATGGAAGGACAGCGTCAGTGCTCTGGATGCGCTGGCCGCTAACGAAAAGGAAGAGCCGGAAGTGCGCCTGTTTGCGGGAGTCGCGGCGGCGAAGATGGGCAGCTCAAAGGCGATCGAAGTGCTGGCGGGATTCCTCCAGCAGCAGAAACCGGAAATCCGCTCACGAGCAGTCTTCGCGTTGGGGAAGTACGGCGGGGTTAGTCAGATCTCTCAGCTAACGAAAGCTCTGGACGACGAAGACCAAAGCGTTCGTGAAGATGCGGTTGAGGCGCTGCGCGGAGTCGGCAAGAAAGAGGTCTATCCCGCTCTGGTGAAAGCCACGGCCGACGGCAACTATAAAGTGCGAAACTCGGCCATGGACGCGCTCAAAGAACTGACGGGCGAGAAGCTTGAGACGCCGCAAGCCTGGCGGGAGTGGATGGCGAAGAACAGTAAGCAGTAGGAGCGGCAGTACGCAGCAACGGCGGAGGTAGGAATGGTTTTTCTCAAACAATTATTGGCACTGACCGCTTATTGCTGCGGACTGCTACCGGCTGCTCTGCTGGCAGCAGGCGTTGAGGTTTCGGTCGTCACGATTGAGGGCGAGGAGAAGAAGGCGACGCTTGCGGACAGCGATAGCGGGCTGAAGATCGATGCGGCTGGCGTGGCGCTGAAGGACGTCGCGTCCATCGTGCTCGGTCCGCGCGATAAACAGCCCGACGGGACAGTGCTGTATCTGCGCAACGGCGACATTCTCGGAAGCATCACGATCGTTTCGGGCGACGACTCAAAGCTGACCTTCAAAACCGAAAACTGTGGCGAAATGACCTTGGACAACAAGCTGCTGCATGCCCTCACCTTCCCCGGCAAGGAACGCCCTGCCGCGGAGGCGCTCGAGGCATTCCTGAAAGGTCCGAAGACGAAAGAGGACATGCTGCTGCTACCCAAGGGGGACACGGTCTCCGGCTACATCGAAAAGTTTTCGGACAAAGATCTGACGTTTAATGCCGGCGGGCAGAGCCGGCCGTACACATTCGAACAGGTGGCGGCGTTCCGCTTAGCGCCGCTGGAAGAATTCAAGGCGCGCACCGATCCACTGGCGAGCGTGGAATTGAAGGATGGTTCGCGCATCACTGGCAAGATCGTTTCGCTGAAAGAGAAGACACTGAGCATCGAAGGCATTAATCTGCAGCCGTGGCGCATACCGGTCGATGCGATCGCCGCCATTGAGTTCAAGGGCGGGAAAATGGTTTACCTCTCGCAGCTTGCGCCCACGGCCGTGGAGCAGCAGCCGTACGCCGGCGGAGCGCCGGTGGTCTATCGCTGGCGCAAGGACAAGGCAGCCTCTGGGGGCAAGCTATTGGTGGGCGGCAAAGAGTTTTCGCGCGGCCTGGGTGTCCACAGTTACTGCAAGCTGACGTACGCGCTGGATGGCCAGTACGCGAAGTTCCTCTGCACAGCCGGAATGGACCAGACTGCGGGCAGTGACGCCGTATGTTCCTGGAAAGTCCTGGTCGATGGCAAAGAAGCCGCCGTGGACAATGCCAAGGGCGGCGGCAACGCCAGCATCCCTGCCGGCGGTGAGAGCCGTTCGAAAAGCGAGATTCGCGTGGATGTAAGCGGCGCGGCGAAGCTGGAACTGGTCTGCGACTTTGGCCCCGACAGCGACGATGCCGGCGATCATTTCGACTGGGCCGACGCGCGGCTGATCAAGCCGTAGAGCAGCGCAAATGGGTGAGCCGGACTACGTCGCGCGATTCCTTAGCGCCTTCACTGTGGGGATTTCTGTTTTCGGCGCGGCAGCGGCGATGGTAATTATTGGGCCAACACCGCTCTCCCCTCTGCTGCTCTGGCCGGTCGCGCCATACGTGGGCGCTGCGGCGCTGGCGCTGCTTTGCCGGAAGCGGCGCTTTACGTCGGTGGGTCTGCTGGCGGCTTCGATTTGGATTGGGCTGCTTGGAAGCTACGCTTACTTCGATCTTTTTCACGCGCATCTGGATCCGCAGAGCGGCGTCGGCCTGGTCTTCGTACCAATGTACCAGTTCGCGATCATCGGGGTGCTGCTGCTCATCGGAACCGGGGTTGACGCGGTAGCTGATCTCAAAAAGAAGAGAGGAAACTCGGGCTGACGCCGCCCCAAGCGCGTAAATCGTGCGAGCAAGACTTGCGCTTTGGGCGAGCGCGAGGTAGAAGAAAAGAACCGACTGCGGAGAGGTGGCAGAGTGGTCGAATGCGCCGCCTTGCTAAGGCGGTGTACGGGTTACACCGTACCGTGGGTTCGAATCCCACCCTCTCCGCCAGTTAAAAACACCACCACTGTTAACGCAAGAGCGGCAAGGACTTAAGCCCGTTTTTGCGCGTCTAAGAACCTCCGTTGTGCAGAAGTTGTGCAGAATTGTGCGGACCGCCAGCACGAAAAGGAGACCTTTTCATGGCGCGTTCAGGCAGTCTGTCTGCCCTTTCCGGCAGTCCTATCAGCCGGGCTTCGGCCCCCACGGCACAAAGAAAGTTGACTAAGATTCACCAGGTCGTCGAACGCTGCGGCAAAGTCGCGATTGTCCAGCGCGGCGAAAAATTCTGGCTCTCGTACATTGAGGACGGCCAGACCATCCGCCGCCCCGTCGGCTGCAGTCTCGACGATGCTCAGTCAGCCGCCGCACAGGTCAACGCCCAGCTTCACCAACATGCGCCCACGCTGCTGGGCTTCAAACCGATCGCGCCGCGCGAGTTCCTGCAGCAGTGGCTCGACTACCACGAGTTCGTGGCCCACTCGTCCGTGGCGACAATCGATCGCTACCGTGCTGCAGCCGGGCACTTCATCGACTATCTGGCAGGCCGTGCTGTCAAGAGCCTCGACCGTATCACGGTCGATGTCGCGCGCGGGTATGCCAAACATCTGCGGACCAAACAGATTGCCCCCAACGGCCACCCGCACACAAAACGGCGGCTAATGAAGGACAAGACCGTGATTTTCTGCATGGAGGTCGCCCGCACGCTGCTGAATCGAGCCGCCAAGGACCGGCACCTGCCTCCGTACTGGCAGAATCCATTTGCCGACATGCGGCTCGACCACATTCGCGTCATGGACGCCAAACCCGTGATCCCGCTTTCTGCTGAAGAGGAAAGCGCATTCTGGCACGCATGCTGTCCGTGGGCGGCGCGCCTCTTCGCGGTGATCGCATACAGTGGCATGCGGCCGGGCGAGGCGGCGTCCTTGATGATTGACGACGTCGATTTCAACGCGGGGACACTCCTGATACGCGGCAAGACGGAATTTCTGATCGCGACGAAAACGCGTAATGTCCGAGCCGTGCCGATGACGCCGGAGATGCGCACGGCGCTGATGCAGGCCATTGGCACGCGCACTGCCGGACCAGTGTTCTTAACGCCGTCGCAGACGGCACCGGAGATCACCGGTCAGCACCCGGACGAACTGGCCAAACGCTTTGCTGCGTTCATGAATCGCGAACAACAGCGTCTAGCTTCGTCTGGCATCGCTTGGTCTCGCGCCCAGCAGCATCGCGCCGCTAAGCGCGGCTGGAAACGCCTTGGCGGGCTGCGTGCGCAGGGCATCCGGCGCGCTTACATCCGCACTATGAGGAAGGCGGGCCTGAGCGGCCGAACATGCGTGAAAGACTTCCGACACTCGTGGGCGACGACGCTGCAGGCCGCTGGTGCCGACCCGTTTGCCCGCCGCGACATGCTGGGCCATACCGGCCTGGAGCAGACTGGTCAGTATACGCACACATCTGTCACGACCCTGAAAAACGAAGCGGAACGAGCGCGGGCTACGCGATCTGTTGCGGTTGCGGAACTCCAGGCAGCATTAGCTTAGGTGGCTGGGCGTTAAAGTGGGCCAGGGCGTCGGCGATGACTGTATTGTCGCCGACGACCTTGGCCCATTCGCGATGCATAAACTCCGGGCTTTTCTCGCAGTAGCCATCGAAAACTTTGTCGCCTGAATGACCAAGGACAGAGAGGGCGACGAAACGATCGACGCCGAGTTGATGCGCTTGGCTCGCAGCGACATGGCGCGTCAGGTGTGGCCACAGGTGCCGCTCAGCCCCGATCCGGCTCACCACCTTCTGGAACTCCTTGTAAACGCGTTTTCGATGCAGCGCGCCAGCAGCCAGAAATACCTCTTCGCACATTCGTTCCTGGTCGGTAGGAGTGGGCTCACGATTATGCGCGTTGCGAAACTGATAGACGTTGAATCCGTACTCAAATCCCAGATCGTGCATGCTCTGCTCCTCTGGAAAGAGAACTGAGCGCTCCGCGACGAGCGCAGGACGGTCAAGCACCAAGATTCCACGACGATCTTCCTGTAATTCGCGGAACAGCCGCTCCGCCGGTCGCAAAATGGGGAGCAGTCGGTACTTTCCGTTCTTCGTATTCCAACCGAGTTGGCCTACCACGGGGTCCAAAACATAGACCCGTCGCGGCCAGTCGATCTTCTCGATAAGCATGTGCCTGACCTCGTCCGTTCGCACCCCACATGACAGCATCAAGAGAAACAGACGATGCTGGAATGGATCGCAGGCCGCAATGAAATCGCGTAACAACGCCTTATCTACCTCGCATTTGTCGAATCCGGGGAACTGTTGCGGGTTACGCCGACGACCCTGAGAGCGAAACCTGAACGGGTTGCCCTTAGCAGCCGATACCCACCCATGGGAAACCGCCTTATTGTAGAGCATGC
The DNA here is from genome assembly GCA_036504595.1 of Planctomycetota bacterium. Classification (GTDB taxonomy): domain Bacteria; phylum Planctomycetota; class SZUA-567; order H5-PLA8; family H5-PLA8; genus DASXUX01. The sequence goes on along the minus strand of DASXUX010000086.1, from coordinate 8,660 downwards.
TAGCGGACTCCATCACGTGCCTTTGGTAGCTCGGATGCATTCGCCGCTTCTCGGCGTTTTCGTGGCCGTTGGGCGAGATCATAAGCTCGTTCAACCACCGCTCGAACTCTGCGACGATTGCGGGCGTTATCTGTGCAAACGTGAAGCGGCGGCACTTTGTGCCGCAAAACGTCACGAAATGCGACCATCGCGATGCGTATGCGGTGGCCGTCTTCGGTGAGCAGGCCGGATCGTTGTGGTATTGTTCCACCAGTGTCTTCACGGCACGAGCAACGGTGGTCCGATATCCCACGTCGCCGGTCTGGCCCTCGGCCAAAGAACGATCGATGCGCTCCGCGTACTGCCGGGCCTGTATCAGGTTGTCGAACGGGCCCTCCTTCGGCTGATCGCCAACTTGTCCGCAGCGCACTCCGGCAATGCTGGTGTTCGCACGCGGCTCGTACCACCGCAGGTAGAAGTGGCCGTTTCGACAATAGATGCGACAACGGCCAACTTTTTCGACAAATTCCATGCGAGCACTCTTCTTACGAGCACCTCTGCGGCAAACGCTTTTCGTGCCTAGGGCCGGAGAGTTGAGGCTCCCAGAAGCCTCCGCGCTGCCATCTTCAGAATGTACGGCCAGGACTACCACGGGCGCTGGAGCGCGGGATGCCTTTTGATCTAGCCCTGCACCCGCTTCCTGTAGTTTCCCGTCATTCATATGTCACCTCTTCTGCTCGCGGTGTGGAATTCTCGGCGCTCCGAAATTAGGACAACACGATCCAAGTCTCCATCCAATCAGCCCGGCACTGCGCCGACCATCATTGGATGCACATCAATCAAGCGTCACGCGAAGAATGCCATACATAAAATGACGCCGCCGATCATTACTCGCGGTCGCTCCCACTGCAGACACGGGATTATGGCAGAACCCGTGGGTTAACTCAATACTGACGTTTTTGGTACGCTAATAAGGACCAAATAAAATCCGCTAACCACCGACGATTACAATCCCTCACGAGAAATGATTATCGCTGAACAGCGCATGGCCGCATCTGGACCGCTCACCCAGCTAAGATAAAGCAGCCCAGCTTGTCCGAGCGGAACTGATGCGACAGCAGCTTCGAATTCTCGCGTAGTGTGACGTTGTTGCGCGAAAGTATCGCCGCAGCAGACTTAATTCCTTCTTCGCTCCCGACTGGCCAATGGGGTCACGCAGAACCATCATCCGGAGAGGGTTCCGACGCAGGGGAATCGTTCGGCGAGCCATTCAGGTCATCGATATCCACCGGAAGCTCCGATGATTCGTGACCTGCCTCTCCTTCGGTGGCTCTGTTTCGCGCCAACTCCGGGTGCTGGGAGAAGAGTTCTTTCCTCTCGGCTTCATGCTTGTTCTCCCTTTTCAAGCAGTTGAGCAGCGCGATATTAAAGTCTTCCCGACTCCACCCCCTAGAGCCGAGGACATCATCGGTGATTGTCTCGACAAGTATTCGTTTTTGCCGCAGTGCGTCCATGGCATCATCAAGAAGTCCGCCTCGCGAATCCCAGAGTGAAACATCCCATTCAAGCGAAAAGTATTCATCGAGCTCCTGTTCGGTCATCGCGAGCCTTTTGGCGTTCTCGCTCGTGTCATCAGGGCCGGGAAACTCATCCGGCAATGGCGCTACATCAAGCGTATCCATCCTGTCGGGCTGCGCTCCCCCCGCCATTGACGTCGACTGCGCAGACTGGTACCCCCTCTCTGAGTCTTGCTCCCTCGTACTCTCTGTGGCATTGCTAGCGCTAGGTGGATTCGTTACGTCAGTTGCAGGAGAAACAACGGAATCAGGAGCTCTCGGCTTACTCAAGACAATCCGGTGGGCACGCATCATCATCTCAACGTCGTACCTGTTCTCCTTGAGAAAAGCGGAGACGATTCCGTCGAACTCCTCGCGACCCACGCCGACCGCGCGGAGGACCTTGTCACTGACGCCTTTTAATGTTCCATTATATAGGGAAAGCGCAGCCGCGCCCATTCCGATCATCTCGTGGAAATTGTCGAGTGAATAGGGGCTGTCCCTCCAAAATGCCGGGCAATGGCACGACTTGAGCATGAGAGTTTTCAGTTCAGGGTTATATTTGATCATATGAAACGCATTCACCGGTAGCTCTCGGGCCCCGGGTATATCGCCAAGGAATTCAAAGAACGTTCCGACGTCAATCGTCCTCATTTTGCTGAAAGGTGCGCATTTGGGAATCTCACTGCCGTACATCGCATATGGGGTCTTCTCGTCCCAAAATGTTGGATTGATGTGGAACCAGTTTTTTATTCGATCGGGTGGTGATATGCCTAGTTCTAGTTTCAGCGGACAATTTGCGAACTCGACCCGAAGGGTCCTGTGCGCCGTGTTCTGAATCACTGTCGATGGGAAAATCCGACATTCGAGGGCCAAAAAACGAAATGCCCGGACGACTCTTCTTATCAAATGCGGTGCGTCCGGCCAAAACTGTTCACTAGGTAAGCGAGAAACAAGTTCGTCAATGTTCTCCGGCGTTTTCGGCACTGCCAACGCCGGTTGCGACGGAAGAACAAGTCTAGTCTTTATCGCGTCCTGGGCGGGGGCGGGCGCAGAGCGGTCCTGTTGATCGGGTGCGCGCGCAGAGCGCTCCTGTTGATCGGGTGCGAATGGACGGTAAATAACCGTGACCTTTATGTACGAATCAAAATCGCCGTTTGCCCTCTTCTTCGTTTTTTTTTGAAGAGTTATCCACTCTGCGTCGGCCAGAGCAGCCAAGGCGTTTGAAACCGTGCGATCGCAAAGCCCTGAGCGTTTTGCGATAGTAGCTCGGCGTAAATTCAAAGAGGCTCTTTGTTTCTGCCGCGAGATTTCCATCAGTGAAAGGAACACCAAGCCAGCACTCGGACAGGCCTTTGCCACTTGGGCGATAGTCCAGGGGTCGGTTCCACGCTTAGCCATGGTCTGTACTCCAGTGTCACACCGCAGGCAGCATATCGCGTAGCTTAGCCTTGCGAAAGTGCTACGGCGACAATGGCGTGATTTCTTCCTGACGAGAACAGAAGATAAACGCGGACCCTTTTAGTGGTCCGCGTTCTTCTTCTCTTCTCTAAGAGAAGAAGAGGTATAAAAAAATCAGGTTCCGCATGTTTTTTCATCTTTCATAGGAAACACTTGCTCTTTTTGCATTGAAAATTCTTCCTTCCCTATGAGGAAAAAAATGCATTTCGGTACATGCACTGAAAATTTTTCCTTTCCCCTATGAAAACCGATCTGAGTTTGGTTGATTTTAGGTCTATAGGTTGCATTCCCGCTTTCTACGGCGCGATGTCGCGCTTTTCGACCTGCAACACCGGCAGATCGCGATCCCTGCGCCGATGAGCAGCTAGTTAGCCCTATTCCAATGTCGTGCAAACTGCAGTGCCCCAGCCGACCCCGCACTTCCATTTTTGATGGTGCGTCTCGGCGCTCCATTCCAGAACGGCTCCGGTTCATTATCCACCGCCAGGGCACGGACCGGTCGGTGTGGCGACGGCGGCGTCCATTCGACGTGCAGCGCGCTGGGATACGCGCCGAGCACAAACACGTCACGTTGGCCGTCGGCAACCGCGCGGCGCGGCAGAACGGGTTGGCCGAAGAAAAAACAGCTTTTCGCTTCAGCCATCATCCGCACATCCCCAACACGGCACTCAGGCCAGCCAACGCAAAGCTTCTCAGCGCGATCACGGTGTTGCCGCTGCCCGGAGGGCGCTTCAACGTTTCGCGCAACTCGCAGCACAGCATGTCGAAGTAATCCGCCACGGTCAATTCAACTTCTTGTCGGGACCAGTCGCGTGCCATTGAATCGGCTCCTCTCACGCCGCAGGGGGATGAAGCACTTGAACGGCCCTCAGCAGTTGCCCACCGCCGCGTTCGCTGGCAACCACGCCGCGCGGAAAATGTCGTTCCAGTCTTCGTTGGCCGGGAAGTCCTTGAATGGGCGCGTGGCGCTGCCTTTCAGTAGCAAGCCGTACTTGTGCGTGAGGTCATCAATCACGCGAACGGCGCGCTTAAGGCTGCTTGCCACCGGCACTGGTTTTACAGGCATCTGCCATAGTGCGTGAGCAACTCGGCGCGTGGCAAACAAGTGAAGGGCTTCGGTTGCCTTTGCCAACCGCCCGATGTCTTCCCCCACCGATTCCCTATGCAAGAAACTTCTTCCCCGAAACAGGCGCTTTGCTTCGCCCTTCGCGCATCTGAGCAAGTGGGAATCCCAATTCGACTGCATCCCGTAGGTGTTCCGCCACAGTTCCACGTGCCGCGCCTGCGTCAGCAGCGGCGCGTCCTGCCGGATGTCCTGCAGCAGCATCGGCAAACTTGCTTCGTCTTTGCCAGTGCCCACAAGCCGTCGAATGGCGACAGCGGCAGCATCGCTGTAAACCATCGCGAGCCATCGGTGAAACGTGCTTGGTCCCGAAGCCACGCGACTGGACAGAATGAGTTCGCGGAGCTTGATGTAATGCCAATGCAGGAAGGCCAAGCGGCAGACCTCCAGTTCGACTGCGTCGTAAAGTTCACACCACCGAGCAATCGGGTCTCCGCCCACAGCCTTATGTCTCCGCATCCGGTTCATCTGCCGCCACCGACCTCAAATAGCATTCGCTGCGCTTACTATCAGACGCGCTGTAAGCCCGCGTAGGTGAACGGACAGATTCGCCGGGATATACAGCGACGGATGCTGTCCGGTTTGTGTGACGAATACGCTCCCGTATGGCGCGGAAACGCGCCAATACTCAGCATGCGCTTTGGAACCGACATCCACGACGCCTTCCGATACGCACGGCCACCCCCATGCGCTTACCGTTTCAATCAGCGTCGGCGCGAGCGCCTTCTTCATTACGCAGACCAACCGCGCCTGTGTGAGCAAAAGCGTCCTCTTCAGGTGAGCTACTCCACTGCCGACGGCCCGCTTCACATCGGCATCTTTTGGCGCGGCATTTAGATCGTCGGCAAGGTTCGCGACCATGAACAGTTCAAGTGGGTCGGCACCGGGCGGCAGAGAACTAGAAAGAGTGTCGGTTGTCAGCGCCCGAACCTTGTTCCAGAAACCAGCGTCGTCGCGGAAGTACCCGGCATGGGGGTGACGCACTCCGAGTGTCGGAAACCAATGTTCGGTCTTCAGATTTACGCCGCCAGGCGTTGAGTCTCCGGGCGATACACCAACAAACAACAACCATGCGTTGAGCGCGCCTGCACTGAACATGGGCCAGTCCCGGACTGAATCCCGCCACGGGGCGGGCAAGTCCACGCACTTTGCCGGATTGGCCGCGCGAGCCGCCGCGATGCGCTTTGCCGGGAGCGTGGAGAAAAGGTCCTTCGTCGATATCGGATCGGCGGCACCCGTCACTGCTGCCGGTGGCTGCAGCACGGGTGGCTCCACTGTTTTCATCTTCACCGCAGGCCGGACAGGCCCTGGCTGTGTCGGCACTCCGATGATCAAGCGAATGGCATCCAGACCGGCCGCGCTTCGGACGTACAGCGTCGTATACTTCGCGCGTACCGGGTGTGATAGTTCGATCCCCGGCAGTTTCTTCAGCTTCGCTTCCATTGCTGGCGCAAGCTGCCTGACGCCGCCACGGATGTAGTCGTCGTGCGCATAGAAATCGAGAATCAGCCGCCCTTCGTCTTTGACCGCCAACCCGGCGTACTTTCCGTTCATCCGTTCAGTAACGGATAGGTGCGCTGGCGGGCGCGACTGCAATTCCTCCATGAAGTCAGAAATCCACAGCGCGGTCGCTAGTGCCATGAGATACCCCTCCGCTACTGCTGCGCCAAATCAAAGCAGCGCCCGCTTCCCTTTTTCTTCGCTACCATGGCCACCAACGGCTCTTTCCTTCTTGCCCATAAGCCACAACCTTCCGGCGTTCTTCTTCCGGGTTTGGCATCGGAACGGACTTGGGTTTGTAAACGGTTGTGCCGTCTTCGATGACAGCAGTGAACTGACTCTCAACCAGTTGTGTCTCGGGATTCCGCGAGTCTGAACCTAAGGCGTCAAGGCTGTGTTCGACCAATACCGTGCGGCAATAGATGCAGAACGGGGACTCGCGAGGAGTAGGTCGCTGGCACCGTGGGCACGTCATTTGGGGTCGCATGGCACCAGCAATAAGCAGTGCGATGATCCACCCAATGAACGAAAAGAGACCGGTCAACCCACAACCCAGAAAGAAACCGCTCCAAAACCCACGTCCCTTCGCCTGCGTAAGGAACCCGACAGACACCCCCGCAAGACCGATAAACGCCAAATAGATGTAGAAAAAGGCGGCGATGATGCCAAAAATCCAGTCGAGCATGATCTCCTCGCGCTCCCAACGGACACACGGGCTCAGAAAAGTACGGACGGCATTACATTCCTTTTACCTGGTGCTCCTTACCCCGTTCGCTAACGCGTTACTCGCTGCTCCAACGAAAGAACATCTCACGCCACCGCCTCCGCTTGGAGATCGCGCAGGGTCTTACCGTGTTCGTCTTTCCATTCGATGCGGCCGTTGGCGGTGCGGCCGAGGAGGACGCCTGCGGCGGTGGACGGCGAATCGAAGCGGTAGTCCTGTGTCAGGACGAACAGGCCGTTCCGCTCGACCAGAATCTCCTTGGACCGGAGGGCGCTGCGCAGCGTCAGCATGTACTGATGGATCGACGGAACGGTTTCGATGACGGCCTGCGAGTCGGCCAGGACGACGAAACCATCAGCGGCCTCGTAGCCCCGCGCCGAGATGCCTTTGACCTTTAGATAGAGGATGCGCGTCTTCGGGGGCGGCGCAGCGAGCTTCTCGAAGACGCCCAGTCCCAGCAGGGGATAGATCAGCATCATCTCGTCGAGGAATGCCTCCATCTCGGCGCAGTCGGCTTCAGAGAGCGACGGCAGTTGCGGCGCATTGCCATTGTCCAGCGCACAGCGCTTGGCTTCTGCGGCGAGCTGGATCAACCGGGATTCCAAGTACTGCACGTGCGCCTTGTTCAGGTTCTCGTCTTTGCTGGTGAACAGGATCAGCGTGGTCCAGAAGTCTTTCTTGGCGTAATGCTGGTCGAGGCGCGGGCGAACAGGATCGCCTTCGCCGATGTAGATCATCGGCAGGTCGCCCTCTTCTGACGGACCGAAGAGAACGTACACGCCGGTCTTGCCGAACTCGGAGCGCGCTTTAGCATCGGAGAACTGCGCCCGAGGGCAGACGATGCAGCGGCCTGTCCAGTTGGATTTCTCTACCGTGCGCAGGCCATCTGGCGTTCCGTCCGGAAGGAAGATGCGGATGGAGAAGCCGCGCTTGGTCACAGAAGCCATAGGGTTCTCTCCTCGTCTGTTTGTTCTTTGCCCAACGGCACGGCCAGTTCGATGCGCACTCACCTTCTCTCACAGAGCGTATCGAAGCGCTGTATCGCGGCTTCCTCCAAGCGTTGAACGTCGATAGGCAATTTCAGGTGATGAATTTTTCGGTGACAGTTCGGGCATAGCGCGGCGACGTTGGAAATCTTGTCCGCACCGCCGTCGGCGCGGCGTTTGATGTGGTGCAGTTCCAAATACGGCTCTCCGGCGCGCGTCTTGAACGGCGCTTGCGCCCCACAAAGATCACAGAAGCCGTTGGCGTGTTTCTTCACTGCGGCAGCTATGTACACATCGCGGGAGTAATAGCGTCCCGGTCCAGTTGCCCCTTCCATTTCGGTGGATGCCAATGCACGCCGGACAAGTTCCGCAAGTTCAAGTTTACGAAGGTCGGATTCGGCTCCTGTGGTGCGGGCGCTCTGAACAACGTCGTCGCTCTCAAACGGTGTTTTCGCGCCGACTGTTGTCGCTTTGCACTGAAGCAAGGGGTAAAGGCCGCTAAGTTCGGCAATGTCGCCGACCAGCAAATCGGCCAACTGTCCGACGGTCAGGTGCCGAAGGTTGTCGCGGCGATGGTATTTGGCGATAGTGAAGTATTCGTCAGGGCTAAGCCCTCTTGCCAGAGAATTCCACGATGCATCTGGAATCCGATGGACACATTCATCAATTTCCGTGCCGTCTGAACACTTACAGTAAAGTTCAAAGCCTTCGGGCAGCGCCAATAGCCCTGTACGAAAGTTCTCGAAAGTTGCGAGATTCAAGAGCCATTCGGACAACTTCCGAATGTGATAACTGTCATCTTCGCCCGGGTAGGCCACGTACTCGCCATACGCGGTGCCATTCGGACCGAAGACGAGCTGTAAACGTCCTTTGGTCTTCGCCTGAGACAAACCCGCATAGAGATAGACATGTGTCTTGAAGTACGCGCCGTGCGGCGAACGGTGGTAGAACGGCGACTGATAGACGCGAGCAAACTTATACGCAGGTAGTGAGCGAAGTCTTTTTTCCGCAGCTTCTTGAAGGTCTGCGTAGACCGTGTGAAGGCGTTGTTTCAACCCCTTCACACTCATGGGTCCGTCAATATCTGGATGCTGCTTGTGCTGATTGCGTGCGGCGATCTGTTCGAGCGCCGACATCACGTCGTCTGTCAGCGCAACTTTGTCTTCGGTAGACATGACCTTGCCTCCAGATGTCAGCGCCGGTGTGAAAATGCGGTAAATCAGCCGGTTTGAAAATGTGGTGAATGCGCCGGTTTTGAATGTGCGGTGGCGGCTGCGTGGGCGATGGGCGGCGCGGGCTTCAGGGGTCGATGCGGTCTTTCATGCGGTAGC
>DASXUX010000085.1:0-12763 GCA_036504595.1 Planctomycetota bacterium | reverse complement strand
CATCCCAGCTACCTGCGTGTAGGCGGGAAGCTGGTCTTCAAGATCCACAGCGCGCACCACTTCGCACTGGACAACGGCGACGATCCGGCGCGGGAAAAACGGCAGCTCGACCAGTTGCGCGCTTCGGTAAAAGAGGCGGGCTTGGGTGAAATGCTGGTTGGCGGCGGCGTGATGGGCGGGAGCGTCGTCGGCCAGGATTGGCCCGCGGCCAAGCTCTTCGACTTCACGAACACGTACATGGACCTACCGAAGCTGGAGCAGAAACCAGAAGACTACCCGTTCCAAGAACTGGCGAAAGCCATCCGGCAGTGGAACGCACAGCAGGCCAAGTCGGCGTTGCCCTACGTTCCGTTCATGGCCGCCGGATTCAACGCACGGCCTTGGCGTGACAAACGGCCCGCCTTTGCTTTTCCGACCGCGGCGGAATTCGAGGCTGAACTACGCCAGATTGCCGCCGATCTCGACGCCAATCCCCGTTTCGGCCTGCCTTTGCTGGGCGGCGGGCGCCAGAAGCTTTTCACGATCTACGCCTGGAACGAGTTTGGTGAAGGCGGCATCGTCGCGCCGACAAAAGGCGAAGGCATGACGAAGCTTGAAGCGATTGAGCGCGTGTTCGGCCGCGCACCGCGTGACGCGAAAGCGGACCGCTAACCGCGCCCCCAGTTTATCGCCGTGATCGACAATTGCAGCACGGTCGCAATAGACACCCACACGAAGTACGAGCCTTGGGCCAAGGTGACCCGGCGACGGCGTGGCCAAACGGCAACCGCGCACCAGATGATCGTCGCCCAAACGACGACGACAACGCCGCCAGTGGCACGTTCCTCAGGCCCGAGAAGATTGGCATGAACAGCAGATTGGCGAGAAGGTTGGCGGCGAACGGCATGGCGACGATCCACGGAACCTTGCCCCGAAACGCCTGGACAAACACGAAGCCGAAGCTGGCGACGATCACCGGATAGAGAATCCTCCAGGCTCAAAGAGCATTGAACAGGAAACGTCACAACAAAAAGCGGGGCGACCTTCATGGCCGCCCCGCTCACACCTTGAAATTCGCAGTGAATTACTGAATCGGGCGAACGTTCGTCGCCTTTGGCCCCTTGGTGTCCTCAATGGCGTCGTACTGTACCGCCTGGCCCTCAGCCAGTGAACGGAAGCCTTCTGCCTTGATTTCGCTATGGTGGCAGAACAAGTCCTTGCCGCCCGCGTCTGGGGTAATGAATCCGAACCCCTTTTGATCATTGAACCACTTCACTTTGCCTGTCGTCATGTGACTTCTTACCTTCTGTGCTTTGCCCGGCCACATACCGTCCACAATGGCCGGTTGTATTTGAGCGATTAGACGCATTGTAGTCCGCGGCGGGAGCAACCACAACGTTTAAGGCTGCGGATTGATTAATTAAATCGACGCAGCGCAAGGCACTCCAATTATGAACGTACTGACGGCATATTGACCGATGCGGTTACCGATCAGGCCGTGAACGCTTCGCAGGCGACGCAAGGGGCTTGAGCCGCATCGTTGGCATGGCATTGGCAGATCGCAGGCACTTGGTGACGCTCCGGTGAGTTCCTCTTCTTCGGATGACCACACTCGCAAGGAGCGGTATAGTTGAAGGCATGGAAGTGGAGTATGTGAGCCTCGAACAGATCGACGATCTAATCGATTCCGGCGGCACACTCAAGGTCTTCGACCGCATCTTTGGTCTGAAGAGCAACGCCGTGGCTGTTCTTCTTTGCGGCCCCAACGCCAGGCCGAGGCCGAACTTTTGTTCCCGAACCCAGCCTGACAAGTCGATTGTGTTTACGTGGGAGGAGACCGATGCGAATCGATCCTGATGTAAAACTGGACTTCTGTGACGTGCTCATCAAGCCCCAATGGTCGAAGGCACCGAGCCGATCCAGTGTCCGTCTCGACAGGGAGTTCACGTTCAAGAAGTGCTCTTGGAATGGTATTCCGATCATCGCCGCCAACCTCGATACGGTCGGGACGTTCTCGATGGCGAAGGCCATGGCCGAGCACGGAATGATGACCTGCCTGCACAAGCACTATCAATTGGATCAGTTGGTCGAGTTCTTTCGAACCGCGCCCAAGGGATGCTTCTATACGCTCGGCATCAAGACCGAGGACATGCAGAAGCTCGATGATTTCAGCAAGCGAGTTGACGTTCTGCCATTCCTCTGTGTCGATGTGGCAAATGCTCACATCCAGTTCGCAGCGGAGCGGATCAAGATGGTTCGAGACAAGTATCCGAACGCCGTTCTCATGGCCGGAAACGTCGTGACTCCGGAACTCGTCCACCATCTCGTCATCAACGGCGGAGTTGACATCGTCAAGATCGGCATCGGATCCGGAAGCTGCTGCACTACACGCCTGATCAGTGGCTGCGGCTATCCCCAGCTCTCTGCGGTCATCGAGTGCGCAGATGCGGCGCACGGCTGCGGAGCCAAAATCTGTTCGGACGGCGGAGTGACATGCCCTGGAGACGTCGCAAAAGCTTTCGCCGCAGGAGCCGACTTCGTCATGGTCGGAGGTCTGCTCGCCGGGCATGACGAGTGCGATGGTGAGAGGAGCGACGGCAAGTTCAAATTCTACGGCATGTCGAGTCTCGAAGCGAACCGGAAGTACAGCGGGGGGCTGAAAGGCTATCGGGCGGCAGAGGGGCGGTGCATCGAGGTTCCATGCAAAGGCCCGGTTTCGGCCACGCTCCAAGAGATCGCTGGCGGACTGTCCTCGGCTGCCACCTATTTGGGGGCTTCGAAGCTCAAGGATTTCCCAAAGTGCTGCACGTTCATCCGGGTGAACCGAACCCACAACAGCGTATTTGAAAGTTGGATCGGCTGATGGGGATCACACCCACCTGTTGGCGTTTATCGGCAAGCCTGAGCGAAGTTCAAGAACTGCAGCACCGCCAAAGCAAATTCGCCGACGTACTCCTTTTGTTCACGTTCCCTGCGTCGGAGGGCAGCCGCTCTGCGCTTTGCATACTCCGGTGTGGATCGTTCCTGTTCCAACGCGCCCTGGGCGGCGGCGATGCTCACCGCTGGCGCCCACAGCCCACGAGAGAACGTTTTGTTCCCGCGCTTCTCGACAACCTGCCACGACGGACCGGCCTGCTTCACGCGGCGCGTCAGTCCGGCATCGCCGGGCGGAAGACAGGCCCAGTCTGCAGGCGGCGTGAGAATTTGCCCGGTCGGCGCACGGAAACGTTTGGTGTCGGCCGTCGGCGATAAGATCAGGCACTCGGGCCTCACAATTCCTCTTGCCCTGGACCAAGGACGTTCACCAAGGTGGTCAGCAACCGTCCTGCACGTTGAAGCTTTCGCGCAACCGTTTCCGTCTGCGGCCGACACTCAAGGGACCACTTCTCCGGCTTTCGTCTTGTTACGATCTCCTTATACTGCAGAGCGCAATTACGGAAATCCGCAAACGGGTCATTTCATCGAGAGGTCGTTATGGTTCCGAGACATGTCAGGCGCGTATGTCGCCCGTACTTCATCTCGGCACTGCTGCTCATCGCAGCTTCATCGGGCCTTGCCGTTGAGTCTGACGTCCGCAAGCCGATTCAGATAGAAACGGGACTTATCGAAGGTGTATCCAACAGCGCAAATACGGTGGTCGCTTTCAAGGGCATTCCTTACGCGGCGCCACCGGCAGGAAATCTGCGTTGGCGCCAGCCTCAAACAGCGGCCCATTGGGATGGCGTGCGCAGGGCCGACAGCTTTGGCGCCAGTTGCGTTCAGCCTGCGAGCACCGGTGCGCCGCCGTACACAGTCGAGTTCGCTGCGACTGGCCCTATGAGTGAGGATTGTTTGTTCCTTAATGTTTGGACTCCGGCAAGAAGCGCCAAGGATCACCTCGCTGTGTTGTTTTACATTCATGGAGGTTCGGGAACTCGTGGGTCGGGCAGCGTCTCTATCTACGATGGCGAAGAACTAGCCAAGAAGGGCATTATTGTTGTAACCGTAAACTTCCGGCTCGGGATTCTTGGCGGTATGGGTCATCCACAATTGACCGCCGAATCCTCGAATCGCTCCTGCGGCACGTATGGCATGTTGGACATCATCGCCGCGCTGAAGTGGGTGCAGAAGAACATTGCCGCATTCGGCGGAGATCCAGAGAAAGTAACGATTTGTGGGCAATCGAGCGGCGCGATGGCTCTGCACTACTTGACCACGAGCCCGCTTGCCAAAGGGTTGTTTCGGGGCGCCATTGCCGTGAGCTTTCCCTACGATTACCTGACGAAGAAACATTCAATCGGCAACGTGTGGCAAAAGGAGCAAGAGGGACTGAAATTTGCCCAAGCGAAGAAAGCCGCATCACTAGAAGATCTTCGCAAAATGCCCGCCTCCGAACTCATCGCCAACGATCCGGCTGTGGGCGCTTTCACCAAGAACTGCCTGGCTGGCGGGGTGAACACGGATTGCTGGGCCTTTCCGCTGGAGTATTGCGATGCTCTCGACAAAGGACTGGCCTCGGACGTGCCGATCCTGACAGGCATTACCGCAGACGATTTCGGACCGCCAGCTAAATACTCCAAGACCACAGCCGCTTCATACGCCGCGAAAGTGCCGAAGGCATTCGAAGAGAAGAAGGACGCTTTTTTGGCGCTCTATCCGGCGACAACCGACCAAGCTGCTCGTGACATGGAGAAGCTGGCGCAGATCGAATATCGCACGGCCTCCGTATTCTATTGGGCAAGAAGAAGAGCCAAGACCGCCAAGGCGCCAGTGTACACTTATCTTTTCGATCAACCCATTTCCTGGCCGGAGCATCCCGAGTTTGGCGCATTCCATAGTTCCGATCTGGTCTACGAGTTCCAGAACCTGAAGAAGCTGGACAGGCCCTGGACCGACGAGGACCGGCAGGTTGCCGAGCAGGTCTCTTCGTATTGGGTCAACTTCATCAAAACCGGTAATCCCAACGGGCAAGATCTCCAGTTGTGGAAGCCATTTGACTCGAACGATCCATCCACGATGGCACTCGGCACAAAACCAGGCGCTCGTCCGATTGCCGTAAAAGAAAAAATGGAATTCTACCGGAGCGTTCTGGAGAAATGATGGCTGGGTTGTTTGCGAACGACGCGACTGATGATCAAATAAGAAACACTCTCGGGAGTTCGGCCATCGCCACAACTTCGTTCCTCCGGGACACCAACTACTTGCCCTGCTTTCCATAGTCCTCGGCGATCTTGACGTACACATCGATCTCCGGCTTCGTGTTCCCCTTTCCGTCGAACAAGGCTGGACCTTCCCACTTTGTAGGCTCCCAGATGAATGTGCCCAAACCTTTCCCTCCGGGCAGTTCGTGAACAATGTCGTTGATCTGCCGGATGTTCGGAACTGAATATTCCACGACAATGATGTTTTGTTTGTAGCGGCCCGCCAGGTCGGTCAGATTCGCTTTCAGATCCTGGAGGTTCCCGTGCCACTTCGGATAATACGATTGGCCGAGGATATCGAACTCCACACCCTGCGCCAGAGCTTTGTCCAGGAATGATCGCGACTGCGCGTTCTGCCCGCCCCAGGCGAGGTGCAGCATGACCCTCACCGCCGGATCGACTTCTTTCGCTCCGGCTATTCCTGCTTTGATGAGACCGCAAAACACGTCCCACTTCCCGGTCTTCCATACTTCTCCGTCCGGCCAAAGGAAGCCGTTACTGATTTCATTCCCGATCTGCACGAGATCGGGCGCCGTTCCTTGTTTCTTAAACGCGGCCATCACATCACGAGTGTAATCGTGGACGGCTTTCTCCAGGTCGGTACCGTGGAGATCGGCCCACGCGGACGGCTTATTCTGATGCGCCGGATCGGCCCATGTATCGCTGTAGTGAAAATCCAACAGGAAGCGCATACCAGCGGCCTTGACTCGCTTTGCCACCGCCAGCGTGTGCTCCATGTCGCAATAACCCTGCTTGGAGTAGCCCTTCTCCGACTTAGGGCTGTGAAAGATCCGTAGCCGAATCGCGCTAAACCCGCGATCTTTGAGGAGGGCAAGAATGTCTTTCTCCTGGCCTCGATCCGTGAAATGCAGTCCTTCGTGCTCCTGCTGCTGCACCCAGGAAATATCTGCACCGATGATCTGCGGCGGCGAGCTGGATTCGCTCCGCGGCGCTTGACCCTCTGCAGCCCCGGCCCATACCGCGACAAGAATACATGTGATGAAAAGACGCACCTGTTACCTCTCTAGCCTCAGCACTAGCCACACGCTCCAACGGCGGCGAGCATAGTGCGCATCCGCCACCGCAGCATGATTGGTTGTTCAGTCGCTCCAACAACGTACTCGTTCCCGATGGCTTGCCAACAGCAATCCATTAGGGTTCCGCACGCAACGATGATGAGGGGATAAGCCGATCATCAGAAGTATTCGATCAGCGGCTTTCGTTCCATGATGCTCCTCATTCCCAAAATCGGCAGTGCCACGCTTGCCAGGAACTTCATGGCGCCCGCGGGCTTGCTGTTGGCATCAATCCATTCGGCAAAGTTGATCTTCGGCAGGTTTTCCACCAACTCGCCAGCAAGTTCGAGTGCGAAGCCGGGATCTTGATCATGGATCGCAGGCAGCACATAGCCAGTGCCCGTAGCCCAGAACCCGCCGTTCTGATAGGAGCCCGCGCCGCCAGTGCCCTGCCAACTTGGCTCGGCGATCTGGCGTGTGCAGCCCAGCTTGAAAATCTTCTGACGGTTATCTCGGTAGAACTGCACGATCTTCTGCTTTGCCGGTGCATCTGCGAGCGAGTAAATCAAGCCGTTCGCCCAGACGCTGAACTGGTGTCCCTGGCGGGAACCGCCGACGTATCCGCCGATTCGTGCATCGTATGAGCGGTGCAGATTCGAGCGGATCCCGTCAGCCAGATGCGTCCAGTGGTCCAGCGTGGTCTGCTCGATGGATCCTTCAAACAGCTTGACTGCTCGCTGAAGCCCGCGGTAAAGCATCAGACTGCTCATCAACTCGAAGCCGCTGATCTTAATTGAGTCGTGAAAGCCAAATCCGATGGGCGGCTTCTGCGGGTCGGCGTAGGCCAGACCACAGGCAAACGGCACGCGTTCGATGCTTCGCTTAATCAGCTTGGCCCATTCCTGTTTGCGGGGTATTTCCGCGCCGAAGCCCCGGTAGTAATCCAGTAGTCTGATCCATGCGGCCGGGAGGTGCAGCGGCATCCGGTCGGTCATTGGGGGCGAAGCGGATCCCCCTGGAGACAAAATCGGCAGTCCATCGGCTTCGACGCGGTCGGGCACGTAATGCAAATCGGCCATGCTGTCAGTCAGGAACGACAACACCCCGGAGAGTTCATCTTTCTTGGCAAGGCTCGGAACAGCCATGAGCGGGTACAGCGTATCGTCCGGCCAGACGCCGCGGTACGTGTTGCTGACGCATGGCATGAGCAGCGTCGGACCGTTCTCAAGACGAGCTTTTGCTTGGGTAACCAGGTCGGTCATGTGAGTGACGAGTTGATCGTGAATGGCTTTCAGTTTGTCCGTAGCGGCATCATCGGCCGCCAACCTTCGAAGCAGCACTGCTCCTGCGGCAAGTGCCCCGATTTTCACGAACTGACGACGAGACGTTTGCATGCGTGCTCCTCTGTTGAGATCCGCGTGCTTACCCAAGCAATGTTACGACCCGTTCACATCATCCGTGGCCTCGCCCGTTTCGTTGTACCGCTGCGCCAACTCCTCCAGCCGCACCATGATCTCGTCGAAACGCATGTGGCCGCAACGAAACATGCAGATGAGTTGCTCGCCGTCGTACAACGAGGCGATGTCCAGGTGATGGCCACCCTCGTGGATTTGGAGCGTCGCGCCATCGTCCACGACCTTCTTGATGTTCGGCCAGGGCGCAGCGGCCTCTCTTCGTGTCCCTGGCATCGCCATTCCGCTCTACTCCTCCGGCCTGGGCAGCTTGATGACATCGGCGGGCAGATCGTCAGGAATCAAATCGTCCCAGAACATCGTTTCGAAAAGCAGCATTTCGGAGACCTGGTCGAGACGAGCGCGCTGTTGGGGCGGGAGCTTGCCGCTGCCGAGCTTTATTGTGAGTTCCGCATGCTCCCGAGCAATCCTAGTCCAACCGGCGATTGTCAGAGGGCGTCCCCCACTGCCGAATCGTCGGAACCGGGACACGTAATTCCGGTATGCCGTTCTTCTGTGTTCTTCCGTAAGATTGGCCGACAGCAATTCCAATTCGTTAGCCTGCCGCCGAAGAACGGCAAGCACGTAATCAACTTCAGCATCGCCATACTGCTCTCGCACTGCCAAGAACGCTGTATCCAAAGACTTTTCATCGCGCCCCGCCGCAACGAGCTGACTGAGGATTCTAAGGCGGCGTATCAGGACGGCTGCCATCCTGGCGAGTGAAGGGGCACGGCGCTTACGCATGGTGGGCCTCACGTGGCGATGTCGGAGATGACATCTGCTACAAGTACGTCGCTCCGGTGTCGAACCCTGCCTCCGGCTTGCCCTCAAAACTACCGTCCGGAAATACGCACTCGCTGTACTTCTCGTTGCTGTAAGTGAAGAACGCCAGTTCCCACTTCTCGGGATTGCCCATATACGTGAGCCGAATCAGGTGCAGGGGCGTGTCGCGCAGTTGCTGCAACCATTGCGCGGCAGTTCCCTCGAACCACGAAGGTGGTGTGTCGCCCTTGTCCGGCTCCTTGAAGGCGTCCACATAACAGAACCGGCCGCGAAAGCGGATGTCCAGGCGGATGTAGCGCCTGCTGTAGTTCTTCGCTGCGTGCGCTTCGATGCGTTGCCGCACGCTGGCCTGGACCGTATCAGGTATGCTCTTCGGCTGCGCCGGACCCCACGTCCAACCTTTTGGCATTATGTGTCTCCACTTCTGGCGGCTGCGTCCCACCAGCCGTTTGAGGTCCGCCCACGGCTACATGTGCAAACCGGCGTGACGCACTAAATATGCCATGAGCGCATCGTTCCGGTCGAGGCTATTTCATCGCGTCCCGCAGCCGCGGCTCGATCTTCCCCAGTTCGCCCAACACCAACCCCGCCATCGCCCGAGCGCCCTTCTCCGAGAAGTGCGTGCGGTCCTTCGAGCTGCAACTCAGATCGGCGCTGCCCTCGTCACCCAGCTTCTCAAACAGTTCGCCGCTCAGCGCGTAGAGGTCCACAACCGGCACCTTCTTCTCTTCCGCGACGGCCTTCATCGCCTCGGCGTAAAGCCGCAGTTCCTCCGTCAGTTTCCCCTTCGTGAACGTGCGTCGGTGCATGGGCGTGACGAGGATCGGTTTCGTGCCAGCCTTCTGGAACGAGTCCACATACGTTCGCAGGAAATCCTTGTAGTCCGTGGCGGCATCGGTGGATTCCGGCCGGTCTTGGCCGTGCGAATCGTTGTGGCCGAACTGGATCAGCGCGAAGTCCGCTGGCTCTTCCAACGCCTTCTTCAACCGGCCTTCCTTGATAAAGGTCTTCGTGCTACGGCCGGACGCAGCCAGGTTGCGGATCGCCACGGCCTTCTTAAACCCCTCGCCGAGCATCTGGCCCCAGCCGCGAATCGGCGAATCGGCGGCGTAATCACATACGGTCGAGTCGCCAAGGATGACGATGCGGAGTGGCTTGTTGTCGGCCGCGGGCTGCGCGGCGGATGCGGGCGCCGTCAGGACGGCGACAATTATTGCCAGCAACAGGGGCCAAACGCGCATGCACTCACCTCTCCAGGCGGGGCTCCAGCCACACGCCCCAATCACTACTGTTTCCATCGCCGCCGTCACGACCACCAGGTCCAAGTGATCAACGTTCGTAACGTCAAGATCAACATCCCGCGCCGCGTGATCCTTCGTTAGCGCGCATTCGCCCGCACAGTCGGCAGTAGTGCCCCATCATCAACCTCACCGCTGTCACTTCAGGCGTTTCAACGCTCGGTTCAGCCGCCTTGGGCGACCATGCTGCGAAAGTCGAACCAGGCGCGCAGCGCCCTACTTCTGCCCCTGCACCAACTCCGCCTTTGCTTGCTGGATGAAGGCCACACCCATGTGGTTCTCGATGATCTTGAATGCATCCGTGTGGGTTAGCGTCAACATGCACGCATGGTGGAGGCTCAGGATGGCATCCTGCAACGTGTCGTTCTCTTCCATCATTTCGATCACCAAACCCATCATCATGCAGGTTCCTGCAGACAGATGTCGAGCGTGCGAAAGCGTGAGCGCATGATTAGTTAGGTCCGCAACGATTTGTTTGATCTTCTGTTCGTGCTCAGGATCATCCTTGAGCATGCCTGTCTTCAGCCACTCCCGTACAAGCTGCTCGGACCATGTAATCGCCTTCTGGCATTCACCAATCAGGGCAGGCGAATACTTCGCGATGATCGGCTGCCACACAGGTATGAGTGCGGCGTCCTGCTTGATCTCCGCGAATGCCCTGTTGAACTCTTCAATGACTCCGTGCGCCGACATGCCGTGAAATTGCGGATCAACAGGACCCAGGCTAGACTGCTTTCCCATCACGATAGACTTGCCTGCGCAGGCAATCATTGTCCCGCTGGACAACGCCAACTGCGGCACGATGGCCCTTATATCCGTGCCGAACATGCTGCGTAGGTAGTCAACAAGCGACTCAGTTGCGGCAATCTCGCCGCCTGGAGTGTGAAGGACAAGGTCAAGTCCTTTACTCCGGTCCAGCTTGTTGACAGTGGTCATGAACCCGTTCTTGTCGTCGTCAGCAATCCCGGCAAACGGCAGCCCCGGTTTCTGCAGCCATCCGCTGTAGTAGATGATGACGTTTCGTCCCGTCAGAGCATGCAATTGCGCCAGGTACTTTCGGCGCAGCACGTCGTAGGTACTGCCCATCCGCCGCACTTCCTCTAGCACCTGATCCCAGTTTGGCATGCTCGATATCCTCCTGACGTGACGCGCAATGCGTGTTCACTGCAACCCCACACCGGTGACTATCCAGCACCTGCCGGAAAGCTCCGCCACTTCGCGGCGACCCTCACATCGCAATCCTTTCACCTGTGCGATCTTCCACAGGTCATACACCGTGGTCTGGTGGCGCATCCAACCAACTTCGTCAGCCTGCCGCTGAAGGCACTTACGGCTTCGCGAATTCCTTGAAGAACTTAACAATGACTGACGGCACATCGGCCGGGAATTGATGGCCACCGGGGTGAATGTATGTGACGACGGGCGTGCCGGTCGCGGATGGGTACAGCGTGCAATGGTCGCCCCATGGTTTGCCTTCGCCGCAACCGTTTAGCTTCCGGAGCCCGTCCATAGTCCTCTTCTGCCACTCGAATTTCACCAACGGATCGGTTTCGCCTGCCATGTGCAACACAGGCTTCGGCTTAATGTCTTTCATGGATCTCTTGGATGATTCGATCCGCTTGGCCAAGGCGGCTGGCAGGTCATTGGGTGCGTCTCCAATCAATGCCGCCGCGGCGCACGGTGCGACTGCCGCAAAGACTTCTCCACGCGCCCCCCAAAGCAGATAGGTGAAGCCTCCGCCGTTCAGCCGCTTCGGCAACGCAATGGCTTTGCAGAGCGCCATGCCGCCAGTTCCTTCGGGTCTGCAACACGGCAGGGCTGCGCAAGGCGTGTTTCCGGCCAGGAATGACCCCGCCGCCATGTTTGACGGCCGCAAGCAGCCTGCGATGACTGCCGTTCTTTAGCCCAACGGCTTCGCAGTCCGCGGCATCTCGTCCCACGTCCTGCCATCCAGAGTACGTCCCGCCTTTTTCTTGTTGATGCCGCCCCATTGTTTGAAGAAGAACGGCACTTTTGAAAATTGGCACTGGTCCCGTACGTCAGCCACCCACGCAGGATCCATCGGTCGCGCACCGGGACCTGATTCGCCACCCACGATTATCCAATCGATGCCGCGCAGATTCATTCGCGGCAGTGGGCCGAGAAGCGGCTCAAGCGACAGGAACTTCACCTTGGCGGGAGTCGTCCTGAGCAGGTCAATGCGGTGGCGGTATGGACTGCTCTCGACGCTTACGCCCATCCATAGGTGGTCCGGCCACGAAAGTGTCGGCGCCACCTCCGACAAACGCTCTGCCCGTTTCGTAAGTACCTGAAAACGATGCCACTTCGCCTTTTCCATTACGCTGAACACGCGCTTAATGAATTCAAGTGGCACATCGTCATGAAATAAATCGCTCATCGAGTTCACGAAAATCATCATTGGCTTGCGCCAACGCAGTGGAATCTGCAGCGCATTCTCATGCAGCGTTAGCTTGAACCCGTTGGCATAGTTGGCCTGACCCATAGCCTTCAGACGCAGCGACATGCGCTCCGCATAGCAGTGCGCGCAACCGGGGCTGACTTTTGTGCAGCCGGTCAGCGGGTTCCAGGTGGATTCAGTCCACTCGATTGCCGAGTTCGTGCCCATTCAGTGGTCTCATTTCGGAAAGGTGACGGCGGCCTCATCTTTTAGCGTCAATCTGCCGGACCGGCTTGGCCGTTTGCTCGCCGGAGGCTCAATGCTGACTGCGTGCTTCGCCTCCAACTGGTTCAGAACCTCCTTGTAATTACGAAGCAGATACGGCCGGTTAACACTGTGCTGCTCATAGATGTCCCGGACGCGAATTGTTTTGCCCGCAAAACCGTGCAACAAGAGGCTCTCAAGCTCGTCGAGCGGCTGATTCAGCTCGAAGAGCATCGGGTAACGCTTGTCTGTGTCAGCGCCGATCTGGTAGTGCAGTAATCCAGCCGGTTTGAAAATGCGGTGTTCTTTGGTTCGTCTTCTTCGACAACTTCAATTTTGAATCTCTTCTTCTGCTGTTCTTCGTTTTCTTCGGCGTGAGTTTTCTTCCGGC
>DASXUX010000084.1:0-4393 GCA_036504595.1 Planctomycetota bacterium | reverse complement strand
CCGCCCCGAAGACGTGGCTGATCTGGCGGAGCACTTCCGCATCAAGCTGGGCCTGGAACTGGGACGACCGCCCGTGCGGATCAGCCAGCCTGCGCTTGAACTGCTGGCCAAGTATGACTGGCCGGGCAACGTGCGGGAACTTAAGCACGTGCTGGAAGGGGCCATGATGCTGCTCGGCCCGGACCAGGACGAAATCGCGCTCCGTGATTTGCCGCCTGAACTGCTGGCCATGCAGCCTCGCGATGGCCAGCAAGGCGAGCAGCTCGGCGCAAGCGAACTCCACGAGAAGCGGGAGCTGCTCCGCGCGCTGCAGGAATGCGGCGGCAACCAGTCTCAAGCCGCGCGACTGCTCGGATATCACCGGAACACGATTCGATCGAAGATCCGCTACTATGGGATCAGATAGAGAAAGAGGCTGATTATGGTACACGATCTCAATCTGGCCTTGGCCATCAGCACGCGTTTTCATGAACGGAAAGTGGTGGTTAACGAGGCAGTCTTTATGGAAGCTCTGGATCAGGTGATCTCCACGGGTGCCGGACGTGCAGTCATGAACATCCCGCAGGCCAGCGCCAAGTACCCATTCGTACACCAGCTTGCGTGGAGAGGCATTACTCTCGTGCATTTTTCGCGTGAGGCGGTGCAAGGCACTCGCACGTAAGGCCGTTTCCTTTGCGAGGCATCTTCACGAAGCCTTGCCGACGGTTTCATTTGAAAGCATCTCGCGAGAGAAGTACACGAAGTTTGCGCCTCGCCAGTTTGCTCTATGTATAAATGGATAGCCTTCACTGGCCTGTGGGATATTCAGCGTAACGTGTCCTTGCCCGTCCCCAGTGATCCGGAGAACGATCTCGAAAAAGACCTCGCGCGAGACTGAAATATCCTGCTCGCCGAAGAACGTGTATACCGCGAGCGCTAAATCAAGGTTGTTGATCACGGAAATTTCCTCCAGTTACGTCACCTGGCCATTGTTCGAGTGCGCATTGCCGGCGTCCGTATGCCCAACGCTGTGCAGTGCACTGTTCTTTGGGACTTGAAGCGGTGCTGAACGGGCCGATCCGTGCTGCACAGTTCTGTGCAGGCATCGCACTCCATTTGTGCAGAGCAGCGCCCAAGAAATCAGCGTCCTCGGCCTACCCGCGAAAGTAAGGAGTGACGCTCGCGTCATTTGCACGATTGCTTCAATCCTCGCCCGCTGTTTGCCATCTGCAGCCGCATCCTCCATCCGCGAAAGGAACTGACACTGACATGGCAACCCTCATCGCTCGCTCTGCGGCTGTCGCAAACACTCTGCCTATCGGGGGCACGAGCCCGGCACTCGAACAGAATCTGCTGGAGATGGTTGGCCGCAACAAGTGTCCGGTCATGCGGTCGGCTGCGGACGTAGCAGACGCATTCGCCGAGACGATCTGGCTTAAGCGGAATGTGCTGCTGGCGGCCACAATCGACCGGAGCAGACGCTTGATACATTGGGAGATGCTTGCGGGCACACGCGCGGCTCTCCGCGACCTGTGCCCAGCATCCGCCTTTAGCGGCGTGATGCATTCGCATGGGTACGGCGTCATCCTCGTTCAGAATCACCGGTCGGGCCGTTTGGAATTCGATGCGGCCGGTCGTGCGGTCACGCGGGCCGTGGCTCACGCAGGGTTACTGTTGGGTTACCCACTTGTCGATCACGTCATAATTTCGCAAACTGGATATCTGAGCGTACTGAGCGTGGCCCTTTCGCAGCGCCACTACTGGGCGAGAAGATCGCGCGCGTCGTGATAGGTTCTGCGGTCGCTGCGCGCCGGAGAAGGCAACTCTTTATGTGCCGGACGTGGATGTCGCCAGTGGAATTTCAATATCCGCTGCAGAGCCTTGCGCATGTGAGAACCTGGCGCACACCGAGCAGCAACACGCGATTACCGCGCAATGACCTCAGCTCTGGCGGCTCGATCCAGTTAACCTGGAGAAATAGCGAGGTGGGATCAGACTCCGGTCCTTGTACACGGTCCAGCCACACGGCCTGCTCGCATCCGGGTCAAATTCAGTGACCCAGAGCGGATAGCCGTTCCGTTTGATCGACGTCAACTCATTGCTCGCGCAGTGCGCGCAGTAAGCGGGCACCTCTTTGGCTCGCCCCCACGTCAAGGGTGATGCGTCCTCAAAGATCGTCATCCTGCAGGCGCAGGCCATATTGCGCCGCATGGCCCCGCCAGAGCCGCAGGGATCGAAGACAAGGCGGTAACATTCAGGTTCTTCGATGATCTCTACTGTCCCATCGCGATCTGGCCCGGTGAAGTGGAACCGGAGGTGCTCAGCAAGGAATGCCGCACGAGCGGCCGGTGCCAGACTCTCGAAAGACTGCCACATTTGATCCTGCAGCGACATGGAATTGAAGCTTCCCTCCAAAGCCCCTTCGGCCACCTTCTGGCCAAAGAGGCTGCAAGTGGCGGACGGAAGAGCCCAGAGATAAGTGGCAAGCAGATCGTGCGTCTGCCGTGTCGTCTGGCAATACTCGCCAAGAGCCTCAATCGCTTCGACGTACCGGCCGGCTGAAAGCGCGTTGCGCAGAGCAAGAAAGGTCTCCTCCGCTCTCTTGCGGACGACAGCAATCGATCCCTGGACGCTTTCTTCGTTGTGAGTTGCGACGCGGCAGACTGAATTCGGATGCAGTTCCTTGGAGAGCGTATGGGCGATGTCGGCTTGTCGTGCCGAATTGTCTTCCAGACCCTCGCGCCACAGCTTGAAGGCTAACTCCGCCACCGTCCGGGATGCCGAGGCACCCAGCCGCGCAGCCAAGAAGTCAACCCACTTGAAAATCCATTCCGCTTGCGCCGCGGTCATGAAGGAATCTAGTGGATGAATGTAATTGAGCAGCAGCTCGGCGCTCGCCGCGTCTTGCCGGAAAAGAGCCTCGCGAATGCGCTGCACATTGGAGCTTTTTAGCGACTGAGGCGTGCCCATGCGGAACGGACGCCCAAGTTCCAGCACGGTTTCCAGACGATCGTCACCGGAGAAGAATTTCTGCTGGGCTGCGCTCACGGTCTCCCTTTCTGGCGGCTTCTCTCGACCTGGTCAGCAGGCAGACAGCACCAGCGCGGCATTGGCGCCCCCGTTGCCTAACGTGTAGACGATAGCATTGCGAACAGGCATTTCGCGGGCCTCGTTGGGAACGTAATCCAGGTCGCACTCCGGGTCGGGGTCGTCGTAGTTGATCGTCGGCGGCACGAGACGGTTGCGAATCGCCATGGCGCTGTTCGCGGTCTGAACGGCTCCCGCTGCACCCATAGGGTGGCCCATCATCGACTTTATGGAACTGACGACGACCTTTCTGCCGAACACCTGTTTCACCATTCGGGTTTCTCGGACGTCGAGGAAGGGGTCTGACGTTCCGTGCGCGCAGTAGTAGTCAACATCGGCGGCCGTGCGCCGGGCTCGCTCAAGAGCCATGTTTATCGCCTGGGCGCCGGTCTTTTCGGATTTGCCAAGCTTGAACATCGAGGTGTCATCACGGGTGCTGCCAAAACCGCTCACTTCGGCGTACACTGTCGCGCCGCGCGCCTGCGCCCGCTCATACTCTTCAAGAACCAGAATGCAGGCTGCATCGCTAAGGACCAAGCCGTCGCGTCCGCGATCGAATGGGCGGGAGGCATGCTTTGGATCATCATTTCTGCTTGATAGCGTCCGAGCGAACGCCCCAAAGAAGAGTGGGCAAACGCCTTCGTCGGCGCCACCGGTTAGCACGCACGTTGATTCGCCGTGCTGAATCAGCCGGGTCGCATAGCCGATCGCCGTGGTACTGGATGAACAGGCCGTGGTGATATTCGTCGTTTCACCATTCAGGCCAAGATCACGGCTGATTTGGACCGCGGCAGCCGCTGGGTTCATAAAGACGGCCGAGGCGGCGGGAGCTCCGACCATTCCAGCGCCGCCGCCCGCCAGAAACTCCGGCCGAAGGCGCTCGATAGACGAGATGCTGACGCCCACGATCACATCAATCAGCTTGGAGTCTTCCGCTTCCACATTGAGACCTGAATCCTCCACGGCCTTTCGCGCAGCCAGGACAGCCCACTGGGCAACCACCGGCATCTCAGAGAGTCGGTCGGCTGGCAGTCCGAGCTGCTGCGGATCAAAATCGACCTCGCCCCCGATCTGCGCCGGAAAGGACGAAGCGTCAAACTTCCGAATCCGGTTCACGCCGGAAACGCCGTCCAGCGCGTTCTGAAAGAACTCCTTGGGGCTGTTTCCAAGCGGCGTAACCAGACCGATCCCCGTGATAACAACGCGTTTCATGGCAGTGTCCTCATGCATTGAGAATGATGCAGACGATGACAATTGCCGTGCCAACTTCGCGGAGGCGCTAATACTCGCATTTCTCATAGCCGCCCCGCAAGCGGTCCGTTGCGAG
>DASXUX010000083.1:0-145411 GCA_036504595.1 Planctomycetota bacterium | reverse complement strand
CGACGCGATTTTCTTGGCGCTGAAGAAGTCGCGGCGGGATGGGCGGTGGCATCGGACGACTTGGGCGATGGGGTTGGGATTTTCGAGCTACCAGCGGTTTTTCAGGGCGTGTTTGCTTTGTTTTGGGAAGACGCCGCATGAGGTGGAGATGGAATTGATTGAGGAGATTTTGAAAGAGGTGGAGCGAACACCGGAGGGTGCGGCGACGGGGACCGCGGTGGCGGTGAGGAAGAGCGAAGGTGAGGAACAGCGAGGAGAGAAGCGCGAGGTGGGAGTTTCGGTGACGTAGCGCGAGTGAGTGGGGCTGGTTTGGTGTTTCGGGCTGGGGTTGGTGAGACTGGCGGCGGGGCGGTGTTGGGTATCGACAAAAAGCGGGCGCGAGAGACGAGAGTTTTGGGGAGCGCGAACGGAATTTGGTGGTGCAGGGCGGGGCGGCATCGGTCTAGCTCGGCCAGCAAACGGAAAAAGCGCTGGCCGATCTAGACCGATGGCA
Source organism: Planctomycetota bacterium (assembly GCA_036504595.1). GTDB lineage: Bacteria > Planctomycetota > SZUA-567 > H5-PLA8 > H5-PLA8 > DASXUX01. The sequence goes on along the minus strand of DASXUX010000083.1, from coordinate 144,918 downwards.
CCCATCGGCGGCGAAACGGGCGACGCGCGCGTGGGGAAATCAATGTGCACACAGGTGCAGGATTGGACGGAATTCACGGGCAATCCGGCGGAGCAAGCGCAGTGGGGCCGATTCAGAAAAAGGAGGCCGGTTCTGCCGCCGGGCGTTTCTTCAAGGGCTTCTTGTGCGTTCGGCACACACCCGGCACGATGGCCGGGTGTGCCACCCGCGCAGATGGCCACTGCTGGGCAAGCGGCGGTGCCGCAGCCGATTCAGTGGCACACACCCGGCGCGATGGCCGGGTGTGCCACCCGCGGTGTCTGCGCATTCTTACGGGCGCGGTACTGATGCACTCTGGGACTTTTTTTCGGGAGTCCGGACTCTTAGACTCCGAGCTTCTGATTTCTAGTCGAGGGGAGGCCGAGCACATGCACTTCAGCGACCGTCTTGATGCTGCCATCAAAGCCAAAGGACACCCGATTTGCGTCGGGCTGGACCCGCGGTTTGACCAGATTCCGCAGAGCATTCGCCAGGAGATGATCAAGAAATATGGCCGTACCGCTCAGGCGGTGGCCGAGACCTACGTGGCCTTCAACAAGGCCATCATCGATGCGGTGGCAGACATTGTGCCGGTCTGCAAGCCGCAAGTCGCGTTCTATGAAGAGTACGGTTGGCAGGGCATGCGCGCGTATGAGACGACCGTGAAGTACGCTCAGCAAAAGGGGCTGCTGGTCATCTCGGATGCCAAGCGCGGGGATATCGGCGCGACGGCGACCGCATACGCCAAGGCTCACTTGGCCGAGCGCGTGGACGAGAAAGATGCCGGCCTTGAAGCGGACGCGCTGACGGTCAACCCGTATATGGGCCGCGAAACGATGGAGCCGTATCTGGAACTCGGCGTGCCGGCGGGGAAGGGGATCTTCGTGCTCGTGAAGACCTCGAACCCCGGCGCCAAGGATATTCAAGAAATGGTGACCGTTACCATTAAGACCGTCGCCGAGTGCGTGGGAGAAATGGTGCACGACATGGGCCGGAAATACATCGGGGCCTGTGGGCTGTCGGACGTCTGCGCGGTCATCGGCGCGACGTACCCCGAGCAGGCGGAGAACCTGCGCAAGATCATGCCGGACACGTTCTTCCTGGTCCCGGGCTATGGCGCTCAAGGGGCGAGCGCTAAAGACGCGGTGGCGGGGTTCCGCAAAGACGGCCGCGGCGGAATCGTGAACAACTCGCGCCTGCTTATCTTCGCGTATCAGCAAAAAGGCTACGAGAAGTACGGAGAAAAGGACTTCGCTGGAGCTGCGCGGGCGGCGACGTTGAAAATGGCGGATGAACTGAAGGCGGCGCTTGGTCATTAGGCGTTGGTACTTGGTGAGTGGTGGAGTGGTGAGCCCCCTCACCCCTAACCCTTCTCCCGCGCGGGGGAGAGGGGGACCGGAGCGGCGGGCGAGACGCCCGCGGTACGAACGGAGGCACGGGCGCGGGACGCCCGTGGTACGAGAAGGGTACTTGGTAAAAAGATGCTGAACTGTCCTACACTTTGCCCACCGCCGGCTCCAGGCTTTCCGGCGGTGCAGATGAAGGCGCTGATGAGCGATTTCGTCGTCGAGGAGCTGCCGCTGTATGAACCCAGCGGGGCGGGGACCCACACATACTTTTTCATCGAAAAAAGCGGGCTGAACACGATGGACGCGGCGCGGATACTCGCGCGCGCTTTGGGGAAGCGTCCGGCAGACGCGGGCTATGCGGGCCTCAAGGACGCCAAAGCCGTGACGCGGCAATGGATCAGTTTTGAGCACGTCAATAAGGGACTTCTATTATCGGACGGTAAACTTCAGGTGCTGAAAGTCTCCAGCCACGGCAACAAGTTGAAGATGGGTCATTTGCGCGGGAATCGGTTCACGATTCGGCTGCGCATACCCGAAAGCCCGGCAGTTCCGAGCACGCCGATGACGGCCGCCGAACCGCTGCGAATTCCCGCGTCCAGCCTCGATGCGCTCCAAAATCGGTGCCGCGAGGTGCTGGAAACCCTCAGCCGCGTCGGCATCCCAAATTATTACGGCCAGCAGCGCTTTGGGCGGGCTGGGGATAACGCGGCGCTCGGGCGGCTGTTGGTTCAGGGGAAAACGGATGAATTTCGGGCGGCTTATTCGGGCCGGCAAACGCCGGATCGGCGACTTCGGAACCTGTTGGTCAACGCGCTTCAGGCCGAGCTCTTCAATCAGATTTTGGCCGCCCGAATGCCGGAAATTGGCAAGCTCCAGGCCGGTGATCTGGCCTGGCTGCATCGCAATGGCGCCGTTTTCGCAATCGGCACCGCGGAGGACGCTCAACGCGAGCAACCCAGAGCGGACGCATTTGAGATCAGTCCGTCGGGTCCGCTGTTCGGAGCCAAAGTGCCGCTGGCCGAAGGCGCGCCGGGCGAACTTGAGCGCCGCGTGCTGACGGAGTCCGGCGTGACGGCGGCGGAGTTCGGGCGTCCGGAAGCCGAGCGGCAACCGGGCGCGCGGCGACCGCTGCGGATTGGATTTCTTGAACCGCCGGCGGTGGCGCTTGAGGCGGACGGCGTGGCGCTCAGTTTTGCGCTGCCGCCGGGAGCTTATGCGACGGTCGTGTTGCGGGAGATCTGTGGCGAAAGTACGGAGGACGAAGGCTGAGTTCTGAGCCGTCAGGTTGCCGGACCCGGCCCTTGGGGCTTAACCTAACATAACGTCGATTATCGGACGTTAGATTTGTGCTTGGGAAGGGTTCTTTCGGGCAGATGGGCGATCAGCAGTTTTGCAATTGGCGGCTGACATCGGCGTCAATTCGCAGTAACGGCGACGCGAAAAAAGTTTCGCTTTACTCGTAGCTCTAAGGTCGTCACATATTATACTTAGCCGTCCGCTGGAGGGAGCTATTTAATGTCGTCTGTTGGACCGGATCAGGGCACAGTTGCCACGCCGCCTTCGTCAACCCAAGGGAAGTTCTCGTCTACCCGGCGAGTTCTGTGCGTCTTTCCGCGCTATACCCGCTCGTTCGGCACCATGCACCATGCATATCCACTGATGTACCGGGTCAAAGCGTTCCTGCCGCCACAGGGCATCCTGGTCATTGCCGGATATCTCCCTAAGAACTGGGATGTTCGCTTGGTGGACGAAAACATGGGGCTGGCGTCCGACGACGATTTCCGCTGGGCTGACGTGGTCCTGGTCACGGGAATGCACGCACAACGGCAGCAGATCCGCAGCATTATCGAGCGCGCTCACGGGTTCGGGAAATTGACGGTCCTCGGCGGCCCGTCCGTATCAGCCTGCCCAGAGTGGTACCCGAATGTGGACATCCTGCACATTGGCGAGCTTGGCGATGCGACAGACCGGCTGCTCACCCGGCTGGACAGCAGCGTTTCGCGGCCTCGGCAGCAAGAGATATTCACCACCGAAAAGCGCCTGCCGCTGGCTGAATTCCCGATGCCGGCGTATCACCTGATCAACCTGACCGACTACTTCCTGGCCAGCATCCAGTTTTCCAGCGGCTGCCCGTTCCAGTGCGAATTCTGCGACATCCCCGAACTCTACGGCCGTGCTCCGCGACTGAAAACTCCGCAGCAGGTTACGGCGGAGCTCGATGCCATGCTGGCTCGCGGCAATCCGGGCGCAGTCTACTTCGTGGATGATAATTTCATCGCTAACCCAAAGGCAGCGACGGAACTGCTCGCGGAGCTCGCCAAATGGCAAAAAGAGCGCGGCTACCCGGTGCAGTTCGCTTGTGAGGCCACCCTGAACTTAGCCCAGGCGCCGGCCACGATGGAACTGATGCGAGAGGCCTACTTCTGCACGATTTTCTGCGGCATCGAAAGTCCCGAGGAAGACGCGCTCAACCTGATCCAGAAGAAGCATAATTTGCGCAAGCCGATTCTCGATGAGGTGCGCACGCTGAACTCATACGGTCTGGAAGTCGTTTCGGGGATAATTCTCGGCCTGGACACAGACTCCCAAGCCACGGGCGATCGCGTCAGCGCCTTTGTGCGAGAGTCCCGGATTCCGATGCTGACGATCAATATGCTCCATGCATTGCCCAAAACGCCGCTGTGGAGGCGCCTGGAGACCGCAGGCCGGATTTTGCGCGATACGAACCGGGAGTCGAATGTCGAGTTCCTTCTGCCATACGAGGAAGTGGTCGCGATGTGGCTGAAATGCATCTCTGAATCGTACACGCCAGAGGCGATTTACGCGCGGTTCCAGCACCAGATCCAGAATACATTTCCCAAGCGCAAGCAGTTGCCGGTCACGCGTGCCCGCGTCAATGCGCCCAACATCTGGAAAGGCCTCAACATATTGGCTCGGATTCTGTGGCACGTTGGCGTGTGGTCGGACTACCGCAGTCAGTTCTGGCGGATGGCGATTCCGTGCCTGCTGCGGCTGAAGATCGAAGAAGTGATCCATACGGCCGTGGTCTCGCACCACATGATCGAGTTCTCGCGCGAGTGCGCCAAAGGCGAAGCGGAAAAGTGCTTTTACGGCGACAATATTGGCGATGAGGATTCGCCCGGCGTGCCAGCCGAAAAGAAGACTGCGGCGCCGTCACCTGGTCGTGAGGCGCTGGTAGAGTCGTAGCCCTCGATCGCCCGTCAGAATAATGAGGCGGCGACATTGCCATGATTTCACCCTTGGGGTCCCCCACCCTCTCCAGCCTGACGATGCGCGAGTTGCTGGCCTGGGCCATGCTGATGTTTGCCGTCAGCCTTTGGGCTGTCTCCTGCCATTGGAAAGCCGGCTGCGACGGGAGCCTTGAAATGGTCTCCGTCAAGATCGGCGAGACAAGCCTGCTGCCAAGTGCAAGCTGGCGTCTGGACCTGAATACCGCCACAGCGCCCGAACTGGAGATGCTGCCCGGCATCGGACCGCGTCGCGCGCAGCTTATTCTTCAGGAGCGCCGCAAGCGCGGCGCATTTACATCGGTCTGGGATCTACGCGAAATTCCGGGCTTCACGCGCGCGCTGGTGCAACGGTTGGACCCGATGATGACGGCGAAGTAGAACCGTCGTCGGACCACAGTTGAGCGCGATTCGAAATACGCTGCCAACAAAACGGCCGCCTTGCGGCGGCCGTTGAACGCTTGAATCCTGACTGCCGTTACTCCAGGCCGAAGAACCGGTTAAGTTCGTCTTCGCGGATGATCTTGACGCCCAGTTTCTTGACTTTTTCGTAGAACTCCGGCGAGAGGCCGCTGCCGACCACGACGTAGTCAACGCCCGCATCCAGTTCGCTCATGGGCACGCCGCCGCGTTCGGCGATGAACTTGCGGGTCTGATCTACGGAACGGTCCTTAGTGTCTCCGGCGACATAGAACGTGCTGCGGCCAGGCTGGATGGCCTTCCCGCGGAGCAACTCGGTTTTGCGCTGCCGCTGCAGGAACAGGTCTTCCATTTTGTCTTCGGCGATGGCGAGCGAGCCGATCTTCTTGGCCTCCAGCAGCGATTCAAGGGTCTTGCGCTTGGACTTTATCTCAGCCGAAACATCTTCCTTAGCCTTGGTGGGCTCAAGATCGGCTTGCAGCGCCGCGATATCGCTCATGGCCGGTGGCACCACCACATAGTTTACGTCCGGGCTCATGACATCGTTCACGCGGCAGCGATTCCGTTCGCACAGGCGCTTGAGGAATTCGCGCCGGTACGGGCGCACGCTCTCGGAAACGTAGAACACCAGCGTCGAAAGGTTGACGTCCTGCATCTTCAATAGCTCGCCCGTGACCTGTTTCTGATACTCGGCCTCGGAGACGATCGGCACAAAGTCGGGGTTGTGAATCCAGTCGCCGGACATGATCGGGGTGAAGCCCTTGCCGACTTCCACTGGCGGCGCCGTGGGGGCGGTCTGGTTGGCCAGGTATTCATCCACCTTCTCTCTTCCGCCTTCGCGCTCCATCTTCAGCAGGCGGTATGCCTCGATGCGATCCTGGCGCGTCTTGGGTTTGACCAGTTCGACGGCGGAATTCTCGTCCTGGCCGCCGGCCGAGTACACCGAGTAGCGCATGGCTGCATCAGAGGGAACCCAGCCCGTGACCGGATCCTGCAAGTTAATGCGCTTCGCCGGAACAATGACCGCGTCGGAGGACGAACTGTGAACTGCGGTGATTTCGATCAGCGCCATCTTGACCAGACCAGCGTGCCGGCTCGAATATACGGTGAACAGCATCCCTTTCTTGATCCCGTCGTCGCGGCCCTTATCGATGGTGAGCAGCTTAAGATCGTCGGCGGCCGCGAGCACTTTTCCCTGTGGAACGATCTTGTCGATCTTGCGGGTTTCACGTGCGACTTCGGAGATCTTATCCTGCGTCTGTTCGTGCGTGGCGCGGATCTGCGCGAGCTCATCGGTCACCTTGCGCCGCTCTTCAGTAATGCGCTTCTTTTCGGTTGTTTCTGTGACAAGTTCGCGTTCCAGTTCGCCTTGTGCTTCTGTGATCTTCTGTTCTTTTTCCGCGCCCTGAGCCTGAAGCTTCTTGGCTGCGCCCTCAATGTCACCGTTGAGCTTGGCCCATTCGTCGTACAACGCCTTCCACTTTGTCTTCGCGTCCTCGAGGTTCTTGGTCATCTCCGGCTCTTTTTGGTCGTACAGCACCTGCCGGTTCTTGAGCATGCCGCTGTCATCGGTTCCGATCACCGCTGTGGCTCGGTTGGTCGCCTCGGTCAGCTTGGCCTTCAGGCCTTCGGTCGGGTGCTCAACGATATCCTTCAAACCCTTCTGTGTCGGCGTTCCCTCAATGACGTTTTTCAGCAACTGCTTCTGCAACTTCAGTTGCTCGATGGTCTTCTCGCGGCTGTCCAGTTCGGTCCCGAGATGGAACCACGCACCCGCCGAACCCAACGCGGTCGCCAGGAACACGAGCATGAAGGTGAAGATGACCGTCTGTTTTGTGGACATGGACGTTTCGTTGCTCCACTAGTACCGCCAGCGTCCCGCCGGCACCGCTCTGGCACGAACAACCCGGGCTACTTCTTCTCAAGGAACCGGAAGAGTTCCCACTCGTAGATCACCGGCAGACCCAGGTTCACCGCCTTCTTGTACTCGTCTATTTCCTGCTGCGTGCCGTCTTCGCCCGGTTTCTTCTGAGCAATGACGTAATTGACCGTGGTATCCGCGACCGGCGATACTTTACCGCCGTAGAATTCAATCATTGACTTGATCTCAGTCCATCGATAGAGAATCGCGCTCTTCTGCCGCTCGCCGACTATTTCCTTTGCGCCGGCGATGTAGTAGGTGAAGTTCTTTCCGGGCGCGAACAATGGGTTCTGAACGAAATCCCCTTCTACAATCGGGTCCGTCTTGCTCATGCCCAGCACCATCGGCTTCGAAGCACCCGTCAGGGCTTGAGCGCTGTACTCTTTCTTGCCTGATTGCTGGTATGGACTGAACATTTCCTCCGGCTCTTTGGCGGTGTAGTTCGAGAGCGGATCGCGAGGCAGCGCGGTCGGGCGCTGAACGATAAGGCATTCAGACTTGCTCGGGTCGGCGTGCCGGACTTCGATATAGCCTTTTACCGCTTTCTTCTTGCCCGGGCGCATCGTGAAAACTTCAAAGCGATAACCGTTCTTCACCCCAACGGATGTCCCGATGTCGATCACGATCGTGTTATGCACCGGGTCGGAAAGGATCACTTTGCCGTCCGGCTGCATCATGACATCGGCGCGCTCGACCTCGCGTTGCGTCAGGTCGGCCAGTTCGCTCTTGGATTCATCGAGGGCGGACTGTTCGTAGTTGCGAACCTGGCGGACTTTCTTGCTGTCCGCCTCGAACTCCTCCTTAACCTTGCGCGTGCGGCCCATCGCCTCTTCTTTGGCCGTATTCTTTTCCTGCAGGTCTTTCTCCATCTTTTCTCGGGCATCAGACGTGTCTTTGGTCAGTCGCGTCAGCGTCTCGCTCTTGAGTTTGTTTACCGTGCCGGACAAGTCCACGGCCTGCTTCTGGAATCCGTCGGCCCAAGCGACCAACAGCCGCCGACGCTCGTATTCGCCGCCATAAACCGCGAACAGGTCCGAGTTCAGGTCGTATTCGGCCTGCTGAACTCGAATTTCCTTGCGCAAGCGCGCCTCGCGAGAGCGCAACAAATCGATCTCGCCTTCGTCCGCCTTGATCGATGCCTTCAACTTGGCAATTTCAGCGTCTTTGGACTTATCGGGCGTATCGCCGTTGAGTTCCTGATTCTTCATCCAGGCGAAGGTGCCGAACAACGCGCTGAGAATCACGAAGAGGATCAGGGCGATCAGCGGCCCGCTTTCTTCTTTCATGCTTGCAATCTCCAACTGCGCACCGTCTTTACGCGACGGGCGCGGAGTGAATTCAATGGAAGTCGGACGAGACTCTATGATCTTTCGCAAACCCTGTCAAGATCAGAGCACCTTAAAAACACCTATTGCACCAACGCTTAATGGCACAGACTCCAGTATCGTCAGGTTTCCGACAGGAACTTCGGCAAAACGATTCCGGACATGCGTTTGCAGCGGGTCGATCACAACTCGCGCACTGCCCTGCCCTCGCGCCGAACTGATTTTGGCAGTTGCACGTATAAAGAGCGTGCACGGGCCGAACTTGGCCTTTACGTTTTGCTTGCCCGCCCTTACCTTGCGTATGGGTATTTGCTGTTCCGGAGCGGTTAAATGACACGCAGTTTCAAACGAGTTTGGGCTGTCGCCGTCTTGACGGGAACCGAAGGTCTCCGTCAGCCCGCTTTCTTTCTGTTGCTGATAGCAGCCGTCGCGATGACCGCGCTTTCGCCGTTCTTTGCGTTTTTCCATCTTGGTGAAGAAGCCAAGATGACCATTGACCTCGGGATGTCTACGATCCTGACCGCCTCAACCATTCTCGTGTTGCTTACGGCGAGCACGACCATCACCGATGAAATTGAGGGCCGCACGGCATTGACCATGCTCTCCAAGCCTCTGCGCCGCGAGGAGTTTCTCATCGGGAAATACCTCGGTATTGCCTGCGCTGGCTGCGCCTTCGTGGCGCTGATGGCCATTGTGCTGCTGACGACCTTGCGCAGTCAGCGTTACATTGGCGAGGTCCAGGATCCGAACTTTCCTCTGGGCGTCGGTCTGGCCGTGCTGATCGGCGTCGGGCTTTTCACGGTGCTTACGACTCTGCGATTACTGCTCAATCGCGGCCTACCGATGGTCAGTGCCTTTTGGGTCGCCTATGTATCCGCGTCCATCTTCCTTCTGGTGTTTCTTGGGATCAAAGCGCCGGCGCAAACGGTCTGGGAATGGCGCCTGATCCCGGGCTTGATTTCTATCTGTCTGCACGCGTGCGTTGTGGCCGCCGTTGCGGTAGCCTTAGCCACACGCTTGACCTTGGTCCAATCAGCGATCGGCACTGCGGCCTTCTGCGTGCTGGGTCATGCGTCCAGCGCCTTGGTTGGGCCATTCCGCACCTCGGAGAATGAACTGACAGTGCTGGGCCACGTGCTGCGAGCAATCCTGCCGGACCTCGACCAGTTCAACAACACCGACGCGCTGGCGACCGCGTTCATTGAAAAACCGATCTCAATTCCCTGGGACGTCCTGGCCGGCTCCACAATTTACGCTCTCCTTTACGGCATTGTCTTGATGGCCGTCGCTTCCGCGCTATTCTCACGTCGCGAATTAGCGTAATTGCGGCACACATGTGACTGGCGCCGCCAGTCTGGCGCGGTCGCATGCGAGCGCCGAGCGTGGACTGCACGCTTGAGTTCGCACAAAAAGCCGCGCGAACACAAGCGTGCCACATTAGGAGAATTCATACCGTGACCCAGAAAATCGCCGTGCTGACGTCCGGTGGCGACGCCCCCGGAATGAACGCTGCCATCCGTGCAGTCACCCGCTGCGCCATCGCGGAGGGCTGGGAAGTCTTCGGCGTCCGCAACGGCTACGCCGGTCTGATCAGTGGCCGCCTGGAACCGCTCAACGCCCGTTCCGTCGGCGGGATCATGCAGCATGGCGGCACGATCCTGGGCAGCGCACGCTGCCCGGAGTTCAAGTCCGAAACTGGCCGCAAGCAGGCCCTGGATGGACTGCGGCAGCGCGAGATTGGTGCGCTGGTCGTCATCGGCGGAAATGGTTCACAGGCTGGCGCGCTCGCGCTCTCGCAACTTGACTTTCCAGTTGCCGGCGTCGCGTCCACGATCGACAACGACCTCGGCGGGAGCGACATCACCATCGGCGTGGACACGGCCCTCAATATCGCTCTGGAGGCGCTGGACCGGCTCAAGACCACCGCGTCTTCTCACCAGCGCGCGTTTCTGCTCGAAGTCATGGGCCGCAACTGCGGCTACCTTGCGTTGATGGCCGGAATCGCTGGCGGCGCCGAAGTGGTCGTGATCCCGGAATTTGAGACCAAGCCCGAGGAAGTCGCGGCTGAGTTGCGCAGTGCCTACGAACGCGGCAAGCCGCACGCGCTGGCCGTCGTCGCCGAAGGCGCTCGCTACAACGCGGAAGCGATGGCCGCATACTTTAAGGAGCACAAAGCCAGCACTGGTTTCGATCTGCGGGTGACGCTGCTTGGCCACGTGCAGCGCGGCGGCGCGCCCACAGCCCAGGACCGCTTGCTCGGCACACGCTTGGGTGCAGGAGCGATCGCGGCGCTTAAACGGGGAGAACGTGGGGTGCTGGTCGGCATGGTCCGGGGCTCCATTAAGACGACGCCGCTGCAAGAAGCGTTGTCCATTACTAAGCCACTGGATCCCGAACTGCTGTCGATGGCGAAGGTGCTCGGTATGTGAGCCTGGAGGCCCTTCTTGACAACTGCCAGAGTCTGCGTGAGACTAAATAGTGGTTATCGGGAGGCGGCGTGTGGGTATCTTTAAGAAAAAGGTGCGCGTAGCGAACAGCAAAAAGCCGGAACTATTCTTCGACGAGGAGTTCTGGGTTGACACAGGGGCGATTTATTCCTTCGTGCCCGAGGATTATCTTCAGCGCCTTGCCGTGGAACCTGTGGCCACTCGAACCGTCGTTCTAGCGGACGGACGGCAGGAGGCCCGCTTATTGGGCTTTTGCGACTTTCAGATAGAGGGACAGCCGGGCAGCATTCCCTGTCCGGTCATGTTTGCACCGAAAGGATCGCTGTTTCTGCTGGGTGCGACGGCGCTGGAGAATTTCGGCGTGGACGTCGATCCGGTGCATAAGCAACTGAAGCCGATCCTATCTGTGATCGGTGGGTTTATTGCGTCGGCATAGTGCGACCACTTTGCAGGTTCACCGCGCAATCCGGGCTTCCGCAGTTGACTTCCGCGACATCTTTTCGTATTTTAGCGTAGTCGTTAGGTTACTCGCGGGCGCTTTAGGCGTCCGCGTAGTTTTTTATCTGGCGTCTCACGTAGGAGTTAAACCTCTTTCATGGCTGCACCGGTAGTTACTCGTCCCGCAACAAGCCCCAGCGTCGAAGACGACCGCGCACGACGCCGACAGTCTATGGAGGAAATCGCGCAGTGGGCACGTTGGGTCGTTACCGCGTGTCTGGTGCTCGCCGTCGTCGGGCTGATCGTCCTGACCGTCGTCTGGTGGAATGACAGCAACCGCGAAGCTCAATCCCAGACGCAATGGGATGAAGTTTATAAGGCGCTGAAAGACAAGAATAAACCGGAGGAGCAGATTCCCGCGCTTGAGTCTGTTGCGGGAAAGGTCAAGGGCACCGCTGCGCATGCATACGTTCTGATGCGCTTGGGCAATCTGTACTTCAAGGAAGGTACCAACCCTGCTAAGAGCAAAGAAGATCAGGTGAAGGCTTTGAGCAACGCCAAGAGCAGCTTCGATCTAATCGCCACTCAGGAGCCTTACGCAAACAACAAGACGTCCATGGGCCAGACCTTCGCCCCGTTTGCGCTGGAAGGCGAAGCGCTCGTGCTGGAACAGCAGCAGGATTACGACGGCGCGATCAAACTGCTCGATGAAAAACTCAAAGACTGGGAATCACATCCGCTCTACAGCAAGATGTCCGCACAGCTTGGACGCCTGTACTATCTCCGCTCACTGAAGCGGGAGAACAAGGCCGACAAGGACAAGGATTGCGAACTGGCCCGCGCCAAGCTCTCCGAAGTCTTGCGCCCGTTCGACTCGATCAACTCCAAGACGCCGGATGGCGATATCCCGCCGGAATACCGCAGTGCTTGGCGCGAACAAGCCGACTACATCCGTTCGCTGGTTTCTGGTTTCGGCAAGGCCCTCCCCGATGGAAAAGCTCCACCCGTGAAGCAGCCGCCCGCGCCGGTTCCGCCGCCGGGAGCGACGGCTCCGGTTCCACCGGTGACTCCGACTCCTGCGACACCGGCGAGAGCTGCAGACACGAAGTCTGAGCCGAAAAAGGAAGAACCGAAGAAAGACGACACCAAGCCGGCAGAAAAGAAGTAGAACGAATTCTTTCGATCGTGTATTTCGAGTGCTGAGCGGCCCGAACGCTGCTCAGCACTCTCTTTTAGATCACACCCGAATTCTCCCGGCGCGTGCGAATGCCATGAATGAAGAGCAGCAGATTGCAGGCGAGCCGGCCGGCGAGACTCAGGATGAGTTTGAGGTCACGATGCCAGTTCAGCATGCCGGCTCGCGACTCGACACCGCGCTCACCAAGGAATTCCCGCAGCTCTCGCGTTCGTACATCGCGCGGCTGTTGAAACAGGGCGCGATCACGGTCAACGCCGCTCGCGTGAAACCAAGCGCTGTCGTCCGCGGCGGTGAGCACATTCATGTCATCTTGCCAGAACCCGAAGAAATCGAAGCCCGGCCGGAAGACATCCCGCTCGACGTCCTTTTCGAAGACCACGACATTATCGTCGTCAACAAGCCCGCCGGCATGGTGACACATCCGAGTTCCGGCCACACCTCCGGCGCGTTGGTCAATGCACTGCTCTTTCGCTGTAAAGACCTTTCGACGATCAACGGGAAGCTTCGTCCGGGAATTGTGCACCGCCTCGACAAAGACACTTCCGGCGTGATCGTCGCGGCCAAGAACGACCTTGCTCATCGCGGACTGGCTGAACAATTCTCTGGGCGAACGATCAAGAAGGAATACGTGGCGCTTTGCTACGGCAGCCCACGCCAGGACAGCTTTGCCTGCGCCGGCCGCATCGCTCGCCATCGCACGCGCCGCACTGAAATGACGGTTCCGCGCGAAGCAAATGAGGGCCGCGAAGCTTACACTGAATTTACGGTGCTGGAACGCTTCAAAGGCCCGATCTTTTACGTGAAAGCGCAGCCGCGCACCGGCCGAACGCATCAGATTCGCGTGCATCTGGCCAAGAGCGGCTATCCGATTCTCGCGGATGTGCTCTACGGAAAAGAAGGTGAAGTGCCGGAACTTGGCCTCTGTCGTCACGCACTTCACGCGCGCCGCCTGGCGTTTCTACATCCAATCACAAAGACGCCGATGGTGCTGGATGCGCCGCTCCCCGCCGACATGCAGACGGCATTGGAGAAGTTGCGTGCGCTATGAGGTGGCACGCTTGCGTTCGCGCGGCTTCATGCGCGAACTCAAGCGTGCTGTGCGCCAACCTGCACGCAGGAGACTGGCGCCAAGCGAACGGCGCCTGCCACATGCGTGCCACACCCTAGCGCTTCTTCTGACACTTCGGGCAAAACCACGTCCCGCGCTGTCCCACGACAATCCGGCGAATCGCTGCTCCGCACCGGACGCATGGCAGACCTTCACGACCATAGACTGCAAGTTCACGTTGAAACCACCCACGCTCGCCGTCCGGCCGGCGGTAGTTCACCACGCTGGACCCGCCAGCGTCAATCGCGGCGCGAAGAATCTTCTGAATCGCGGCATGCAGTTTCCGCGCCTGCTCGACCTTCAGCCGCAATGCATTCCCCAGCGGATGCAGGCTGGCAGCGAAGAGCGCTTCATCGGCGTAGATGTTGCCCACGCCCGCCAAAAACTCCTGGTTCAGCAAGAGCGATTTCAGCCGTCCGCGCCGCGACAGCAAGCGTTCGGCGAAAGCATCGGCAGCGATCTCCAGCGGTTCGGGGCCGAGCTTAGCGAGCGCCGTCAGCGCCTCCAGGTCGCCGGTCCGACCGCACCAGATTCGCCCAAATGTGCGGATGTCGCGAAACACCAGGACCTCGCGCCCGTCATCCAGGAGGAACCGCACACGAGTGTGCGGATCGGCCGGCGCGTGCGCGTCCGTCACCCCCAGCCAGCCCGTCATGCGCAGGTGGACGGCCATCCCCGCGCCACCGTCCAGGTCCATGCGTATGAACTTTCCACGTCGAAAGAGGCGTTGAAAGCGCTGCCCGCATATCTTCTGAAGCGGCCAGGGCGAGCCGGCGACCGAAGGCCTGTGCAGAACCTCGATGCGCGAAATTCGCCGGCCAAGTAGTGGCTGGGTCAGCGCGCGCACTACGGTTTCGACTTCGGGGAGTTCAGGCATGCGGCAGCTACGATCCTCGTCTTCAGTAGCTGTTCTACGCTGTAGCGAAGGCGCCGGCAAGGAACACTGCGGCGGCGGGCATTGTGTTTCCTCGCGAGAAGTCATATATTTACAGTCGAAGGATGCGGGAGAAAGAACGATATGAGCACGCATACAGCTACCCTTGATGAAGCACGCTCCGGCCTGGATAAACTCCTTGAAATCGTCGCGCATGGAGACGAGGTCGTGCTGACCCGCGACTCGCAGCCCGTAGCAAAGCTAGTCCCAGCGCCCGCTCCTTCGTCTACAAAGAAGCGCGAATTGCTCGGCATCTGGAAAGGCAAGATATGGATGTCCCCCGACTTCGACGACCCGCTGCCTGAACTGGAAGGATACGTGAAGTGAGACTTCTGCTGGATACTCATACCCTGCTTTGGCTATTGGCTGACGATAAACGTCTTAGCAAGGCCGCAAGCCTTGCCATCGAGAACCCAGTGAACGACTGCTCGGTGAGTATGGCGAGCATTTTTGAGATTTCGATCAAGTTCAGTGTGGGCAAGCTGACGCTTGGCTATCCATTCGCCAGCATGTGCGAGGCACTCGCCTCTCAACGCGTTGCCATGTTGCCGATTGCTTTTGAGCATGTTCTGCGCCTTTCGACATTGCCGCTCCATCACCGCGATCCATTCGATCGCATGTTGGTCGCGCAAGCACTGGAAGACGGGTATGTGCTTGTAAGTAACAACTCGCAGTTGGACGCCTATGGCGTCAAACGCCTGTGGTGAGGACGCGCAGCCTACCGCCAACACACCCACTCCACAAAGACCGCCGCAAATAGCAGCAAACTGACCAAGCCATTCACGGTAAAGAATGCCACGTTCACACGGCTCAGATCGTTTGGACTGACGATCCAGTGTTCGTAAACGAGGAGGGCTGAACTCACGACGACGCTCAGGCAGTAGAGCGTTCCCATTCCCGCGTAATAACCAGCGGCGAAGAGAAGCAGCGCGGCCAACGCATGCAACACGGCCGAAAGACGCAGCGCGCCGCGAATTCCGATGCGCTTTGGCATCGAGTGAAGATCCGGATCGGCAGAATCGACTTTGTAGTCAGGGCACGCATAGATCAGATCGAATCCGGCCACCCAGCACAACACCGCCGCGAGCAGAAGCAGCGGGAACAATTCGAACGAAAGCCCCCAGCGCAGCCCCAGTCCCGGCAGCGGTGCAAGGTTCCCTTTGACAGCGAGATGCGCTCCGAGCGGCGCCAATCCCAAAGAAAGTCCCAGCCAAAAATGACATAGGCTGGTGAAACGTTTCGATAGCGAGTAGCCGAGAAGTATGGCAAGGACCGGTAGTGCAAACACGAAGCAGGTGCGATTCAGAAATGCCGTGGCGCTGACAAACACGACCGCGCTGACGACAAGGAAGACCATCAGCGCTGCAGGCGAGACCGCACCGGTGACCGTGGGCCTGTTCTGCGTGCGAGGATTCCGCGCATCGATCTGCCGGTCTGCAAGCCGGTTGAATGCCATCGCGGCGCTGCGCGCACTGACCATGCACAGGAGGATCAAGCCAAACGTCTTCCATTCCGGCCATCCGCGTGCCGCGACAACCATCGCCGACAGTGCAAACGGCAGCGCAAACAGGGAGTGCGCGAACTTGATCGAATCCAGCAGTAGAGCGACCTTTTTCAGCATGCCCGGATTTTAGCCAATAACGTTCAAACCTTAAACGTCAAACCCTAAACGTCCGTCACCACTCACCAGCTTCTGTTGATTCCGCGCGCAACTTTGGTAAGTTCCTGCTGATTTCAACGAGGGGTTCCTCTTGCCACTGGTCGTCAAGGTTGCCTGTCCGGCGTGCGGCTGCGCTCATGACGCAGTCTCCCTGGGAGCAACTCTGCGCTGCCACCAATGCGGCCACGATTTCAAGGCTCAAGCCGATGGCGAAGGCGCCAGCCGCGTGATCTCTGCCACGCCGGCCGAATTGGACCGCGTCCCCTACTCCCAGCGCGCCGTCGAACAACCCGTCAACGGGATCTCGTCGGTCATCGTCGGCGATCCGGCGCTGCTTACTGACAAGCTGCTGCGAGACGCGCCGGTGCGCGAAAACGCCAAGTGGCTCGGCAAGGTCCGCCTGATCAAGAAGCTCGGCGTAGGCGGAATGGGCGCCGTCTACCACGGCTACGATGATTCCCTGGCGCTGGACGTGGCCGTTAAGATCATGCCGCTGCCCAGCGCTCGCGACGAGCAGTTTGTGCAGCGCTTTCGGCAGGAAGCCCGCATCTCCGCGCAGATCAAGCACCCGAACGTCGTGCGCACGATCCACGTCGATGAGCAAGGCGAGATCATTTTCCTGGTGATGGACTTCGTCGCGGGTCAGACCGCGCGTCAGTTGGTGGACGCCAAAGGCCCGCTGAACGTTCCGCTCGCACTCCAGATCATCCACGATGCAACGCTGGGCATGCAGGCAGCGCACGAACACCAGGTGATTCACCGCGACATCAAACCCGAGAACATTCTCGTCGCCGACGACGGCCGCGTGCTGCTTTCGGATCTCGGGTTGGCGAAGGCACTCAGCACCAGCGGCCCAGGCAGCCGCCTGCCTGTCACGCGCATGGGACTGCTGCTCGGCACGCCCGAATACATGAGCCCCGAGCAATGGGATATTGGCGCCGTGGCCGGCCCAGCCTCCGACGTCTGGTCGATGGGCGCGACGCTATGGATGCTGCTGACGCAGAAGCCGCCTTTTGATGAAAAGGATCTCTCGCAGCTTGCGCGCCTAATCAAGGACGCGCCGCTTCCCGACATTCGGGAAATGCGTCCGGAAATCCCCGACTGCGTCCTGGATATTCTCGATTGCTGTCTGGCGAAAAAGCCGGAAGACCGCTTTGACGACGCCGGGCATCTGTTGAAGGGCTTGGAGGCTGCGCTCGACCAGATCGCCGAGGGCAAAGCCACTGTTTCTCCTCGGCCGAAGAAGCCCGAGAAGCCTGAAGAGCAGTTCTCGCTTGACGAACTACGCATCCAAAATCCAAAATCCAAAATCCAAAATTTGGCGATCCGCCGGCCACAATCAACCGTCTTCAAGGCTCCTTCTCAAAGCCGCGCGCTGAAGGCGCCCAGCCAAGTGTGGACGGCACCGGAAATCATCGAGGAGCAAACCCCTACAGCGCCGAAAAGCCGCCGCGTGTGGGTAGCCGGCTGCGCTGCCTTGCTCGCCCTGACACTCTGGGCGGCCCTGCCGCGATTTTTCAGCCGCAGCGCCCCCACCCCGGCAACCATCGCGCTTCGGCTGCAAGCACCTCCCGTCATCAAGGCTGGCCAGGAGGCTCAGCTTCACGCAGAGCTTGGAACGAACAACGCGGCCGCCTATGCGGTCGTCTGGCATTCGCAAGATCGTGCTTGGCCGGGAACTGACGTGAGTGTGCCGCTGGAAGCAGACACCGAGTTCACCGTCGTGGTCCGCGAAAAAAGCACCACGCGTGAAGTTGCCCGGCAGCAGGTCAAGGTCGTGGTCGATCTAGGTGTGCGCGCCGCCGAAAGGGACTTCTACGAAGTTCCCGCTGGCACGCCCCTGCGTCTGGAAGGCCGTGTCCGCGGCGGCGGGGATTCCAGGTATATCGAGACGCGCTGGGTGGAACTCGGGCACCCCGACAGGCCGCTGGCCAAGAATGCATCGCTCGACCTTCTACGACTGCGAGTTCAGGAAGGAACAGTTGACGCGAGTGGCAAGAAGACTCCGCGCATGGTGGTCCCGGCGGATCTGAACGACGATCCCGCGCTGGATGTTCAAGATTCACTCCCGCCTGGGCGGTATATTTTTGCGCTGCAGGCTCGCCGTGTCGATCCCGGAGCGACGCCGATGGCGTGGCAGGACTGCGCTAAGGACAAGGTGACGGTCCTGCTGACCCGGCGCATGCCGCCCGAGTACAAAATGGCGATGCAACTGGCCGCTCAGACGCGCGGCCGAGCGCAGATGGCCACCAGCGGCGCGGCCGCAGTCGCGTCCTGGCGGGAGGCGCTGGCGGCATTCGAGAAAGCCGCCGAGATATTGCAGACCGACGATGTTGCGCAACAAGTCGCTCAGTGCAAGCAGCAACTCGAAGCCGAAAATCGTTACGCCGTTTTGCTGCTGGAGGTCCGGCGGCTGCGTGAGACCGCCGAAGCCGTGCCGCTCTCAGATGGGTTGCGCCGGCTGGCGGCGTGGTCGGAAGCGTTGCGGCCGTGTACGGGGGCGCTGGTCCTCTTCGATCGCCCGGAAATCCGCGAGCAGACGGCGGTGGTCGAGGCCCGCCTGAAGGAACTGCGCGCCTCCCTGGAGAATGCTCAGCAGGATCGCGCCGCTTTCGATGGGAAGATCAGTCAGGCCCGGCAAGCCGCGAAAGAAGCCAAGAAGTACCTCAGTCCGGCCGTCGCACTGCCATACTGGGAGACGGCTCTGGCGGCTTTTCTGGAACTGAGCAAGCGCTACCCGCAACGGGCTGAGGAATTCGCGTTGGAACTGAAGGAATGCCAAGAGAACCGGGACAAGACGTATCTACACGAAACGCTCGGCGTGGTACCCGTCGCGCCCGTGGAACGTTCAACTGAGATAAAGTCCCCCACCCCAGCCCCTAAGCCGCCAGAGAAGGAACAGCCCAAGACGGCGCCTGTGAACCCTGCTCCAAAAGAACCCGTCAAGGCGGCCACAAAGCCCCTGAAGTAAACGTTCCATTTCAAGTCTGGAGTCTGGGGCCATTGACCCCAGACTCCAGACTGTCTCCTATAGCTTCGGCGCAATCCGTCCAGGCCGCACGATTTCGTCCGTTGATTGGTTTGTGCCGCGAGCGGCGGCGCGGCAGATCGCATTGAGGTAGGCCTTGGCCGAGGCCTCGATGATATCCGTGGACAGGCCGCGGCCGGGTACGATTGTGCCGTCAACCTCTACTTTCACCGTCACCTCGCCCTGAGCCTCCTGGCCAACGCTGACGGCTCGCACTTGGAAATCCAGCAGCTTGGCTTTTACGCCGGTGATGCGGTCGATCGCATTGGTCATCGCGGCGATGGGTCCGTCGCCGATGGCCGCATCCTGGATGTGCTCTTCACCCTTGCGCAGGCAAACGGTCGCGGTGGGCAACATTTTGTTTCCGGTCGTCACCTGCAATGTTTCCAGCTCCCAGACTGGTGGCGCGGCTTCGAGCTGGTCTTCGACGATCGCTTCCAGGTCTGCGTCGTAAATCGTCTTCTTCTTATCGCAGAGAACCTTGAAACGCTCGAACGCGTCCAGCAGTTCTTTCTCGCCCAGCGTGAAGCCCAGCTCCTTCAGCCGGTCGGCGAATGCGTGTTTGCCCGAGTGCTTCCCCAGAACCAGGTTCGACTGCTCCAGTCCGATGTCGGCGGGGTGCATGATTTCGTAAGTCGTGCGCTCTTTCAGAATGCCGTCCTGATGGATGCCGGACTCGTGCGCGAAGGCATTCTCGCCGACGATGGCCTTGTTACGCTGGACGTGAATGCCCGTCAGGCTGGAGACCAGCCGCGACGTCTGCAAGAGGCGCTTCGAATCGATGCCGGTCGTGATATCGCCAAAATAATCGTGGCGCGTCTTCAGAGCCATCACGATTTCTTCGAGCGCCGCGTTGCCCGCGCGTTCGCCGATGCCGTTGATGGTGCACTCGACCTGCCGCGCGCCGTTACGCACGCCAGCCAGACTGTTCGCCACCGCCATGCCCAGATCGTTGTGGCAGTGGACCGAGATGATGGCTTTATCGATGTTTGGCACCTTCGTTTTCAGCGTGTGGATCAGCGAGCCGTAGACTTCCGGGACGGCGTAACCGACCGTGTCGGGAATGTTGACCGTCGTCGCGCCAGCTTCGATCACGGCCTGCGTGACTTCGCACAGAAAATCCGGCTCCGTGCGGCTGGCGTCTTCCGGGCTGAATTCGATGTCTTCGCAGTACTCGCGAGCCATCTTCACGGCCCAGACCGCTTGGCGAACGATTTCGTCCTTAGCCTTCTTGAGTTTGAACTCGCGATGAATGGCGCTGGTCGCCAGGAAAACGTGAATGCGCGGGTGCTTTGCGCCCTTCACAGCTTCGCCGGCCGCTTTAATGTCTTTTTCCAGGCTGCGCGCCAAGCCCGCGATAATCGGGCCGTCTATCTCTCCGGCGATCGCCTTTACGGCTTCGAAGTCGCCGGGTGATGCAATTGGAAAGCCGGCCTCGATCACATCCACTTTCAGGCGCTGTAGAGCATGCGCGACCTGCAGTTTCTCTTCGCGATTCATGCTGGCGCCTGGGGACTGCTCGCCGTCGCGCAGAGTCGTATCGAAAATGATGATTTGATCGCTTTTCTTCTGAGGGCTCACGATTGTGATGTTCCTTTCGTCTAAGACAGATGCAATTTCTCGAGCCGCGGCACAATAGCCGGCAGCCATGCGAAACGTCAATGTGTTGAAATGGAATTTCAGACTGACGAAAAGACGAACTTAGAGCCCAGCGCTCGCGGGTCTATTTCCGCGAGCGGTGAAACCTCCATCAGCGCTGTTTGCCGTCTGCTTCATAATCGAGCTAAGTTAACTCGGGGCTGGAGGGGAATGCAAGCAGAAACAGCAATTTTGTGTCTGGTAGTCTGGTGCCTGGTAGCTTGGTGGTCTGTGTCACTAGCCAGAAACCAGGAGCCCGACACCTTCCATTACGGAGCTTCTCCCTTGGTGGTATCGGCCATATCGATCTCACGAGAGATGCGATCTTTGTCCCACCCGAGCACTCGTCCGACGATCTCCGCAAGCTCGCGCACAACTTCCGGCTTGGCGTCGCCCAACAGCGAGATCGTGCTACGGCGCCGAATCACGTCCGTCAGGTGCTCGACATAATCGTTCGCCGCGATGTGTTCGATTTCACCGACCGTGTAACCGGGCAGCGACTTGAACGGGCGCTCGCTTTCGCCAGTGGCCTTTGCCGCGTAGCTTGCGGCGGCCGTGCCGTAGCGCTGAAAGAGCGCGCTGGCGCGGCCTTCTCGAAGGTTGTGCTTCTGGGCGAGCTGCCGAGTCCAATCCGCGCGAGCCTGCGCGTCCAGCGGGCACCCCTTTCCACCGCCAATCGGCGTCTTCTCGGTCGAACAGCGGCGCTGTTGCCCGAGCTGCGGCAGCAGGCGGTCGGCGACTTGTTCGGCAAAAGCGCGGAAGGTCGTCCATTTTCCGCCGACCAAACAGTAGATCGGAAAACTGCGGCCGGTGGCGCCGGCCTCCGTGCCGCGGGTTTCGGGCTCAATCACCTTTACGCTATGCCCGCGGCTGATGGTTGCCGTCACGCCGGTTTTTGCCGGCAGTGGCCGCACACCGCAGAACGAAAACACAACCTGTTCGCGCGTGATGGTGATGTTCTCGAACACGCCGCGCAGTGTCGTGAGCATGTACTGAATCTCGGCCTCGTCGCAGCGAGCCTGCTCCGGATTGCTGGCGCGGATGTCGGTAGAACCCATGATGACTTTGCCGAGGAACGGGAAGACGATGCAAACGCGGCCGTCGCTGTGCTGATAGTAGACCATTCGTCCGCCGAGGGCGTCGTGAAGCTGTTTGTTATCGACAACCAAGTGCGAACCTTTCGTGCCGCCGATCAAGCTCGTCTTCAGCCCGAAACTCGCGTTCGTGAGATCCACCCACGCGCCGGTTGCGTTCACGACGATCTTCGGCTTCACCACGACCGTTTTCCCGCTGGCTGAATCGCGCAACGCAACACCACCGTCTTTTACGCCCTCAAGCGCGATGTAGTTCAGCGCGTGGCAGCGCGGGTTTTCGCGGCAGGCATCTTGAATCAGTTCGAGACACAGACGTTCGGCCTGCGTGATCCAGGCGTCCCAATACGTCGCGGTGGCGACGATGTTCGGGTTCAGTCCCGGCACGTCTTGCAGCGCCTGCGACTTGCCCGTAATAAAGTGCGTCGGCGTGCGCCGGTTTTTGCGCGTGACGAAGTCGTAGAACATCAGGCCGACTTTCACCGTCGCCACGCCACGACTGCCGGGGTCCATCGAGAAGCCCGCGAAGATCAGACCGGACTTGATCAAGCCGCCGAACCACGAGAACAACGGAATCGTCGTTTTCAGCGGCGAGACGTAATGGCTGGCGTTCTCCAGGAGCAGATTGCGCTCCAGAAGCGACTCGGCCACCAGCTTAAACTCGCGATTTTCGAGATAGCGCAGCCCGCCGTGGATCATGCGCGAAGATTTCGACGTCGCGCCAGCGGTAAAGTCGGCCTTGTCCACGAGCAGGCAATCGACACCTTGCAGCGCCAGTTCGCGAAACAATCCCGCGCCATTGATTCCGCCGCCAAGGATCAGCACGCTGACATTCGGATCGGCTTCCAACTGCTGTAGTGTTTGCGCGCGCCAGTTCATTTCGTCCTTTTGCCACAGAGCACACAGCGAAAACAGACAAAAGCCTCCGGACCTGTGAATCCGGAAGCCTCTAGATCTTTCCGATGCCGCTCAAGAGAGGATACAGCAGCCTGTATGTCTCGAAATCTTGGGCGTACGTATCGGCCAGCGCCGGGTTAGGCTCGTAAATTTTGCCGGGCTTGTAGACACGTTGATACGCATCGTCTTCGTTCTTGTAAATGCCAACGCCGATCCCCGCGAGAATCGCGGCGCCGAGCGGCGTGGCTTCTTCAAGCTGCGGCACCTCAATAGCTTTTCCGATCACGTCGGCCTTATTCTGCATCCAGAACGCGTTCTTGATCGCGCCACCAACGGCGATCACGCGCTGAGCCGTCATCCCCAACCCGGTCTCAAAACTCTTCAGCATGTCCAGGAACTGATAATCCAGACCTTCGATCACCGCGCGAACCATGTCGCCTCGCGTCGTCATGCTGCGCAGGCCCGTGAAGCTGCCGCGGGAGTGCGGATCGACAATGGGACACGTGCTGCCGGACAGATGCGGCAGAAACATCACGCCGTTTGCACCGGCCGGAGACTGTGCGGCTTCCGTCATCAGCGTTTCCCAGGAGGCGACAGTGGGGCCGGCGTCCCTGCCGGCCGGCACGGAGGCCGGCGCCACCGTCAGATTGTTGCGGAACCATTCGAGCGATTCGGCGGCGGGCGTGCTGGCCCAGGCCATGTGCACGCCGCGAGCCACGTGAGCCTGAATCGTCAACCCGGCTTTTCCAACCTGCGGCGTCAGCACGGGCTTTGGAATCGGCGACGAAACAATTTCCCATGTTCCGGTCACGTCGAGCACCACGCCGGGCTTGAATGCGCCGGCCGGAATTGCACCGCAAAGGTGATCGTGTCCACCCAGCACCACTGGCGTGCCGGCTGGAATTCCGGTGGCCTTCGATGCTGCCGCGGTGACTTCGCCGATAACGGTGCCAGCCGGGAACGCGTCCGGCATCAGCGCTCGATCGATTCCCGAGGCCGCCAGCATTTCGTCCGACCAGTTCAGCTTTCTCTGGTCAAAAAGCAGCGTGCACGACGCCATGCTGAAGTCGGTCGCGCGCCGGCCGCTGAGCATGAAGTTGAGGAAATCCTCGATGAGCAGCCACTTGTCCGCGCGCGCAAGAATCTTGGGCTCATGCTCCTTCATCCATAGAATGCGCAGCGCCGAATTGATGGCCCATAGCGGATTGCCGCCGATGGAGAACACACGCTCCGCGCCAATGTTGGCCTTCCACCAGTCCAGTTGGGGGGACGTGCGGGGATCTAGCCAACTGATGAACGGGTAGAGCCATTTTCCCCCTTTGTCGATCGGTACGCCGTCCATGCCCATGCCCGTGACGGCAACGCCTTTGATCTTCTTCGGGTCGTCGAGTTTCGCGACCGCCTCGCGCGCCGCTTCAGCCGTGCCGCCCCAGATCTGTTCAGGCTGCCAAACGGTCCAGTCCGGATGCGCCGCATCGGGATGAAAGCGCTCCGTCGGACGGCTCGCGGAGGCGACGATCTTGCCATCCACGTCGTAGACGACAGCTTTGAGGCTGGTGGAACCCAGGTCAATACCGACCAAGTATGCCATGGCGATCTCCTAAGAAATTACGCCCAAAAACCGTCAGTGGTTTTCCCGGCCCAATGTTCCAAATTCAGCGGGTAGCGCCCGTACATGCGCAGCGTGTGCAGCATCCCAAGGTAGTTCTCGGGCTTCACAGAGGAATGAATCGAATTGCCTGACGAGAGAATGAAGCCGCCGCCGGGCGCAGCCTTCGCGATGACCTGCTTGGTTTCGGCAATCACATCGCTGATGGAACCGAAGGTCAGGGTTTCGGCGCAGTTCACGTTGCCTTTCAGAGCGACGCGGTGGCCGAACTTTTTCTTTACCTCCCCGATATCCATGCCCGCGACCGGATCGATCGGATCAAGACAATCGAAGGGCGCTTCGAGCATCATGTCGATGATCGGCCAGATCTGGCCGTCGCAGTGCTTGATGACCAGCAAGCCTTGGTCCTTGAAACCCTGCATCACGCGCTTGAGCCCCGGATGCATGAAGCGCTTGAACATGCTCGGCGACATGAACGGCTGCTTTGTCGCTGCGTAATCGTCGCCGGTGAAAACGAAGTCTGCTCCGCGTTTAGCGACTTCCTTAGCCATTTCGATGTTCACGTTCACGGAGAGCTCAACCAACTCGTCCACCAATTCCGGCTGATCGAAGAATGCCTCCATCAACTCCGTGAAGCCCATCAGGTAACGCGGCACCGAAAACACGTCGTTCAAATGCACGCCGATGGCCTTCTTGCCTTTGAACTGCTGCACGCAGGCGTCCAGGCTTTTGTAGCGATGCGCCGCGTGCGGATCGGGCGGCGTGTAGCGCTTGAAGTCTTCCATCGTCTTGATCGGACCGGAAATCGGGAAAGTGTCCTCTTCGCCGGTGTAACGCCGCGTGATGCCCCACTCGTTCTTCCACAAGTCCGGGCCGACCTGTTCCTTCCTGAAGTCTGGTGCGGTCAGGATCGCGTCCCATTCCATTCGCACGACGAATTCCTCGTACGAACAGCCGGGACAAAGCACTTCGCGCACCTTGCGATCCACAGCCCACTCAAAGTGCGGGATGCGGTCGGGTTGTTCACGCTTCAGTGCGGCGATTACGCGTTGCTGAGAGGTCATTTCAACCATAATGAACGGCGGGGTATCGGGTATGGGGCATGGGGTATCGGGCGTGGCTGCAAAAGCGCCATCACCATCCGCCCCTATGCCCTCTACCCCATACCCCATACCCTCCTTTACATTCAGCTTTTGACTAGCTTCTTGCGCGCCTTGCCGAGGCCGTCGGCTGCGACCATTGCCGCGACAACATCGTCTGAGGTTACTTTGAACGGATGGTTTTCGCAGAGCGAACCCGGGCCGCCGCAGATGTCTCCGATCTTCTTGAGCTTTTCGCGCGTGACGCCGTCCAGCTTGATGTCCGCGAACGTGACGGGCAGGCCAATCGCGATTTCGAAGTCCACCACCTTGTTCTTCTGCTCGGTGGTCATGTCTTCGTCGAGGCACAACTGGCTGATGATGCCGAAGCCGACTTCCTCGCCGTGCATTAGGCCGTGGCACTCCGGGAAGGACGGCAGGCAGTTGGCGATCATGTGAGCGGTCGAAACGCCGCCACTCTCAAAACCTAGTCCGGACAGCAACACGTTCGCCTCAATGCATTTTTCGACTGCCGCAGTGACGACATGCTGTTCAATCGCGCGCTTGGCTTCCACGCCGTGCTCCAGCAGTGTGTCGTAGCACAGTCGAGCGATCGCGAGCGATGCCATGGTCGCCTGGCCGCCGGCGAGGTTTCCGCCGCGAGCCTTGTAGCAGGCCTCAGCTTCCAGCCATGTCGCCAGCGCGTCGCCCATTCCGGCAACAAAGGGCCGAACGGGCGCATCGGCGATGACTTGACTATCGACAAGCACCAGGTCCGGATTGCGGCCCCAGCTTTCGAATCCCATGCAGTTGCCTTTTTCGTCGTACCAGACTGTGTACGAACTTGTCGGCGAATCGTTGGAGGCGATTGTCGGCACGGTCACCATCTTGATGCCCGTCGAAGCAGCGGCGGCCTTGGCCGTGTCGAGCGCCTTGCCGCCGCCGATGCCCACAGCAATATCCGCGCTGCGTTCGCGAGCGATCTGCGCGACGCGTTCGGCTTCTCCTTTCGTCGAGTCGCCGCGGAAATCAACGTCGATGAGTTCGAGTCCGGCGTTCTTAACGCTTAAGAGAATGCGGTCGCCGACCAGAGCCTTCACGCGCGAATCCCACAGCAGCAGCGGACGTTTGCCCAGCAGCTTCAGGTACGTTCCAATTTCGCTGAGAACGTTGCGGCCTTGGACGTATTTTCTCGGTGCAATCAGAATTGCAGGCATATTCAAGACCTCCACGGGTTTGCTGGGGATGCTAACTTAGAACGCTGTTCTGACAAGCTAAATTCAGGGTTCACGGCACCAGCGTCCAACGCACTCCACAGTTTGATTTTCGTTCCCAATACGGATGTAACGTCAGCCCGTTGATGCGCGTGACGGCTTTATCATTGCCGTAGTCGGCGTTGACTCCTTTGCTCGTGGCTGCGCGCAACATCAGACCTACGGTCGTGCCGGCAGCAAGCTTCAATGTTGAGAGTTCCGATTTCGGGATCGCAACTTCGTAGATGAGCGTCTTGCCATCGACTTTGAGCACGCACTTTGAACCGGGCACCAGGCCGGTCGTGACCTTGCCGCGGACTTGGCGCGGAAAGTCGTTGATGCGCGGTACGCCGGGCGCCAAGTGGCGCCACATTTCGCAATTCCCGCCGGCGAATGGATAGACGGAGTACTCGTAGTCGGAATCCGGGTAGCCGTGGAAACCCAGTGGCACGCGGTCCGTGTCAGGTTTCATGTCGTGCCAGTCGTCGGTAACATCCAGTGCGAAGTGAATGCGGTCGCGGCGGAAGGGGATGGACCCCTCAGGCGCCTTGCAGTACACGTACGGAACTTCGGCGAAGCTGCGGCCAGCTTCCTTCAGCGTCTTGCCGTCGAGACCTTTCTGGGTTGACAGAAATTCCTTGTACGGCGAGATTTCGTCCGACGCCGCGGAGTGGAAGTAGCTGTCTTCGTTGCGCTGAGCGAACGAGGGCATGTCCAGGTTGGGCGCGGGCGTCTGTACCCGCGCGGCGAGGTAAAGATTGTCTTCGTCCCAGGCGAGCTTGAATTCGGCAGCAGTGACTTCGGGCTTGGCTTCTGCCACCGCCAGCCACGGCCGGCGCATGAGTTCGGTCGGGTCGATCTTCGCCGAATCGGACCAGACGGTCACGCCCGGCACGTCTTTCCAATC
Source organism: Planctomycetota bacterium (assembly GCA_036504595.1). Lineage (GTDB taxonomy): Bacteria > Planctomycetota > SZUA-567 > H5-PLA8 > H5-PLA8 > DASXUX01. The sequence goes on along the minus strand of DASXUX010000083.1, from coordinate 117,350 downwards.
GTCGAGGTTGCCATCGATCTGCTTGGTGCCTTTGCAGATGATCGCGGCGTTCAGGACCTCCTTGTACTCAGCGTCTCCCGCATCGCTGGCGAACTTGAAGCTGAACGGGTATGCGTTGCTGGCGTTCCGAGTGGCCTTGGCGATCTTGAAGACCAGATCCTTCGTCTCTCCGGCCGCAAGTTCCACGCTTTGCTCCGTGGAAGCCAGCATCAGACCTTCTGGCGCAGTAACCGTCAGCGTTCCCTTGATCGCGCGATTCAAACAATTGTGCACGCCGGTGCGCAGTGATACGTCGGCTGCAACCGGAGCGGAGAAATCGTGCGGCAGAATCTCGACGGGACGTTTGCCTTCCAGTTTCGCGGCTTTGATGCGTTCAGCGGCCGCGGCGGCGCCTTTGGCGCAGCGGATGTAGGTCGGCAGAATGGACATGGGAATCTTAACCTGCTTTTCGCCGAGGTATTGCGGGTTGCCGGCCAGATCGAAGAACTGCAGCAGGCCGTCGGCGTTGTCGATGGTCAATGTGCCGCCGGGCTGTTCCTCGACCTGCGCCATCGGGCGTTCGCGCACGCTGCCCCAAGCCATCAGCAAGCGGCCGAACATCACCAGCAGGGCTTCCGGGTCGTTGTCCTTTCCGAACTGGAAAACCCACGGCAGGTGATTCAGGAACACGAATTTTTCGAAACGTTTTCCAGTTACGAAATAGTTGAACGCAGCCGTCGCGGTGACTACCGGAGCCGGGATCAGGCGCTTGTGCAGATCGTCGAACAGCACGCGCGGGTGCCAGGGAGCGATGCGGGTCTGGCCGCAAGCCATGAACTGGCTGACGACCATCGGCAGCATGTACTCGGCGTTGACGATCCACGTTTCGGTTTCCATGGACTCCTTGCCGTGAGCGGCCGCGACGAGCGGGCCGTAGCACATCGCCGGCACGACGTAGTGATCGGTGAAGATGTCCACGTACTGATCGAACTCGTTGCTGCCGTCGCTGTAGAGCTTGTCTTCGGTGTTCATGATCGAACTGGCGGCGAGCATGCGGATGTCTTTGGAGACCTTGTGCGCGGAGGTGGCAATGACCTTCTGCAGTTTGCGGTATTCGCGGCAGTCCCGAGCCCAGCCAGAGATGCCCCCACCCTCCCAGGGCTCATTGTAGTTGTCGATGCCCCACAGCGGACCCTTGCCGTCCTTCCAGTAGCGCTCGCAAAACGCGGTGATCCACTTACCGTAACGTTCATACTGGTCGGGCGCGCAGACCCAGTCGCCCGTGCCACCGTATCCGCCGGAGCCTGGTTTCCAGCCGACAGCCGGGACGGGTTCGACGAAAGGCCGCAAGTGTCCGTGATGGCCGCCGAGTGTGACCATGATTTTGCAGCCGGCCTTCTCCGCGGCGCCAAACAGTTTGTCGAGGTTCTCCCATTGGTACACGCCTTTGGCGTCTTCGGACCAGGAAAGTTCCGAACGCCAACCGCGGATTCCCATGCGCGCGAAGATCTGCGCTCTCTCTTCGATGTTGCCGTTCATGAACTGGCCTTCGCCGAAGACCGGGACGTTTTCGAGCATCGCGTTTTCGCGCGGCTTCGGCAGGCGTGAGAGTGTGCCGAGAAACTGACGTTCGGCGGCGTGAACAAGAATCAGCGCGTAATTTCCGAAGCGGGCCGGCAAGGGGAGGTCGGCGATCTCGATTTCGGATTCAGGTTTATCTGTAACTGCGGGCTTGATCGGCACGCGCACAGGCTGACCTTCGAGCGCAATAAGTGGGGCGTATCCGCTGGTGTCGGTCAGGCCGCCTTTGGTGCGAGCTTCAGGATCGCGCGTGGTGATTTCCTGGATCTCAATCGCCAGCTCGCCGTCGGACTTCGCGATGGCGAGTTTGAGCGCAGCCTTTTCGCCGTCCAGGAACAACCCGCCCGGCGCGCTGGCGCTGAGAATGCGGAACTTGTCGTCTGGCTTCTTGCACTTCAACACCTGCATGTTTTCCTCAAGCAGCAGCGGATTATCGGCCGCGTGTAGCGTGACGACAATGAATACGGCAGCGATCGCGAGAGCCGAGCGAGACATGCGATACCCTCCTGAGATTGAGCCTGGAGTCTAAGAGTCTGGAGTCCCGAGTCTACGGCAAAGCACGGCCTATTTGGCTCGTACTCCTGCGAACTCAGACAGATCGGCGTTCTCGGCTTTCTTCAGCTTCTCGAGAATGCCAGCGGTAGCGGCGCGGTCGAAGCTTCCAAGCAGATTCATGCAGGTGCGGAATTCGAGCGTGAAGTGCGCCTGACAGAAACCTTCCGCGGCCAATTCCGGGGACTGCTTTACGAGCGCTTCGGCGTCCGAGCGCGTGAGTTCTCTCAGGCGGCCGAAATACGCTCGGAACCGCTGCCATTCCTGGCCTTTGATCTCGGCGCGTTTTCTGTCGGCTGCGGTCATGTGGTCACTATACAGATTGCGCGCACTGCGGTCGCAGTAATCCTGGTACTGCGCGGTCATGACCCACTGCCGCGCGAACTGCGCGCCGAAAGTCTTCGGATCGTGGCGGGTCAGGTATGCCAGCCATGCAACGCGCTGGAAAAGCGCCTCGGCGTCGAGGCACGGATGTTCGGGCGCGGCGAGAGAAAAGCCTTTGCCGCCGGTCCACTTCTGCATGACATCGTGTTCGCGAGCATTCCAGGCTTGCACACGCTTGCGGCCTTCTTCGACAAGATCGGGCTTGGCGTACTGCACCAGCGCGAGCACTAGATCGCGCGCGTAGCCTTGTGGGTTCGTTTCCAGGACGCCAGCCGGCGCGGTGATCTCTTTGGCGAAGTCAGCGTCACCCATCAGTGCCAGAAGTTGCGCTCCAGAGCCACGTACGGGGCTTTCCTTTGAGGCCAGGCACCGGCGCGCGATTTCGGCCAGGTTTGCAGGTTTCTGCGCACGCAGGAAATCGATGATGGACCAGCTCAGATCCTGAGGCAGAGCGCCGCAGGTGGCTAGTTGTTCGGCCAGCGGGCCGGCGATTTCCTTGCTGCCGCATTGAATCGCGCGCTGGATCAGCGCAACACGCTTCTTCAGGGAATCGCCGCTCTTGGGTCGCGACGACGGCGCGTCTTTCTCGAGACCCGCGGCGGCGTCCTCCATGTTGTCGCCCTCGAGTTGATCCAGGATCTTCTTGGCTTCGGCTGCGGAGAGTGCTGGCGCGGCTGCGTTCTGGGTTGACAACGCATCCGGGGCGAGCCAGGTCAAGACGGAGCGCAGCAGCACCGGCCAGTCGGGCCAATCGAAGAAGGCGGTCACGTCTTTCTCTGACTTGCCGCGATGATCGACGAGGAAGCACGCCACGCGACCTTTGGCTACTTGCCAGCCAACGAGAATGGGGCGGTCGCCGGACTTCAGGAAAACTTTGACCTTTGCGTCCGCAGGCTGGACAGCCTGCGCCACTTTCAGGCCGACCTGATTCCACACCCAAAACGACGGTTTGGCGGCGAAGTCCACCTTCGCATTGAGTTCGCCGAAGTCGGGACCGGCTTCAAGGGGCAGAGGGGTTTGCGAGTAACGCGTGTCTACGTTTTCAACGCAGAGCACCGGCAGCAATTCGCGTTCGAGCACGGTATAGTTGTAGCCGCCTTTGCCGAATGCGTATTCCCCGCCCGTGAAGAGCGCCGCGCCGCCGGCCTTCACGTACTCCACCAGCGCGTAGGAGTTCTCGGCGCCGATCGCGCAGTGCGGAATGCCGGTGAAAACGAGGATGTCGAATTCGGGATAGCGCAACCACGGCACTCCGTCCAGCAACCAGTGGCCGCCGCCAGCGCGGAAGCCGCCCATCAGCGGCGAGTCGTGAAATGAGAAGCGATCGAGCGCGGCGACGGCGGTGGGAACGCGCAGGCGGTAATCCATCGCGCCGCGCGCGTGAAAAATATCGACGCGGCCGTTGCGGATTGGCGCGAGATTGCCGAAATCGAACTTGCGCTGCTGGAGTTTCAGGTCTTCCGGGAGCGAGCCGCCTTTCCACCAGTTCTCGGTCATCTTCTCGCGGGTGTTTTGTTCGCGGAGCTTGAGGATGCGCGCATTGCGTTCCTCCCACGGCAGCGCGTCGAGAGCCGCCTGTTCTTCCTGCTGCTTGCCGCTGTTGTCTGGCGCGAGCGCCGACATGTCTTTGTTCACTTCGTAAACGTCCTTCTTGATGTCCAAGACCAGTTCAGTCTTGCGCTCCGTCTTCAAGTTCGGCCGCGGGACACCGAACGTCTTTGGCGGGCCGAAGAGAGACGCCAGCGAAGGAGCGTTGGCTTCCACGGCGAGGTCAATCACGGCGACCGACCAGATCGGCACCGGCGGGACTTCGAAGCGATTATCTTTGAGCGCGACGGGTGTGACGGCGAGCGTACAGGGATCGATCAAGTTCACGGCTGCGGCGCGCAAGCCATTGGGCAGCGTCAGCGCGAAAGTCGTTGGAGCCGAACCGGCGGGCATCTCCCATTCCGGTGGAGCGTTCTCATCCTTCGGACGTCTGGCAGTTCTCGGAATGTTCAACAGGTTCACCACAAGCTGGCGTTCGCCGTTTTCGAGCGGCGTCTCATACACAAACGGTTGCCACCATAGTGACGTTTCGGCTTGAGGCGCGAGTACTTTTTCTGGCGTTGTCAGGCGGCGGAGTCTTTCGTCGAAGCTGTATTGTGAGAAACGCGTGCAGTAGCGCTTGGCTTCGAAGCATTTGCTGACCCCGCCGTAATAACGCGCGCCGGCGGCGGACCAGAGGGCGCCTTCGATGAGCAGATCGCGTGGGGATTTTGCGTAGCTGATGCCGAGGAAATAGCCGCCGCGTTCGCGGCATAGGTCGCCTTCGACCTGCAGGTTCTGCGCGATGTTTTCAAAGGTGCGGCCGGCGGATGCGTTGCCGATCGACTCGTTCATCAGCAGGCCGCCGCCGCGGCAGAGTTCGTCCAGTTCGTAATCTTCAAACGCCCAGTCGTACGACGGCTTGTCTTGAATCAGTAGATAGTTGTAGCCGTGCCGGAAATTCGGGTGCTTGGAGGCGACGATCTCTTTGAAGTATCGCACGAGCGTCTGTGTGCGACGGGAGGCTTCCAGGCTAAAGTCGCCGCCGGACCCGCCGCATGGGCCGCCGCCGCGCATCTGGCCGTCCCAGCGAATGCCGTCCCAGCCGAACATGTCTATGGAGCGGATCGCGGCCTCGGCGGCAATGCGCGACATGCGCGGCGTGGCGTCCGGGTTGATCGGCAGAAAATCCTGCCACCACACATCGAAGCGGTTGCCTTCGATATGCGGCCGGTCGGCATAGGGGACGAATTCCTTATTGCGAAAGCGGTCGAGCGTGACGCTGTTAATGCCTTCCCACATTCCGACCGGATAACAGTATTGGCTCTTGTGATCGTTCGGGAAGTCGTACGCGGTCTTCCATCCGATGTAGCCGGACATCACGAACTTGCCGTAGCTGACCATCGCAATGCCGTGGTCGTGAGCGATGCGAATAAGCTGCTGCATGCCTTGTTTGTTCATGTGGTAGCAGGTCTGGCCCGAGAACCAATAATCGGATTCGGGGCTCATGCCCACCATGTCTTCTTCGGCCCACGCGAACATTTCGCAGGCGTTGCAGTATTCTGCGCGAGCGGATCGCGCGGCATCCTGCATGGCCTGCTCGCTCCGTGTCGTGCCGCTCTGCCCACCGTATCCGCCGAAGATGGCGACGCGATTAAAGTCAGCGGCGATGTTGAAGAACTCGGCGGCCTCGGAGCGGTCCGCGTCACCGGCGCGGAGGCCGGCGCTACCGGCGGAGACGAATTCCGCAACGAGCGCATAGCCGAGTTCCTCCTTAGGCAGAGGAATCTCGAACGGAACCGTCTGCGAAGTGCCGGCGAGCTTTACTGGCAGGCTTTTGATCTTGGTCCGTTCGGCGACGCCATGTTCAAGATAGAGATTCAGGACGCCGTCGCCGCCTTTGCCCCCAACATCCGCAAGCGTCGCCGTTCCTTTCAGCGTTTCGCCGGGCGCGTAGCGGATCTTGTTGATCTCAAGTTTGGATACGTGCCCGCTGGTTGAAACGGCGCGCAACTCGATCCGATCGAGGACGTAATACACAGCTTTTTCCGGGGCCAGCTTGAGTTCTAGTTCGGTGTCAAGCTCGGTCGCTTCCTTTGCATCGAGGCCCGAGGGCAACTTCGGGCCGCCAGCTTTCAGGCCCGCGGCTGTGAAGAACTTTTCACAGGCTTTCGCATCTGTAAACGCTTCCACAACGATCCGCAACGGACCGCCTTGTGAATGGACGAGGCATGTGGTGCGCACCTCAGGCTGATGCTGCCGCGAGAAAAACTGGCCGCGGAACTCGGCGGCTGTTGTATCCGCGACTTTGACACGCACTCCGCTATGGAAGGCCACGATATTTGCGACGTGAGACGGGCGCAGCGTTAGGCGCAGTTCGTACAGTCCGGATGCCACCGGCACGGATGCCGGCGCTACAGCGATCAGCGGCGCGGCATCCTTCGTTGGAAAAGCGATAGCGGCGGCGCAGGCTTTCAGGCCGGCGACGTCTACCTTCGTATTGCCTTTCCACTGCGAAGGCGGGACTTCGGTCCAGGGTCGGTCGGCGGCCGAGAGCAGCGTGCTCACTAAGAGGAGCAACGGCAAAATGGCGGACGCGGAGGCGCGGTGATCCTTCAGCCGTGAAAAGCGCGCAATGATCATACTGGCATCCTCGCAATCAATGTGGATGGCCTACAGCACCGCGCGCGGGCTCGCAAGGGGATTAACGCGACAGACAGGCATTACTGGCCTTGGCATTGCAGGGTGGTTGATGAAATGGGTGGTACGAGGCAGGAGCTAAATATGACAGAGATAGCGAACGGACCGGCGAAGACGAAAAATTTGCCGCATTCAACAAATGTGGGCAAGCATGAACGCTGGCTTTCAGGGATTGCCGGCGGCGCGTTGACGCTACTCGGTTTGCGGCGACGCGGGATTCTGGGACTGGCGACGGCGGCGGTCGGGGGGAGCCTGATCTATCGGGCCACGACTGGGTATTGCAGCGTGTACAATGCGCTGGGGATCAACAGAGCCACGGCCGCGGAACATGAAAAGGTCTGGGAACGCGGAATAAAGATCGAGAAATCGATCAGCATCAGGCGAGAGCCGCAGGAGCTTTATCATTTCTGGCGGAATCTCGCGAACCTGCCGCAGTTCATGCAACACGTGAAAGAAGTTCGTTGCGTCGGAGATAAACTGTCGTACTGGATCGTTGAAGCGCCAGCGGGCAAGACGGTGGAATGGGCCGCCGAAATCATCAACGACGTTCCCGGTGAGCTCATTGCATGGCGTTCGCTACCCGGCGCAGACGTTGTTTCGGCGGGCACGGTTCTATTCACACGCCAGTCGGACGGAAACACGCAGGTGACGCTTGAACTGCAATACCGTCCGCCGGCGGGCAAGATCGGCGCGGGCCTCGCGCGGCTCTTCGGTAAAGCTCCGGAGCAACAGATTGACGAGGATCTGGCGCGCTTCTGCGCGATAATGGAGGCCCATCAGGAAGTAGGGTGAGCTGGCGCCCGTTCAATATGTTGAAAGGCTCTGCGTGTCGCGCTAATTAGAATGCGGGCTTTCATTCATTCACCGGCAACGCCCCCTCACCTCTAACCTCTCTCCCTTGCGGCTGAGAAAGGGACCGAAGAAGCGGAGACAAGTGAAGGAGTTTGGGGTTCCCGAACCGGCGGCGTGCACGCGGGGCGGTCCGACGGCACGATCAGCGGTTTTTCGACGGTGCCTAGAGGGCGACCAGTCAGGACGCGCCAAGCTGTGCGTGCCAAGCCGCCAATGGAGCCGAACGTGTAAGCCATCGACGAGGCTTCGAAGCCGCAGTGGGCCAGGCAATCCCGGCAACGCGGGTTGCCTGAGCGGCGGCCATAGTTCTGCCATTCGGTTTCTTCCATCAATTCGCGAAACGTTCCAGCGGAACCTTCTGGAAGCAGGTGACAGGGGCGCTGCCAACCGAAAATATTGTAGGTCGGGTTACCCCAAGGCGTGCATTCGAAATCGATGCCGCCGGTGAGGAAATCCAGAAAGAGCGGCGAGTGGTTGAAATGCCATGTTTTTTGCCGCGGTTCGAGCAATTGGCGGAAAAAATCGACGCTGCGCTGCCGCACGAGAAAACGATCCTGGCCGCTGGCCTCCTGGTAGCCGTAGGCTGGTGAGATCATCATTCCCGAGACGCTCAAGGCCATCAGGTCGCTGAAGAACTTCTGAAAGCGCTTGGGGTCAGCACCGTCGAAGATGGTCGTGTTGGTGGTGACACAGAAGCCCATTGAGACAGCTTTTCGAATTGCCTGCACAGCCTGGTCGAATGTGCCCGGACGGCCGACGGTGGCATCGTGCTCTTCCCTTGGACCGTCCAAGTGGACGGCCAGGCTGAGAAACCGGGACGGCTTGACATCGGTCTTGTCCAGCCACTGATCGAGCAGGATGCCATTGGTGCACAGATAGATGCACTTTTTCATCGCGACCAGACCGTTGATGATTTCATTGATCTGAGGGTGCAACAAGGGTTCGCCGCCGGGGACGCAGACGACGGGCGCGCCGCATTCCCGCGCAGCCGCAAAACACTGTTCCGGCGTAAGCTGGCGACGCAGCACGTCGGCGTCGTGGTGGATTTTCCCGCAGCCGGAGCAGGAGAGATTGCAGCGGAACAAAGGTTCCAGCATCAGGACCATCGGGTAGCGCTGCCGGCCCGCGAGTTTCTGACGGGCCACGTAAAGTGCCACTGTCCACAGAGGAGTTAACTGTATGCGCATAGAGCTGAACTTACGTCTCCAAACCTGTTCTACGAGCGTCCCGACACTATAGCAGGGTTCTGGTCCAAGGATAGACGATTCAGGCAAAGTACGCTTCATTGTTGTTGGTACTTGGTGAGGGGTACTTTGTGAGGGGTTGAGTGATCGAGGCGAGAGGTTTCGGATGGACGCGAAGTGGGCGCGGGGTTAAATATTCGTCATCTGCGACGGAGATTCAAAAATGCGAACACTGGCGCTCCTCTTAGGTATTGCGGCCCTGGTGACGCACGCGGAGACCCAGAACATGCCGCCAACCGTGGAAGTGGAGGAAGACGTTTACACGTTCACGCCTGCAGGCAACGGAGCGGGGCCGATGTGGTGTCATGGTTCGACGTGCCTGGTGCGTATCGGCGACGATGTTTTTGCGAGCGGTCTGGAGACGCTGCCGGACGCGAAGCCGCTCAATAATTGCCGCTGGACGCTATACAAGCGCGGTACTGCGGGTTGGGAGTTGCAGCAGACAGACAAGAGCGGACGCACGCGCGAGCCGTGTCCGCTCGCGACGCTGCCGAACGGGAAACTGATGCTTTCGACAAATCCGACGCTGGTGCCGGGGCAGCGCGCCGGGCCGGCGCGGCCGGAGATTCTCCAGTTTTCGGCATCGGATGCGAAGGCGGCGTATCAAACGCTGATGCCCGAGTGGGACGGGACGCCGCAGTTCACGGAGCATTCCTACCGCAGCTTTGCGGCTGATGCGGAATCGCAGAGCCTGATTCTTCTTCAGAACATTGGGTACACGCATGCGGAGTGGACGCTGCGCGACGAAGCGCGCGGGCAGTGGATAGCGCACGGGAAGCTTGCGTGGCCGAACGGCACTGAATATGACAAGCCGCAGCCGATCCGCGTGTGTTATCCGAATGTGGCGCTGAAGGGAAAGGCAGCGCACTTCTGCGGCGTGAGCGACATCGTGGAACCGTATCAGAAATGGCGAGACGCGAAGCGCAAGATCACTGGCCGCGAATGGGATTACGATTTTCGTCGGCTCTTCTATACGTGGTGCCCTGATTTGACGGCGGACAAGTTCGAGCCGTGGGTAGAAGTGGCCAGTCGCGACAAAACGTGCGGGTGGATCATGCCGGGGGACATGTGGGTCGCGCCGAACGGCGACGTGCACTTGATCTGGAATGAGAAGGCGCTCGACGAGCGTTTACGCGCGGAATTCTACCCGAACGAAAAGCAATCGAGCGCGTTGAACTACGCGCTGCTTCGCGCGGGCAAGGTGGTTTCAAAGCGTTCGCTGGTGCTGGCCGAAGAAGGTGGCTCGAAGGAGATTCCCGGGCGCGGCCGATTTCACGTAACGCCGGACGGACGCTTGTTTGTGTTCTTTTATGTGGGCGGTTTGGTTTCGGAGAACCGGCTGATGGAACTGCTGCCGGACGGTACGAACACGCCGGCGGTGCGGGTGCCGCTGAAGCATGCGTTCATGGAGTTTTTCACGGCGACGGTGCGTGCCGGGTCGGCGCCGTCGTTTTTGCTGGATGTTTTGGGGCAGCGCAGCGGGGCGAGCAACACGATGAGCAACACGATGAGTTATGCGCGGGTAAGGGTGAAGTGAAGCGCTGAGCCATGAGTGCTGAGGCGCAGGCGCTCAAAATTCCCCGCTGTCCTTGGGCGGCTTGGGTGGCCTGACGGGCTTTTCCGGCTCATCGGCGGCGTCGGTGTCGGGTTTGGCTTTGAGGGCGACGCCAAACCGGAAGCGGCCGGGGTTGTCGGTCATCTTTACTTTGGCTTCATAGAATTTCGTCTCGCCGCGCCGGGTGCCTTTGGCGGTGAGCAGCGGCTTGTCGTTTTCATCAATGAGCATGAATGCAACTTCGGAAATCTTGGCGCCTTTCTGCGCCCAGGCTTTGCATTCCATGATCACCTCGCCGCCGACGGCAACGTACTGCGCCGGGACGCGCTTGCCCTTGGATTCGACAAGGAGTTGCAGGCCGCTGAAGTAGGTGACCAGGCCGCTCTCATCAACCTGCTTACTGGGGCGTTCGTCGCCGAGGGCTTTGTCAAGATCGGCGGCCTCATTGGCACTTGCGATACAGACGCAGAATATAAAGAGTGCGGAGCCGGCCTGAAGGCGTGTGCTGCGCAGCATCGTGGGCGCTCCGGAGAGGTGAGATACCTCTCCAACCATACAACTCAGATTAGTGGAGTTCAACTGAGGGACAATTTGGCAAAACGTCCTACGAGCGGGCGGCGTTCAGATCGCGGCAGAGTTGTTTCAGGCGGCGGACTTCGGTTTCGCCGAGCAGTACGAACGGGAACGAAGTTTTGTTGTGATTGAGCGGTTCGTCCAGATCGATCCACTTGCGGCAGGCTTCGCCGTCGGGCGTGCCGGGAATGGGGGAAAATTCCGCCAGCATGATGCGCAGGCCGAGGCTGCTGGCCAGACGCATGGAACCTTCCAGGTCTTGCTGATCATGCTGCGGATGGCCCATGATGAGGTAGGCGTGCAGGTGTTCGAGTTTCGCGCCGGCGTTCAACAGGTTTCGCACCGCCTGTTCGAGATCGTGCGCGTAGACTTTGCCGCCGGTCGCACGCTGCCACTGGACCGCTTGGCTTTCGAAGCCGAGAAAGATGATTTTGAAGCCGGCGTCGATCATCAAGCGCGTGACCTCGGGAGTCATGTAGCGCGCGTGCAGCGCGTTGGGAGTGTGGAGGTTGACGGCCGCGGCACTGCTTAACAAGCCAGCAGTGGCACGCGAGCCGTGCTTGATCACTTCGCGGAGGAATGGCATCAGCACATTGTCCGCCTGGTAGCCGAGCGCGTCGTCGTAAAACGCGAGGTCGGTAACGCCGCGCGCTCGAAGGAAATCGTATTCGGCGAGAACGCGCTCGATCGGACGAGGCGTGAAGCCCGCGTAGACCTGCGGCACCGAACAATACGTGCAGCGAAAGGGGCAGCCGTCGGCGAGTTTCAGGACGCCGGTTTGCAGGCGCGGGTAGAGATCCCAGAGCGGGACCGGCGGCTCTTGGCTCTTAGCTCTTGGCTCTTGGCTGCTGAAGCTGGGGGTAAGTGGCGGAGTCGTACCGAGGAACTGCCACAGAGGATCAAGGTTGGTGCCGGAGACGACGAGGTCGGCGCCGAGGGAACCGGCGTGAGTGGGGCAGAGCGTGGCGTAGACGCCGCCAAGAACAATTTTGGTTTTCGCGGAGAACGCGCGGAGGTCGTCGATCACTTCGCGCACGCCGGGATACCAGTAGGTCATGCCAGTCTGGATCAGAGCGAAGTCGAACGGCGGCTGCTGCGACAGGAAGTGGCGGAATGCTTCGCGCGGCACACCGAAGCGGTGATAGTGGCGCGGAATGTCTGCGAAGACTTCAGGCTTGGGCGCAGGCTGAGAACAGAATTCGCCGCGGCCCCAGTGGTCCGCGCGAAGCTTCTTATCAGAGTGCATTAGTGGCGAAAGGCGATCGAGGTAATCGAACAGAACGAAGTCGGCTTGTCCCCGCAGCAGGCCGGCGACGCTCAACATGCCATAGGGCTTCAGCCAGAAGTCGTAGGCGGAGAAGTCGTAGACGGGCGGGTTGACGAGAAGAATGCGAGGGCTCATGTCGATGCATACGTTAACGCAAAATTCGGAACGCAAAAGGGAGATTGGTGAGTGGTACTTGGTGAGTGGTGCTCTGGTGTCTGGTGATTCATGGTCGGCTAGTTGGGGGCGACGGGTTTGGGCACGGACAGGCGCAGCCAATCTTTGGTGATCGACAGAAGCGGTTCGGGGACTTCGCCTTTATGGCCTTGCAGGACGCCGCGCCAATTGCCTTTTTCGTCGCGCCATAGGGCGATGTCGGCGGGTTGATGGAGTTCGATTGACAGCGCGGCGGCTTTGAACGATTTCAGCGCGCCGGCGGCGATGGCTTGGAGTTCTCCGGCGGCGTTGAAACGTACGGCGGCCAGGCCGATGCACTCAAACGTCACTTCCTGTCTGCCAATCTTCAGTGTCTTGCTGATGACGACTCCCGCGGGCTGTTCGGCGGACGCGGCGACGATGATTTCGGTGCCATCGGTGAGGCGGCAGCGGCCGGTGAGATCCTTGGCGTTCCATTCATGCGACGGTTCGACGCCGGCGGCTTTCAGCTTCTCGGTTACGTTCTGAACACTCGCAGGCTCCTCGTTTTCGCGGCGGAGGAGCGCGTTGCCATCGAACGGCTTGGCGTCGAAATCGGCGGTCCAATTGCCGTTTCGATAGAGCGCGGTTTTTCCCCCAGACGCGGCTTTCTTCCAGAACTCGGCGGTCTCGGGACGTTCGAATTCGGGCTGGTGCAGGATCAGCGCTTTGTATTTGTGCTTGGCGGCACCGTACTGAACGAAGCCATCACCGGTGACGGACACCGCACCGCTGCGGATTTCACTCGAAGGGATCAGGTCGGCGGGAAAGCCGGCATTCCAGAATTGCTGCGCGAGATTGACGCCGTTGTCCATAAAGGCAGGGCCCGCCCAGTTCATGGCGGCGGCGTGACCGAAGACGATGGCGACGGGACAGTCGAGCTGCGCGCGCGTGACGAAATTGAGCAGACGCACGCGGCACTCACCTTGCATCAGGCCGCCTTCCAGCAGAGCAGCCGCGCCTCCGAGCGGATCGGCCGATTTGTGCGGGAAGAGTGGATGATAATTAATGCGTCCGCCGCTGATGGCATTTTTCCAGAGCTCGCGCGTGTAGCTGACGATATCCTTCTGTGTCGAGTACCACTGATTGTACCAGACGGCTCCGCCCCACTTTCGAGCCAGCGACGTGCGCGCCGGATAGGGAGTAGTTTCGTCGCTCTGGCCATAGTCGCGGCGAGCGGCCCACCAATCCCAGCCGTTCTTGTTAAGTTCGGGAATGTTGAGCGCGGGGTGCCAGGTGGCATGGGTGCCAACGAACGCAGCAGGGCCAAACGTTTCTTTCGCGTCACGGTAGAACGCTTCTTCAATTTCGGAATTGCGCTGCCAGTTCATCTCCTGGAAATGGTTGATGGCAGCCTGGCGCTCAGACTTCTTGCCGCGCTGCTCGGCGAACATCAGGAAACAATCCGCGAGGAGGTTGTGGCCACCGGTGCGCTTGGCGTAGGCTTCGGCGCGGTACTTCGAGACATAGAAATCGTTTCCGACGTGGCCGGGACCGGTCGGGAAGCCCCATTCGTCCTTCATCGCGCCATCGAGAGGAATGTCAGCGTACATTTTGTAGATCGAGCGCTGGAACTCGATGAGATGCGGCGCGAAAACATCGGCGCAGAAGAGAGTGAACGTCGCCATGGCGGCGACTTTTCGGCCGGCGAGATCCTTGCCGCCTGGAATGCTCACGACGACGCGGGTGGAAGACTCCTCTTTCGCTTTGCACTCCGCCGTAATGTCTTGGACGCTGGCGGGATCGATGCCGTCCTTGTCGCGCGTGTAGGCGTAAACGCTCACGAGTTTGCCGGCGAGCGAGACGTATGCGGCTTTCGAGCCCCAGGTCATGTGATCGCTGTTCTCGATTTTGGCGAGGGTGATCTCCGCGCCGGTTTCGGGTACATCGGCTTCCTTGATGCGCAAAACCTCCTGCATTTCCTCGGGATAGGCTTTGCGAAAGGCTTCACGCGCGAGACGGATGTCGAGATCGAGGGCGACGCGCAGACCTTTTTGGTGCGCGTAGGCGACGCCGGCTTTGTAAAGGTCGTGCATTTCAGGTTCGGTGATCTCGCGGGGAATGCGCTGGCTGGTCGTCAAGAGGGTGTACGGGGAGTGCTCCGCGACCAAATCAATAAACTTGCGGTAGCCTTCCGGCGCAAGCTCGACCTGCGATTGCCAGAACCACGCGCCGATCTCAGGCGGAGCATCGGGAGAAAGGCGAGGGGATTCGGGCTGCTGGGCGGCTGCGGAAAGCGACGCAAGCAGAAGAAGCACGGCGATGAGAAGAGTTCTCGTATGCACGGCTGTTCTCCGAAACGGCTCACCGCAGAGGACGCGGAGGGCGCAGAGTACAGACTTCTATGGCCCGACCTTCACCTCCAGGACAATTGCCTGATACGGCGGAAGCACGAGCTTGCGGCGGAACGATGCGGGCTGTTCGGTCGCGGGTTGCGCGCCGTCCTCGGTGCGAACGGAGACGCTGAGTTTCGCGCCGGGCTTGAAGCCGTAGCGCTCTGCGGAGAAATCGAGTTCGGTGCTGAGCTCCTTATCCGTCACGCTGACGAAGATCAGTGCCAAACGGCCGTCGCGGGCATGCCAGGCTCCGGTTTGAATCTCGGTGTCGGTGACATTCCATGTGCCGGACCACTGCCAGTCGGCGGTGACTGTCGGGATCTCGCCGCGCAGCTTCGGTGGATGGGCCATCTCGCCGGCGCTGAGATAATCGCGAAGGGCGTAGCGCAGGCGGGCCATGCGGCGCATGAACGGGCCGCCGACGGGCTCCTTGATCACGCTGGGGTCGCACCAGCCGATTTGTTCGCCGTAGACGAGGCTTTGCGCGGCTTTCATCCGCAGCGCGAGGTCCTTGGTCGGGCCGCCGCGGTAAGCTCGGCCGAACATGAGCAGCTTTCCGCCATAGACTGCGGAGAAAAGCGGGATTTGATCCTGGTATTGGAAGTTCCAGGTCAAGTACGCGTCGAAGAAGCGCGCGTACGGTTCGGCGTTGCATTCGGTGGTCAGCATGCGATCGGGAAAGCGGCTTTTCATTTCGGAGCGCAGACTGGAGAGCATCTTCCAGTAGCCGTCGGTCGTCCACCAGTGACCGCCGCCGAGCGGGTGGCCGTGCGACTTGTCAAAGCACAGGCAGGGCGCGGCGGCGGCGACTTGATCGATGTACACGCCGTCCACGCCGCCTTCGGGTCCGAGCAATCGCAGAACGATGTCCTGCACTGTCTTCTGCCACAGCGGTGTGACCGGACACATCGGCGCGAGTTTGCGGCCGGAGCCGTACTCTTCGATGTAGGCTTTGCCTTTGGCGTCTTTGGTTGCGGCGGTGATGGCAGTTTCTTTGAAATCATCGAGACCAGTGTCCCATAGCCGGCCGTTGATGTAGGGCATGACGCGCACGCCGGCGGCTTGAAGTTCGCGCACGCCTTCAGGGAAGCCGGGCTTCGCCGGGAAATAGTGCGGGTAGCTGTTGTCGAAGGGAATCTGGTGCCACGTATACCAATGCACGCCCACCGGAACGCCCATGTATTCGCGGAATTCCTTCATCACCTTGACGACGTGCTGCGCGTCGCCGCCGGTGATGGCCCAGAGCGGCAGGTCGCGCATCCACTGCGGCGTGTCGGTGCGTTCCTTTAGGTCCGCTCCCTTACGGTCGCGGTTCTGATCGGGCCGCCACTTAGCTTCGGTTTCGACCCAGCGTTTGTAGATTTGCGCGGCATCAAACCAGTCGCCGTGGAAGACTTCCATCACGGACTGACCGCTGAGGCGGAAGCGGTTGCCTGGAACGCCAATGTTCTCAGCAGGAATGATGAACGAGCAGTTCAGCCCCCTCACCCCTAACCCCTCTCCCTCGCGGGGGAGAGGGGAACCGAATGCGTGCTCAGCGCAGAGTTCTTTCGTGCAGGCGAGCGGATCGTGCGCGGCGAGATAGATGCCGCAGTGTTCATCATAATGCGCGAAGAATTGAAGCGTGCCGTTGCAGGACGGGTAGGTGCCGGTGTAGCGGAAGGGCTTCGTGAGCGGCGCATCCACCAACTGCCCGGACACGTGCGGGTAAACGAATTTGTCGTCGGTGCAGGCGCAGCCGATCTGGCCGAGCGAAACTTGCGGAAACGTGACGCGCGAGATGCTCCAACTCTTGCTTTCGTTATCGACGTTGAACGACCACGTGGCGCGCGGGCCATCGAGTTTGACCTCGCACTTTATGTCTACGGCGTGATGCCACTGCAGGGTGAGCTTGTCGTCGCTCTTCTTGAGGCTGCCGCTGCAATCGGCCGGGGTGATCGTCTGCGTTTTTCCGTCGGCGTCCTGCAGCTCGATCCGCCACAGCGGCGCTGCGTTTTGCGCGATCATTTCTGTTTCGGAATCGAAGTCGTAGACGCTGGTCAGAGCGATCGCCGATCCCTTTTGCTGCGAGATGCCGATGCCGACGCGGCCGTTTTCGAGCATGACCGGGCCGGGAAAGATCAGCTTGGTTCCTGGGCCGCTTCGCATCGCATTGAGCCACGGGAATGCTTCGGCGGCATCCCCACCCTTCTCCAGTGCACTCAGCATTTCGGCGGACGCGTGCATCGTCAGTTTCAAGGGAAGATGTTCGCCCATGCGCTGAAGCTGATCGAGCGCCCATGCGAAGCGGCCGCGGCGCTGACCGCGCGGCAAGGCGGAGATGAGTTGCTTGATCTTTTCGCGTTGCGATTCGAGCTGCGGCAATGTGACGATGACTTCGGGCGCGCCGGCGTGTTTCGCGCTTTCTTGAATACCGCGAAAAACCTGATCGGCGCTCTCGGCGCTCCCCAACCAGAGGCTCGCGGACATTTGGCGATCTTTTTCGGCCCAATGAACCCACGGCCCGTGGACGTACATGTAGTCGCGGTCGCCATCGTAGACGCTGTTAGTCTCGCCGCTGAGGACGCCCACTCCAATCTTGCCATCACTCAGCGCAGCCCACTGATTGCCGCGGTAGCTTTTCTTGTCGCCTTTCAGCTTGCCGGTGCTCCACGGCTCGCCCGTTGCCCAGTCGGCGAATGTGGACTCGCGAAAGTCCAGTTCGAGCAGATGCAGTTCGTTCCACGCGAAAGGCTCGCGCTGCGAAATGGTGGCGTCCACGCGCACGAGCGGCGAACCGGCCGTATAGGTGAAAACGTACGTCGCTTCGGGCTCAGATGGCGGGCGCTTCCCGTTTTGTGTGTAGTGCGCGTGGACTATGACGCGTGTCAGAAGCGGGCCTTGCGTGAGAAACTGAACGGTCGCACCGCGGTCCTCACGCAGAAGAAAGCTGCCGGTGGCCGGGTCGTGGAGGCGATCGGCGAAGGTGGCGTTGATTGTCTTGCCGGCGATCTGGAGGGATGGCAACCCGCTCGCGCGCGTGGGATCGTGTGTGGCGACAAAGCCGTGCCCGCGAATAACGAAACGGCCCTCCACGCTCAGCAAGCCGGCCTTTGTGGGAGCCGGAAGCTTCGGATGTGCCTCCGTCAGGTACACGCGCACGCGCGCTTCTGGAAGGTGCTCCGAAAGAAAGAACGAAAGCAGGCCGCTGGCCACGTTGGGCGGCACGTCAAACTGGCTGTGCAGGGCGACCAGGCCGGCGGGAGTCTCCTGGGCTACGAAGGGCGCGGTGGTGCTCGCGACACCGCAGGCCTTGCCAAGTTCTGCCAGGTCAACCGGAACAGAAACAACGCCACTGCCGCCGCGGACAATGACCAGAGCGTACGGTTCCGCATCCGCGGCAGGAAGGAGACCGGCAAAGAGAATCAGGACCATCAGCGACAGGCGACGCATCGGCGGGTCCTCCGTAGTGGGGATGTAACGTTGACAGTACCCACTTTACCCAGGAAGGCCAGAAAAACGAAGATACGGAACATGCACGAAACTCTTCGCCGCCGCACGCCCGCCAGACCCCTCACCGCCTCGGACCTTCCGGTGGCCCAACATTCTCCACGATCATGCGCGCCGCGATGAACGATCGCGATCCGGGCGGGACGCTCTTCAGCACGGAGATGCCCGTTTCGTAGTGTTGCAGCGCCGTCTCCATATCCTGCGCTTCGGCGAACAAATCGGCCAGGCAAATCAGCGCGCGGCCTTTCAGAACGTGCGCGGTGTAATCGTGCGGAACGACGTTGATCGATTCGTCCGCCGTTGCGATCGCCTGCTCGGTGTGCTCGATGCGCTGAGCCAGCGGCAGATCCTTCTGTCCCGACTGCCGAAGTTCGCTTTCGCCAACGATTCCCCACGCCGTCGCCAGCGTGCGCGGCAAATATCCGCTGCTCTGTTCCATCCGCCCGCGCGCGAGCTTCCGCCCCTGTTCATCGACCGTCGTCAGCATCGTCGCGTCCCGCGGCGGCACAGTTCCCAAAGCCGCGCGGCTTTCCTGCCAATGATCGAGCGACAGCAGCGCCTCGGCGCGACGGACTCGAACCGTGAAGGCGTCGATGTGGCAGCGCAAATCGGGGCACGCCTCGATCCCCTCGTAAAGCGATACTAGCGTCTTTGCGCTCAATCGAGCCAGGGCGGGATTAGGCATGTCGCCGGCCATCGAGTACCGATGAAAGCGCAGCTTGAGAACTTCGGCGGCCTGCAAGCGCGCCATCGCCGAATCGGGCTGTCGCGCGACCGCATCCAGCAGGTAGTAATCCGAATGTTCGAACAACGGCGCTCGAAAAGCGCCCAGCAGCGCGATGACGCCCACCCCTGCGCACGCCGCGGCCGGCACACGCGGCGCAAAATCCGGAACGTAGCGCAGCTGGCCCTGCAATCCGCAGCAGAACATCAGCAGGAAACCCGGCGCGGCCAGGTACACATAGCGATCCTGCATCCAATACGGCACGCCGACCAGATTTGCATTCGGTGCGAGCGCGAAGAAGAACCAGCACAGGCCCAAAAGCGCGAGCGGCCGACGCTCACGCTCCGCCAGCCAAATGCTGCCGCCGCAGATCAGCACCAGCAGCGTTCCGTACATCCACGGACGCGGATCGGACAACGAAAGCACCGGCTGCACGCCATAGAAGAAACTCAGGTCCAGCGGCACAAGAATGTTCTTAATGTATCGTGCGAAGATCTCAGTGTCGGTGAGCACAGCCGTCCAGACACTGCCGCCCGGCGGCGGAACCACGTCGTAGACGTGCGTCGCCATTGTCGCGCGCGAAACGATCACGGTGATCGCGACCGGCACCGCCAGCCCCAGCGCCAATTCCAGCCAGCGGCGCACGCTTTTCGTCGAATGCGTTCGTGCGCCCGGATCGATGACCGCCAGCACGGCCAGCAAAGGCAGCAGCCCCGCCGCGCTCGACTTACTCAAGATCGCCAACGTGTAGAACACCGCGACCGCCGGCCAGCGCCACCAGACGAAGTTCGAAGGACGAAGTGCGAAGGACGAATCATCCGCCCTTCGCACTTCGCCCTTCGTCCTTCGCCCTTCGGCGCACGCCCACAGCGCCGCGAATCCGAACAGCGCTACGAGCACGTTCTTGCGCTCGCAAACCCACGCCACCGACTCGCAGGCCATCGGATGCGCCACCCACAGCAGCGCGATCAGCGCCGACATGCCCTCGCCGGCCTCAAGTCGCCTGAGCAGCAGCCAGAGCACATATCCGGCAAGCAGGTGATAAAGCCCGTTCATCAGCCGCATGCCCCAGGCCGGCGGCACCGCGAACGGGAACGGGCCGGGCGGCGGCGTCGTGATCGCCTTGCGCCGCTGGCCATCCGGACCAGGCCCCAGATCGAGCGGCTGGCCGTCGGCCGGCGAGCGCCCGTCGCCGAAGAGCTTCAAGTCCACCGCCCAGGAGAACATCGCCACAGGGTTGTACGAGATCGAGGGCTTGGGCTCGAACCATTCGCGCCAGGAATAGCCGAACGCGTGATAAAGATGCGGCACGTCGTCGAAGTTGTGCAGCGGCGCGCGCCAGTTCGCATACAACAGCACGCAGGTGCCCAGCAGCAGCAGTCCAAACATGCCCGTGCGGCGCGTGTAGATTTCTTTGATGATGCTCGCCGGTGTGCTCGGACTTTGCATTTGCGGTCCAATCCTGCGCTGAATTATGCTACTGGCGCGGAACCTCTGCGAGCATTCCGTTCGCCGCTGCCGCCCACAGTCGTGCCCGTGGTCTCGTTCATGAAGACTTCTGGCAACGAGAACTTACCCGCCAGATTCCGCCCGTCAAAGGTGTCGGGCGGCGAAGCAGTGAATTCCCAGAAAAACGGAAGTACGGGCACGGGCTATAGAATCCCCTACCGATCATGAAACACTCGCCGTTTTCTTGCGCGGTGCTCAAGCAGAGTTTTACATTTTACAGCGCGCTAGCTTGAGCCGACGATCTACGGGCGAGCGTTCAATCGATTCACGAAGAAAGGGTCCGCGGAAATGCACATTCGGTTGGCAGTCGTGTGTTGTTTCGTCCTGGCCTGGTCCTGTGCGGTGCGCGGTGCTGAGTCACCCAAGCGGCCCGAAGTCTGGATGGGACCGCCGGGTCTTGAGAACGGCAAGGTCTTCCGCGAACTTTTCGAGAAGCCGGATGACTGGAAACAAACCCGCTCGATGATCGACGTGCTCTGCTATGCCGACCACGTGCTGGGCAAGCAGTTCACGGACGACGAACTCAAAACCTGGTTCGCCCAACTCAAGGAGTGGAAGCTGAAGTTTGGCTTGGAAGTCGGAGCCGTTAAGCCTTGGGGCGAGACTGGCGAGAAGACATTCAATATCCAGCGAAAGAAATGGGACCGTTTTCAGGCATTGGGCCTGGACATCTACGCCATCGCCATGGACGAACCGCTTTGTTGTGCGCGCGAGCAAATCCATAAGCCGGACAGTTACGCTATGGAAGAAACTGCCGCGTTTATCGCGCTGGTTCGCAAAAACTATCCCCAAGTGCTCATCGGCGACATCGAGACCTATCCATCCATCGCCATTCCAGATCATGTTATGTGGATCGATGGCCTCCAAAAGCGGCTCGCCGAACTGAACGTTCGAGGCCTTGACTTCTACCGGCTGGATGTGAATTGGATCTGTTTCGCGGCCCAAAGCAACGGCACGTGGCGCGAAGTCCGCAAGCTGGAGATGGAGTGCCGCAAACGCAAGTTGCCCTTCAGCCTGATCTACTGGCCGTCCGGCTACGTGGGTTTCAAAAAGAAAAACATGGCCGACGACACCTTCTGTTTCAGCGCGATCCTTCAGCAGGGCGCCAACTATGCGATCGTGGACGGCCATCCGGAGCAGGTCGTGGTCCAAAGCTGGGACGATGTGCCGTCGCGCGGCGTCCCCGATCGAGAGTCGTTTACGTTCACGGGAACCACCTTGAATTTCCTAAGCAAGTTCTTCCCGAAAGCGGCGCCGTGATCAAGTAACCCCTCCCCCGACCCCTCCCCGAAGCGGGGAGGGGAGAACAGCATGCAATCCAGGAGGATTGCGCTACTCGGAGTTGCTCCAACGCCTTTAACAGGATATCTTTTCCGCAAACATACTCGCTTTTGGAGGAACACAATGCGTTCGATTACGACAGCAATCGCTCTGACCGTCCTGGCCATCGCCGCAACCGCAGCGGATAACGCCAATCCATTCATCGGAAATTGGGCTCTGACGATTCCCGGCGGCGGCGCCGGCTGGCTGGGCGTGGTGGAGGCCGATGGCAAGCTGACGGGGAGCCTTCTCTGGGGCGGCGGCAGCGTTCTTCCTGTTCAGAGCGCAAAGGTGGAAGGCGATACGCTGACGCTCACGCGCTTGTACAAGAACAAAGAGGAGATCACGACCGAGACGATCACCGCGAAGATCGATGGCGAAAACCTGAAGCTGACGACGGTGAAGTCGAAGCCGGGGCAGGCGGAGTTCGGCAAAGCGGACTTCACCGGCAAGCGCATTCCGCCGCTGCCGCCGGCGCCGGACTTGTCGAAGGTCAAGTTTGGCGAGCCGGTCACCCTGTTCAACGGAAAGGACCTCGAAGGCTGGAAGCTCGTCAACCCCGGCGCGGTGAGCGGCTGGTCGGTAAAGGACGGCGTGCTGACCAACAACCCGGCTCAGGAAGAAGGCAAGCCTCACAAGAACTACGGCAACCTGCGCACGGTCGCTGAATTTGAGGACTTCAACCTGAAGTTGGAGACGAACGTTCCGAAGGGCGGCAACAGCGGCGTCTATCTGCGCGGAATCTATGAGGTGCAGGTGCTCGACAGCTTCGGCAAACCGCTCGATTCGCACAACATGGGCGCCATCTACAGCCGCATCAAGCCCACTGAGGCGGCGGAGAAGCCGGCGGGCGAGTGGCAGACGATGGACATCACGTTGGTCGATCGGTATGTCACGGTCATTCTCAATGGCAAGAAGATCATCGACAACCAGCCGCTGCTGGGATGCACTGGCGGCGCGCTGACCTCCGATCAGTTCAAGCCCGGGCCGATCTACCTGCAGGGCGACCACACCGGCGCGAACTACCGGAACATGGTGTTGAGGCCTGTGGTGAAGTAACCGCTTCTCGTCGGCGGCACGGAAATATCTACTGTTTCTTCCTCACCGCAAGCATCACGGGCACGGGGCGAGTCGCCTTGTCCGACGGGCGGCTCACGACTTCCGGTTTCTCGCCGGTCTTCGCCACCAGCATGATCGCGCTGCCGCCGCCATCGAGATTCAACGCGTTGGCGCAGCCCAGTTCCAGCATCAGTCCGGCCAGTTCGCCGAGCGCCATTCCTTCACTGTAGCCCGGCTGCCGGCCGTCCACGACGACCATCCACATCGTCTTTCCGTCGGCGCTCAAGCCCACGGCGGTGCGCGGGTGGAGCGGCTTGGTCTCTTCGCTCACCGATTTCCCGTCGCGAAGCAGTGCGCGAAACCCCGCTACGGCCATGCGAGCTTGCGTGCCCGCCGCCGGAACACCGATGTGCCCGAGCCCCGCTGCATCGGTCCAGAAATTCGCGAAGCCGTCCTGCACGGGGCTGGCCTCGCGCGTCTCATCCTTCCCCCAGCCGCGCATGGTTGCTGGCGCGCCCGCGTAGTAACCCGACCTGGCTTTCTTTTCGCCCGGCGGCGGCGGCACAACATCAAAGGCATTCGCGTTGACGGCGGCAAGCACTCCCGGCCGCGCCGCCAACTCCACCGGTTTTTCCAGCGCTGCCTCCGCCGGCCCGGGCCCGTCTGGGTCTGCGGGAATCAGCGCCGCCGCTTCGACCTCCGCCGCGCTCAAGTCCACTCTCACGCAGTAAATCTGCAGCGCTCGCGGCTCCTTGCGGCTTTCGGTCCAGTACACCACCGGCGCCGTCACGCCCGCGCCCGGCCGCGCATCGAGCACGACAGGGAGCTTCTCCCCCGCCGCCAGTGCCGCCGCCCAAACCACCGCCAACCAAAGAATGCGTTTTTTCATTCTCGATCCCAAGTCCACAGCCCTTTCAATACTAGGCACCTGTACATTCGCCGCAACGCCCGTTCAGCGCTGTGCAGGCAGTGTGTGCCATTGGCGAGCCCCTTGCTCGCACGCCGCACGCGCGCTACTCTGTCTGCGATGAGCAATCTGCCGGGTCGCGCTTTCAGCCTCGCCTGCCTTCTCGCCTTGGCGGCCAACCTCTTCGCGCAGTCGCCATCCTTACCGGACAGCGTCAGCCTCATCCAAGAACGCAACGAGGGGAAACTCACGCCGAAAGCCCAAGGCGCTCGCGACACCTGCTCGCTATTCGCGATCGCCGCAGCCGCGGAGTTCGAGCTCGCTAAAGAGTCCGCCGGACCGCACCGACGCTTGTCCGAAGAGTTCCTGATCTGGGCCAGTAAGGAAGCCTGCGCGAAACAGCACGAACAGGCCATGTTCTACGAAGCCGTGCACGGACTCAACTCCTTTGGCATCTGTTCGGAAGACTTGATGCCCTACGCGGAAAAAGACGCCGCGCACAAGCCATCGGCCGCCGCATTGGCCGATGGCAAGCAGCGCAGCGCTCGCTGGAGCGCCCAGTGGATCCGGCGCTGGAACGTCAGCACCCCGCTGAGCGACAACGAGCTTCGCTCGATCAAGGAAGCCCTGGCCGCCGGTCATCCCGTCGCTTGCGGGCTGCGCTGGCCGAAATCACTGAATCGCCACGAAGTGTTGGACGTGCCCGCGCCCGAGCAGGTCTTTGACGGCCACAGCATCGCATTCGTCGGTTACGAAGATGACGCGCGGAAGAGTGGCGGCGGCACGTTCACGTTCTGTAACAGCGTCGGACCGCGCTGGGGCAACAACGGGTACGGCGTGATGTCCTACGCGTACGTCCGCGCGTACGCCAACGACGCGCTCTGGCTGAAGCTCGGCGCGCCGGGCTCCGAAGTGCCGATCGAACGTTTCGAAGCCGAGTCGCTCGAAGTTTCAAACAAAGACCGTTGCGGCGTGAGATCCAAAGAGATGCTGCAATGGGGCTCATCCATGTGGAGCCACGGCGCGCATCTTTTATGTGGCGCGCAGCAAGGCGGATTTGTCGAACTCCGCTGCCGCGTGCAAACCGCCGGCCGCTATCGCCTTCGCGTCCTGGCCACCGCAGCTCCGGATTTTGGAATCGTGAGCGTAGCGCTCGACGGGAAGCCGTTCGATCAAAATTTCGATCTCTACAGCGGCCGCGTCTGTCCGGCGGGCTCATTGGAATTGGGAACTGTCGATCTACCTGCCGGCCCGCTGCGTCTCCGATTCACTGCCCAGAGCAAGAATCCCGCTTCTGCAAATTTCCACTTTGGCCTCGACACCATCGACCTTTTGCCCGTGAAGTAACAGTTCATTCAAAAATCGCTTTTGCCCCAGCTTCCGCCGGGTTGAACATCCCAAACGTTCCTGGCCAGGCGATGAAGTTCTGCACGTCCGTTCCTGGCGTGTCGTTGTCGTTGAGCATGAATCCGAGCCAGAACGATTTGCCCGATTCCACCGGCGGGATGATCTTCTCGTCGTCCTTGTAGGTGCTCTCGTCGAGCGGCAGCTTGAACTCGATGATGTAGCCGGGGCTCTGTGCCAGATCGACGCCGTAAATGCTTTCGATCAATTGGCGCTCTGGAATGTCCTCCGCGTTCTCGAACTTTTTGATCACACGCGGCGCCTTCGCGGGATCGAGATCCAAATCCATTTTCTGAAAGAAGAAACGATTGCGCAGGAAGAATGCGCCTTTGTCCACGGTCTGCGTGATACTGAAGCCGAACCCTGTCAAAAACCCATTGATGCAAAACTGCAGGCTGTCACCCTGGTAGAAGCGGCTGGCCGGTTGATGGAAGCTGACCACGTCGTCAAACACGATGACCTGCCCGTACAGATCGCGCCCGTGATACGCCAGGCGCAGCACGCCGCTCAAGTCCTTCGGCCCGTCGATGCGCCCGAAGCTGTTCTGTGGCGTGAGCAGAATCTGCGGTGGAAAGGCGCGCCACTTTTGCGGATTGCCATCGATGTTCATCGGTCCGCCGAGCTTCTTGATGATAATTTCCGGCGCTTTCGCGGCCGCGAGTTTTTCATGCAGCATCACCGGCCGGTAGGTGAGCTCGCGCGATTTCTCCGCGTTGATGCTCACTTCCACTTTGGTTTTGCGCACCGTGTCGAGCTTGCGCAGGGTCATCCAGTGGTGGCAGTTCTGCATGTAATCGCCGATGATGATCTGAATGTTGCCGTCATCGGTTCGCACCGCGGACCATTCCTGCGGATGATCAACCCAGAAGCCGCTCCAATTCACCGCTGCTGGGAAGCCGAAGCGGCCGAGTTCCAAACCGTCGTCATCCAGCGCGAAATATTCCGCCTGATGTCCCCAGCTCGAAACCAGCACGCCCGGGAAGGGCTCGACGCCCTGAATTGGACTGTAGTCGTTCGTCGTGCGCAGCCAGCGCAGCGTGCCGTCGGGATTCCAGCGCGCCAAGTCCGTCGCGCCGCTGTTGCTCAGCCCCATCCCGTTCGGAGTGTGGCGCAGGTTGATGCCGGAGAAAATACCGCCATCACTGGTCATCTTTGCTGCGGAGGTGCAGCGCAAGTCTTCGGTCTGGTCGTGAAAATACGGACTAGGCACGAGCGGATCTTTGGCGGCTAGCACGTTGAACTCATAGTTCGGCCCGCCCTTGTCATCAACGCTCTTGAGCTTCCACATCAGTGCCAGTTTCTGTTCGGAATGAATGATCGTACCGTCCGGCTGCACGAACGTAAATCGGCCCGTGAGCGACACATTCAGCGGCTTGCCATCGGCACAGAGAACCACTTCGCCCGGCTGATCTTTGTCGTCGATCACGCCGTCGCCGTTGGTGTCCTTGCAGAGCAGGTACCCTCCCCCAGCCTTTCGTTTGTACAGCGCAACGGGTTTGACAACGGGATTATCGTAGCTGGCGATCAGCACCCACTCTTCGCCTTTCTTCTCCGGATTCTGGCAGGTGAAGACGCCAAAATTGTGGCCGCTCGCGCTGAACCATCCGCGCGGGTTAGGCGAGGTCATCGCGGGCAGGCCCCAGTAGGTGTCGGGATGCCACTTGCCGCCGCTTGCATCGAGAACGTACGACGCCGCGCCGTTGCTATCGAACCCGCGCAGCTTTCCGTCCGCGAATCGCACGAGCACCGGATCGCCGCCCCAGACCGCGAAGCCGTCATGAATGCACTTTCCGTCCGGCCCGAAGACAACGACGCGCGCAGACGAATCACGCAGCGCGATCGATCCGTTCTCATGCAAAGAAATCGCCACGTGCGCATAGTTCCTGTTGAGCGCATGCGACTGAAAATGAAACCGGTCCGGCAGCCACGGCCCGAACGGCCCATCGCCGCGGCCGAGGGTTTTTACAGGCGTAAGCTTGTCGCCTGCGGTGATGTCGAAGATGTGGATTTTCCCGGTCTCCGCGGAAGCAACCGCCAGACGATCGCCGGCAACAGCGAGAGCCAGAGGCATCTTCACTTCAGCGAATGTGTGTGCGACCTTGCCGTCGGTGCTAATCGCGACGATCTTCTCCTGATTGCTGATCAGCCACACCAGATTCCGCTTTCGATCGGCGGACGGAGATACCGGCTTCGGCAGATCGATGGACGTCTCGAACTTCAGGGAATCCATTCCATCCATGAAAACTTTTCCCGTGTCCGGGTCGGCCACGAAGAGTTTTCCGCCGAGTTCCGCGATGCCGCCCAGGTACTGGCTTTTGAATTTGCCTTTGATGTTCGTGAAGTACGCGGTGGGGCCGGCGTCCCTGCCGGCCGGCACGGAGGCCGGCACCACCAGCGGAATGCCGGTCGCCGGATCGATGCGATAGAGGTCGAAACTCTTTTCCGCGCCGTTGCGCATCAGCAGGATTTTGCCTTCGCTATCGAGACACAGACCCGCGTTGTCGGCCGAGCCTTCAAAGGTCCACTTTGCTTTTCCCGTCGCGGGATCGCCCAGCCGCGCATTGATGTGCCGTTCGCTCCACCCCGACGCTGTGGCGAGCATTCCATCGGGCATGAACAGCACGCGCGTGACATGCACGGAGTCGGCTTCCTCGGGCGTGGTGCCCGGCCCGGAGTTCGACGTCATGCCGCTGAAGATCCAGTCCGCGCAGCTTTCAACAACGCGCACTTCGTACTTTCCCGGCTCGATGGAACGGCCGAACATGTCGCGAGCCGGCAGCACGAAGTTGTGCTTGCCTTTTCGCAGGGGCAGGCTCTGGAACAAATACGCGACTGCAGTGCCGCTGGCCGTAAACAGTCCGGCGCTCTTCACGCCTTCATCCGATTCGACTTTGAACTGCCCATCCGGTTTGCGCGATGGGAGATCAGGCGCTTCGAATGCGCCGAGGCCGGCATGGAGGGCGGCGCTACCGCGGGGCTGGCCATCCATATCGGTCGTGGGCGCTCTGTGGCCGGCCAGTTCGAGCGTGCCCCAGTCCGCAGTCGTGATGCGCGACGGATTCCACGTGAGCGTGGACACCGGATGGAAATCGCGCTTGCTCGGATTGGCAAACGTAACCGGAAGCTGAACGCTGTGAGCGTCCAGGCCGCCCGAGACATCGCGCCACGTGGGCAGCGACGGGCGCTGCAATTGTCCCTCAATCTTTCCTGTCGAGAGCGCGACGTAGAGGTTGTGATCGATCGCAAGCTTGTCGTTCTTCCCACCGACAACGATGCCGGTCCCCGCATTCACGACGACGTTGTTGAAGACCGCGCAGCCCGTCGATCCGGAGATGCTCAGCCCGCACGCGTCGGCGTTGAAGATCGTGCAATTGACGATTGCCGAGTCGCTCAGTTCGCTACCGGAGATGCCGATCAACGCGCCGGAGACGACGCAGTTCTCAACACTGACGCCCGACAAGGCGCTGGCTTGAATGCCGATCGTTCCGCCGCTTACCAGAACGCGGCTGACGCAGGCGCCTTTGCTTGATGTGATGGAAATCGCTGTGCCTTTGTTGAGCACCGTCAGGTTTTCGACGCGTGCGCCGTGAGCGTCCTTCAGGACGAGGTTGCCTTCGAGCGTTGTCTTGTCATAGCCGGCTCCGCGCAGCGTCACGCCGGCCGGAACCTTCGCGGTTCCTCTCACCACTTCGGCCGGAAGAACAACCACGTCGCCCGGCTTTGCTTTGGCAAGTTCGGCATTGAGATCGAACGCCAGCGTTTGTGCGCATAGCAGCAGCAGCGATAGCGCGGCAGCGAGTCTCATCTTCATGAGGGCACTCCTTCGTAGGCGAGAAGCGCGTATTGTGGCGAAAAAGAGCGCGCGGGCAAGAGGAACATCGGTCAGAACGCGGCGGCCGGGCCGATCGGCGGCTTCACGACAAGGGCTGTTTGCCGTTGTGTATCGAAGAGTGGCAGAAGGCGCTCGCGGCCATATTTCGGAACGAGCAATTGCTTGACCTTCGCGGGCGTGAAGCTCGCGAATGGAAACAGGTCGTCAGCTTTCAGCAGTTCCAGCACGGGATCTCTGCGCGGCACGAGCTTGAAGCGCGTGGTTTGGACGGCTGTGCCGTAAGGCGTGGAGAAAAACTGTCTCTGCTGGGCCGTTAGTCCGGCCAGGATCGCCGCGCGCAACTGTTCCTTGCGCTCATCGAGTTTGTGTTCCTGGTCGAGAATCGAGCGGTACTCACGAATCAGGTCAGGAAGGGTTTCCATAGAAGACTCCGAAGGAAGTCATTGGTCATTGATTATGTTTTCGGCCCACGATCAATGACCAAAAGTCTACTTTGCATATTTCTCATACAATTCAATTGCCTGCTGGTCCGTAATATTTTTCCCGATCACTAACCGCGCCGAAGCCGTTGCGCTTTCGCCAGACTTCAAGTCCCGGCCAAAGAGCGACAGGTACACGGAGCGGTGGCCTTCGTCGCTGTGCGGCATCAGCACGCCGAAGCAATCGGCGGGGCGCGACATGAAGACAGCAGTCAGGCCGCTGGCCGGATCGCGACGAATCGCGATGGGGGCGGCGTACCTGGGCATGATCTTCCAGTCCACGGGATTGGGCGGACGCTTCCAGCGGCCGTCGGCGACGATTGAGGCCGAATCGTCATCGCGCACAAACGCCTGCCAGACACCGGCTGCTTTCTTGGCTTCCATGAAGCCCGGTTTGCGTTCGGCGTCCGGGTTCTCCTTCACGTACGCGAAGACCTGCGGGAACCCGGCGAAGTAGGACGCCAGAAAGAGTTCAAACTTTTTCAGATCCTGCTGCGGCTTCACCGTGAACTGCACATCCAGCGCGCCGGCCTCGGCCCAGTGGTACACGCCGGTGATTTCCAGCGGATGGTCTTTGTCGGGGGACCAGAGCACTTGCACCGCTCCATTGTCGAGGAGCTTTGCTTCACTGGCCCAATCCCAGCAGGCGGTGCCGAAACGGGCGTCGGCGGTGAGGAGACGGTAGGGCGAGAACAGGCCGTAGGGGCCGGCGACGGGCGTGGTGCCGGATAGCACGGGGCGCAGTCCGAGTGACTTGCCTTCGGGGCGCAGGACGCCTTTGAGCAGGCCGGTGTCGAAGGAGAACTCCTTGCCGGAAGGGGCGAAGGCGAGCTTTACGTCTTCGGCGGAAAGAGCCGTGATGGCAGCTATCGTCACAAACAAACACCAATGCAAGTTCTTCATCGGCCGTCCCTTCAAAGTGCGAAGTACGAAGGACGAAGTGCGAAGTAAGGCTAAAATACAGGCAATACTTCGCCCTTCGTACTTGGTCCTTCAGGCCTTCAAGCCCTTCAGGTCCACCTCCAGGCGCTTGTTCTCCTTCAGCAGCGTCTCCATTGTCAGGAAACAGCGGCGATTGGCGGCTTCGCGGCCGAGGATGCAGGCAAGATGGCCGTCCACGGCGCGTTGCACGTTCGCGTTCTCGAACTTTCCTTCGGTGACGTTCGTGTAGAAGCTGGCGATGTTGCGCTTGGCGCCGTCGTCGTAAATGCTGCCGCAGTTGCCTGCGAAATTTTTGGGCCCGCCACGGACGACGTTCTTTCCGCCATACTGCAAGTGCGCCGTCACCTTCGGGCCGAAGAAATTGGCCGAAAGCGTCGGGAAGGCGATGTCGAAACCGTTGCTGAGCGATTGGGTGACATGTGACCACATCACCCCGTCGTCGTATTCATACACGGCGGTCATCACGTCCGTGCGGTCGCCGTGCGGATCAGGCCGGCAGGTGCGCGACATGCCGCAGGCGCTCTTGGGGGGCTTGCCCATGATCCAGGTGATGCCATCGATGATGTGGATGTCGTAGGAGACGATCGTGTCGCCGCTCAAGTTGGTGTCGCTGAGCCAGATTTCGCCGCGCAGACGGCTTTCGATGTTCTCGCCGATCACCGGGTCGGGCCAGGCTTGCCACGCCAGACCGAAGGACGTGATGTGATACATTTTCTCGAGCGCGCCGGCGCGAATGCGATCAGCGATCTCGATGCAGACGGGTTCCAGCGGCAACTGGTAATCGACGAGGAAGACGCGCTGCTTCTTGGTCGCTTCCTTGCCAGCCGCGCCGATCATCAGCGTGCCGGGGACATCGACGGCGACGGGCTTGGCCACGTAGACGTGAATGCCGGCCGCGACGGCGTCGGTTGCCTGCTGCGGATAGAAGTACGGCACGTCAATAATCATCATGGCTTCAATGCCGCATTCGAGCATCTTCTTGTAGCCGGAGAGGCCGGTGAAGCGGCGGGATTCATCCACGCCGTGAGCCTTCGCCGTCGCGTCGGCGGCGTCTTTGAAGTAATCGGCGACGGCGTAGAGTTCGTAGCCGCCGTGGGCTTTGAACAGGCCTGCCAACCAGTTGCCGCGGCCACCGCAGCCGAGGAGGCCCCATTTGATCTTGCGCTTGTACTCAATCGGCTTGGGGTCGGCGGGCTTGGGTTCGTCGCCGTAGCCGACGCCTGCGCCCAAGGCTGAGGCGGCGATGAGGGCGCGGGAGAGGAAGTCGCGGCGGGGAAGCGCGGAGACGTTCGGCGAGTGCGTCATGTTGTTTCTCCTTTGTAAGCCCAAAAAAGCAAACCGCCGAGGACGCAGAGGGCGCGGAGAACTAATTTTCTATCTTTCGCCTCTGCGTCCTCCGCGTCCTCTGTGGTGAGAAGTTAGATCGCGAACTTCGTCTGGCCCGGGATGTAGGTCGGGTACTTGCCATCGGGGCCGAGTTTCACGGGGGGCTCCATGTCCATGCGGCACTCGTCCACGCGCGGGGCGAAGTAGAAGTCGCTCGCGCTGACCTTGTCGAACTTCATCTCCGAGCCGGTGTAACAGCTTAGCTGGCCCATGATGCCGACCAGCGTGCTTTGAGCCATGTGGTAGCCGCTGTTGATCGGCTTGCTGTTGCGCACCGAATCGAGCAGAGCTTTGATTTCGTCGTCGTAGGGGTTGTTCTTCGGCCCTTCGTAGCGCCAGTTGGTTTCGCCCTGGATGTGGCCGGCCAGCAGGTTGCAGCGGCCCTTGGTGCCGTAGACCAGACTGGAGTTTTCGTTGTAGCAGCCTTCAGTCGTGCGGCAGAAGGCGTAGAGTTTCACGCCATTCTGGAATTCGTACACTACGGAATGGTGATCGAAGACGTTGCCGTAGATCTCGTCGGTCATTGAGGATCGGCCGCCGAAGCCGTGACATTTGACCGGCGGGACATCGTGCATGATCCAGAGCGAGCGGTCGAGGTTGTGAACCAGCGACTGCGGCACGTCATCGCCGGAGAGCCATGTGAAGTGGTACTGGTTGCTGCACTGGTACTGGACTTCGTTGAGTCCTGCGGCGCGCTTGTACAGGCCATAGGGCGGACGGACGAAGTTTTCTTCCATCGTGACGACGTCGCCGATGGCTCCGTCGTGGATGCGCTTGACCGTTGCGCGATAGGCGTTGTCGAAGCGGCTTTGCAGGCCGGAGACGATGCTAAGTTTCTTTTCTTCGGCAAGCTTGCACGTCGCGACCAGATTCTTGATCCCAAGCGGATCGATGGCATGGGGCTTTTCGACGAAGACGTGCTTGCCGGCTTCCAGAGCCGCTCGCGCATGATAGCCGTGGAACTTCGCGGCGTTGGCGATGAGGACCACGTCGCAGAGCTCGATCACCTTCTTGTAGCCTTCGAAGCCGTCAAAGCAGCGTTCGTCGGGCGCATCGGCTTGGTCCTTGAACTTGCCCTTGATGCCATCGCGCTTGCCTTTCGCTCGGTCCAGGAAGATGTCGCACACGGCGTGGAGTTTGGCGCCCTTGTCCACGCTGAGCGCGTTAGCGGCCGCGCCGGCGCAGCGACCTCCGGCGCCGATCATGCCGATCTTGATCGTGTCGCTGCCGACGGCGTAGGCGCGCGGGGCGATGAGGCTCTGCGCGAGGGCCGCTCCAGCCGCGGCGGCGGCGGTGGTTTTTAGGAAGGTGCGGCGAGAGGGATCGCTGTGTTTCGGGTCCATGATGGGCTCCTTGGTTTGGAATGATGAATTCGGAATGATGAATGATGAATATGGCCGATTATGCCGGAGACAAGCCGCATTCCGCACTCATCATTCCACATTCATCATTCGATTGTGATCTCCAGTTCTTTCAGGGTCTTGCGCAACCAGGCGAGGGACTTTTCGATCATCGGGCCGCCCTGGCCTTCGCATTCCATGCTCAGCGTGCCGGTGTAGCCGTTGTCACGCAACAGCGTGATGCACTTCTTGATGTTGTCGGCGTTGACGCCATCGCCAATCGCGCACTGGCTGACGGCGATGCCGGTCTGCTTGCCGCGTGTTGCGGCGGCGAGGGTTTCGGAAACGTCTTTGACATGCACGTGGCTGACTTTCTTGATGAACTTCTTTAAGAACGCAACAGGATCCTGACCAGCGATGAAGGTGTTACCGGTATCCATGTTCATGCGCAGGTGGGGACTGTCCACAAAGGAGAGCATCTTCTCCATCTTTTCGGGCCGCGTCGTGAAGTAGCCGTGCGGTTCGATGTTGATGATGATGCCGTAGGCGTCGGCGACTTCGAGAATCTGTTCGTATTCGCGCTTCATCATGTCCAGAGCGTCGCCGTCTTC
The DNA here is from genome assembly GCA_036504595.1 of Planctomycetota bacterium. Taxonomy (GTDB): domain Bacteria; phylum Planctomycetota; class SZUA-567; order H5-PLA8; family H5-PLA8; genus DASXUX01. Next base: position 83,606 of record DASXUX010000083.1, on the reverse strand, counting down.
GAGACCTTCAGGCTTGTGCAGGCCGTCGGTCGTGTCTACGTTGGGGCAACCGATGAGCTTGGCCCAGCGAATCGCGTTCATGACGTACGGCACTCCGCGCATCGGGCCGTCTTTGTTGGAAAGCGGATACGCGGCGTCAATCTGCGAAAAGCTCACGCCGTAGCTATCCATCTTCTTCTTCAGCAGCAAGGGGTCTTCATACATCGCGACGTGCGGCTGATAACCCAGGCCGTGAATCCAACTCACGCCGTCGATCAAGCCGCATTCAATGGCGGTGACCTTATTCTGCTGCGCCCACTGCATGCACTTCTCGAAGTTCCAGTAGGACGTATTGAACGCGTCGGTATGGAAACCGATTCTCATGGTCGCTCCTTTTTTTGAATCACTCGCTTTGTCATCGGCCGGAACTCCATCCGGCTTCAACAACACAACTGCGGCGGCCGCGGTGGCGCCTTGCATGAAACGTCTTCGGCTCACTTCACGTTCCTGCATATGGTATCTGTTCTCCATTCGAGGCAACGGGTATCGGGTATGGGGTATAGGGCATGGGGTGAGGCTGAAAGAAGGCTTTGAAGTCGCCGCCCCTATACCCGAGACCCCATACCCGATACCCGGCCGTTATTCTTTTGCCATGCGCTCCACGTACTCTTTCCACGTCTTGATCGACTGCTGCAGCGCGGGCAGCGGGTCGCCGGGCTTGCCGCCCATGCAACCGGCGAGGCCGTAGCACTGGATTCCGATGGGGCCTTTGAATCCGACCGACTTCAGCTTCTTCAGGAAGGCGTACACGTCGTAACTGCCGTCGCCAAGCGGGCGGATGAGCTTGTCCCAACCAAAGTTGTCGGTCTTCTCCTTCTTGTCGGCGCCGCAGATGCTGACGACTTGCAGCAGGGGCAGGACTTCATCGACAATCGCTGGAAGATCGTTCATCTGATCGTTCTTCAGTTCGTGGCACAGATTCAGCGTCACGCCGACGTTCTTGCGATCGACCTTCTTCGCCAACTTCAGCGCGTCGCGAGTCGTCGTGACGTAATCGCCGGTGTGCGGATAGATCGAGAGCGGGACGCCGGCTTCTTCGGCAATCGCGGCGAGGTCCTGGAGCGTTTTGACGGCCCTCTCGTCTTTGTCGGGCGTCTTTTTGCCTTGGACGATAATCCACAGCACCGGATTCGGCGCGCCTTTCAGCTTGCGGATCTTGTCGGGCACGTCGGCGCCATAGGGCGGATCTTTGTCGAGGTTAATCGCGGGCCAGATGGCCGTGACATTTGAGTAGCCGAGTTCGGTCAACTTCTCCTGCGGGACTGTGACGCAGAAGGGGAAGAAGAGGTTGTCGAGGGTTTTGGCGGCGTCGGCGGCTTGCAGTGTGGCTGTGAACGCAAGTGCCAGAAGAAGCAGACAGGGGGACGGGGAGACGGGGAGACGGGGGGAAAAGACTGGACGCGGAGAGAAACTCTGCTGACACATGTAATCAACCTCCTCTTTTCCGATGCGGAAGCAAAGCCCCCTCACCCCTAACCCCTCTCCCTCGCGGGGGAGAGGGGGACCGAAGCGGCACGCAATCCAGGAGGATTGCGCTACTTTCCGATGACGCCGCGCATCCACTCGACGCTCTTGGCGGTGTTGGCTTCGCCTTTCGTCTCCAGCGACATGACGCCGCTCCACTTTTTGGCTTTCAGATGCGCGACGATCTTCTGGATGTTGCCGGCGTTGATGCCCTGGCCGACGTGGACTTCACTGGCGGCGATGCCGGTGTCCTTGCCGATGTTGGCTTTCAGTTCCGGCGCGACATCCTTGACATGGAAGTGCTTGATCCACGGCAGCAGTTCTTTGACCATCGCGACGGGATCCTGGCCGGCGATGAAGGTGTTGCCGGTATCGAAGTTCACTCCAAGCAGCGGGTCGTCGATCGTCTTCATCAGCTTGGCCATGAGTTCCAGATTGGTCGTGAGCGGGCCGTGCGGTTCGATGTTGATGCCGATGTTGTGCGTGCGCCCGACGACAAGAGCTTCGCGCAGATGATAGCAGGCGCGATCGAAGACCTCTTTCAGCGTCATGCCTTTGGGGACTTCGGCGCCGTCGGTCGTCGCGACGTAGGGGCAGCCGATGACGGATGCCATGCGGATGCCGTAGATCATGTAGGGAATCGACTGCCAGCGGTGCAGCGCATAGTGGCAATCGAGCTGGCTGACGGTCAGGCCGTAGCTGTCGAGTTCCTTCTTGAGCGCGAGGCCATCGCAATTCAGCGAGATGGCTGGCGAGAAGCCGAGGCCTTCAAAGAAGTCCTCGCCGTTGACAGTGTTGAGTTCGACGATCTTGCACTTCTGGCTCTTGCACCACTTGAACACGTAGCTGCAGCTCCGGTCTTCGTGGCGGAAATTGTCACTCGCGATGCCGATGTCGATCATGGTAACCCCTCCTGGTAATGCGGGGCCGTACCCCTCACCCCGCGTTCGCTTCGCTCACGTCGGCCCTCTCCCTCAAGGGTAGAGGGAACGCCGGCCGCTCCCTTACGGTCGCGGTTCTGATGCCCTACTTCGCTACGGGCGAAATGCCGGCGGCCCACGCGGTGCCGCGGCGGAATAGCTCCCCTGCTCCACCCGCGTACGCTTTCACGTCGTGGCCGAGCGGGCTGTGGAAGACGCGGCCTTTGCCCACGTCGAACACGAAGCCCATCGCGTAGTCCTTCTTGTCCACTTTGCTGGTGGCGACAGCGATCGTCGTCACCGGAACGTCGCCGGCAAGACAGGTGTAGAGTTCGTCGGTTGTGTCGAAGGGCTGCAGGCCCTCGGTGATGGGATGTTTCACGTCGGTGGCGCGAACCTGGAACGTGCCGTGCGGGTCGTGGCCGCGCAGTTTGCGATCCCAGACTTTTCCGGCAATCTTGATGAAGTCCGGCCAGGGATTGCCACCGTCCTGGAACGCTCCACAGGCGAAGTGGACGTAGACCAGGCCCTTGCCGCCTTCGACGAAGGCTTTGAGATTCTCGCGCGCCTTGTCGCCGGGCGCGGGCTTCTGCCAGTTCATGAAGTGGATGACGAGGACGTCGTAATCGTTGATTTCCTTGGAGCTCAGGATGTCGGGATCTTCCGCCGTGTCCACGAGGAGACGCTTGTCTTTAGTGAGCTCCTCCGCGAGCACGGGTGCGGTCTTTTGCCAGAGATGGCCGGGGTAATCGATGCCGGTGACGATGAGGACTTTTGTCGTGCGGCCGGGTTCCTGCTTGCCACGGACCATTTTGATGTCTCCCGTCTTGGTAGCGCCGGCCTCCGTGCCGGCCTTCATTCCGGTAACAGGTTGAGCAACGGCCGGCACGGAGGCCGGCGCTACCTCGGCGGGCGCGGAGGCCGGCACCACCCCTTCGGCGCCTTCCCAGAGCCAGATTTCGCTGCAGACGACGTTGGATTGGCCTTCCTGGTGGAAAGTGATGCGCAGAGTCCCGTCGGCGTAGGCGGTGGCCGGAATCGAGGCGGTGATTTCGGCGGGCGGGCTTTGGCCGTCGGGCAGCGGAGTGGACTTGATGAGCTGCGTGCGCTTTTCGCCCTTGCCTGTGGAGGCCCAGACGGACTGCGCTCGGCCGTTGCCGTCGAAGTCCCACCAACTGAAGCCGAGCTGGTAGGCTTTCTTGGGATTGAGACCGGCGGCGTCGAACTGCAAGTCGCCGCCGTGATACCAGACGCTGCCGTAGCGGAAGTGGGCTTTCTGGTCGGAATCGGGCCAGAACCAAGGCGTTGCGTCGGCGACGGAGAGCTTCGGGCCGTCTTTGGCGCCATCGATCTTGTCGGGGCCACAGTCGAGATAGCACGCGAGGCGGAAATCTTTCGGTGCGCGCTTGGCCAGACTCTTCTTGATCTCTTCGCTGCGAGCGTCGTTGTGCGAAAGCGCGGCGCTGCCTTCGACCTGGGGCTTGTTGCTGGCTTCGAGAATTGCGGCGAGCGCGTCAGCGACGGGCTTCGGCGAAGCGGCGGCGATCTTCTCGATCGCTTCGCGGCCCGCGGCGGCGTTGGCTTTCAGGAGCGCTCCGCCGATCTTGTTGCACGCGATGTTGGCTTCGGCTTTGACGGAGTCCTCGGCGAGATATGTGCTGGCGACTTGCAGGGCGCCGGCTTCGGGGATATCGGCCAGACCGGCGAGGAGCATCTTGCGGGCGTCGGACGTATCAAGGATCTTGGCGACCTGCTGCAGCATCGAAAGCTGCTGCGCGGGGCCGGCCTTGGTCGTGCGCGCCATCCTCATGTAGCCGCGCAACGCTAGAATGCGAAGCTTGGGTTCAGGAGCGTCCTTTATGAGTGCGAGCACGTCGGTGGCGGGGGATTCGTCCTGCCAGTCGGCGAGGGCGCGCACGGCGGCTTCGCGGACGATGGGGTCGGCGTCGGCGAGGGCGGATTTCACGACTTTGAGGGCGTCAGCGCCGGAGAGGCCGCGGAGAACGCGGAGGAAGGCGGCTTTGGGTTCTGCTTTGGATTTTTCGAGAGCCGAGAGGACGGGCTTGAGGCGGGCGGCATCGTCAGGCAAACGCGCGGCGACGGCCAGCGTGGCTTTTTCGATTCCTTCCGCTGGTGAGGCAAGAAGCATGTCGATCAGCTTGGGGTAGCACTCCGCTCCACCGAGTTGCGACATGGCGTCCACGGCCGCGGCGCGCACGGGGTCGTCAGCGTCATCAACGGCTTTGAGCAGCACTGGAGAGAAGTCGGGGGTGCGGCGGTCTGTGCCGGCGCGGATGAGCGCGGCCTTCGGTGCGCCGGAGGATTTGTCGATGGCGGCGATGAGCGCGGCATCGATGCCTTGGCCGGAGAGGCGCGCGAGGCTGGTCTGGGCGGCGCGCGCGGCGGCGTCCTGGCCCGAGGCGAGCTTGGCGAGGAGCTCTATAGAGGAGGCGTCGCCGAGCTTGCCCATGGCTCCAGCGGCGGCGGCGCGCAGGTTTGAGTCTTCGCTGGCCAGCAACGGGGCGACGGCGTCGCGGGCGGACTTGTCGCCTCTCTGGCCGAGGGCGTCGATGAGCGAGACGAGTGCGGGGCCGGTGAGCTTCGTGGCTTGGCCGACCATCGCGTTCGTGGCGGCGGGGCCGGGGATTTCGGCGAGGGCGCTGAGGGCGGCGCTTTGGAGTTCGGCGTTGGTGCCGCCGAGGGCGTCGAGGACCATCGGGAGGGCGGCTTCTTTGCGGGTCTTGGCCAGGCCGCGGAGAGCGGCGATGCGGATTTGCACGGGGTTTTCGGTCGCCCACAACTTGTCGTAAATTTTGGCGGCGGCGGGAAGGTCGGGGCCAGCGATGCGTTCGGCGCAGGCGAGCTGGGCGTCGGCGAGTTCGAGTTCGCTGCCGACAGGCGCTTTAGCTTTAGACAGCGCCTCGGCTGATGCAGCGTTGCCGATACGGGCCAGCGCTTTGGCGGCGGCGACACAAAGCTTCGCATCGCGGCTGGTAACAAACAACGCAAGTGTTTCCTGGGACTTCTCGTCGCGCAACGCGCCCAGCGAATTCACGACGCCGACCAGCGCGGTGATGGACTTGTTAGGGAACTCGGCTTGCGCCTTGAACAGGTATGTGCGCAGCGCTTCGCGGGCCTTCTCCGATCCGATGCCTTCGAGGGCGTAGCGGGCGATTTCGGCGGTTTTGGGGTCGTCGAGCATTTTGGCGAGTTTTTCGACCTGGGCATCGCTGCCGAACTTATGAAGCTGCTGGCATGAGAAGAGGCGCGCGGCTTCGGGAACCTGAGCGTCGCTGGCGAGCGCGACGAGTTTGTCGGCGATGGCGGGCTTCGCGGCTACTGGTGCCATACCGATGAGTTTCTCAACGGCGCGCAAGGGCTTGGCGTCCTGGCCGTAGTCGAAGGTCTTGAGCTGGGTTAGGGCGTCGTCGAGGGCGGCGATGTCGTCCGCGGCGCGGAGTGCTCCGGCGGAGAGAAGCGCAATGAAGAGGAGGGATATGGGGTATCGGGCATGGGGTATCGGGAAGGATTTCATTGAGGCACCCTTTCAACCAAATCACTCGTCACTCGTCACACCGCGATTGCACGGGCAGCCAACAGCTAACAGAGGCTGCCCGTGGCACAAAACGATTACAAACTCCACGGCGCGCGGAAGGGGCGCGTCAGGAAACGGTTGGCTTCGTCATCTTTGGTGAAGCGCTGCGTGGCCCAATCCCATTCGACTTTGCGGCCCAAGCGGGTGGCGACATCGCAGGCGATGGCGATGGCGTTGCCACTGTGGCCGACTTCGACGGGGCACGACGGATCTTTGCGAGCGCGGACCGAATCGAAGAAGCACGTGTGATGGTCGTAGGCTTCGTATAGATGGATCTCGTCGGGGCGGAGTTTTACTTTCAGCAGCGAGGCGGGTTCGGCCGTGATTCCGCCGCGATGGACGAAGACCCAGCCTTTGTCGCCCTCGAAACGCACACCGTGCTTGCCCTGGGTGTCGTCCGTGTAGACGAAGTGGATGCCGTCGGCACTGTCCATCGTGACTTTCCAACTATAGGACACGTTGCCAACGCCGGTGGTGGGGAACTTGGCGGTGCCTTCGATCTGAAGCGGCTTGGTGCAGAGGCTGGGCGCGCCCCACTGTGCGACGTCCAGGTAGTGGATGCCCCAGGACTGAATCCAGCCCACGCAGTAGTCGCTCATGAAGTACCAGTTGAAGGAGCACTTCACGTCGTTGTAGGGCGTGTACGGCGCGGGGCCGAGCCACATGTTGTAGTCGATGGTTGGCGGCGGATCTTTGGGCGCGGCGTTCGGCAGATTACTGTTGCCGCCGGGGACTGAAATGTGAACGGTGTGAAGCTTGCCGATATAACCGTTTTGGACCAGTTCACAGGCTTGGCGGAAGATGCCCCACGAGCGCTGCTGCATGCCGATCTGGACGATGCGGCCGTAGCGGCGAACGGTGTCGATGACGGCGAGGCCTTCGCCGTGGGTCAGCGTCATCGCTTTTTCGGAGTAAACGTCCTTGCCGGCTCGCACGGCGGAAACGAGATGCAGCGCGTGCCAGTTTTCGGGTGAGGCGATGAAGATTACGTCCAGGTCGTCGCGCGCGAGAAGTTCGCGGAAGTCACTGTAGGCGCCGCAGCCTTTGTACGCGCCCTGGTTTGTCTTGTTCGCGTAATGTTTCTCGGCGGTCTGTTTCATGCCTTCGCGCTTGGCCTGCTGCGGGTCGCAGACGGCCAGAAGCTGCGTGTCGCCGCGGCCGAGGCAGGTGCGCGCGTGATCCGTGCCGCGCCCGCCGACGCCGATGACTCCCACGCCGAAGCGGTCGCTGGGGGCGGTTTTGCCGCCTCCACCGAAGGCGCTGGAAGGGATGAAGTAGGGTGCGGCAACTGCGGCGGTTGCCTTGGTGAGGAAGCTTCGGCGGGTGCTCATGGGAAGGTTCCTTTCCGTACTGAACGGTATGTCCGTTGGCAGTTGTCCGTGGTCCGTTGTCAGTTGCACCTTGCGCTTCGATGACCGCCAACAACTGACAACGGACTACGGACTACTGACGATGTTCGTCTACACGAACGGCGCTTTTCTTTCACACCCAGCGTGGAGAGCAGGTTTGCGAGAATGGCCTGCTGTTCAGCGGGGGCGGCGACTTCGGGTTCGAAGGAGGCGCGCTGCTTGATGCCTTCCATGGTTGAGAGCATGAAATCGACGGCTTGGCGCGGGTTCGACGTGCGGAGCTGGCCGGCGGAGCGGGCGGATTCGACCAGGCCGACGTAGGTTTCGCGCACGGAGTCGTAGAACTGCGCCCAGCTTGCTCGGACGTCGTTATCATAGAGCGCCATGGCCCAGATTTCAGTCGTGAAGACGCGATTGCGGCGGTCGATGACGCACGTCCGCACGGAGGACTCCAGCACCGCGGTGAGACGTTCCAGTGGATCCGTGAGCGGCGCCAGTTCAGCCTGCGTGTTCTGCATCCAGTTGCGATAGTAGTGCTGACAGGCCGAGAGAATGAGCTCCTTCTTTGAGCCGTAGTGGTGGTAGAGGCTGCCTTTGGTGACGCCGGAGCGCGCGGCGATCTGGTCGAGATTGACGGCCGCGAAACCGCGTTCAGCAAAGAGCTCAAAAGCTGAACGCGCGAAATTGCGCGGCATATGCGGGGCGAGAACGGGCATGGATGCTCCTGAACTGCTATCAACCGCAAAGACGCAAAGACTCAAAGAAAAGCAATGGAGGGGAACAATACTGGTGAGTATGGAAAGAGTCAACAACAAAAATTGCGGAATTCGGATTGCGGATTGCGGATTGAAGGGCACGGAACGGGATGCGGGGCGGCGGGGTGCAATTATCGAAAGGATAGCATTCCATGCAGTATGCCAAGCGATGTTCGATTGGGTTGGTCGCGTTTCTGGGTGCGATCGCGATGGGGAGCGAGGAACTGTACCCGCACGTGACTCAAGAGGAACTCATGGGCTGGATGAAGAATAAGCAGGTGATCGTCGTGGACTGCAATTCTTCCGACAGCTACCAGAACGGGCATATCCCGGGTGCGATCAGTTTCAGTGAGGCGGGCAACAGCCTTCCGGCTCAGTTGCCGGCGGACAAGAGCTCGCTAATTGTCGTTTACTGTGGGAATGAGCACTGTCCGAAATACAAAGTCTGCGGCAACGCGATTCACAACTTGGGCTACAGCAATGTCCGGCATTACGCCCCGGGGATCCGCGGCTGGCGTGCCTCGGGCGCTCGGACGGTGGCTGGCGGCGAGCCGGGGTCATAGCGCGTTAGCTTTCCGAGGACTCGTTTCTGCGAGGCACGCATTTTGTGCATCGAAAAGCTGGCGTTCTGAGGACTCCAAATGCTATACGGGAAGAAAGACAATAGCGGCAAGGCCGTGCGTCCGGCAGATCGCAAATTTGCCGCAATGATGACGAAACGGGGCAAGGCTTCCAATCGGCAGGGCATCGCGTATGGCGCTCGCACGGCCGGCGCTGCCAGCGAACAGTTCGAGCCTGGGCGCAGGAAAGGTGTCGTCCATACGCATGGTTCCCACAAGCAGATCAAAGGCAAACCGCCGCGACAGCGCGAGCATACGCGGGAGCGGCGGATAGTTTAGGGGCGAGCAGCAAGTTGCAGCGTGGTGTAGTCGCTTGTGGAGGCGGCTATGCCACGCGTTTGGGCACTCACAGTTCTCTGTACCATCGGTGCGATTGCCGTTCTGGCCGCTGACGCCCCACTTCCTCGAACGTTCGTGTACTCACCCAAAGGGCTGGCTGGCGTCAGAGCGAAATTGGCGGCGGGCGACGCGAGGCTGCAGCCGGCGCTGGCGCGGCTGAAGAAAGACGCTGACAAGGCGCTGAAGGCCAAGCCCGAGTCGGTCGTCAACAAAGACGCGGTTCCGCCCAGCGGCGACAAGCACGACTATATGAGTCTGGCGCCGTATTACTGGCCCGATCCGAACAAGCCCGACGGTCTGCCGTACATCAACAAGGATGGCCAGTTCAATCCGGAACGAAAGACGGTGCCGGATTCAAACGTCATGCAACGTACGGCTCGCAACGTGGACACGCTGGCGTTGGCCTATTACTTCACCGCAAACGAAGCGTACGCGGAACATGCGGCGCTGCTGCTGCGAACGTGGTTCCTCGATCCGGCCACGAAGATGAACCCGAATCTGAATTTCGCTCAGGCGATAAAAGGGAGCAAGGACGGCCGCGGCGCGGGAATCATCGACAGCATTCATCTGATCCGAGTGGTGGACGCGGCGGGGCTGCTGGCGGGGTCAAACGCCTGGACTGCGCAGGACCAGAGCGGGTTGGCGGCGTGGTTCGCCGCGTTTGCGGATTGGCTGGTGACGAGCAAGAATGGCCGCGATGAGGCGAAGAACACGAACAATCACGGCGTGTGGTACGATGCGCAGCTTTGCGCGTATGCTCTCTTCGCCGGGAACGAGGATCTTGCGCGCAAGACGATCGAAGCCGCGAAGCTCGGCCGCATTGACGCTCAGATCAAAGCCGACGGCAGCATGCCGCGCGAGTTGGCTCGCACGCGGTCCTGGCACTACACGCTCTTTAATTTGGAGGCGCTGTTCGCGCTGGCTGCGATCGGCGACCGGGTTGGGATCGACTTATGGAATTACCGGGGGCCGGGCGGCGGGAGCATTCGCAAGGCGCTCGACTTTGTAGCTCCGTACGCCGACCCGGAAAAGAAGTGGCCGTATCAGCAGCTTGAGGAGAGCAGTGAGTATACGCTTGCGCCATTTCTGAGGAACGCGGCGCTGATTTATGGCGAGGGGCGGTACGAGGAGTTGCGGGCGAAGCTGAAGCTGGAGGATGCGGAGGCGAGGCGGGATGGGTTGGTGCCGGGGAGGCCGTAGGGGCTAGGGTTCGGGGTTCAGAGTTCAGGGTGAGAAGTATCGTGCGCGTCACCGTTATTTGGAGTGCCTTCCCGGTCTGGAGAGATAAGTATGGTGTCCCCAGAATCCCCAAGGTCTTGGGCCGCCACAGTCGCCACAGTCGCCACAGTTCCGCCTCGTTGTTCTTCCGCGCGCGGCGAAAATGGCAATTTCGGGCGGTTCTAGTTCGTTAACTTTGTCCTCCAATCCACACCACTACAGCAGACGCAGGCTCATCCGGCGGCTTCATAAAACGCGGAGACGTTCGCTATGCTGCCGGAGACATGCTGCAATTCATATCTTAGCTGCTGTTTCTCAAGTACCTGCTTGAACCCTTGTAGAGATTTGCCCAAAGTTACCTCGCTTTCAGAAGAGATCCGACACGAAACGCGATCTTTGTCTTCCTCGTCAAAGTCGAAATAACACGTCAGAAGTGAACCAAAAGAGTCATGCATCCGGGTGATTCTTCCAGTGTACTTGGCGGCCTCGATCAGTGCTTCATAGGACGTTGGCTCAACTTGCGGGTCCATGCACTCCCCTAACTTAATACACAACGGCGTGTCGCACTTTGGACATGGCAGAGGCGGCCGAAGTTCCACTGTGCCCGCCTGCAAGGAGAACGGTATTGAAATCAAGCCTCCTGATTCTTGTGCGTCTTTAGCAATACCCTTCAAGATATTCTCTTCAAATGCCACATCCTCAGACTCTATTCGCCGCCATGCATCCTCAGATATTGGCACGTAGTGAGCGACAACGAGCTTGCGCCGTCGATCCAAGAGCGGGAGCACGACGGCAGCTTCATTGTGATGCGCAAACCTAAAGCTCATGGGATGCGTGTAGTAGGCGCACTTTGTACAGTAAACGTAGAACCTGTCTTTAAGCATCAAAATGGCCCCTTAAACTCTCTGGTCAGAATCTCTTCCAGCTTTAGCTTGCCTCCCATTGCCTTATACGCATCGTAGAGTTCGTTGATCCGCGGCTGTAAATACTCCAAACCATACTGGCCCTTGTTCACGTTCTTAATCAGTCTGGTGAATACGCGCCGGTGCCACCAAGCCCTTACTCCGCCCGCTGCCGTGTCGGCCGCCCCCGCGCGTAGTACGGAACTCTCTGTTACCCCAAACAAGGCTTTGTCGAGCGCGTGCTGTACCTCTTCTGCAACCGTACCTTTCGTCATGTGGGCGGTCCGCTGGAAGTTTATCACATTTTCAGCATCAAGGAATTGGGTTTCCACCATGCGCTCGTTCGCAAACCCACCGAACTCGCCGCCGCTCCTCTTAAAAACGCCTTTTAGAACTTCGGCAAATCTTCGCTCTATCCCTGCCAACCCACCTTCAAACGCCTCCGAGAACACCGAACCCTTTGCCATCGCGCCAGTGATTGCGAGAGAACGACCGCCGATTGCCGTGATTCCTCTCCCGATAGGTAGGGCGGTTGCTGCCAGTTCTACGCCACCTACGGTGCCCTTGAGTAACCGCTCGCCAGATGTCTGCGGGACGCCGCCAATTGTCTCTTCATGAAACGCCGCATCCAAGTTCTTCAGCCCAAATCCACCGAGTCCCTGCACAACTACTGTTGCGTACCAGTCGTATGCAGACGGTTGGAATTCCGGTGACACCTTACTTATTGGCCCGCTAACTTACCTTAAATAACTCCAAAATCGTTGCAACATTCTAACGGCTGGAACGTCATATTATACGGGGTCCAGTTGGATACTCTGTCGTGGCAGACGGTGTTCTTTGAGAATCGAATAGAGGGGTGCAAAAGGACGGCGAGAAGTGCATAGGTGCGTTCTTTGACACGATGAAAAGTGAACTACGGCCAGCAGGGTTCAGGGGGAGAAGTTCTGTGTGCGTCCCGTTATTCCATATTGTTTTCATTTGTTAAATGACCAAATGGACATATATTCAGTACCAAATAGCATACGTAATTTCTAGCCAGGAGGCCCCATGTTTTCGCTAATGCGAGCGCGTTCAAGCTGCATCGTAGGGCTCATCGTGCTTCTCTGCGCCAGTGCATACGGCGAGGACGCCGCGAGCGTTAAGATTGGGAAATTCTCAGCCGCGCTCAATTTTTCGCCGGGAAAGACCAGCACTTTCACCGTGCAGGCAACGGTCGTTGCGCCTGTGCAGATGACATTGGCAAACGCGCCTGTGCGGATCTGTTTCGGTGGCATCGAATATAAGGTCCAGCTCAGCGGCAAGGAAGCATCTTCAGATCCGGCCCTCAAGTTCAAATACGCGGTCAAGGGGCGCAGGGCCGGCAACCCAGTCCCCGCAGGCAGCATCGGCACCGTTCAGATTTCGGTCAAAGGCGCATTCGCCGAGAAGTTCAGGCTGGCCGGAGTGAACAGCCTAAAGGAGAGCACGGCTGGCGTGAAGGCATCCACAGTCCTCGTGCTTGAATTTGGCGACGTGTCCCTGGCGCCTGTTTCTGTAGATGGGCTGTGGGTCGCCAAGAAGAGTGGGACGGGGAAGTTCGCCAGCATGCAGCAACCGGAGATGGCTATGCGCCTCGGGGGCGGCGGCACGGCCTATCCCTTCGCTCCGATCAACGTTTCGTGGACGATGAACAGCGCGCTTGAACCCAACACCGAACTGAGCGCTGTGTTCAGCGATGGGGCCGGATATAACCTCGAAATCCCCGTGGCCGACTATTCCAACACTGGTCTGACGCTGGCGTGCCCGCCGTACTATCCGGACGGCGACCTGAGCGCCAATGCTGAAGGCAGCGTACAATTGCGCATCGTGGCGAAGAAAGCTGGGGTGCCGTATGCCATTTCTGATGCGATGACGGTGTCGATCCTGGCACTGCCGAAATCTCCTCTCAAGCGCGGCCAACTGACGCTGAACTACCTCAACGATCTGCTGGGCAGTCTCCAGCAGACGTACGGGCTGGTGGCGGGCACCGCGCAATCGTCACCGGAGTTGGAAGCGTCCCTCAACACCCAAATCACTGCGGTGCAGACGATGGTAACGGCCTGGGAAAAGTATATGACGCGAAACACTTCGGGAATTTTCGCCCTGGGTGGTTCAGTCAGTTTCACGCTGGACGGCCAATCGATCACCCTCGGCTCGCAAGACATCAGTCTGATGGACCAGTGGCTTCAACAGATCCAGGCGAACATGCCGGACGACTCCCGAATGCTACGGTGGGCTTGGCCTGACAGCGCGCACTCCTGGGTCGCAGGCTTTGTTGGCGCCATGACCATAGCGGCGACATTCACGCCGGCAGGCATCGTGCCCTCGTTGCTGCTCGCCGTGGGCGGGACGGCCGTAGCGACCGTTGCAAAGATGGGCTACGACTACCTCCTGAAGGCAAATGACATCCAGCAGTTTTCAGAGGAGTCGGACCAAGTGACGGAAGTGCAAGCCGATGGCAGCCGCATACAAGACATCCTGCACGGCTGCGCCAACGCCGTCGTTTCGCTGGCGGCCAAGGCCAAGGATAGCGTGGCCTCGGCGCTGACCTGGACGGGCGACGGTTTGCAGCGTGTGCAGGCGAGCGAGGATCAGATCGACGCGGTCGTTGCGCAGCACTTCACGACGCTGGCGGAGGCGCAAAGCGGTGGCACCACCAGCGGCGGGACAAATCCTTCGGGAATCCCTGTGCCAACGGGCCTGACGGCGAAAGCCGAGGGTTCCGATGCCATCTCGCTCACGTGGACCAGCGCCACGCCCTACAAGTTCCGCATCCGGCGCAAGGACGCAGAGAACGACTGGATGCAGGTGGCGGGCTTCGACGCCGAATACACGGCCTTGGACACGCACGTTCAGCCGGACACGCTGTACTACTATGAAATACAAGCGTGCGACCGGACGGGAGAATCGGCGTGGTCCGATCCCGTCAGTGCGCGCACGGCCCAGCCACTGCGGCTGACGCTGAGCGTGCGCTCCGAAAGTGAAATCGAAGCGTCCTGGACTTCCGCCGGCTCGTCAACGCTGTGGACCTACACGATCCAACACCGCAAGGACGGCGAAACGGCGTGGACGACGCTGACCAGCACGACAACGAGCGAGTACTGGCCCGATACCGACCTTTCGGCGGACACCTTGTACTACTACCGCGTTTGTGCCACGGACCCGGCTGGAGTCGCGACGAACTGGTGCATGCAGCAGTCCGCGAGGACGCTCGCTGGCCCGGGCGGCGACACAGGCGGTGGCACAGGCGGTGGTACGGGTGGTGGGACGGGCGGCGGCACAGGCACGCTGACTACGTTCGTGCTCACTGGAGAGAATCCCAACGCCGACGGTCAGAAGAGCTACGAAGTGACGACCCAGGTCGATGCAAAGTTCGTCGCAACTTACACGATCAAAAAGATCTGGATGAGCGACACACTCGTCGTTGGCAGCAGCTACACGCTCAAGGCCGATGGGACCGGCTCCGCAACCTACAAGTATAAGAACGGCACCAGCAAGACCTATCCCTTCCACTGGGGGCTCGGCGTACAGAATGGCGCTATTTACGTTGAGAATAACGGAACGGAGAAATGTTACGGATTGATTACCCGATTCGACGGGACGTTCAGTCCGACCGGCGATCAGATTCCAGGCGAAATCTACGGACATTCTCTCCGCGACATGCCCAATCGGCCGCCGGATGCGAACGGCTACATCACCGGCGATGTCTACTTCCGGGACGGAATTTCGTCCGAGTGCTTTAATAAGCAGTAGATGTGGAATCGGCCAGGGAACAACGGGGACGTGCACGAAACGTATCATCCTCCACCTACCCATTGAGCGCGTTGCTCAGGGAGTTTCGTGAGTCGCGCCATATCCCAGGCGATGCCTAATGCGATAATATAAAATCAACCGAAATCTTTGCAATATTTCTTCGGTTGGATCGTCATAGTTATATGGGGCAAAGGGGGTACTCTGTCTTGACTGAAGGTGTTCTTTGAGAATTGAATAGAGTGGTACATGGAGGCGAGGAGTGCACAGGTGCGTTCCTGGACAGAGAAAGCTTGAGGCTTGAGACCTGAGGCTTGAGGAAGCTGAAGGCTAAAGGCATCGGTCTGCGAACGGAAAAGGCGCGGGGCGATGGCACCCACCACCACAGGTGCACTTTTTTACAGAGGCGGAGAAGCGCGCGAGTGAGGCACGCGAGGCGGGACGGGCACGCTTGAGTCCTCGCCAAGGCGCGAACACAAGCGTGGCACCCAGAACATGTGCAGTCTTGGACAGAACGACGGACAATTTAGCAAAATGTCCTACATTGTGCAGTTCTGGACAACACGAGGAAGCGGGAGGCTGAGGGCCTCGGTCTGCGAACGGCAAAGGCGCAGGCCGATGGTGCTCATCCACCACATGTGCATTATTTTACAGAGTTGAGAACGGCGGGGGGCGGGGTTCGAGGTTCAGGGCGGCGGAGAAGCGGAATAATCTGGCAAAAGGCCCTACGCACGGTGCAGGTTTGGACGAAATGCACGGAGAAGCTGGTGGCTAAATCCATCGGTCTGCAAACAGAAAAGGCGCAGACCGATGGCACCCACCACCACATGTGCACTTTTTTACAGCGGGGCGAAGCGACGTTTTACCGTTTTTGGCCTTTGGCTTTGTACATGGCGATGTCGGCTTCGCGCAGGAGTTCGTCGGCGTCTCGGGGCTTGGCGATGCACAGAGCGGTGCCGATGCTGACGGAACTTCGCAGCGACTGACCGCTGATCGTCAGGGGTTCCGCCAAGGACAGGTGCAGGCGTTCGACAACGTTGACGGCGTCTCCCGGTTGCTTGATGTCGTAGAGAAGCACGATGAACTCATCGCCGCCGAAACGGGCCAGCGTGTCTGTCGGCCGCAGGCACTTTCCAAAGCGTTCGGCGGCGGCCTTGAGCAAGGCGTCGCCGGCTTCGTGCCCCAGCGTATCGTTCACGTCTTTGAAGCCGTCCAAGTCCAGGAAGAGCACGCCGAAGGCAAACTCAGGGCGCCGGGCTTTCACGTGGATCGCCTGCTGCAAACGGTCCAGAAGGAGCGCGCGATTGGGGAGGTTGGTCAGGGCGTCGTGAAACGCATAATACTTCAGGGATTCCTCAGCTCGCTGGCGTTCCTCGACTTCCTTGCGCAGTTTTGCGTTCGCATCTTGCAGTTCCCGCGTCCGAACCTGCACCGTCTCGTCCAGGCGCCGCAGGTCGGTGACATCACGGTTGATGCCCAGCAGACCGACAATCTCGCCTTTCTGATCGCGGAGCGCGACTTTGGTGCTGAGCGTCGAGCGCAAGGTGCCGTCGGCAACGATGTGGAACTCCTCCTGATTGACGATGGGCCGGCCCGTCTGCATCAGAGCCTGTTCTTCGGCCATCCAGCGCTCGGCGTCCTCACGCGACTCGTGGATGTCGATATCGGTCTTGCCCAGCATGGCCTGCTCGGACGTAAAGCCCGAAGCACGCAGGATCTGGGGATTGCACAGGATGAAACGACTCTGGCGGTCTTTCATGAAGACCGCATCGGGGAGGCTGTCGATGACCGAACGCAGTTTAGCGCGCTCGATGGCCAGCGCCTGCTCGCTGCGCTGAACGGCTTCCAGAAGGCGCGCATTTTCGATCGCCACGCCCGCGTAGCCGGCAAACAGGCGCAGAGCCGCGATCTGATCGTCCGTAAAGCGGCGCTGGGTCAGCACGTTGTCTACGCACAGAACGCCCAGGGGTTTCTCGCCGGCCCACAGGGCCACGCCGGCGTGTTCATGGACGCCCTGCATGATCTGGCGGTCCTTGGCCTCGGCGGCGGGGAAGTTCGAGGTATAGACCATCCAGGATGGGTCATTGAGCATGCCGCCCCAATTCGGCGCTGCGTAGCTCTGGTCCCATTCCTCGACCAGTTCTCCGGTGGTGTTCGTGCCGAAGGTGCCGTTAAAGAGATTCGTCTCGGGATTGTGCAGCCAGACGCTCGCGCGATCGAAGCCCAATCCTTTGCGCGCCGCCTCATGAATCTTCAGAACGACCTCACGCAATCCGGCGACCTGCGTGACTTCCTTGCCCAGGCGCAGAACGGTGTGGAAGACATCGATCTTGGGATGTTCGGCGGATGTAGAAGGAGGCGGCGCTTCTGGCGCTGGCTGTCCCTGTGATGCCATAGGCATACTCGCTTCCCGTTAGGATACTCGCTTTGAAGCTAATGTGTGTTACCCAGTTTTGCACATCGTGGCAAGCGCAGGAAAAGTCGCATGATGGCCAAATGGCAGATGGATAGGTCCTACGGATCAACGGAAACCAGAGTGCCTTCGCGCGTTGACCGGAGCCTACTTGGCCGGGACGGCGGCTTTCAGCACTTCGCTGGCATGCTTGGCGAAGTGTCCCCGCAAGTCCTTGGCGTATTCTTCGAGGATTTTGCGGCCCAGGCCGTCCTTGTCACCGCTGTGGAAGAGGGCTCGGGCGAGGAAAAGTTCCCGCAGAGCGTTCGCGCGCGGCTCGGTCGCGGTCCAGCTTGGGTACTGCTTGGCGATGTCGATCGCTCCGCTGATCTGAGTCACGGCCTGCCCGCGGACTCCTTTGATCGAGATGACCTCGGCCAATGCACCCGCGGCCAACGGGTCGGCGACTCTGTCCAGCGCGAGCGCCAGAGCGCGGAAGTGCGAGAACTCGGTGTCGGGCTTCAGCAGTTTCAGCTTCCTGATCAGCGCGGGCGTGGCCTTCTTATCGCCAATGCGGCCGAGCGCATAGACGATGGTGTCGAGCGGGCTCATGTTGGGGCCAAACTGCCCCATGCCTTTGTACTGCCAGCCCTTGTCGAACTCGGAGATCTCTTCCAGAGCCGCGATCAGCACATCCAGCCCGCTCGGGTCGCCGAGAATCGCCAGCAACCGCGCCCAACGGACTTTTTCCTTCTCGTCCTTTTCAGCGGCGAAGGCCGTCTTCACCAGCGGCAGCGATTCCTTCGCGTGAGCCAGTATCACCGCCGTATCTCTCTCGGTATTCCCGGTCTTCTGCACGGCTGCTTGTACTTTCTCAAGCGACAGAGGAAAGTTATCAGAGTTGCCAACGACGCCTTCCTTGATGTTGCCGACCTTGACCAGTTCCTGCTGCAGGGCCTTCATGTCGATAGCGCGCAGAGACATCCCGGCTTTGGAGGACATCGCTGCAGCCACGCCTGCGGCGTACCCGCCGTTCTGCAAGTCCGGCTGCATGCGCACCAATGGCAGCGCATCGCGATGGACGCTCATGCCAAGGCCCACGACCAGCAAGCCTTCCAGCCCCTTTGGCAGCATCGCGCGGAAGGGCACATCGCACGGCATGCCTTTGTGATGTGGAAAACTCAAGGTGAAGAACGGATCGACGGTGTAGCCGTGCGAATCGAAGTTCGAATTCGCCTGCATGATCGTGTCCGGATACGTGCGGCCGAGCACCGCGTCGAGCGCCGTAATGGTGAACTCGCCGGCGATTCGGCGCCGCTCGCGCGTGTCGATCAACGTGCCGAAATCGAAGGCATTGTTCTTCGCCATTTGCTTACCGAAGACATACGTGCGCCAGATGTCCACAAGGTCCGTTTCATCCACGAGCGTGTAGTCCGTGTTCGTGTAGTTGTCCGCCAGAATTCGCGGCGGCAAGCCGGTTCCCTGCAAAGCCACATCGTCGCCGCCCGTCGTCACCGTGGGCGCGCCGGCCGCCGCGGCAACGTCCGCAGCTCCGGTCGCATCGATCACAACCTTCGCCAGGATTACGCCGCGCCCTTGCGGCGTTGCGACGACCGCACCCTGCACACGCGCGTCCGCCACGTACGCACCGCAGCCCATTGCGCCAAACCAGATATCGCCGCCGGCCTTGCGCAGAGCCGTCCGCCACCATTCCTGGCGGCGCTCGGGACTCCAGCTCGCCAGCCCGTTCTCGACTTCCTTGGTGAAGCCAACGCGATTGCCCCAGTAATAGGTCGCGATCATCCCGAGCGTCCCGACGCCGCCGAGGCCGCACTGGTACTCCACGACCAGCGTCTTTGCGCCCTGCCGAGCCGCCGCGATTCCCGCCGGCGCGCCACTTGTCCCGCCGCCGATGACGACCACGTCGTAGGTCGCAAGCACAGGCAACCCGCGCGCCGTCTCGTCGATCGTCGGCACGGTCTGACTTGGACGCACACCCGTCAGGAGTTCTTTCACTTCACCTGCGGTAGGGCGGGCCTCCGTGCCCGCGCCAACGCCCGAGATGGCGGGCAGGGACGCCCGCCCTACTTCCGGCACGCTCTTGGCCAGCGTCGCCGCTGCCGCGCCGATGCGCGCGCCGACATCGATCAGCGCGCCCGGTTCGAGCAACTTTTCCGCCTGAGGTCGCGGGAGGTCAGCGCAGCCGCCGATGAGCAGCATGCGTTCCACTCCAGCAGGCTTGAACGCGTCCAGGTCCACCTTCGCCGCGCCGGGCCACTCACTCACTCCACCGGCAGGGACGCCGGCGCTACCAGCAGGGGCGCCGGCGCTACCGGCCTTCACCGAGACGATCGGGTCGGGTGGAACCTGGAAAAGCAAATCCGCCGCAAGGCGCTGGTTCGTATCGAACGTCAGATCGCGGGCCTTCTGTTCGGCTTCCGCATACGACGCGAAGCTGCCGTCCTTCATCGGAATCTTCAGTTCGTAATCGAAAACCGGATAACCCGCCGCGGTGACAGGCAGCTTCTGTCCCGTCACGCCATCGCCGTTGTGCAGTTCGCCGCCGATCACCACACGCCGGAAGACCTGCGGCCCCGCAGGAAAATCCTTCGCCTTTGCGCCAGCCATGCGCGCCACCCACGCGCGGTCGGTGGCATCGATGATCACCTTCGCGGTAACGGCCTGCCGCCCGGCGCGATTGGCCATCACAATCCCCGCCGGCTTGCCTTCCGCATCGCGCAGGATATCCGATGCGTAGCAGCCGAACAGATACTGCACGCCCGCCGCAATCAATGCTTCATCCAGAGCACGCTTGATGTGCAGGGGCTTGACCAGCGTCAGATCGTCGGCCACCGGCCCCTTGTCCGGGCCGGTGATGACGATTTCGCCGAGCAGTACGCGCCTGGAATTCTCAGCGATTTTGGTCTGAATCTGCACGTAACGCGCCGTTGCGCCGACAGACGTCAACAACTCGACCGCGGAGCTGGTTTCCGTGCCGCGCTTCGCTGTGTTCTTGACCGTCCCGACTTCCTTCCACTCTTTCCCATCCGCGCTGATCGAAATGATTACAGAATCCAGGCAGTAGTCCTTGGCGTGATAAGCCATCACGCCCGCGCGGTCGATGGCCATCGCTTTGCCCAAGTCGGCCGTCAGCGTCACCTCACTGTCGTACTGCACGCTCTGGCTGACCGCCGACGTCCAGTTGCCGTCGGAGAGCATCGACGGCGGGCTGGAATCCTTGTGCTGAGCCGAGCTGGGTTTGTCCGCTTTGTACGTGAACGGAAGCCTCCCGCGAAAATCGCTGCTGTCGCGGCCTTCTCCGGCAAAAAGCTTCTGCGTGAGTCGATCGGTCGAATCTTGCGTCCCTTTGGTCCAGACGCGCAGTGTGCCCGCAACGTCCTCGCCCAAATACGTGCGCGGCGCGGCCAGAAAGACTTTCGCCCCACCCTTTGCCGCCGCGATCGCCGCCGAAACGCCGCCCACGCCGCCGCCGACAACCACCACGTCAACGTTGTAAGCGAGCGGAATCTTTCGCGCCGACTCCGGCACCTCGCCAGCAAAACAGCACACACTGGCGACTGCCGAAATCAGGCCGGCTTGCATCAGCGTTTTCATCGAGACCTCCCCTGGAATTGGCATGTAGGTATTACACCGAATCGTGCGACTAAGACGCCCCACAATTCCCGCTCGCTTTCAAGCTACCGACTCCTGGACTTCTCGACTTCCAGACTTCTGGACTTCCGCGCCGGTGTATATCCAGACAATACTTCCCACGGAGGCACTATGGCCACCACACGCCGCAGTTTTCTAAAGAGCATCCTCGCCGCTGGCAGCGCGCCCATGTTCATACCCGCAACTGCGCTGGGCGCGGAGGGACGGCCCGCGGCCAGCAGTCGCCTGACGGTCGGCGCGATCGGCATGGGCGGACGCGGCACCGGCGACATGCAGACGTTCCTCGGCTTCCCCGAATGCCAGGTAGTGACGATCTGCGACGTGCGAAAGGAACACAGCGACCGCGCCAAGGACATCATCGACAAAAAGTATGGCAACACGGACTGCAAAGCCGTCGTGGACTTCCGCGAAATCACGTCGCGCCCGGACATCGACATCGCGATGATCGGCACGCCCGATCACTGGCACGCGATCATCGCGCTGGAAGCCATGCGCGCCGGCAAGGATGTCTTCTGCGAAAAACCCGAGACGCTCACAGTTCGCGAAGGTCGCGTGATGGTTGAAACCGCGCGCCGCTACGGCAGCGTTTTCTCTGGCGGCAGTCAGCGGGTTTGGGAAGACTACAACTGGTTCCACCGCGTGGTGAAGGCCGGAGGTATCGGCGAAGTCAAAGAAGCCTGGATTGACTGCTGGGGCCCTTCAGACGAATGCTACCTGCCGCCCGAACCCGTTCCGCCCGGCCTAGACTGGGACATGTGGCTCGGGCCCGCGCCGTGGGCTCCATTCAATAAGGGCCGCTTGAACTTCCGTCCGTGGCGCGATTATTCTGGCGGCGGCATGACCGATTGGGGTGCGCACAATTTCGGTGGCGCGCTCTTTACATGCGGCTTGCAGAACACCGGTCCCGTCGAAGTCATCCCGCCCGACGGCAAGGACTACCCGCAGCTAACTTACAAGTTCGCCAATGGAATCGTTTTCCATCATAAAGGCGGCTGGACGGGCAACATCTGCTTCCGCGGAACGGACGGCGAGATCCCAGAGCGCGGCTTCGGCAAGCGCCGCCACCACCCCGGCGGGCCGAACATTTACATCCCGAACTACAAAGGCAAAGGCGGACTGGTCGGCGATTTCCTGCACTGCGTGAAAACTCGCGAGCGCCCCTTCCGCGATATCGAAGTCGCTCACCGCACCGTCACCGTCTGTCACCTGGGAAATATTGCCTACCGACTTGGCCGCCCGTTCAAGTTCGATCCCGTGAAGGAGGAAATCGTTGGCGACCCCGAAGCCAACAAGTGGCTTGATCGTCCCAAACGCGGTCCGTGGCATCTGTAGTTGGTGCTTGGTGAGTGGTACTTGGTGAGTGGTGGTCTGGCAGTCTGGTGGTCCGGTCGCGAGGTTACTCACCAGACACCAGACTACCAGATACAAAGCGTCCTGGATTGCAGACAGCGGAAACAATTCAGATGAAGTAAACTTAGCCGTATGAGAGCGCTCGTGGATTTCGATATTAATGCTCTACAGATCCAATTTGCGGAATGGGGGCAGAAACCGTCGCATGCCGATCGTCTGTTGCGCGAGTTCTACAACCACGCCGGCGTCGTCGATCTCGAACGGCTCAAAATCGGCAAAGCGTTGACAGAACGATTGCAGAAGGAAATCTCGCTGCGTCAGTCGCACGTGCTCGCTCGCCGGGAAAGCGCCGACGGCACCGTCAAACTGCTGGTCGGGTTTGAGCGGGGCGGCGCGGTCGAGTCGGTGTTGATGCCGACGAACTACGCCGAGCGCGCGGCCGGATGCCTTTCGTCACAGATTGGTTGCGCGATGGGCTGCGACTTTTGCGCCAGTACACGCCATGGCTTGGAACGCAATCTGGACGCGGGCGAAATTGTCGAGCAGTTTCTGCGTTTGAAGGAAGAAGCGGCGAGGCCGACGGCATCGCCGAGACGCCTGAGCACCGTCGTCTTCATGGGTATGGGCGAACCCCTGCTGAACCTCGACGCCGTGCTTACCGCCATCCGCCGCATCGCGGGCAAGGGCATGGGCGAAATCGGCGGCAAGCAGATCATGGTCTCAACGGTGGGTATTGTTCCCGGCATCATGAAACTGGCTGAAGCAGACCTGAAGGTCACGCTCGCCCTCTCGCTGCACGCGCCGGATGACGCGACCCGCTCGCGCATCATTCCCGCCAACAAACGCTATCCGGTGCGGGAGATTATCGCCGCCACGAAGCATTTTTATGAAATAACCGGACGCGTCACCAATATCGAATATTGCCTGCTTTCTGGGGTCAACGATTCGGACGCGCACGCGCGAGCCTTGGCCGACCTGCTGAAAGGCTTTCGCACGCACGTAAACCTGATCCCGTACAACGCGACCGGCGCGTCAAACAGCGGCGTCGTTTACCAAGCGCCGTCCCCGGAACGCGTGGCGGCCTTCGCCGCAATCGTGCGCGGTGGCGGACTCCTGACGCATCTGCGCCGGGCGCGCGGCAACGACGTCGGCGCCGCCTGCGGCCAGTTGCGCGAAACGAGTCTGGCCAGCGGTTCGATTTGAGCAGATCCGGCACGGCGCTCGCGAGAAATGCATATTTGAATGGATGTGCCACCGTTGCCGTGAGGAATAGGTATATGTCTCAATCGTTGTTGTCTCCACCGAAGTACACAAACGCTCTGGCGAAAGAAACCAGCCCATATCTTCTGCAGCACGCGCACAATCCTGTGAACTGGTTTCCTTGGGGCCCCGAAGCGTTCGTCACAGCCAAACACGACGAGAAGCCCATCTTCCTTTCGATCGGCTAC
Organism: Planctomycetota bacterium; assembly: GCA_036504595.1. Classification (GTDB taxonomy): domain Bacteria; phylum Planctomycetota; class SZUA-567; order H5-PLA8; family H5-PLA8; genus DASXUX01. The sequence goes on along the minus strand of DASXUX010000083.1, from coordinate 59,775 downwards.
AGTTCCTGCCACTGGTGCCATGTCATGGAACACGAGTCTTTCGAGAACGAAGACGTCGCAAGCATCCTCAACCAGCACTTCGTAGCGATTAAAGTTGATCGCGAAGAGCGCCCCGACATCGACGAAATCTACATGGCCGCGGTGCAACTGGTCACCGAACGCGGCGGTTGGCCCGCCAGCATTTTTCTCACTCCCAGTGGGAACCCCTTTTTCGGCGGCACCTACTTTCCACGCGAGGACAGCTACGGCCGCATGGGCTTCAAGACTCTTCTGCGCGCCGTCGCGAAAGCCTGGGCCGAAAATCGAGAGCAAGTGCTTCTGGATGCCGAAGCGCTCAGCGAAGGCGTTCGTCAGTACGTTGAGCAGCGGCGCATTCCCGCGGAGCTGCCGCTGGGCAAGGAACTGCTCGACAATGCAATCCGCGAGCTTCGCCGCAACTTCGACCCGGTAAACGGCGGCTTTGGCGACAGCCCCAAGTTTCCGCCAAACAACGCGCTGCCGCTGCTGCTGTTCATGAAAGCACATTCGCTCGGCGGGCAGAGTGAGATCGACGGCATGATCACGCTGACGCTGGACCGCATGGCGCGTGGCGGCATCCATGATCACCTTGCCGGCGGCTTTCACCGGTATTCGACGGATGAACGCTGGCTTCTGCCGCACTTCGAAAAAATGCTTTACGACAACGCGCTGCTCGCGCGCAGTTACGCTCAAGCCAGCGCGCTTTACGGCAACGCCGAGTACGCGCGCATCGCGCGCAGAGTGTACGATTGGGTACTGCGCGATATGACCGCGCCGGAAGGCGGCTTCTACTCCAGCCTGGACGCCGACAGCGGCGGCCAAGAAGGCCAGTTCTACGTCTGGGACAAGCGCGAGGTCGATGCGTTGCTCGGACCGGACTCGGAGGCTTTCTGCGCGGTCTTCGACGTGAGGTCCAAGGGAAACTTCACCGAAGAGGCCACCGACGAAGAAACGGGCAGGAACATCCTGCATCTGAACGAGCCACTCAGCGTCCATGCGGCGAGAATGGGAATCTCGGAGGATCACTTGCGCGCCAAAGTCGAGCGCTGGACGCAGGTGCTCCTGGCCGAACGCGTCAAGCGTCCCGGGCCGGGCCTGGATGACAAAGTGCTGACGGCCTGGAACGCGCTGATGATCTCATCGCTCGCGCGAGGCTCCATCTGGCTGAAGGAACCGCGCTATCGCGAGGCCGCGGTCAAAGCCGCCGAGTTTCTGCTGTGCCAGTCGCGCACTCCGGACGGCCGCTGGCTGGCCTCCTGGCGGCAAGGTCAGGCAAAGCTTCCGGCGTATCAGGATGATTACGCGTTCCTAGCCGTCGCGTTCCTCGACTTGCGCGAGGCCACCGGCGACGAGCGCTGGACGAAATCCGCGATGGAAGTCGTTGAGCTGATGGAGCGCCACTTCGCCAATAAAAGCGGCGGCTATTACTTCACCGCCGATGATCACGAGGCGTTGCTCGCTCGCACCAAGAACCCGGTGGACAAAGCGATTCCAGCCGGCAACGGATACGCAGCTCAAGCGCTGGTGCGGCTGTACGCGCAGAGCGGCGACGAACGTTTTCTAGACCGCGCGCGAGCGCTCTTTTCGGAGTTCCAGGGCCTGATAGAACGCGCGCCACAAGCGACCGAAAGCCTGCTGCTGGGCGTCGCCAAGTATGTCGTTGCCACAGCGTCAGCCGGCGCGCCGCCAACCGCGCAACATCCCGTCGCGAAGGTTCACCGCGGACCTGTGAGCGTGGAGTTCCTGCTGGGTCAACATGTCTTGCGTCGCGGCCAAACATTTCCTCTAGAGGTCCAGTTCGAGATTCAGGAGGGCGCGCACATCCGGGCTGGCGGGGTGGTGCCGGCCTCCGTGCCGGCGGGCGAGACCCTGATCGAATTGGCAGACGAGCAGCCGTGGGAGCTTTCGCAGCTCGTCTACCCGGAGCCCAAGACGGATCCTGCGACACATGAGAAGCGCTACGTGGAAACGGTCATTGTAACGGGTGTTATCAAGGTCGCCGGCGACGCGCCAACAGGGGCACAAACCGTGCGCGTGCGCGTGCACTTCCAGGCGTGCGATGAGAACATCTGCTATGGGCCGGAAGATGTCACGTTGTCCGTTGCGGTGGAAGTCGCGGCTGGTGACGCACACGACTAGGCGCCGGGCGATTACAGTCCCGTGATCTTCCAGCGACCGCCGGCGTTCTGCATGCGTTGGCTTTGATCTTTGCCATCTTTATCGGTGAACTTCACTTCGCCCAGGCCGCCCATCATCTTCTGCGAACTCACCAGCGACGCGCCGTCGAATTTCTCCAGCGCCTTGAAGAACGCCTTCTTGTCCGAATCCTTGGTCAGATCGAGTTGCTTCAGGCCGCGCGGCAGTTCATCGATGAAGGCGACCGTCGTCTTAACGTCCTTAGCGCTGACGGACGCGCAGAACTTCTGAAAACAGAAGCCGATATCCGCCAGCTTTTCATCACCGTACTTCGAAAGCGTGTCTTTCTCGGCCTTGTCGTCCTTCTTGGCTTCGCCGGCCACTGCGGTGCCAGCAAAAGAAATTGCCATCAGCACTGCGAGCAATGCGCTACGTTGGATCATCTTCCTTCCCCTCCCCTTCCCGTGGGTCATTCGGTGGCCGATACGTTTTGTTTGGATCGAAGACTTTTTTCGCCACCAGTTTGACGCACCATCGTCCCGACCCGCCCGTCGTCACCTGGTAGCTGAAACAGGAATGAAATCCCAGGTGGCAGTTGCCGCGCACCTGATGCACTTTGGCCAGCAGCGCGTCGCCGTCGCAATCTACGCGCAATTCAACCAGTTTTTGAAAGTGTCCGGACTGCTCGCCTTTCAGCCACAGCTTCTTGCGCGAACGGGAGTAGTAATGCATCAGTCCGGTTTCGAGCGTCTTTTCGATGGACGTGCGATCCGCGTGCGCGACCCCCAGAACATCCTTGCTGCGCGCGTCTTGCGAGACGACGGTCACCAGACCGTCGCCATCCCATCTCAGAACGTCCAAAATCGCGGTCAAGCCCGTCAGGCCGTCCACACGCTTGAAAAATTCTGGATCCGTGCTCATTCGGCGCGCCGCCCATGAACTTTCGTCACAACCTTGCATACGGCATCGCGCGGTGGAATGCAACTGCGAGCCCTGTTTGCTTCGTTGCTTCAGATCAGGTACAATGCGCGTGCGCGGGGCGCTCGGCGGCCGCGGCGAAAGCGCTGGCTTGCAGCCTTCGGACTGTGGGATCAGCATTCGTCGAGGAAAGTCCGGCCTCCACAGGACAGGGCCATGGGTAACGCCCATCGGAGGATCGCAGCCACATCGCGAGAACTTCAGGGAAAGTGCCACAGAAAACAAACCGCCTTGTGTATGTGGCACGGGCAGCCTTCTTTTGTAGTTGGCTGCCCGTGTCCCGATTGCACGGGCAGCCAACGGCGAAAAGAGGCTGCCCGTGCCACATACACAAGGTAAGGGTGAAACGGCGGGGTAAGAGCCCACCGCTTCGGCAGCAATGCCGAAGGCTCGGTAAACCCGGCCTGGAGCAAGCCCGAATAGGCGGAGAGGCGTCGTCCGCGCCTATGAATCCGCGGGTAGGGTGCTTGAAGCCGCCAGCAATGGCGGCTCTAGAGAAATGGCTGCCCACGAACAAGAGCCGGCTTACGAGCGCCCCGCGTTTTCGCTCGTGAGGTTTCGTGCAGTGTAATGGGTGTCAGATCGCGCTATACTCCACCACATGCGTTGTCAGCGAGCGATCATCTATTACAGGGATGGGACGCCTCAATCCTATAGTCTGATTCTGGACGGAACGGATCGCCCCGGCCATCCGAAGGGCTCGATTGTTCGCGAGACCGCATTCAAAGAAGCCTACGAGTTATTTCCCGCCATTCGAAAGCATTGGAACTTCAACGGAACCGCCAAGGACTGAACCGGACACAGCAGACCGGATCTTCGCCGCAAAACGTTGGGCACTTTCCTGTTGCGTCAGGGCGGCTTCGGGGTAATAGAGGGTAGCTTTTCACCTTAAGGAGAAACCACATGACGCCCGAGATGAACCGCCGCAGTTTCATCAAGCAGACCATGGCCGCAACGACGGCCTCAGCCATTGCCGTGCAGATCGCGGGCGGCTCGGCCCCGGCGGCGGAGGAAGCTCCGAAAGCAGCCGCTCCGGCTGATGCGCTGCCCATGGGAAAGATCGGCAAACTGCAGGTCAGCCGCGTGCTGCTCGGCGGCAATCAACTCACGGGCTACACCCATTCGCGAGACATGCAGTTCGTGGTGAACCTGCTCCGGCACTACAACACCGAAGCGAAATTGCTTGAGACGCTCGCGGTCGCCGAACAGCACGGCATCAATACGCTGTCCATGAATAAGCATCCGCAGGCACAGGCGATTCTGCAAAAGCACCGCAAGAACGGCGGGAAGATGCAGTGGATTCTGCATCCGACAACGCCGCTCGACCCAACGATGAAGAACTACGAAGAGGAGATTCGCGAACTGATCGGCGATGGAGCGGAAGCTCTGTATGTCTGGGGTTGCCGCAGCGATGAACTGGTCGCCAAAAGCAAAATGGATCTGCTCGTCAAAGCGGTGGAGCTATCCAAGAAACACGGCGTGCCGTGCGGCGTCGGGTGCCACGATTTGAACGTCGTGGTCGAATGCGAGAAGCAGAAGGTGCCGTGCGACTTCTACATCAAGACTTTTCATCACCACAAATATCCGACGGCGCCGAAGCCGGAGCAGCTTAAAGGCGTGGTGGCCGAAGTGCCGGGCTACTGGTGCCGCGATCCGGAGAAGACGATTGAGGTCATGAAAGACGTGACCAAGCCGTGGATTGCATTCAAGGTGATGGCCGCCGGCACGATCAAGCCGCAGGATGCATTCAGGTACGCGTACGAAAACGGGGCGGACCACATTCTGGCGGGGATGTTCGACTTCGAGATCCAACAGGACGTCTCGATTGCGAAGGGAATTCTCGGAGATCTGAAACGCGCTCGGGCATGGTACAGTTAGGGCTTGTCGTAGCGCTGGAGCTACCATTCCCCGAAGGCGAAGTTGGTCGCGGCAGATGGCTTGGCGTTCTTGGACGATGAGGCGGCGGCAGCCTGCTTCTTGGCGAAGTCAGCCAGCTCCTTGTCAACAAAACGAATGTGATGCTGCAGCCAGGTCTTTAGAAAATTGGCCATCGGCAGTTCGACGGCGGCCCCTTTCGCGGCTTCTCTCTTGAATGCCTGGAAGCGTTCGCGAAAGGCATCGTGCTGATGAAAGTGCGACTTTGTTTTCGGATAGTTGAGCCGCGCCATCAGGTCTTCTTCGTAAGCGAAGTGCGCCTGGATGTACTCGAACAGTCGCGCCTTTAGCGCCTCCAGTTTGGCTGCCCGTTGCGACGAATCGGCGGAACACTCCAGAGCGTATGTGAGATCGAAGAGTTCCTTGTGCTGCGCGTCCATCGCCTCAAGGCCAGTGGCAAAGCTATCGGACCATGCGGTTGTTGATTCTGGAGGCATGAGGCACCGGGTGAGGACGGAGGCCAAAGTCTGAGTGTCGTTCTTGCGTACGCCACCTTATATGTACCGGGACAGCCGTGAATTCCAAAAACATCTTGCGAAAGGGCCGCCAGCGTAGTATTCATTCGAGTGGACTTTCCGCGCGAGAGCCTCCGCGCAGAGCCAAAACAGTCGGGGCGTGGCGCAGCTTGGATTAGCGTGCTTGCTTGGGGTGCAAGAGGTCGAGGGTTCAAATCCCTCCGCCCCGACCAACTTTCCCTAACACAGAGTTTACTCTGGGGATAGCCTTCTCTGCCACTTCGGCGGGGAAGGCTATTTCGCCTTCACTTCCGAAAACGAGTTCTGTCTCAATCGGGAAGTTCTCGCGCTTGCGCTTCTCCCCTGCTGTCGTCTTGTGATGCTCGAAGGAGACTGTGAGACGCGCCCCCAAGGCGCTGAACAGTTCACGTAGACGACTGTCAGCAACGTCGCTCAAGAACAAGTGAAGTTCTTTCAGGATCGCCATTGCCTTCTCCACCTCGCCGTCAATGTCAACGCGGCTCAAGTCCTCCATCCGTTCCAGTTCCTTGAGCTTGCGCTCAAGAACGTATGTTTGGTCGCGTAGTTCCAGATAGGCTTCGTCGGCGTCGGCCTTGTGGATGGCGTCGGTACGGATCGTGTCACGATACGCGGCCTTGCGTTCGTGATTGAGTCGAGCGAGTTCGTCTCGCACAGCTTGTACCCGCTCGTTCGTGCCGCGTGCGAGGACTTGATTGTCTTTGAGCACTTCCTTCACGGCCTTGGCCATTTCGTCTCGCTCCAGGCCGGACGTGATGCGCTGCAATAGAGCGTGAACGGCAAAGCGAACAGCGATGTCCCGCTCGACCCAGTTGTGTTTGCACTGCGTTCCGTGGCTGTTGCCGTAAGTGGAACAGACGTAGCAGTCCCGCCCAGAATACGGGCTTCCCACCATCCGCTTCCCGCAGTCGCTGCAGATCACTTCCAACGGATACTTGTTGGGATCAACACATCGTGGCACGCCTCTTGTGCCCTGGGAGCCAATCTTCTTCAGGCGTTCGTAATTCCTAAACCAGACATCGGAAGGAATAATCGGATCGAACTTCACTGGGGATTCCGACTGCGTCCAGTGCTCATAGTCCCTGTAGACAGTCTTCTTGCCGCCCTTACCGTCCTTGCCGCGCTCGTCATTCGTGGCCTCACGGTATCCCGTGGCAGAGTCGGCATCGTATCGGAATAGGCAGCCTTCACTTCGTCGGCCAAGACATACTTGCGCCATGTATAGCGGCTGCTCGATCACGCATCGAACAGAGCTGACCGTCCACTTTCCCGGCACAGGACGTCCTTTCCGAGTTCTGCCCGCGTCCGGCGAGGGGATTCCCTCCGCGTTCAAGGTCTTGGCGATGCAGGACAGCCCGCCGAGACGGTCGTGATACATGAATGCAATTCGCCGGGCGACTTCCAGACGTTTCTGGTTGGCATCGTCCGTGCCCGGAATCACGACGACTCGGAATCTGTCGTCGTTGACTGTCCGTCCATCTGGCAGGAGTTCGGGCGGCTTGCTGCCGTCAGTGGAGACGAGTGCCCGGACGAAGCCGTAAGGCGGTCGTCCTCCGCACCAGTAGCCCTTCTTCGCGTTCTGTGAAAACGCCCTCAATACGTTCTTCGCCAGTTTGATGCGGTCTTCGCTTGCTGTGTTGTAGTCCAGCAACATCTGGATGTCTTCGCCGATGCGGTTCTCAAAGCGACCGAGTGGGGCTATTACGCCAGCCGCCGTGACAACATGTTTTCCTGAACGAAGAATCTCTTTCTCGAAGACTAGGCCAGCCTCAGCGTGCTCAGGGCGGGCAAGCCTGTCGCGGGACCAAAACATGCAGTGCGCGACAGTTGAGTCCGTTCTCGCCCTTTCGAGAAACGCTTGCAGGCCAGGTCGCGAGAGATCGCCGCCCGTTATGGCATTGTCGAGATAAAGGTCTCCAATGTTGCTCTGCTTTGCTGCCTCGGCCTTGTTCAGCATCTCGAACGTCACGTCCAAGATCAGATTGCGGCGTGTTGCTTCCTTGAGCGCCCACTCCAGTTGCTGACGCAAAGAGTCTTCCTGCTTGTCTGTGGATCGCCTCAAGTAGACAATGGCACGGCCTTCCAACTGTTCTTGCGAACGCATGGCAACGCTCTCCGCATCAATTCCCCAACGCCAATTTCTGACGGCGACGAAGCGCGACAAGAATGTGCGCCAGGACTTTGTAAGCTTGCGGGCGGATGCGCCCCTTCACTTCGGCGTGGCCCATGACCCAGCGATACTTCTCCCGGACATGCTGATACGCCTGCGCGAAATCGTGCTGCCAGGAGTCGTCGGCGTTCTCCATCCATCGCCAAACCAAGCGGACAAGGAAGGGGAACAGAGGATGATCCGCGTCCACCGGAAACTGCTTGCGGGCAGAATCCAGGACGCGGGCGAACTCGGCCTCTTCCCGCTTGGACTCGCGCCGCATGGCCTTGACGCGCTGCCGATACTGCTTGCCCGAAAACCTGGCCATGAGGTTACTCCCTTCCGATCTCCTGGCACTGAGAGTGCCGCCTCTAATGCCTTCCGGCCACGTTTGGCCACTACCGCACTCACTGCGGACCTCTTGCCCTTCGCAGCCCCTCGTCCCGAACATAACTTTGGAGCATATTAGGAAGTATAACTTTGCGCTTCATATATGCAAGTCATGTAGTGAAAGGCAGTTAGGTGTATAAAGCCATCCTCTGGACTTCGTTAACCCTCACGACGCAATCCCATGCTGTGCTGGTCCCAACACCTTTCCCTCCGGCGCGGAAATCCGAGCCTCGGGGCCTGAATCTCCGGCCCCACAGCCGCACTACCCTTCGCTGCCCGATGAAGCCCTGAAAACTCTGAGGAGGTTTAGTCACGTGCGCTCTCCTTCCTTGCCCCGCCGCTAGACAACGTCTCAGCGTGCGCCTTCGCACCCTTCGAGGCAGACCGGATCAGCTTCGCCACCGTCGCGTAATCCGCCTCGTTGTGCTGGAGCAGATGAAGGAAGAGCGCCCGAATGGCCTGCCAATGGGCTTTCACTTCTCGACGGGCCTCAGCGTGCACACGTCGAAGATAGGCGTGCCGCGCTGCCTCATCGTGGTGGCGAGGGCATAGCTCATAATGGAGGGACAGCTTGATGGCGGACGCCAAGTCTGCCGTGGACCACTCTTTGTCCGCGTGTTTCGGAAAGACAAAGCGTTCGGCCTCGCAACCTGCGCAATCGGCTAGAACCATTGATCGGGCGATGCTGCGCCGAATACCCTCGTTCAGAGGGTCTCGTGTTTTCACGTCACGAACTTGGACCCGGACACCTGGGCAGGAACTGTCGCCGATGCTGTAATTATCTGGCGGGGAATGGACGACACCTGCCGCCGAAGAACTCGACCGATCAAGGAAAACCCTCTCGATAGTCAATCCCTTCGCAACCTGGACGACGGCGTGCGCGGCGACGTGTATGGCACGCAACTCACGAATAGTCGGACCCATGATTCTCTCCTTTCCGTGTTCTGTGGGGATGTGTTTGACCGCGACGGAGCGCCACGGCGTCTCCCCCGATTGTTGGAATGAACTCTTGCGGCGGAACCATCTCGCCCGTAGCGTCGGGCTATCCTCTGGTCACGCCACGCCTCCCGTGCCAGAGGAGGGTTCCTTTCCCAACGTGGCGATCAGACGATCAACGGCGGCGGCGTCCCATAAGTAGGCCGCTCCGGCTTTGGAGCACGGGACGCCAGCGGCAAGCAGCAGGTGCCGCGTCCGTAGTTCGGACAAAAACAAGCGGGCGGCCACTTCTTTCGTGCTGTATCGGGCGGAAGGGTTTTTGATCGGCGTCTCCATGCGTGCAGTAGAACACGGAAACGTCGGCATTTCCTCAAGACACTTTTACCGCTCTTTCGAGAGTTTCTTGTGAGTCCTCGGCTGTTCCGCCAGCGGTTCTACACGAAGCCGATACATGCCCCTTCGTGGCTTTTCAATCCACAGGCTAACCCACCAGCGCCATTTCGGGTTTTCGTTGATGGCGTTCGCCGGATGAAAGCCCACGCCCTCCGGGTCCCGCTGTGCGATATTCTTCGCCCGGTCCTCCCGCCCAGACTGCTTCTCAAGATGCGTGGCAAGCTGCTCAAGACGACTCGGAAGATCCTTTTCCCTCCAAGCTGCATGTGCAGACTGGACGTTCTTCACCCGAGCGGCGTCCGCCCCAAGCGTGCGGCCATACTCCCGCACTGCCTGCGAACACCACCAGTCCCCGATGAAACGCGGTGAGAACGGCGGGGCATCTCCCTCGCCTTCGCTGACAACAGATATGGCCGCAAGCCGGGCCTTCGGCATGACACCAATAGTGATTCCTTCGCCGCGCCCGTCTCGCATCAAGGCAGCAAGAACAATATCGGCGTCTTGATCGCTCGTAGTGACAACAGCAGGGAATGGCGATTCTTCGGCGACTTGATGAACTTTGCCAACGCGCAGGTGAAAACCGTTCATAGCACGTTGGTAGAAGTATTCATCCAGTTGCGCGTCGAGAAGGCGGCCCAGAGACCCCTCGGGCCATGATATGCCAACGACTTCGCCGGCCTTTGCGCGCGTTCGCCCGTAATAGACAGGCTTGACCTCTTCCTGCACGTTCGGGGTTGGGATGATCGCGTACAGAGTGTACGCAACGTCAAGGCGACCTGCGTCAAAGGACGGAAGCCACGTGCGAAAATCGGGCTTGTCCAGACCGTGAATGCCAGACCACATCACTTTGTATATCGGCATTGCCCCGATTTCCCCACGGCTCGAAAGGCGTCTCGACTCAATGCAAGAGTCTCTTGCATTGGGTACGATGACAGCACGTGCGCCGCAAGTGAAAAGAAGTTGCTTGACGTGGCACGCCGCTTTTTCTGGGACGGAGCAGCGCGATTCTCTGTTCGGTCATTGACGCCCGCCTACATCTGCCCACAATAGCCCGCAAGCCATAACAAGACGGATGGGCGCAGCATGAACGAGGCGGACACGTGCCGAAGATTGGTGACGCCGAAGCTCATCGCGGCGGGTTGGGAAGACGACCCGCACTCCATCGGCGAACAGCGCACGTTTACGGACGGGCGCATCGTCGTCACTGGCAGCAAGATCAGGCGCCGCGAACAGAAACGCGCCGATTACATCCTGCGCTACACCCGCGATTTTCCGCTGGCCGTGGTTGAGGCCAAGGCGGACGGCGAACTGGCCACAGCCGGGATGCAGCAGGCCAAAGTCTACGCCGAAATGCTGGACCTGAAGTTCGCGTACTCCACGAACGGCAACGAAACCGTCGAGTTCGACTACACAACCGGCATCGAGCGCGTCGTCAATGCGTTCCCCACGCCCGCTGAATTGTGGGCGCGACTCCGTGCGGCAAAAGGTCTATCAGACAAGAAGATTGTGGCGCAACTGCTCACGCCTTTGTCTTTGGTTGCCGGAAAAGTTCCGCGCTACTATCAGGAAATTGCCGTCAACCGTGCCGTCGAAGCGATCCTGAAGGGCGACAAGCGCATCTTGCTGACGATGGCCACGGGCGTCGGGAAGTCCCTCGTTGCCTTCCAAGTCTGCTGGAAGCTGTGGAACTCCCGCTGGAACCGGACCGGCGAGCACCGCCGGCCCCGGATTTTGTACCTGGCTGACCGCAACATTCTCGTCGATGACCCGAAGGATAAGACTTTCGCCCCGTTTGGCGATGCGCGTTGGAAGATCGAAGGCGGCGTCATCAACAAGGGCCGGGAGATGTACTTCGCGATCTATCAGGCCATCGCGAGGGACGAGAATCGCCCCGGCCTGTACCGCGAATACGCGCCGGACTTCTTCGACTTCATCGTAGTGGACGAATGTCATAGAGGCAGCGCCAAGGACGACAGTTGCTGGCGGGAGATTCTCGAATACTTCGAGCCGGCGTACCAGCTCGGCATGACCGCCACGCCCAAGCGCGACGACAACGCTGACACGTACCGCTACTTTGGCAATCCAATCTACACGTACAGCCTCCGGCAGGGTATCGAAGACGGCTTCCTCGCGCCGTACCGCGTTCATCGAATCGTCACCACGTGGGACGCGGCGGGCTGGCGTCCGAGTCAGGGCGATCTCGACCGCTACGGGCGCAGCATCCCCGACCAGGAGTACAACACGCGGGACTTCGAGCGCATCGTGGCGCTGAAGGCCCGCACGCAAGCGATTGCCCGGCACCTGACGGACTTCCTCAAGGCGACGGACCGCTTTGCCAAGACCATCGTCTTCTGCGTCGATCAAGAACATGCCGACGACATGCGGCAGGCGCTGAACAATCTGAACGCGGACCTCGTGGCGCAGTTCCCCGATTACGTGTGCCGCGTGACTGCCGACGAAGGCGGCATCGGGCGTGGGCATCTGAGCCGCTTCCAGGACGTTGAAACGCAAACGCCTGTCATCCTGACGACATCGCAGCTTCTCACGACCGGCGTGGATATTCCGACATGCAAGAACGTCGCGCTGGCCCGCGTGGTCAATGCCATGACGGAGTTCAAGCAGATCATCGGACGCGGCACCCGCGTGCGCGACGATTACGGCAAGCTGTTCTTCAACATCCTCGACTACACGGGTTCGGCGACGCGGCTATTTGCCGACCCGGATTTCGATGGCGAGCCGGCACGCATTACAGAAGAAGAGATTGGCGAAGACGGAACGCCCACCCAGCCGCCCGTGATTACCGAGCCGGCGCCGGAGCCGCCGGAATCGTCCCCGCCCGAAGAGCCACCGGAAGAGCGCCGCAAGTTTTACTACGACGGCGGCCACGTCGAGATTGGCGCACACCTCGTGTACGATATCGACCCGGATGGTAAGCAACTTCGATGCGTGCTCTATACCGATTACGCGGCGGACAAGGTACGCACGCTCTTCCCGTCGGCCGCTGAACTGCGAGCCAAGTGGACAGACCCCGACAGGCGCGGCGAAGTGCTCGCGGCACTGGAAGAGCAGGGCATCGACTTCGAGCACCTGCGCACGGAAACGAAGCAGCCCGACGCCGACCCGTTCGACCTGCTCTGCCATCTCGCGTACAACGCGCCGCTCCGCACGCGCCGGGAGCGGGCCGAGCGCCTGCGCCGGGAAAAGAAAGATTTCTTTGACCAGTACGGCCCACAGGCAAAGGCGATTCTCGAAACGCTGCTCGAAAAGTACGCGGAGCACGGCACAGCGCAATTCATCATCCCGGACGTGCTGAAAGTTCCGCCGCTTTCGGAGCAGGGGAACGTGGTGGAGATCGTGAAGCTCTTTGGCGGAGCCGAGCGGCTCCGTGACGCAGTGAACCAGTTGCAGACGCTGCTGTATGTGGCGTGAGTGCACGAGCGGGAGACAACGATGGCCACGCTACTGAAACGGCAACTATCGGAGGATGAGAAGAAGCTCATCCTGAGCAAACATGGACGGAAGTGCTTCGCCACCGGCCACGAAGTTCCTGAAGGGGAGCCAATTCAATTCGACCATATTCGCGCGTTCACCCGTGGCGGTGCTAGTGAGCTTGATAACATTGCCCCCATGTGTGGACAGCACAACAAGGAAAAGGGTGCACTGCCGCTGGAGGATTTTCGGATCAAGCTCCGGCTAAACGACTTCTTTGCGACTGGCGATAGGTTGACGTTACGGCACCTGCTTGCGTTTATGAAAGAGAGCCGGGATATCAGCGACTTTGGACAGCCGGTATCTACACAGGTGACAGCAGCCGAACTGAAACTCGAATCCCCATCTCAGAAGCTCACGCACGCCGTCTACACTTGCCCGATAACCTCTTGGGCATATTTCTACGCCACGCTGCCTGTGGAAATTCTTGACAGTGACGACGACCAGGACAGCACAATCGGTCTCCAGCCAAGATACCTAATAGCAGAAAAGGTGTTCAATCTCTATCGGCATTTCCAGCAACATCCAGTGCTACAGCCATCCATTGGCCGCATTGTCAATAATCATATCCGTCTCTTTGATGGGCAGCACAAGATAGCATCATTGCTTTGGACAGGACGCAGGTCGTTCGAGTGCAAGGTGTACTTAAAGCCTGATCTTCGGCTGCTGAATCAAACGAACATCTCCGCCCACGATAAGTTTGCACAGACAAGATTCTTCTCGTCAATAATGGTGATGAAGCTTGGCGAGCAATTTGGCTCCGACTTCGAGGCATACAAGAACCTTGAAGACGGCCAGCCCAAGACAGAGGCCGGTTTCATGGAGTACCTGGCACGCCTCGATGGGGGAACGCAGACAAAAGCACAATTGAGCGCTAGGTTTCGCAGCTACATCTACAACTCCATCCTGAAAGACGAGGGCAATAAGCTCGCCGCTTTTGTGTCTGAAACCAATCGCAGCACTGATAGCAAGCCGATTACGATGGACCAGCTCAGTAAGTCATTGTTCTCCTCTTTTCTCTATCGCGAACCAACAGCGGACAATATGAGTCTGCCGCGTTCAACACGTAGGCTATCTCTCCAGTAGAGGCCGCACCCGGATACCCAACGTCCAACATCAGCGTGCCTATGAGCGAAAAGCTCAACCAGCGGCGGCGTCCACATGAAATCAGCCGGGCAGCATAACAAGACGATGGCAACTGGTAAAGGAGGTGCTCAGCGGCCAATCCCGGCTCCCCTGGCCAGCGCTGTCGTTGTCGCGAGAACCAGATATCCGCAGATCAGATAAGTCCACTTGCCGTTGCCGCTCCGGCTCTTGGAAAAAACAACAGGGCGGCTTTCGGGTCAACATGTGATCGGGTTCGACGCCAACGGGCACTCCTGCGAACTGGGTCTGTTTGAACGGGACAGCACGGATACAAAATGGGAAGCCGCCGATCTCCACTTGGCACCTCATTAGGCGCGTCGGGCTTCAGTGAAGCTACTACCTGTGCGGCTGTATCTGGCTTGCTTCCCAAGCTCTGCCGCGCCTAGCGCCCTTTGGGAAGGGGAAAAAGACCGGGAGGCATAGCCGCGGCAGTTCTTCCGGTCATAACCACCCTATAAGTATAGGGGGGTTATGACCGGAATTTTCCTTCCCTCTCCCGAGTAGCCGCTAGGCCGGAGGCGTCTCCAGTGCAGGAACGGCTTGGAAGACGCCTTTCCTCAGTTTCTCGACGGCATGGCCTTCCTGACGAAGGGTGTTGATGATTCGGTCCTTGAGCTCATAGATGCGGGACTTGTGCAGGCCCGGCCTCAACTTCCTCAGCGTGGCCGGAATGTCCACATCCTTTCCGGCACGGAGTGGGGCAAGGATTATGGCCTCAACGTCCTTGCCCAAGGCGTTGCACGACCTCTTTCTTCGTGCCGTGCGCAACTCGCTGGCGGCCACACGCTCCACGGGATAGCACAGCGGATGCTGACTCACAATGTATGCCGTGCGACCGGCGTGTTGCAGCGGACGGAGCCGACCCGCGCATTGAACCAACTCCCGCGAAATGGCGTAATGGAGAAGGGCCTGGAGACGTGGGTCTGCATAGCCCTTCTCCCAACTGGCGAAATCACAATCGTCCGGCTCCATCCACCGCGAGTTCCACGTCTCCATCGGTGCAGGGTCACGATAGATGGCCTCGAACATGCGCCTGATGACACGTTCGGGCGGACGGAAGCCGCCAAGCACTACAAGAACGTCTCCTTGGAGCGAGTTGCGTCCCGCGATGTTGCCGAAGTGGTCGAGTGTAAGTTCAATGCCCGGATGGTGACGGCGCATGTGCTCCTGGACGGCGGACGCGGCCTTCTTCCACGTGATGACGACAAGCGACTGCGGCGAGCCGTGACGCTTGGAGTGGTAGCGGAGGATGCCGTCGAGTTTCTTGAGAGCCTCATCCCACGGGTGCTTCCCGCGCCACATCGTGTCCCGGCAGTAGAGACCGCCAACGATCTGCACTGTCGTGCCCTTGGGCGAGACAGGAGGGAGTCTGTGGACGGTCACGGGGCGGTCGAACATCCGTTCCGCGATCTCCACGTTGGCAGTACCGTCGAGGTAGACGATGCGCTTGTCTTTTGGGATGCTGGTGTGAACCGCGAACTCGATCATGCCGGTCTTCCCACGTAGAGGCAGGATCGGATGACTGTCGCCGGCGCGATCCAGAAGCCAGAGAACCCGCGCCAGTTGGTTACGTGCACGCATGACTGCGGCGTAGGTGGAAGTGTCGAGCGACTTTCGAGACACGTCGAAATGCACGTACTCCTCAAAGACGCCAGCGAAGCATGTGCGATCTACAATCGCGGCCTTCAGGAGAACATCGGTCAGGCGTAGTGATGACGCTTCGGATCGGGCGGCTGTGGCCTCTCGCGCCATTTCAGTCAGGACACCCAAGAACTGTCTGACCCTGACGAGCTGCCTTGCCTCAATGCCCCTGCGAATCTGGGAGCCACTATTGTCAACGGCGGCAACCAGTTTCGCGAGAACCCGTTCGGTAATACTGCGCCGCACGAAGATGCTGTCGAATGGGTTCTCGTCGAAGACAATGGTGTCGCGTGTTTCGTTGCCGTACATCTCCAAAAATCGCGGATTGGAAAAGTGTTGAACGGGGACGAGAAGAATGTCCGCTTTCTGGATGCGCTGGCGCTCATCGGCGGAGGTGCGCTGGAGGTAGAGTGGACAGCCGGACTTGGCGAGGCAGGCTCCGCAGACGACGGCATTGAAGGACACGCCCGACGCCTGTGCCGCTTCCACTTCGCGCTTGTGTTCGCACTTCGGCACGTCGTTGATGCCCAGCAACCGCACGAAGGTCAGCAGAGACTTGCCTTGAGCAAGGCGGCGTTCGTTCCGCTTCGAGAGCCAGCCCTCGACTTCCCTCAACTGCAAGTGGGTCAACGAGAGATGCAGAATCCTTTTGCCGGGCTGATAACGGTGCACGGCACTGTGGGTCTTGCCGATACCCGGCGGCCCGCTGTGAAGATGAACGCAGTCGCGGGAACCGGCCAGCGAGGCTTTGATCCGCAGCTTTTGGATTACCCTCGCGTCCTTCAAAGGGACTGGCTGTGCAACGCCGCCCTGCGTGGGCTTTGGAAGATCGCAGTAACGATACGGGTGCCCCTTGTAGTTGTAGGGGAAGAGATACGGACAGGTCGCATGGTGAGGGCATCGGAAGTCGCTATGCCTCTCCAGCGTGCGGCACCTCGCCGGTCGCTTGTTGTCCTTGACGAGACTGTTCCAGTTCCTCATGGTCAGCCCCCGGTCCGTGAAGTTGGGGCTGCCAAGCTCCATGAGGAGGTCCATTCCTTCGCACCCGTCGCTTGTGGACACCTCACGGCATTGATTGGCTAACAGGACTTTTTCAAGGTGGGAGATGCGGTTCTCCTGGCAGTATCGCCAATATGGACACTCCAGCAGTTCCTTGAACGAGACACGGCCTTCATTCCTGCTCACGTCGGTTCTCACGGAACACGACACTGGCTTCACAGGGTGAAGGCGAGTGTATTCTTCGATGGTGCGGTCAACATCGCACCAGCCGTCCGTGTCATGCTGTTCCGCCAGCAACTTCGCACGGCGGCAGGTACGTGTGGGATCATCCGCAGGCTTCCGATTCTCAAAACCGGGTACTCGCGCCTGGGCATGGACGGCACAGGACGCTTGATAATCCACGTATGCGCCAGACAAATCCAGCCGCTCACAGATCGAGGCGAACCAATTCTTGGCCGCAGGCCCAGTATCAACATTTCGGTCACAGCCAATTAGAAGTTGTGCACCGTTTCCGCTGTCAAGCATGAGCCACCACGCGGGTTTCAATGCCGACTGTATCGTTTGGAGGGCCGCTAACGCCCGTTCGTGTTCTTCGTCAGTTGCCG
The DNA here is from genome assembly GCA_036504595.1 of Planctomycetota bacterium. Taxonomy (GTDB): domain Bacteria; phylum Planctomycetota; class SZUA-567; order H5-PLA8; family H5-PLA8; genus DASXUX01. Next base: position 42,466 of record DASXUX010000083.1, on the reverse strand, counting down.
CACACCTGTCGTCGGCTTTCGCCCGAAGGGCGTCAACGTCAATACGCAAAGTGTTGCACCGTAGGTAACACCCGGCATCCTTGTGCGGAAGAGGCAACCTCGTCACCGGCGCTTTGACTGACCTTCCCTGCCAAAACCTCGATGCGTCCTCGTGCGACATGGCTGGCAGCCAGCGGCCCATCGGGAGTTGGGCGAGTTCGATGGGATTGACGTGAACGTGGATGTTGTGCCAGCGTTCCCGATTTGCTTCGTCTAGGAGTCGGCTGAACTCTTCTTCGGTTCTGAAGTAAGCGGCGAGGTGGCGGTCCTTCATGCGAGCGCGAAGACAAAACATGCCAGAAGGCGCACGTCCTGTGATGAAGTCGAAGAGCAAGGTCTGGTGTCGTTGAACGCTTGGCGTTCGTTTCCGCCGTAGGTCATAGACTTTCGGCGTCTTCTCGGTGACAATAAGCACTGTCGCTGCTCCTGAATCGGCGACCATGCCGCCGGTGATTCGAGTCACGCGGAGGCACAACTTCCCGCCCGCTGGCTCCTACCAGCGGGCTTTTTCATACTAGCCCAACGTCATGGAAAATTGTCCAGTCCGGGCCTGAAAAAGAACGTTCTTTGGGGGCGGCTCCAATGCAAGAGTCTCTTGCGTTTTGTATCCTCTTGTCGCGTAATCGGCGTGCCTGAAATTCAGAGTGTCATTGCGGCCCGCCGACCCGCTTCTGGGGCAAGGCCACCAGTCTGGGGGACATTCTGCGGGTTACACTGGCCTACTGGCAAGAGGACCGACTGCTGCCGCCGCGACTGACTTGCTCTCTTCCGCCATTCCGCCCGTGCTTTTGCCACCTCGCGTCCCGCTTTGGCAACCACGCGTGACCAAGAGAACCCCGCCTTCCGGCGCTTCGGAGCAAAAACCTCGAAGAGCACCGGCAGCGTTGCCTGATCGAAACCGACAGACATCAGACCCTCCGCTACCTCTGGGTGTTGTCCGGCTTGCTTAACAAAACGAATAAAGCCCCCCAGCGTTGCGAACTGAAGCCAGTATACGCCCTGGTCCTCGTAACAGAAAGAGGTCGTCTTTATGCCGCTTTGTCGCAAGCGCGTCCTTAGTGTCGTGAGGTTCGGCGCTGAAGTTCTCTTTCTTCGCATTGTCCAGCCCTCCAGAGAGGCGTTGCCAAGGTTCCGCTGTCACATCTATTTTACGGCGGACTTGCCGCGGCTCAATACTTCCAGTGTGCGCGAAGCAGTGTTTTGAGCGAAGACGCCGGCGCTGGGACAACTCAGGACGCATCCGCCACCGTCGCGCCGCAGGGCGAGGTGATTCAACTTATGGGCGCGTTATTCCTCGCCCGTTGGCAGTGCCGGACATAATCATCGAACTGGCTGGCGGGGATGGCTCGAATACCATCAACTCTCGGCAGTCGAGGGATGCGCTTGCCTTCCCAACGGCAGAGTGTTGTGTCCGGGATGCCCGTCGCCGCTGACACTTCGGCAAGCGTGCGAAAGCCACGCTTACGCAGGCCGAATGCCCTGTTGTTGAAACGCGCTCTTGGCGCACGTGGCGGGGGAACGTAGCCGGAAATGCGCTTCGCTTCCTCCCACGTGTGCCGGATGGGCGCACGGGCAAACATGAAGCTCAAGACTGTGTTGGGGATTGTGGAACGCGGCCCGCCCCGACCAATATAAAGTTCGGCGAACAAAGAGGTTAGGCCAAGCGAGACGCTTGGCCTTCGCTGTTTCAGGTCGCCAGTCTGTACCCCCGGTTTGTACCCCCGGCCCCGCTGAAAATTTTTCAAGGGGAATCCGCATCTCTGATCAGCCCCGCCCAACCGCACGTCGAACGCCCCAGTTTCCCGGATTCTATCAACAACACTTCACGGCGTCTGTGGCGAATTCTCGTGCGCCACTCGCTTCTCCGAAAGATACGCTGGCCGCAAGCACGCTCAGTTCTCTTCCCGCTCCATCCGCGAATTGCCATGTGACTGGCCGCGGTGTGTCAGCGACTCGGCATCCCTGTCCGGCGCGGGCCGCGCAGCAGCGCCGTTTCCGAGAGCAACGGTTCTTCAGTTGCGTTTGTATACCCCAGATTTTCCTATGAACGAAAAAGCCTGTTGCAACGATGCTGCAACGCTCTGAGGCCCTATTGGCGGTCCTCTGCGGCTCGTTAGGCAATGCAGCCCCCCCTTTTAAGCACACGCCGTTTCGTGGCCGCCTATCCGTTCGGGCATCGCGGAACCAGACCGATCATCCGACGCGGCAAGCCGTCCAAGGCTCCCGAACGAGAATTCCCTCGGAACAATTCGTCAGCCGTGCCGCTCCAGCCCCCGGATGCGACTAACGTCTGTCGTGGCGGAACACAGCCGCAGCGTAACGGTGAATTCTCCTTCTCCGGCCGCAAGAACGCGCTTTTTTTCATTTTTATGCAACAATCTCTCGCTGAAAACGGAAAACCCATTGGAGGACGGCAATGCCGGCGACGGACTACAACGCCCAGAGCGATGGCGCGCTGCTCGCGCAATTTGCCGCGACGCGCTCGGATGCGCCGTTTGAGGAGCTTATTCGGCGGCACGGCACGATGGTTTACAACGTCTGCTTTCGCGCGCTGGGCCAGAGCCAGGACGCCGAAGACGCCACCCAGGCTGTTTTCATCATCTTGGGCCGGAAAGCATCCTCTCTCACCAGCCGCGCGTCCGTTGCCGGATGGCTCTGTCTGGTCGCCAGGAATGTTGCTCAGAGGGCAAAGGAAGCTGCAAATCTCCGCCAGGCAAGGGAGAAGGAGGCCGAAGCCATGAAAGCTGCTGCCAGAGGCACTCCTGAGCCGTGGACCGCGCTTAGAGACTGCCTGGATGAAGAAATCTGCGCCCTGCCTGAGAAGTACCGTTTGCCGATCGTGCTCCATCACCTGGAGGGTAACAGCACCACTGAGGTCGCGCGGCTGTTGAATTGCGACGAGAGCACGCTTCGTTCTCGGCTCAGCCGCGGCCGGGATTTACTGAACACTCGCCTGGCGCGCCGCGGGATGGCGCTTTCGCTGGGATTGTTGGCCGCGCTGATCTCCCAGAATGCGTCGGCCGCGGCTCCACCCGCTGGTTTCGCTGCGGCTACGGCCAAAGTGGTCGCCGCCTCGGTTGTTGGCCACGCGGTCGCTGGCGGCGTGGTTTCCGCAAAGGTCGCTGCCTTGGCGCACGGCGGGCTTCAGGCGCTCTTCTATGCGAAGCTGAAGAGCGCGGCGCTCGTATTGCTTGGCCTTGCGCTCACCGGTTCAGTGGCAGGCGTCGCAGTATCGCATGCGAAACAGAACGCGCCCGCTCAGCAAACCACGCCGGCCTCTGCGCCAGCCGGTCTTGCCTCGGCCGGCACGGAGGCCGACGCTACCGCCGCGTCCAAGCCGAAGAAACTCCCCGGCCCGAGTTCCGGCAGGGCAACTATCACTGGGGTGGTGAAAGCTCTGCGCGATCCGAAAGGCAAACCCGATCCGGCTATGGCGAACGCGACACTGACGGCCACGTTCACAGATGAAGATGGTCAGGCGGTTCAGGTCGTCTATTTCGTTCGCGGATGGGCGGGCGCCATATTGGCGAAAGACGGCGATGGCAAAAAGGCCGAAGTTTCAGGCTCGGTATCAGAAGAAGATGGCAAGAGAACAATCGTCGGCAAATCAGTAGAGGCGAAGATCATCGTCGTTGAGGAGAAGTCGGACCGTTAGCAGGCAAAGGGCATTCATTGGGGAATGAACCCCCGAAGGAGGAAGAGCATGTCTCAGCGCATCCTGTTAGTCGTTCTGTTCGCCAGCCTGGTTGCGGTCGCGTCCGCAAGAGCGGCATCCACTCATGAGCCGCCCGGCAATGATAAACGTGTAACGCTGGTTGGGATGGGCAAAGCTTTGGTTGATCCAAACGGCAAGTTCGACGCGAAAGTTGTGTATGCCACGCTGACGGTCACGGAGGGCAATGGCAAAGAGACCGTGTACGACGTCATGGGCGGGGCCGGTTTGTTCCTGGCCAAAGAAGGCGATGGGAAGAAGTGCGAGGTCAGCGGAGTGGTTTACGAGAAGAACGGGCGGAAGCGGATCGTGGGCAGGTCCATCGACATGAAGGTCATCGTCGTGGATGACGACTCGGAGAAGAAGAAATCCAAGAATTAGGCACAGAAGAAAACGTCAGAGAGACACAAAAGGCATCTTCCGTAAGGAGAGGAACCATGTTCAGCCGCGTTTTGTTCGTAGCACCCATGGCCATCCTGGGACTGGCTTTTGCGGAGTCCGCCAGCGCCGCCCAGACAACGAGTACGGAAAAACTCACCCTGACGGGAATGGGAAAAGCCCTCGGCAACACCAACGAGAAGATGGATCCGGCCAAGGCGAGCGCCACCCTTACCGTCACGGACGACGCCGGGAAAGAAACCGTCTACCATGTCTATGGCTGGGTCGGAGTGATCGTCGCCAAACAGGGCGACGGGAAGAAGTGCGAAGTGACCGGTGTGATCAATGAAAAGGGCGGCAAAAAGGCGATTACAGGAAAGTCCATTGATGTGAAAATCATCGTCGTAGACGACGAATCGGGGAAGAAGAAACCCACGAAGTAGGTCGCCGGCTTCGGAGTCATGCAGAGGAGAATGAACATGCTCAGACGTGCGTTGTGCACTGCGCTTTCAGCCACTGTCATCGGCCGTGGGCTTTCGGGAATAGTCTCGGCAGACGACCGGACGATGATCACCGGCATCGTCACGGTCGCTGCTGCCGATGCCAAGGAGGCTGCAACCGTGAAAGTCGGAAAAGACGGAAAGGTGATCTACAAGATCACGAAGGACGACAACGGCAAGAAGGTCGCCGCTGAAGCCAAGGGCAAGAAGGTCGAGATCAAAGGCAAAGTCGAGGAGAAAGACGGCGAGAAGTGGATCACGGTGACCTCCTGCAAGATCGTGGAGTAGGACGAGTGCAATGTGGATGCAGTGTGAAGGCCAGCTATCATCGCGCGCGCGCCTGAATCTGCGCGAGCAGTTGAAAGGCGTCGTGCCTCGGGCGTCTCGCGCGCAGTTCGAGCCCTGTCGTTGAAGCGCAGCACTTTGCGGTAAGAATGTTCGGCGTCGTGCTGCCCTAATGTGTGTTCGCAAGCCGGAGAGGTGGCCATGGCTGAGACACGCAAGATCGGGAACTTCGAACTGCTCGAGCGCATCGGACAGGGCGGGATGGGCGCGGTCTTCAAAGCCCGCCAGATCTCGATGGATCGCATTGTTGCGCTAAAGATCCTGCCGCCGCAACTGGCCAGGCAACCGGGCTTCATCGAACGTTTCACACGCGAGGCCCGCGCCTGCGCACGGCTGAGCCATCCCAACATCGTCGGTGGCATCGATGTGGGCGAAGCCGGCGGCGTTTACTACTTCGCCATGGAGTTCGTGGAGGGATCGAGCGCCAAGCATCTGATCCGGCCCGGCGGGGCGCCCGAAGAACAAGTGCTTAAGATCGGGAAGGCGATCGCGGACGCGCTGGCGCATGCTCACAACCACGGGATTCTGCACCGCGACATCAAGCCCGACAATATTTTGATCGACAAGGACGGCACGCCCAAGCTGTGCGATCTGGGGCTTGCGCGCCTGGAAAGCCAGAATGAGAACGAGAAGAGTCTGACGCAGGACGGCACGGCCTTGGGTACACCGGATTACATTTCCCCCGAGCAGGCTCGCGGCCAGCGCGACCTGGATGTCAAGACCGATCTCTATTCGCTCGGCGCAACGCTCTATCACCTGCTGACAGGCAAGCCGATGTTCGAAGGTGCTACGACCGCCGTGATCATGACCAAGCACCTGACCAGCAAAAGCCAAAGCCCATACGATGTCGGCGTACAGGCGAGCAAGGGCATGGTAACGATACTTGCCAAGCTTCTGGCCAAGGACCGCACGGATCGCTATGAATCGGCCGAGAAACTTTCTGAAGACCTGGAGCGGGTTGCCCAAGGCCAGCCACCGCAATATGCGGCCTTGCCTTTGGCCAAGTGGCCGTTCGCCGGGAACCCACTAGCTCTTCCTACAAGAAAAGTGACTGCAGCACATGATGCGACCCGCAGTTCGCAACGCAGTACTGCGCCTGCCAGCACGGAAGTCAAATCCGCCAGCGCTGGACGCTGGCTCCTTCCGGTGGGCGCTGTCTGCGTTTGCATCGTCGTACTCATGCTAGTGCTGGGCCGCAAAGAGCAGCGACCGGAAGCGACGGCCGAAAATGACTTGAAGGCGGCGTCGGCACCCGCGCCGGTCCAACAGCCTGTGCCGCCGCCTAAGAAACCGGCCGTGGCAACCGATGAGGCGAAACGGCGCTTCGAAGCAGCCGAAGACTTCGCCAAGAAGAACCCCGCCAACGTTGCGGCCGCAATCGCTGAGTACGAGAAAGCGCGCGCCTCTGCAAGGGGAACCGAATTCGAGCGAAAGGCGGCGGATGCAATCGAGAAATTGAACAAGGGCCGGGAGCAGGCCGCCGCCGGCGCCGCACTTAAGTTGGCAACCGAAGCCAATGCGCTCGCCGCGCAGGACAAGTACGACTCGGCCATTGCCCTTTGGGAGAAAGTGCCGGCCGAGCAAGCTGACTTGCTCGGCCGGCGCGTTGCCAAGGCCGCGGTTGAATTGCGCGCCCAAGCCGAAGCGAAGCTAAAGACGTTCACAGAAACCGCTGAGAAGTGTCTGAACGAGAAACGCTGGGAAGACGGAAAGAAAGCACTCGATGCGGCCGTCAAGGTCGAGTACGAGGAACAGGCGCCGCGAATCAGGAGTCTGCGCGATAAACTTGCGGCCGCGGAGCAGGCCGAGGCCGAGAACAAGCGCAACGCAAACTTGGCCGGCGCCGAGGCGGCTTTTGCCGGTTACCTCGATGCTTTTGTGCCCGCAACGCTGAAAGGCGACCACAAGGCCGCGCGGAAGATCGCGGCAGAGGCCAAGACCGACGCGGCGCTCAAGGATCTCGCGTCGAAGGTGCAGGAATTGACGGCGGTCTGTGACGCTCTGGACAAAGCCGACAGTGCCGCGCTGGCCGTGCTGAGGGCGTTGGAGGGCAAAGAGAATTCCTTCGAAACGACAAACAAGGGAACAAAGAAAGGCCTCGTCGTCGCCGCAACCAGCGATGAAATCACGATCGCAGTCAAGATGGGGGGCGGTGAGGCCAGAGAGAAGGTCAAGTTCGCGGAGTTGACGCCGGCGGAGCGCAAGCGCCTATGCGGCGACTTCAAGCCGGCTTCCCCGGCGGAGCATTTGGCGAGGGGGATTCGCGCGCTGGGTACTGGTGATGTTCAGGACGCCAGCGCTGAATTGTCGGCGGCGAAAGAACGTTCGCTCACGGCACCTTTTCAGGCCAAACTGAACGAAAAGCAGATGGGTGCTCGCGAGGGCGCGGCCAAGTCGGCGTGGGAAGCCCTTCTTCACGCAGCCGGAACGGGCAAGCTTTCGGAGCAGAAGGCGAAGGAGATTTCGGACAAGCTGTCAGCTTTCGAGCAGGAGCATGGGGCGACCACTTTCGCGGCGTCCATTGCGGCAGACCTGGCGGCGTTAAAAGACCGTTTGGCTGCAAGCGGAGGAAAAACACTATCGTTGGATCTGGCCCCAAACGTCAAACTGGAGATGGTGTTGATCCCGGCAGGCAAGTTCACGATGGGCAGCCCGGCCGCCGAGGCGAAGCGGACGGAGAGCGAGACACTGCACCCAGTCACGCTCACCCGCCCCTTCTACATGGGCAAGTATCCGATTACTCAGTTGCAGTACGAGGTGGTGATGGCCAAGAACCCCAGCACTACCAAGGCCGCCAACAACCCCGTCGACATGGTGTCGTGGAACGACGCGGAAGACTTCTGTGCAAAGTTGAGCAAGAAGTTTGGAAAGACCGTAAGGCTGCCGACGGAAGCTGAATGGGAGTATGCCTGTCGCGCTGGCAGCACGACGGCTTACTACTTTGGCGACAGCGAGACCGCATTGGGCGATTATGGCTGGTTCAAAGACAACTCGGAGGAGAAGCCCGGCGAGAAGAAGGGGTTCATCGTGAAGATGACTCACCCTGTGGGCCTGAAGAAGCCCAATGCCTGGGGCCTTTACGATATGCACGGCAACGTCTGTCAATGGTGCCAGGATTGGTTCGAAAAATATACGGAGGACGCTGCGATCGACCCGCAAGGCCCCGCGAGAGGCGAAAGGCGAATGCTGCGCGGCGGTTCAGTTAATCTCGTCGCCGGAGACTGCCGCTCGGCCTTCCGCATTGGCTACCCTCCCGAACGTGTTGGAGGTCACGTTGGAGGGTTTGGTTTCCGCGTGGTCGTCGAGGCCGCTTCGCCAAAAACGCAGTGAGATTCCGCCTTCGGAGAACAGCATGCGCGACAGACTTAGGCCGGGATGGTCGGTTCTGATGCCCACGCTGTTCCTCGTGTCCGCGTGCGTGGGCGCGGAGCCCGCCATCACGCTGACCGTGCAATGCGACAAGATTTATCTGCGTCCCGGCGAAACACAATTCGCCACGATCACGGCTCAGAACAGCACCAGAGCGGACGCGAATCTGAAGCTGAAGGTGACGCTGCTGTGGGATGTGAACTCCTCACGCGTGCTGGGCGAACCGGCGCTGAAGGTTCCTGCCAGCGGAAGCGCGAAGACCACGCTGGTTCTTCCGGCAGGGCCGGAACTGTTCGGCTATGAAGTCCGCGCCGAAGGGACGGGCGTGGCGCCGGCCAGCGGTTTTTTTGGCGTGCATCACAATTTCTGGCAAGTAACGTTGCAGGGCAGCGTCCCCGGTGGCCACTTGCACATCTCCGAATCGCCGAAGATCACTGAAGCCGAGCGTGAAAGGGCGATGTCCGCGCGGCGGACAAGCCTGTGCAATCACGTGGAGTTTTTCGCGTGGGCGCCGGACGACTTCAGCACGCTGGTGCCGCAGACCGAATACTGGTTCGCGGGGCAGACTGGCTACCCCGGCAGCCGCTTGAGCCTGCACACGATGGTTGACTACTATCATTCCGTTGGCGCGACCACGTCGATTTATGCGAAGGGCCAACTGGGCGGCCCGGCGGCGTTCGAGTTCTTCCGGCGAAAACCGTTGTGGGGTGTGCATCCGTATCATGGTCAGTGGAACTTGCTTGACCTGAAGTTGTTCGTCGTGAAGACGCCGCTGTTCGAAGGGCGCAACACCTGGCCCCGGGCCATGTGCGATTTCGGGCGCGCGGACATTGCCGACTGGCATATCCAGCAGTTGCGGCAGGCGTCGCAGGAGTACCACTTTGACGGCGTCCGTTACGACGACCATCTGGCCGTCAACTGGGCCGGCGAGGCCAGTCCCAAAGTCACGGCGCGCAATATGGAGCAGACGATCAAGCAACTGCGCGTTGCGCTGCCGTATTATGGTTTTGGCTACAACTGGATCGCCAGTTGGATGATCGCCGAGTGGCAGAAGAATGGCAATAAGCCGCCGTGGCCAGACTGGCCGATAGCTGCGGCCTCCGGCGCACAGATGATGGACGAGGAGGTCGGGCAGATCTACGGGTCGAGCCGTCCCAAGACTGGCCTGCCGTGGGCCGATTACATCCAACGTCTCAAGACCGACCGCGCGATGACCGAATCGTTGGGCGGAAAAGTCTTCATCATGTTCAACTCCGGCTTGCCGCCCACCGACTCATCGTACCGCAATGCTCTGGTGTTTGCTTTGCGTCTGCACCACACCAACTACGACGGCAACGCGCCGCTGCAGTTCGGCCGCTTCGCCACGCGCTTCTCGACGCTGATCTGGAACGACAATCCCATCGACATTCCGGCCGACCAAGTGCAGATCACGGCTGCCAGGCCGCTGTGGGGCGCCGAATTCGCCTATCGTTATCAATTGGCGCCCGGACGCGGACGCGCGGTCGTGCATCTGTTCAACCCACCCGCCGGACCCAAGATGGGCGCGGAGCCGAGGGCGGCCTTTCCGGACCCGATCGCCAACGTGAAGGTGAAACTTTCACTGCCGCAAGGCTGGCAGGCGACGAGCGGCACCGTGATCGACGCAGGAACACTTCAGACCAAGCCAGTGCCCGTCAGTGGCGGCGCTGTGGATGTGGCGGTGCCGTCGCTGGCGATATGGAGCGTGCTGGTCGTCGACTGCAAGACGGCGGAGTAACGGAGAGGCGAAATGCCGAAGCAAGAAATCCTGGGCATGGGAAAATTCACGTTAGCGGCGTTGCTCGTTGCCGCTTGCCTGCCCGCCATATCGACTGCCGCTCAGCCTAAACCCGCGCAGAAGGCCGGCGACGCCAGACCGTCTGCGATGGCGGAATTCCGGCAAGCGTACGATGCAGCACGTTACAAACAGGCGGCGGAGGCCCTGCCGAAGCTGACGGGAAACGAGAAGACGGCAGCGGCAAAGCAGTTCCTGGAAGTCTTGCCCTTGCTCCAATGGTCCAACGAGAACTGGGATCAAGTCCTGCAAGGTATCGAAGTCTGCGCGCAATGGAACGAAGTCGAGGCGATGCTCAGCCACTACCTGGGTGCGGCAGCCGCTCCCGAGGTTCCGCGCAACGCGCAGATGGCGGCGCTCTTGGATCGCGCCATCAAGACTGCGAAACGGTTCAGCGCTCAAAAAGTTCACCACTCCGTGGCTCGCGCACTGGCCTGGTACGGCGATTTCGCGCGGGCTTTCGCTGTCTGCGACAAGGAACCACCCACAGACGACATGCTCGATATGGTTTTTGAAACGCTCGCCGACAAACCCGAAGTTGCGAGCAATCCCGCCAACATCAAGCTGGCGATCGATCACTTGCCGAAAGACGGTCCGGTGTTGAAGAAAGCGATTCGCGCGCTGGCGTACATCGACAAATTGGACTTGGCTCTGCAAGTTGCAGCCAAGCGCGCCACACCGGCAGAGCGCGCGGAAGGCATCTTCATTGCGGCGCGGTACTCGCGTTACGGCAAGCATCTGGAAGCCTACGAGAAGGGCATGCTGAGCGCCCTGGCCGCGTTGAAGGGCATTCCGGACGCAGCGGAGGGCCTGATTCTCTTTCGCGACATCCTGAAGGACGCATCGGAACTTCCGATCATTCCCTTGTCTGACGGCTTCTGGCAAACGGCAGAGAAAACGGCTTTGGCATTTGGCGACAGCGAGCGGCCGGCGGCGCTGGCGGAACTAACAGGCGCCGCCGCGTGGGCGGGCCGGCCAAACGCCGACGCAAATCTGAAGACACTCGCCGGAACGCCATGGGATGCCACTGCGCGGCATCGTCTGGCGTGCGGGCTGTGGTGGAACGGCAAGAAGGAGAAGGCAAAGACTGCCGCAAAGGCCATTGCCGACGCGGGCTGGCGCAATCTGGCATTCGGAGAGCTGGCGTACTTGGCCGCTCAACAGGGCGACAACGCGTCGGCGGATGCCTTGCGCGCTGAGATCAAGCCGGTGGAGGGCCAGCCCTGATGAAACATTGGATTCTGATCCTCGCTCTCGCTCTGGCAACGTGGATGGCATCGGCCGGCCAGCCGCAGAAGCCGACCATCGCCGATCGCGAGTGGGAGGCCAGCAACAAAGCCCTAGCAACCAAGCCAGCGGATGTAGTCTGTAAAGCTGGCCCCAAGGTGCGCGTGCATGCGGTGGAGAGCCTGCACGCGAAATTCTGGCGGTTGCCGGCTGCACTGGAGAACCAGTTCAAAGATAAGTTCGAGTACACGTGGTCGTTCGAAAAGCGGCCTGGTTATGGCCAAGTGAAGAACCAGATCCTTGGGTTTCCGCGCAACTTCGCTGAAGTGTACGACGAAGATGTTTATGTCGTGCTGGGTGCAGCCGTGGGCCAAGGTCTGCAGCCGCTGCAGCGGCTGGCACTGGAACAATTCGTCAAAGACGGCGGCGGCCTGCTGATCTGCGGCGGCTGGTGGACGTTTGACAGCGGCGGCGGCTGGTCTGGCACGGTGTTCGACGAAATGTCGCCTGTCGTCTCGGCGACGACGAACAGCCTATGGGAACGCAACCTGATTTTTCATCCGGCCGCCGGGACACAGGGCTTGCTACCGGGAATGACGGACTTCGACAAGATTTACAGCCGCGAACCGGCGGCGCAGCTTCCGCCCAGCAGCCCGACAGGATCGCCGTTAGAGCCCGCGGGGAAGAATGCCATCACCGACGGCCTGAAGTGGGAAGCCAAGCCGCTGGTTTTCGTCAGCAACAAAGTCGAAAAGCTCAAGGAGGGCGTGACGGTTCTGGTGACGGCGGACGGAAAGCCCATGGTCGTCACATGGAAGTACGGCAAGGGCAACGTTGCAGCGATCCTGGCTACACCCTTGGGCGAAGCGGCTGCGGACAAGACGGCCTTCTGGGATTGGCCTGACTGGTCGATCTTCATGGGGCGTCTAGTTGCGTCATTTCTGCCAGCTAAAGTTCCCCGCTGAGACGACGCTCATTGGAAACTCCCCGCCTTGTAGGTGCTGCGCTGTCAGTCGGATAGGGCTCGCATCAGCGGTTTGGCCAAGTCGCTAAGAATATGGATCTGCAAAGCGTTGCCGCCGCAGAATCTGTCGCTATGATTCCAATCTTCCGAAACCCGAGTCGCAAATGGGAGCGAACCTGGAGACAGCAGACGAGGGCGACATACCGCCAACGGTTCTGGGCCCCAAAGGGATTCCGCCGAGCGCCGGGGACTCCAGCACGCTCAGCGTGGATCTCAGCGCAGTGCAGCCTACGGACCTTTCCGGCGACCGGTTGATCGCGAGCGCCACACCCATGCATTTCAAAGGGGTGCTCGTGCCCTCGATCGGCGGTATACCGCTGCTCGCCAAACTGGGCCAAGGCGGCATGGGCGCCGTGTATTACGGTGTGCATCCGCGGCTGGCGCTGGAAGTGGCCGTCAAGATCCTTCCCTTTCACCTGGCGGATCGGTCGCCGGCTATGATTCAGCGCTTCTTTCGCGAAGCCCAAACGGCAGCGCGCATTAAGTCGCCGAACCTCGTCGGCGTGATCGACGTCAACCAGGACTCCGGAATCTATTATCTGGTCATGAAGTTTGTGCGCGGCAAGAGCGCCGGGGCGCACCTGAAAGCGGCCAAAGCAGCAGGTTCGCTCGGCCTGCCGGAGGCCGAGGCGCTAGACATCTGTATCGCTGGTACCAGTGGACTGAGCGCGGCGCACCAAGCCAACATCATCCACCGCGACGTCAAGCCGGACAACATTCTCATTCCGTTCGCGGAAGAATCGGCCGGCAAAGCGGCAGGCACCCTGGACTTTACCGCAGCCAAGCTCGCTGATCTGGGCTTGGCGCGCAGCGAAGAGGGAGAACAGTCGCTGACTGACACCCACGCTTGCATGGGCACGCCGGGCTACATGTCCCTGGAACAAGCGCAGAACGCGAGCGCCGCCGGCACGCCGGCGGACGTGTTCAGCATGGCCGCAACCTTGTACGCACTCCTGAGCGGCCACCCGCCGTTTCGCGGCAATTCGGTTACCGAAACTATCCTCAACACGGTCCAAGACAAACGTAAGCCCATTACGACGGTTCGCCCCGATGTGACATCCGCCACGGCGGCACTGATCGAGCGTTGTTTGTCAAAAGAGCCTGCTCAGCGTTGCGTCGACGGGGCCGAGTTTTTGGAGGAGCTGAAGGTCTGCCGTCTGGGTGTGGATAGCGCTGCGACCGGGGCAGCGCACAATTCTGAGACGACGCTGATGTTCCCGTCCCCGGAGCCCGGGGCACGCATTCAGTCAGCCGCGGCAATCCGAGAGAAGGCGGAGCGCATGGCGCCCGTGAGCTCCGCACCCAAACGCAAGCCGCTGGCGCTGGTCGTGGGGCTTTTGGCGTTCGGAGCGGTTGCAGTTATCGCTGCGTTTGTGTTGAGCGGCAAGAAGGGCAGCGACGCCCCTAAGAACCCAATAGCGCCGGCGGCGGATAGCGCCCCTGCCAGCGTCTCAATCCAACCGGGCGTCTGGCCGCTGCACGATGGAAAAGAGCCTATCGCCGAGTATGCCAAGCGCGTGGGGCTGCCGCCGACCGAGACGCTGGACTTGGGCGGAGGAGTAAAGCTCGAACTGGTGCTGGTGCCCGCGGGTGAGTTCATGATGGGTTCTACCGATGGCGACGGAACCGAGAAGCCCGTTCACAAGGTAAAGATCAGCAAGTCGTACTACATCGGGAAGTACGACATAACGGTCGCGGAGTTCCGGGCGTTCGCCGAGGCCACTAGGTACAAGACGGAGGCTGAGAAACAGAACAAAGGCTGGTCGCTGAAGGACGGCCAGTGGCAGGAAGTGTCCGGTGTCAACTGGCGCAACCCAGGCTTTACGCAAGAAGGCTGCCATCCCGCCGTGGTCGTGACGTGGAACGATGCACAGGACTTCTGCAAATGGGCCACGAAGTTGGTCAGGCACACCGTCCGTTTACCCACTGAAGCCGAGTGGGAATACGCGGCGCGCGGCCCGCAAGGTTTGAAGTACCCGTGGGGTGACAAGTGGGATGGCGTCCTGGCCAACGTTGCAGATGCCTCCTTGCGGCGGGCGGGATTCAGCATGCGGTGGGGGGGCGAGATCAAGGAGGACGACGGTTACACGTTCACGTCACCGGTCGGCGCGTTCAAGAATGCCAGTTGGTGCGGCGCGTTCGACATGGCGGGCAACGTGTGGCAATGGTGCCAAGACAACTGGAATGACAGATACTACGCGGATTCGCCCACGGTTGATCCGCAGGGACCGGCCACGGGTGGATCCCGCGCGCTTCGCGGCGGCTGTTGGGATCATGGTCCGTCCGCTTGCCGTTCGGCACGTCGCATCGCGAGCGACCCTGGGGGCCGGCATGCTCATAACGGATTCCGGGTGGTGGTGGAGGCTGCGTTGAACACTCCACCATCCGCAGTTGCGCCGCCCGCTACGCCGGCCCAACCAGAAACCAGAAATCTGAAACCCGAGACTGTTCCGTGGCCGCTGCACGACGGCAAGGAGCCTGTCGCCGAGTATGCCAAGCGCGTGGGCTTGCCGCCGACCGAGACGCTGGACTTGGGCGGAGGAGTAAAGCTCGAACTGGTGCTGGTGCCCGCGGGTGAGTTCATGATGGGTTCCAATGACGGCGAAGGCAATGAGCAACCCGTCCACAGGGTCAAGATCAGCAAGCCGTTTTACATGGCCAAGTACGAAACGACGTTCGCGCAATTCAGGGCGTTCGCGCACGCGATACAGCACGTTACTGAAGCCGAGAAGGGGGGACAAGCCTGGACGTGGAAGGACGGCAATGGCCAGTTCGTGAAAGAAGCCAACTGGAAGACCCCCGGGTTTTCCCAGGAGGACAACTACCCGGCGTGCATTATCTCGTGGAACGACGCGCGGGAGTTCTGCAAGTGGGCGGCGGAGAAGACGGGCCGGAATATCTGTCTGCCCAGCGAAGCACAATGGGAATATGCCTGCCGGGCGGGAACGACGACGAAGTTCAACACCGGGGATCAAGATAGCGATCTGGAACAGGAAGGCTGGTTCAATAAAAACTCCGAGATGCACACGAATACATGTGGCCAGAAGAAGCCCAATGCCTGGGGCTTGTATGACATGCGAGGCAACGTGCGAGAGTGGGCCCAGGACTACTTCAACGACAAGTATTACGTGGATTCGCCGCCCCTTGATCCGAAAGGACCGGCGAGCGGAGGAGACCGTGCGCTGCGCGGCGGTGGCTGGTGCAATGGCCCTTACGGTTGCCGTTCGGCCCGCCGCTTCGCTCTCGCTCCTGGCGGCGTGGACGCGACCATCGGCTTCAGGTGTGCGATGGAAGTACCGGACGGCGCCGCTCCCGCCCTTGAACCAGATGCCCAAGACTTGAAACCTGAAGCGAAGGGCTGGCCTCTGCACGACGGCAAGAGGCCTGTCGCCGAGTATGCGAAGCGTGCGGGCCTGCCCGCGACAGAGACGCTGGATCTGGGTGGTGGGGTGACGATAGAGATGATGCTCGTTCCGGCGGGCGAGTTCATGATGGGGTCCGACGATGGTGAAGGCTGTGAGAAGCCCATTCACAAGGTCAAGATCAGCAAGCCGTTCTACATGGCGAAGTACGAAACCACTTTAGGGCAGTTCAAGGCGTTTGCAGACGCGACCCAATACGTGACCGAAGCGGAGAAAGCAGGTGGCGGAAAAATTCGGGAGGGCGACAAGTGGCAGGATGCGGAGGGAGTCAGTTGGAAAGCGCCTCCCTTCTTCCAGAATGACGGTTATCCGGCGTGCTTCATAAGCTGGAATGACGCGCAGGAGTTCTGTAAATGGGCCAGCGCGCGCGCGCTCAGTTCAGTCTCTTCCTCCAAAACATCACCCCGAGAAAGGGTGCGGGTGCGTCTTCCGACAGAAGCGGAGTGGGAATACGCTTGCCGAGCGGGCACTACGACGCGCTTTAATTTTGGAGACACAGAGAGCGATCTGAAAGAGGAAGCCTGGTTTGGCCAGAATTCAGGCAAGCATACGAATGCTTGTGGACAGAAGAAGCCCAATGCCTGGGGCCTGTACGACATGCGCGGGAACGTCTGGGAATGGGTCCAGGATTTCTTCGACGACAAATACTATCAGCAATCGCCAGCGAGTGATCCCCTCGGGCCCGGGCCGACAGGAGACCGCGTGAAGCGCGGCGGAAGTTTTGTGTGGTGGGGCGGAGACCTTTGCCGAGCGGCGCGCCGTGTTAATAGCGTGCCTGGGACTCGGGACACGGATCTTGGGTTTCGGGTAGTGCTGGACGCGCCGGCCGGCGCGGGTGCTGGCGCGGCGAATGTGGATGCAAGCCATCCAGTAGCCCCTGGCCGATGAGCAGGGCAGACGCATCACTATTCCGGGTCGGAGGTTCGTTGTGACTGACGAGGCATCGCCGGATGAAACACCCAGCGTGGCCAGCACGTTGCTGCGTTCGCGCATGCTCGTGCCGCCGATGAAGCCGCTTCCCGTTGCCCGCGGCTCCCGCCGCCAGCGCATGGTCTCGGTGCTGTCCCAGGATCTCTCCGCCGATCCGCTCCTCGCCAACGCCCCACGCATCTTGGCTGAGGGCCGCCCAGCACCCGCCCTTGGAGGCATCGCCCTGCTCGCCAAAATCGGCCAAGGCACCACGGGCGCTGTGTACTATGGCATTCACCCGCGCCTGAAAGCCGAAGTGGCGATCAAAGTCCTGCCGTTCCACCTGGCTGAACAAGAGCCAGAGACGATCCAACGCTTCGTTCGTGAGGCGCAGCGCGCCGCGTGCGTACAATCCTCCAATCTGGTGGACGTTACCGATGTGAATACGGAGAACGGGATTTGCTATCTGGTCATGGAATTCGTCTCCGGCAAGTCGGCGGGCGCGGTCTTGGAGGAACTGAAGGCCAAGAACGAGCGGGGCCTGTCGGAGACAGTCGCTCTGGACATTTGCATTGCGGCAAGTCACGGTCTTGCGGCGGCACATCAGCAGAACGTGCTTCACAGGGATATCAAGCCCGCCAACATTCTGATCCCGCTGCTGCATGACTCGGACCAACTCGATTTCGGCGCAGCCAAGCTGGCCGATTTGGGACTCGCGCTGGGAGATCATATCAAGCAAGGGCAGAGCAGCACTGACGCAGTCACCGGCGCGCAGGAATACCTTCCGCCCGAGTCGGCGGATGCCAAGAGCGCGGGAAAACCGGGAGATGTTCTATGCCTGGGCGCCACGTTGCACGCGCTGCTGACAGGAAAGCCACCGGAGGCCGATGCGGCGGTGCGCTCCCTGCCTCCTGAGATCTCGCAGGTCACATCTGCGCTGCTGGAGCGCTGCCTCCAAAAGGATCCCGCCGCGCGTCCGGCCGATGCGCACGCACTGCTCAATGCGCTGCAAGCCTGTCGCCATGCCTTAGGCAAGCCGGCGCGGACCAGCGCAAGCGCCGCAGCGGCCAAACGTTCGCGAAGCAAATCAAGCGCGCCAAGACAAAACGTTGCTCTTCGGCGACCGCGCACGGGCGTCTACCTTGCTGCGGCTGCGGGGATGGCGGGTGTGCTATTACTCGTGCTGGGGCTGCTCGCGCATCTGCGAGAAACGGGCGACCGTGCCGGCGCGCCGAATCCGTCGATGCCGGATGTGGTCAACGGGCAAAACGATAAGAAAGAAAGCATGCCGGTCGAGAGCAGCCCAACTCCGCCGTCCAGCACGAGCAATGCGGCGTCGGCGGCAGTGGCCGACCCCGTGCGCTGGAAGAATGCAATTGACCTGATGCCATTAATTGATGTGCAGAAGGACGCCGTGACCGGCCAGTGGTCCGTTGACCACGGCGAACTGAAACTGGACAAAACGGAGGTTTTCGCGGCGCGGCTCCAACTCCCGTACCGGCCCGGCGAGGAGTATGATTTTCGCGTTGAATTCACGGTCCGCAACGGGAAGCCTGATGTCAATCAGAGCGTCATCGGCGGCGGACGAGCGTTTGTATGGAAGATGGGAGGTCATGGCGGCTCTGAGCTTTTTGGGTTTGCCAGTGTTGCCGGCGCTGATCTCAGTAACGAGCGAAATCCAACGGCAAAGCGGCTGTCGCCTCTGCAACTTGGCCAGCGCCACTCATCGGTCGTACAAGTGCGCAAGGACGGTGTGTGGGGCTATTTCGACGGGCAGTTCGTGGCCCAATACAAAACTGACTACACTGACATGGAGTTGCCGGGCTGGAACTTCGGACAGCCTGACACGAAGCTCTTGGGATTGACGGCATTCCAGTGCAGCGTTTTGTTTCACAGAATTCAAATCCTAGAGGTCTCGGGAAGAGGCGAGGCCGCACTCCGACCGGTGGCACCGACGGGGGAGAAGGTCGTCAAGATTGAGGGTACTTGGGAGGACGCCGAGATCGGCACAAGCGCCGCCGGAAAGGCTGTTTTTGAAACTGGACGGGTCACGATCAAATCTGGAGCGCGGAACGCAGCGTCGAGCAGCAGCGCCTGGCATTTTCTTTCGCAGCGGCTCTCCGGTGATGTAAGCATAATTGCGCGGCTGGCGAGTCTTGACGAGGACAATCCAAATTCCTTAGCCTGGGCCGGACTGGCATTTCGTGAGTCGCTCGACTTAAGCTCCTCGCTTTTTGGAATAGGCTGCTTATCGAACAAAAGCGTTCGCATAGCGTGGCGCATCGATGGTCACACCGATTTCAACTACAACGCCACACCTTGGAAGACGCCGTGCTGGCTCAAAATTGTCCGTCGCGGCGATCTCTTTACGGCATTTGTTTCGAAGGATAGCCAGAACTGGCAGCAGATGGGGGCGGGTTATTTCGTTTCGATGAGCAAAGACGTGTTCGTCGGTCTGACCACCACCTCAGGCATGAACGGAGAATCGACGAGCGCGGCCTTTGACAACGTGACGGTAGAGCAACTCGATACGCTGCCGCAGGCGGGCGCGGTTAACGATCCGGAGCGCTGGAAGAATGCGATTGATCTGCTGGCTTTGCTGGATTTGCAGAAGGACGTGGTCGAGGGCCAATGGTCGTCCACGACCGAAGGCCCGAAAATGGAGCGTGGCGAAGGCGCGGTCGAATTCCCGTACACTCCTCCAGGCGAGTACGATCTGCGCGTCGAATTTACGCGCACGTCCGGAACGGAAGGCCTTTATCTGCTGCCGTTCCATAGCGGGAACCGCTTCTTTGCCGGAGTGGGGCATTACAAGAACACCGTTGTCGGCTTAGCAGGAATTAATAATAAAGGGGCAAAGGATAATCGGACGACTGTCCTTCGAGAAAAGTGGCTGACCACAGGCCGCAGATACAGTTGTGTGTTGGAAGTCCGCACGTCTCGCGTCACGCTTTACCTGGACGGCGCAAAGACCACCGAATGGATTCCGCAATACGGTACGCTGCGCAGCGATAGCCGCCACGTTCGAAGCAATCGCGCACTCGGCATCGGGGGTGCGCATTTTGGAACCTCCATTCTGTTCCATTCTGCGAAGCTCCTGGAAGTCGCTGAGCGTGGCACATTCACCCGGCCGGATGATCCCGCCGCCAAGGAAGCCGAAAAAAAGCGCAGCGCGGCAACAGGCCAGCCCCGAACCCAACCTGTAGCCGATGCCGTTCAACCTGCAGCCGCCAACCTGAACCCTGCAACCAAAGTCTGGCGCCTACACGACGGCAAAGAGCCTATCGCCGATTACGCCAAGCGCGTCGGCTTGCCGCTGACAGAGACGCTGGACTTAGGCGGCGGGGCGAAAATGGAAATGATGCTCGTCCCGGCGGGCGAATTCATGATGGGAGCTGATTACGAAGGCGGCAGCGAAGAGAAGCCGGCGCACAAGGTGAATATCACCAAACCGTTTTATCTCGCTAAGTACGAGACGACGGTCGCGCAGTTCAAGGCGTTTGCAGACGCGACCCAATATGTGACTGAAGCGGAAAGATCAGGCGGAAGCGCCAAAACGCGGGCAGTCGATGGGAAGTCCGTGGGCGGTAAAGGAGTGATTTGGCGGACGCCTGGCTTTCCCCAGGAAGACATCCGCCAGCGCGGCGGCGAAGTGCCGCCACTGGACTTGCCGATACTGAGCGACAGCGCCGATGAGCACCAATCCCAGTTGCTCGACTGGACATTTCAACGCGGCGACGACTTGCAGCGGCGTTATTACCAACTGATGACGCCCGCGACCGAGCCTCGCGCAAATCTGCGCTAAGGGTGCCCCGTCTTTCCTCCCGCGTTACCCCCGACCATTTAGGTCGGAGCTCGGCATGTGCTCTGACGGCGTGACTCCGTTGAAGTCATTGGAGTCACACCGAGACAAAGAGACCCCATAATTTCGTGGACTATAAGGATGTCGCCGCCGTAGAAAGAGGACTTTCTGCATTCAAGAGGAACCAATGACCCTTCCGTCGCGCCAGCTCCATGTGCGGCTCTCGCCGCAGATGCTCCAGAAATTCGAGGGGCTGGTTGCGGAATTCCCTGCAATCCCGAAGGCGACACTGCTGCGCCTGCTCTTGGGTTCGGTGCTCGAACACAGCCAGGATCAAATCGCCGACGTCGTCTTGCGCCAACTGCGAAAGCCGACAGGCGCGTCCTCCAAAACTCCAGCGAGGCGCGAACCCATGAACACGAAACGTTTTTCTGGCCAATGACATTGCTGGTTCGAGGTTGTTTATGCTTCAGATTCAATGCTCGAATTGCAGCAAGAAAACATCGCTGCCAGACTCATTTGCCGGCAAGAGCATGAAATGCGGCTGCGGAACGGTGCTGGCTGTGCCTCTAATTTCCGCGTTCCCCGACCAACAAGCGGCTGACGCCGAACCGCCCGCCCTTTCCGCTCCAGACCGCATTCAGGGGATGAGGCTGAGAGCGTTGAAAGAGGGAGTCTGTCCAGTATGCAGCGCACCTTGGCCCAAAATCGGCGGGCGCTGCGCTCAGTGCAACTGGGACGTGAAAGAGCAGCGATGAACGCGCAATCGCGATAGCACAGTACGACATGGTTTATAAACATCTAAAAGTCCCATCGACGGCTAACTTCATCGACGCAACGATCACAGAGAGGCGACATCCATGGTATCTCGTTGCGGTTACCGTAGACGCGCAAAACGCCTTTGGAGCGGCGATACGAAGCCGTTTTCTATGCTCCGTGAAACTGCTGGATGACAACAAGCACTGGGCCAACAAGTATTGCTGTATCGAACTTACACCAGAGTTCAGCCCGTCGGACCTATTCACATTCAAGTGCGTCAATCTGTGGCCAGACGCTCTTGATACGATGGTGGCCTCCAAAAAAGCTGAGGAATCCAGCGCAAACCATGCGGCTAAAGAAAGCGAGACGGGCAGCGTATCAGTCGCTCCAGACGATCGGCGGCGCGCGCTTGAGAACGCCGAGAGGCAGCGGCGGGAGCAGGAGGCAAAGGCTGATGCTGAACTTCGCGCGGCACGACGGAGGCTGGAGGCGGAACGTTGCCACTCCTGTGACGGGGCTGGTGTCGTGACTGTCTACGAAACCGACCAGAACGTATTCGCGTTGCGCGGCGCAGCAGCACGTCGAGCGCAACAGCGCAACGAATTCGACTCGCAGCAGATGAGCGCGATCATTGAGGGGCAGATCGCGGCAGGCAAAAGCACAGGAGCAGTAGTCGGGAAGCCCTTCTGGGAAGCATATGAACGGGACGATGGACAATACGGAGTCCGTCGCAGCCAGCCAACGACCCGCTATTGCGATTGCAGGGCTGGCATCGCCAAGAAGCAGGCCGACGACCATGACAGAGAGCTCGCGCGGCAGGCGACAGAACCAAAGTCCGAAAAAGCGGGTGCCAATGCAGCGGCACCGAGTTCGAAACCTGACGTTCAGCGAAAACTGAAGGTAAGTCCACGTCCGTGGAAGGCGGAGGTCAGCGAGATCCGCTTGAAGGACGGATCTTCCTTCATGGCATACGGCTTAAGCGGTCTGTACGATGCCAGACAGGAATCCCAACGGTGATTGGGGCCGTGCCGCCGCTCTGTTCGGACAGGCTGCAAGCGTTTCTGAACAAGGAGGAAATAGGGCGTCTCAAGTCAGGGACCTCTTCATGAACGCCTACTGCAAGCTGAAGGGCAACGGATCAGACCTTACGGTGGACATCAAGGACGTACTGCAACGAGCACGGAAAATAGCTCGTGAGATTGGCGATGCCAAAAAGATCGAGGAGATAGACAGGCTTTTGCAGTTGCGATAATGTGCGGCCTGGCAGGCCGTTCTATGAATTCATCCTGAAACGCGTCGTAATCGTTTACATCGCCTGATGACAAATTCAAGCTTGTTCGTCTTGTCTTTCCTTTGCCTAAGCCGAAAGCAGCGGCCCGCCCTTCTTCCTTATGGCGCGGAGCTCCCGTTTCTTCTGCCCAACGGCGACAGGTCGCCTGGGAAGGGCGGCTTCCCGCGACGGCTGATTGTGACAATTTGTCACAAACGCAGCTCGGGACGATCTTGGACCCTGACCAATTTCGAATGTGTCCGCAATTGCGCGCAAGGGCGAACGAACCCATGTCGGCAGAAGGTTGACTTTCAATGTGTATAGTACTTTGGCGGGAATCTCCGTTTCTTCTATCCATAGCGGCAGGTCGCCATCGCAGCCCTGCTGGCGCACAAAAGACGTCGTCGAAAACTACGAATGAGACCTATTTAGCCCTGTGTTCGGAGTTTTTCGGAATTTTCGCAGGACGAAGCGGGGAGTCTGTATAAGTAATCATTAGGTTCAATAAAAAGGAGGCAGTCATGCCAACACTGACGGAAAGATATGCAATTCTCCAGACCTATGTATCTCATGGGCAGGCAGACCATATCAGGCAGCAGGTGCGAGAACGGGCGGCTAAAGAAGGTCGACGGCTCTGTATGTCTCAGGTCATCAAGGAGGCTTTGGAGTGCTACGGCATTAAAGTAGAAAAGAAGTGAAACGAAGAGCCTGCTTGTAGGCAGGCTCGAAACTACGCAGGACTAATCGTTGTACGCTAATTAGTTATACAGGTATTAAATCACAGTCCCTGCGTCTCAAACACGTTCTTTAGGAGACGCTCATGAAAAAAGTTCCATATTCAAACTGGAGTCCTTTGCCCCGCTGGCTTATCTATGGTGAAAAGCCTGCTGGTACGCTGGAGGTCTTCAGCTATCTGCAATACCTACAGATTCTGGCTGAAAGCAAGAAGTCACTGGTCCAGCCCCGACAAACCAAAATAGCTGCCGTCACTGGCATATCCTTGAGGCAGGTCCGCATAGTCCTGCAATGGCTGGAGAAGAAGGAGGTCTTAGCCCGCTTCCAAACCAAGGGCAGGCTTGGAAGAGGTACGGACGCATACCAGCTTGACTGGAAACGGATACATGACCTTGCCAAGGGCAAACAGGTAGCGGCAGATTATGCCGATAACTGCGGCAAATCATGCCGACAAACGCGGCAAACTATGCCGACAAATGCGGCACAATCTGCCGAGCGTAGTATAGACGTTAATCAGAGAGACGTTACAGCAGTTGAGACGTGTAGTAGTAGTTGTTGCGAAGAAGGGCTGGCAGAGCCAGTCCCGAACGGCAACAACTACAACACTACAGAGAACAGCATGAGCAGTTCAGTTTCAGAGACCAAAACAAAAGAAGTCAAGGCAGTGATTGACCTGCCTACCTTCTCGGAGGGTTCTGTTGCCAAAGCTGGCGACGGAACCGTCGCCAGCTTTGGCAGGACTTTGGCTGGTCAAGGAGGTATGCCCGCCCCCCTGCCCCTTGCCCCGTTAAGCGCTCAGGGATTGCAGCCATTGACCTTAAAGCAGCCCTTGGCACATAAGGCGCAGGCAGGGAGCCAGTCTGCTGCCCTGCTGGCTACCTTGTCTGCCAGCCTCAGTCCTGCTGCCCAAGCTGCCCTTGCTGCCTTCTCAGATCCGAAGCCAGAGCCAAGGGCAGAGGCAAACTACCTACCGCAATTGCCAGAGCTGATTTCTTACACTAAGAATGAGTTTGCCAAGATTAGCATTGCCCCGCCTGACGGCTTCACAACTCCCTTGGCAAAATGGCTTCAGTTCTATTTCTTGAAGGACGTTAAGGCAGCTATTGCCATTGGGCTAAACAAGAGGAAATGGAGCTACATTCTGTTGGTACATTTTGTGCGAATCGTCGAAGACCATTTGCAGGAGCATGCTGCTGAAATCAAGGAACGGCAGGAGGAGCATGCTCAGAAAGTCAAGCTGGCAGAGGGGGAATACGTAGAGCAACTGCCAGAGTTCTACCAGCCTTCTGCTGCTGACAAGCTGGACGCAATCGGCTTGAGGATTTACTATGCCCGCCAGCAGGAACAAAACCCTAATCCTGAAGACTTGCTTCAAATTCTTTGCTACGAACCCCAGAAGGTCCAGGAATATTGGGAAGCGAAGGGCATGGACCCGAGAGAGCAGATTTCTTGGGCTGCTCTGCAATATATTGACAGTTACCTCAGAACAGATTGGAAAGGGGAATATCAAGCCAGAAGGGCGTCAGCAAGAGACATTTATGAGATACTGGAGGAAAACTGGAGTGAGCTGCTAACAGAGCCGAGAATCTGCACCAAACTTCGGGAGCTGGCAGAGCTGCCCATTGATAAGGAGCTGGCTGCAATCAAGAAGTTTAAGAAATAGGAGCCGAAGAAGAAGCCGCCTCCTTGGGGCGGCTTGCTGGTCTGCTGGCGTCGTCTGCTCGCTGAAGAACACTTCCTACGTCGCCTCTCTCTTCCAGAGGTCAGGCAAGTCACGTTTGCGCCGCTCCTGTGCGGTTTTCTGTTGCGGATGCGTCATTCTGGCTGGCCGTCGCCTCTTGGTCAAGACTTCGGATCGCTCCAGATAGGCTGTAGCCGCCCCGTAACAGGTGCATGACTCTGGCGATACGCTGTACCTGTTCTGGGGGATATCGATGGTAGACCCGCGATGCGCGGGGAACCAGGGTCGGGCTGATGGCCCTTAGTGTTTCCCAATATCTGAGTTGGCTGCGGCTGACGCCTGTAAGGGCGCGCACCCTGGCAGGCGATGCGCCAGCCTTGTTCAAATCGTAAGTCATTATGGCCTCCTGTTGTCTGCTCATTCTCCGCCAGGAGTAGCCATTCCTGCCGACATCAAGAAAATTGAACACCGAAGGTTATGGTCAACGTTCGCGCAAAAAGGATGTCATCCTGCTGTTGGCCTGACCTTCGGAGGCGATTTACCGAACGGATTGGGCGTGAACCGAGCAGTTTCTCACGTCGCGTTTTTTTAGTGAAAATCTAAACAGGACTTCCCCTCTATTGACGAACCATTTCTTGATCTTCGGTGCTGCCGCCGTATGCTGATTATCAATCGACGAAACAAGCAGAGAATGCGGATGGACTTCGACCGTTCCGAGGACATTTGGCAGATATGGGCAATAGAACTCGCTCTCGTGGGCTTTAAGGGGGGATACGATCGATGGATGCCAGAGAACTCGCAAAACTCGTGCAAGACTTTTCGGTGCTCGGAAAGGCCTTAGACAGTTTCTTCGGAAGTATGAGCAATAATAGCAATGGCTTTATTACGCAGCCAGATTCTTTGCTGGTTGACTACTGCAACAAAGCCGCGGACTACTGTCAAGTACTCAGCACCCCAAACTTGCAACAAGCGGAGCAACTACTAATCGCAGCTCTCAAGTACTCCTTCGAAAGATATGGCCCGTTTGGGTATTTCTTCAATGGTGATATGCTGCACAAACTTGGTTGGACCGAGATGGTACTCGGAAATCATAGCAAAGCAGAGGAGATTCTGAAGTTCGGCTTAGAATTCTACCGCAACAGAGGCAATCAGTTTTCTGAAGCGGGGCGCAGAAAATGTGAGCTGACGATTTACGCAACGCTTGGGGGGTGCCTCTTGACTTCCCAAAGATGGCGGGAGCGATGGTGTGAGATATGTGCCCTCCTAGATGGTAATCCATATGCCCACGCAGATTGGCCCAACGTGCGAGCACGGGTGCAGGCGGGACAGAATCCATGGTGACAATGTTCGCGCGCGGCCTGAAGGGCTGGAAGCGGCATTTGAACATCCTGCCGAGGAGGTTGTCGCCAGCGGAGAGTTGTTCGCCACAATGCGGGCACGCCCATTTCGCCATAGCGAATGGCGGCTTCTGTTCGAGAGGTGAACAAGTTCGCGCTTAGGGTTTTGCTTCCTCAATCAGATAAACGGTTCGCGACGCGCCTGCGGCGGTGCTGTATTGCTTCGTTCCGCTATATCTGAAGATACCGTCCAACCTCGTAATTTTCCCATCGACGAGCCCAGTCGTATCGACTCCAGCAACCCAAATCGTCTCTTTTTCCTTCCAGTTCACCAGCATGTTCTTCCCATCGATGACTTGAACGACTTCAACGGAACCGCCGCCCCATGAAAACGTGCTTCCGCTTCCAACGCGGCCAGTTTGGGCGTTCATAAATCCGCCGCTCTTCTTGCTTACTTCCGTATCGCGAAAGATGCCGATTGACCCTTCTTCAAGTTTCAGTGTGGGAAGAAACTTCTTCTCCGCTTCGTATTCCGCCAGCTTCTTCTCGTACATCGAAACAGGCGTTCTGGGGTCGATCAATCCCTTGAAAGGAACGCGGCCAGCGTCGATCTTCTTCTTCAAGTCCGCGATGCGCTCCTTACGTTCCTTGTCGCCTTCTTTGTAGAGGGCTTTCATGTCCAGAGCGCTTTCGGTTTCCTGCTTCGGCGCGGGTTTCTTGTGGGCTGGCTTCCTGACTTCCTTCGGTTCGTCGTCCTTTATCGTTCGCGCTGGTTGGTCGTCTGGTGGAGGCGCGGGCGGCTTGACGGGCTTCTCATCTTCGGCGAACAGCATCGCTGACAGAAGAATACAGGAAAGCAAGATGATGCGCATGAACCCCCCTCCTTATCGGCGTTGTCCATTAAACCGAGCGGCGCAAAGCATCTCATGCGCAAGCGCCTCGTAATCGATTTCTGCGATGCAATTGAACCATCGGCGTACTGCGCGCTTGAGATCCATCATTTGCGGCAGCGTACTCCACGCGTGGGAACGGTCAAGCCATGAGAAATGGACAACAACTGCGCGCAGGAGAGTTGCGAAGTGCCGACTGTCACTTTCGTCGTAATTCGTAGACCATTCTTTCGCAGAATGACATCCCGAGTTCCCCGCCCCACGTTTCGAATGCGTCGTCAATCCCCGTCATGATGCGAAGTCGAGCAGGGAAGTCTTCGTAGATTCTGTTTTCATGCCCGTGCTCCTTGTTCTCGCCTTGGAGTCCTTGGGCGATCGCGTCGAAAACCTCTCGCTCAGGCTTGCCCGTGTGGGCGACGTATGCCTTGATCCACACTTCGACCTCGACTGCCGTCCGCTTGGAGCAGGTAATTCTCATGCCTGCTGTCCCCTGACAAAGCATACCCTCCTCTATTAGGTGCGCGCCAGCGATCGGCGTTTCCCGAAGGGTCCGACCGCGCTGTCCTCGAAGAGGATGACAGGAGGAACGCCCATGCTCATCATTGCCGCCGCGACTGTTGACTCTGCCGAACTGGATCAGTTTCTGGATAGGTACGACCATGCCCAGTCCGACGAGCAAAGGGAGCAAATCGCAAGCGAGGTATATCGGTTGGTCGGTGCCAGAGTGAAAGCGATGGTCAGCCGCGCAGCCGGCGCGCAGCGGCTGCCTGGGGACCAGATCGACGCCTTCGCGTGGGAGGCTCTGATCCGCGGCCTAAACGGGAGCGGTATCAGCACGTTCAAACGCGCGGACGTCCCCTACGGCGACTGGACGCCCTTCATCTTGAAGATGGCCGCTGACACAGCCAACGGCGTTTCCAGCCCTGGCTCGAAGATTTGGCGCATGCTCTCGGCGACGACGAGAGCTGCCATACAGGCGAACCCGCGCTACCTGAAGGCGACTACCCAGGACGCGCTCATCCGCGAGCTAAACGCGTTCCTTTTGCGGTCCGAGTTTTTCGACCCTGCGACATGGGCTGGAGTTCCACTACCAGAGGAAGCTGAGGCGCTCTTGCTGCGCGGTGTGCCGAACCTATCGCGGACGGAATTGTCCAGACTCAACACCCTCGCCGTCGCATCGGCGTTTCCTGGAATTGCGGTGCCACCAAAGCCGAAGAGGAACTTGTTGGGGCTAATATCGGCGACGATTGTTCCGAAATTGAAGCCTGCGATGTACGAGTCGTTCAGTGGCGCGCAGTATGACCGCCATCTCCAGGAAGCTTGGGCGGGCCTGAAAACAGACATCCAGACTGTGCGGGAAATGGAGCAAACTGGGACGCTCCCCGACGAATGGCTGAGCCTGCCGCCCGCAGGGCGCGTTTACCAGCAACAGCTCCGTCGCCTTCAGCGGCGCTACGGTGTCGCTCTCGGCTGGTGGAATGCACGGCTCCAGGAACTCTTGGGGTCGCACGCTTTCCAGGTTACCGACACCGCCAAGCTGCGTGACGCGAAATTGTACCTCGACGACAACAGGGACAAGATCGACGAGAAACTATGGAAGAATCCGATTTCCCCCTATTACCTGCCAACCATCGCCGTTCGCCCGCACGGCGTTCGCACGATTGAGCGCCTGCTGGAGGAACCAGGCTTCGGTCGACACACGGCACCGATCAATCAGGTGCCTGCTGCCCCGCCGATTATTTCGCAGCCGGAGACACCCGAACTCCCGCCAACCTTGGCGCCAGGGGACCAGGCGAGGGCATACAAATGGCTGGTTCAACGCCTGTTTTCGCAACCTGGATATGAGGCGGAGTTTGCGGTCGGAAACTTTCTGTCTGAAAACCCGTCACCGAACCGTCCTCAAATCCAGAGCTTTCTTTGCACCCTGCCCGAGAACATCGCCGAGGACATTGAAACGACTGGATGGCACCGCCTTGTCAGCCAAGTCGACTCCCGCGTGCTGGAGCAACTCCGCGACCCTGCGGTGCAAGCGGAACTGCGCCAAGTATTGGGGTCGGGCGTCACCGCGTGCAGGGCGACAGAGGCCATTCGGCGGTTTGCGTTCTCGCGGACGACCGCCTACATCCTGAAGCGTGCTGGCTAAGTGGCAGGCTGCGCGTATTTGACGATGGTGCCGAACTACGACTGCGACCCGCCGGAGATCATTTACCCTGCTCTCGAATGTTGTTTAAGGCACCAACTGGCGCTCGGGTTGAGCCACACGTCGGTAAGCACAATGAGATCCGTTGCAGGAGTGGATCAACAAAGGTAACCACAAATTCGAGCACGCTACCCACTTCGGCCACGAATCGTTCGGGAATACTGCTTTTGTGCCAAAGCCCTTGGCATCCATTATCTAGTTCGACGAAGTAGCCGTACTCGACGCATTTCACGATGCGCCCTCGCGTCTTACCGCCGACGGGCAGATCCTTTGTGACGGAATCCCATGGATTAGGCAGCGTCTCCCTATAGCTCAGATGGAGCTTAGCTTTCGCTTTGTCACTCTGTTGGATTACTACGGGCACCAGATCGCCTATCTTGAAGAGTTCCGAAGCTTTAGCTCTTGCTTTTGTCCAGGATAGTTCAGAGTCATGAAGCAGACCCGGGAAGCCATCGTCGAACTCTATTATTGCCCCAAATGGCAGAAACTCGATAATTCTTCCCTGAGTTCGAGTGCCAGGGGGATACTTCACCTCCACTAACTCCCAGGGATTTGGCTGTAGCTCGCGGTATCCTAAGCTGATCAAAAGCATTCCGCGCTTCTTCGAGCGGGCAAATTCGCGAACGATAACGGTGACTTGATCTCCAATTGCGAAAAATTCGCACGGTCTCGTCTTTCGCTTCAGCCAGGATATCTGACTCTTGTGTAGCAGGCCCTTGAATCCACCGGGAAGAGCAATGAAGACTCCGCAAGGCGCGATCTTGGTGACCCGCCCTTGGAGAACATCACCTACTGTTGGCTCGGCAGCATGACTCACGGGCATCTCCTTCTGTCATTCGCCCTCGTCCCTTTTGATCTTCTCGGAACATCAACTCATAATTTTACCATCAGCCAGTGCTAATCGGAGCGTAATACTGTTGAAGTTCTCGTCAAAGTAATAGGAGGTTTTGCTGTAAGCCAGAGATATGTGAAACCCTCTGGCGGAGTGGTCAAATCCACTTAGGCATCCGATAGGCAAGGGCTCCTCTTTTAGAAAAGGAGGCGTTCCATGCCAAAGATCACCGCTCATTTCTCGCGAAAAGTTCCCGCTGGCGATTACGCCAGCACGCAGTTCTCTGCATCCCTGGAGGTCGAAGTGGCCAGCGAGGGTGACGAGAGCCTGAAAGCGGCGCTCCGCCGCCTGTACGTTCTCGTCCGCCAATCGGTTGATGAACAACTTGCCAGCGGCAAAACCCAACTGGCGCAACATCCAGTTCAGCCTGATCGGAATAACGGCCCACAGAGCAGCACTCCGAAGCCCAATGGAAATGGCAACGGGAGCGCGCGACGCATCCCCGCTACGGCGTCGCAGAAGAAAGCCATTCTGGCCATCGCGAGAGCCATCGGCCACGACGTCGCGCAATACAACGTCGAGCAACTCACCCTGCAACAGGCGTCGGCGTTGATTGACCAACTGAAAGGCCAGCAGGCAAGCCGTCGTTAATATGCGCCTCTTTGCGTCCGAACTGGAGCCCGCCCATGATCGCAGCCACATGCACCCCAACGATAGTCCCGAACACGGTTGCCCATCTCTCTTGGTCGGGGCTCCAGGATTACGGCGCCTGTCCGCGCAAGTTCTTCTATCGGCGCATCGCCTGCGTCGCGGACGAGACGAAATCCGCTTCGTTGGTCTTCGGCGGTGCGATACATCGCGCGATTCAAAGCCTCTACGAGGCCAAGCTCGAAGGGCGCAAGGCACTCACCACCAAGAAGTGCATGGGAGAATACGATGCCGCATGGAGTGCGGATGTTTCCGCAGGCCCAGAACTGACATTTCCGAAGGGGGATTCCTATGAATCGCTGCGGCGAACGGCGGAGGGAATGCTGGCCTTGTACCGCAAGCAGGTGCAGCACGACCGAGCCAGGATTCTTGGCATTGAGCACGAGGCGCTTTTTCGCTTTGTGCCGGAAGCACCGCCGATAAAGGCACGGTTAGATCTCCTATCGGTCGAGGGCGACGCTCTTGTTGTCAGCGATTGGAAAACTGCGAAGTGCAGGTGGTCGGAACAGAAGACTAGGGAATGCCTGCCTCAACTGGTGTTGTACTCGTTCGCGATGTCAGGAATTGCGCGAGTCTTAGGGCTTCGGCGTATCCTGCCAAGATTCGTTGTGCTGACCAAAGGGAAGGTTCCCGCCGTCCAGGTTCTCGAACCGCAGGCGACGCAATCGGACGTCGAACGCCTGAAGGAACGGGTGCGTGAAACCGCCGATTCAATCAGCAAAGGAGCATTCTCGCGCCGCGAGTCGTGGCAATGCGGATGCTGTCCCTTCTCACGCCGATGCTTGGGAGACGCCCATGAAACCGTCCAATGACGCTCCGCGTCGTCGGTTGATCGATCCCGTGCGTGACCAACCAGAGTGGTGCTCGTTCTGCGAAGATTCTCTGGAGGGGTCGCAGTTCACAGCGGTCTCCCAAGCCCCTCCGAGCGGCTTGGCGGCAATCTGCTCGCGCTGCATCTCACAGCTCGCGATGTTTAGCCAATTGGGGAAATGCTTCGGCTCCTACTGGCAGGGACTCGACTTTGGGCGAACGGAACGTGCGCTTGGCGCAGCCTTGGGTCGCGAATGCGGCTCCAAGAGCCACAAGGAGGTTGTTGCTGCGTTGATTCTTCAACTGAGCAAGCGGGCGTCTGCCGTGGTAGCGGGGCACAAAGCATGTGGATGCCAGCGCTGCCCGAACACAAATGTCCCACTTGCATCACCCAGAATTGCGCTGGTTGGCTCGTCACCGCTCTGCTGTGCTCACCTGTTGGTGTCCGCCAGTGCTCTGCTGGGATTACCGTGTCAACTCGCGCTGGGCGAGCAACTCGTGCGTGGCGAAGCGCAGCAGGCACTGCGTACCGCGAGAGCCAACAACGATCCCCTGCTCGCCGAGATCGGGATAATTGTCGTTCTGGACGGTCACGTCAAAGCCCCCTGTGTCGATTGCGCCGTTGTTTATCTTTGCCGAACCGTTGCGGACCTAGATGAGCGCGTTCAAGCTATCAACATCGACGGCTAAAGATACGGGAGGCGTTCGGCATGTGCTCTACCCATGGAAATGTCGCGGCGGAGATAACCATGATCGAACAATCGACAGTCGCTGCCGTATCTCGCACAGAGGCACCAAGACCAGAGCTCGCCGGCGCAGGCGCGCCGCGTATTCGATTGTTGATGCGGGTCTTTCGGCTTTCGCTCTCTGACGTAACCAACGGCTCGGGTCGGTCGATTTCGCGGTCGCAACTGCACAGAATTTTGCGCGGTCAACAGGCAACACCCATCGAAATGCGTGCAATCGCATTGGGAATCTCGACCTGTTTGCGGGAGCACTGCCAGGACTCGGCGTTCTTGTTCGCGGAATGAAAGGGGATCCGATGACGAACTTCATCGCATGGATCAAGACGAGGATTTACAGCTATCGCTGCTGCTCTTTCGGCTACTGTTTCCTGTCCAACACGATTGCCGTCAAGTGCCCGCGCTGCAAGTCAAGCGCCATCGTAGATGAGTAAGGCATCCGCGAAGTCGTGGACATTTCGAGGTGGTTGGACACGCTGTCGACCAGCTTGAGGAATAAAGATGAAGGCGAACAAGATACCATTCAATCTCCATGACCAGCGGGTCGCCGATGCTATCGCTCACGCGGCCAGAGCGATTCAGGCATTGTCCTCGACAATCGGTTGCGACCTGACCAGTGCGAGCACGCAGGCAAGACTACGGGAAGCACTAACGAATTTTCGGCACGCTCAACAACTCGTTGAGCATCTCAAGGAGGATAATCATGGGCAAATCGTTGAGTGAACGCTGTCCGTTCCGTGCGGGCACCGCGTCTCACAAGATTTACGCCGTACTCGCTGGCACCAGGAAGTCGCTGCCGATGAAGGAGATTTCCCAACGCTCGAAGGTGGGCGAGCCGAAGACGAAGACACTGATCCGCGAATATCTGAGCCGCTGGCACAACGCACCCTTGCGGCGGGCAGGCATTGCGCTGCGCGCCAAGAACGGCGCCTTCTGGCTGGAAGCCTGCGCAGCCGACCCAAAAGCAACGAGACCGCCTCGCGGCAAAAAGAAGCACGTTAAGAAACCCGCTCAGAAGCGTATGCACCCGAAGAAGAACGCGGAGGGCACGGTCGCCCCGGTGGGCGAGGCACTCAACGTCCTCCCCGCCGCAGTCAGCGACAGCCAGACCTGAACAGGGGGCACCGACGTGACGCGCATTGCCATCTATGCCAGGGTCAGCACTGGTGACCAACATTCCGAAATGCAGGTTGCCGAGCTGCGGGAGTACGCTGCCCGTCGCGGCTGGCGTATCGCTGCCGAATATGTTGACGATGGCGTCTCTGGCATCAAACAAAGCCGTCCGCAGCTCGACAAGTTGATGGCGGACGCGCGGCGACGGCGTTTCGATGTCGTATTGGTCTGGAGATTTGACCGCTTCGCTCGCAGCACGTCTCACTTGTTGTCGGCCCTGGACGAGTTCAGGAACGTCGGCATAGATTTCGTATCGTTGAACGAGTCGATCGATACGACCACGCCGCTGGGCAAGATGGTCTTCACGGTAGTTGCTGCGGTCGCCGAATTGGAACGCTCAATCATTGTCGAACGAGTCAGGTCGGGGATCGCGAGAGCGCGGGCCAAGGGGAAGCGGCTGGGGCGCCCCTGCGGCAGTAAAGTTGATGCTGCGGAGGTCTGCCGACTGAAGGCCGCGGGTCTGTCCGTCAGAAAGATTGCCGAGCGGCTCGGGATCGGCGTCGGCTCTGTTCATCGAGCAGAGAAGGCGTTCCAGAAATCCCTGCCGAAAACGAAGGCTGTTCCGCCTATGAAGGTGCCGCGGAAATGAGCGTTCCATCAAGCTGTAGTTTGCTGGAACACCGCCAAACCATCCCCATACCCCCTGCCTCCTACCCCCCGTATCTGTTTTTTTCTGAGGACTCCCCCGCAGGGAGAGGCTCGTTGGGGTTCCCGTCGCAACACAGAACCCTAGCGCAAGTTTGCGCTACGGTTGCGGACTTTGCCGTCGAGCGCACGTTGAGTGCAGCGGCCGAAACCAGAGCCTGGTATTGGTGACGCCTTCAAAGTCGCAGGTGACGAAACGTGCGGATTCGGTATAACACCCGCATCATGTCCGAGCCGACAGACGAACTCCTGAACGATCAATCCGACCCGCGTTACGGAGCTATGCGCAGCCTTGCCTTCGCTGAGCGGATTGTTCCGCCAGAACTGCTGGTCAGAGACGGCATCAAGATCGACGAACTGGTGAGCGCAACAGAATTCGGCGACTTCTGTAGGGAGCACCCTGTGCCGCAACTGCAACTGGCAGCGAGGCGGCTCGTGGAACAAGGAGCGGTCGGAGCTTCCAGAGTTGCATACTTCACCGCCGATTCACTGCGCGACGTCGTCTTCCTCCGCGAAGTGCTGGATAATCTCTCCGATGTAACTCTGAGCGCGCTTCTCCGGCTGAAGCGCCGCCACCCGACCATGAACATCTCGGCAGTGGCCCAGCAGCGGCAGTACGAGGTTACTGAACGTGCGGCGTCGCTCGCGCTTGACAGGGCGGCGGGTGTGGCTTGTGGTTTTCTCGCAATAGAGAACTCGGAATTCGAGAAACTGGTGGACCGCCGCCGTGCGCTCGACGCATGTCAGTGCTGCGTTGGCGTCCCACGAAGCAAGCAGGCGCGCAAACGGTTGGCTAAAACGAACGCATACCTGTGGAGGATGTTGAGCAGGCTGCGTTATTTGATGATGCTGCCAGATGATTGGTTGGTCTCTCCTGTCGAAGAAGCGATGGCGCGGGATATTGACAAGGAGGAAAGCGTAGCGCTCAGAAAGCCCACGGTCGTATATGACATGAAGAGGTGTTCACTGATCATCGACCGTCGTGCTCGTGACGACGAGTTGAACGAAATCGAGCGAAGGCTTCTCTTATGCTGCGCGTTGGAGGAGGCGCGAATGCCGAAATTGGGTAGCGTCAGCGATTCGATTCTCTTGCGTTCAGGTTACGGAGATCACAAAACAACAGCACTTTCCGCATATCGCAACCTATTGAGGAAGATGAAGGAGAGGAAACTCACGTTTGACCTTCGAGGTGTTTTGATCCGTGAGCGCGGCAATATTCGGATACGGCCGAACGTAACCGTTATTAGGACGAAGTCCATCTTTTCCCACATGCCGATGGAAGACGCCGCCGAGATGATGTTAAGCAAAGCTGCCGATGAGAGCGACCCGCTGGACAAATACGACGAATCACACTAAACGCACACGCCGATCACACTCCGAACACATCGCCCGAAAATCAAACCGTTCATAACCCCTTCCCGCCAGCGTGGATGCGCGTCAGCAAGCACCAGACGACGTATGCTTCGAGCAGTTTCCTCTACCCCTAGTACCAGGAGCCTCGAATTGGTCGGGGTTCCGTCGCCGATTTAGGAGGACTGCATGAACAGCCAGAATATTTCGCAAGAATCGCCACCATCCGAAAGCACTCCGCCCGCCGAGGCTCCAGAATGGGTTCCGACAAACGACCCGGAGACCGTCGATCAGACCGTTCTGGCCGATGCCGCTGGGTCAGTCTCGTATGGCTATCATCCGATTGCCGAGATTTTCCCCCTTCCTGACACACAGGGCGCCAATCCGCTGGCCAAGGACATCGCGGCAAACGGGCTGAAAAATGCAATTGTCATGTATAAAGGAAAAATCCTCGACGGCCGCATTCGTGAGGAAGCGTGCCGCATAGCTGGCGTCAAGCCGCGCTACGTGGAATTCACCGGCGATGATCCCGTCGCTTGGGTTATCAGCCAAAACCTTCACCGCCGTCACCTCAGCGAAAGTCAGCGGGCGTCGGTTGCTGCGCGCATGGTGTTCCTCTTACAGGCAGAAGCCAAGCAGCGGATGATGGCTGGAAAAGCAGACCCTAGCGGAAATTTGCGCGAGGGTGGGAAGTGTTCGGAACAAGCCGCCGAACTCTTGAACGTATCCGCCCGCTCCGTCGAGAGTGCAAGTCAAGTTCTGAAGGAGGGTTCGGCGGAGCTGGCTACCGCCGTCGCCGCTGGGCAGATTCCAGTCAGCACCGCCGCGACCATTACAGCCCTGCCCAAGAGCGACCAATTAATCCTTGTCAAGCAGGGCGCCGCCGCCATTAAAGCGCGAGCGAAGGAAATGCGCATGCACGCCAGGAACAAGCGCAGGTCTACGCCGATTAGTCGAGGATCACCTACGACGGCGGCCCAAGGTTCACCAGCGCCTGTTGCTCAGGAAGCGGCTGTGCCAGCGCCCCCTCGCCCAGCAAGATACAAAGTTGAGCAACTCCATGATGGGTGGCGCATTTGGATGCTACCCCACGAACAGGTCGATGCTGTTCTGCGATCGATCCTTGAACAACCTCTTGTGGGCAGCATTTTCCAACACGCTTACATCGAGTTTCACGAAGTAGAGAACCTGGAAGCCCCTCCCAAAATCGAGCATGCTCGTTGGTTTGGCGTTGACGAGAAGTGGCTCAGCCAGGCCGCGATGGCTTTTCTGCGTCAGACCTTGGCCAAGGAGATTCTTCCGTACAGGAAACAACTGGAATCGCACTGCGCGACCGTTGCCGATTTCAAAAAAGCAATGCCAAAGTGCTTCAATTACTCCGGGGCGGCTTGCGCTGATTACAGATTTTGCTGGCAGCGCGGCGAGTTCGTCCTTGAAGATCCTTTTCCCTACCTTTTGCGTGGCGCGGAATTGCGGGATCTGGCGAAGTCTATTTTCGATGAACAGTCGGTCAAGCCTACGGACAAGAACGAAGGCGGCGCCGTCTGCAAGGAGGAGTCCAACTAACATGCCAGGCAAACGCAAAGCAAGAGTGACGACAGGCTACGCGGTCAAAAAGAACATCGGCAACTATGAGTCCTTCGAAATCCGCAAAGCCGTTGAGGTTGAAATTGAGTTCGCGAGCGCGGACGAGCTTAAGTTGAAGTCGGCTGCCCTCGACGACCAGGTCAGAAACCTGCTGGACGCAGCCGTCGCCAAGGCGCTGCCGAGCGAGGATAAGTAGGTGCGGGGCATGTGCTGCCAGCACCTCAAAATTTCCCGTGGTCATAGACAGGCAGACTGACACGCTCATGCAACGAGTAAGGGGAGAGACGCGTTGCGGCAAACTGAAAGACCGTCGGCTACGGCTTGAGGGAGAACCGCAGCAGTCCGACGAACTGGCGGAAGCTTTGGCAGCTC
This sequence comes from Planctomycetota bacterium, assembly GCA_036504595.1. Classification (GTDB taxonomy): domain Bacteria; phylum Planctomycetota; class SZUA-567; order H5-PLA8; family H5-PLA8; genus DASXUX01. Next base: position 4,834 of record DASXUX010000083.1, on the reverse strand, counting down.
TGGTTGGGGAATACCTGTGTCGCAAGAACGATTCATCGCCATCTATGGACGCGTCAGCGAGGCCGATGAACGGGATCTCTCCAGCGTGCCCGACCAGATCGCTGCTGGGCGAAAATTCGCAGCCTCAGCATGGCCAAGTCAGCCCATCATTGAATTCGGCGAAGTCGTGACCGCCCGCGACATCGGCAGCCGTCCCGAATTCTGCCGCCTTCTTCAGCTTTGTGACGAAGGGAAGGTTGCGCGCGTCATCGTCCGAGACCAAGATCGTCTTTCTCGCAGCGACACTGTAGAAACGCTGCACTGCATAGCCTTTCTCAGCCGCAAGAACGTCGAGGTATGGCAATATCGAACCAGACAGCAAATTCGTTGTGATGATCCCTATTCAAAAATGATGACGACGTTCGTAGCGGGCGTGGCGACGTTTGAGCGCGAAATTGCGGCCGCTAGAACTCGGGATAAAATGACCTCTATGCGACGGGAAGGTAAATGGACGGGCGGGCATGTCCCGAAGGGCTACGTCCTGAAAGATGGCACTCTCGCGCCCGCTGAAAGCGCAATCGCCGTTCGGCGGATTTTCGAAATTGCAGCGCAGTCTGGCTCTTTGTCGGAGGCGTGGAAAGAAGCGCAACCGCTGGGCCTCTGGAAGGGCAAGCAAAGTCTTCAGTATGCCCTGGGCAACCGCATTTATGTCGGCGAATGGCGACTGCCCGACGGGACTTGGCTGCCGAGGCATCACGAACCGCTCGTTACCCCTGAGACGTTCGAGCGGGCGCAAAGACTTGCCCGATTACCATACAACATTCACGAGCGGGTAGTTGAGCGCGTTTGGCTCTTGGCAGGGCTGGTTCGCTGCGAGTCCTGCAATCGGCAAATGACGCATTTCCACGTGCGGAAGCGAAACGGCCTTCGCATCTTTTATTACCAGTGCCCAAATTGCCGAAGATGCCCGACCAAACGCATTCCCGCGCACGATCTTGAGGAATGGATCTGGGTTGAACTGGCTGAACTCTGCAAAAAGCCGGAGATCATCGCAGATGCTCTCAGCGCATACGAGCAGACGGCGGGAATGGTCTCGGAAGTCGAGACGGCGCGGCTGGCCCTGCTGAACGAGAAACTGAAGGTCGCCGCGACCAAGCAGAAGACTATCAAGGCGTATCTGGATGCTTATTTCCGCGAGGGCCGCATGCCGCCAATGAGCTATGGTGATGATCTGGCAGTCATCGAACAGGACATGGCCTCGCTGAGGCAGCAGATCGACGAGACAAAGGCAAAGGTGCGACCGCCAGAGCGGATCAGCGCCGAACGCTTTGTTCAGGCTTTGCGTGAGGTTTTGGCCGAAGAGGGCGGCAATATGAAGCGCAGGCAAGCCGTCGTTCGAGCGCTGGTAAGCGAGATCAGAGTTGGCAAAGAAGACATCGTGGTCGCAATGCGAAATCCTTTAGCCGCAAAGGCTTTCGTCTTGAAGGACGGAACGGGCGGGCGGTTTGATTTTCGTCCAGTATGGCTCCCCGACCTGGATTCGAACCAGGAACCCTGTGATTAACAGTCACATGCTCTACCGTTGAGCTATCGGGGAGTAGGTGGGTCGGACTCTTCAATTGTTGCTGCTCGGCGTGTGCAGCGCAGCTTGGCATATGCTTCTACGATGCTCGGGCGTTGGTGTCAAGTTGCTTGTCTGCTCGATCTATGAAATGGCTGCGTCAGCGGACCAGCAGTGGCCTTAGCCCAAGGCTAGCGCCGCGATCTTCCAAGCGTTCAGCGCCCAAACATCTTCTTCACCGTCCTGAAAAACTCTTCCCCCGTGCATCCGCTCTCGCCTTCGAGCATCCGACTTCTCGACTCCTCGACTTCTGGAGTCCTGGACCGCTGTTCCCTTCACATCGCTCCGATCAACTTCAAATAGCTCACCGAGTTCGCCACGCGAGCCAGAACCTGCTCGCGCCCGAGCTGCTCGCCTTCAATGCCTTCGATTTCCATCGTGAACGGACCGAAGAAACCGGCGGCGTTGCAGAGCTTGAATATCTCGGGAAAATTCACGATTCCCTGGCCTTCATGCAGACCTGGGAAGTACCAGGCCTTCGGTTTGCCGTTGGTTTCTTTGATGTGGCACGACGCCAGGTACGGGATGAACTTCTTCAACTCGGCGATGCCGTCCACGCCTTCGTTGTAGTAATAGAGATTCGCGCTGTCGTAATTCAGCCGCACATTCGGATGGTTGACGCCCTTCATCGTCGCGACCGCAACGTCGCCGTTGGTGACCATGTCCGGATGCGTTTCCATCGCGATCGTCATCCCGTACTTCTTCGCGATGTCCCCAAGTTCGCGCAGTTTCTGGTACGCCTGCGGCAAAGGAATTCCGCCCGACTGCACGCTCAGGAAGATGATCTTCGCGCCGAATGTCCGCGCCCCATTGGCCAGCCGCGTGAGCGTTGCGACAAAATCGGGCTTCGACAGATTCACACCCCCGCTGACGCTCGTCGCGCGCAGACCGAAGCGGTCCAACTGAGCCTTCCGCGTGCCCCACTGCTCTTCGGCCGGAACGTCGCACTCCACGCACCGGACGCCAATCTCCGCCAGATGCCGAAACGCCTCCTTCTCAAACTTCCCATAACATCCCGGCCGGCACGCAATTAGGTTCTTGGGCATTGCCATCTCCTTCGTACCCGGTAATTCCTAGAATTCCCTTCGCGCAGCGTATTGGGTCATTAGTCATTAGTCATTAGTCATTAGTCATTGCGCAAGCGTGATCCGGCCGTTAATGACCAATGACCAATGACTAATGACCTTCCGTTCTGCTGGCGAACTATCCGATCCGCACTTCCTTCCCCGTCTTGCTCGACTCATAAATCCCGTCGAGAATCTTCTGCACCTTCAGCGACTCCTCCGGATTGACGATCGGCGGCGTGCGATTGATCACGCAATCGATGAAGTGAACCATGCGGTCTTCGGGCAGCGGCAGTTTGCGCAGGTCCGGCGTGATCGTCTCGAAGTTATCGCCGTTTCCCTTCACCTTGTAGATCTTCGCCGGGAACAGCGTCGCGCCGCCTGCCGTGCCGTAGAGTTCCACGCCGTGGTCTTTCGCGCTGCCGTCCGCGTGCAGAGCCCAACTGATCTCCAGCAACACGCTCTTGTGGCCCTTCAGCTTCACCATCGCGACCGACAAGTCTTCGACGTCGAACGGCTTCTTCGGGTCAATGTCGCCCAGGCCCCACGTTCCGTCGCCCAAACCCTTGGGTCCGAACTTCGCCTGCGTGATGCCCGTCACTGATTCGGCGTCAAACGTGCCCATCAGGTACAGCGTCATGTCGAGGAAGTGTACGCCAATGTCGTAGCAGCAGCCGCCGCCGGCCTGCTTCTTCTGAGTGAACCAGGAACCAATGCGCGGAATGCCGCTGCGCCGCAGCCAGTGCGCGCGCGCGTGATAGATCTCGCCCAGGTCGCCGTTCCTGATGTACTCGTTCAGCGCCTGTGTTTCTTTATGGAACCGGAAATTCTGGCCGACCATGAAGACGACCTTCTTCTCCTTCCACGCGTCGAGGATCTGCTTGCCTTCCTTGGCGCTGGTGGCCATGGGTTTGTCGAGCATGACGTGCTTGCCCGCCTTCAGAGCTGCGATGCTGACTTCCGCGTGCAGAGCGTTCGGCAGAGCGACCGAAATGACGTCGATGCTCTTGTCCTTGAGCAACTCGCGATAGTCTTCGACCTGCCGCGCCACATTGAATTTGTCAGCGGCTTCCTGCCGCCGCTTCTGGTTGATATCGCAGATCGCCACGACTTCCGCCTGCGGATGCTTCTGGAATCCTTCGATGTGGTAACGCCCAATCGCGCCCGTTCCGATCACCGCACATTTCACCGTCCCGCTCATGCGCTCCCCTTCCTTTCGCTGGATCCGTGTCGCGAGCATCTGGCCCGTGAGACGGTACTGCCCCAAATTGAAACCCCCTCTGTCTCCGTTGGACTAAGCGCTGGAGTGTAGCAGTCCGTGTCCGCCCCGCAATCGCAAGCCGTGCCCCGCTCCAGCGCCGCCATCCGTACCGCAGGCCTCCGGCCTGCCGTTGCCGATCGTAGTGCGGGCATCTTGCCCGCCGCTCCGGTTCCCCTCTCCCCCGCGAGGGAGAGGGGTTAGGGGTGAGGGGGAATTGCCGTTCTCCCCCCCTCCGAGGGAAGGGGGCCGTGGGGTTAGGTTTGCGGCAGCGCCGCAACTTCTGCCGACACTTGGCGTCCATCCCGTCCATTCCCGTCCACCATGTCCATCTCAACCATCGTCAATTTGTGTCCAATCCTGCACCTCCGTGCACATCGACTTCCCCACGCAATCGTCGCCCGTTTCGCCTTCGAGGGTGCCATCGGTCTAGATCGGCCAGCGCTTTTTCCGTTTGCTGGCCGAGCTAGACCGATGCCGCCCCGCCCTGCACACCAAATTCCGTTCGCGTCCGCGCAAACTCTCGCGTTTCGCGCCCCGTTTTTTGTCGTCACCCAACACCCCACCCCCGCCAGTCTCACCAAACCCGGCCCGAAACACCAAACCAGCCCCACTCACTCGCGCTACGTCACCGAAACTCCCGCCTCGCGCTTTTCTTCTTGCTGCCCCTCGCCCTCGCTCTTCCTCACCGCCACCGCGGTCCCCGTCGCCGCACCCTCCGGTGTTCGCTCCACCTCTTTCAAAATCTCCTCAATCAATTCCATCTCCAATTCATGCGGCGTCTTCCCAAAACAAAGCAAACACGCCCTGAAAAACCGCTGGTAGCTCGAAAATCCCAACCCCATCGCCCAAGTCGTCCGATGCCACCGCCCATCCCGCCGCGACTTCTTCAGCGCCAAGAAAATCGCGTCG
>DASXUX010000082.1:0-31254 GCA_036504595.1 Planctomycetota bacterium | reverse complement strand
CCTCAACCCCCACTTCCGTTGCTTGGCCGTCACCTGCGCCTCGTAGTCAAACGTCAACCCCGTCAGCCGCCGCCACAGCGGATGCTTCCCAAACTTCTCCTTCTCCCGCCGGTAAGCCGCCAGCTGCTTCTCCGTCTCCTCTGCCACCGTTTCGCAGACACGCGCTGCTGACGCATCACTGCTCACTGGCGACTGTTCATTGTTCACTGACGAAGCAACCATCCGACACCTCCTTTTCCGATCCTAAATTTTGCGTTTTGAATTCTGCGTTCTGAACGTTGAATTCCGGCAGCCGTTCAGCCCGCGACTGCTTGTTGGACGCGCGATCTTCCGCGAGTGATCCGTAACTGCTTTCAACACAGAGTCACAGAGAACACGGAGGAGCACAGAGAAAGCACAGCGTTAAAAACACTCTGTGACCTCTGTGCCCTTTGCGTCTCTGTGTTGAAGGCTGTTTCTCTTGCGCTGACTTGAACGGTTACGATTTCTGATTTCGAACACCATTTCCTCTACTACATAAAGCAATCCAAATCGCACTTTTTGACATACACGCGCTCAAAGTACCTTCCGGTGCATCCCTGCGCTTGGGGAACGTTCCGGTGCGTTCCGGCGCGTTGAGGAGCGTTCCAGTGCGTTAATGTGCGTTCCGGCGCATCCGTACCACTCACCACTCACCAATATAAAGCAACCCAAATCCCACCTTTTGACGTAGATGTGATTAAAGTGCGTCTGTGTGATACATGTGACTCAGGTGCGTCTAGGTGACTAACGTCCATTCCGGCACGTCCGTACCACTCCACGACTCACCACTCCACCACTCACCAATATAATCGAATCCAAACCGCCGCTTCTGACCCAGAAGTCCTCTGAAGCCCTCAAACGCCCGAATACGCCCGCAACGTCTCAGGACATCTCTTATATAATCGAATCGAAACCCCCGCCTTTGACATAGAAACGCTCAAAGTACCTTCCGGCGCGTCCGTGCGCTTGAGCACCCTTCCGGCGCCTTCCGGCGCCTTCCGGCGCGTCCGTGTTCGTCCGCACGCGACATTCGCGAACTAGAAACTAGAAACTAGAAACTAGGAACCAGGAACCAGGAACTTTCCGTTTCTTCACGTCTCTGCGGTTCGCCGTCAATGACCAACGACCATTTCGCAGCAACAACTCAACTTCTCTTCAAGCTGCCGTACCGTCGGCGCCTCAAAAATCGTGCGGATCGGCACCTCGCAGTGCAGAGCCGAACGCAGCCGCGCCGCGACCTGCGTCGCACGCAGGGAATGTCCGCCCAGCGCGAAGAAATCGTCGTCCAGGCCGATGCGCTCGATTCCCAGCACCTCCGACCAGATCGAGACAATCGTCTTCTCCAACTCTGTCTCGGGCGCGCTGAATTCGGCGCTCTGCCCCGCGTCGCCGGCCGGCGGCGGAAGGTGCTGGTAGTCCAGCTTGCCATTGGGCGTCAGAGGCATCTGTTCCAGCACGACGAAATGCGCCGGAATCATGTAGGCCGGCAGTTGCTTCTGCAAAAACGCACGCAGTTGGGGAACCAGCTTGCGAGCGATGGAGGCGCTGAGCGGATTGTTCGCGAGTTCATGCCAGGGCCGGTGCTGCCTGCTTGTGAGGGGGGCTTCCATAACGAGCCGTGCTTCAGGCCGGGCAAACAAGGCGTCGAAGCAGTCCAGCGCTCCAGACCCCGCCGCGGTCACTTCGACACCGTAGCCCAGCGTTTCGCCCAGACGCCAGAACTCATCCGGGTTCATCCCGCCGCGGCGCTGAGCCAGCATGTCGCGAAGCTCGCTGACGTGCGCCGGCGCCGTGCCTTCCTTCAGCAGTTGCAGCGCATAGACCTCGTTCACAAGCCGCCGGTTCGGAACGTTGCGAACGCGCAGAGCTGCGGGCCGCTCGCTGTAAAGAAGTTCGCCGAGCGCATGCAGCGAAAGCGCGGAGTTCTGCCAGTCCACGGATGCATGCTCCGCCGCGCAGCGGCCGGTGTCGAAAAGGAGCGTCACGTCGTAGCGATAGCGCGACATTTCGTTGAGATAGCGCGCATGCTTGAGTTCGGACTTCACCTGCGCCAATCGCGGCAGGACAAGCTGAAGCTCGGTGAAGAAGTCGGGGTCGAGCACCAGTTCGCCTTCCTGAATGGCCTGGCGTCGAGCGCGCGGAAGAATCTGCGAACACAACCGGCTCGGCGACGCTTTGTAGATTTCCAGATCGACGTGGAACGTTTCCAGCAGCGGCAGGCTGCGCACATCGCCGATAAAGATCGCCCCGTTTTTCGCAAGCTTCCCGGCCGCGCCTCGCAACACTTTCAACAGATAGTCAACGCTCGGGAAAAGCTGCACGACCGAGTTGATGATGATCAGGTCGAACTCTCCGTCTATGCGCTGGACAATCTGGTCCGCCGCGCCTTGCTGCAATTCCACGTGTGACAGTTCCGGCCGGCCTTCGATCTGCGACCGCAGCCATCTCAGCGCCGCATGCGAAAAGTCCGTCCCGACATACCGCTGGCCAGTAGCGCCGGCCTCCGCGCCGGCGGTGGTGCCGGCCTCCGCGCCGGCGGTGGTGCCGGCCTCCGTGCCGGCAGTGGTGCCGGCCTCCGTGCCGGCAAGGCGCTGCAACAGCAAGCCTGTGCCGCACCCGATCTCCAGCACGCGCCCGGTAGCGCCGGCGTCCCTGCCGGCCGGTTGCAGCGCTCGAATCCGCGCAACCGTCTGCTCCACCCATTCGCGCATTTCATCGGCGGGAATCGGCGCTTCGGTGTAGCTGCTGTTCCAGCCGGTGATGTTGAACGCAGGGTCCAGAGAGTCCTCACCAGGCTGGGAATAGATCTGCTCGTACACGTCCTGCCACTCGGCGACCTGAGCGGCCGGGAGATCCAGGTCGGCGTCCGGCTCCGCTTCCAAGTTCTCCGCGGGGGCGAGCGGCGCGCTGCGTTCCTCGGCGGTTTCGGACCTGATCGCATAGACGTAGCGCAGTGACGTGTCGGCCAGCAGCGGATCCTGTTCGACAACGATTTCGTAGCCATGTGCTTCGAGCAGCGGGACGATGGCATCCAGGTTGGCGTCGCTGTCCACTTCCATGACGATCTGCCGGATGCGCGGCCAGTCCTTCGCGGCGATGCCGTCGAGCACGTCGGCTTCGCTTTTTTCCGCGTTGATCTTCAGCAGATCGATTTGCTCGATCGCCTCATCGGCGATCAGGCCGGAAATCGTCCGCAGCGGAACATCGAACTGTTCGGATTCAAAGCGGCCGTCGAGCAACTCGTCAGCGTCGCGGGCCAGTTCAGCCATGCCGCTTTCTGCTTGCGATTGATTCTGCAGGTACTTCTTTACGACGTCCTGCTCGGCCTGCCGGTCCGCATACAGGCCCGAAAACAGCGAGAATCCTTTGAAGAACGTGAACGGCGCGTTTCCATCGCGGTTGGAGATGCCGCAGCGGAAGACCTTCGCGTTGATGCCGTGCTGCTTCAGGTTCTTCCGCAACAGACGGCACACGCTCGGGCTGGGCTCGCACGCATAGATGACCGGGTTGCGGCAGGCCTGCGCCGCGAACAATGAGAACAAGCCGATGTTCGCGCCCACGTCCACGATGCGCGCGTTGTCTCTGAAGCGAATGCCGTATTTTTCGTAAGCCTTCACCTCGAAAATTTCGCGATACAGGTACTCGGTTTCGTTGCGATTCAAATGCGCAACCGTCAGGCCGTTGGGCAGAGTGTGCCAACTGATCGGGTCCGCCTGCATCTCGCTGCTGTCGGGCACCACATAAGCCACCAACTCGCGCGAGCCGGTCTGGTCCTCGCGAAAGACCACGCAGCTTTCGCGGACAGCCGGATGCTGGCGCAGAGCGCCCTCGACCTCGCCCGGTTCCACGCGGTAACCGCGCACCTTCACCTGCCGGTCGATGCGTCCCAAAAACTCCAGCGCGCCGTCCGGCCGCCGGCGCGCGCGATCGCCCGTGCGGTACAGGCGGGCGCCGTCATCCGTGGGATCGGGCAGCGGATCGGGCAGAAAACGCTTCGCGTTCTCGTCCGGGCGATTGAGATATCCGCGCGCGACCTGCGGGCCGCCGATGAACAGTTCGCCCGCCTCTCCAATAGAGACCGGCTTCAGTTCCTCATTGAGCAGATAAATGCGCGTGCCGCCAATCGGATCGCGCAACGGCACGCACGACGGCGCGGGCGAGGCGGACGGATCGAACTCGCAGGTCAACACGCCGACGCTGGTCTCTGTCGGGCCGTAGTGATTCATGATCCGGCAACCGGGCGCCTGCCTGTGCATCGCCGAGACCCAGTCCCAGCGCGACGCCTCGCCGCCCAGAACCAGCAGATGCCGCGGCAGAATCTTCGCCGGCGCGACCTGCTGCAACGCGGCGAGATGCGAGGGCGTGATCTTCAGCAGGTCGAGCGGATGCTGCTCGACGTACTCTGCAAAGGCCGCCGGATCGGCGGCCGTTTCGGCGGAGATCACGTGCAGGCATCCCCCGGTGCTCAGCGCCGGGTAGAGCATCGTGTAGCCCAGGTCGGCCGCCAGCGTTGAAACCAGCCCGAACTGCGCGCCGGCCGGAGCGTTGAGCCGCGGCAGGATTCCGCGCACGTAGCTGGCGATCTGGCGGTGCTCGACCAGCACGCCCTTGGGCTTCCCCGTTGAGCCCGACGTGTAGATGATGTACGCGAGATTCTTGTCTGAAATGCACGGCTCCGGATTGGCAGTCGCACATCGTGATATTTGCCCCCAATCGCTGTCCAGACTTACGACGGATTCAACGTCCTTTGCCGTTTTGGCGGAGTCTCTGTCGGGAGCTAGCAAGATGTGGGCGCGGCTGTCATGAAGCATCCATCTACGGCGTTCAGCCGGGACGGTTGGATCGATGGGCAAATACGCGCCGCCGGCTTTCAGCACCCCCAGAATGGCAAGGATCGACTGCCATGTTCGCGCCGCGAGCACCGCGACCGTGCTCTCCGGACCGACGCCTTGCTTTATCAGAAAATGCGCCAGAGCGTTTGCGCGCTCGTTTAGCTCTGCGTACGAAACGGTAACGTTCCCCGACTGCAGTGCTGGTTGCTCGGGAACCAGCGCCGCTTGCTCTTCGAACAGAGTGTGGACTAGCATTTCCGCACCTCCAAGTCCGGGCACGGAGTAGCTAACGGGAGGCCATCTTGCCGCGTGGAGACACTGGACGCCAAACCGGCAGACTCTAGACTTCTGGCTTACCCTTTTGGAGTGCCCTTCAAATGATCTCACATGCGCTGGGCTTTGTGGTCTTGCTCCTGGTTGCTTCCGCCGCCTGCTTTGCGGCTGATCCGGCCAAAGTCATCGATGTCTGGCCGGCGACGGCTCCCGGTGAGAAGGGCGACATCGGAGAAGAGAAATGGCAGCCGGTGCCGAAAAATGAAAATCCGCCAATCACGCGCCTCACCAACGTGACCAAGCCCACGTTATCCATTTTCCCTGCGCCAAAGGACAAGAACACGGGAGCCTCGGTGGTGATCTGCCCCGGCGGCGGCTATTCGATTCTGGCGTGGAATCACGAAGGCGAAGACGTCGCGACGTGGCTGAACTCCATCGGCGTCACCGGCATCATTCTGAAGTACCGTGTCCCCGTGCGCAAAGGCCAGCCCAGGCATCTGGCGCCCCTGCAAGACGCGCAACGCGCGTTAAGCGTTGTGCGCAGCAAGGCGAAAGAGCTAGACATCAATCCGGAGAAAATCGGCATCCTGGGCTTTTCCGCCGGCGGGCACCTGACGGGGTTGGTAACAACGAACTTCGATCAGCGAGCTTACGAAGCGATCGACGACATGGACAAAGTAAGCTGCCGGCCCGATTTCAGTGTGCTGATCTATCCGGCCTATCTGGTCGATGCCAAAGGTGCGCTCGCACCTGAAATCCGCGTGAACGCGCAGACTCCGCCCTGCTTCTTTATTCACGCCGGCGACGACAAACTCGTCGCAGAGAACAGCATCCAGATGCATCTCGCTCTGCGTGCGGTAAAAGTTCCCACGGAACTTCACGTTTTCAACGACGGCGGCCACGGTTTCGGCATGCTCAAGAAGCCGGCCGCCGTCAGCGGTTGGCCGGCCCTGTGCGAAGGCTGGCTGCGCGCGCGCAAGCTGATTCCGTAGCCAGTGTGGCACGGGCAGGCCGCGCCGCGATTGCGCCAGCTTATCACGGACAGACGCTGTTGCGGCGCGGATTGCCCGTGACTCCGTGCGCCCCTGCACGGGCAATCTGCCGGAGCAAAAAAGACGCTCCGGCAGCCTGCCCGTGCCACACAGCATTTTTGGAACAGAGACGCAGAAAAAAGCAGAGAAGCCAGAAGCTCACATAGTATGCACCGACTCGTACGGCACGCTGTTCTCATCCAACAACTTCTGCGCCTGCTGCGCCTGGGCCGCTTCGCAACGCAGCGCTACGCCGCAGTCGCTGGATAGATGCCGCGGAGTGGGAACGAGCTTCACCACCAGGCCGGCGCGCTGGAGCACTTTTTCCGCCTTCAAGGCGGCGGAGTTGGTGTGAAACAGGACGATGCTGTGCGTGCTACTGGTCATGTGATTCGTGCTACGGCGTCAACCGCCGCGGAAATCTCCTCGTCGCGCGTGAACGGGCCCGGCGCAAAGCGGATCGTGCCGTGCGGGAACGTGCCCATGCAGCGGTGAGCGCTCGGCGCGCAGTGCAAGCCCACGCGACAGAGAATACCGTACTCCTCCTCAAGCCGCTCGGCCAATTCCGACGTGCTGCGCCCGGCGACGGTGAATGAAACGACGGCCAGGCGCTGCTCGGCGGAAGTAGGGCCATGCACGGTCACGCCGCGGATGTCGCGCAGATCGCTGACGAGCCGCGCCGTGAGGCGCTTCTCCTCAAGACAGATTCCGTCCACGCCGCGTGTCAGAAGATAGCGCACCGAAGCACCCAGACCGGCGAGACCGACACTGTTCAACGTTCCGCTCTCGAATTTGTCCGGCAATGCCGCGGGCTGTTCGTGCGAGTCGCTATGACTTCCGGTGCCGCCGTAGGTCATCGGTTCCATCGTCTCAACCGGCACGTTCTGGCCGAGAATTAGGCCGCCGGTGCCCGTTGGGCCGAGCAGTCCTTTGTGGCCGCTGAAGGCCAGCAGATCGATGCCGAGCTCTTCCATGTCGATCGGCATGCAACCGGCGCTTTGCGCGGCGTCCACCAACAACAGAGCGCCGGCACGATGCGCGTGCGCAGCGATCTCCGCGATGGGCATCAGCGCGCCTGAGACGTTGCTGGCATGCGTCGCGACGACCAGCCGCGTACCGGGAACGATCGTTTTCTCGATGGCTCCGGGCAGAGGAAGACAATCCGCGCCGCAGGCGATCGTCTCGACGCGAACGCCGGTCTTGGCCAACGCGTGAAGCGGGCGCATGACCGAATTGTGTTCGATAGACGTTGTCACCACCCGGTCGCCCGGCCGCAGCAGACCGCGCAACGCAGTATTCAGCGCATGTGTGGCATTGAGCGCGAAGATCACGCGCAGCGGATCGCTGCTGCCGAAAAGCTCAGCGATCGCCTCGCGCGTTTCATAGACCACGCGGCCCGCGGCCAGTGACAACCGGTGCCCGGCCCTGCCCGGGTTGCCGCCTGCCGTCTCTATCATCGAGGCCATCGCCTGCAAGACCTCGGGCGGCTTTGGCCAGGAGGTCGCGGCGTTATCGAGGTAGATCATGCCATTTTCCTTGTTCTCACGGAGATGTGTGGCACGTGTGGCACGGGCAGGCCGCGCCGCGCAGGAGCATCGGTATCAAGGACCGACGCCGTTCGCGGCGCGGATTGCCCGTGTCCCCGCGCACGATTGCACGGGCAATCTGGCGGAGCAAGAAGCCGCTCCGCCAGCATGCCCGTGCCACATACTAGGCCGCCGCCGCTTCCCTCGGCTCGCGCATGACCAGCCCGATGATCACGCAAACGATCAGGCCGATGATCACCGCCGCCGGGCCAAACTCGCTCGGACCTTTCGTTGAACTGGCTAGCGCAAAGTTGTGCGAAAAAGCAGCGCCGGTCAGCATGCCTGCAACGAACACGCCGGCGTCGCTGTCGCCTTCCCCTGCCAGCACGACTTGCCGTCCGGGGCAGCCGCCGCCAAGCGCGAAGGCCAGTCCGGCCAGAGTCATGCTGAGAAAGTTCCAGAGGTGCGCGGTGTGCGCGATCGGCTGGCCCTCAAAGCCCCACTTGAACTTGCCGAGCGCCACGTTGATGACCAGGTTCGCAGCGACCAGCGCGATCACGGCGTAAAGCAGATGGCCGTCCTTCGTAAGAACCACATTGCGGAATGCGCCAATCGTGCAGAAGCGGCTGCGCTGTGCCAGAAAACCGATGAGCGCACCGCCAAGCAGGGAGATCCAGATCGCGGCGTGCTGCGCGCCCGGCCCTTTCTCGGCGGGTGTGGAAAAAAGCGGCCCGAGCGGTTGCTGGGTCGCCGCATCCAGACTGCCGAACTTGGGATTCCAGAAAGCCAGCGCCACCAGTGCCAGCGCGATGACGGGCGCCACGTAGCCCACAGCGGACGGCGCCGGGCGGCTTCGGCCGAGACTGTAGCCAGTCTTCAAGAACACGATGCTGATGCCGACGCCGGCACACAGGCCGGCCAGCCCGAGCAACGCGTTGGCGTCGCCGCCGCCCAGTCGCAGCAACACGCGCCAGGTACAGCCAAGAAACACCAGCGCTCCCAGCATGGCGAAAATGCCGAGCACAAAGCGCGCGATCGCCGCCGAACCGGCGCGCGGACGAAACTCTTTGGACATCAGCGCGGCGAGCATGGCGCCGAGCGCCATGGCGGGCAATTCTGGACGCAGGTATTGCACGGGGGCCGCTCGATGCAGGCCCAGGGATCCGGCGATGTCACGGGTGAAGCACGCGACGCACAGCCCCATGTTTCCTGGATTGCCCCAGTAGACCAGCAGAGCGGCGATGGCGCCAATCAGCGCGCCGGCGGTGATGGGCCCCCAGATCGTGGAGAAGAATCCTTTGTTTTCAGGCATAAAGCTCCTTTAACGGTTAGCGGCGATGACCTCCGGCCACCTCCGCCACGGGGAGCTCATCAGTGCGGCGCGAGGGAACGGAGGGAAAGCCGTGATGTGGAATGCAGCACCTGCATTCGCGCGCGGCGTCATGTTTTGCGGCGCAGGAAGTACATGCCGGTCCCTCCTTTCCGAAATGTGGGTAGCGCCCGGACTCCGTGCCGGCGTTGGTGTCGCCCATTCTGCATCGAGGTCTCGGGAAAGCAACAGGGAGAAGTAGCGCAAGCGTCCCGCGCTTGCGTCGCTCCGGTCTCCCTTCCCCGCAGGTGGCACGTTTGTGTTCGCCGCGTCCTTTTGCGGCGAACTCAAGCGTGCCCTCACGCTGCCCACGTGCGTTGATGCCCGTGGGCGACTTTCGCCAGTGGCAGAATGCATGCACATTTGGAATACCGTGTGCTTATATTTAGATTTTGCAATTGTATACGCTGAGAAAGCCCTAATCCGTGCAGTAAAGCACGTTGGGCAACGTCTTATCAGTGTATGCACTTAGTGTGCATTGTGGGGGCACTATGCCTGTTGTTCAGAGAGAGTTAACAGTCGTACTGATGAACATGGGCATGGCGCTCACGCTCGCCATCATTGTCAGCTACCTCTATCGATTTACTCACGCCGGGTATTCCTACAGCCGCTCCTTTAATATCTCACTCATTGGCCTGGCCCTGATCGTGTGCATGACGATGATGGTTATCGCCGACCAATTGGCGCTGTCTCTCGGGCTCGTTGGCGCCGTTTCGATCATCCGCTTTCGAACGGCAGTGAAAGACCCGCGCGATCTGAGCTACATCTTTCTGGTCATCGCCATCGGCGTGGCCTGTTCGACGGCGAATTACGTCATCGCCGCCGGCGGCGGCTTATCCATTTGCCTGGTGCTCTTGGTCCTGCACTTCATCCACTTCGGGCGAGCGACTGCGACCGATTACACGCTTTCGTTCTGCATCCGCACACCCGAAGCGATCCACCAGTTCAGCGCCATGTCAACGGATGTTTTCAGCCGCATCGTCCTGCGTTCGACAGCTCAGTTGGACAGTGAAACATACGAGTACGTTTACACGGTGTACCCGAAGACCGCGGTGCCAGCCGAGTTGGTGGGCGCCTTGACACAGCGGGTGCCGGGCATTTCGCGGATCAGCCTGATTCAGCCGGAGACTTTCGTCGATGTCTAGCCGGTTCGAAAACAAATATCTGATCACGCCGCCGATCGCGTCGGCCTTGGTGCCCGTCATGGCCTCGCACATGAAGCCTGATCCGCACGGAATCAAAAACAGCGGCATTTACGACGTCCACAGCATCTACTACGATTCCCCGGACCTGAAGTGCTATTACGAGAAAGTCGATGGCCTGCTGCTGCGCCGCAAACTGCGCGTGCGCTATTACGACGAAGGCCGCAGCCCCATGGTCCTGGAGATCAAGAAGCGCATCGGCAACCAGATCGTTAAAGAACGCTTTACCCTTACCAGCGCCGCGCGGGCCAATGTGGAACGCGGACGGCGCATTCGCGATCAGGAATGGCATCCAGCCGTCGAAACCTACAACCGCGTTCTACTGTGCGAAAACTACGCGCCCAAGGCCGTGATCAGCTACACCCGCACGGCCTATGTGGCTCCGCTGCAGCAGAACCTGCGCATCACGATTGATTCCAGGCTGACCGCCAAGCGCTGTCATCGCGTGAGCGATCCGGGCGGGTTTCGCGTTCCCCTGCTGCCAGCGTTTCATTCGGTGCTGGAGATTAAATGGGAAGGGCTGATGCCCGCGTGGATCATCGAATTTGTGGAGCGTTTTTCGTTGCACACGACCGCCGTCAGCAAATACTGCTTCGGTATCGAGAAACTGATGTGGCAAGGCCAGGTGGCACATGCGAGCGAGTGATTCAGGACTAAGGCAAGTCGTCCAAGTTCCCCAGGTGCTGGTGGACAAACACCTGGCGTCTTCCGGTCCGGCATCCCCACAGCCGGCGCCGACCGGTGGTAGCGCCGGCCTCCGCGCCGGCAGGGACGCCGACACCGAAAAACGAGAGAATCAAACGACGTATTTGCCATCCAACATCGTCCCGGTTCTGCTGACCGGGAAGGACGCGCTGCCGGCGACCAAGCCCGTCGGTCCGGTGCCGCCGGTGATCGAGTCCGCGGCGAAGGCGAAGAAAATCAAGGAGTCGGTCGTCGCGCCCAGCGCAACGCACGTCCGCTGGCGTCAAATGGCCAAGCTCGGGCCGATCGTGGTGCTGCTGACCCTGGGCGGGCTTGTGGCTGCAATGGCGGTTGGTTTCCAGAAATACAATGACGCGATTGTGGTTGCGCCCGGAGTGCTCTATCCGGCAAAGTTGGCGTCCTTGCGCACGCCACGGGTGGACGGGGACCAGAACTTGGGGCGCGTCGCCGAACTGTTCAAGCAGAACGGCCAGACAGTTCAGGCCGGCGAGCCGATCTTGCGTTTGGACAGCCAGAACGAAACGTTCCAGCGCGACCAGATGCTCAAGATGATCGACAGCTACCAAGTCGCCCTGAAGGACTACGCGCGCCTGAAGATCGAGCGCACGGCGAGAGTGCAATGGGCCGCGGCCCGCGCACGGCAGGCCGCCGCGGAACTCGACGCCGCGCAGGGGCGCTTGGAGCAATACCAGGCGCTGCTCAAGCGCGCCGGCGCGGAGCCGACGGCGCTGGAAATCAACGTGGCGAAGGAGAAGGTCAAGTACGCCGAGCGCGCCGAAGAGGAAGCGAAGATCACCTACGAAAACTACAAGGCCTTGCCGCCGACGGCCATCACGGAGGAGACTCAGCGCAAAGCCAAGCTGGCCTACGAAAGAGCCGTGAGTCTCACTCAGCAGTCTCGCGACGAACTGACGCTGCTGCAAAAGGGCGACAGCATTTCCAGGTTGGAGACGGCGCAGGCGGAAGTCGCTCAAGCCAAAGCTGCGATCGCCGCCGCGCAGGCACGGCTGGACGAGCGGCAGAAAGAAACGCAGCTTCTGGAGATGGAAACGGAGATCGAGGTTAAGGCTCGTTTGCTGGAAGGCGACCTGGAGAAGGCGCGCTTGGAAGTCGGCCGACTCGAATCCCTGATAAAAGACAAGACCTTGAGATCGCCGATCAGCGGTGTCCTCCAGCGCTTTACGGTCCAGCCTGGGCAGTGGGTCGGCAGCCGCGATACGCTGGGCTGGGTCTGTGACAGCAATCTTGTCTTCTGCGCTCAAGTGAACCAGCGCGATCTGCCCAAAATTTCCATGGGCCAGAAAGCGAAGGTGCAGTTCGACATGGCATCCGGACCGCTCATCTACAACGCGGAGTGTATCGAAATCTCCGACCTTCTCTCGGGCAGCACGACGGAGGACAGTGACCTGCTGCAACTCTTCCCCCAAACATTGCCCAGGACCATCGTCGCGACCCATGCCATCGTGCGCCTGAAGATACTCGGCCCGGTAGCGCCGGCCTCCGTGCCGGCGGCTCCGGACGCCGGCGCTACCGCCCCGACGCTGCGCGCCGGTTTTGCCGGCCGGGCAAAGATCCGCGTCGGCGACGGGAAGATCGCGGAGTTGTTTTACTGATCTGGAGTGGTAGCGCCGGCCTCCGTGCCGGCCGGGCTCTGTGCTCTTAGCAAGAACCCGTGGGAACGCCAGACGGCACCAATAGAAGAGCACAACGCATCCTCTCTGTGATTCCCGTCGGCGGACGCCAACAGGAGCCGGACATGAAAAGGCCGTTCCAACAGTTTGTCCTGAGGGCCCCGCCTTGCCGTGCGCTGGCGGTGTGCATCGTGTTTCTTGCACTCTTGGCTGTAGACAGCCGCGCCGCAACGACCCTGATTGATTACGGTTCGACGTGGAAGTATTTCAAAGGCGTCAGCGAAGCCTCGACGCCCGACACGACCGCATGGCGGGCGATCGGGTATGGCGACAGCGGATGGCTCTCTGGGGCCGCGCCCATCTACTATGGCGAGAACACCGGCGGCACGGGCACTGTGCTCAACGACATGCGCGGCTTGTATAGCAGCGTGTACTTCCGGCAGACCTTCACCATCGCCGACAAGACGCAGGTGGCGGCGCTGCAACTGGATATCGACTACGACGACGGCTACATCGTCTGGATCAACGGCACGCAAGTCGATTCGGTCTTCGCGCCCGCCAGTCCCACATATAACGCCCTGGCAACCGGCAGCCACGAATCCACCTACGGCGGCGGCACGCTCGATACCAAGAACCTGGCTAATCCGCAGTCTTTCCTGGTCAACGGGACGAATGTCATCGCCGTACAAGCCTTCAACATGTCTCTTGCAGGCAGCACCGACTTCGTCATGCGCCTGCGGCTCACGGCGCTTGAACCGTGTCCCAACGACAATTTCGCGAGTGCCATCGCGCTGGCTTCGGCACTGCCGCTCAGCACCTTGGGGAACAGCAACGCGGCGACAGCCGAATCGGGCGAACCGGCGCACGCGGGCCAGGCCGCGGCTTCTTCGGTCTGGTGGTCGTGGACGGCGGCGGCGGACAACGACGTGCTGGTCAGCACAGTGGGCAGCACCTTTGACACGCGGCTGGCGATCTACACCGGCACGGCACTCAATAATCTCGTTCCGGTTGCGTCCAACGACGACGTTGGCAACAGCGTTCTAACCAGCATCCTGCACTTCGCGGCTCAAAACGGGACGACCTACTGGATCGCCGTCGATGGCTTCAATGGCGCGCAAGGCACAGTGTCGCTCAGTCTCAGTGTTCTGCCCGTGATCTCGATTGCCGCGACCGACGCCACCGCTACCGAGGCTGCCGGCAATACGGGAACGTTCACGCTCACGCGCACCGGAAGCACGGCCTCGCCGCTGCTCGTGTACTTCGATACGTCGGGGACGGCCGATGATTACGTGGACTATACGACGTTGGGAGACTCAGTGACCTTCGGCGCCGGTCAAGCCACGGCCACGCTGACGGTCACTCCGATTCAAGACGCTTTGTACGAAGGCGATGAAACGGTCATCGTCACGCTGAAGGCCGCTGCCGGCTACGAGGTCTCCGGCACGTCCTACAGCGCGACCGTCACGATCATCGACGATGAACCTTCGGTCACTGGGACGGTCGAAGCGCCGGCCTTTTCCCCGCCACGGGGAATCTACGGCGGGCCAGTCACGGTCACGCTGACCTGCGCCACCATCGGCTCCACGATCCGCTACACGACCGATGGCAGCGCGCCCTCCGAAACGGCCGGCACGATCTACACCAATCCCATTGATCTCAGCGCCACCACGCCGCTGCGGGCCGTCGCATACAAGTCCGGCCTGAAGCCCAGCGATGTTCAGACGCACACCTATGTGAATATTCCTGAAGCCGCGCACCAGGCGGACATTCACACCGGAAACGGCCCCACAGGCTGGCCGAATGCCGGGGATCCCAATGGATCGGGCTTCTCGATCAACTACGGCATGGATACGACCGTGGTCAACGTTGCGCCATACAGCGGAACGATCCAAAACGATCTGAAATCGCTCCCGTCGTTCTCCATCGCCATGAGCTTGAATGATCTGTTTAACTCATCGACGGGCATCTGGAGCCACCCCGACCAGGACGGACATGCTTGGGAACGGCCTTGTTCGGTCGAATTGCTTGACCCGGCCGAAGGCGGGCTGTTCCAGATTAATGCGGGCATCCGAATTCGCGGCGGTTACAGCCGTAGCACAGGAAATCCAAAGCACGGTCTGCGCCTTTTCTTTCGCGGTGAGTACGGCGGGAATTTGAACTATCGGATGTTCGGCGCCTTTCCGGCGCCGGCGACGTTCGACTGCTTCGATTTGCGCACGTTCCAGAACTATTCGTGGAGCTTTGCCGGCGATTCGCAGGGCGTCTTCATGCGCGACATGTTCTCGCGCGATACGCAACGCGACATGGGCCAGCCCTGCACACATGGCGACTACTACCATCTGTACATCAACGGGCAATATTGGGGCCTGTACAACACCGAAGAACGCGCCGAGGCCTCATTCGCGTCGCAGTATCTCGGCGGCAACAAGGAAGACTACGACGTCATCAAGGTCGAGGCAGGCTCGTACAACATCAACGCCACTGACGGCAACATGGACGCCTGGACGCGCCTGTGGAAGGCCTGCAAAGCGGGGCTGGCCACGAATGACGCGTATTACCGGATCCAAGGCAAAAATCCGGACGGCACGACGAACAACAGCTACGAAAACCTGATTGATGTGGACAACCTGATCGACTACATGCTGGTCATCTACTATGGCGGCAATCTGGACGCGCCCATCTCGAACTTCCTGAGCAATCAATCGCCCAATAACTTCTACGCCATCCGCAGCCGCGTCGCGAACCGCGGATTCATCTTCACGAGCCACGACGCCGAGCACACGCTGCTGAATGTGAATCAGGATCGCACGGGCCCCTTCACCGCCGGCGACACGCTGAACAAGAGCAATCCGCAGTGGGTCTTCCAGCAGTGCTGGGCGAACGCCGAGTTCCGGGTGCGCGTGGCCGATCACGTGCAGCGGCACTTTTTTGATGGCGGCGCGTTGACGCCGGCGGCCTGCCAGGCCCGCTTCAACGCACGAAAAAACCAGATCAACGCGGCTGTCGTCGCGGAGTCCGCGCGCTGGGGCGATTCCAAGCGCGAGCCGGCGTACACACGAGACGGGACGTGGCTGCCGCAATGCAACAGCATCCTGAACACGTACATGCCCGCGCGGTCGAACATTGTCCTGAATCAGCTTATCGCCAAGGGGCTGTACGCGACCATTACGGCTCCAACGTTCGATTCAACCGGCGGCGACATTACGCCGGGCTTTGCGCTGACCATCACCAATCCCAACGCCACCGGCAGACTCTACTACACGATCGATGGTTCGGACCCGCGCGCCATCGGCGGAGGCATTGGCGGCCTCGACGGCGGCACCACCTCTATTGCCATCACGCTGAGTGCAACATGCACCGTCAAAGCCCGCGTGCTGGACGGTTCAACGTGGAGCGCGCTGCGGGAGGCAAGCTTCTACTGCCCGCAGGATTTCAGCGCGCTGCGCATCACCGAGATCATGTACAACCCGCCGGACTGGCTGAAGCCGGACTTGACGTTAGTGCCCGGAAAGGATCTCGAATTCCTCGAGCTGAAGAACACCGGCACGACGACGCTCAATTTGAGCGGCGTCCAGTTTACCGAAGGGATTTCGCTCGTCTTCCCGGCGGAAACCAGTCTGCCCGCTGGAGCTTTCCTGGTCCTGGCGTCCAACGTTGGCATTTTTCAGGAGAAGTACCCAGGCGTTCCGGTCTTTGGCCAGTACTCGCTGCATCTCGATAACGGCGGCACGAGGATCACGCTGGCCTATCCGAACGGCGCGACGATTCTGTCCGTCAAGTACGATGACGCCCCGCCTTGGCCCGCAGCCGCGGATGGCCTGGGCTTCTCGCTGGTGTCGGTGAATCCGAACACAAATCCAAATCCTGATGACGCCCGGAACTGGCGTGCGAGCACCAACGCGGGCGGTTCGCCCGGCGAGGACGATCCGGCGTACAGCGTTCAGCCGGTGCTGATCAACGAGGCGCTGACGAACAGTGTGTTGCCAGCAGTGGACGAAATCGAACTGTACAATCCGAACGCCGATCCGGTGAACATCTCCGGCTGGTATCTGACCGATGATCGCAAAACGCCGAAGAAGTACCGCATTGCCGACGGCACATCCATCGCCGGGCACGATTTCCTGCAGTTCAATGAGAGCCAGTTCAACAGCACGCCCGGAGTGCCGCCCAGCTTTTCGCTGAGTTCCAACGGCGAGACCCTCTATATCTTCTCGGCGGATCTGGCGGGCAACCTGACCGGCTATAGCCATGGATTTGAATTTGGCGCGGCGGCCCCAGGCGTGACATTCGGCCGCTACACGATCAGCACGGGCGAAGAGCATTTCCCGGCTGCATCGGCCAACACGCTGGGCGGCGTCAATGCGCTGCCGAGGGTCGGTCCCGTGGTGATCAGCGAGATCATGTACAACCCGGCGACCGGCTACGACCAGTTCATCGAGCTGAAGAACATCAGCTCATCCACCGTGAACCTGTACGACACGGACAATCCAGCGAACACCTGGACCCTCAACGGCATCAGCTACAGCTTCCCGACAGGCACACAGCTTGAAGCGGGCGGAATTATTGTGGTCTGCGCGATCGACCCGGCAACGTTTAGTGCCAATCACAGCGTGCCGGCAGCGGCGCAGGTCTTCGGCCCGTTCGCAGGCGTGCTGCAACCTGACGGCGAGTTGATTGAACTGCAACGGCCAGGGGTGCCGGAGCCCGACGGACTCGGCGGCTTTACCGTTCCGTACATCACCGTCGATGCCGTGCGCTATAACGACAAAGCGCCGTGGCCGCTGGAGCCGGACGGCAACGGCCCGTCGCTCACTCGCTGGCATCTCGACCAGTACGGCAACGATCCGATCAACTGGTTCCCCAGTTCGGCGGCCGGCGGGTCGCCCGGCGCGGACGAACTCCTGACGCCGATGGCGCCGAGCAATCTGGCCGCGACAGCGCAATCGAGTTACCAGATCAACCTGACCTGGACGGACAACGCCAGCAACGAAGACGGCTTCACTGTTCAGCGCAGCCCCGACGGCACGACCAACTGGACGCAAGTCGGCGGTGTCGGCCCGAACGTCACCGCATGGCAGGATACCTTCGTTTCCCCGACGACCACGTACTACTATCGCGTTTGCGCGTATACGGGCATCCAGCCTTCGGGATGGACGCTGGTCGCTTCCGCGACGACGCCCCAAATCCCCGCCCCCGATGCGCCCAGCGGCTTCAGCGCGGTCGCGGATTCCGAGACTGCCATCACCCTGTCCTGGACCGACAACGCGGCCGATGAAACGAACTATCAGATCGATTGGAGTCCGGATGGGACGACTAACTGGTACAAGCTGGTGGTGCTGCCAGCGGACACGACGTCGTATCAGGATACGGCGCTCGCGCCGGTGACGACCTACTACTATCGAGTCTATGCGTTCAACGCAGGCGGAAATTCAGACGCCGAAATGGCCAATGCCACCACGCCGCCGCCGCCTCCGCCGGCCGATCCGACGGCGTTGAGTGCGACGGCGTACTCCGATACGGAAATCGACCTGGCGTGGACAGACAACGCCACGAACGAAGTCGGTTTCCATATTGAGCGCAGCCCTGACGGGACTTCAGGCTGGATGCAAATCGCCGCTCTTCCCGCCAACAGCAGCAGTTGGCGCGACAGCGGCCGGCAGCCGGTCACGTCGTACAGCTACCGCGTGATCGCTTACCACGATTACTCCGCATCGAGCCCGTCCAACACGGCCACGGCCACAACCATGAATGTGCCCGTGCCCACCGCCCCGTCGGGACTGACGGCGCAGGGGAACTCGCCGACGGGCGCGCTGCTGGGCTGGGTGGATAACTCCGGCAATGAGACAAGTTTCACGATTGAACGCAGCAACAATGGCGCCGGCGACTGGGCCCAGGTCGGTTCCGCCGCCGCGAACGCGACGGATTGGCAAGACAACAATCTGCAGCCATCGCGCACGTATTACTATCGTGTCTTTGCGTTGAACCAGGGCGGGCCTTCAACCGCGTCCAACACAGCCAATGCGACGACTCTGGATGCGCCGCTGCCTGCCGCTCCGCGCACCCTGACCGCCACGGCGCAGTCTACGACAACCGTGAAGCTGACGTGGACCGATGCGGCCGATAACGAGACAGGATTCCGCGTCGAGAGCAGCCCCAATGGCAACAATGGCTGGACGGTTAAGACCACGCTGGACCCGGACAGCACGACCTGGACCGACACGGGCTTGACGCCGGGTACAGGCGTCTACTACCGCGTTTACAGCGTCAACGACTGGGGCGCGTCGGCCTCCAACACCGCCTCGGTGACACTGCCGCTTCCGCCGCCGCCAGCAACGCCCACGGGCCTGACGGCCGCCGTGCTGGGCTGGACGCGCGTGCACTTGACGTGGAACGACGTCGCCACCGACGAAACCGGCTACGCGGTCGAGCGCAGCGCCGACGGCACGGGAACCTGGCAAGAGCTTGTGCGGCTGCCGGCTGACAGCAAGAGCTACACCGACGGTTCGGCGACGCCGGCAACGAAACGCTACTACCGCGTGCGCGCCTTCCATGCCTATGGAAACTCAGGGTATTCGAATATCGCCAGCGCCACGACACCACCGCAATCGCTGACGGCTTTGCAGATGACGGAGATCATGTACAGCCCGCCCGATATGGGGGCCACGATCGGCGACGATCTGGAGTTCCTGGAACTGAAGAACACCGCCGCGGACAAGCTCTTCCTGGATGGCGTGAACTTCACGTCGGGGATCACGTACACCTTCCCCGCCGGTACGACTTTAGGCCCTGGACAGTTCTGTGTGCTGGTCACCAACCCGGCCGCGTTTAGCGCCAAGTATCCGAGCATCACGCCCAGCGGCACCTATACCGGGCACCTCGCCGACGGCGGTGAAAAGATCGCGATGGCCGATGCGAGCGGCGTCGTGTTCCTCTCCTTTACCTACAACGATGCGTCGCCATGGCCGGCGGCAGCGGACGGCCACGGCTTCTCGCTGGTGCCCGCGGGCACGGGCACGGACCCGGACAAGGCGTCGTACTGGCGGGCGAGCGCCGCCATCGGCGGTTCACCGGGCGCTGACGATCCAGCCGCGCCGGCGTTCGCCGAAGTCAAGGTGAACGAGTTGTTGACGCATACGGAACTGCCCGAGGAGGATACGTTCGAAATCTACAATCCCTCCAGCAGTCCGGCGGACGTAAGTTACTGGTACTTGACCGATGACAGGTCTGTGCCGAAAAAGTACGCCCTTCCGCCGAACACGGTTATTCCAGCGGGGGGCTACTTGGTCGTCGGGCAGCATCAATTTGGCTTTATCCTGAACGAGTACGGCGAGGATGGCTACATTTTCTCGGCGGATGCTGCCGGAAATCTGACGGGCTACAGTCACGGAACCCGGTTTGAGGCGGGAGAAACGAATATTTCCTTCGGCCGCTATATCATCAGCACCGGCGAGGAGCATTTCCCGTCACAGATCAAGAATACCTTGGGCGGCCCGAACGCCGGTCCGCGAGTCGGCCCGGTCGTGATCAACGAGATGATGTACTTCCCGGCGGCGGGGAGCGACGAGTTCGTCGAGTTGCGCAACATCACCTCCGCGTCGGTGAAGCTCTACGATCCCGACCATCCAGCCAACACCTGGCGCCTCAGCGGCACTGGCTTCGTGTTCCCAGAGATGATCAGCATTTCCGCTGGTGCGCTCGCGATTATTTCGCCGTTGGATCCCGCGGCCTTCCGAGCCAAATACGCGATACCCGACGATGTCCAGGTATTCGGGCCCTACAGCGGGAACCTGCAGGACAACGGCGAGCTGATCGAGTTGCAGAAGCCTGGTAAGCAGGACGTCGATCCGGTGACGAAGCAGATCATCGTGCCGTACATCACCGTAGATGCCGTGCGATACAACGACAAGGCGCCGTGGCCGACAGCAGCGGCGGGCGGTGGGTATTCGCTGGAACGCATTGCTGCCGATCAATACGGGAACGATCCGATCAACTGGCGCGCCAGCGCGGCAGTCGGTGGTTCGCCCGGACGCTTGGATAACGGCTATCCGGCGGCGCCGTCAAATCTGGCGGCGACTGGAGGACAAGGCTTGGTCAGCCTGGCGTGGACGGACAACTCCAACAACGAGAGCGGTTTCAAACTCGAACGCAGCGCGGACGGAAAAGCCGGGTGGATCCTGCTGGGCAACGCGGCGGCTGATGCCACGACCTGGACGGACACCAGCGTGGTCGCGGCGACGACGTACTATTACCGCGTCTCGGCGGTGAACAGTTCTGGAGCGTCGGCTTACAGCAACGTGGCTTCCGCGACGACGTTCAGCGGAGGCGGCGGACCGGCGAACCCACCTGTTGATTCTGACGGTGACGGCATCAGCGACCAGGACGAACTTGCGGCCGGCACAAATCCGCACGATCCGAATTCAAAGCCGGGCGGCACGGCGGATTTCGACAACGACGGCATTCCGGACGATCAAGATGCCGACGCAGACAACGACGGTGTGAGCAACGCGCAGGAAGCCGCAGACGGGACGGATCCATACGATCCGGCATCCCGAAACGTGATCGCGATGCAAGTGGCGAAGGCACGCATCAGCGCGCGATATGATGTTTCGGGCAAGGACGCGGCATCTTTGTCCGGATCGATTCCCGATTTGCCGAAGCTGTGGAATCCGTACGGAAAGACGGTGGTTGTTTTGGTTGGCGCGGCCAAGGCGCAGTTCACGCTGAACGCGAAGGGGATGGGGAAGGGGACGCTGGGAACGATAACGATCAAGCTGAAGTTCAAGCGCAACCCGCTGACGAAGAAGTCTGAATTCCAGGGCGGTACCGTGCCCTTCATGGTCAGGGTGCGCAACACAAAATGGAGCGAGACGTGGGTGTCTGACGGC
The DNA here is from genome assembly GCA_036504595.1 of Planctomycetota bacterium. Lineage (GTDB taxonomy): Bacteria > Planctomycetota > SZUA-567 > H5-PLA8 > H5-PLA8 > DASXUX01. Next base: position 9,779 of record DASXUX010000082.1, on the reverse strand, counting down.
TTGTTTGACAAGCAGGAGAACATGCTGAAGGGCTCGAAGGCGCTGCCGGTTGAGCTACAGATGGACGGCAAGGTTTACGGGACGTCGGTTTCCGGACAGTATTCGTCGAAGAGTCTGAAGACGATGAAGTTCTGGAAGTGAACGGCATGACGGCATGACGGCATGACGGCGAGAAGGGGAGACGGGGTGACGGGGCGAAATGGCACGACGCGTAGGCAGGAGGCGGGATTGAACAGCCGAGGGGCAAAGGCCAAGAGCCAAGAGCTAAGAGCCACGAGCCAGCGTGACTGTGGCCGAAAGGCTGTGTGGCTATGCGTTGCGGCGTTGTTGCTATGTGGCCTGGGCGTCGTTGCCGCCGAGTCCGGCGTCGTGATCAACGAGGTTCTGACCAAGTCGGATGCGCCGCTGGAAGACGCGATAGAGCTTTACAACCCCGGAAGCGTGGAGGTCAACATCGGCGGGTGGTATCTGACCGACGACCAGAACACGCCGAAGAAATATCGCATCCCCAGCAACACGATCATTGCGGCGGGCGGATACGCCGTTTTCTATCACACGCAGTTTGCAGCAAGCTTTTCGCTGAGCGGGCAGGGTGAGGACGTCTACCTCTTCGCCGCCGATTCCATCGGCACTCTGACCGGCTACAGCCACGGGTTCAGCTTCGGGCCGGCCGACACGAATGTTTCCTTCGGACGGATCGTGACCAGCGATGGAAACGAGTACTTTCCTCCGCAGGTGACGCGCACGCTGGGCGCGGCGAATTCCGGCCCGGCGATCGGGCCGGTGGTGGTTCACGAGATCATGTACGATCCGGCAACCGGCGGCGATGAGTTCCTCGAACTGCGGAATGTTTCGGGGTCGCCGGTGCAGCTCTACGATCCGCAGAGCCCGCTCAACACGTGGAAGATTTCGGGCATCGGCTACACTCTGCCGCCCAATCTCCAGCTTGGGCCGAACGAACTGCTGGTGGTCGTGCCGATAGATCCGGAGGTCTTCCGGCTGAAGTACAAAGTTCCCGATGGCGTTCAGATCGCCGGGCCGTACACGGGCTCCTTGGCGAACAGCGGCGAAAAACTGGAACTGCTGAAGCCGGGGCAGCCGGAGAAAGATCCGAATACCGGGCAGTACGTGGTGCCGTACATCCTGGTGGACCTGGTCCGCTACAACGACGCGGCGCCGTGGCCGGTTGAGGCGAAAGGACTGGGCGCTTCGCTGGAACGCATCAACGCCGGCGGCTTTGGCAGCGAACCGTCGAACTGGCGCGCGAGCACCGGTGCGGGCGGCTCGCCGGGACGCATGCCTTCGTTCGATCACGACGGCGACGGCATCGCCGATGACGTGGACACGGACGATGACAACGACGGCTTCAGTGACATCGAAGAACTGGCCGCCGGCACGAACCCGCTCGACCCCTTATCCCACCCAGGCGGCACGGCGGATTGCGACAAAGACGGCCTGACCGATGACGTGGATACGGACGACGACAACGACCGCGTCAGTGACAAGAACGAGATCGCCGCCGGAACCAATCCGTACGATGCGAAGTCCTTTCCGATCACGCCGCTGCAGCTCGTGAAATTCGCCGGCAAGATTGCGTTTCCCGCCAACGGTCACGATGCCTGCAACGTGACGGGCACGCTGCCGTCGCTTCCGTTCGGATTCAATCCGGCTGGCGTGACGATGCTGGTTTCGATCGGCGGCATGGAGTTTCCCTTCGCGCTGGATGCCAAGGGGCGCGCGAAGAACGAACACGGGACGCTGCAGTTGACGCTGAGACCCGTCGTTCAGAAAGTGTTCCAGGGCGGAAACATTGCGTTCCGCGCGGTATTCGTGAAGGGAACGTTCGACGCGTGGAAATATCACAACATCACCGCCGATGCGCCGAGCGATATTCCCATCGATATGCCCGTGAATGTGAGCTTCGGCGGAAAGGTCTACGGCGGCAGCATCGCCACCATCTACAAGCACAAGCTGGGAAAAGGCGGGACGCTGGCGATGCCGAAGAAAAAATAGTCTTGAGTCAACAAACCCTGACCCCTGACCCCTGAACCCCGAACCCTTTTTTGTTCTGTGTCCTCCGTGTCCTCTGTGGTAAGAAGTTTTGCGGATCCCAACGCGAGACTTCCCCATGAAAACGCCTGTTGCGCTGCTGTTCTCCTCTTTGTTGCTGACTCAAGCTTTCGCGGCGAACGATTCGTTGCCTGACTTTCCGCCGGAGTTGCGGCGCGACAAGCCGGTGGACGACATCGCCGACGCGATTGTCTACACGATGAACGAGAGCATCGAGACGGATGCGGGGATCGCTCTGGCGCGCAAGGCGGGTTCGGACGTGCTGATTCGCGCGTGGTTCAAGTGGCACAACGCGCCGGACTTCAGCAAATTCGCGCCTCTCGTCCCGCAAGCTCACGCGGTGGGTGCGATTTTCGGCGGCGGGATCACGTGCAGCGCTTTGTACGACCGGGAGAACGGGCTGACGGACGCTCAGGTGGCCGACATGGCCACGCGCGGGCCGGATGGAAAGCTGGTGGACGCTTGGGGCGAGCGCGGCGTTCGGCACGGAAGCCTCTCGTGCCCTGCGTACCGCGAGTATCTCCTGTCGTGGTGCAAGAAGCAGATCGACGCGGGCGCTGAATACTTCTTCATGGACGAGCACACCGCGGTGCTGCAGCCCAACGAAGGTTTTGACGACTATTCCACGCGCGATTTTCGTGATTTCCTCATCAAGCGCTACGTCGAAGGTAAAGGCTGGGCAAAGGACGACGCGAAATGGAAATTAGAGCTGAAGATCGAGCTCGCGGACAAAACGATCTGTCCGGACGGTAAGCTGGAGAGCTTCGATTATCGCGGATACCTGGCGAAAAATGGTTTTGTCGCCAAGCCGCACGATCCGAAGAATCCGCTCGCTAACGACTGGCACGCGTTTCGGTCCTTTCGCGACGACAAAGAGTGGAAGTGGCTGACCGATGCGATTCGCGCGTATGCAAAATCGAAGGCGCAGCGCGCGTGGATCAGCGCGAACGGGCTGGCGCGCTACGTGGACTTGCAGGTGCTCGGCGTCTGGGGCGACTGGCTCGTGACCGGAGACAAGATCGATCTTTCAGAGAGCCAGATTCAGTTGTGGGCTTCGACGGTGCAGGCCGGTTGGGCGGTGGCGGGGCGAAAAGTCCCTGTGGTGCTCTTTCACGATTGGGGCTTTAACGGATTTCCGTGGATGAAAGTTTCGCCGGAGCAGCGCAAGCTGTGGATGCGCACTCGCGGCGCGGAGATTTACGCCGCCGGCGGATTCTTCGCGTTCCCAGTGCATGGGCCTTTCGGCAACGATGCCAAGGCGGACGGCACGCTGGGCGAAGTCGCTCATCAGGCGGCGTTCTATCAGCGCAACAAGGCGATCTACCAAAAGCCGCAACTGGTCGGATTTGAGCCGCTGATTACAAAGGTGCCGTTGCTGAGCCTGTCGCTGTGGCGCGATCCGCAGTCCAAGGCTCTGTACTTGCATGTGATCAACCGCGAGGCGAAAGACGGCGCGCCTGTGAAGCGAAAGGATATCGCGATTCAACTTCCCACGAAGCAGCAGCCGAAAGCCGTGAAGATCGTGTCGCCCGATTGGGACGGCGAGCGGGACGGGCGGGCCGCTGTTGAGAATGGCGCGGCGACGGTGATCATTCCCGAACTCGATGCTTACGCTGTCGCGCGATTGGAGTACGACGCCTTGCTCGAGCTGGCGATGATGGGGCGGCGGATTGTGCCCGCTAAGCGCTGGGACCGGCCGGAGAAAAACGAGTTTGTCGTCGAAAAAGGCGGCGTCGTGCGCGACGCGTGGGCGCTCAACGGATATTTGCAGGGCATGCTGCACACGCAGCTTCGCAACCCGCCGACGTTCGTACTGAACATGCCCAAGGGCGGCGCGCTTAAGGTCCACGTCCGAGCCGTCGCGATGGCCGGCGCGAAACTGGAGTGCCTCATCGACGGGCAGCTTTCAAAGACCGTGGACCTGCCCGACAAGGATCGCAAGAACGACGGTTCTGCCAAGGAATACGACCAGACGTACTCGTTTGCGATTCCCGCCGGCAAGCATCGCGTGACGATCCAGAACACCGGCGGGGATTGGTGCACGGTGGATTGGTATGCGTTTGAAGGTGAGATAGGCGAGTGACTTCTAACCACAAAGGTCACGAGAACACGGAGACATGGTTCACGGTTCATTGTTCATGGTTCGTGGTTACGCAAGCGAAATCGACTCCGCCAACCATGAACCACGAACCATAAACGACGAACAGAAGTGCGTTTGTGACCTGTGGCGCGAATGTTACTTCACGACGATATTCACCAGCTTCCCCGGCACCACGATGACCTTCACAACCTTCTTGCCGGCGAGGTCCGCGGCGACAGCTTGCTGAGCGGTGGCCTTCACGTCTTCGTCGGGCGCATTCGCGGCGACGGTGATGCGGGCTCGGATCTTGCCATTCACCTGGACGGCGAGTTCCTTCATCGCGTCCTGGGTCAACGCTTCGTCGTACGTTGGCCATTTCTCTGCGATGAGGGACTGCTCATGTCCCAAGCGCGACCAGAGTTCTTCGGCCAGATGCGGAGCGAACGGGGCCAGGAGCAGGACGAAGCGTTCGGCTTGTGAACGGTTCAGCGCGCTGACGTTCTCCATGACCTTGTTCTTGAAGACCATCAGTTTGCTGATGGCGGTGTTGAAGGCCATGCGCTCCAAATCTTGCGTCACGCCCTTGATCGTCTTGTGCAAATCGCGTTCAAGTGCGTTAGGCTCTTGGCTCTTAGCTCTTGGCTCTTGGCTCGCAAGCGCATCAGAGGCCGACCCTGAACCCTGAACCCCGAACCCTGAACCCTGTCCTGAAGCGAGATTGGGCCTGAGACTCCCCGCGGTCGGCTTGCTCTCATCATCGTCGATAATCATTCGCCAGGAATCGCGCAGGAAGCGGAAGACGCCGGGGACGTCGCGCGGGTTCCAGGGCTTGCTGGCTTCGAGCGGGCCCATGAACATTTCGTAGAGGCGCAGCGTGTCGGCGCCATACTCGTTCATGACGTCGTGCGGATTGACGACGTTCTTGAGCGTCTTGGACATCTTGGCGACGATCTGCTTGGCGGCTCCGCCAGTGGCTTTGACGACGAAATTGCCTTCGCCCTTTTCTTCGACTTCGTCCACGGGCAGCAGCCGGCCGGTGTCATCTTTGTAGGCGAACGCGGTGATGAGGCCCTGGTTGAAGAGGCGCTGGAACGGTTCGTTGGTGTGAACGATGCCGCGATCAAACAGGACTTTGTGCCAGAAGCGGCTGTAAAGCAGATGCAGCACGGCGTGTTCGGCGCCGCCGACGTAGAGGTCCACGTTCATCCAGTATTTTTCGGCTTCGGCGCTGAACGGTGCGGAATTGTTGCGCGCGTCCAGATAGCGCAGGTAGTACCAGCACGAACCGGCCCACTGGGGCATGGTGTTCGTTTCACGAACAGCGGTAGCGCCGGCCTCCGTGCCGGCCGGGATCACCCTGGCGCTGCCATCCTGCTGGACGGCGATGTTCACATTCAGCCAGTCTTTGGCTTTGCTCAGCGGCGGTTCCGTGCTGCCGGTGGGCTTGAAGTCGCTCATTTCCGGCAACATCAACGGCAGTTGATCGTCGGTCAGCGGGCGCGCGTGGCCTTGGCTGTCCCAGACGATCGGGAACGGTTCGCCCCAGTAGCGCTGGCGGCTGAAGAGCCAGTCGCGCAGGCGATAGGTGACCTTGCCTTCGCCCAAGCCTTTCTGTTGCAGCCACTGAGCGATCTTCGTCTTGGCTTCGGGCGTGGGCAGGCCATCGAAAATGGGCGAATTGAACGCGGTGCCGTCATCGACGAAGAACGACTTGAAGGCGGTCGGGTCTTTGATGAACCGTTCTCGCAGAGCCTTGGGATCGGCGTCCGCGGGAGCATTCTCTTTCAGCCAGCTATCCGGCGGCATGACGACGCTGGTGATCGGCAGCTTAAACTTCACAGCAAACTCGGCGTCGCGCGTGTCGTGCGCGGGCACGGCCATGATCGCGCCGGTGCCGTAGCCCATCAGGACGTAATCGGCGATCCAGATGGGAATCTTCGCTCGCGGATCGCTGCAGTCGTAGACAGGGTTGAAGGCATACGCACCGGTGAAGACGCCGCTTTTGTCTTTGGCCAGATCGGTGCGCGCCAGATCGCTCTTGCGGCTGGTTTCCAGCACGTACTGCTCGACGGCCGCTTTTTGTTCCGGCGTGGTGATCTCCTTCACCAGCGGATGCTCCGGCGCCAGGACCATGTACGTCGCGCCGTAGAGTGTGTCGGGACGAGTGGTGAAGACGCGAATCTTGGATTTTGGATTTTGGATTTTGGATTCAACCCGCTCGAAGTCGACTTCCGCACCTTCCGAGCGGCCGATCCAATGGCGCTGCATCAGCTTGATCGGTTCGGGCCAGTCCAGGCCTTCCAGGTCGTCGATGAGGCGTTCGGCGTAGGCGGTGATGCGCAGCATCCACTGGCGCAGAGGTTTCTTGATGCAGGGGTGATCGCCACGTTCGCTGCGGCCGTCGATGACTTCTTCGTTGGCGAGCACAGTGCCGAGCGCCTCGCACCACCAGACGGGGGCTTCGCTGACGTAAGCCAGCCGATGGTTGGCCAGGAGCTTCCAGCGTTCGTCGGCGTTGAGGTCGCTCCACTGGCGGCCCCATCCGGTAACCAAACCGGCTGCGGCGGGAGTGTCGAAGACGATTGTACCGCAGGCCTCTGGCTTGCCCGAACTCGACGCAGGCTGACAGCCTGCGCCACGGATCGAAATCTTGCCGGCGTCCAGGTCGGCAACGATCTCGCGCACGTCGCGGGCGCGTTGCTGCTGGGTGTCGAAGATGCTGTTGAACAGCTTCAGGAAGATCCATTGCGTCCAGCGGTAGTATTTCGGGTCGGTCGTATCGACTTCGCGCGTCCAATCGTAGGAGAAGCCCAGGCGCTGCAGCGTGTCGCGGAAGGAGTTGATGTTCTTCTGCGTCGTCACGGCCGGATGGGTGCCGGTTTGCATCGCGTATTGTTCGGCGGGCAGGCCGAAGGCGTCCCAGCCCATTGGGTGCAGGACGTTGTAGCCTCTCATGCGGCGCCAGCGCGCGAGAATATCGGTGGCGGTGTAGCCTTCCGGGTGGCCGACGTGCAGGCCGGCGCCGCTGGGGTAGGGGAACATGTCGAGCACGTAGAATTTGGGCTTGGAGGCGTCGAAGCCGGGCTGGCCAGGATTTGGGATGGCGAAACTGTTGTGTTCCGCCCAATAGCGTTGCCACTTGGGCTCGATTTCGGTGGGAGTGTACTTTGCAGACGGCATAACGACCTCGGTTTCAGGGTTCGGGTTCAGGGTTCAGAGTCAGAACGACGAACCATTCAAAAAGCGCGGCGGACCACTCATTGGCCCGCCGGAAACTACAACCAACACCATACGGCATCTTTTGTCAAATTCATGCGGAAATGGGGTCTGGTGGTCTGGTAGTCTGGTGTCAGGTGGTGGGTTTGTGCCCAGAAGCCTAAGAACCAGACACCAGACTACCCGGCACCAAACTACCTGCCGTTTTTACTTTTACTTTTCAGTTCTGGCGCGTCTAATGTGAGGCAAACCATGAAGAAATTAGGGATTTTGTCCGATACTCATGATCATCTGGAGCGCATCGCGCAGGCGCTGAAGCTCCTGGAAAGCAGCGGCGCGGAAGGGCTGCTGCACTTGGGCGATATCGTTTCGCCATTTGCTCTTAAGGCGGTCCTGAAGTTCAAAGGGCCGCTGTACATCATCTACGGCAACAACGACGGGGAGAAGGTGGGCTTGAAGAAGCTCTTCCCCGAGCTGAAAGACGGGCCGCAGGTTTTCGAGATCGGCGGACGCAAGCTGGGCGTGGCGCACTCCAAAGAGGAGGTCCCGGCGGAATACTGGAAGACGTGCGATGGCATTTTCTACGGCCATTCGCACGCGAAGATCAACAAGCCGCGGACCGACACTCAGCCGTTGGAACTGAACCCCGGCGAAGGCTGCGGTTGGCTGACCGGAAAACCGACGTGCGCTCTGCTGAATCTGGAAACCATGGTGGCAGAAATTCTGGAGATCAAATGATCCAGCCTCAATCCAAAATCCAAAATCTAGAATCCAAAATCCTGCCGTGTCTGGCCGTTCTGGGTCTGCTATGCGCAACCGGCTGCACCAGCCGCGGCATTACGGTGACCAGCATTCCGGCGGGCGCGGAAGTGTCGATCAACCGGCGCGTGGTGGGGCACACGCCCATTCGCGTGGGCTTTACGCACTATGGCACGTATCGCATCGAGCTGCGGATGGAGAAATATCAGGTGATGGTGCGGGAAGAGAACGTCAGGCCGCCCGTCTATGGATACGACCCGGCCGCGCTCTTCGCTGACAATCTCGTGCCGGCTCGCCTGAACGACGAAGTGTATTTGCATTACGTCATGAAGCCGTTGCAGGAAGTCGCTGAGAGCCAGGGCGCCAGTGAACGCGAAAGCTTGATGCAGCGCGCCGAGTTGGCGCGTTCAGGGAACGTGACGCATCCATTTTCTGGCAAGCAATATGAGATCGCCATCAAACGGGAGCCGGTCAAACAGGTTGCGGCCGCGGACGACCCGTTGATTGCGCCGAAGGACGACCTGACCACCAAGCCCGATTACATCAAGCCCATCGTCGGCGATTTCACGACTCCTCAACCTGAAGGGATGCGTATTGCGAAGCAATTGGAACTGGTTGAGAATCGCGCCGGCTTCAAAGACCCGGATGCCGACAAGAAGCCCGATCCGAACCGGGCGGTTCGCACGCCGCGCGATGAAGAGCTGATTTATGAAAGACCGGCTGCTCCACTCGCGGAGACCGCGAAGAAAGCGGAGAAGCCGGAAGCCAAGAAGCAATAGCGATTACTGAGAGACCAGGAAGAAGAGTGTCGGATCGGGGTTGAAGCTCGTCACGTGACCGGGACTTGCCGACCCGCGATCAGACTGAAACACGGTTCCATTGTTGTTGGTGATATAGGTGTTTCGCCCCGTTCCGTCGTAGGTGCCCGGAACGGCGCAAAACGCGTAACCAATCGTCATATTTGCGCCTGTAAGGTAGCTCTTCGCCCCACCGGTGGCGTATGAGCCTTGGCGGGTGAGAACAGTGAAGACGTAGCCAGCCTTCAGGTTGGAGACCAGGGGGGGGCCTTCGGCAGCGCCGAAACTGCGGTCGATAAAGGCCAAGTCGCCCGAGCCGGCCGAACGTTCCAAGAGGCTATCGTTCCCGCTGAGGTGCTGACAGTACTCCAGAATGCCATCGCCATCGTAATCGGTGCGGTGGTAAATCTCTTCTGACTCGGCGAACTCGCGGCAGCAGGCCGCGGCAGCGGTTTCATTGGCGGTGATTCGAGAACGCATCAGGCTGGGAATCGCGATCGCCGCGATGATTCCGATGATGGCGATGACGATCATCAACTCTATCAGAGTGAATCCCGGTTGCGCGCGCATTTGCTTTCCTCCGTCTGACCTTTGGCCGCACCAAGGTAGTCTTGAAAAAGGCGGCCCGAGGGCCGCCTTTTTCGTGAGTGGGACGAAACTTATTCGGTCGGGGTGAAGGTGCCGGGCGTCGGATCGAAGAACGTCAGATGGCCAAGGGTTGTGCCGCGGTCGCCTTGGAAAATCGTTCCATTGTTGTTGATGAGGAACGTATTGCGGCCGGTGCCGTCATACGAACCGGGATAGGCCGACATGCCGTAGCCCAACGTCATGTTCTTGTTGGAAATGTACGAGCGCGA
>DASXUX010000081.1:0-449411 GCA_036504595.1 Planctomycetota bacterium | reverse complement strand
GTCGCGCAAGTCCGGGCCGCATGCATAAGCCAAGATGGCCGCGCCGCAGCTCTCTGGCAACTCCCCCAACCCTACCGCGCTTACGGTCTCAACTGGGCACGCATCGCCGCGTAACCACAACATCCAGCGACGTGCACCCGTCCAGCCTGCTGCCGCGGATGTAGCGCCTCCGCTTCGGTCCCCCTTGTATGCTCATTTCAGCCGCATCTGTACAGTCTGGTTCTCCCCCGCGCGGGAGAGGGGTTAGGGGTGAGGGGGCGTTGGGTGCCGTTCAGCCCCCCGCTATCATCTCAACCACGCGCTCCGCGCTCACCTCGTCCCAATGCCTCACCACTAAGTCCGCCAGTCCGACCAAGCACGCCCCCTTTAGCGAGGGCCGCACAATGCACCGCATCCCTGCCGCCCGCGCCGCTTGAGCGCCAATCACACTGTCTTCAAACACCACGCATCGCGCCGGATCGGCCGCCAGCGCCTTCGCCGCGGCCAGAAAAACGTCCGGACTCGGCTTTCCGCGCGGAACTTCCTCGCTGCTCACGCACGCCGGAACGAAACTCCCGATCCCAAGCCGCGAAAGCACTTTCTCAATCGCCGGACGTGGACTGCCCGATGCCACCGCCATCGGCGCCAGCCCGTTCAGCCGCCGCACCAGAGCCACGGCCCCCGGGACTTCTTCGATGGGGAGCGTCGCGAACCCTTCCAGCAACGCCTCGCGCATCCGTCGCTGGAATTCAGCGAGTGGAATATCGAGCTTTAGTATCCGGTGCGCTGTCGCTGCGACGTCCGGAGCATTCATGCCTTTGTACTTCGCCGCCAACTCCGCGGTCCAAACGTGCCCCACCGATTTCAGCGCCAACTCTTCAGCCCGCCGCCACATTGGCCCCGTCAACGCAATCGTCTCATCCTGATCAAAAATAATCCCCGGCCCGCCCATCGCGCCTCCAAGCTGCCCACCCCAAAACTCTTTGCGCCTTTGCGTCTTTGCGGTTCAATTATCAGCCGCTAGACCTCTTCCGCGACAAAGAACGGCTGTGTCCACGCGAACTTCTCGCCAGCGCCCCAGCACTCAAAGCGCACGTACTGCGCGCCGGCCGGCACCGTGACATCAATCACCTTGTCGTCCACCTGCGCGAAACGCCGCGCCACTTGCTGCAAAGCAACGATCCGGCAGGCGTCCTCAGTCTCCAGCCGGATATGCATGCCCGTCACTTCAATGTGCTTAATCGTCACGCCCGTCGAAGCGTAAAACCGTCCTGCGGCCAAAGCGTTGACCACGCCGACGACGGTGCGCTCCTTTATGTAAGCGACGTTCCAACCCAACCCGACGTCGTCCTTCGCGGTGTGGCTGTCATCATTCGCGAAGCCCCAGAGCTGGCGGCCTTGAGCCAGCAGCATATCCCATTTGTTCGTCGCGTATGGACTGCCATCCAACCGGCCAATCGTCCCGTTGTAAATCTCCAGGCCTACGTAGCCGCTCCACGCTGTCATCTGCTGGATCGAACAGTGGTCAAAACTGCCGTACCAGTTGGGATGATTGACAATCGCCAGCCCGCCCGCCGCGATGACCTCGTCGATCACGCGCTGGCGATCAGCATGCGGCGGCACGCGGCACGACGCGTTCACGTGCAGCAGATGCGGCCCTTGATCGGAAACCTCGTTGCCCGGAATCAAGACCATTCCGCGGTTATGCAGCTTCGCCAGCTCCGCCTCGCTGATCGGCGTATCGTGGTCGGAGAGCATAAGGAAGCCATGCCCGCGCGAGGCATAATCGTCGATGACGTCCTGCGGCGAACGCGCGCCATCGCTGCGCGTGGTATGCGTGTGCAGGTTGCCCTTCGTCCACGCTCCACGATGGAGCCCCGTGTACGGATGAACAAGTGTCTTCATTGGAAGAATTTCGATGTCGGATCGCGGTTCACGGCAAGCACGTCACGGCCCGTGAGTTTATTTCGGCCGCAGCTACATGCAACGATAGATGACAAGCCCTGTCGGCAATCTCACTCGTCACTCGTCACACGTCACCGAGCAGGCAACGCCCCAAACGTCCGCTTGCGCCGCGCGTAGTCGTTCAGCGCCGCGTCCAGATGAGACCGCCGCAATTCTGCAAAGGGTGTGTCGATGAACAACAATTCGGCATACGCAGCTTGCCAAAGAAGGAAACCGCTCAGAGTGCCGCCGCCGCCCGTGCGGATCAGCAGATCCACCGGCGGAAGCGTGTAAGTCGGCAGTTGCAGCCGCAGCATTTCCGAATCGATTTCCGCCGTCAGAAGCTTGCCCGCGGCCACCGCCGCCGCCAGCTTGCTCGCCGCCGCGACAAGCTCATTGCGTCCGCCACTTTCACACAGCGTCACACGCAGCCGCGGCTCACGAGTTCTCACGCGCGACTCCTGCGGTGCCGGCGTTGAACCCGGACGAAGAATTGTGATGCTTACGTCGCTCTGGCCATGCCGCACGCCATCAGCCAGTTCAACTGCGCCCGCCGCCTCGACGCTCAGCCAGCCGATGCCTCGATCCACACATCCGGCAATCAACTCGGCCAGCGCATGCGCCCGCTGCCCAGGGTCCGCGGCTGCACCATCCATCGCAATCGCAACATGCGACGGCGCGCGCACGGGTTGCGGAGCCGGCGCGGGACTGACCCGCGGCCGCGTCAGTAATGGCAGAACGATCGATGCAAAAGGAGGAGTCATTTCAGGGTTCCAGTTCAGTTATTTTGACCGCGCGGCGCGCACCAGTTGTTCGAGTTGCTCCAGATAGCTGCTGAAGGCTTTGCGCCCGCTGGCGCTTAACGCAATTGTCGTGCTGCTGGCTCGGCCGGCACCCTCTTTTACACGCTCGATCAATTCTGCCTCTTCGAGTGTCCGCAAATGCGCCATCAGATTGCCGTCCGTGAGATGCAGCACATCCCGCAGATCGGAGAACGAATACCCCGGGTCCGTGGTCGTGGAAAGCAGCGTCAGGATCGTCAGACGCGTGCGTTCGTGTATCACCGGATCCAGCCGAACCAAGTCCGGCCGGGCCGGTGGGGCCGGCCTCCGTGCCGGCCGGCAGGGACGCCGGCCCCACCGTGTTTCCGTTGCGGTTTTCATTTTTGGTACCTCGCCAGAACAATCACAGCAAACACCAGATGCAATAGCCCGAAGCCAAGCCCCAGACAGAGCGCGCTCTGCTCCGGCCGCATCCAGGCCGCCATTCCCAGAATCATGAACCCGCCGCCCAGCCAGCGTAGAAACAAGGGCGCAAAGAAACTGACGCTCCAAAACCCGCAGCCATACAGCAGCAGCCACACGCCAGCCAAAAGCTCAAAACGCCCCGTTTGCACCAGAACCATACTCGCCGCAAGCCCGGCAAGCCCCGGGCCAACCAGCGCCGAAGCGGCCGTGCGCGCAATCGGCGTCCAGACCGGCTCCCCGCGCTGTCGAGCCTTCATCGTCGTCAGCACCGCCAGAGAAACGGCGGCAGCCACAAACACCACCGCCCACACCAGCACGAACGGCAGCCCGTTTTCCGGCCGCGCGCCCGGAAAGCCGACCATCAGCCCGCAGCCGCCGCTCCCCACCAGCGCCGCGACTCCTGCCAACAATCCGGATAGCGCCGAGAAGGTGGAGTACCGCGCGCTGCGGTCGATCACCGACCGAATCTCGGCCAGCGCGTGCAGCGCCTCGTCCTGAGCCAACGGTGTCGGCAAAAGCACCTGATTCCTCCTTGCAGAGCTCGGCGGCAAAGCGGCCTTCACTTTGCCCTACAAAGTAATATCGGCACAATTCGCCAGCGTCAACAGAAATCTGCTGTGCGAGAAACTCTGAATCCTGCGTTCTGAATTCTGAATTCGTTAATATCCCAGTTCCCGCAACTTCTGCTCATCCAAGCCAAACGGCTTCGCGGCCGTCTGGCCGAGATGCGCCTTCAGCGCGGCTAGAACATACTTTCCCAAAATGTCCGTTTCGATATTTGTTCTCGCGCCTGTCTTCTTGCTGGGAAGCGTCGTGCGCGCCAGCGTCTCCGGTATGAGGGCGACCCAGAATGTGCCGGCTTTCGCGTCGCGCCCGGCGACGGTCAAGCTGATACCATCTATCGCGATCGAGCCCTTCTCGACGATCTGCTCGGCATATGCGATCTCTTCCAGCCGGAAATGCCACTCCGCCCAGCGCCCGCCTTCCACCGCGCGCTCGACAATCGCCGTCGTGTCGATGTGCCCTTGCACAAAATGCCCGCCCAACGGCGACCCCGGTAGCAGAGCGCACTCCAGGTTCACACGCGACCCGCTTCGTAAACCGCCCAGCGTGGTCCGCCGCAACGATTCCGGCACCGCATCAAAAGACGCAACGCTGCCGTTAAATTCCGAAATCGTGAGGCAACAGCCGTCAATGGCCACCGAGTCGCCCAAGCGGCTTCGCTCCGCCAGCGGCCCAATGTCAATCGACAGCCGCGCCCCGCCCCCGGCGGCGCTGGCAATCGATTGAACCGTCCCGATGTGTTGGATCAGTCCTGTGAACATACGCGCATCTTACCGCAGGTTCGTTGCCTGCGAAACCTGCGAACCATCGACTTCTGGACTCGCGACTCCTCGACTCCTGAACTTATTTTCGTTCACTTCGCCCGCGACGGCAGGTAATCGAACTGTCCCGCCTGCGCCGTGCCGGTCTTCTTGTCGGTCTTCAGTTTGTACTTGACCGGGATGAGCGTCTCATAAGGCGCCCCATCCACCAGCATGTCAACTTGCACTTGTCGCGCCAGAGTCGTCATGTTGCTTTCGTCGCTGCGCCGCGTTGACGTGATGCCTTCGGTATCCAAGCCCAGGTTCACCAGGCCCGCCAGGCTATACGTCACGTCGATCTGCGCGATGTCGGCGCCCGTCTTCGGCCACTTGATCTTGGCTTTGGTGATGCGTTTCTTATCGCCCGGCAGAGTGGCTTTGCCTTTCTCGTCAATCGCCACGGTGTCCACAATGTTGCCCACGCCGATCGACAGCGTGTGCCCGCCCGGCCGCGCCAGATTGAACCCGGCCGGAAGCTGAACCGTGCCGCTGAACGACAGCGAGTCGGCCTTGTCGCCGCTGAAGCTGACCTTGCCCTGCACTTTCTTGATCGTGATGCTGGCATTCGTTGGATCGGCGAGCGCTCCGGAATCACCGGCATCTTTGCCGCTGATGTTCACCACCTTACGCACTTTGCCCACCGGCGTCGAACCGCTCAGGCCGGTGCTGGTGGCCACGTAAAGGCCACTGCCAACATACTTGTGCTGAGCCTTCGTTCCTGTGAAGGTTGCCGAGCCGTCGCCAAAGTCGGTGCTCGCCGAATTACCGCCTGCGCGCGACGGGACGATGTCCAGGTTTACGGTCCCGCCGGAATACCGCGGCGCCGCTTCGCGCGGCAGCCCGTTGATGTCCGTGGCCGTGACAATCATCCCGTTAGTCTGGTTCACGACCGTGCCGCGCCCAACCACGATGTACAGCGTGGCCGATGCGCTTCGCATCGGCGTCTGCACCGTCACGGTGGCCACAAAGACGCCGGCTTTGCTGTAAGTGTGCGGGACGCCGCCCTTCAGCGAAGACGGAATGTCTGCGCCTTGGATAAAATCGGATGTTCCATCACCAAAGACAATCGACACAGACAGCTCATCCTTCCCTTCATTGGTCTTCATGGCGCCGAAGAAGTTGACGGCCTCGTTCACCTGCGACGGATTGGGCGTCGCGGTGAATTCCGTAATGTCAATGAACTTGATCGGCCCTTCGCCGGGCACGTTGGACGCCCGGGCCACAGCCGGCCAAAGCGCGCCGCCCAGCAACAGTGCCCACAAGATCGTCGCGGCAGTTCGCACACAGTTCATACGTTCCTCCTTGATCTCAAAATGCTGGACCTAAACTTTGTGGCAATCGCTAGACGAAAGCATACCCAAAAGCGCCGCGCGTCCAACCACCGCCTTCTACTCAGCGCATTTAGCCTATTGGCTCTTTTGCCAACCACTCAGTCTCCACCATTCCTCGAGCTACGCCCTCGCCGCCTGTTCCCGATTCTCGACGCCCTGCAGCAGCTTGATGAAGTTCTGCACCGCCGGGGTCAGCGGCTTCTGTCGCCGGTAGATGATCCCCACCGGTCGCACCAGCTCCGGCATCGAAAGCTGCACGGCCACCATGCGAATCCCATCCGCCGCGCGCCGCACGGTGGGCTCCGGCAAGATCGACACGCCCGATCCGACCTCGACCGCCTGCTTCATCGTCTCAATGTTGTCGAACTCCATCACCACGTTCACATGCGAACGATGCTGCTTCAGGGAACGATCGATCGCCTTTCGAATCGGCAAGTCTGCATCGAACGCGATGAAGTTCTCGCCGGCCAGATCCGGAGCGCTGATGATATGCCGCGTCGCCAGCCGGTGGCTCGGATGGCAAACAAACACCATTTTCTCGGAACGCCACGGAATGACCGTTACCGTCCGGTCGCGCTTCGGGTATGACATGATCCCAATGTCGGCTTCTTCCGCGGCCACCGCGTCATACACCTTATTCGGCCGCAAAAATTCCAGCCGCACCTTCGCCTGCGGATACTGCGACATGAACCGCCGCATGTGCCGCCCTAGATCGTACAGCCCCACCGAGTAAATCGCCGCGACGCGAACCTGGCCCGTCACCGACGTGCTGGCGCGCTTCATCTCCGCTTCCAGCTTGCGGTAGTCGCTCAATAAGGAGCGCACTCCTTCGTAGTAACGCTGCCCCTGCGGCGTGATCGCGAACGGGCGCTTGCTGCGGTCGATGAGCTGCACGCCCAGGCCATGCTCAAGCTGCGCGATCGCCTGGCTCGCCGCCGACTGCGTCACCTGGTTCGCTCGAGCTCCCCGCGAGAAACTCTGCAACCGCACAATATCCGTGTAAAGCCTAAGCGTTTCGAGATTCATGGTCCCCCCATCATACGCGACGCAACGTTTCGGCGGCAAGCAAAGACCCTGAAGGCATGCACTCTCCCGGCAGGTCTTATAAATCGCTGCACGTGCATAACTTCACGAGGCGCGTCGGCCAAGCGCCGGTGTACATCATAAGCTACGCTTATACTATATAGATTTTGGGATTTAGTGTTGATAATAGTGACATCTTGTGTATGTTCTTTCTTCTGAAGGCCGAACATGCAGTAGGCAAAGCATTTGAGGGGTGAACCAGAAGTTGTACCCGCAGTAAACGCGGGAAAAGTAGAACAAGGCCGGTTTTGACGGCCCGAAGGATTGAGGTGGGCAGATGGAACACCAGGGACTACCACAGGCGCAAGGACTTTACGACCCGCAGCACGAACACGATGCCTGCGGCGTGGGCTTTGTGGCCCATATTAAAGGGCAAAAGTCACACGACATCGTAAAGAAAGCACTGCAGGTCTTGGTAAATCTGCTCCACCGGGGTGCGACCGGCTGTGAAGCCAACACCGGCGACGGCGCTGGAATCCTTATCCAAATCCCACACATCTTTTTCGCCCGCGAATGCCGAGATCTTGGATTCCCCATCCCGCTCCCCGAACCCGGCGCTTACGGCACCGGCCTGGTCTTCATGCCGCCCGAAATCAGCCAGCGGCTGCGCTGCCAGAACATGTTTGAGGAAATCGTCCACGCCGAAGGACAGGTTGTTCTCGGCTGGCGCAACGTCCCGCAGAACCATGCCAAATTGGGGCACACCGCGCGCGAAGTCGAACCCGACATTCGTCAGATCTTCATCGGCCGCAGCGATAATCTCCAGACCGACGAGGCCTTTGAACGCAAACTGTACATCATTCGCAAACGCATCGAACACGCCGTCAAGCACTCGGGGATGCCTAACTTCAAGTACTTCTACATCCCCAGCCTCTCCTGTAGCACCATCGTCTATAAGGGAATGCTCATCGCCAGCCAGATAGAAGAGTTCTATCCCGATCTCTCCAATCCGATGGTCGAATCGGCCCTCGCCCTGGTCCATCAACGCTTCAGCACCAACACGTTCCCGACCTGGGATCTTGCGCACCCCTTCCGCTACCTGGCGCACAACGGCGAAATCAACACGCTCCGCGGCAACATCAACTGGATGCGAGCCCGCCAGGCCCTCTTCGAATGCGAGGCATTCAGCCAGGAAGAAATCCAGAAGCTGATGCCCGTGCTCAACGAGCACGGTTCGGATTCAATGATCCTCGACAACGCGCTGGAACTGCTCGTTATGTGCGGCCGCTCCCTGCCGCACGCCATGATGATGCTCATCCCCGAAGCCTGGTCCGGCCACGCCTCCATGAGCCAGGAGAAGAAAGACTTCTATCAGTTCCACGCCTGCATGATGGAACCCTGGGACGGCCCCGCGTCCGTCGCCTTCACCGACGGCAAGGTCGTCGGCGCGACGCTCGACCGCAACGGCCTGCGCCCCTCCCGCTACTACGTCACCAAAGACGACCTCGTCATCATGGCTTCCGAAGTCGGCGTGCTTCCCGACCTCGCGCCGGAAAACATCGCCTTCAAAGGCCGGCTTCAGCCCGGAAAAATGTTCCTCATCGACCTGAGCGAAGGCCGGATCATCGACGATGCTGAACTGAAGCATAAGATCGCCACTCAGCAGCCCTACGGCCAGTGGCTCAAAGAAAACCTCGTCACGCTCGACGAACTGCCCGACGCCCCGCACCTGCCGGAGCCCGACCATTCGACCGTCTTCCACCGCCAGCAGGCCTTCGGCTACACGCTCGAAGACCTGAAGATCATCCTCCCACCGATGGTCACCAAAGGCGAAGAAGCCATCGGCTCGATGGGCAACGACGCACCGCTGGCGGTCCTTTCCGATAAGCCCCAGCCGCTCTATGGCTACTTTAAGCAGCTCTTCGCGCAGGTTACCAATCCGCCGCTCGACGCCATCCGCGAAGAACTGGTTACCTCCGTCCAGACGACCACCGGCCCCGAAGGCAACATTCTGCGCCCGGGACCGGATTGCTGCCGCCAGATCATCCTGCACGCTCCGGTGCTGGACAATGACGACCTCGCCAAGCTGCGCCACGTTTCAGTCAACGGCATCAAGTCCACAACCCTGCCCATGCTCTTTGAAGCCGCCGAAGGCGGCAAAGGCCTTCAGCAGGCCGTTAATGCGCTCTGCAAGCAATCCGTGCAAGCCGCCCGCGATGGCTTCGGCATCCTCATTCTCTCCGACCGCGGCGTCGATCGTGAACACGCTCCCGTCCCCGCGTTGCTCGCTACTGCGGCCGTCCATCACGAACTGGTCCGCAGCGGCTTGCGCACGAAGGTCGGCTTGATCCTCGAAAGCGGCGAGCCGCGCGAAGTCCACCACTTCGCCCTGCTGATCGGCTACGGCGCCGGCGCGATCAATCCGTATCTCGTTTTCGAAACCATCGATGACATGCTCCGCGACGGCACGCTGCCTCCTGAATTCGACCACAAAGCGTGCGTTAAGAACTTCATCAAGGCCGTCAAGAAAGGCGTCGTGAAGGTGATGTCCAAGATGGGCATCAGCACCGTCCACAGCTATCGCGGCGCGCAGATCTTCGAAGCCATCGGCCTGAACAAGGAACTGGTGGACCGCTACTTCACGCACACCGCCACGCGCATCCAGGGCATCGGCCTCGATGTCATCGCCGCCGAAGTGCTCGCGCGCCACAAGGTCGCCTATCCCAGCCGCGCTGTCCCGGTCGCAGAACTCGATGTCGGCGGCCAGTATCAGTGGCGCCGCGACGGCGAACACCACCTCTTCAATCCCGAGACCGTCCAGAAACTTCAGCACGCCGTCCGCAGCAGCAGCTACGCGACCTTTAAGGAGTATTCCAAGTCGGTCAACGATCAGTCCGCCCGATTGAACACGTTGCGCGGCCTTTTCGATTTCAAATTCGGCGCACGCCAGCCCGTCCCGCTGGCTGAAGTCGAACCGGCCAGCGAGATCGTCAAGCGCTTCGCGACCGGCGCGATGTCCTATGGCTCGATCAGCAAGGAAGCGCACGAGAATCTCGCCATCGCCATGAACCGCATTGGCGGCCGCAGCAACACCGGCGAAGGCGGCGAAGACTACGACCGCTTCACGCCCGACGCCAACGGCGATTCGCGCATGAGCGCCATCAAGCAGGTCGCCTCCGCGCGTTTCGGCGTGACCAGCATGTATCTGGTCAACTCGCACGAACTTCAGATCAAGATGGCGCAGGGTGCCAAGCCGGGCGAAGGCGGGCAGCTCCCGGCGGCAAAAGTCTATCCGTGGATCGCCAAGACGCGGCACTCCACACCGCATGTGCAGCTTATTTCGCCGCCGCCGCACCACGACATCTACTCAATCGAAGATCTCGCGCAGCTCATCTTCGATTTGAAGAACGCCAACCCGAAGGCGCGCATCAGCGTTAAGCTCGTGTCTGAAGTCGGCGTCGGCACGGTCGCCGCGGGCGTCAGCAAAGCACACGCGGACGTGGTGCTGATCGCCGGCCACGATGGCGGCACCGGCGCGTCGCCGCTCACGTCCATCAAGCACGCCGGCGTTCCGTGGGAACTCGGCCTGGCCGAAACGCAGCAGACGTTGCTGCTCAACGACCTGCGCAGCCGCATCATCGTTCAGACCGACGGCCAGCTCAAAACCGGCCGCGACGTGATCGTCGCCGCGCTGCTGGGCGCCGAAGAATTCGGCTTCGCGACCGCGGCGCTGGTCTCGTCGGGCTGCATCATGATGCGCAAATGCCAACTCGACACCTGCCCGGTCGGCATTGCGACGCAAAATCCGGAGCTCCGGAAGAAATTCGCCGGCAAGCCCGAACACGTCATCAACTTCATGATGTACATCGCCGAAGAAGCCCGCGAACTAATGGCCGCCCTCGGCTTCCGCACCTTTGACGAAATGATCGGCCACGTCGAACTACTCGACACGCGTAAAGCCGTCGCACACTGGAAAGCGCGCGGCTTGGACTTTTCTCAGATATTCCATCGCCCCGTGCCGAAGAACAACTCGCCGCTGCACTGCACCATTCCTCAGGACCACGGCCTCGAGAAGTCGCTGGACAACCGGATTATCGATCTCTGCAAGGACGCGCTGGAAAACAAGCAGCCCGTCGCCCTCGACCTGCCGATCGTGAACGTCAACCGCACCGTCGGCACCATGCTTGGCAGCGAACTGACTCGCCGTCACGGCGAAAATGGCCTGCCCGACGACACCATCCGCTTGAGCTTCAAGGGTTCGGCCGGCCAAAGCTTCGGCGCGTTCGTCCCGCCGGGCATAACGCTGACTCTCGAAGGCGACGCCAACGACTATCTCGGCAAGGGCCTCTCCGGCGGCAAGATCATCGTCAAGCCGCCTCAGAACGCGGGCTTCGTCCCCGAACAAAGCATCATCGCCGGCAACGTCATCCTTTACGGAGCCACCGCCGGCCAATGTTTCATCCGCGGCGTGGTCGGCGAACGCTTCTGCGTCCGCAACTCCGGAGCCCATGCGGTCGTCGAAGGCGTCGGCGATCACGGCTGCGAATACATGACCGGCGGCCGCGTCGTGGTGCTCGGTGAAACTGGGCGGAACTTCGCGGCCGGGATGAGCGGCGGGATCGCGTACGTGTTCGATCGCAACAGCACCTTCCGCCAGAACTGCAACCTCGACATGGTCGCGCTCGAAGAGCTGACCGTTGAAGATCTCGAGCTCGTTCACGGCCTGATCAGCAAGCACGCCGCTGCCACCGGCAGCACGCGAGCCGCCGAGGTCCTTTCCGAATGGGACATCGAGTCGCGCCGCTTCGTAAAGGTCATGCCGATCGAATTCAAACGCGTGCTGGAAGAACTCAACCGGACGCCGGCGCCGGCCGCCGCCGCGGCCGTGTAGTCGAGGAGTGCTCTGGCTTGAGCAGAAGAGACAAAGCTCTCGAACTGGTTCTCTCCGGCGCCGCAGACGCCGCCTTCCCTTTCCACGGGCTGTGCGCGGTTCTGCGCAATCTCGGCTTTGTTGAGCGAGTGAAGGGCAGTCATCACATTTTCGCAAGGGACGACATTGCGGAGATCATTAACATTCAGCCGCGCGGCGCAGAAGCCAAACCCTATCAAGTAAAGCAAGTGCGTGGTATTATCTTGAAGTACCGGTTGGGAGGCAGGGCATGACGAAATATGAGGTGATCATCTACTGGAGTAAGGAAGACGGCGCGTTCATTGCAGAGGTACCGGAGTTGCCGGGGTGCATGGCGGACGGTCCGACAAGACGCAAGGCGCTGGCGAACGTTGAGGTCGTAATTAAGGAATGGATTGAGACGGCCAAGGAAATGGGGCGTGTGATACCCGAGCCGAAGGGTCGGCTCCTGTACGCGTAGCCCGGACGGACGAGTTAGGATGCGAGCGCAATGGGCAAGCCAACTGGATTCATGGAAGTCAACCGCGAGATGCCGACGCGCCGGCCCGTGCCGGAACGCATCAAGGACTGGCAAGAAGTCTATCTGCCCTTCGGCGAGGACAAGCTTCTTAAGCAGGCCTCGCGCTGCATGGATTGCGGCGTGCCCTTCTGCCACACCGGCTGCCCGATCGGCAATATCATCCCGGACTGGAACGACCTTGTTTATCGCGATCATTGGCGCGAAGCGATGGATCGCCTGCACCTGACCAACAACTTTCCAGAATTCACCGGCCGCCTCTGCCCCGCTCCGTGCGAAGGCTCCTGCGTCCTCGGCATCAACGAACTGCCCGTTACGATCAAGCAGATCGAACTGTCCATCGTCGATCGCGCCTGGAACGAAGGTTGGATCAAGCCCCAGCCGCCGCAAAAGCTCACGGGCAAGAAAGTCGCCGTCATCGGTTCCGGCCCCGCCGGCCTGGCCTGCGCTCAGCAACTCGCGCGCGTCGGCCACGCCGTCACCGTCTTTGAACGCGCCGACCGCATCGGCGGCCTGATGCGGTACGGCATTCCTGAATTCAAGATGGAGAAGCGCATTCTCGACCGGCGCCTCGAACAGATGAAGGCCGAAGGTGTGACGTTCGTCACCGGCGCGCACATCGGCGTCACGCATAAGGTCGATGAACTGCGCAAGAACTTTGATGTCCTCGTGCTCTGCGGCGGATCGACCCTGCCGCGCGACCTGAACGTCCCCGGCCGCGAACTGCAAGGCACGTACTTCGCGATGGAGTACCTGACGCAAGCCAATCGCGCCGCGCTCGGCGAAAGCGTGGATGACCAGATCACCGCCGAAGGCAAGAACGTGATCATCATCGGCGGCGGCGACACCGGAGCGGACTGCCTCGGCACCGCGACCCGCCAAGGCGCCATGTCGATCAAGCAGTTCGAACTGCTCCCGCAGCCGCCGCAGGAGCGCGCCGCCAGCAACCCGTGGCCGCAGTGGCCAAACATTCTGCGCACGTCGTCCGCGCACGAAGAAAACGAGTGCCGCGATTTCAGCATTCAGACGACGAGGCTCACCGGCGAAAACGGCGTGCTCAAAAAATTGCATGCCGTGCGCCTGAACTGGGTCCGCAACGCCGCCGGCGGCCCGCCGAAACCCGAACCCGTTTCCGGCTCTGAATTCGAGTGCGACGCCGACCTGATCCTGCTCGCCATGGGCTTCGTCGGCCCCGAAAAGAACACGCTGCTCGCGCAACTCGGCGTAAAGCTCAACGAACGCGGCAACGTCTGGTGCGACGAGAGCAAGATGACCAACATTCCCGGCGTCTTCACCGCCGGCGACATGACCCGCGGCCAGTCCCTCATCGTCTGGGCCATCGGCGAAGGCCGCAACGCCGCCTATGGCGTTGACAAATACCTGATGGGCGAAACAGCGCTGAAGAAGTCCTGGTAAGTGGCACGCTTGTGTTCGCGCGAACTCAAGCGTGCGTTCCGGCGCCCGCGTCGCTCCGATCGCCCTCTCCGTCCGTACCACGGGCGTCTCGCCCGTTCATGGCTTCACTTGCGTGCTGGCTGTCTTGCCCGTCAGTACATCGCGAACGCGAACGGTGAACGCGCTCTTCAGTTCCTCTTCGGCGAGAGGGAAGCTGATGGCGCCCTTGCCGGCGGCCGTGGTCACATTTGCGCAAAGATGACGTAGCGTTTTGCCGTTCGCATCGGCGGTCTCGACTCGGATGACGTGCGGGGCGAAGTCTTTCGTCGCGGACGAGAACTCGCAGCTCAGCGATAGATTGCCGTCCTTGACCGCCGCGCTCACTTTTACGTCGTCGATCGTGTACGGCAGCAGGGCGAGCGGGTAGCCGTCGCCGGCCTGCATGTCGATGCTGATCTTGCCGTCCGCCGGTTGAAGCAGCGCGCCTTTGCGGATGTCGTAGACGTTGAGTTTGCCCAGCGCCGAAACGTCCACGCGCAACGGCTCGATTTCCTTGCCACCCGTCGCGTCGGGCACGGAACGGATCACGCCGTCGGCGCCGACTACATCCTTCGTCCCGACTGGCGCGCGGAGAATGGTGACGAGAAAGGCATGGCCGGCCCGCGCGGAGGCCGGCGCTACCAATGTGTGCGCCGTCGCGGAGACGTCCTTCATGTGCGAGCCGTCGGGCTTGGTGATGCGCACTTGCGGCTTGGCGCCGCTCTTTGCGAGGGCGGCGACGAGGTCTGCTTTCGCGTCGGCAAACTTTGTGAGCTTCGCCTTGAGCGCGTCTGGGAGTTTTGACGGCTGGAGGAATTCGTCGAAGGCGGGATCATCGGTCGCGAGCACTGCGCCGCCGGCGTCGAGGAGCTTCTGCAGTTCCGCCGCCATCGGCAGGCCGCCCTTCTTTGCTCCCAATCCGAGAGAAAGGGTCATCGGCAGGAAGACGGCGCGCACGCCGCGCTTGCTCAGTTCTCCGGCGGCGATGGCGTCTTCCGAAATAAAGAAGGGGTCGAGTTCAGCATCGACGAGGGCGTTCATGACTTCGGCTTCGACTTTTTTGAACTGGTCGAACTTGCCTTGCGTCCATGCGGCGCGCTGGCTGTTGGCGCTCCACAGAAACGCGACGGGGCAGAATTGGCGTTTGGCGAGCATGTACTGTTTGCCGAGGCCGGATTCCATTTCGCGGATGACGCGCTGGTAGTCTTTGCCGGATTTGCAGAACGTCAAATCGGCGTTGCGCAGGGAGTACCACCAGAACAGGCCCGTGCCGCAGCCGCCGGTGGTCAGACTGGACCAGAGCTGATAATCGACCGCTCGGCCGCTGCGGCCGTAGGCGCCCCACGGCGTGACCTTTAGCCCGCCCGGATGGAAACTGAGGCGCTGAAGTTCCTGAAAACGGCCGCCGTAGCCGCTGATGGCGTCGAAGGCCGACGTGAGCTTGGCCCAATCGATGCCGTTGAAGACGGCTTGTTCTTGCGAACCGGAGACGCTAAGCCGCGCGCCGGGGTTTTGCTCCTTTAGAGCTGCGCCGTACATCTTGAAGGCGCCGGCCCACATGTCGTCGTTGTGCGCGCGCCAGGCGTTCCACAGGCCGAAATTGTTGGCGGCTTTGGCTTCTTCGCTCGTCGGCGGCTGCACTTCGTCGAAGGATTTCAGCGATATGTTCATTGCGGCGTTGAGCGCGTCGATGGTGCCGAACTGCGCTTTCATTATTTCGCGGAAGGCGGCGACGTTAGAGGGGTGGAAATCGAAATCGAATTCGCGCGTGTAGCTGGTCAGAGCGGTCTCATCGCTCATGATCATCGAGATGGGTCCGAACTTGGCCATGTGCGCGGCGTGATCGCCGGCGACTTTGCGTTCTTTTGCGACGAAATCGGCGTCGGCGTACGAAGGATGACGGATCAAGAATTCCTTACTCTTCGTCTCCTTATATTTCTTCTCCTGAGCATCGATGTCCTTCGCATGCAGGCCTTGCGTAAGGCCGCAGCCGTGGGGTCTCATGCCGCCGCGCAGGAGAGAGCGCGCCATGCTGTCGTCGCGCGGGCCGCAGGTGTTGGCGGTCAGGCCGAAGTCGCGCATGCGTTCCATTTCAAATTCGCGCAGGAACGGCAGGCCCCATTCCAGCCACGTGTGGACTTCGTAATCGTTCCAGGTTTGCGGCGGGGTGACGATGACTTCGCCTTTACCCGTGGCGACACGTTTGCCGTCTTTTTCGGCTTCAACGCGCACGTACGCTGTGAACTGGCGCACGCGGGATGTGGGCAGCGAAACGGTTGTCCCATCAACCGTCTTGCGTTCGAGCGTTCGCCAGCGGCCCGCGACGATTTCGCCGAGAAGAGCGGTCCATTTGGCGGCGGCGGCAGATTCTGGAGGCGTGAAGCTGAACTTGATCTCTTCGCCCTGCTTGACGGCCTCCGGCAAAGTCAGCGCGAATGTCGTGCCTTCGCTGGTCGGCGGCGTGAACTGGAGTTCCCAATCGGTCACGTTGCCGGCGGCGTCTTTCCACTGGCGCGCGATGAGGGCGGCGTTGGCCTCTGCACCGGCCGGCAGGGACGCCGGCGCTACCCGGACGGCCGGCACGGAGGCCGGCGCTACCACCACGGGCGCGCCGTCGCGTTTGAAGTCGCGGCCGGCGGCCCAGGCCAAGGAGCGGTTGGCGAGGCTGTACCAGACTTCCCAGAAGCGATAGGGGATCGCGTGGCCGTAATCCTGCGGCGTTTCGATGTTGGGTGTCAGCGAAAACGCGCGCGTGGCGAAGGTCACGACGCGGCCTTTGCCGAACTGCTTCACAGCGAGAACCGGCGCGCCGTCTTCGGTCTTCAGCAGCACTTCGGCACCAGGAGCGGCTTCGTACTTTTGAATCTCGATGGCGGTCTGCGGCAGCGCTTCAATCGGCACGCCGACGAGGATCGAATGTTCCTTCGCGAGGGTCCACTTCTTGCCGATGATGCGGCCGTCGTTGGGATAGCGCATCTCGCAGCCGTCGCGAATCCAATCGGTCTGGCTGTTGATGAGTGCGCTGAGTTGCTTCAGGTCCTCGGGCCAGGGCTGGTCTTTGTCGCCGGGGAAGGGCATCATCAGGACGATGCCTTCACCGTTGTCGCGCACGCGCTTAAGGATGCACTCGCGCGCGCTGGCCGTGAAGCGGTTCCAGCCCAGCGGCGTGTAGATCATCATCGCGCCGAACTTTTCGGGGCCCTGCATGCTACTGTCGAGGTAGCGCTGCATGAGGATGTAGTCGGTGCTGTGGCCGCGCTGGCCGTAGAAATCGCCGAAGCCCCAGGTGTTCGCGCCCCATTCGCGGTCCCAGGTGAGCTGGCTGACCTTCAGGTCCATGCGCTGCATCATCTCGGAAACTTCGCGGCCGAAGCGCACGCTGGTGAGCATGAAGACGGGGATCGGCCCGCCGGCGAGCGGTTTGGCGAGCGGGAAGTGCGGCGAGACAACTTCTGTTGAAGAAACCAAATCGTAGCGGTCGGCGTAGGGGATGAATTCGACCTTCTGCGATTGCTGGGGGCCGAGCAGGATGTCGTCGAACCAGAGCGTGAAGCCTTTGGGCGGGTTGCAGGTGAAGAAGGCCAGGAATTTGACCTGAGCGATGTTGATCGCTTTCGACATGTTCTTGATCGGAATTTGGACGAGCGTGCGGCCTTTTTGCAGACGGCAGCCGCCGTTGTAGCGCGAGGCGTAGTTAAAGCTTTTTTGATCATCCACGCGGATGCCCAGGTCACAATCGTTGTTGGCCCAGACCACGAGAGAGAGCACTTCGTACGGCGACCAGTCCTTCGGGATATTGGGTGGGTAAAGGTTGAAGCTGGGGTAATCGCCGCCGAGGACTGAGTACTTCAGCACATTGTTGGTTTCGGTGACCGTGCGCGGGCCGACGGTGAGTTCGACATTGTTCTTGTCCCAGTCGAGTTTCTTGAGACTCGAGGCGTCCTCGAAATCGCAGATCACGAGTTTGGGGGCGTCTGCGGCGAAGGTGGAGGTGGAGAGGATCAGGATTCCAAGAGAGATTGCGCGGCGTAGTAGCACGGTTGTTCCTTTCGGTTGTGGTCATCGGTCGTTGGTCGTTATACTTCCCCTCACCCCTAACCCCTCTCCCTCGCGGGGGAGAGGGGAACCGGAGCGCACGGCCTGCGGCGTCCGCACCACGGCTCGCGCAACACTTGCGGCTCTGCCGCAAACCCCTCCCCCAGCCCCTCCCCTCGGCGGGGAGGGGAGAGCTGCAGCGCGAGCAGACCGGAGCAGCGAGCTGCGGCGTCCGCACTACAAGACGGATGCAGGCCAGAGGCCCGCGGTACAAAACGGCACGCAATCCAGGAGGATTGCGCTACTTCACGCGTCCCACAGTCTCATGCCGGTTTCGTGGTCGATGCGTTCGGGGTAGCCGGGGCGGCGCTGCGGATGATGGAAGGGGTCGTCGTAACGGTTGCCCGCGAGAAGCTTGCCTGACGAATCGTACAGGGACAGGCGCACGCAGTATTTTTCGTGAACGGAAACGGGAAACTTCAGATCAGTCACGCGGATGCGGCTGTCGGGCGGGAGATCGAAGGCGGCCGAACCGCGCGTGATCTCTTCGCCGCCGCCAGAGACGCTCTCCTCTCCTGCCGGCGCGGAGGCCGGCACCACTCCGGCGGTGGTCACGCTCCATTCCAGCGCGCAGCCTTTGAACTCATCAACGAGATCGCTGACGGCCCAGATGGCGACGGGCGTGTCGAGATGTTCCATGAAGACGCCGATGGGCAGGTTGGCTTCGCGGAAGGCTCGAAGGGCGCCGCCCTGGCCTTCGACTTTGGGCTTGCCCCAGTAATCGTACACGCCGTAGAAACTCTGCGGGCAGAGGTCGATCCACATGAACTGGAAATAGCCGGCGCAGGGGTCGTACTTGCGGATGCGCACGTTTTCGATCTGGTACTTGATCAGCCGGAACTGGTAATCGTGAAGCTCCGCGATACGCGGCAGCAGCGGCGCGAGCTTGCGGGCGAGCTCGGGAACTTGCCGCAGGCTTTCAGGAGACGCGGGGGCGTCGGCGCCGAATTCAGTGAGCAGCTTCGGCTTGCGCTTGGCCATGTCGGTGTAGACGCCTTTACCGAGGCTGCCGTCGTAGAAATGCGAATCGCCGCTGACGAGCTGGTCTTCGATGGTGGAGTTGCGGATCGTCGGGCGCGTCGGGTCGAGCTCATGCGCGGCTTGTTCGAGCGCAGCGCCGGCTTTGTCGAGGTCCTTTACTTCCCAAATGGCGGCTTCGTTGGTGCAGATCCAGGCAAAGATGCAGGGGTGTCCGCGCAGAGCTTCCACCATCGCACTGAAGACGCGCACAGCTCGCTGCGTGAAGACGTCGTCGGTCGGGTAGTTCCAATTCAAATCGCCGTCCTGAAGCACCAGAATGCCGAGGCGGTCGCAGAGAGCGTAGAGCTCCGGGTTTTCGACGTGAACGTGAATGCGAATCGCGTTGATGCCGACGTCGAGCATAGCTCGTAGGTCGCGTTCGTAGCGGCCGCGATCGAGGCGCGAGAGATACACATCGGGGAAGTAGGTTGTCCCGCGGATGTAGAGCTTCTGGCTGTTGAGGCGCACGCTGGTTTCAGTCGCGGAGCGGACGAGTTCGACGGTTCGGACGCCGAAGACGCTTTCGCCGGAGAGGAGCGTTTCGCCGCGGGCCTGCAGTTTCAAGCGCGCTCGGTACAGCGCCGGGCCGCCGCGGTCGGGTGTGTTCCACAATTTGGGCGAGGGCAGAACGAGCTCGCTCTTCACGCGATTGATGCCAGCGGCGAGCTTGATCGACTGCTGCGTGCGCGCAACGACCAGGCCGGTCTCGTCGTCTTCGATGAGGATCGTCAGTTCCGCGCTGGAGATTTCCGATGCGGCGCCGACGGGCCAGTGGACGGTCAGCTTGGCTTGCCAGCGATCGGTCGCCAGTTGGCTGATCACATGCGGCGTGCCGGCGGGCCAGCATTCGTCGGAAAGAATCAGTTTCACGGGTCGCCAGATGCCGATGGGATTGACGTCGCGCTGGACGAACGTATCGCAGTGTTCGTAGGTGCCTTTGATCTGGTTGCGGATGACGCTGCCGACGCGGTTGGCCTCACGGCCAGGGGAACTTTCGCGATCCCACGGCGCGGAGACCTTCACGACCAGAGTGTTTTTCTCGCCGCGCTTGATAATTGTTTCGACCGGGAATTCGAAGACTTCGGAGTAGCCTTCGTGCTCACCCAGGAGTTGGCCGTTGAGCCAGACTTTCGCAAAGTAATCGACGCCTTCAAAACGGAGGCGCGCGACTTTTCCGGCGTCGGCGGGGCAGGAGAATTCGAGGCGGTAGTACCAGGGGTGTTCGTTGAAGTAACGCAGTTCGCGGCCGAAATCGGGCTGCCGCGCGAAGAGAAGCTGCAGGTGCGCCAAGCGCGGGAGGGGCTCCCAGCGCGAGAGGGCGGTGCCGGAGACGGGTTGGTAGTCTGGTTTGAAGAGGCCGTGCAGTTCGCCGGTTTCGTGAACGTCTTGCAGGACTTGCCAGCCGTCGATTAGGTTGAGTTCGCGCATTAGTATGCCCCTCGGTGAGTGGTGAGTGGTGAGTGGTGAGTGGTGTAGCGGCCGTCGCTCGCAAGCCCGGCTAAAGCCGGCTGGTTGAAATCAGGGCAACCGCTCCCCACCAGCTAAAGCTGGTGGCAAGCAACGGCCCAGAAGCCGCCTAAAGGCGGCTGGTCATTCGTTCGCGCCGTGACCACTTGGTGAACGTCCTTGGTCCGTTGCACTCGCCGATGTGTCCCCCGGTTCCTCGCGCATCAAGCGCTGGCACAAGCCAGTGCTCCATCGTTCGCCACGCACCATCCACCACTCACCGCTCCACCACTCCACCCACTTGTTATTTCTAAACATTACACCACGGGGGCGGGGAGCGGATTGTTGTTTCGCGCGTTTCGGCTTATCTTTAGCGCATTGGTAGTCTGGTAGTCTGGTGTCTGGTGGTCTGGTGGTCTGAGTGGAGGATTCACTTTGGGCGGATCCTTGCAGCGAGTCCAGAAAGCGTTTGCGTTTCAACCGCCGGACCGCACGCCGCTGTTTGAGATTTTTCAGCCTTACCATCCGATTCACTGGCCGATCTGCGGGCGCAACATCGCAACCGACGCGGCGCTGGCGTGGGACGCATTGGCTGAGGGCGTTACGTCGGAAGAGCTAGTCGAAGCGCACGCTCAAGCGGAGTTCAAGGTCTGCAAGCACTTCGGGCTGGATATGGTGCGGCTCAACGGGGTGGTGCCGGCGTCCCTGCCGGCCGGCGCGGAGGCCGGCACCACCCCGAAAAAGCTTGGCCCGCAGCGCTGGGAACTGGATGGCATCGAGCACGGCGTGAATCCGCGCACGCAGATGGTCGAACCGGTCAATCCGGGGCAGAGCGCGGCGGATTCGGCGAAGACGGATGAGAACGCTCTGCGGAAAGAGATTCTGGAGTGGGACGGAAACGCTCACGTGAAGATGGGCCCGGACCGGTTCCTCAATCGCGTGCAGGAACTGGCGGCGGCAGAGGGGTTGGACTGGGTTTTCATGGGGGAGATCGGCTGCGGGACGGGCGTGGCGTTTTATCCGCCGTGCATGCTGATGTGGCTGGTTGATGAGCCCGAACTGATTCGGCGCTGGATCGAGATGAAGAAGGCGCGCGCGTTTGCGATCACGAAAAATTGCATCGCGAACGGCTGCAAAGTGGTGGCGATGGGCGGGGATGTAAGCTGCGACAAGGGGCCGTTCATTTCGCCGGCGATGTACCGGGAGTTCATTCTTCCCGCAATACAGGAGCACGTGAAGGTCATTCACGACGCGGGCGCTCTGGCCGTGTACACATCGGACGGGAATCACTGGCCGATCAAGGAGGACTTCTTTTTCAACTCGGGCGTGGATGGATATAAGGAGGTCGATCAGGCGGCGGGGATGACGTGGCCGCGGCTCATTAAGGAGGGCGTTTATGGGCGGGTGTGCATCATCGGAAATCTGGATGCGAGACATACGCTCTGCCACCGCACGCCCGACGATGTTCGCCGCGAAGTGATCGAGTGCTTGAAGTATGGGCAGACCGGATCGGGCGGACACATTCTGCATGCGAGCCATTCGGTGCACGAAGACGTGAAGGCGGAGAATTATATTGCGGCGGTCGGCGCGTATCGGGAGTATTTTGGGATGGGGAGGATCTAACGGCAAAAGAAGCAGACGGGGAGAGGGGGGGACGGGGGGACGGGGAGAAACGGCGGATTGAAAATTGGCCAATGCAAATTGAAAATTGGCAACCGTTCAGTTCAGCGCAAAAGAAACAGCCTTCAACACAGAGGCACGGAGGACACAGAGGTCACAGAGTGTTTTTAACTCTATTCTTTCTCTGTGCTCCTCCGTGTTCTCTGTGACTCTGTGTTGAAGGCAGTTAAGGAACGCTCGGCAGAACACCGCGCATCAAATCAGCAGGGGACTGAACGGTTACGAAAATTGCAGATTGGCCCTGCGGGCTACTGGCAACGGACCACGGACAACTGACAAATGATTTACTTTGATAATGCAGCGACCAGCTATCCCAAGCCGCTGGAAGTTTTTGAGAGCATGCTGAAGTTCATGCAGGAATTTGGCGGGAATCCGGGGCGGGCGGGGCATCGCATGGCCACGGGCGCGGAGGCGATGATCGGGCAGGCGCGCAATGCGGTGAGCAAGTTTTTTGGGCTGAATGATCCGGCGCGGTGCGTCTTCACGCTGAATTGTTCGGACGCGCTGAACATGGCGATCAAAGGGGTGCTGCGCGGGGGCGAGCACGTCGTCACGACGGCGCTGGAGCACAATTCGATCAACCGGCCGCTGCAGCAGATGGCCGACGATGGGTTTATTATGCTCACGCGCGTGGTGCCAAGCGAGCCGGGCGCGTGGCACACGGACGAGATTCTGGCGGCCATCACGCCGAAGACGCGGCTGGTGGCTTTGACGCACTGCGCGAACGCGACCGGCGTGATCAACCCGGTGGAGGAACTTGGGCCGGCTTTGCGGAAGAAAAGCGAAGGCATCACGCTGCTGGTCGATGCGGCGCAGTCGGCGGGAGTGGTGCCGCTGGACATGGAAGCGGCGCAGATCGATCTGCTGGCGTTTCCGGGGCACAAGGCTTTGTACGGGCCGACGGGAACGGGAGCGCTGCTGATCAGTTCGCGGTTCGACGAGAAGAGGCTGAAGCTTTGGCGCGAGGGCGGGACGGGCGGGGACAGCACGAATCCGCATCAGCCGGACGAACTGCCGCACCGGTTGGAAGGCGGCACGCCGAACACGATGGGGATTGCGGGGCTGCTGGCGGGGGTGAGATTTTTGAATCGGATCGCAAGCGGGAGACCGGAGGCGACGGGGGGAGAGCAATTGCGGATTGCGGATTGCGGATTGCGGATTGGAGCCCCCTCACCCCTAACCCCTCTCCCTCGCGGGGGAGAGGGGGACCGGAGCAGCGGGCAAGATGCGCGCACTACGGTGCTGGAGCACGAGCGCGCGATTGTTGCGCGCTTGATTGGCGAACTGGAAGGCGACGCGCGGTTTACGATTTTCGGGACGAAAGATGTCTCGCGAAAAGTGGGGGCTCTGTCGATCACGATCAAGGATCGGGACAACGCGGAAGTGGCGAGCATTCTGGACCAGGCGTTTTCGATTGCGGTGCGGCCGGGGCTGCACTGCGCGCCGTACGCTCACAGGCAGCTTGGGACTTTCCCGAATGGGACGGTGCGGCTCTCGCCGGGGTACTTCAACACCATAGAGGAGGCGGAGCAGGTGGTGAAGGCGCTGAAGGAAATTGCTTGACGGAAGGGTTCGGGGGGTCAGGGTTCAGGGTTCGGGGTTCGGGGTTCAGGGTTCAGGGTTTTCGCTTAACCAAACATTATCCGAATAATTTTTGAAAGAAACCGTGGTTTCAGGCGTATATACTTAGGGGGATGGTGCAGAGATACTATGTCCGGACGATGCGTTGGATACTGAAGAGATACGTTAGGGCTGCACATGTGCACTTTTTTACAGGACATTAGAACCGCAAAGACGCGAAGAAGGTTTGGGCGCTGCGACGCACGGTGCAGGTTTGGACGAAGAGGCGTGAGGCTTGAGACCTGAGGCTTGAGGGGTTGACAGACCACCACATGTGCACTTCTTTACAGATATTTGAACCGCAAAGACGCAAAGGCGCGAAGAAGGTTTGGGGCTACGGCGCACGGTGCAGGTTTGGACAAAAACTCTGCGGTGGTGAAGGTTGGCGGACACCACATGTGCACTTTTTTACAGACATTTGAACCGCAAAGACGCGAAGGCGCGAAGAAGAGCTGGGGGCTACGACAAACGGTGCAGGTTTGGACAAGAAATCTGAGCAGGGTGGCGAACACCACACGTGCAGTTTTTTACAGAGATTTGAACCGCAAAGGCGCGAAGACGGTTTGGGGGCTACGACGCAGGGTGCGCTCCTGGACAGAAGAAGGGCGGTGGAATTCGAGGGTTTAGGCGGCTAAATGCACGGGCAGCCAACAGCAAACCGGCGGTGCCGGAGCCGAATGGGCTGCCCGTGGCACACAGTGCGGCGGTGTATACGTCAGCATCGGAACACATTTGAGATGCGGGAGGGGTAGATGAGCAAGCTTGGCCGTCGGAGTTTTCTGAAGGCGTCGGTGTTCGCGGGGACGGCGGCGTGGCTTTCGCCGCACAGTCGCGTTCTTGGCGCGAACGATGAAGTGCGGGTGGGGGTGATCGGCACGCGCAACAAGGGCGGCGACCACTGCAGGCAGTTGCTCGGCACGAAGGGCGCGCGGCTGGTGGCGATCTGCGATGTCGATGAGGCTATGCTCGACAAGACGGTCGAAAAGATCGGCAAGGAACAGGCGGACATCAAGCTGGAGAAGTACCGCGACCTGCGCAAAATGCTCGAAAACAAAGACCTCGATGCGGTCGTCGTCGCGACGCCCAATCACTGGCACATTCTGGCGACGGTGTGGGCCTGCCAGGCGGGGAAGGACGTGTACGTCGAGAAGCCGTGTTCGTACAGCGTCTGGGAAGGGCGCAAGGGCGTGGAGGCGGCTCGCAAGTACAACCGGATCGTGCAGACGGGCACGCAGCGGCGCTCCTGCCCGGGGCAGCGCGAGGCGTTCGATTGGATCAACAAAGGAAACATCGGGAAGATTCAGCACGTGCGAGCGCTCCACTACCAGCCGTGGCCGAGCATCGGCAAAGTGGGGCCGCAGACGCCGCCGGCGACGGTGGACTACGACTTGTGGTGCGGGCCGGGGCCGAAAGAACCGATGATGCGCAAGAACCTGCATTACGACTGGCATTGGTTCTGGAATTATGGCAACGGCGAACTGGCGAACAATGGCGTGCACTATCTGGATCTGTGCCGCTGGGTGATGGGACTGAAAGCGCATCCGACGCGCGTGCTGTCGTTCGGCGGACGGTTCGCTGTGGACGACGACGGGCAGACGCCGAACTGCCAGACGTGCTGGTACGACTTCAAGCCCTTCAGTTCTGTGCCGCTGATCTGCGAAATTCGCGGCTTGCCTGATCATCCAATCGACGGGAAAGCCGACGAGAAGGTCTGGAAGATGGGCGCGTTCAAGGGACTGCGCGGCGGGTTCATCGTTCAGTGCGAGAACGGCTATTACGCCGGCGGCGGCGGTGGCGGGTGGACGTATGACAACAAGGACGAGAAGATCAAAAAGTTTTCCGGCGACGACGGTAAAGACCACATGCAGAATTTCATCAACGTCTGCAAGACCCGCAAGCTTGAAGAATTGAACGCGGATATTTTGGAAGGACATCTCTCTGCGGCGATCTGCCATCTCGGCAATATTTCGCATCGCGTCGGAAAAGTCGTGAAGGCCGACGACGTCGCGGATGCCACCAAGTCCGATCCGCTGGTGCAGGAATGTTTCGCGCGTTTCCGCGACAATTTGAGCAAAGTCGGGCTGGATTTGACGAAGCCGTTGCCCGTGCTGGGGCCAACGCTGAATTTCGATCCGGAGAAGGAACAGTTTTCGGGGGAATTTGCGACGGAGGCGAACAAGCTGCTGACACGGGAATATCGCGCGCCGTTCGTGGTGCCGGAGAAGGTGTGAGAAAAGTGCTGAGTGGAAAGTGCTGAGTGCTGAGGCGCAAGCGGGTGACGCGCGCGCTCAGCACTCAGGCATTTGAGAGTCTACTTCGCATCGGACATGAGTTTTTCGATGGTGGGCTCGACGGCTTCGGCCCAGATCTTGTAGCCCTTGGGGTTGGGGTGCAGCAGGTCGGGCATGATGTCCTTGGTCAGCGTGCCGTCGGGTTGCAGGAACTTGGCGTTGATGTCGAGGAAGAAGACGCGCTTGTTGTCGGCGTAGGGCGCGATGAGTTTGTTGGTTTCATCGTTGAGCTTGCGCAGAGCGTCTTCGGTTTTCGCGCCGCGCGGGAAGATGGCGAGCAGGAGGACTTTGCTTTGCGGCAGGCGTTTGCCAAGCTCTTCCAGGATCGCCTTGATGCCAGCGGCGGTCTCTTCGGATTTTTCTTTGCGGTGGCCGGCGTTGTTCGTGCCGATCATCATGACGATGAGTTTGGGGGCGATGCCTTCGACTTCGCCATTCTGCAGACGCCAGAGGACCTGTTCGGTGCGGTCGCCGCTGAAGCCGATGTTGAAGGCGTTGCGCTTGGCGTAGGATTCATCCCACACGCTCTTACCGGTGTTCTCCCAGCCGTGCGTGATGGAATCGCCGATCCAAAGCAGATCGACTTTGCCCTGCAGCTTCTTCACTTCGGCGAGTTTCTGTTCGTGCCGCGGCATCCACCACTTCTGCGCCCAGGCATCTTTTTGAGGCTCAGGAGTCGTGGACTTCATGTCTGCGGCGCGGGCGAGTCCAGCAAGGGCGACGAGCGGAAGCAACAAACCAACAGAACGAATCTTCATGTCTTCCTCCGAAAAGAGAGTTTGGAAACCTTCAGTCGAATACCCCGAATTGCGGGGCGAAGTGGGAAAAGAGGGCATCGGGTGCAAGGCTGCCCCCTCACCCCTAACCCCTCTCCCTCGCGGGGGAGAGGGGAACCGGAGCAGCGGGCGGGACGCCCGCACTACGTTCAGCGACGTGCGCGCGCATGTCTCCCGCTCTCGACGCTTCGCGCGGGAGCCGCTATACTTCCGGCTTCGCATTGGGCGGCACGGGCAACGAAAAGGAGTGGCACGGGCAGCCAACAGCGAACAGAGGCTGCCCGTGGCACATGTGACACAGATAAAAGGAGAGCTTTGCTATGCCGTTTTTCCTGGGGATCGACATCGGAACGTCGGGAACTCGCGCCATCGTCATCGACCAGAAGGGCAAGCTGCGTGGAGCCGGCACAGCCGGGCACACCTGCCAGTCGCCCAAGCCGCTGTGGAGCGAGCAGTCGCCGGCGGAATGGTGGGAGGCGGTGAAGCAGGCGGTTCCGGCGGCGGTGAAAGCGGCGGGGATCAAGCCCGGCGACATCGCAGGCATCGGGCTTTCCGGCCAGATGCACGGACTGGTGTTGCTCAATAAGAAGAGCGAAGTGTTGCGGCCGGCGATTTTGTGGAACGACCAGCGCACGGGCGCGGAATGCGACGAGATTACGCAGAAGGCCGGCGGGAGAAAGAAACTGCTCGATCTGGTCAGCAATCCGGCGCTCACCGGGTTTACCGCGCCGAAGATGTTGTGGGTGCGCAACAACGAGCCGAAGATTTTCGATCAGGCGGTGAAGGCGCTGCTCCCCAAGGATTATATTCGCTTCTGCTTGAGCGGCGAGTTTGCCACGGAAGTCAGCGACGCGTCGGGCACGCTGCTGCTGGACGTGAACAAGCGCCAGTGGTCGAAGGCGTTGCTGAGCAAACTGGGGCTCGATCTTTCGCTGCTGCCTGACGTTTACGAAAGCACGATTCCGAGCACCAAGGTCAGCGAAGCGGCGGCGGACGCGCTGGGCGGAGCGGTCAAGGCTGGCACGCCGATCGTCGGCGGCGGTGGCGATTGCGCGGCGGGCGCGGTGGGTTCGGGCATCGTCAAGAGCGGCGTTTGCAGCGTCTCGATCGGGACGAGCGGCGTGGTGTTCGCGCATGCTGACCAGCCGAAGACCGATCCGGAAGGACGCGCGCACACGTTCTGCCACGCGGTGCCGGGCAAGTGGCACAATATGGGCGTGACGCTGTGCGCGGGCGGCAGCCTGCAGTGGTTCAAGAACGCGTTGGGCCATCCGGAGATCGCCGTGGCGGGACTCAGCGGCGGCGACCCGTACGACATTCTTGTTCAAGAAGCCCGAACCGCTCCCGTTGGCAGCGAAGGACTGTGCTTCCTGCCGTATCTCACGGGCGAGCGCACACCGCACGCCGACCCGCTGGCGAAGGGCTGCTTCATCGGGATCACGCCGCGCACGACCAAAGGCCACATGGCTCGCAGCGTCATCGAAGGCGTCGCCTATAGTCTGCGCGACTGCATCGAGATTTTCCGCGGGATGAAAGTTTCGGTCGAAGAAGTCCGCGTGACCGGCGGCGGAGCGAAGAACGACTTCTGGTACCAGACGCTGGCCGATATGTTCGGGCAAAGCACGTGTTCGCTGGTGGCATCGGAAGGCGCAGCCTACGGCGTGGCGCTGCTGGCGGCGGTCGGCACGAAGAATTTCAACAGTGTCGAGGAGGCGTGCGCGGCGACAGTTCGCACCTGTAACCCGGTCAAGCCGTGCGCGGAGCACAGCGCGATTTATGACAAGTACTATCCGGCGTGGCAGAATTTGTATCGGTCGCTGAAGGGGGATTTTCAGGCGCTGGGGAAGTAATGGCAAGTTTCTGGTTCATAGTTCCTGGTTCCCGGTTGGCGAAGGCTGGCCGGGAACCAGTTCTATAGCGGGCGCTGCATTACAAATTGCGCAGTCCATTATAAGCGCATCAACGACGCCAATATGGTATGGAGATATATAGAGGGGAATCCAATGGCTGTTGAACTGCTAAGCCTGTCCTGCAATCACTGCGGAGCGCCGCTGCAGGCGCCGCCAGAAGCGCGCTATCTGACCTGCGCTCACTGCAATGCGCGACTTGCCGTACAGCGTTCGGGAAGTGCGTACTACACGTCGGTACTGGAGAAGATCGAGAAGAACACCGAGGAAGCAGTCGAGGACCTGGGGATTATCCGGCGTCAAAACGATCTCGAACGGCTTGACCGCGAGTGGGCAATGAAACGCGAGACGTATCTCGTTCGTGGGAAGGACGGGTCTACGCGGGAACCGGACGAAAACCCGGGCTGCAACACGGCCCTCAACGGCTTCGTCGTCGTGTTCGGTGCGATCTGGACGTGCATTGCGGGCGCAGCATTTCCTCCTATGGCTCTGTTTGGCCTCGTCTTTATTGGTTTTGCGATCCACGGCATGGTCTCCAGCCAGAGAAAAGCAGGAGAGTATCGCGAGGCAAAAGCGAGGTACGAGGCCACACGCCGAAGACTGGCTGCAGCGCTTGATGAGCGCTGATGAGTCACTCCGGCATCACGTATGGTTTCTCGTCCTTCCAGCCGAGTTTGACCCAGGAGAGGAACCAGGTTTTGCCGTGGTCGTTGTTGGCTTGAAAGAACAGATAGGTCTGGCCGTCGTCATCGACGAAGACGCCGGGGTGGCCGCATTCGGATGAGCACCACTCGCCGGGCTTGCCGTTGGGCAGAAGTGGCTCTTTGAAAATCTTTGTGAAGTGAATGCCGTCCGTGCTCGTCGCGCAGCCGATCTGCTGCGGGTCGTTGTTGTAGCCGCCGCCGTAGAAGAGGAAGAAGGTGTCGCCGCGCTTGATGATCGACGGCGCTTCGATGCAGTTCTTCTCCCACGGCAGTTCGGGCTTAAGTACCGGGCCGTCGCCGAGTTGCTTCCATGCTGCGCGGCCGAAGTCCGTTGTGCGGTCGGCGGCGGCAACGACCAGCATTTGGATTTTCATCGATGGGTCGCGCGTAGCGAAGTAAAGCAGCAGCTTGCCGCCGTGTTCGATGACGTCCAGATCGATGGCCCGGCCGCTGTTCCAGTCGCCGCCGGCACGGAGAATCGGGTTGCTGGGGTCGCGCGTGAACTTCAGGCCATCATCCGAGACTGCGTGGCAGAGGGCATCGTTCTTCGCGTTGCCATAGGTGTTGTAGAAGAGATGCACCTTGCCATCGAGGACGATCGCGCGGCCGTTGACGATGCCGTTCTTTTCGCAGTCCTGTTCGCCCAGGATGTCGCCGCACTTCTTCCAGTTGAGCAGGTCAGTGCTTTCGGCGATGCCGATCGCCCAACCTTTCGGCAACTTCGAATCCTTCGCCGGTCCGACGGAGTAATACATCAGATAGCGCCCGCCGAAGCGAAGTACGCAGGGATCTTTGGAGAACATTCTTCCGGCGCGAGATTCGTCGGCCCATTTGCGCTTGCCGGCGGCGGATAGAGCGGTGGCGACGGCGGTGTCAGTGCTTTCGGCTGCGAAAGCGAAAGCGACTGCACTGAGAAAGCTTACTGCGAGAGCATAGTTCATAGTCTGTTCTTCGCGCCTTTGCGTGTTTGTGGTTCTATTTTGCCAGCAGCTTCAGGATTCCTTCCTTCAGCCGCACGAAGGCATCGCCGCTGAGGCCTCTGAACGTCACAGCGGCCGCATCGTCGTTGAAGGCCTGCTTGAACTCCGTGCTCAACGGCAGGGCTTGAGCGACCAGCAGGCCGCTGTGCGCTCGGCCCCAGCCGTTCTTCTGTTCGAGCAGACGCAGGAGTTCGGCGATCTGAGCACCGTTGCGGAAGGCGTGCACGCGATAGGAGGCGACGGCGTTCAGCTTGAAGCGCTTCTGGGCATCGACGATCAGGGCGTTGCCGTTATCCGGATTGTCGCCTTTGTCGAAGGCGTTGTCGCCGCCCAAGCCTTGCCACGGCACGACGCCGTCGCATTCGTAGACGTAGGACTTGATGCACCACGCTGCGCTTTCGTGATTGGCTCGGGATTGATCGTTCGCTCCGCCGTAGCAGATGACCGTCGTCGGCATGCGACGCTTGGAGTCCTTGATGAGCGCCGGCATGTTGAAGACCTCGCCGCCGACGTACATCATTTCCATCAGGCCGTCGCTGACACTGCCCTGCCACATCGGGCGGCTGACGTCGGCTCGGAAACACAGCGGAACATCTTTGCCTGCAGCTTTGAGGCCGGCGTGGAACATGCGGCTGTAGAAATTGAGCGCGTGCCAGTCGAGGTATTCGTTGGGTTCGTCCATCATCCACGCGGTGCCGGTCATGCCGTCGCGGCCGTACTGATGCTTGTTGTTGAAGAAGCACTGCCCGCGCGTGACCTTCCAGCCTTTCTCGGCGAAGTGCCGCGCGAAGTCGGCGCTGCAATTTACGAAGGCATCTTTGTAGGACTGCGGGAACGCTTCTTCAGGCGGCTTGGCTTTGATGTCGTGAATGGCCTTCCATGTTTTGCCGCTGGTGTCGCAGCCGGGATGGTAGTTGCCTTTGATGGGCAGCGGCCAGCTTTCGTTCAGCGGAAGATAAATCGCCGCGACCGGCACGCCTGCGCGCGGGTTGTTCTTGAACGCCGAACCATCCAGCAGCGGGCCGAGATTGGTGTCGAAACGCGACCAGTCCGTGACCTTTCCGTCCGGTCCGACCTGCGGCGTCCAGTCCTCGTGCGTCGTGCCTTGGTGCGAATGCGGTACGCGGTTGATGCTGCAGCGGTGATAGTGCGCGAGTCGCATGGAATCGAAGAACTGCTCGCTGCCGGCTTTTCCGGGGCCGCTGTAGGCATTCAGTTCTGGGTTGAAGTGAATCTCGGCCGGAATTGTCGCGTCGTAGACTTTCAGTTTCAGCGAGAGTTTGGCCTGCGCGCCGCCTGCGCTGATGGTGATCGTGCCGCTGCTCTCGCCGGCTTTGGCGTCGGCGGGCACGATCAGGTCCACGGCAATCGCGGTGGCTTTCTGTTCGGGAATGCTGTTGTCGCTGGAGGGAATGGCCTGCGCCGCGCCGGTGGCCAGAGGGAGTGCATACTCGGCCTGCCATTTTCCCTTCACGTTGACGAACCACGTTCGCCACAAGCGCGCCTGCACGCCTGCCGGAGAGACGACTTCGATCTTCAGGTCCTCGACCGGGCCGGCAAGTGTCTCGGCGGCGATCTGGAATCCTGCAATTTCTCCACGTGCCGCAGCAATGCGAACGGTGGAATCGGCCGCATCCCAGACGCTGTTTTTCGATGCGGCTTCCCCGACGCCCTCTTCCAGTACGATCTTTCCGGTGAGCGGGTCGAGCTTGCAGATTTCGGGGAACGCCCAGACCTTCAGTTTGCCACCGACTTGCGGCGGCGTTCCGCCTTTGGGCTGCCAGTCCGCAATGGGCAGCGAAGGGGCCGTTGCTTTCGGGCTGGAACGGCCCACGACAGAAGCCACGGGCGAAACATTTCCCGCGGCGTCAATCACGGCGATGTCAAACTTCACATCGGCGTCGGGCGGCAGGCGGTCGAACAAAATGCTCTGCGTCGTGCCAGGCTTTTCGGCGAACGGAACCTGCCAGCGCGGAAGCGCCTGCCCGTTCAGCTTTATGTCGTAGGCGAACGCTTTCTCCGGCACGGTCAACGACAGCACGCCGGCGCCGTTCTGCGGAGAGGCGTCAGAAATCGACGGCACGAACTTCAGACTCGCAGCAACCACGGACGGCGTTTTGTCATCGCCGGCAACGGTGACGGTCAGGTAGGGCGCTTTCTTGCTCTCGCGCGAATGAATGTAGCTGTTGCGGTCGACGCCGGTGGAGCCGTCCATGATCAGGAAACCGTAGGATGTTCCGCTTACCAGCGCTTCGACCAGGCGCTTGTCGATCGGAATCGTGAACCAGCCGTCCTTCGGATCGCCGCCATCCGAATCACAGCGCAAGGTCTTGCCGTTGCCCAGCATCACGTCCCACACCTTCGATCCGGGAAAACTCCACGGGCGCGTTTTGTAGCTGGCCTCGTTGAACGTTGCGCCGTGGCCTTTTTCGTCTTTGGTGTAACTGGTGCCTTCGCCTTCGACCCACGGACTGCTGACGGTGGAGAACGTGAACCAGCGCAGGTCGGTGCCGCGGTCCTTGCCGAAGATGGCGCCTTCGGCAGGCGCGACGTGGAGCTCAGCCTTTTCGATGCGCTTGCCCTTCAGCGCGCTCACGTCGAAGTCCAGCAGCCCGAATTCCTGGTAGATCTTCAGCTTAATTCGCGGCGATTTTCCACCGTTGCTTTCTTTCTCTTCGCTGTTGGCGGAGGACAGCCATACGTCGGCCTTGTCGGGACAGGTGATCGTTTCGCCGGAATGCAGCAGCGACGCGGCAGAAACCAGCGCGAGCACAACGCCCAATCGAGTGCGCATGATGCCTCCAGGATGAGTTATCGCTGGGATTGTAGATACATGAACCGCATTGTCCAGACGGTGGAATGCGGCGATCCTACTTGCCCAGCCAGAACGTGCCGTTCAGCAAGCCAAGTTCGACTTCGGTCAGCGGCTGGTTCCAGATCATCGCGGCGCCAATTAGCCCGCTGTAGAACTCCGGCGTGCCGGGCGGGTTGGCGCCGAGCGCGATCAGAGTTCCCCTTTTCGCAGGCACTTCCGGGGCCGGATGGCTGCTGTCGCGCTTGCCGTTGATGTAGATGGTCACGTTCTTTCCGTCCCACGTGGCCGCGCACATGGTCCATTCGCCGGCTGGGATGTTGGCCTTCGAGGCGAATTTGCCTTGATCCGGCCAAGTGTTCTCCGGCCAGTTGAAGCGCAGCGCGAATTTTCCGTGGTCCAGCCACAGCGAAAAATCGTCGTGCGACGTTGCGGGCGTGGCGCCTTTCAGGCAACGGGTCACCAGACCGTGCCAAGTGGTGTTGATCTTCTCAGGCTTAATCCAGACGATGGCC
The DNA here is from genome assembly GCA_036504595.1 of Planctomycetota bacterium. Classification (GTDB taxonomy): domain Bacteria; phylum Planctomycetota; class SZUA-567; order H5-PLA8; family H5-PLA8; genus DASXUX01. Next base: position 415,817 of record DASXUX010000081.1, on the reverse strand, counting down.
GTGCCGCCGGCGCTGACGGCCTTGGCCTCTTCGCTCGCTGGATAGTTGCAGCAGCTCGATGAGAACTGCATTCCCTTGACGATTAAGTCCGAAGGAATCACGTGCACCGTGCCTGTGTCCGATGAGACGACGTTGCTGACCAGTTCCCGCGTCGAATGGACCGGGTCCGCTGTGGGGTTGACCCAGAATACCAGGCCCTTCTGCTTGTAGATGTCGGGAATCTGCATGGGAGGCGCAGCGGCGGCCGAGCCAGCGGTGCCGGCGCCGCTTAGGCGAGCAACTTCCACATCATCAAGCATGCAGATGACGGGCATTCTGGATTCCTTGTTGTTCACAAACAAATCGATTTCGATGGTGGCTCTTACGGGCGTGATCACCGCCTCCACGCGCTGAAATTCAGGCGTGGCGCCGGACGGGAACATCGTAATGAACTTTGTCGGCTCCCCGCCGCGTGCCTCGCCGCCGGCTACGCCCATAATCCGGACGAGCGCGCGCAACGGGGTACCGCTGACGAGCTTGGTGGCGATGGAGAACTTATATGGAACATCGGGGTCAACCTTGATGGACTGTCCCAGGTTGACCCGTCCGCCCGCGCCAACCTGCAGCCGTATGGAGTTCTGTCCGGCATATCCAGCCACGAACGAGAACTTCGTTTCCTCGTCGCGCATTTTCCAGGGTTCGAGCGTACCGGTCTCGAAGCCGCCGTTGACAACCAGGTTCGGCCCGCTCGCTGCCGCCTGCCCGAGCTTTGTTTTCAACGTGGCCAGTTTTTCCTTTATAGATTTGGCATACTCCGTGGCGCCGCACTGCTGCTCAAACGCGGCGAGCTTCTCGCGCAGAATTTTCGCTTCGGATTCGCTCAGCTTGGGCGCGGCGGCGCGCAACTGGATTTCGCCCCACTTGCCGGGCGCCTCGGCTTCGGCTTGCGCCAGCTCCTTCGTCTTTCGAATCCGATTGGCAAGATCCTGCGCGTGTCCTTTCAGCGGAAAGTCTTTGGCGCCATCCAACAAGGCCAGCGCCGCGGCGTAGTCCTCCGTGCCTTTGGCCAGTTTGGTATAGGCGAGCGCGACATGCTGAGCCGGCGTGTTCGGTGTGTAGGGTGGCATAAGCTTCTTGCGCGCGGCGTCGGTGAGGTCGGCCAGCTTCACATTTTCTTTGACGCTTGCCTTTCCGCCGCCGCCGGAGACCTCGAATTCGAGCGTGATGGCGCCGTCCTGGTACTTGGAGATCGTGCCCTTCTTGGTTCGGCCGGAGGTGGTTTCGAGCTCGACATTCTGGCCTTTCAGTCCAGCAACCGCGTCCTGCTCGTACTTCGCAGCCGCCTCGATGCCGGCAGCAATCTCGCACATTGCCCCAACGAACGGTGCGACGATCGTCAGTGCTTCGTCAGCCTTCGCCGCCGTCGCAATGGCCTGGGCCGCGCCGATGTCCCTTGCCGTGAGCAACGCATCATCGAACTTCTGCAGCGCGTCGGCGTACTTCTTTAATCCCGCCACCGCGGCCTTCTTCTTCTTGAGTTCGCCTTCGTTAGCCAATTCGTCCGTGAGCCGCTTCTTCAGTTCTTCGACGATTCCTTTTGTCGGCGCGTAGGCGATCTTCTCGGCCTCGGCGAGCGCTTCCAGGCCGGCTTTGGGTTCGGCGTCCGTGGAACATTGTTCGACCTTCTTCCTGATCTCGGTGATTCTTGTTTCGGCAGCCTGGTGCAAGTCGCGCGCCTTGGCTGAGGCCCGTTCATCCAGCGTTTCGGCCACATTCGGCGGCAGAGCCTGCAGCGCGGCCAAGGCTGCGTCGTAGTTGTTGGCTGCGACCGCCGTCTGGACTTTCTGCTCGATGTTCTTCCAGGCGGCGTCGGACTCCGTTGTCTGACGCGTGTGCACGGCGGCCAGAGCATCCTCGACTTTATCCTGGACCTGTTGTTCCGAAGGAGTGCCTTTGGCAACAGCGAGTGCTTTCTGGTAACGCTCACCGATCTCCTTGAACGCGCCCGGATTCTTTTTGTCGAACTCCTGCGCCATGCGGAGCGCCTCATCGATGAGGCTTCCGACCTTCTGAGGAGGCACTTCGGCGGACTTCTTGGTCACCGGCACGGTGTTGCCACCTTTCGCCAGCACTTTTGTCTCCGCGTCCTTGGTTTCTGCTGGACGAGCCTGCGGCTTGGCCCGCAGCGCAACAACAAGTAACACAATCGCGATTACGCCGATACTGGCGGCGATGATCAGGCTCCGCGAACCACCCGACGATTCCTCCGAACGCTCCGTGACCGGCTTTACCGGACCGGTGGAGCGGCGCACGGCGGCCTGCGCCGAGGTCGCTTCGGTTCTGTGCTGCAGCACGCGATCGATCTGCTGCAACAGCTCGGTGGGCGTCTGAACGCGCTGAGCAACGTTCTTCTGCATCATGCGCTCGATCAGGCGGCTGCAGCCTTCGCTGACGGCAGGGTTGACTTTTCTGGCCTTGGGCACCGGATCGGTCAGGTGCTTGGTCATGATCACCGCACTGGTCGGTCCCTCGTAGGGGACATGGCCCGTGACCATGTGGAACAGCGTGGCGCCGAGCGCGTAGATGTCCGTACGAATATCGATGTTGTCGGCCTCGCCGCGTGCCTGCTCTGGCGACATGTAGAAGGGCGTGCCGATCGCCTGGCCGGACTGGGTGACGCTGGCATCGTCGTGAGTCTGCTTGGCCAAGCCCAGGTCGGCGAGTTTGGAATCGCCTTTCAGCGTCAGGAGAATGTTATCGGGCTTGATGTCCCGGTGGACCATCTGCGCGGCGGCAACGGTGACGAGGGCGGACGCGACCTCTCGCACGATGGCCAGTGCGCGCTCTTCGGGCAGCACTTTCTGCTGTTCCAGGAGCTTCTTGACCGATGGGCCATCGACATACTCCATCGCGAAGTACCACAGCCCGGTGGCGCTGTCCTTGCCGACGTCGATGCCTTGAACAATGTTGGGATGGTTCAGTCGGGCCGAGGCGCGCGCTTCACGCTGAAAACGCTCGATAAACGTGGCGTCTTTGGCGATGCTCGGCGGCAACAACTTCAGCGCGACGATGCGATCCAGCGATTTCTGGCGCGCCTTGAAGACAGCGCCCATGCCGCCCTGGCCGACTTTGCCGATGAGTTCGAATCCGCCGACCTCCTTGACTTTGGTTTGTGGCGAAGGATTTGAACTAGGCGGCTGTTCGGACATTTGTCGTCTCGGGTGGATTCTCTAATCATGTACCCCGTCCGGTAGCTGAGAGAGACGTGTACGGGGCAACAAAAGCTATCTGCGGTGCCGAAAGTTTCTGCACATGTGCAACTTTCTGACAGTGACGAGCGTACCTCAAATGCATGCAAAGTTCAATGAAGCGAGTCTGGTGTCACTGAATACTGCAAACTCTCTACTCCAGACTCAAGACTGTGGTTCTGCGGTGTAGTCTTCCTTAACGTGCATCCTTTTCTCCCGGAGGAGTCTTCATGTCAAAGGTCTCGGCCATCACCGCTTTCGTCGTCCTCTCGTTCATAGCGAGTGCAGCGGACGTTCAACCTGTCAAGAAAGGCGACAAGATCGTCTTTCTCGGCGATTCAATCACTGCCGGTGGCGGCGGCGCGACCGGTTACATTACGCTGATCAAGAATGCGCTTACCGCCAAGCACGCCGATTTCGGCCTGGAGTGCATCAACGCCGGAATCAGCGGGCACAAGGTTCCCGATTTGCAGGCGCGGTTGGATCGCGATGTGATCTCCAAAAAGCCCACCATTGTCTTCATCTACATCGGCATCAACGACGTCTGGCACAGCGAGCATGGCAAAGGCACGCCCAAGGACAAGTACGAAGCCGGTCTGAAGGATCTGATCACCAAGATCAACGCCGCCGGCGCTCGCGTGATCCTCTGCACACCAACCGTGATTGGTGAAAAAACCGGCGGTGCCAACAAAATGGACGCGATGCTTGATGAGTATTCCGACATCAGTCGCAAAGTCGCCACGGAAACCAAGACACAGCTCTGCGATCTGCACAAGGCGTTCCAAGATCACCTGAAAGCCAACAATCCCGACAACAAAGAGAAGGGGATCCTGACTGGTGACCGTGTGCACCTGAATCCGGCAGGCAACAAGCTGGTTGCCGATGAAATGCTCAAGGCTCTCGGCGAAGAAGTGAAGTAACGACGGTCCAGGAGTCTAGTAGTCCAGGACGTCGAGCCGCCTGCGGTTTGCGCAGATACAGGCAATCGACTCCTGGACTTCTAGACTTCTCGACTTCTGGACTGGAAACGCGTGACCACGCGCGGCTCCGACCGGTTTGTGCTTAGACGTGTTTCTCTCCCAAAAGGTTCTGCATGAAGCGGCTGCTCGCGATCGTTTTCGTCCTTGCCCTCGTCGGTTCTGCCATCGTCGTCCGCCACGCGCAAGTTTCTGCCCCCGAGAAGAAGACGGAGGTGCTGGAACCTTTGCGCGTCGAAGCCGCTGGCGAGAAAACGGCGTCGCGACTTCCCGCCGATGCCGTCGTGCTGACCCTCGCCGACGGCGCCAGCATCACGCCGCCGTTCGCGATGCGGCACGACCCGGCCGCCGCTGGCGGCCAAGCGCTCACGCTGGCCAACGGCGCGCGAACACGCGACCGCAGAGCTCGCGCGCAACTTAGTCTCGAAACGAAGAACGAAGGCACTTGGCAGGCCTGGGCGCACGTACGCTGGCGCGATTCGTGCGGCAATTCCCTGACGCTGAAGGTTGCCGGCCAGGCTGAGCAACTTGTGGGGGAGGACTCCCTGTACAATTGCTGGCACTGGGTGGAAGCGGGCAAGTACAAGCTGGCCACCGGCAAGGTGCCGCTGTCCCTGATCGAGCGCGAGGACGGCATTGCCGTCGATCAACTTCTGTTCACTTGCGATGCAAAGTACATGCCGGTTGGCGTGATCAGTCCGGCCGGCGAAGCACGCGCGATCCGCCGCTTTGCCGATGACTTTTCGCACTCGCCCGGACACGGGCACGATGGCTGGGAGTTTCCTGAAGGTCTGTGGGAGATCAGCTTCAGCTTCGATCCGAACCGGCTGCCGACTCAGTATGCGCTGACCGGAAAGACTTCCGCCGACGGGAAAGAAGGGATTGCGCTGGTGAAAGGCCCAGCGTGGTACGGTTGCCGGCTCAGCTTCAGTTTCCTGCCCGAAAAAGACGGTAATTACGGCGCGATTGTCGAACGCGATGCCGACGGCAAAGCTGCGCTGCGCGTGGCGTTCAAGATTGCAGGCAACAAAACACTGCTTGAGGCAACCGGACCGGGCATCCAGGACTCCCAGGACGTCAGCGGTTCGGTGGCCTTGAACCAGTGGCACCACGTGGTGGTCGAACGCTGGGCGTTTGTCACGCACGTGTTCGTGGACGACAAGCTGCGGCTGATGAACTATGCGGCGGCGCCTCGGCCGGGTGGCGTTGGGTTCTTTGTTGCGTCCGGAAACGCGGTTTTTGATGACGTGGAACTGGATGAAATCCCGTGGCAGGCCGACGACGGCGCAGAGCTCGCGATCCCGTGGATCATCCCGCCGGGCGCGGAATGGTTCCGGACGGCTCAAGCGGAGAAAGCATTGGGCGCGACGGTCGGTCAACACGCGCTGGTCGGACACAAAGGAGCGCTTCAGGCGCGAATGGGCGATCTGCCGCTGGAAGAAGCACTCTTCGAATCCGTTCCTCCCCCGCTGGCCAAAGGCAAGGCTGAACTTCGCGCGGATGGCCTGGTTGCTTTTGGTGGAGGAGAAGCACCCGTCCGCATTCTGCGCCGGCCGGAATTCGTCGCGGTCGCTCCCGCTACGAAGGACGCGCCTGTGTCGCTTGGCGTTGACGGCGGCGAGGCGCGCGTGCTGCGTGTGGCGCTGCGCTACGGTGAGCGCCTGCCGAAAACGCACACGATGGGCCCCTATCACTTCACCGAACCGTCTATCCCTGATCCGTCGGACTATCTGGATTTCACGCCCGAAGAGTACCAGAAGATGAGGAGCACGCCCGAAGCGCAGAAGCTCGAGCGGCGCGCAAAATTCATGAGCATCGTCGCGGATTGGAGCGAAAGCCGCAGCCCGTGGGTGCGCGACAACGGCGCGGGCTACTGGAAGTGCCGCGATGGCGTGCTGAGCGCGTCCGGACCGGCGGTCGTGCGGCATTTTGAAGAGACCACGGGCGACTTGGAAATGCGGCTGCGGCTGCGCGTGATGGATCCGCGCTCTGTCGCTGAGGTCGAACTCTACGCCGCGCCGCAACCGGGGCCGCGCGTGCGCTTTTCGGGAAGCAAAGCGGTGGCGCCGGGCCCCGTCCCGGCAAAAGCCGCAAGTGCGCCGCCGCCCGAACCGGCGCTGGCGTTCAACTTGCCCGATGGCAACGACTGGCACGACGTGGTCATTCGCGCCGCCTGCGGAACGATTGAGGTCACGCTGGATAAACAGCCGCCCAAGTCCGCGCCGCTGGTTCGCGGCGACGGCGGACGCATCCAGCTTCGCGTTCCGGTCGGCCGCGTGGATTTCGACGACATAGAGATGCAGGTGCCGCGCCGCGGGGAAACCTTTGGGGTGTACAGCTTCGCTCAGCGCGAATGCGACTGGTGGCGCGTGGCGGACAACGCGCAGTGGATCGATCACGGCGGCATCACGTGCGTGCTGGCCTCGAGCTGGATTTCGCTGTCGGCGGGCGAAGGCCGCGGAATCATCTGGAACAAGCGCGAGTTTGGCCCGGACGTCCTGGTGGGCTTTGATGTCGAAGAAAATACCGACTGGCACGGCTGGGATCAGGCCGAAAGCCACGTGCATTATCCCGCTGACAACATCGGAGTACTCTTGACTAAAGACATTCCGGCGCTGAGCCCGAAAGGCGAGAAATCAACTCAGGAAGGCTACAGGTTGGAGGTCAACGCCGAGAATCGCAGCGCAACAGTCTTGTATCGCTGTGGCAAGCAGGTCGCCCGCGTGGCGCAGGACCAGAATTTTCCGCTTCGATATGTGGGCGGGCATTCGCCGTACATGCCGCGTACGCAACGGATGTACTTGATCAAACGCGGCGGCGTGCTGCGCGCAATCGTCAACGGCGTTGAAGTCCTGAAGTTCGAGGACCCCGAACCGATCGCCGTGCGCCGCGTGGCGCTCGGGGGGTACTCCACGCACGTCAACTTCAGCCACATCGAAGTGCGCCAACTCGCCGCGCCAGAGCCGCCGAAGCCGGAACTGTCCGAAACGAAGAAGGTGTCGCAGGGCCAGTAGCGCTTGCACACGTCGTTTCCACGGCGAGAAGTTCCGACTAGACTCCACGTTTCTCAGACTCTACACTGCCAGACTCCATACTTCATACGGAGTGGCTTATGCGCAATGCAGGACTCGCGTTGGTCGTTTGGCTGAGCGTCGCAATCGTTTTCGCCGCGGAGAACAACCTGCTCGTCAACGGTGACTTCGAAAGCGACAACGGCAAGACAGCCGGTCAAAGCGCGGCGCCCAGTTGGTCGCCGTTCTGGTCGCGGGAAAAAGACGGCGGGGCGAGCGCGCTGGACACAGTAACCAAACACGGTGGCTCTCGCGCCCTGAAGATCACCCACACCGGCGAGAAGGATTGGAGCGTATCGCAGATCGCGCAGGTCGCGGTGGCTGGCGGGGATATTTTTGCGTTGAGTGCCTGGGTCAAGTGCGACGACGCGCACCAGATTGAGATCAGTGTCATCACACGCCGCGGCGATGGGCAGGTGAGCAACTGGATGTACGGCGCGCAACGGACGAGCGGCACTCACGACTGGCAGGAACTGCGCGGCCGCTTCATAGCGCCTGCCGATTGCGCGAACATACAGTTCCGGCTGACTGGCAGCGGCAAGTGCACGGCGTGGTTTGACGACGCCAAGCTAGTGAAGCAAGGAAATCTCAGCCAATATACAGGCCCGCTGAAAGGCAAGATGCTCAATGCGGGGAATGCTCACATTGCCATGCAGATCAAAGCCGAAGACGGCACCCTCAGCATCACCGACAAGCGCAACAACCGCGCCTGGGAGCAGAAGCCGCTAGGCGAAGGGCTGATCGTCAAGAAAGCTGAGATTCAAGGAAATCAAGCCCGCCTTACGCTGACTGACCTTGCAACGGACAATGACTATGATGCGCATTTCGACCTGTCGCCAGATAAGCCTGAGATCACCGTTACCATCGACGGCAAAGGTCCCCTTAAGCAGTCGCTCAGCTTTCCGTATCCTTTCGTCACGACCAAAGGCACGCTGCTTATTATTCCTATGAACGAAGGAATATCGTACCCTGTGGACGATACGAGCATCAACCCCATGCACTTGATCGCCTATGGCGGACACGGAATCTGCATGGCGTGGTACGGCGCTGTGGACCCCATTAGCGGCGCAGGTGTGATGACGATTCTCAACACGCCGGACGATGCCCGCATCGAGATCAATCGGCCCATGGGAGGCGATCTGTATGTGCGTCCTCAGTGGGAGGCTTCGCGCGGTGAGTTTGGGTATGCACGCAAGCTGACATTCTGCATTTTTGATAAAGGTGGCTATGTCGCGGAAGCCAAGCGTTACCGCCAGCATGCGAAGGAAACGGGTCTGTTCAAAACGCTGGCGCAGAAGAAAGCGGAGAACCCCAATGTCGATCTGCTTATCGGCGCACCCAATATCTGGAATTGGGATATGCCGAAGGTTCCCCTTTGCGAGGAGATGAAGGCCCTCGGATTTGAACGCGTGCTGTGGTCCTCCGGCGGGAAGGCCGAGGAACTGCAGGCCATTAACAAGCTAGGGTACTTGAGCAGCCGGTATGACATTTATCAGGACGCAATGGACCCTGCGAAATTCAAGGAGCTGCGCGGAATCCACCCGGATTGGACGAGTGAAGCATGGCCCAAAGACTTGATGCGCGGCCGGGATGGCGATTGGGTTCGTGGTTGGGAGGTGGAGACCAAGGATGGAAAGATGTACCCGTGTGGCACTCTGTGCGACAAGCTGGCGCCGGCCTATGCGGAGAAGCGAATTGGCGAGGAATTGAAGAGCAAGCCGTACCTATGCCGCTTCATTGACACGACTACCGCTAGTCCATGGCGTGAATGCTACGATCCTGGCCATCCCATGACGCGGAGCGAAAGCCGGCATTGGAAGATGGAACTGCTCAAGGTGGTATCGGACCGGTTCAAACTCGTCACGGGCTGTGAGACCGGCCATGACGCGTCGGTGCCATTCCTGCACTACTACGAAGGGATGATGAGCCTGGGCCCGTATCGCTCCCATGATTCGGGCCGGGCCATGCAGAAGATCATTGATCCGCCCGAGCCACAGGTTGCCAAGTTCCAGGTCGGACACTACTATCGCCTGCCGCTCTGGGAGCTTGTCTACCATGACTGCGCCGTGGCCCAGTGGTATTGGGGTGACTACAACAACAAATCGCCATCTGTTTGGGATCGGCGGGATTTGTTTAACATTCTGTATGGCACGCCGCCGATGTACATGTTCAACAAACAAAGCTGGGCGAAGGATAAACAGCGTTTCGCGGATAGCTACAGGGCTATTTGTACGACCGTGCGCAAACTAGGATATCAAGAGATGCTGAGTCATGAGTTCCTGACGCCAGATCACGCAGTGCAGCGAACGAAGTGGGCCGACGGAACCGAGATCACGGTAAACTTTGGCGAGAAGGCATTTCCTCTCCCAGATGGAAAAGAAGTGAAGCCCATGTCTTCGTTGGTCAAACCACAGTAGACGGAGGATCGAGTGCAAATGCGACTGATTCTGGGTTTGCTGATCACGTCCGCCGCTGTTTTCGCCGGAATGGACCGGCCGATACCAAGGCCTCTGCCTGATCATCCGGGAAACATCTTTGTGGCTGGCGAAGAGGTCAGCGTGCCGGTGGCGGGTGACGGTGCGTGGAAGACCGTTGACTATGACGGAAAAGTAGCGTGTGAGGGGACAATAGAGAATGGGCGAGCGGCATTAGGCAAGCTCTCGGTGGGATACTATGAAGTGCTCGTTGGTGACAAGCCGCGGGTGACCGTGGGTGTGATTGCGCCGCTGGCGGTTCCCACGCCGGAGACTTCACCCATCAGCAGCGATGTTGCGATGGCCTGGTTCTACAACGAAACGGAGCGGCCGAAGGTCGCGAGCATCTGCGCGCTGGCAGGGTTCAACTGGGTACGGGACCGACTGGCGTGGCAAGAAATGGAGAAGAGCAAAGGAGAACTGGTCAAGGAGAGCAAGTATGACGACTCGGCGAACCGGCAGGCCGAGGCACGACTGAAACTGCTGCAAGTCCATCACAATTCGCCGGCGTGGGCGAACAAAGATGGAAAGCGTTTTCCGGTCGATTTGCGCGACGCCTACAACTTCGAACGCGAGATGGCCAGCCGATGGAAGGGGAAAGTGCTGGCGTTTGAGCCCTGGAACGAAGCGGATATCGATATGTTCGGCGGCCACACGGGCGCGGAAATGGCGGCGTTGCAGAAGGCATCCTATCTAGGCTTGAAGGCCGGCAATCCCGACGTCATTGCCTGCATGAACGTCTTTGCCATGCACAACAACGCGATCCTCGCTGATCTGGACGAGAATCAAGCGTGGCCGTACTTCGATACCTTCAACCTGCATCATTATGCGGGCACGGATTCCTACCCAGGCATCTATGCGGCATTTCGGCGCGTGTCCGCCGGCAAGCCGATGTGGGTGAGCGAGTGCAACGTGCCGGTGAAATGGTCGGGCGACGAGAAGCTGAAGGAACCCAGTGACACCGATCTTCGCGTGCAGGCGGAACGCGTGGCCACGATCTATGCATCGTCGCTGTTTGAAGGGTCCGCTCAGGTGTTCTATTTCATTCTCGGGCACTATGTGGAGCAGAAAACTCAGTTCGGCGTGATTCACAAGGATCTGACGCCGCGACCGGCGTTCTTGTCGATTGCGGCCTGCGGGAGGCTGCTCGCCGGCGCGAGAGCACTAGGGAAATTCACGGCAGAACCGAATGTGCGGGCCTTTGTTTTCCGCGCGTTTCCGGATGGAAAAGAAAGCGACGTCGTCGTCGCTTGGGCGAGTAGTGGAGAGGCAAAGCTCCCATTCTTGGCGCCGATCAAAATTCCGCCGAAGCTGGCGATTTATGATCATTTGGGGCGCGAGAAGTCGGTAGCAGGTCTCGACCTCGCTCTCACGCGCGCGCCGTTATTCGCGGTATTTCCTAAGGGCACTTTTGATGCGGCCAACCTACAGAAGCCGCCGCAGACTCCGCCACTGAAGACTGAGAAACCGTCACCCATCGTGTTGCAGGCGCTCTGGCCGAAGAAGGACGTTGCGTTGAGCCGCTCCGCATACCGAATTTCTTCAGAGAAAGCGGAATCCATTCCTGTATTCGCCTACAACTTCGGAACGGAGAGCGCCAAGGGCGCGTTGAAAGTCACCGCGCCGGAAGGATGGGTCGCGCACGTTCCGGATGCGGTCGAGATCGCGGCCGGCGAGCGCAAAGAGCTTGCGCTGAGTGTCGATTGCCGCGCGGGGTCGAGCGCGCTGGTGGAGACACTGAAGATCAGCGGCAATTTTAGCGCGGCAGGAGATTCAGTGCTCTCGCTGCGGCTGATGCCGACCCCCGCAAAACTGAAAGAGGTTGGCGCAGCGGCATTGCTGGAGGCCATCAAGCCCGAGCGTTGGCAGCCATCGATTACGCAGGGCAGCCAACTGAAGCTCTCAAGCGATTCCGGTGGGATGCTTGTTGATGCCAAACTGGGCGGTGGGGATCGATGGATCTATCCAGTGTTTCAGCTTCGCGATGAAGAGCGGCCGCGCGACGGGATCAGCGCGCTGCAATTCACGCTGACGGCGCTGGAAGGAAAGGCGACCTTCCGCGTGATCTTCGAAGAAGAAAACGGAAGCGGGTACGTTGTCGATGTTTCGCCCACGCCGCAGCCGGACGGGAAGGGCCTGGAGGTGATCGCGACGATTGCCGATGCGCACTTCGGCACGGGCTGGTCGAAACCCGATCCCAACGGCAAACTGGATGTGGGCGAAATCAAGGCGTTCAAAATCGGCTGCAACACTCAAGCCGATGCGGTCCGCTACTCCTTTAAGGATGTACGCTGGATCAAGCTGAAATAGAAGCCGCTTGCTAAAAGTGTTCGGTCATTTTTTCGATTAAGTAACTGCTTTCGCGCATGGCCGTGGCGCTGAAATCGCGGAAATACCTGGCCGTGCGGCGGAATTCGCGGGCCAGCGCTTTCTTGTCGCCTTTGCGGAGCATGTCCATGTTGCGGCTGACGGACGTGACGAAATCCTGAAGCAAGCGGCGGCGGCGCGGATCGGCGAGGATGATTTCAGCATACAGGCCAGGATTCTGCGCGAAGAGGCGGCCGATCATGATCATTTCCAAGCGATAGATCGGACTTTCGTAGCGCTGGATTTTGCTGAAGCGCGGGCCTTTGCGCGAGAGGAACTGGCCGAACGCGAATGTTGAAAAATGGTTCAGGGCCTGGACGAACGCCATGATCTCGTCGTGTTCGCGAGCGGTGGCATTCACGATCGCGGCGCCCCATTCTTCAAACTGATCGACGATCCACTTGGATTGCTCTTTGCCGCGCGCGGGCACCGCCACCACAACCTGGCGGTCCAGCGAGGCGCTCGGTCCAAACATGGGGTGCAGGCCGAGCACGGGGCCTTTGTGCGCGCGCAGCATGGCCGCGACAGGTTTTTCCTTCATGCTGGTGATGTCAGCAAGCACGCAGGCTGGCGGCAAGTACGGCCCGATCTTCGTCGCGATGGCTTCGGTCTTTTCGATGGGGACCATGAGGATCGCCAGATCGATGCCTGCGCAGAGTTGGCGCGCGCGGGGCCAGTCTTTTACGTCGAGAATCCGGACTTCGTGCCCGGCCGCTTCGAACCAGCGCTTGAGAAATGTGCCCATCTGCCCGCGTCCGCCGACGAATAGCACCTTTGCCGGTTTTTCGCGAGAAGGCTTGCTGCGGACGCGGTATTGCAGCATTCGCGACTGCCGGAGCAGGGCGCGCACGACGCCTTCAACGAAATCGGGGGCGAGGCCCAAGCGTTCCGCTTCGGCGCGGCGGCGAGCAAGTATGCTGGCTTCGCGATCGGGGTGGAAAACGCGGATGCGGAGTTCGTTTTTGAGTTCACCGATCTGCGCGACGATGCGCTGACGGTCGGAGAGCAGGTTAAAGATGCGCGTGTCGAGGGCGTCGAGCGCATCGCGAAACCTGCTGAAATCTGGGGGCGTCTTGCTCTGCATTGAACGTGTCGGCATTCGCACTATCTAACGCAGAATACGCTGTGCTGTCAATCGCTTGCGCGGTGTAACCGCATAATATGGCGCTCCACTACTGTGAGGGGACAGAGCATGCACGCGCATTGGCTATTTTTGCTGGTTCTTCTGACGGCGGCGCATCTCCCAGCGCTTACAGAGGAGATGGTGAGTGTGAAGCCGGAGGAGACGGACGAACTGCTCGCCAACCCCGGTATCGGCTGGGAGACCTTTCACGTCACGAAGGCGCGAGACAAATCGCTGCCGGCCTGGTTGCCATCGACGGTGCATTATGCGCGCTGGGGCTGGGGCAAGTTCGAGCCGCGGCCGGGGAAGATCGACACTGCGTTTCTGGACAAGCAACTGCAGGACAGCCACGACGCCGAACAACAGCTCGCATTCCGCGTGATGTGCTGTTCGACATCAAAGAGTGATCCGTATTTTCCGGCGTGGTTGAAGGACGTCGGCGGCCGGATTGTCGTCGCTCAGCACGACGGCGATTTTCCTGTGCCAGATCTGGATGATGCAGTGGTGCTGGAGCGGCATCTGGATTTCATCAAGCGGTTGGGTGAACGCTATGACGGGCATCCGGAGATCGACCACGTTGATTTAGGTTCGGTCGGCTGGTGGGGCGAGTGGCACATGAGCCGCTCTGCGACGATCGGCATGCCGAAGATCGAGAACCAGCAGAAGATCGTGGATGCGTATCTGGCGGCATTCAAGAAGACGCCACTGCTGATGCTCATCGGCGGCGGCAAGATGCTGACGTACGCGACGCAGCACGGGTGCGGCTGGCGCGCCGACTGCCTGGGCGATCTGGGCGGGTTCTCAAAGAATTGGAACCACATGCAGAAAGGCTACCCGGGCTGGATGAAAGACGCCGGAGTGCAGGAGACGTGGAAGACGGCTCCGATGGCGTGGGAAAGTGGCTGGGACATGCGCAAATGGGTCGAGGAGAAATGGCCGGTTCGGTTCATCTTTAACTACGCGCTGGCCGTGCACGGATCGTACTTGAACAACAAGTCCGCGCCGCTGCCGGAAGGGGCCGAGAATAAAGTCGAAGTTGAGCGCTTCGTGCGGCGGTTGGGTTACAGGCTGGTCTTGCGCGAGCTAAAACATCCAGGCTCGGTGACGGCCGGCAAGGACGCAGCATTTTCGATGAAATGGCAGAACGTCGGGTCGGCGCCGTGCTACAAGCCGTACCGAGTCGCGTATCGGTTTGCGGGACCGAACGGCGTCGAGAAGATCGTGGCCAGCAAGGTGACGGTGAACAAGTGGCTGCCGGGATCGGTGGAACTATTCACAGAGGAATTCTTCAAAGGAAATTGGGAACTGCCCAACGGCGAAGTGGTGGACGTGGCAGACTCGATAGCGTTGCCGGCTGACTTGGCGGCCGGAGAATACGCGTTGGCTGTGGCGGTCGTTGGCGTCGATTCTCTGCAGCCGGCGATCCGGCTGGCCATCAAAGGCCGCGGCACTGACGGCTGGTATACGCTGAGCAAGGTGCGCGTGGAAAAGTAGCGCTACTCTTGCGGCGTGGTTTGGCGTTCTTTTTCCGCCCTGTAATCTTTACTGTTCAGGAAGGGCCAATAGCCTTCTTCATATTCGCCGCTGAGGCGGAGCTGGTCCCACTCCCAATCCTGAACCCGGCGCACGAGCCAGTAGCCGACCACCATCGGCAGTAGCAAGGCTGGCCATACGACTTGCACTCGGTAAAAGTAAATCCCCATCAGCGCGCAGACGGCGGCGAGGCCCGCGTACAGGATGCGGCGGCGACGACTGGCGTGCGGCGTCGGTTCAGTGTACTCGCGAGAGGAACGCAGGAAGACGATCATGCGCTCGATGAGCTGGCGATCGTCGTCTTCGATCGGCTCCAGTTCGGCTTTCAAGTATGCGCCGGAAATGGCGCCGCCGATCATTCCGACGGCGGCGTCTTCGCTGTGCGGCCATTGCGGATCGAACTTTTCAAGGTTTGTGATTTGTCCCTGCTCAAAGAGCTTGAGCACCTCAATGGCTTTGTCGCGTGCGGGGCGATCGATCACGGCGGTCCTCCTGCCCCTGAGAGTAACAGGATCGCGCACGCAGGGGAAGGGCGCCTGGCATCTGGCCGCAACGTTACTCGTTGGGGTATATGGAAGCAGGACGTTCACAAAATGGAGGTCGTATGCGGCGTTTGATCGCGTTGAGTTGGGGATTGCTGTCACTGGTCGTTCTTGCCGCCGACGATGGTCCAGCGATACAGCACGTGGGCATGGTGGCTCCGGACGTGATTGGGATCACGATCAAGGCCGGACGCGTGGAACTGGGACATCAGGAGCCGTACATAAAACAAACCGGCGACAGCATCGACGACAAAAATGGACGGGACGCGTGGGTCAAGCGCGGTGGGAAGGCAATCGGCGGCTTGGTCGGGAAGGACCGCGCGCTTTTGCAGACCTTTGACAAAGTCGTCGGCGACGCGCTCGATACGAAGTGGGCCGATCAGCCGGGCGCCTACGCGCTGAAATCTGCGGGCGATGCGGCGTACAAAGACGCGACGGCGCCTACGGCGGTGTTTCGCAAGACGCGGCCGACGGATTCTGCGCGGACGGACGTGTGGGCGTTCCAGGCGCCAACAGAGCACACGATTTATCTTAAGTTGCCGAAGGGACTGACGGCAGGCAAGGAGTACACACTCAGCTTCAAGGATCAGAAATTTCCGGAGTGCGCGTTCACATACGATCCGGCGAAGCTGCGCAGTGAGGCCCTTCACGTTTCATTTTTGGGCTTCCGGCCGGACGATCCGGCGAAGGTAGCGTTTTTGTCGTGCTGGCTGGGTAGCGGCGGGCCGCAGCGCTACGAAGCCGGCATGTCGTTTCATGTGCTGGACGACAAAACAGGACAGTCTGTTTTCGACGGTAAGAGTGTGCTGTCGAAGGCTGGCGAAGATAAGACGGAAGATCCGTACAAGCGAAACTACAATCTGGTGGACGTGTTTGCGCTGGATTTCAGCGCGCTGGACAAGCCGGGCACGTATCGCGTGAACGTCGATGGCGTGGGCTGCTCGTATCCATTCGAGATCTCCGCCGAAAGCTGGCGCAAGGATTTTCTGATCGCGGCGAAGGCCTTTTATCACCAGCGCAGCGGGATTTCGCTTGGGCCGCCGTACACGACGTTCAAGCGGCCGCGCTGCTTTCATCCGGACGACGGCGTGAAAGTGTATGCCTCGACCTGTTCGCTGATGGGCAGCGGCAACGGGTTGAATGCGAACGGGACGGACAAGGGAAACTTCGGAAATCTGGTGAACGGCAAGACGGACCAGATTGTGCCGAACGCGTGGGGCGGATACTTCGACGCGGGCGATTGGGACCGGCGCGTTCAGCATCTGGATGCGACGCGGCTGATGCTGGAACTGGCCGAGTTATTTCCGGAGTTCGTCGCAAGCGCCGCACTCAACATTCCTGAAACGGGCAACGGGCTGCCGGACATCGTCAACGAAGCGCTCTGGAATCTTGACTTCTACCGCCGGCTGCAGATGCCGGATGGGGCGATCCGCGGGGGCATCGAGCAATCCGACCATCCGCGCTTTGGCGAAGCAAGCTGGCAGGAATCGCAGACCGTCATGTCGTACGCGCCGGACCCGTGGAGCAGCTTCGTTTATGCGAGCGTGGCGGCGCGTGCGGCCGGCGTGCTTAACACACTCAAGCCGGAGCTGGCGAAGACGTACCGCGATAGCGCCCTGAAGGCGATGGCGTGGGGCGAGGCCGAGTATGCGAAGACCAAGAATGAGAAGCTTCCGCACGCGGTGCGGGACGCGCGGAATCTGGCGTCGGCGGAACTGTTGAGACTCACCGGGGAGTCGAAGTGGCAGGAGTTGTTTGCCGAGACCTGCATGCTAAAGGATGCGAAGGCGGAATTGGCGATCTGGCAGAGCCACGATCAGCGTGACGCGGCGTTCGTCTATGTGCGGATCAAGCAAGGTGCGGACGCGAGCCTGCAGAAGAACGCGCGCGAGGCTCTGTTGCGCGAGGCGGATGCTACGGTGGTTCAGGGCGAGAAAACGGCGTTCCACTGGACCAAGCCGAACCCGTGGGCGCCGGTGGGGTGGGGAATGCTGGGCGTGCCGAACGCGGTCACGATGCTGAGGGCTCACGCGCTCACCGGACAGGCGAAGTATTTGAAAGGGTCGGTGCTGGCGTGTCAGCTTGCCGGTGGCGCCAACCCGATGAACATGTGCTACACGGTTGGGATCGGTCCAGTTTACGCGCAGAATCCGCTGGTGGTGGACGCGAGGATTTCACGGCAGCCGACGCCGCCGGGGATCACCGTGTTCGGCCCGTCGGACGTGGAGAAGGTGAAGAACCACTGGCTGCTGAAAGCGATTCCGCAGACGATCCATCCGCCGGTCGCGCAATGGCCGACGACGGAAGCATACTGGGATGTCTTCTGGGTTCCGGAGCAGTGCGAATTCACCATCATGCAAACGCTCGGGCCGAACACGTATGTGTGGGGATATCTGGCGGCGAGAAAGTGATGTGACGCGCGACGGTCATCGATCATGGCGCCGCTATTCATAACGAAAGCGCCGTCGTTGACGGCAGGGCAACGCGTACTCAAAAATATTGCCAGTGATGCTTGGCTGCTCAATCGGTGTGCAAATCCTGCTCACTAGACTCCATGTGCCGCTAGATGCAAATGCGGCAATCGGTTTGCGGATATTTCATCGCGCACGTTATCTCACGTGGAGTGGGCAAAGGTGAATTTGAGCGAAGAGCCGATGTTATCACCGTCCGGCTGCCGTTTCTGCAGTGCTGACTTGGGCAACGGCAAACAGGGGGATGGAATGCACGCGCTACTGACGAAGAGCAGCATCAGTGATCGTATGAGTGCGATACTGGAGAGCATCGATAGCCCTCACCAGACGATTGAACTCGTCAAGGATCGCAGTGGGATCGTCCTGTTGCTCAATGGCGTCCCGCAAGTGCATTCCAGCGAAGAGCTTTTGTACTATGAGTGCGTGGCGACGATTCCACTCATGCTGGCGTGGCAGGTTCAGCGCACGGTGATCCTGGGTGGTGGAGACGGACTGGCGGCTCGTGAAGTGGTGCGTTTTGAAGACGCGGAACATGTGACGATCGTTGAGCGAGACCCGGAAATCATCCGGCTGTGTTCGCAGCGGACGGAGTGGGTGAAGCTCAGCGAAGGATCTCTCTGCAACCCGAAGCTGAAGCTGCTGATCAGCGATCCGATTCCATGGCTATCGAGATCCCGGACGACATTCGATGTCATTCTGTACGGTTTGAACACAGACGAAGGTGCACCGAACGCCGATGCGCTGGCCTGTGTGGCGGCCAAGCTTTCTCCCGGCGGCGTGTGCTCGTTGACGTGCCCGCAGACCGGCCAGGAGGCGCAGCGTACTCGATCTTTGTTGGAGGAGCAGTTCGCGTGGGTACGGCAGTGGCGGATCGATTTTCCGCTGCGCGGGTCGCAGACGACGTTCTTCATGAGCAATGCGGCGCTCACCGGATCTCGCCGGCAGCCATCCACGCCGCCGATCTACGTTGACGAGCATGTCATGCGCGAACTGTTGAAGTGAGGAGTTCCGCCAAACAGGCATTGCGCCGCCAGGAAACGACACCTGGCGGGCAACGCCGCTTATTCTACCGAGCTAAAGTCTCTCGTCACTCCTGCGCGTTTCCGCTAAATTGGCGGCTATGGCGCGCAGGCTCGTGATCGCTCAGGCGGATTTTCATCACCATTGGGGTGGGCAGGCTGAAGTCGTGCTTGCGTTGAGCAAGGCTCTGGCCGCGCGCGGGCATCGCTTGATGGTGCTTTGTCCGCCGACAAAAGTGACGGCAGGGAAGATCGAGGAGAGCGACCTATCGTCTCGCGCGCGCGAGGCCGGGCTGGAGACGTTCACGGACTGCCAGTTCACGAAAGGCTTCCGGCCGATCTCTCTGTGGCGCGACGTTTCCTGCCTCGGACGCCTGTTGAAGAAAGAAGGCGTCGAGATCTACCATTGTCACGGTTCGCAGGATCATTGGATCGGCGCGCTGTCGGTCGTGACGTCCAGTCCAGCGACGCGAATAATTCGGACGCGTCACAACATCTATCCGGTTGCGAACAATGTCTTCAACCGCTGGCTGTTCCGAAAGAAGACGGCTCAAGTGGTGACGATCTTCCGCGCGCAATCGAAGTTCTTCACCGAGACGGGGCTGCTCTCGGCCGAACGGCTGTTCACGCTGCCGCCGCCGTTAACGACGGAGTTTGTCAATCCGGGGAACGTCGAGCGCGTCGTGCGCAAGGAGCTGAGGCTTTCGGATGAGGCGCCGCTGGTCGGCTTCGTGGCGAACTTTCATCCGGACAAGGCGCCGCTGGACTTTGTGGCGATGGCTCAACGGGTGAGCGGCGCGTTTCCGGCGGCACATTTCGCGATGGCTGGACATGGACCACTTGACGAGGCGATACGAGCGGAGGTCGCGAAGGCGGGGCTGGCCGACAGGCTTCATATGTTGGGCTTCAGGAAAGACATTTTGCAGGTGATGGCGAGCTTTGATCTGGTGGTGCTGACGTCCGTGGCGCGCGAGGCGAGTTCGACGGTGCTGAAGCAGGCGGGCGCGGTGGGCGTGCCGGCAGTCGCGACGGATGTTGGCGGCACGCGCGAGGTACTCGACGATGGAAAGACGGGGCTGATTGTGCCGCCGGGAGATGTGGAGGCGCTGACGGCCGCGGTCACGACGCTGTTGACCGAACGTGCTCGCGCGGCTGAAATGGGGCGCGCGGGGCGCAAAAAGGTGCTGCGGGAGTTCACGGCGGAGCGGATTGCGGAGCGGATGGAGGAGATGTACTTCCGAGTAGTCTAGAGTCTGGAGTCGAGAGTCGAGAGTCGGCGGAGCGTGACGGCACTGTGCGCATTGAGTTCTGGAGGAGGTCGGTTTGCCAAGCCGGGCCAGCAAGGTTCTAGTTCTCGCGATTGACAGCCTGAATCTGGAAGCGGTGCGGCCGCATCTGGATGGTGGACGCATGCCGAATCTGGCGCGGCTGATGAGTGGCGGCGTGAGCGGGATTCTGCAATCCACGACGCCGGCTCACACGGCGCCGGCCTGGACGACGCTGGCCACCGGCAAACATCCGGGCATTCATGGGCTCGTGAACTTTCGGCGCTTCGACCGGCACACGCAGCAGACGCGGCTGAACAACGCGGCGGATGTTCCGCACAAGACGGTCTGGCAGGTGCTCGATGGAAACGGGCTGCGCGTGGGTGTCGTTGGGCAACCGCAAAGTTATCCGGCGCGCGAACTGAAGAATGGATTTGTTGTCACTGGGTTTGAGACGCCGAGCACGCAGTGCGATTTCACGTGGCCGCGCGAGTTGAAGGATGAAATTCTCCGCGCGGTGCCAGGATTCTGTTTCCGGTCGGAGCGCGTTCGAGACCCGGCGGCCGGAAAAGACTGGGCGCAGTGGGATGACTTCGCGGCGGGCATGGACAGTCTATCGCAGGAAAACGAGCGGGCTCACGCGCTGAATGTATACTTGGCGAAGTCGCGGCCGTGGGACGTGCTGTTTGTCTATTATCAAGCGACGGACGCACTGTTCCACAAGGCCTGGCAGTGGTGCGATCCGCAGACTCGCGACAGCGACCCGCGCCGGGCCGCGCGCATTGATGCGTTTTTCGCTCGGCTGGACGAGATGCTTGGCGAGCTTGTTTCGCTACCTCAAGCAAAGGACGCGCTGGTGCTGGGCTGTTCAGATCATGGGCATGGGCCGGCGCGCGAACTGGTGCGGGTGAACGGGTTGCTCGCGGAACTGGGATTCCTGAAGCGCGGCGGGCTGCTTTCGCAGGCGGGCGCGGCGTGGCGGCGCGTGACGGGACAGCGACGCGAAAAAGGAATGGGCATCGCGGTGGATTGGAGCGGCACGCGCGCATACATGCCGTTCGAGGCGATTGCGGGGTTTGTCTATCTCAACCGAAAAGGGCACGAGGCGTCGGGCATCGTTGGCGATGAGCAAGTTGAGGCGCTCACTGTGGAATTGCGCGAGAAACTTGCGGCGCAGAAGAGTCCGCATACCGGGCAACCGTTGTTCGATTCGCTGAAGACGCCGGCCGAAGTGTACGGCACGCGCTGCAGCGAGGAGTTTCCGGAATTGTACGCGCTGCCGGCTCGGGGAGTGAATTTCGTGAGGAAGCTTTCATTCGGACCGTCGGTAGAGATTTCAACTGAGCCGCATCGCGGGACGCACCGGCCGGAAGGGTTCTTACTGCTGCACGGCGCGGGCGCGCTGAGCGGCAAGGCCGGAATCGCATCGATCGCCGACGTGGCGCCGACAATTTGCGCGGCCTTAGGGCAGCCAGTGCCGAGCGATATGACGGGCCGCGTGCTGAGCGAGCTTTTTGCAGATGGCCTGAGTGAAACGAAGGGCCCGCCGGCGGCGCTGAACAGCGAAGGCGGCGCGAAGGTTTATTCGGAGTCCGAGCGGGCGCTGGTGGAGCAGAGGCTGGCGGACTTGGGATACGTAGAATGATCATGGCTATTGGTCATTAACTGCTGGCGGAACGCTGACCCGCAATCCGAAATCAAATCAGTCTGCGTTCGAGTAACTCACCTTTGATGTAGGCGTAGAGTATCGGCGCCATGATGAGGCCGGGGATGCCGAAGGCGGCTTCCATGGCGAACATGGCGATGAGGATTTCCCACGCGGACGCTTTGATCTCCCCACCGACGATCTTGGCGTTCATGAAGTATTCGAGCTTGTGAATGACGATCAGGAAAATCAAGGCGGCGATGGCGGTGCCTGGCGAGACGCCCAGTGAAATGATGACGATGATCGTGTTCGAGATCAGGTTGCCGAGAACGGGGAGCAGTCCTGTGACGAAGGTCACGCCGACGAGGGTTTTTCGCAGCGGGATATGAATGCCGAAGAGCGGGAGGGCGGCGAGGAGGAACAGCGCCGTCAGCGTGGTGTTCAGCGCGGAGATCTTCACCTGAGCGAAAACGACTTTGTCAAAGGCGTCGGCAAGCCGCCGGATATGCGTCGATAAAGAGGACGAGAGCGGCGCCGTCAGAGGTTTCATTTCAAACGAGATCAGCGCGCCAAGCACAACGCCGACAATAATGTGAACGACCTGGCGGCCGGCTTCGCCGCCGACGTTCTGAAGTTCCTTGGCGTGCTCCCGCAAGCCCTGCGCGACGCTTATGTTCAAGTCGTCGCCTTCGGGCCAGGGGATGCTATCGCCGAGTTTTTCTCGCAAGCTAGCGAGAACGCTGGCCATGTGATTCAGCAACGAAGGCACTCCGCCGAAGCGGCCGCGCAAGAATGCAATTGCCAGCAGCACCAGAGCGGTGGTGATGCCGATGATGACCAGCGCGATGAGCGCTAGCGCGACGATTTTGGCGCGGCTGTGCGTCAGCGCTCGGTTTTCGATGCGAACGGCGATTTTGTGGATCAAGCCGTGAACGAGCAGGCCGGCGAGCAGCGCGGGGACGAGCTTAAAATACAGGATGAAGAGCAGACCGGCGGCCATGAGAATCCAGGCGGCCTTGTCGTATTTGGTGGGCGGAAGCACGGCGGCCTGACCGAGCACGTGCGCGAGGTCGGGTGCGGGGGAGTTGGGTGGCGGAGTGTCCACGGAAGGTAGAATAAAGCGGATCGGACGCTGATTCCAGCGGCGGAAACGCGTGCCAGGGTGTCATCGCATGTGCTGGCCGCGTCCCTGAAAGTGCTGGGGGCAAAGATCGAACCATAGATTTCCCAGCGGTTTCTTTATTGACCTTGGCTCCGAGTCGCTTACGTCTGTTGCTGTTGGCTCTATTGTTCGAGGAGAAACTATGGCCTTCCGCACCGAAACCGATTCCCTGGGCCCCGTCCAAGTTCCCGCCGACGCCTACTGGGGCGCGCAAACCCAGCGCGCGGTCGAGAACTTCCCCATCAGCGGCGTCAAAATGCCGCGACGCTTCATCCGCGCGCTTTTGCTGATCAAGAAGGCTTGGGCGCAGGTGAATCTGGAGATGAAGCTGCTCGACCCCCAGATCGCCGGCGCAATCATCCAGGCGGCCGATGAAATCGCAGGCGCTCTGGCGAACAGCTCCGCCGGCACGGAGGCCGGCGCCACCGGCGAAAAGTGGGTCGCACAGTTCCCCGTGGACATCTTCCAGACCGGTTCGGCGACCTCGACGAACATGAACGCCAACGAAGTCCTAGCCAACCGCGCGATCGAAATCCTCGGCGGCCAGAAAGGGTCGAAGAAACCCGTCCATCCCAACGATCACTGCAACAAAAGCCAATCCTCGAATGACATCATCCCCACCGCTCTGCATGTCGCCGCGATGGACGCTCTGCAAAACGATCTGCTGCCCGCGCTCAAGCACCTGCACGCGGCCTTGGCGGAGAAAACCCGCGAGTTCGACTCCATCGTCAAGATCGGCCGCACCCATTTGATGGACGCCGTGCCCTTGCGTCTCGGCCAGGAGTTCAGCGGCTACGCCTCGCAGCTTGAACACGCCATCGCGCGCGCCGAAGCCATTAAGCCGCATCTCAGCGAACTGGCCCTCGGCGGAACGGCTGTCGGCACCGGGCTGAACGCCGACCCCGCCCTTCCCCCAATAGTAATCGCCAAGCTTTCGGCCGAAATGAAACTGCCGCTACGGCAGGCGCCAAACCTGTTCGAAGCCCTCGCCGCTCGCGACGCCGCAGTGGAAGCATCCGGCGCGCTGAAGACGATCGCCTGTTCGCTGACGAAAATCGCCAATGACATCCGCCTCCTCGGCTCTGGTCCGCGCTGTGGCATCGGCGAACTGCTCCTGCCCGATCTGCAGCCCGGAAGCAGCATCATGCCCGGCAAGGTCAACCCGGTGATGCCGGAAATGCTTACGATGGTCTGCGCGCAAGTCATCGGCGCCGATGCCGCGATCACCGTCGGCGGGATGCAAGGCCACTTCGAACTCAACGTCTTCAAGCCGCTGATCGCGCACAACCTGCTGTTTTCCATGCAGATTCTTTCAAACGGCTGCCGCGCGTTCGCCGACAAATGTGTGAAGGGCCTGCAGGCAAATAAAGATCGGTGCGAGGAATTGATCGAGAAAAGCCTGATGATGTGCACCGCTCTGGCGCCCAAGATCGGCTACGACGCCGCCGCGAAGCTCGCGCAGGAAGCCTACAAGACCGGCAAGACCGTGCGCCAATTGGCAGAAGAAAAGAACCTGCTGCCGAAAGATGAACTGAATCAACTTCTGGACGCGCGGAAGATGACTGAACCCGGCGCGTAGCGCGCGTTGCAAGGGACCGTTGCAGGCAAAAGAGGATAGGAGGAGACGTTGGAACGCTCATCTTCGTTCTGCTGGCGCTGTTGTTTCTCCCCTTCTCCCGTTCTCCTGTTCTCCCCTTTCTGCAAGCCCAACTCCATCGCCCAGCGCATTATCCTCGCGGTCGCATTCATCAGCAGTGGCTGCGCCGCCGAGTGGGCCAAGATCGATGAAGGCCAGACCGGCGAACGCGCGGGTTCCGTGCTGCTGTACGCGCCGGACTTGAAGCAGATGCTGTTGATCGGAAATGCCACCGGCGCGCCGATGGTCCAGGCTTTTGACCTCGCAACTCAGAAATGGCAGGAAGTAAGCGCCGCGACGCCGTCGAAGGATGCCATCCATCCCTACTATCAGGCCGCGTACAACCCGGTGTCGAAGGCCGTCTACTGCCTTTCCGGCGGGAGCGTGATGTACGTCTTCGACGTGGCCGCGAAAAACTGGAAAACGCTGCCGGCTGCCGACGAACTGGACGGCATGGGCTGGCGCGCAATGGCCTGCGATCCGCTGAAGCAGCGGCTGGTTGTCGTCGGCTGCGACAAGAAAGCCGGCAACATCGGCTGGATGCGCACACTCGTGTACGACATTCCTTCGGCAAAATGGGCACGCATTGAAGTTGCGGACGAAAACGTTCGGCGCGAACACCAGGAACGAGTCGCGGGCGTCGAGGCAACGATCGATCTGGTTGGACATTTACGTCTGGCGTGGTTCCGCGATCCGAAAGGCATCGGCACAGACGAAGAACTGCGCGCGCTGAACGAACGCTGCGCCGCGCTCAAGAAGATGGCGCAGATGGATAGTTTTTCACCGGACGTGGATGCAATCTCCGTGTTGGTCCAGAACAAGCAGACTCTCAGCGCTCTTCAGGCAGCGCGGAGCCTTCAGCGCAAGATCGAAGAAGCCGCCGAAGCGCACTATCCGGTGCCAACGTCGCGGCGGAACTCTCCGCTTGTCTTTGATGAGAAAAACAAGCTCTTCGTGCTCGTAGGCGGCGACCACGAAGACTACCTGATGAACGACACGTGGATTCTCGATCTGGAGAAGCAGGCTTGGAAGCGCGCAAAGCCGGAGACTGCGCCCAGCCCGCGCGCGGGACACGCGCTCTGCTTCTTGCCGAAAAGTGGCCGGATCGCGCTGTACGAAGGCTACGTGCAAAGCACCAACACGGATTACGGCTCGGGCACATGGACCACGCTCGATCCGGTTCAGATCTGGCTTTACGATGTCAGCGCGAATCGGTGGCAGGCGAGCGGCTCCTGGCCGATCCCGAAGACGGCAACGGCGTCCAACCCTGGGCCGGTGGGTATGTTCTACGGCTACGCCGCGGACAAGTTCAGCCCGCCCGCCCTGGCAGCCGATTCCGACGACCGCCTGTTGCTGGCGCGGCAGGCCTCCAAAGACGAATCCTCAAAGTGGAATCGGATTTCGCAGACGTGGGCGCTTAAACTCGATGCGGCACCCGACAACATCCCTGGCGCCCCGCCCAATCAGCGCCTGTATCGCGGCGGACAGTTTTCGGCCGCCTTCTGCGAAGTGCCCGATGCGCCGAAAGACACCGGCCTGGATGCGCTGCCAGAGAATCAATGGGTCAAACTTCCAGCCGCTCCGCGGAATCCCTGCAAAGGCTGCCGGCAGCGCGATTGGGGCACCTGCGTGTGGGACAGCGACCGCAGCCAAGTTCTATTGTGGGGCGGCGGCCACTGCGTGCGCTCAGCCAGCACCGTCGCGCACTACTCGCCGGTCTCCGGCCGCATCGTGGAAGGCTTCGACGCGGACGAACCCTATGGCCGCAACGGCGGCGGCGGATACGACTCGTCCGTCTGGAACCGCCCCTGGGTCAGCACACACAACTACAATCACTACGCTTATGACCCGAAATGCAAACTGCTGGTCTCCGGTCGCGGCTATCTGTACGACCCAGAGCGGATGGACTGGCTGCGAATAGAGCCGCTGCCGGTGCCGTACCGTTTTTCCTGGGGAAGTTGCGTGGTGGAAGGCTCGGCAAACGGAGCGGTAGCCTGGGCAGCGCAGAAAAAGAACTCAGATGAAGCCGGCCTGTGGCTGTTCGACAAGACTACCGGATGGCAGAACTTGGAGCCCAAAGGCAAGCTGTTCGTGCCCTACTGCGATTCGTCCGGGATGGTCTACGACTCCAAACGCGACCGGATGATCCTCAGCGGCGTCGGTGGCGGCTATAACAAAGTCAGCAACGGGACGTTTCTCAGCTTTGATTTCAAGAGCAAGCAGCTGAGCACGCTCACGCCAGCCAATTCGGATTCCGCCAAAACCCGGAACGCTCGCGAGATGGCCTACGTGGAGCACGCGGACTGCGTGCTCATCGGCGACCTGCTCACCATCGGCGATAAAAAGACCGGCAAGCATTACACGCGCATTTACGACTGCGAACATAACAAGATGCTGCTGCTGGATGCCGGTTCCGTGACCGACGGCTACAGCGCCGGTTGGATGTACGACGCACAGCGCCGGCTGGTCTATGCGTTCAACGTCTTTGGAGAAGCGTGGGCGCTCAAACTGAATCTGGCTGCGGGCGTGATGAAGGAACAGCCGTAGATCGCGCGCATGCGGGCTAAAGCGGTGAACTGAATTTTTCCGGGACCGCGTCGGTTCGAGGGCGGGGGCATTATATTCAGTTCTCTCATCGTTTCCGTTTTCCCGGTCCGCCAGGCTCCGGGCCGTCATTGTCGGCTTTGCCGTCGCCCCAAAGCGGAGCCACCAGCGTCGCATTCCAGCCGTCCCACTTGGCTTGAAGTTCCTTCAGTTTGTCGGGCATCGTCGCGGCCAAGTCCTTTGTTTCCCCAAGGTCGCTGGCGAGATTGTAGAGCTTCGCTGCGGTCACCGGTTGCCGGCGGCCGGCTTGCGTATCGGCGTTGCTGTCGTAGCGCACCAGCTTGAAGTCGCCCGCGCGAATGGCCATCTGCGCGCCCAGCCGCCAGAACAAGGACTCGTGCGGCGCGCCGGTTTTTTCGCCGTTCAAGAACGGCATTAGGTTTACGCCGTCGAGCTTCCACTCAGGCTTGATGTCCACTCCCGCCGCCGCCAACACCGTCGCGTGCAGGTCAAGCTGGATGGCCGGCTGTTCGAAAACGGCGGGCTTCAGATGCCCTGGCCAGCAGACCACAAACGGCACGTGAATGCCGCCTTCCAGGGTTGTGCGCTTCGAACCTCGCAGCGGATCGTTGCGCGAGCCGTTGATGGTCGTGCCCGGCATCGTCGGCCCGCCGTTGTCGCTGATGAACATGACCAGCGTGTTCTCGGCCAGTCCGCTCTCGGCCAGGTGCTTGCAGACGCGGCCGATATTTTCGTCCATCGCCAGCATCATCGCATCGTACGTGCGGCGCTGCTTCTCCTCGATCTTGTCGAACTTGGCGAGACGGTCGTCCGTCGCGTGCATCGGCGTGTGTACCGCATTGAAGGCCAGATAGAGGAACCACGGCTGGTCTTTGTGCTTGTCGATGAAAGCCACCGCTTCGCGACCGAACGCATCGGTCGTGTAGTCGAGTTCCTTGAGCGGTTCGGTGCCGCGCAGCATTCCTGCCGTGGCGAAGTAGCTGTGCGCACCGCCCAGGAAGCCGAAAAACTCGTCAAAGCCGCGCTTCTGCGGATGCATGTCAGGATTCGCGCCCAGGTGCCACTTGCCAACCAGGCCCGTCGCGTAGCCAGCGGCTTTCAGCCGGTCCGCCAGCGTGGCTTCCGTCAGCGGCAAGCCATGATTTCCGGCCGGGTTGAACTCATGTCCGAAGCGCTGCTGGTACCGCCCCGTGAGCAACCCCGCTCGCGTCGGCGAACAGTACGGCCCGCTCACGTACCCGTTGGTGAAGCGCACGCCCGACTTCGCCAGCGAATCCAAGTTCGGCGTCGGGATGTCCTTGCAGCCGTGAAAGCCCACGTCGCCGTAGCCCATGTCATCGCCGACAATGAGCAGGATGTTGGGCTTCTGCCCCGCTTGTGCGAAAAGCGACAGTGCGCTGAGCAGTACATAGAGCAGTAGGTTTCGCATGACCAGGCCCCTCTCGATCTGCCGGAATGAAGGTCGTTTGAACGCTGCGCGTTTGCCGAAATGCCAGCGTAGCGCGCTTTCGTGAAATGCGCGAGGTTGTAGGACATTTTGCCAAATTGTCCCGCCCCGTTTTTCCGCCGACGCAATTCAGCGAAATGCGCTACAGTGCGCGAGACTGGTGGTGGGTTTTGAACCGCAAACGCTCAAAGACTCAAAGAAGGGAAGGGAGGGGAAGGTTCGGGTTCAGCGGGAACACTGAAGTTGTCCGTTCCTAGACCCTGAACCTTGGACCCTATACCCTTTTTTGTTCTTCGCGCCTCTGCGTCTTGGCGGTTCGAAAATAGGAGCTACAAGATGCGCACGCTGATCGGAATTCTCTTCTTAAGTTTCATCACAATGCCCTGCGTGCTGGCTGATCCGTCGCCAATTCATGTATCGCCCAAAGGCGACGACAAAGGATGGCTCCGGGGAGAAGCCGGTCGCCACGCTGGCGAAGGCACTCGAAATCTCGCGCAAGCACAGAGGCAGCGTGGACCAACCTGCGCCCCCTGGCGGCCAGTGGATCATGATTCACGGCGGCGTTTACTACGACGTTAGCGTCGAATTGACGGCAGCAGACTCGAACCTGCTCATCGAAGCCGCTCCCGGCGAACACCCGGTGCTATACGGCGGCATCCAGATCAAGAACTGGCAGAAGGACGGCGACAAGTTCTATGCCGCAACGCTGCCGGACCTCGGCGAGCGCAAATGGGAAGTGCGCATGCTCGAAGTCGCCGGGAAGTTCTGTCCGCGTGCGCGCTTCCCGGCCAAAGACAGCTTCGCGCATTTGACCGAGTTCAAAGTCCCGTGGATGAGCACAACCGGTGGCGGATGGAAGCGCAAGCCCACGCACGAGGAACTGACCACGCTGCAATACAAAGCCGGCGATCTTCCGCCCGGCCTGGAGATCAAGAACGCCGAAATCACCGTCTATCACATGTGGGACGAATCCTGCGTCGGTGTCGCGGCGAACGACACGGCAAAGAACACGCTCACGCTTTCTTCCGAAAGCGGACATCCGCCCGGTGCGTTTGGCGTGAAGAAATTCGTGGTGTGGAACACGCGCGAAGGTCTTACCGCGCCGGGTCAATGGTATCACGACCGCGCTCAAAATCGCATCGTGTACTGGCCTAAAGACGGGCAGGACATGAGTCAGGTCGAGGTTACCGCGCCGACGCGCACGACCATCCTGCGACTGAAAGGCACGCCCAAGGAGCCGATCAAGAACGTTCAGGTTCGCGGACTGGCGTTCTCCGTAACCACCGTTCCGCTCGTCGCGGCGGGTTTTGCGGCCGAACGGTTCGATGGGGCAATCTCGGTCGAGAACGCCGAATCCTGCGCGCTCTCAAACTTGACGGTCGCGCGCGTCGCCGGACATGGCATCAACGCTAAAGGAAACTGCCAGAACCTGCGCGTCGATGGCTGCGACGTCTCGTTTTGCGGCGCGGGTGGGATTTACGTTGGCGGGAACAAGACGCTCATCACGGAAAATCACGTGCATGGAGTCGGCATCTCATACCCAAGTTCCGTCGGGATTTATCGTGGCGGAAAAGAGAACGTCGTCAGCCACAATGAAGTCCACGACTGCACGTATTCGGCGATCAACTACGGCGGGCAGGCGAACATCGTCGAAAGCAATCTCATCTACGATTGCATGAAGGTCCTGCACGACGGCGCGGCGATTTACATTTTCGGCGGCAAGGGTTGCATTCTGCGCGGCAACTACGCGCGAGACATCACCGATACCGGCGGCTACGGTGCGTCCGCTTATTACCTGGATGAGCAATGTCAGGACTGTGTGGTGGAGAACAATTTTTCACTGCGGGTGAATTGGCCAAGTCACAACCATATGGCGAAACGAAATACGATTCGCAACAATGTCTTCGTTGTCCTGGGCGACGCGAAGATCACCTTCCCACGCTCGTCCGACTACACCGTTGAAAAGAACGTGCTTTACGCCAAAGGCAAGATCGAAATCCAGGGCGGAAACGCCGTCACAACCTGGTCGAAGAACTTGTTCTACAGCGGCGTGGGCAAGATCGAAACCTTTAAGATGCTGGACTATAGCCGCACCGGCCCTCCGGACGGCGCACCCGGAGACACGATGGTTGCCGATCCGCAGTTTGAGAACCTGGAGGCGGCGGACTACCGTTTCAAGAACACTTCGCCAGCCATCAAGTTAGAAATTCAGCCGGTCGATGTCAGCAAAGCTGGACGCACGCGGCGGTAGGGCGAGCCTCCGTGCCTGCCGGGAAAAGCGCCCTAGAAGGGGCAGGGACGCCCGCCCCACCATACGAATGTCGCATTGTGCACATGGCCTGCGTTTTGCTCTGCACTGCCGTCACGGGTGCAAATTGCAGATGCGTAACTGGAGAGTGAAGTGCTATGAAGAGTGAGGTCCTGGCACACCTGAGCGCCTTCAACGATCCCCGCGAGGGCGTTCGCCTATTCGCTGCCCGCAAGCTGGCCAGTTATGGCGCCAGCGTCGCCCCGACGCTGATACAGCTTCTGAAAGAAGAACACGGCTTTACGCGCGATTGCGCCTCCGTGGCTCTGCATACAATGGGCGAAGCCGCTATTCCGTTTCTGCTCGACGCAATGAAAGCCGACGACCGCGTGATTCGCTGGCAAGCCGCCGCGGTGCTCTCCTCCATGGGGGAGTCTGCTCGGAAGGCGATCGATAGCGATCCCAAGCTCTCACCCGCCACTCACGAAGAGGTCAAGCTTTAAGAAGCTGTTTCAAAACCGTCCCGCAGGGACCGAATGAAACTAGCCCAGCACTCAGTGCTGGGTCCGCGAGCCGAATCTTCTCGCGAAAGTCCCGTAGGGACGGCTGACAGCGTTTTGAAACAACCTAAGTTCTTCGTCTTCAGTTCCCACTTCTTACTTGCGACCGGTGACGCCGAAACGCCAGGAGGCGGAGGGTGAAAAGCAACGGCTTTAACACACCGCTGGCTATGGCTCTTCGCACTTCTCAAGACTAAATCTCAAAACTTAGAACTTGCCGTTGTGATGCAGCCCAGCTCCGTTGTCTTCATAACAGTCGTTGCGTGCCACGAGGATGACGATTATCTTCAGTGTACAGTGAGACAGGGTTCGAGTCAGAGGGCGAGGCGCCGGTGGCAGATTGGATTCAACAGGTCCTGGCATCCCACGGCTTCGTCATCCTGTGCGGTGGAACCCTGTTCTTTCTGATTGCCTGCGGGCTGGGTTTTCCCGCCCCCGAAGAGCTTATTTTCCTGAGCGCCGGCTTTTCCGCCAGCCAGCTTGATCTGAGCAGAAGTGAAATCGCTATTCTCTGCATCGTCGGCGTGCTGGGGATTCTCGCCGGCGATTCGGTTCCCTTTCTGCTGGGCCGGCACTATGGCATGAGTTTGCTCAACCGGCCGCGGCTGGCAAAACTGATGACGCCCGAGCGGATCTCCCGTGTGCAGTCATATTTCCGGCGTTGGGGCGCGCGGACCATCTTTGTCGCTCGATTTCTGGCAGGCCTGCGAATACCCACCTTCTTCATGGCCGCAACCATGGGCGTGCGCTACCGCACGTTTCTGTTGTGCAACGGGCTGGGCGCGCTCATCTCCTGCCCCACATCTATCGTCCTCGCCTGGTACTGCGGCCCCTATGCGAAACACATCCTGCACAAAAGCCGGGGTTACATCTTCGCGGCGCTCGCCATTGTCGTGCTCATCAGCATTTACGAATGGCGAAAGCATCGTAACTCTCCTCCTCCACCGCCGGTCTCGCCCTCAGGTGGAACATCTGCGCCGAACGCATCGAAGCAGGCCTCAGACGCGGGCCACGCCGAAGTCACACGCTGAACCGGCAGTTTCATGGATTGCGCCGCATGTTTTCTGAGACCTCCGCATGGACACAGCGGTGAACTGAAGTTAGGATGCTGTGTCGCTTCTCGAAAGGAACGTAAACGAATGCGCGGGATGATTGTTTTGTGGGCTGCTGTGCTTTCCAGCACGGTTCTTCTAGTGGGCTGCGGCAACGATGCCTCAGGCAACAGCGCCCCTTCCAATGGGAAGAAGACTGCGGTCTACCCGGCAAAAGTCCTCCTCGAATGCGCTGAGCCGACGACCAAAGAGTTCTCGACCGCCGACAGTAAGACGCAGGTCATCAAGGTCGTCGAAGTCACCATGGGACAGGCGATGAAGTACCTTGACGTTCCGGACGGCTGGATCGAAAGCCTCGGCCTGACCAAGATCAAAGACAAACCCGGTGCGCTGCCCGGCAAGGCCACCTACGTTTTCGAGGCGCCCCGGGAAGACACGTACTACATCAACCTGCGCGCAAAGTGGTTGGACTCCTGCGGCAACTCCGTGTGGGTCAAAATCGATGAGAGCCCGTACTACAATCTGGAAGACGAAGAAGGTCAGATTGCGCCGAAGAACTACCGCTGGGCCTGGCATCAACTTGAGGAAAGCGGCAAGCCCAAAGGCTTCAAGCTGACAAAAGGGCAACACACATTGCACTTCGCGGTTCGTGAGGACGGTCCGTGGCTGCACCAGTGGGTTATTTCCACGGATGCAAACCGGCAGACCGGTGAAGCGGCTAAAAAACCAAACTGAAAATGCGCATTTTCGGGGCAACAGGGGGGTAGCGGCCGAAGAAAGAAAGGTGACTCAGGTTGAGCTCGGATTCAGGCAAAAAAAAGAAAGCTTCCAGCGCTAAAACACCAAAGAAAGTGAAGGCTCTGCTGGTGGGCGTCGGTCTGGATAATAAAGATGGCCACGTGCGCGTCACGAAGGGCCCGAATTTTCAACTGGTGGGCGGCTCAGAAGAAACGCACGAGGCAATGCAGGAAACAGCCGTTAAGTTCAACGAAGAACTCTCCCGGCGAGGCAAACGCCTGGAGGATGTCGGCCCCAGCGAGTTCGTCGATCTCATCGGCAAGGCCCGTCCCCAGTGAGTAGGCAGTAGGCAGTAGGCAGCAGCAGTAGGCAGGGGCTTGGCCCCAACATAAAGAAAACATGAACCTAAACCTGCGCACACCCGAACGCCGCCACTCAAAACCGAACAGCGCTCAGCCCAGGCAGATGATTGCAGTGACTGCTTACTGCTGCTGCCTACTGCTGCTGAACTGCTCCGCAGCCGAAGATTTGACGCTGCTCAACCAGGTCACCGCTCGTCACGAATGGGTTCATCGCCAGGTTTCTCCGGCAGTCGTTGCGGTCGAATCGCGCGCCGGCAAACAGGAGCGCGAAGGGCAGAGCTTCTACGGCACTGGCGTTGTGGTCTCCCCCGGCGGTATGGTTTTGACCTCCAGCACGGTGGTGCCGTCCCCTACGCGCATCGTTCAGATCTACTTTCCGGATGGAAAAGTGTTCGACGCGAAGGTTCTCGCCACCGATGAGAAAACCGAGAGCTGTGCGCTGCAGGTTGTCTTTCCCGCCGGCGAACAACAGAAACCGCTGCCTTATGTTGAACTCTGCGACTCCTCCAAAGTGAGCGTTGGCGAACTGGCGTACACGGCCGGCAACCCATTCCATACCATTAAGCGCGACGGGCAGGTCGCCTGGAGCGTCGGAACCATCTCCGGCATCTACAACATCGTCAGCGCCGACGAACAGAGCCGTTACCACGGCATCGCGCTCGAAACCGATGCCGCCGTCAACCCGGGTTCCGATGGCGGGCCGCTCATCGACAGCCAGGGCCGCGTGCTGGGACTGCTCAGCCTGGGCTTTTGCGAATCACGCTGGCTGGGCACGGCGATCCCTGCGCATCTGATCCACAGCAGCCTGGAACCGGTGCGCGCGCTGCCTCTGCGCGACCCGCAGGCCAGAGCCGGGACGGAGACTGGGACAAGCACCGGCGCGGAGGCCGGCTCGACCAGCGCTACCGCGCTTTCCGTCCGCTACGACGGTTCCGAAAGCGCCAGCGTCGCACGCGCAGTCCCTGAAGCGCTGCGGACCGTTTCTCGTGCGACCGCCAAGGCGATGGTCAAACTCATGATCAAGCGCCCGGAACGCTCGGAGACTTCCGAACGCAAGTCTCTTGTGCGCCGTCTGCGCCAGCGCCCCGACGCTCCCGCCACCGGAGTGATGATCGAAGGTGAAGGTTATATCCTGACCAGTGCCTTCAACGTGGAGGGCGAAGTGCGCAGCATCGAAGCGCAACTCGCCGACGGAACCACCTATCCGGCGCAGTTGCTGGGCCGCAACCTGGGTCTGGACGTCGCGCTGCTGAAAGTCGTTCCGCCGAAAGGAACGCTCTTTCCCGCCGTATCGCTGGCCGCTGATCCGAATTTGCAGATCGGCCGCTTCGTAACGGTTCTCGGCTGCAGCGAAGACGGCCCCAACACTCATACCAGCGGCATCGTCAGCGCGCTGGGGCGCCTGGATGGCTGCGCCGTTCAAACCGACGCGCTGATCAACTACGGCAATTCGGGCGGCCCCGTGATCGATTTGCGCGGGCGCGTGGTGGGCGTGGCCGCGTTCGTGCGAACACACGCCGACTGGAGCCAGCAGAACTCCGGCGTGGGCTTCTTTACTTCCGCCGACAAGATCATTGCCACGCTCCCGGACCTGAAGGCTTCCCGCGATATTCGCGCTCCCGCTAGCGCGTTCCTGGGCGTCAAAGCCGCCGAAAACGCGACCGAAATCCGCGGCGTGAAGCTCGAACGCATCGTCCCCGGCTCGGCCGCCGAAAGCGCGAAGTTGCTGACTGGCGACGTGATCGTGTGCGTCGATGGCATGGACACACATTCCTGGCCGGCGCTGGTGCGCGTGCTCAAAGCGCACAGGCCCGGTGAGACGATCGAACTGACCTATCAGCGCGGCACCGTCACCGGCCACACCTCGGCAACGCTCACTGCGCGCAAGGAAGAATAGCGGGTGAAGCGAATGCAAATTGGACCAGTCAACACGCAGATGCTTAGAGCGCCGAGAGCCCAGAGACGTTCCATCTTTTGTCTTTGCGCACTCTGCGCCCTTTGCGTCTCTGCATTGAAGCTACAGGCCGCCAACGACGACGAAGCCTCCGTGATGGCCACGGCGCTCCAGACCGAAGACGAACTCACGCAGGTCATCGCCAAGACCAACGCGGCGTTTGTATTCGTCGGCGGCGGCTCGGGGATCCTGGTGAGCCCCGATGGCTACATCCTGACGAACCATCATGTCGCCGGCGACCGCAAGCAGTGGACCGTGCGTATCGAAGGCACCGGACGCATGCACGTCAGCGACCTGGTGGGCACGGATCCGGTCGGCGACTTGGCGCTGCTGAAAGTCCGCGACGCGAAGAATCTGGCGTATGTCGAGTTCGGCGACATCAATCAGGTTCACGTCGGGCAGCAGGTTCTGGCGATTGGCGACCCGTTCAAACTGGCCGATCAGGACGGACCGCCTTCCGTCAGCCTGGGCACGGTCAGCGCGCTGCACAGGTTCCAGCAGAATTACTGCGACGCGATTCAAACCGACTGCGCCGTCAACCCTGGCAATTCGGGCGGGCCACTGGTCACTCTCGATGGCAAGCTGATCGGCATCACCGGCCAAATCATGTCGCGCTTCGGAGCCAAGGCGAACACGGGCATCGGCTACGCGATCCCCGTGGACCAGATTCAGCGCTTCTATCCGCTGCTGAAGGAAGCGGGCGGCAAGGTCGTGTACCACGGTCAATTGCCCGACGGCGTATGGTTCCCAAACGAAGTGCATGAAACACAGACGCCCGTCGTCGAACGCGTGGATGCAGGCAGCGACGCGGAAAAAGCGGGCTTCCAGAAGAACGACAAGATTCTCAGCGTCGATGGCAAGCCGGTCTACAGCTATTCGCGGCTGAAAGGAATTGTGCGCAGCTACCCCGAGAACAGCGTGCTGAACATCAAGATCGAACGCGCCGGCAACCCGACGGAACTCAAAGTCAAACTGCCCCGCATGCCCCTGCCACCCGGAACGGCCTGATTGCGGATTTCGGATTGCGTTTCTCCCCTTCTTGCTTTCTCCCTTTCTCCGTGCGCGCGTTTTGGCTCAATTTTACATTTTGAATTCTTAATTTTGAATTATCGCAGGTAGTTCGCACCTAAGCGCCCCGTCCTGCCGGTACCCCAACGCATACTCCGCCTGCAAGAGCTGTTGAATCTCGCGGCTGCCTTCGTAAATCACCGCGCCGCGGCTGTTGCGCCAGAAGCGTTCAACCGGGAATTCGTTGCTGTAGCCGTATGCGCCGTGAATTTCTATCGCGTCGTCAGCAGCTTTCTGAGCAGCGACGGTGTTGGTCCACTTGGCCAGCGCGACCTCGCGCGTACAGCGCTTGCCGGCGTTCTTCATCCAGCCGCACTTGCGGACCAGCAGTTCGCCGATATCGCGGCTCTGCGCCATGCCGGCGATCATCTGTTGCACAAGCTGATGTTTGCCGATCTCACGCTTGAAGGTCGTTCGTTCATGGCAGTATTTTACGCTGGCATCCAGACACGCGCGGATCAACCCGATCGCTCCCGCCGCGACCGTGTAGCGCCCGTTGTCCAGAGCTGACATCGCGACGCGGAACCCTTCGTCCGGAAGGCCCAGCACATTTTCTTCCGGAACTTCAACGTCCTGAAAGACGACGCCGCCCGTCACGCCCGCGCGCACACCGAGTTTTCCATGCAGAGCGTACGGGCTGACGCCCTTCCAGCCGCGTTCCACGATGAATGCCGTGATTCCCGAATGGTCTCGGTTCTTTTGCTTTTCGCGATCTGAAAAGGCCATCACCAAATACTGGTCGGCGACCGTCGTCAGACTGATCCACGTTTTTTCGCCGTTGAGGACATACTTGCTACCCTTCTTTTCGGCGAAAGCTTGAATCCCGGCGACGTCGCTGCCGGCGGCGGGCTCAGTCAAGCAATACGTCGCCAGCTTTTCTCCGCGCGCGGCTGGAGCCAGATACTTCTGTTTCTGCTCTTCTGTTCCCCACTGCAGGAGGGCCAGCGTGTGCAGCCCGTTGTGAACGGAGAGGATGACGCGTGCGGAGGAATCAATGTACTCGAACTCTTCGCTCGCGATTGCCAGAGTGTGGTAATCGAGCCCCAGGCCGCCGTATTTTTCCGGAATGCAACAACCCAGAAAGCCTTCCTCTCCCATCTTGCGGTAGATGGATTCGTCCGGCGCCGCTTTCTCATCGCGCTCGCGCAATCCCGGCGCAACCACGCGTGCGGCGAATTCCCGTGCCGCCTGCCGAAAGCTCTCGTGCACATCGTTGTAGCTCAAGTCCATTCGTGATAACCTCCGCGTTTGTCCGTAGTCAGTGGTCAGTTGTCCGTTGCGGTTGCATAATGCGCGTCAAAGCTTCGGGGCCGTCTTGCCCAGCAACAACTGACAACGGACCACGGACTACTGACAAAGAAAGCATATCATATGCAGAAGCTAAACCAGCCTGTTCCTCCCGAAATTCTGAAGCGGAATCTAGACTCCGTCCGCACGCGCATCGCGCAAGCCGCCGCCAAATCCGGCCGCTCGCCGGAACTGATCCGCCTGGTTGCGATCACCAAGTACGTCAATCTTTCAGCGATCCAAGGCCTGCATCAGCTCGGAGTCACCGATTTCGGGGAGTCGCGCATTCAGGACGCGGAAAAGAAGATCGCAGCTTTCGCCACAAGCTCATCTCCGCCGGTCTGGCACTTGGTCGGCCATCTCCAAACGAACAAAGCCGACAAAGCGTCGCGGCTGTTCCAGTTTATCCATTCGGTTGATTCGCCTCGCGTTGCGGAGGCTCTCAACAAAGAACAAACCAGAAATCTACAGCGGACCGTGGCCGGGGGCCAAGAGCCAAGAGCCAAGAGCCAAGAGCTGCAATGTCTGCTCGAAATCAACACCGCCGGCGAAGAAAGCAAGTTCGGCCTGCCGCCGCAAGAAGGCGCTATCCGGGATCTGCTCAAAGCCTGCACGCAACTTCCCGCACTCCGGATCGTCGGACTCATGACCATGGCCCCGTATTCCGATAACCCGGAAGCGACCTCGCGCCCGGTCTTCCGCCGCCTGCGAGCGCTCCTTGAAGACGCCAATTCAAGCGGCGTCTACCCCACCCCGCTGACGGAACTGTCCATGGGCATGACCCAGGATTTCGAGATCGCCATCGAAGAAGGCGCCACGATGGTGCGGGTGGGTTCGGCCTTGTTTGAATGATCTGCGTCAGTTGAACCTTTCGCGCCGGCCGAGTAGCATGGTTTCCTGTCAACTTGCCTCCATCGGGGATCCCATTTTGAGTTCTATCTCCACCTCATCTGACCTGCTCAAAAACCGCTCGCTGGGTCTGCTTGGAGCGGGCAATATGGCCGAGGCGATGGTCAAAGGCGTGCTCAGCGCCGGAGCCATCCCCAAAGAGCGCATCCTCGCCAGCGATGTCTCCGCGGACCGGCGCGCGCAGTTCCAATCGAAGTTCGGCGTGTCCGTAACCGAAGACAATCTGGCTGTCGCCAAAGCGTCCGACATTCTGCTGCTGTGCGTCAAACCGCAGCAGGCCGACGCGGTGCTGAAGCAGATTGCGCCGGCTTTCCAGAGCGACCGCCACGTGCTCGCGTCCATCTGCGCCGGCGTGAAAACATCGCGGATCGAGAGTCCGCTTCCAGACGGCGCACGCGTGATCCGGGTGATGCCGAATACCCCCATGCTCGTGGGCCTGGGCGCGAGCTGTCTCTGCGGCGGCCGAAGCGCTCGCGAAGAGGATCTCGCAACAATCGAAGCGCTGCTGTCCAGCGCATCGCTGACGCTGCGCGTTGAAGAGAAGATGATGGACGCAGTGACCGGTCTGTCCGGCAGCGGCCCGGCGTACCTGTTCTATCTGGTTGAAGCAATGATCGACGCCGGCCTGGCCGAAGGCTTCACGCAACAGCAGGCCAGCGCGCTGGCGGTGCGGACCGTTTTGGGCGCTTCGAAGATGCTGGAAGAAACGGGCCTGCCACCCGAAGAACTGCGGCGGCGCGTGACCAGTCCCAACGGCACAACGCAAGCGGCCATCGAACGCATGGAATCGGACCAGGTGAAGGCGAAAATCACGGCAGCAGTGCGCAGGGCGGCGGAACGCAGTCGAGAGCTTGGACGATGAACAGCGGGGCTTCGGGTATGGGGTATGGGGTATGGGGTATCGGCCGTGCGCCCTGAGAAATGCATGAACAATCCTTCCCTATACCCGATACCCCCTACCCGATACCCTCAAAGTTTTGCAGGAGACCGCAGGAACAGAGCATGCCCCGGATAGTCGTCGAACGTGGAAACGAGAAAGGCGTCAGCTTCAACCTGGACGCTGACCGCTCGATTCTCATCGGCCGGCTGAACACCTGCGATATGGTGCTCACCGACAGCATGGCCTCGCGGCAACATTTCCGCGTCACGCGGCGGCTGGGGCGTTTCTACCTCGAAGATTTGAACTCTCACAACGGCACGTTTGTCAACGGCGAGCGCATCAAGGGCGAAGTGCTGCTGAAAGCCGGTTCGACCATTCGCGCGGGCGAAACGCTGTTCTCTTTCCGCTTTGATACCGGCTGCGAAGAGGGTTCTTTGGCCGGCAAGCGCCTGGCCGGTTATCACCTCCTCAGCCGCGTGGGCGTCGGCGGCATGGGTGAAGTGTATCGTGCGATCCAGACCGTTCTCGGCCGCGAAGTCGCTCTGAAGATTCTTTCGCCCGAACTGACCGAAGACCGCTCCTTTGTCGAGAAGTTCCTGCGCGAAGCGCGCGCCGCCGGGCGGTTCAACCACCCCAACGTCGTGCAGGTGCATGAGGTCGGCGAAGAGAACGGCACGTATTATTATTCGATGGAATTCGTCGATGGCGGCTCGGTCCAGGACCAGGTCTCCCGTGGGCGAAAACTCGACCCCCGGCGCGCGACGGAGATCATCCTGCAATCGTCCCGGGCGCTGGAATACGCAGAAAAGGTCGGAATCGTGCACTGCGATATCAAGCCCGACAACCTGATGTTGACCAAAGGCGGAGATGTGCGGCTGGCGGACTTGGGCATCGCCAAGATGACCAACGCCAAAGGCAAGGCCGAACAGACCGACGGCGTGTTCGGTTCGCCGCATTATATGGCCCCCGAGCAAGCTCGCGGCCTGCCCATGGACCATCGCTCCGACTTGTACTCGCTGGGCGTGACGTATTACCGGATTCTCCTCGGTCGCCTTCCGTTTACGGGAAAAGACGCCAAGGAGATCATGGAGAAACAGGTCTTCGACGAACCGGAACCCGTCCGAAAGTACGATCCGAATCTGGCGCCGGCGATCTACACGGTCACGAGCAAACTCCTGAAGAAGAAACCATCCGAGCGCTACCAGAACGCCGCGGCGCTCATCACGGATCTCGAGACTGCTCTGCAACAGATCAAAGGCGGACTCAAGGGCCCTGCTCTGCCCCAGCCGCGGCCACTGCCCAGCCGATTCCGCAGGCGGAACAAAGGATTCTGGGGACTGTGACCGCGCCATCGTTCAACTCGCAATCTCCCGTTCGCGCAGTTGCCGGCGGCGTCACCGTCGAGGTCCTCGCCTCCGCCGGCGCGTCCGTGTCGAAGGTTCGTGGACTGCATGGCGGAGCGCTGAAGGTCGCCGTTCGTGCCGCGCCGGAGAAAGGCAAGGCCAACGCGGAGATTGAGGAGCTCTTGGCTGACTTCTTTGGCATGAGCGCAGGCCAGGTCACCGTCATCGTGGGTCAGACATCGCGGCACAAACGCGTGCAGATATTGGGAATTGATATCAACACCGCCCTGGCGAGAATCAACGAGGTTAGGAAATGATGAATGCTGAATATCGATAAGCCTTATTCCGCATTCATCATTTCTCATTCATCATTAGTCTTCCGGAGGAACAGATGTCCCAGTCATTGTTTGACCGCGTCCAGGCCGCCACGGCCGCCATTAAGAAGATTCTGCCGGAGACCCCGCGCGCGGCGGTCGTGCTGGGCACGGGACTGGGTGGGCTAGCCAGGCAGATCGAGAATCAAAGATCGCTGCCTTACGAAGACATCCCGAACTTCCCGGTCTCAACCGTTTCGAGCCACGCGGGCCGCGTCGTCACCGGGACTCTAAACGGCGTGCCGGTTTTGGCGTTCGACGGCCGGTTTCATCTGTATGAAGGCTGGAGCTTCGACCAACTCACTTTGCCCGTGCGCGTAGCCAAGGCCGCGGGCGCGCAGGTTCTGTTCCTCAGCGGCGCCGTCGGCGGGATGAACCCGCTGCACGCGAAGGGCGATCTGGTTTTGCTTGAGGACCATATCAATCTTCTGCCGGGCAACCCGCTGATCGGACCGAACGACGATCGGCTGGGACCGCGCTTCCCCGACATGTGCGCGCCGTACGATGCCAAGCTGCTTGCGCGCGCCGAAGAGATTTGTCTGGAAGAGAAGATTCGCGCGCACCGCGGCGTGTATGTTGCAGTACCCGGGCCGAACCTTGAGACACGCGCGGAGTACAGATTCCTGCGTGCGATTGGCGCGGACGTGGTTGGGATGAGCACCGTGCCGGAAGTCCTCGTCGCCGTTCACGCCGGGCTGCGCGTGTTCGCCGCAAGTATCATTACGGATCGCTGTCTGCCCGACGCTCTGGAGCCGGCGAATATCGAGGAGATCATCGCGACGGCCGGCACGGCGGAGCCCAAGTTGACTCGCCTTGTTTCTCGGTTGATCGCAGAGCTATAAGGAGCAAAGCACAGAGAACGCGAAGAACAGCAGGGTATAGGGTTCAGGGGTCAGGGTCTAGGGTGAAGGCCTTCACTCAATCCTGAACCGTGAACCCCGAACCCTGAACCCTGAACCCATTTTCTTCTCTGTGTCCTCCGTGTCCTCTGTGGTAGGAAGTTCTTCAACGCTTCTGATTCGGGGATGAACATGGCGGTATCGCAGGAACTGGCCATCAAGACCTCCGAGTTGCGCATGGTCTACAATCCAGGCCTGTTTGCGCGCCGGAAGGTCGCCGTGCACAAGCTCGATCTGGAGGTTCCGCGCGGCGCGATCTACGGGTTTCTCGGACATAATGGCGCCGGGAAGACGAGCACCATCAAGATTCTTGTGGGCCTGCAATTCGCCACGGCCGGCAAGGCGTGGATCATGGGCTATGACGTCGGCGATCGGCGCTCGCGGCGTGAACTTGGCTTCATGCCGGAGAACCCCTACTTCTACGAATACCTGAACGCAGAGGAGACGCTGGAGTTCTATGGCCGGCTCTCGGGAATGGACAGGCCTTCGCGCCAGCAGCGCAGCAACGAACTGCTATCCAAGTTTGGCTTGGAAGCGGCGCGCAAAGTTCCCCTTGGGGAGTTCTCCAAAGGGATGCGCCAGCGGCTGGGCTTGGCGCAGGCCATCATGCACAAGCCGCCGGTGGTGATTCTGGATGAACCCATGTCGGGGCTCGACCCGCTGGGCCGCCACGACGTTCGCAACATTATTCTTTCGCTGCGCGATGCCGGCCAGACGGTGTTCTTCAGCACGCACATTCTCAGCGACGTGGAGGAAATCTGCGATCGCGTCTGCCTGCTGAACCAGGGACAGAAAGTCTCCGAGGGTTCGCTGAGCGGATTGCTGACGGGCAAAGTTCTGGAGGTGAAGGTCTCGGCGTCAGGGATCGGCCCATCCGGCGTTGCGGAAGCGGCGGCGCTGGCGCTGCGGGCGTGGCACGACGGGCTGCTTTACCACGTGGTCGTTGACAGCGAGGAGAAAGCACAGCAGGCGAAGGCCGCGATGGAAAAGGCGGGCGGAGTGTTGCGCGCGATGGAGCCGCGCCGTGAATCGCTAGAGGAGTATTTCATGCGCATGACGCAGAGCGGCGTGGGCGTGGGATTTGGAGACGGCTTCCTCCGAACCGCTAAGGCAACGGAGGCGCACGCATGATCGTTCCGGCCATTGCGCTGAACACCTTCCGGGAAGCGGTGCGCGACAAAATCCTGTACGTGCTGCTGGGCTTCGGGATTTTGATGATCCTGGTCTCGAAAGCAATCGGCTGGGTCAGCTTCGGCGGCAGTGAGAAGATCATGGCCGACATCGGCCTGACGGCAATCTGGATGTTTTCAGGAATGGTTTCGATCTTCATCGGCACGG
The DNA here is from genome assembly GCA_036504595.1 of Planctomycetota bacterium. GTDB lineage: Bacteria > Planctomycetota > SZUA-567 > H5-PLA8 > H5-PLA8 > DASXUX01. The sequence goes on along the minus strand of DASXUX010000081.1, from coordinate 372,281 downwards.
GGTTGATCTATAAGGAGATCGACAAGCGTACGATCTACACGATTCTGTCCAAGCCGGCGCACCGCTGGCAATTCCTGGCTGGAAAGTATTTCGGCCTGCTGCTCACAACGCTGGTGAACATGGCGGCTTTGGCGATGGCGTTCTTGGCCTATATGTGGCTTTCCGGAGCGCCGGTGCATTGGGGCCTGATCCAGGCGCTGTTTCTTACGTTCATTGAAATGATGGTGATCACATCCATTGCGATTTTTTTCAGTTCGGCCAGCACGCCGATCCTTTCCGCGATTTTTACGACGGTCATCTTCTTTATGGGACAGCTTACGAAGTGGGTCGTGGATCTGGGCGCCAACGGTCTGGTCAAGCAGACCGCGCCGTGGCTGGAGAAACTGCTGTATGGGCTGTACCTGTTCCTTCCCAACCTGCACAACTTCAACATCCGGCAGGAAGCCGTTCTCGCCCGGCCCGGACATCCGGCGATACCCACGGAACAGATGCTCGCCTGCACGATTTACGGTTTGTCGTACACACTGGCTGTGTTGATTGCGGCGCATTTCGTCTTCCGCCGGCGGAACTTTTAACGGCGGGTATCGGGTATCGGGTAGGGGGTATCGGGTACGGATTGCAGAGGAATCAGCCGCTATAGCTGAGACCCTATACCCGATACCCCATACCCCGGTTCTTTCGGGGTGCCCTCATGCTGGCAGAGATTGATCCAGCCAGACAGCAAGCATTGGACATTGCCGCGCGCCAGGCCTACTGGGACCATGTGGCGCAGTACGGGTTTACGTTGTGGTGGGTGGGGCTGGCGTTTGGGATACTGCTGATCGCGTTTTACTTGGTGCTGCCGGTCGAGCGCGCGCCGGACGCGACGGCAAGCGGCCGATCGCGTCTAACATCTTATCTATCCAGATGGCGCGTCCAATTCGGTCATGCAGGCGCGATACTGTTGTTGATACTTTGTGCGATTCATTTTCAGCTTGGCGTGGATAAGGAACGCGGCTTCATCGCCGACCGCGATGAGCGTTACAGGGCCATGATCGACAAGGCCGTCGCTGGCCAGGGCCACGATGAGGCTTTGCGCGCGCAGTACATGTATATGCCCAAAGGCAATTCGCTCGTCTACATGTCGCTGGGCAATCCAAGCCTGGCAGCCGACTACCTGTGGCTGACGAGCCAGCATTACGTTTCGAATTCCTTCCGCCGCGGCGAGAAGTTCGAAATACTGATGCGCTTCTACGATACGATTCTGAAGCTCGATCCGCACTGGGTGGAAATCCACGTCAACGCCGGAAAGGTGCTTTCTGCGCTGGAGCCCAATCGCTACGCAGTCGAGAAGTTCTACATGCGGTCGATTTTCGAAAATCCCGGCAATCTCAAGCTGCTGTATGAGGCCGGGCGGCTCTTCGTCGTCCCGCCGGCCAATCCCGAACTGCGCCAGGAGTATTCCCACCGCGCCGTCGGGTGGTTCCAGAACATGATCGACGTGATTGAGCACCGGCAAATGACACCGGGCATGGAGCGACAGGTCCAGGATCTCAAGGACCTGATCGGGCGGTTGGCTGTTGAATCAAAGGCTTATGAAGTCGCATATCGCATGCTGCGAGCGGTCGTGATGGACAAGACCGTCGCGCGCGCGCTGCGCGCCGCGGCCTGCCGCGAGATGCTTAACGCACACGGTCTACTGATGGTGAACATGCTGCAAACGCGTGTGAACGACTGGAAGAAAGAAAAAGCTGCGTATCCCGCTGACCTTCGAACGATTCTCGAACAATTGCGCACCGATCCAGTCTTTGAAGGAGTAGATCCGGCTGCGCCACACGATCCGTTTGGTATGCCCATCTTGTACGATCCGGCCACTGGCACGGTCCGCTCGAAGGGCGTGGATGCCAAGCGCGCCATCCAGGCCAACGCCGTCATCAGCGCGATCATCAACAGCTACCGGATGGAGCATGCAGATGCTCAGCCGGCGACGTTGCAGGAACTTCAGGAATGGGTCGTTCCCTTTTATAAGCGGCCGGGGAACGAAGCTGGCCCTGCCGTCCTGGACGCGATCGGTGCCAAATTGGAGGTGGTGAATTCACCTTTTGGCGAGCCCTGGAAATACGACGCGAAAGAAGGGAAGATCATCCTGCCGCCAGAATGCGACCCGAAGGTGCTGTTCAAGAATGTGGAACGAATCCTGGGTCCGGAGGAATAAGCTCGACGGGGAGACGCGGAGGAACAGCACGGAGGCGAGAGACAGGACGCAGGACGCAGGACGCAGCGGGCTTCTTCATCTGCAATTCGTTGTTCAGAATTCTGAACTCTGAATTCTGAATTCACTTCCGTTCGTATGTCCCGATCAATTCGCCTTGCGCGAGAATGTGCCCTTTCATTGCGTCCAACAGTTTCTGTTTGGTGGCTTTGGGGCCGAGACTCAGGTTTGTATCGAGCGCGTAGAGTTTGAAGAAATAGCGGTGCTTGCCATGGCCTTTGGGCGGCATTGGGCCGCCGTAGCCGATTTTGCCGAAATCATTCGTCCCCTGGACGGCTTTGGGGTCGGTGAGCGTTTCGCGCGCCGGAATGCCGTCGGGCAAGCCGGCCAGGTCGGGCGCCATTCCGTAGATGACCCAATGCACCCACGGACTGGGCCGCGGCGCGTCGGGATCGTCGCAGATCAGCGCCAGCTCCTTGGTTCCTTGCGGCACGCCAGACCAGTTCAACGCCGGGGAGACGTCTTTGCCTTCACCCGTGTTTTCTTTGGGAATCTGCGTTCCGGGTTTGAATGCGGTGGAGGTTATCGTCATAGACATAGGAGCGTCTCCTGGTTTCGATTCGGCCGCCGGTTCAGGCGGGCTGGCGCAGGCTGCCAGGAGGAGCGGCAAACATGCGGCCAGCACTTTTGAAGTTAGGAGTTGAGAACATAAATGCTTCCTTGCAGCACGGCCCGTCGCATGGGCGGGCACATCTTCAAAACGATACCGATTTTCGATGAAAAAGGCTATAAGAAAGCAATGCTGCGTTTTCAGTTCAGCTTACGCGAGATGCTCGCGGCCGTGCTGGCGTTCGGTAGCCTGCTAACCTTCCTCCACACACGGGAAGGTGTGCATGTTGGTGTTTGGCAGCAGGCCGTGATCGGTGCAGTATTTTTCTGCGCGATCGGTTTCGGCGGTTGGTGGTCCGCTCGCAAGGGAGAGCGCGGCTGGCGGCGCATAGTCCGTGCCGCAATCCTGGTGTTCGTTGCGCTCATCGTGTGGACGCTATTGCAGGATCGGATCGTCTACTACTGCGTCAGATGTGGCGCCAAACGCACGGATTCGTATGGCGTCCTGTGCTCGGTTGAGGAGGGCGAGGTACCGCAGCGCATCCGAACGATCACTGGCCAGCCCTGCCTGCACCACTGGTCTATGCACACGCGTTCGTTCAGGCTTGGCGGCCACGGCGATGGATCCGCGTGGCAAAATACTCCCGTGCTGCTATTCTCCCTGCCGGATGCGCTCGAACGGATACCCAGGCGTGAGTGGGCTGTTGCCGCCATCGATGCCATGGGCGACCGCGACAACTTACTGCGTTTTCCAGCGGCAATGGTGATCGCAAACCTGGGCTTTGAGCCGCCAACGGATGAATCAGGTTGGCAAACGTGGTGGGCTACCTATGGTCCCGTGTTTCAACGCGTCACCAAACCGGAAGTGGCGCTGCCGATCGCGCAAGCGGCAGTGGACAATCTCGCTAAGCCACCGGGGCGGAGTTGGTACGTCCCCTTCTTCGGCGACAAAGTCGTACGGGAACTGCCGGGATTGAAACTCCCGCCGTAGCGGCGCAGGCCGGAGTCCTGCGTTACTTGTGTATTCGCGTAAACGCATCGGCCACGGCGGCCGCGAAGGCATCGGTGCCCAGTTTTCCGCCCAGATCGGGCGTGCATTTCTTCTGGCTGAGACAATCGAAAACCGCGGCGCGAATGTCGCGGCCAACGGTGGGTTCCCGCAAAAACGCCAGCATGCTGCCGACGGCCATCAGCACGGCCGTGGGATTGGCGATGTTCTTTCCGGCGATGTCGGGCGCGGAGCCGCCGGCGGGGTCGAACATGGCCATCGCGACGGAGCCATCTTCGTGATACGAGTAGCTGGCGCTTTCGGCCAGGCCCACGCCGCCGATCAGGCCTGCGGCGCAGTCGCTGAGGAAATCACCGTACTCGTTGGGCAAGACGACCACTTGGACGCTTTCGGGCTGCATGGTCAGCTTGGCAAGCAGCGCGTCGAAGAGAATGCGTTCGTGCCGGATGAACGGATATTGCCGAGCGATTTCATCGACGGCTTCCTCAAACAGGCCGTCCGTCGCCTGCTGAATTGTGTACTTCGACGAACTGATGACGGATCGGTTGCGCATTCCGGCCAGTTGGAACGCGTACTGCCCGGCCAGGCGGCAAGGCAGGCGTTCAATGACGCGCACGGACACGGCCGAGTGCAAGCCGATGCGGCGGCCGGCGTCGTCGTAGGTTCCGCCCGTCGCGACGCGAACGATATCGACGTCGATCGGCTTGTTGAAGTTAGTCGCAACGCCGGGAATGGTGGTCACGGGGCGATGGATCACTGAGAACCGGCAGCGTTCGCGGAGGACCTTATTGGGGCTTTCGTGAACCGTCGCCGTCGGGTACTTCAGCGTCGCGGCCGTGCGGCTCATCGCCAAAAGCGCGCGATCGTAGCAACTGGCGGCGTCTTTCTCGCGAGCGGGCAAGCTTAAGTCCACTTCCTCCATTTCGATCTTCACCGGGAGCGCGGCGAAGATGGTATGGACGGCATTGTGCAGTTCGGGTGAGATGCCATCTCCGAGCAGTTCAGCAATTCGAATAGTCCGCATGCAGGTCTCCAGGGTCTTGTTGCCCTATATATGCACTTTGCGTGCCCGGGCATTCCCGGGAAAAGTCTTACCACAGAGGACACGGAGGACACAGAGGGAAATTGGGTGATCAGCGAACGACGGTCTCACTCGGGTTTAAGCACCAGGAAACAGGCCTGATTCTCTTCCATGTCCAGCGTGATCCGCACTGCGCCATTCCGTTGCTCCAGCTTTGCGTTGAGCGGCGGGAGCGTTGTCAGGGGCGTATTCAGGTCTTTGCCGGGAATCATCTGAGCGGTCTCTATCTTGCCCTTGAAGCCTTTGATCTCAAGAACGACCTGCTCTTGTCCTTTGCGAATACTGCCCACCAGAATCTGAAGCGCGTCCTTGTTCTTTGCAGCCAGGCAGGCGAGCGTGCTGCTGTTGCCGCTGACGGACAGCATCTTCCCGGTCATTTGTCCATAGAGACGGTAGGCGTGGTAAACGGGATAGGTCTCGCCTTTGAGCGTGACGATGCCACCGAGATAGTCGTCTTCTTTGCCCCAATTCGCGCGGCAGGCCCGGTCTACTTTGTAGACATTTTCCAGATAGTGAAACCACACGACGGCGCGGCCGGGATGCAAACGGCCGGGCTTGTCGGGGCCGGCGCCCCATTCGTCACAATGAATTTCGCGAATCTTCTGCTCGGGATATTGCGCGATGAACTGGCGCATATCGCCGAGCTTCCACTTCGCCTGCTCGGGATAATTCGGATCCCAGCCGGTGAAGTGCCAAGCGAGGTAATTGCATTCCAGTTTGTGGTCGCGGCAGTAATCGAGGAACACACGATACTTTTCGAAATTCGGGAACGCGAATCCCGGCCCGCAGATCAGCGCGGCAGGTTCGGCCTCACGCAGTGCCTTGAACGCGTGGCCGTAAAGTTCGTAGTACTTGTCGATGGGCTTGTGGCTGCAATCGGGCTCGTTGACAGGTTCCCAGATGATTGTCTTCGCTCGCGGACCGACTTCACGCACGAGTTTCTTCACGTCGTCCTCATACTTCGTCCAATCCGTTTGAGGCTTACTGTCGATCAGATCGCTCATTACCAGTTTGTACGTCGCGCCGAGAACGCTCACGCGGTCGATGGCGCCGTTCAAGCCAGACTTGATCCGGCCGCGGAATTGATGTCCGATACGCCACAGAGTTGGATGCAGCGGCTGGATGGTTGAGTCCGGGATCTCGTCGCGCAGCCCGCCCAAAAAGCCGACGCGAGGGCGCGCCTCCCCGGTCTCTTTTGTGGCGTCTATGCTGAGTTGAACAGGCTCCGCCGCTGTTATAGCCATCGCCAGAACAATCAGCGCGAAGAAATAGTGTCGCATCAGTTTCCCCCAGTGCCTTTGCCCCGTATCCGTATAACCCAGCTTAAAACCGATTGTAGGGAAGTTGTGATTGACGAGGCGCAAAGTTGCTCCATGATAGGCTGATTGGACCTAATGTGCACGATGGGAACCGACGCTCGTTTGCAGGCGGAAGAGCCCGATGCGACAGGAGAAGGTCAAAGCATTCTGGAAGTGGTTCAGCGAGAACGCTGCGCGTCTGTGGCATTTTGAAGACGACCAGATCCGGCTCTCGAATGAATTGCAGCAGGAGCTTCGTCACATCCATCAGCCCAAGGGTTACTCCGGGCGCGGGCCGAGTTTGACCTTCGACATGAACCAGAAGCAGGGCGGAATTCGCGAGCTCTTCATCAGCGCCGATGCCATTCCCTCCGCGTTTCACCTGGCCAGCGAACTGGTCGCCGCATCCCCAGCGCTGCCGGGTTGGCGCATCAAGGCACTGATCCCGCGGCAGCATCTCGGCACCATGCTGCTGGAGTGGGGTTTCAAAGCTGAAGACATCTGGTTCCGGCTGCGCCCGGAACCCGAACGGCAGCATTTGACGTTGTTTACGCGGCACCGGCCTCCGGCCTATGAGGAGAACATCTCCGAGGTGCGCGCGTTCCTGATCCATGTGTTAGGCGAGGAATGTTTCGCCACGCGGATTGCTTCGTTCGACTGCCTGGAACTGCCGCCGGACCCGGAGTCATGGGGCCTAAAGCCTCTCCGTGAATTACCGGATGAGGTGGACCGGTCCTCGACGCCAGTCAATGTAGAAAGCGCCTAGGCCATCCATTCATTGGAGAGCCGGATATTGAGCTTAGCTCTGCACGAACGCACGTTGATCATCATCAAGCCGGACGGAGTCGCACGCGGACTGATCGGAGAGATCATCAGCCGTTTCGAAAAACGCGGGCTGAGCGTCGTCGGGATGAAGATGACGCGCCCCGAACGCGCGCTGGCCGAAGAACATTACCGCGAGCATCTCGGGAAGGATTTCTATCCGCCGTTGCTCCAGTTCATCACGAGCGGGCCGGTGGTTGTGTTGTGCCTGGAGGGACTGGAGGCCATCCGCGTTGCGCGGGCCATCGTCGGACCGACACTGGCGCGCGAGGCGCCGAGCGGCACGATTCGCGGCGATTTGGCGCTGTCAGGACGAAACAACCTGATCCACGCATCGGATAAGCCGGACTCGGCGGAGCGGGAAATCAGACTGTGGTTCAGTCCCGGCGAGCTGCTGCCCCCGAGTGGCGGTTCGGGCGCGGCGTCCCGGGAATGGCTATATAGCGACAAGGAGAAGGGGCTGAATTCATAGGCGAAGCCTCCATGCTGCTTGCGGAAAAGGCACTTTTCACGAAGTAAGGCTAGTCAGCGGGGCGTCTTATCAGTAAAGTTCTAAGGGTCGGGGGGCGTTCTTCCGGACCTCTGGCTCTGTTAAAGGAGATTGCCATGCGCGCGACGCAAGCACTTGCTGTGATCGTTCTGGCTTGCACGGTTGGCGTTTGTTGCCGGGCAGACACCATCTTTCTGAAGGATGGCTCCGAGATCAACGGCACCATCATCGAAGAGAACAGCAGCACGATCGTCATCAAGCGCTCCACCGGCACCATACAGTCGTTCCGCCGCGCGGACGTGGAGACCGTGGTGCGCGAGAGCAAGGTGGCCAAGCCTGCGGAAGTGCTCCCCGCCGAAAAGCCGAAGGAAACCGCCGCGCCAAAAGAAGTGAAACCGGCGATTAAGCCTGAAGACAAGACCGCAACGGGCGACGCCAAGAAGCTCGATACGAAGACTGGCGATGTCGCCGCAAAAGTGGAACCACCGAAGGAAGGCACCGCAAAGAAAGAAGACGAGAAGACCGCAAATGGCGACGTGAAGAAAGAAGATCCGAAGACGAGCGAGACGGCAAAGAAAGAGGACGGCAAGAAGGAAGAGGTCGCGACTAAGGACGAAAAGGCCGAACCGCGGAAGAAAGAGGACGGAAAAGAAGAGACCGCCAAGAAGGAAGACGGAAAGAAAGAAGAAGTCAAAGATGATTGGACTCCGCCGCCCGACCTTCCCGGCTTTCCCGATCACGCCAAGCGCATGAGTGAGGACAAGGAGAAAGCGTTCTTGGCCGCGCTGGAACGGATGGCGACACCAGACGCCGGACAACGCTCCGCCGCCAAAGGCGAGATCGCCGCGCTGGGAGCGGAAGCCCTCCCGTACCTGGTGGCTGGAATCCAGCATGCCAACGTCGAGGCTCGCGCAAGCTGCATGTCGCTGGTCGGACAGCTCAATGGCCGCACCGCTGTCAAACAGGTTCTTGAAGTCTTCTACTCCGCCATGCCCGCCACAGGCCAGGCGGCAAACTGGCAGGTGCCGTTCATCCGCGCGATTCGCGATACGATGCCGGCCATCTCCGGCCAGCCATTTGTCCCAGCCGTGATGCCGGAAAGCGCGATGGTGCAGGAAGCACTGAAGCACTATATCGACTGGTACAACGAGAACTTCGATCGGCTGCCGGCGCAGCTTGGCGAGAAGAAGATCGAACCGACCGATCCCGAATACCTGGCCAAGCTCAAAACAGCCCGCGAGCTGAAGCTCGCGAAGAAGGAATGGCCGCGACCGCCCACCACCGCAGAATTGGTCACGGGGGAGCAGCGGCCACCGCCGCCGGCTGACAGTTTTATCCGTCCCGTAGACAAAGCCATGCGCGACACAGTTCCCCATCTCAGCCGCGAAGACGCATTCAAGCGAAATAGGTAGACTTCGTGTGTGGCACGGGCAGGTTGCCGGAGCGTCTTTTTGCTCCGGCAGATTGCCTGTGGACCCGGGGTCGCCGCACGGGCAATCCGCGCCGCAAACGAACGCGTCGCGGCCTGCCCGTGCCACACACAGTTCCAGGGAGGGGCATTCATGCGCTTCGGCATTTGTTGCGGGCCAGGTTCGTTCGCGCCGCAGGTAAAAGACCAGCCGCTCTCCTCCGTGCCCGCGCTCATGGAAATGTTGCGGGCTGCAGGCGCCGATTACGTCGAGTTCCCGGTCGGAGCTGTTTCGCCGGCGCAACCCGAAGAGACCTTTAAGCCGCTCCTGGAGGAAATGGCGCGCTCGCCCTTGCGCGCGGAGGCATTCAACAGTTTTATCCCGGCGCAGCATCGCATCACCGGGCCGGACGTGAACCTGCCTGGCGTGCTGGAGTATTGCCGGACGGCTTTGCGGCGCTGCAAGGCGCTCGGCGGGCAAGTCGTGGTGCTGGGCTCATCGGGCGCACGGAAGATCGCTCCGGATTTCGAACGTTCTCGCGCTGAAGAACAGTTCATCGCTTTCGGCAAAGCGCTGGGGCCAATCGCCGCCGAGATTGGAATCGACGTGGCGATCGAGCCGCTCAACCGAAAAGAAGACAACCTGATTCAGACCGTCCAGTGCGGTGCGCGGCTCATGGATGCCATCGGCCAGCCGCGGATTCGCCTGCTGGCTGATCTATATCACATCGCTGAGGAGAACGAGCCGTTGACGCAGATCACCGCGGCCGGAAAACGTCTGTGCCACGTTCACGTTGCCGATCGTGGGCGCGTCGCGCCGGGGTACTCGCAGACAGGCGAAGAAGATTTCGTGGGCTTCTTCCGCGCGCTGAGAAAAGCGGGCTACGATCAGCGCTGCTCGTTCGAGGGCCGACTGGACGATATCGCCAGCCAAAGCAAGCCGCTGTTGGAGCATCTGAAGAAACGGTGGGCGGAGTCTGGGAACGGCGGGTGGCATTAGGCAGGAGCTGCACCACGCCGGGCTACTTCTTCCCGTCCTTCGGTGTCGCGGCGTCTGGCGCGTCGAAAGAATCGGGGTCATCGAAGAAGCCAAAGGTGCGGCGCTTTTCCTGCAAGGCGGCGCGGCGTTGAAGTTCGGTGTCGATCATTCCACGCAGCATGCGCCAGAGCGTCGTGTCCTGGCCGGCGCGGGCTTTGACCAGATCGTCAATGGCGCCCTCGATGGTCTCCAGCAGATCGCGGCGAGTGACGCTGAGCTGCATCGCCAGCAAATCGGGCGGGTCGGGATTGATCATCTTCAGCCGGGAGTTCTGCGCTTTTAGCGAACCGCCGAGCATGTTCGACAAGCCGGTGGGGTGTAATTCGAGCGACCTGCGCAAGGCATCCCGAGCGCCGGCCTTGTCCTTCTGCAGCAACTTCGATAAGCCGTAAAGCGCCTCGGCGATCGAGCGCTGTTGGGCGGGCACGTCCAGATCGACGCCCAGCGTATGATGTTCTTTGGCCTGCGCCGCGCGCTGCAAATACTGCGCGGCCAGCTCCAGGTGGCCGATCTCTAGATAGGCCATCCCCAGGGGTAAGCAGATCTGTTCGGCCCAGGGATGCAGATTCATCGACTGCTGCAGTTTCGGCACAGCGTCCGTGGTGCGGCCGAGCTGCATCAGGAACTGCGCATATCCGCAGGTGAGCTCCGGGTCATACCCGGCGCGTTCCATTCCGCGCTGGAAGATATCGTCAGCCATCCTCAGAGCGTTCGGGTCAATGTTCTTTCCGTTGACCAGAGAACGACGGATAACCAGGTTGGCGTAGTTGTTATACGCCATGTGGAAGCACTTAATCTGCACACCTTCGTCGGGGCGGAACTGCTTCCGCTCGCGCATCTCGTCGCCGATCTCGATCACGTTGCGGAAGGCCATGTCGGCTTCGTCGTAGCGTTTTTTGGCGTATGCAGCGACGCCGAAGTTGTAGTTCACGCGCAGTTTGTTGGGCGAACGTTTGCGTGCGGAATCCCACAGGCGGTAGGCGTCGCACCATTCGAGATTGCGCTGCACGGTCAGCGAGACAAAGGGCATCGCCACGCAGCTTGCCAACACGCCCGTCCACAGGCCCGCTTCACGCATGCGCGCCAGTGGAGCAGGCTGTCCTGCTTCGCTCGGCGAGGTACTCTCGGCCAACCACGTCGTCAGCGCAGCCGCCAGCCAGGCCAGCAAACACGCGCCACCGGCGGCGACGAGATAGAAGTTGCGTTCGCTGACAACGTCGCCGCGTTCGATGACGCTGTTGGTCGGCGCAATCACCAGCAGCGACATCAGGACCGCAAAGCCGCTGAGCCAGCGCTTCCAGATGGCGAGCGCGCCGAAGATTACCAACGTGAGAAGGATCGCCGCTCCATAGACGACGCGCATGTCGGCGCCGTGGGGGAACATGAAGGCGAGGCCGACGCCCGCGATGGCGAGAACGGGTGTTGACCAGCCCAGCGGCAACCGCCAGCAGCACGCGAATGTGAATGCGAAAAGCGCGGTCTTCAAAGCAACGTCGAGCGCCGGTTCGGCCGGCCCAAAGAACAGCGATGCGGGCAGAGACGGAAGCGTCAATGTACTATACACGCAGACAGCCGCGAAGATCGAAGCGCTCACACCCACGGCTACGGCAACGTGCCGTATCGCGCGCGCACGCCAGAATTGCCACAGTGTCGCGGCGGCGTAGATAAAGGCCAGCGCTCCCCAGATCAGCGCCCGCTGTTCGCCCGGTGAAACAATCGTTGGAAAATCGTGGTCGATGTTCAAGCCGTACGGCGCGACCGCTCGCAACAGCAGCCACGGCAGCGCGTAGGCTTGCGTGCAAAGGCTGCGAACCCAGTTGCTCCCAGCCTGGCCGCTCAAGGCAACTAGAGTGCGCTCGTAAACGTAGGGGAACGCGAGGATCGACATGGCGGCAAAGCCGACGATGGCCAGCACAAAGGCCCAGGTCGTCGTCAGCCGTTGCTGCCAGAACCTGCGAACAGGGCTGGGGTTTTCAGACGGAGCGCCGAAAGCGGTGCCGGCAACCAGCAGCACCAGGCCCAGTTCAGAGGCGACTGCCAGGTAGCCTTCGCGGCGGCCGATGGAACCCGCGCAGAAGGCCGCCAGCGCGCCCATCAAACCGGCCATGAAACCATAGGATACCGTCCCGCTTTGAGCGCCGCGATAGAAGCACAGGTAGAGCAGCACGACGGCCGGGAAGAAAGTGATGTGGCTTTCTTTCGTCAACATCGCGCACGCGCCCAAGCCAATCGCCCAGACCATTGGCCAGAGCCAGACGGGCCAGAACGGCGAGTAGGCAGGAGGCAGGAGGCAGGAGGCAGGAGCGGACGGAGAATGCGGATTGCGGATTGCGGATTGCGGATTGAACAGCGACGTGCCGGCGCGTTCCGCCGACATGCGGCCGAAGGCAATGGCGGCGGCGTACAGGCCCAGCAGATAGAACATGCCGCCCTGGCTATTGTCGCGGCCCGAAATGTACGTTACGGATTCCGTGCAGAGCGGGTGAGCGGCGAAGATTGCCGCGCCGGCAAAAGGAACCAGGTCGTAGGCTGTGCCAGCGGATTGTTTTGAGTCCGCCGCAATGTGGCCGCTGGCTCGCAGCACGCGCCGCAACAATCCGTAAAGCGCCAGCGCGGCAATCAAATGGCAGCCGATGTTCCACGCGCGAAAAATGCGTGGATCGGGCCGCGTGCCCATGTGATTGCCCCACAGTTCGCTGGCCCGATAGCAGATCGCATTGGAGAGCCACCACAGCTTGCGGAACGAGAGCACCTTGATTTGGGAGAGCGCGTCAAAAGAGCGAATCGTCGGGTTGTCGAGAATGTATTCCGGATCATCGAAATGATAGGGCGCATTGATGGACGGAACGTAAGCCGCACTGACGGCTAGCACGATGAGCGCCGCGTGGATCGCGGGGTTGCTCCACCACGGCCGCCGCATCGGACCACGCAAATGCGCCCACAGCACAGCAGCGGCGAACCGCATGTTCGCCCAGCCCACTCGCTTCCACAGCCGGCGCGGTTCCTGAACGACGCGGTAAAGCCACTCCATGCCAATCGCCTGGACCGCTCGTGGCGCGCGGCGCGTTCTTCCGCCCAGGATGTCAACATATCCGCCGACCGCCAAGCCGACGACTCCCGCCCGTGAGCAGCCGCGCGCCAGAAAACGTTCCTTGTCCGGCGAAGGCCGTGCGACGAGCAGCAGGTTGAACTGTTCGGCATGCAGGCGCTCAATCAGAGCGTCTTCGGTCTCCGGCGTCTGGCCATAGCCGTGCTGGCCGGCGACCATGACGTTTGGAAACCGTCGGGCGAGGTTCGCGCATGCAGCGTTGTTGACTTTTTCTGTCGCGCCGTAGATGAAAACCTTCCAGCGGCGCGCATTGGCGGCATCCAAAAGGCGCTCGCAAAGATCGGGCATGGCGATGCGTTCGCCGCAGGGCACGCCGAGCATTCGAGCGCCCCAACTGAAGCCTTTGCCATCGGGGACCAGCACATCCGCGGCAAGAAACGCTTCCCGCAAAGCTGGGTCGTCGGCCATCGCAGTAGCGTAGGGCGCGGAGATGCCGACGACGGAGCATCCTTTTCGTTCCTGTGCGCGTTCGGTCAGGTACCGCACGATCTCTTGCGGCGACGCGACATCGACGGCCGCGGCCAGCACGCGGCGGCGCTCAAATGCCGGCGTAACCGGCTCCTGTTGCGGCGGCGCGCTGGTGGTGAGTTCAGTTGGGGAAATCGTGCTGTCCACAGATCGTTTCGTGTCGTGCCATCGGGAAAAGGTTCACGCTCGATAGAATAAGGTCCAGGGCGCGAAAAGGCAAACTCTGGTGAATGATGAGTGGTAGAGTCGTGAGCGGCCCCCTGAACCCTCAACCCCACTGTTATCGTCCGGTAATAATTTTCGGGCACTCTGGTTCATAGACGCGCACTGGCGAGCGTCTATAATGTGGCGGTAATCGTTCTGGTCTGATCGGACACCAACTGCAGGTGATTTCCTGCGTCGCTGCACAGGGAAGCAAAGGCGAGCATGCGCGAAGGCCGCAAACGAACTCAGGCTCTGCTGCTGGCGCTCAGCGACACGCTGATGCTGCTGCTGGCGATGCAGCTTGCCTGGTGGCTGCGCTTCGACGTTAACGACTGGATGTCCGTCCACCTCGGCTGGAATCCGTTCATGACGTCGTGGGGCTGGACACCCAAGCAACCCTACGTCCTCGCCGTGCTCGTCGCGCTGCCCATCTTCTGGCTGATTCTGCGCGAGATGCGCCTGTACGACGAACCGGAAGACGGCACCGGTGAATTCCTGCGGCTGTGCGCGGCGGTCTTCGTGGCCACCGTGCTGCTGACCGCGATCAGCTTCTACGTGCGAGTGCGCAACGACCAAGAGCAGTTCCAGTTTTCGCGCGCGTATTCTCTCCTCCTTGTGCCGTGCAGCATTGTGTGTCTGTCGGCCGGTCGCGGGCTCTTTCGCAAGGGACTTCGGACTCTCTCGCGCAGCGGCATCGGCCAGCACCGGATTCTCTTCGTCGGAACGGGCCCGCTGGCCGAGGATCTGGCGCGAGCGCTGGCGGCGCGTGGGACGAACCACATCGTTGGAACGTTGGCGACGGGACCGGTACGTGACGAAGCCCCGGCTCTCGACGCCAACAGTGTCTTTCGGTTGAAAGTCTTGGGCGAGCCAAGCAACTTGGTTGACCTCGCAGGCGAGCACTCGATCGACGAAGTCGTCGTCGCAATACCCGACGCCCCGCAGCCGGTTCTCAAGCAGCTCGCCGAAGACTGCTACCGCGCGCACGTCCGCTTCCGCATGGTGCCGGACGTTTACGAAATGCTGCTCGACCACATGGACCTTTCGCTCGTCGGCGACATCCCGCTCCTGGGCATGCGCGGCTCGCGGATCGAAGGCATCAACTACCTCAGCAAACGCCTCTTCGACATTCTCGTCTCCGGCTTGCTGCTCGCGCTCCTGATGCCGCTGCTGATCGTCAGCGCCATCTGGATCAAGCTCAGCGATCGCGGCCCGGCGCTCTATTTCCAGGAACGCATCGGCTATCGCCGCAGCCGATTCCGCTTCTGGAAGTTCCGGACCATGCGCGTCGGCGCGGATTCCGGCGATTCGGTCCAGTCCCATCGCAACTACCTCAAGAAATACATCGCCGGTTCGGCCGATGGAGCCAAGGACGCCAAGGGCCGCACGATCTACAAGATCACCGACGACCCGCGCGTCACGAAAATCGGCCGCTTCCTGCGCCAGTTCAGCATCGACGAACTCCCGCAGCTCTGGAACGTGCTCCGCGGCGACATGAGCTTGATCGGTCCGCGCCCGCCGGTCTCGTACGAGGTCGAAAACTACCGTCCGATTCACCTGCGCCGCTTCGAAGTCTTGCCCGGAATATCCGGGCTATGGCAAGTCTCCGGTCGCAACGAACTCACGTTCGAAGAAATGGTCAAACTCGACCTCTACTATATTGAAAACTGGTCCCTCGAACTCGACCTCCGCATTCTCGCCAAGACCGTCCAGGTCGTCCTCTTCCAGCGCGCGCACTGATTCCATTGCGGATTTCGGATTGCGGATTGGGGAATTAACAGCCTCAACGCAGAGACGCTGAAACCGCAGAGCTGGCAGAGAGGAATCAAGCAGATAGCATCTCCGAGCCACCCTGTCGGTTGCGTCCTCGCGTGGAGTTCTTCGCTGTTCAATCCGCATTCCGCAATCTGCAATCCGCAATCGCGCATGGCTCGCCGCTTGCACCTCCCTACAGCGGCGCTCCCGCCACATTGCGGGAGTAACATATCTCGGAGGAAACAACGATGTGGTGGAAAGTTGCTTTGGCAACGATGGTGCTGACGCTGCAAGCCGGCGTGTATGCCGCGGCGAGCGACGAATTCGCGCACGTCCAGATCAAGGGAACTCTTAGTTTCGATCCCCAGACGGGCCCCGCTATCAGCTCCAACGGGCAGATCTACAACCTTGATTTCGGCGGCAGTCAGCAGCTCGGCCAGTTGTCTCGAACCCTCAACCAGCAGACCGTCCAGGTGGACGGCAGCCTGTGGATGCAGCAAGCCGGCCCAAAGGTTACGGTGGACCGGATCTATGATGTGACCGGCCATAATGTCGTCTACGATCGCAGTAACCCTGACCTCGGCCACCGGGAAAAAGTCATCGAAGAGCGGCGCTACGTCGAGCCCCGCGATCGCATCATCATCAAGGAGGAGAAGCCGTTGTTCAAGGCTGGGCCTCTGGAAATCAAATAGTCGACCGCGTGCTTCTCTAGACGCAAGCTACTTGAGCACACCGGCTTTCTTGTGAATCTCGGTGTGCTCTTTTGCGACCAGATCCAGCGCCTGCTGCGGCGTTTCTTTCCCATAGAGCGCCGCGTGCCAGTGCTCCTGGCACGACTGCATCAGTTCGGCGTATTCAGGCGTATTGTAGAAGTCCCTCAGCAGCGGCAGCGTGTCGTGGAACGCCACGTTAAACGGCGCCGCGCTGAACACCGCGGGGTCCGAATTCGCCTTCATATTTGCGGAGAAACACCCCGGATAGCTGCCCCATTTCTTCTGATTCTCTGTCTGCAGGAACCATTGGATGAAGCGCCGCGCAAGTTGCTGCTTCTCCGGCGTCGTGTGCTTCATGATCGAAAAGCCCGTCCCGCCCAGGCTCGCAAACCGCCCCGCAGGTCCGGCGGGCGCCGCGAAAAAGCCCGTGGCCTTCGCACATTTGCACTTCTCCGGATCGGTCAGCTCCGGCATCAACGCGAAGAAGTGCATCGACATCGCCACGCTGCCATTCTCGTGAGCGTCCAGGCACTGTCTGTGGTAGAAGTGCTCCGAATCCGGCGGCATGAACGCGCACAGACTCTTGTAGAATGTCAGCGCCTCGACGCTTTGCTTCGAATTGATCTGGCCATCGACCTTGAATTCCTGGTCGCAGAAATTGCCGCCGTAAGCGAGCATCACCTGCATGAAGCCCATCGTCACCGCGTCGTACTGGCCATTGTCCGTGAACAGAGAGATGCCGTACTGCTTCTGGTCGGGCCGGTGGAAGAACTCTGCGATGTCCTTTAGCTCCGCCCACGTCTTCGGCACCTCTAGTTCGCGATTGTACTTGGCCTTGAATGCTTCTTTTTCCTTGGCGTCCTCAAACCAATCCTTCCGGTACGCAAAACCGCACGCGTCCAGTTCGCACGGCGCGGCGAAGTAACGCCCCGACCCGCGAGGGTACTCGCAATAGCTCGTCAGCGCCGCCGGCTCGATTTCCGAGAAATTCGGCAGCCCCTTCAGCCAATCGGTAATGTCGAGGTAATGTCCTTCCGAGGCGCCTTTGCCGGTCCACTGGCTGTCGCCGATGACGATGTCGTACTTGCCGCTCTTCTTCTCGAACTCCGCGTAAATCTTGTCTTTGAAGTCCGACCAAGGAATAAACTCGGTCTTGATTTCGACGTTGTTCGCCGCGCCCCATTCGCGAGCCATCGTGGCCAGAACGTCCGCTGGCGGCCAGGCCGCCCACGTGATGCTCAACGTCTTCTTCGCGCCGGCAGATTTGCCGCTTTGCGACGTGTCGCTTCCGCACCCCGCTAGGAGCGCCAGTACAGCGATAACGAACAAGCCTCGAATCGACCGCTCGTTCATGGGCGTGCCTCCCGACTGGTTTGAAACAACCGCATACTCTGCTCTTTCCGTGCCGTGTCAACTGTTTTCAACACGTGATCGGACAACGCCTTCCACGTTTTTACGACTGCTCGATCCTTTCCGCTTCCACATCTTTGTCCAAGACTGCACATGTGCGTGGTGCCATCGGTCTGCACTTTTTCCGTTTGCAGACCGATGCCTTCAGCCGCTTCTGTCCAGAAGTGCACCTGTGCGCGCCAGAACCGCGACCGCAAGGGAGCGGCATTCAAGGCGTTCGCAGACGCCGCCCCAGTAAACCCGCTTTTCCTTGTCGTCCATGACGCTCGTCTTGCCGGATCTCCAGCTCTATTTAACACCATCTTTCTGTAAAAAAGTGCACAATGCGCAGAAATCGGTTCCAAAATTCTGAAGTTTCAATTCGAATAGTACAACCTATTCCTTACGACGTCTCCCGCACGATTCTGTTGGCTCGAATCCTGTAAAAAAGTGCACATGTGCAGGGATTGCCATGGGTCTGCACCTTTTCCGTTTGCAGACACCACGCTTCAACCGCATCTGTCCAGAAGCGCACCTTTGCACAAACCCCTCGTGACCTCGCTTGTCAAAGAACACTTTCGTCGGGACAGAGTATCCCCACGACCCTTCCAATATTACTGACGTTGCTCCCCAGACTTTGTTGCAGACTTTTCGGTAAATATTCGCAAAATATTTTTTGCATTGCTTGAACCCCGAGCCCCGAACCCTGACCCCCGAACCCTTCGCCCATTAGCCAAACCACCCAAAAAATGGTTTACTGAGGTTGGCCGAATGTGGAGGAGTGAATCCCCATGCCCCGCGTGCCGGGCACTCATCTGTTCACCGCCCTCGCCGCAGCCATCGCGCTGCTGGCCGCAGGAACTGCGCGCGCCGCCGATTCCTTGATCGATTCCCAACCTCTGCCGTGTGTTTCTGCCGCGCCCGCATTGGACGCAAACGCGCCGCGCTTGATGCAACTCGCGTGGGTCGGCGACGGCGCCAAATGGTGGGGCGATCAAAGCATGTGGGCCTCTCTGCAACTGCGCCTGACCGACAAAGGAATTGCCGCCGTCGTCGCCAAGGGCGGAAGCGCCCTGGTCCTCGAACACCGCACCCTTTCGTGGACGATTAACGAACCGTCCAGCGACACGCTCTCAGCCGGCGAGGTCGAAGCGTGGTACGTCAACAGCTTCGACGCGGCCGGAGCTGACTATGCCATCCGCATGGACGACGGTCTCCCCTCGCTCTACTTCGCCGCCGCCGAACTGCGCATTCCGCAACTGCTGGCCTACCCCGACGACGACCCGCAACTGGAAGTCGAGGTCTACCGCCCCAAGACCCCCTTCACGCAAGGCGCAGTCACCGTCGATGTGAATTACTTCCTGCTGACCTATAGCGACGCACTTCAACTCGGCCTGACCTTGCAGAAAAAGGCGACCGCGCACTCCGTCACTTGGCCGGAGTCCCAACATCTCCCGCAGCCCATCGGCGACATCGACAGCGCCGCCATCGAACTGGCCGCCCTCTCCGCCGCCGGCACCCGCATCCGCTTTTCCTGGAACTACGCCGCCCCCGACAAAGAAAAGACCGTCACCCACTGCCCCCTCATCCCGCCCGGCCCCCAACGCGACAGCCACGGATGGTAATTCCCCTCTCCCCCGCAGGTGGCACGTTTGTGTTCGCCGCGTCCTTTTGCGGCGAACTCAAGCGTGCCCTCCGGTCCCCGTCCCCCGCGGGTGGCCACGCCGGCCATCGTGCCGGCGGGGTGCCGCAGGCACAAGAAGCCTTCAAGAAAATGCACGCCGGCAGAACAGTCGTCCGGCCATCTTTGACTGAACAGTTTTTTTACTCCGCTGCCAACCTGCAAAATGAGGGGGACACAAAAATGACGAAAACGAGGGGACCGAGCCGTCTGCCTGTTCGGGCCCAAAAAGACGGCGTGCTCTGTCACCGAACTCCTCTTCACATCTCCCGCCGAACCCGTGGCGCTCGCCATTGCCGCCGACCATCCGGCGCAAAAGCCGTTTGGCCTGAAAGGCCTACCTATGAAAGCCCAGGGCAAGCTCACGAAGTGAGCGCCGCCCTGGGTCCCAGCGCCCCATGATTTCGGCGCCCTGAAAGGGCAAAATAAAGCGCGCAGAGTTGTGTAGAAACGGAATAACGGGGACGCGCACGAAACTCTCTTGACCGCTGGTAAACGGGCTTGATGATGCGCACACGGAGCGCAGGGTTTCGTGCCTGTCCCCGCTTCTTTGTGTCCCCGTTTCTTTGTCCAATTAGCGGGATCTGTCGCTGTTTTCAGCCGGTTGGCACCGTTCCGCCTCATGCTCGCCCAACCCAATCTATCGCAGCGCCCCCCGAACTGCGCAAGCGGGCGGCCAGCACTGCAGCGTGATGCTGGACGTGCCTGATGTTGACCAGTTGGTGTTCCAGCGTGGGCATCTCGTACCAGGGGAAACCGCATTGCTTGGCTGACAAATCCAACGCCTCAACGCCGGCGTCAATCATGCCGTCGCAGATATGCCAATACTCCAGTATCTCCTCGCGGGTGTACGGTCCGCCCGGCTTGCTCGCTGCGGCCGCCGCGTGGTCCAAGGTCTCGATCCACTCATGATGCTTGTCCCAAGGCTTGAATTTTCTCTGGTCCTGCTGGAGGTAGAAGTGCGCGAAGAACAACGTGTGGTAGGCGACGCGCCAGAAAGGCGCGCACCAGCTCTCAGGGCTGTCCCACATGGCGTCGGGGCATTGCTCAATGGCCAGGCGAAGGGCCTTAAGCGCGGCATGGTACTGGTGCTTCAGGGGCGATTGGAAATCCATAGGACATTTTTCCTTTGAACCACCGTCTACACAGCGGTTTTGCCGCGTCAAGCAGGCGAAGAACTTGAGATTCGGAGTAATGGGGACGGGGAGTAACGGGGACGCGCACGAAACTTCGCCTCCCCCGCACCCTGCCCCCTGCCCCCCGACCCCTAGATTCTCCACGGCGCCCGGTACACCTTCGTCTTCATCGCGTTCGCCTGCTCGTCGCCGATGAACTCCTCTCGCGCAAAGTCCCAGCGCAGCTTGCGCCCCAGCGTCAACGCAATCGTGCCCAGATGACAGCACGTCACCGTGCGATGCCCGACCTCCGCCGGCGCGGAGTTCCGCCCGCGCGTCTGCACGGCCCAGATGAAATCCTCCATGTGGTCGCCGTGAGCTTGATGCAGATGAATGTCGCTCGGCCCGATGAATGACTTCAGCACCGACGCCGGTTCGCCCTTGTCCGGCGTGTTCGTCCACGCTGGAGCTTCAAGCCATCCTTCCGTTCCCGTGAACTTGATCCCCACCGGCCCGTGCGTGACGATCACCGTCGCGCCGTTGGCATATTTGTACTCGACGCGAAACCTTGAAAACGTGTTCCACAATCCCGTGTCGAAGAACTCGCCCTGAGCTTCCACTTGGACCGGATGCGCGCCAAAAGCCCACTGCGCCAGATCCAGGAAATGCGCCCCGATGTTGGTCATCTCGCCGCCCGAATACGCCCGCACAAAGCGGAAATTGTAGTGGCAGCGGTCTTTCGTGTAAGGCTCCCACGGCGCCGGTCCGAGCCACCGATCATAATCAAACCCTTCCGGCACGGGCTCCGGCTGCCACGGGTGAGCTTCCAGCGGCCGGCACCCCAGCCCGATCTCCACCGTCTTCACCTGTCCGATCCGACCGTTCGCGACCAGTTCGCAGAACCGCCGAAACGCCGGGTTCGAGCGCCGCTGGCTGCCCGTCTGCAAAATCCGCCCGTAACGTTCCGAACAGGCCGCGATCGCGCGCCCTTCGTCGATCACCAGCGTCAGCGGCTTCTCGCAGTAAACGTCCTTCCCCGAACTCATCGCCGCAATCGCCATCGTCGCGTGCCAGTGGTCCGGCGTCGCAATCCCGATCACGTCAATGTCGCGCCGCTCCAGCAGCTCGCGAAAATCGTTGTACACATCGCACTTCCCGCCGTCCGCATACTTCTCCTGCACCTTCGCCGCCGTGCTCTCGCGCCGCTGCTTGTCCACGTCGCACAGAGCCACCACGCGCACGTCCTTGTGATTCAAGAATCCCGAAAGGACATCCGCCCCGCGGTTCCCATTCCCAATCACCGCCGCGTTAATCTTGTCGTTCGCCCCAAATGCCGTACGCGGCACAATCAGCGGAGCCGCCACCGCCGCCCCCGCCATCGCCAAAAACTTCCGTCGCGACCACCGCCCGTTTTTCAAAGCACACTCTCCTCATGCGAAACTCTCATAGATCAGAGGTAGGGCGGGCGTCCCTGCCCGCCTGCGGGCACGGAGGCCCGCCCTACATAGATCATTACACCGGTGTCTGGTGGTCTGGTAGGCTGGTGTCTTGTGTCTGGGGTCTGGAGTCTGGAGTCAACAGCCGCAAAGACTCCAGACTCTCGACTCCAGACTCCAGACTCACTTTGCCGATAACAGTAAGATGCCGTCTCCGCACTTAACCCTCTGGCGCGGGCGCAGGTCCGCCCCGTTCACCTCGCCCCTTTACACGGTCAACCCGTTTGACCGAGCCGTCCTGTCATGGAATGCGACGGGCTCCGCCAGTTTCGAACTGGAAGTCGGCGGCACTTGGCACTCGATGGGCACGTCGGGATCGCGCCCCCGCAGCAAGAAAACCGAGTTTGTCGATGTTGATACGCTAGTGCTTTCGGATCGCGTCCGTCGTTTCCGCTTCCGCTTCACTCCTCGGAAAGGCTGCGCCGTCACGTTGGTCGCCGTAACGCACTGGCTCGCCAAAACGCAGATCGTCTATCGTCGCCAACGCTCTGCGGCGTGGGGCAAAATCCTGAGCGTGCCAGAGCGATCACAATTCGAAATCGAATCGCCGCCCGGCCGCCTGTGCAGCCCGACCAGCCTCGCAATGGTCCTTGAGTTCCATGGCGTGAAAATCTCAACGCCGAAAGTCGCCGCCGGCGTCTACGATCACGCCGCCAAACTCTACGGCAACTGGCCCTTCAACACCGCCTTCGCGCACCGGGCCTCGGCCGTCGTGCGTGCGTCCCGCCCGCTCCGGTTCCCCTCTCCCCCGCGAGCGGTAGCGCCGGCCTCCGTGCCGACCGGGCTTAGGGGTGACGGGGCCACGCTCTCATCCTTCGTCCAACACGCCCGGAGCCTCGCGGACCTCGAAGCCGAGATCCTCGCCGGCCGCCCAGCCATCGCGAGTATCCGCTGGCAGCCCGGCCAACTGGATGGCGCCCCCCTTCCCCGCTCCAGCGGCCACCTGCTTGTCGTCAAAGGCTTCACTCAGTCTGGCGACGTAGTGGTCAACGACCCCGCCGTCTCCCCCGGCCAGATCGAACGTGTCTATAAACGCCGCCAATTCCACGACGCCTGGCTGAAGCGCGGAAGCGGAATCTTCTACGTCATTGCAGATTGCAGATTGCGGATTGCGGATCGGTAGCCGTTCGGCGCAGGAGAACAGCTTTCAACAGAGTGACACAGGGAACGCAAAGGACACAGATTCTCTTTTCAGTTTTCTCTCTGCGAACTCTGTGTCCTCAGTGACTCCGTGTTGAAAGCAGTTCGTATGGCGACCGAAGGAGTTGGCGTGCTCGACGCAGCAATGGACTGAACAGTTACACGGATTGATTCGGTACACCAGCGCTTGTCCATAACGCCGTTCAATCCGCAATCCGAAATAGAAGAAGCCCCCGATTTCTCGGGGGCCTCAATCCAAAATCTAAAATCTAAAATCGCGTTACTCTTTGTGGAACAGAACGTTTTCCGGAATCACGGCCTTGGCGCCGCCGGCCGGTTCCCAGGACGCGATGCAGCCATGGTCGCCGTCGTTTTCGAAGAACTCGACCTTGATCTCGTGGTTGCCAGCCTTCAGTTCGACTTCGCCGTCCTTCTCTTCCATGCCATGCAAGCCACCGTTGTCCACAACCTGCTTGCCGTCAATGAACAGGCGCGAACCATCGTCGGAGTTCGTGAAGAACTTGTACTTTCCATCCTTCTCGATCTTGATCACGCCGGTCCAGCGAGCGTAGAAGTGGCTAACCAGTTCGGTCCCGTCAAACTTCTCCTGCGTGCTTTCCACGTTCACCGTCTTGTCGATCTTGGTGACCGTCGGCTTCTTGTCCGCCGCAATCGTCGGCCAATCTTCAACGGCGCCATCAATCGCAAAGAATTCAGCTTTGAGGCCCGGTTTCAGATCCTCAGCCAGAACACTCAGTCCGCAAAACGCCAGCACCGCAACCAACAAGTATCTCATAGTCCCTCTCCTTCCCTGCTCCACTTTCTGCATCCCGCTCCGAGCGCCTGCATCGGCAGACGTTCACAAAACCGTTCGGAGTCGCGCGGGTATTTTACCGATATGAGCCCTCCGCGTTTAGTAAAAAAAGCAGAAAACCCGTTCGTCCCCACATTTGCCCGCGTCGGTGGTTCCATGAAACGAAAGAGAAATAACACGAACTTAACAATTTGCATAAGTTATTTTCCCATTGAGACTTGAATAGAATAAACGTCCACAATCAATAGGCCTCTGAAAGAGTTTCACGAGAACCAGAGTGCACATGTGCAATGCGGCTTGGTCATACTACCAAATTGTAATGCGCGACACCCTCTCCGTCGAATGCTCATATTTAACATTGATTCCTCAGGAATATCGTCAATATTGGTCACTGAAAGCCTTCGAGGTTCGTCGTGCCGTCGCGGCACGCACTCGAGGAGTGGCGCCTCTGGCGCCAAGGTCAATGGAGGGTACGTCGCTATGATTGCAAAGATCGGCGCCGTACTGGTGCTCGCTACCATGTTGTCCACAGTCGCGCTCGCCGGCGAAGGGGTTTCGGTCGGTTCTGCCGCCCCCGCGCTGGAAGGCAAGACGTGGATCACATCGGATGGCAAAGCACCAGAGTTGCAGGGCAAGGTTTACCTCGTCCACTTCTGGTTTGCGGGGTGAGGGGGCTGTGTTGCTTCAGTGCCAAAGCTCAAAGCGCTGGAAAAGAAATACAGCAGCTTGGTACTGGTAGCTCCAACGCCGGAGGCGGAGGGAGCAGCAAAGCAGTTCAAGACGAAGCACGAAGTTGATTACCCAATTCTCGCCGGAGCGGGAAAGACGTGTAAGGACTGGGGTGTGAAAGGCTACCCCGCGATGTACTTGGTCGGCAAAGACGGGAAGGTTCTCTGGGCTGGACACTTCGAGAATCCCGAGCTGCTCAAGGCCATCGACACCGCATCCGCGAAATAAAAACGAAACCCGTTCAACACGCGCTCGGCCCTCAAAAGCCGGGCGCGTTTTCTTTTGCGCCGCAAGTACTCCAAAGCTCCGCCCTTCTTGCAGCGCCCACTGAACGCTCGCGAATCTTGTTTTTCCGTCTTGGCGTCTTTGCGCCTTCGCGGTTAAATTGCAGCCACTTAAGACTATGCCGCCCGAAGCGTACGAACCCTCCGCTCTTCTTCTGGGAGCCAGCCTGCTCTCACTGGCGTCCGTCGTCTTCTGGTTCTGGATGGCCTTCGACTGCTATCGCCGCTACGGCGGACTCCACGGCTGGCATTATTTCTTCTTCCTCTTCCCGCCTTCGGTGGTCTTCTATTTCGCCACTCACGCGGGGATGATCTTTCGCGGCATCGGCAGCGGGCGAGGACTTTTCGGCATGGGTCTGAAAAGCCGCATCCGCAAGTCCGAACGCAGCCTGCACATCACCGACACCATCGCCGCCCGCGCCGAACTCGCCGAACTTTATTTCGAAGCCGGCCGCTATGCCGAGTGCGAAGAGCAGTACCACAAAGTCCTCAGCTTCGATCCCAAAAACCTCGAAGCCTTCTACTACGTCGGCCAGTGCCGCCTCCAGCAAAACGACGCCATCGGCGCCTTGGAACTGCTTAGGCAAGTCGTCGAACGCGACCGCAAGCTCCGCTTCGGGCTGGCTTGGCTGCGCTACACCGATTGCCTGATCGCGCTGGGGAAAGTCGATGAAGCCCTGGAAGAACGCCGCAAACTCCACCGCGCCTACCCGCGCCCGCTTATGGAATACTCCTACGCGCAGCTCCTGGCTGAGGCCGGCCAGAAGGACAAAGCCCGCGCCGTCCTCGAAGAAATGCTCGAAACCTCCGACGGCGCCCCGCGCGAGGACCGCCCGTACTTAAGCAAAGGCCGCACGCTCTTGCGGACACTATAAGTTAAGGGTTCGGAGTTCGCAGTTCAGGGTTCAGGGTTTGGCGCTGCGGGAGAAGTCCTGTGATCAAGGTCAAAAGCCCGTCGGTGTATTTGGATACCAACATCTTCAGCTTCCTTCATTACCGTGGAGGAAACCTTTTCGCGACGGCTTGGTCCCTGTCTACACGCGACTGGTGGGACAACGAGCGGGAGCACTTCCACCTTTATTCGTCCGCCACGTCATTCGATGAGCTCTCGGCGGGCATATTCGACGCACAGGATGCCTCAATCGCTGAGGTTGCACGCATACCCTTTCTACCGTTGACAAAAAAGACTCGGGAACTCGCCGCGCTTTTGATCGAGAAGCGTATAGTGCCGCAAGAAAAAAAACGGTGATGCGGTACAGTTAGCTGTTGCAACCGTATACCGCGTGGATTATCTGCTTAGCTGGAACCATGCGCATCTGGTAAAATGGGAAGTGCAGGAGCGGTTGATCGAATTGAGCCGCTCGCTTGGTTACAGAGCGCCCATTCTGGTAACGCCCGAGACCATTCAGCAGGTCAGGCTTGGCCAGGCGATTCGGCGGAGAGATTGAATAGATGCTGCACAACGACGAACTCGAACGCTGCCAGAAAGTGCGGCAGGAACTCTGGCAGAAATATGGCGGACTCGACGGACTGTTCGCGCATTATCAGAAGCTCGAGAAGCAGCTCGGTATCAAGAAGGTCGGCGATAAGCCAAAGAACGTAAGTTTCCGTCGAGTGAGGAAAGCACCTGTTAAGTCCGTCCTCATGGACGACGAACTTGAGCGCTGCCGCAAAGTTCGGAAGGATCTCTGGCGTAAACACGGAGGCTTGGCAGGCTTGTGCGCCCACTTGGGCAAGATGGACCGTGAAATGGGGATTGCAGAACCCAAGGACAAACCCAGAACCGCCAAAGCAACCGCCAAGAACAAAGTGCGTCGCCGCAACGGAAAGCCGCAAACAAAACGCAGCACGGCAAGCAAGATCTGATTTCGCGAGGGCGACACAATGGATCTGATCGGATTCGCCGGTCTCGGTGCTTTCCTGATGATCGCTCCCTGTTTGCTTCCGCTCGCGCTCACGTTCTTGTGGTCATTCGTCCGAAGCGTCTGCGGAAAGCCAATAGCAACCGGATTCCGACGCGCTGCTATCCCGATCTTGGCTCCCGCCGCCTACGTATTCGCTTGCTTCCTCGGCATACCGTTCATTACTGAAACGTGCACGACCGCACTGCCTGCCGCCGTAGGCTTCGTCTGCACCGTCTGGGGGCTCGTCGCGTTCGGCAGCGGCTGTAGAGAAGAAGAGGAATCTGACGAAACCGCGAAGCCGTCATCCTAGCGGCGCAAGGGAATTGTTTATGGACCTGATTGGCCTTCCTGGTCGCGGCATAGAAGTCATCATGCTCCTTGTTTGTGCCGCATGTCTGCTGCCGTTGGCCGCCGTAACCATTATGGCACTTGGCCGTATCTTCAGGGGCCAGACGGTTGCACGCGGCTTCCGTCGCGCGGCGTTACCAATTTTTGTCCCCGCAGCGTACTCGTTAGCTTGTTTCATTGTCCCGCCTATCGGCGAAACGTGCCTCAGTGGCATACCAGCAATTGTATCTCTCGTCTTTGTGCTTTGGGCTGTAATCGCGTTTGACACCGGCTGCGCACTGGCTGAGGCGACCAATTCCACAACAGAGAACAACAATAAATCTGCTTAACAACCCTCGTCATTAGACTCCCCCTCCGCCTTCCCTTACTATCACTCGCGTGAACCACGTGCCGTTTCTCCCCTTCTCCCTCTCTCCGCTTCTCCCCCTCTGCCCTCCATGACCCTCGGCATAATCTTCGCCCTTACCTGCGGCCTCCTCTGGGCCTTTATCGGCGTGCTTTACAGCACCATGGCTCGCCACCGCATGCAATTCTTCGCCGTCATGGGCCCAGCCTTCATCGTCACCGCCATCGCCGCCTGGGTGTTCCTCGCCGATTACCACACGCTGTTCTCTGGTAAAACCAACGGCACTGCCTCGCTGGCATGGCTGATGATTCCCTCCGGAATCCTCACCGTCCTAGGTATGGTCTGCATGCAAACCGCCATGCGGCGCGGTCATCACGCCGCCTGCTGGACCATCGGCCAGTCCGCTCTCATCGCGCCGTATCTATGCGGCGTTTTCTTCTTCGGTGAACCCCTTCTCGCCCGCAAAGCATTCGGCGTTGCACTGATTCTCGCCAGCCTCGTCGCGTTCGGCCGAGCGCGCCGCGAAACCGAAACGGAAGAACCCGCCTGCGCGGCCGACGCCGCTACGGCGCGGCGAAGGCCCGCCAACGGCGGTTGGGGTTGGCTGGGCCTTTCGATCGCCTGCCTCGCACTGCTCAGCGTCCAGCAGACGCTCACCACTCTCCCCTCGCACTGGCCAAACTGGACCGACAGCCTCCGCCTGCGCGTGCCGCTCATGTTCACCGGCGTGGCCCTCGCCTACGGCAGCGGCGCGTTGCTCACGAAGCAACGGCCTTGTCTTATTCATTCGGTGAGAAATGCGGGCTAGCGCTGGAGCGTCAGTAAAGAAGAGCGCAGGGATCGAGGCGTGCACATCGTGCACTCTTGGACAAGAGTCGGGGCTTTCCTGGCGGCTGAACACCACATGTGCACTTTTTTACAGCGCAAAGAGCGGAGTTCGGGGAAGCGATGAAGGGAGGCTTCACCACACGTGCACTTTTTTACAGCGAATCGGCTACGGTGGACTTGGCCAAGCGGCATTTTGGCGCTTGAAATAGCTCGAAAAATGCCTTTAAGTCCAGCACATTGAAGAAGTGAGCGAATTTCCTAACGGCTTCGCGACTTCTGTGGAGAAGGATGCTTAGGGAGGATTGTCGATGGGCAATGAAGGAAATCAGGGATTGGAAACTCGCGCCATTCACGCCGGGCAGACGCCCGATAGCGCGACGCTTTCACGAGCGGTGCCGATCTATCAATCGACCAGCTATGTCTTTCGGGACGCGGACCACGCGGCCAACCTGTTTGCGCTCCGCGAGTTCGGCAACATCTACACGCGCTTGATGAACCCGACGACCGACGTGTTGGACAAGCGCATGGCG
Organism: Planctomycetota bacterium; assembly: GCA_036504595.1. GTDB lineage: Bacteria > Planctomycetota > SZUA-567 > H5-PLA8 > H5-PLA8 > DASXUX01. The sequence goes on along the minus strand of DASXUX010000081.1, from coordinate 343,481 downwards.
GCCATTCATGGCGCAACCGGCGCGGTCTGCACGGCGTCCGGCATGTCTGCAATCTTCTACTCGATCGCCAACATCACGTCCGCGGGACAGAACTTCGTAACCGGCGGCAATCTGTATGGCGGAACCTACACGCTGTTCAGCTTTCCGCTGAAGCGCTTTGGCATTGAGGCCCGCTTTGTCGATTCGTCGAAGCCCGAGAACTTTGAGAAGGCCATCGACAAGAATACGCGGCTGATCTTTACGGAGTCCATCGGCAACCCGCACTGCAATGTCGATGATCTCGATGCCATCGCGGCCATTGCGAAGAAGCACGGCTTGCCGCTGATCGTCGATAACACGGTCTCCCCTCCCCCGCTCTTCAACCCCTTCGATCACGGCGCGGACATTGCCGTTTATTCGTTGACGAAGCTCATCGGCGGCCACGGAACGTCCATCGGCGGAGCAGTCATCGAGAAAGGCGACTTCAAGTGGAACAGCGGTAAGTTCCCGGAGATCTCTGAGCCCGATCAGGCGTATCACGGGGTCAACTTCTGGGACGCGTTCGGCGGGCATCCCAAGGCCGTCGCGCCCGGCAATGCGTTCACGCTCAAGATTCGTTGCGGATTGCTGCGCGACACCGGCGCGTGCATTTCGCCGTTCAATAGCTTCCTCTTCCTGCAGGGATTGGAAACGCTGCCGCTGAGAGCAAAAGCGCACGTTCAAAACGCTCAAGTCGTGGCCGAGTTCCTCTCCGAGCATCCGGCCGTGACATGGGTCAAGTACGCCGGCCTGCCCAATCACCAGGATCATCTCCGAGCCCGGAAGCTGTTCCCGCTGGGCCCCGGCGCGATCATGGCGTTCGGTGTGAAGGGCGGCCTGGTAGCCGGACGCAAGTTTATCGACTCCGTGAAGCTCTGTTCGCATCTGGCGAACGTGCTCGACGCCAAGACGCTGGTGATTCATCCGGCGAGCACGACGCATCAGCAGCTTTCGCCTGAAGAGCAGGTTCGCGCCGGCGTCACGCCCGACTTGGTCAGAATCTCAGTGGGCATTGAGACGGCGGCGGATATTATGGCGGACTTGGATCAGGCGCTGAAACGAAGTCAAGAAGTCTAGAGTCGAAAAACTGAAGTGCTGAGTGCTGAGTACTGAGTGCTGCGTGCCGAGTAACGGCACGACAGCCCGTGCTACAGCCAGTCGGGAGGTAACGAAGTGCAAGGTGCTGGATCTTGAGCCTGGGCGGAGCCGTACGCAAGCAACGCTCAGCACTCAGGACTCAGCACTCAGCACTACTCACGAGAAATGGCTAAGAAGACGAAGGAATACGATCCCCCGGAACACCCCAACTCAGTCGGCTGGACCGTCGAGAACAGTGTACGTCTGGCCACGGCCGAACAGCCGTTCGCGCTGGAATGCGGTGCGGTGGTCGGACCGGTGGATGTCGAGTACGAGGCGTACGGAACGCTGTCGCCGGCGAAGGACAACGCGGTGCTGATCACGCACGCGCTGTCCGGCGACGCTCACGTGGCCGGCTGGGACAAGAACGCCGAGTCGCAAGGCCGCCTGTGGCGCTCGAAAAAGCCGGGCTGGTGGGACACGATGATCGGCCCCGGCAAGCCGCTCGATACGAACAAGTACTTCATCCTCTGTTCGAATTTTCTGGGGAGCTGTTACGGCACGACCGGGCCGTCGTCGATCAATCCGGCGACCGGCAAGCCGTATGGCCTGGCGTTTCCCAACGTAACCGTCAGTGACTGGGTAAAACTGCAGGCGCGGTTGCTCGACAAACTGGGTATTGAGCGTTTGCTGGCAGTCGTTGGCGGGTCGCTCGGCGGGCAGCAGGCTCTGGAATGGGGTCTGGCGTTCCCAGATCGCGTGGCCAAGTGCATCGTGCTGGCGGCATCGGCGCGACTGTCAGTACAAGGGCTGGCGTTCAATGCGGTCGGACGCTACTCGATCATGCACGACCCCAACTTCAGCGCTGGCGATTATTACGACAAGCCGGCGCCGCAGAACGGCCTGGCCGCCGCGCGCATGCTGGCGCACATCACGTATCTTTCCGAAGCGGGCATGCACGAGAAGTTTGGCCGCCGCGCGAACAAGTGCGAAGAAGGCTTCGGCGTCGAGTTCGAAGTCGAGAGCTATCTGAATTATCAGGGCAAATCGTTCGTCGAACGCTTCGATGCGAACAGCTATCTGTACATCACGCGCGCGATGGACACCTACGACGCCGCCGCTCAGTGGGGCGGCGGCGATCTGGTTGAAGCCTGCAAGCGCATGCGGTCCGAGGTGATGGTCGTCTCGTTCTCGTCCGACTGGCTGTACCTGCCGGCTCACTGCCGTGATCTTGCGCTGGCGCTAAGCCGCAACGGGCGCAGCGTGACGTATGTGGACGTGCCGTCGCGGTACGGACACGACGCGTTTCTGGTTGAGACGAAACCGGTGGGACACTTGTTGACGAATTTTTTGCGGGTGGCACGCACGTGATTGGCGCCGGACTTTTGGCGCCAATCTCGTGCGTGCAGCGTTGGTCCGAACGCACGCTTGAGTCCGCGCAAAAAGAACGCGCGTACACAAGCGTGCCACCCCTGATGGAGAAGTCAATGCCGCACAAGCAACACTTACACAACGAAGTCGCGCGCGTCACGCAATTGGTCCTGGCCAAGACGGACCCCGCGCTGATCGGCGCGGGCATGGACAAAATCGAGGAGTTCTTGGCGCACATCGGTTCGTCGGCGCCGCGACAGATGGGGCCGGATGGCAAGCCGCTGTTGCGCTGGCAGGACCAACTGATCGAAAGCGACATTCCTGAAGGCTCGTCTGTGCTCGATCTGGGCTGCGGCAATGGCGAACTGCTCGCGAAATTGATGCAGTTCAAGCACGTCAGCGGACAGGGCGTTGAATGCGAGGCGGAAGCGGTCTTCGGCTGCGTGCAGCGCGGCGTGCCGGTTTTTCAGACGGATTTGGACGAGGGCTTGGCCGGCTTTCCAGACCTGCGCTTCGACTATGTGATTCTGGAAGAGACGCTTCAGACGCTGCGCCGGCCGGTGGACATGCTTCACGAAATGTTGCGCGTCGGCAAGCGCGGAATCGTCTCGTTCCCAAATTTCGCGTACTGGCGCGTCAGGCTGGATCTGGGCATTCGCGGCCGCATGCCCGTGACCGAGTACCTCCCCTACCGCTGGTACGACACGCCCAACATCCATTTGTTCTGTCTGCAGGATTTCCTGGACTGGGCCGAGGCGAACAAGGTCGTGGTCACGAAGGGCTATGTCCTCGCCGAAGGGCAAGTTCGCCCGATGCAACCCGGCGACAACCTGTACGCCGAAGAAGCGCTGCTGACGCTGCAGAAGGCGTAACATTGTTCATTGGTCATTGCTTTTGATGGAAAGATGCGCGGGAAAGAAGCGAGGGATCGTGCATGATTGAAGCGTTTGCGCAGACAGTGTCCAAGTCCGGCCCGATGGCGGCGAAGAAATCAAAAGGAAAACCGGCTAAGACTCCGCGCACGCACAAGCCTGACCACATGACGTTGGAGGAGTGGCAGGTCGCGCTACGGCGGGAGTTCGGGCGCGACCAGAAGTTCCGCCTGAAGAACACCGGCGATCACCCGCTCTTCTCTGAATTTCAGCTCTTCAACCCGGCCACGGAGCGGACCTATCGCGTCGTGATCCGCAGCAACCGCCTGGGCGACAACTTCTGCTCATGCCCCGATTTTTCGGTGAATACTCTGGGCACGTGCAAGCACATCGAGTTCACGTTGGCGCGGCTGGGGCGAAACCGCAGCGCGCGCAAAGCGCTCAACGATGGCTTCCACCCGGCCTATTCCGAAGTCTTCCTGCGCCACGGCGCGAGACGCGAGGTCGTGTTCCGTCCCGGTACGGAGATCACAGCCGAGGCGCGGGCGGCGCTCGCGAAGTACTTCGATGGCGCTGGAATCCTGCGCCCCGATGCCTTCTCCCAGTTCGACGCATTGATGGCAGCGTTCGGGAAGGATCACGAAATCCGCATTTATGACGACGCGCTGGCGTACGTCGCGCAAGTGCGTGACCGCGCCCAGTTGGCGGAGCGCGTGGAGGCGCTGTTTGCCGACGGAGTGAAGAGCGCGGCGTTCGAGAGCTTGCTGAAAGTCCCGCTCTACGCCTATCAGCGCGCGGGAGCGCTCTTCGCGGCCAAGGCGGGCCGTGCACTGATCGCTGACGACATGGGGCTGGGAAAGACAATCCAGGCGATTGCGGCCGCAGAAATCCTGGCACGCGCCGCGGGCGTCGAACGCGTTTTGGTAGTCGCTCCGACGTCGCTGAAGCATCAGTGGAAGCAGGAGATCGAGAAGTTCACGGGCCGCACGGCGGAAGTCATCGAAGGGATGTTGGCCGTTCGCAGCGAGAAATACGCCGCCAGCTCCTTCTACAAGATCGTGAACTACGACGTCATCCATCGCGACACCGAAGCGATTCGGCGCTGGGCGCCGGACCTGGTCATCCTCGACGAAGCGCAGCGGATCAAGAACTGGAAGACGCGCGCGGCACGAACCGTGAAACAGCTTCCGTCTCAGTACGCCATCGTGTTGACCGGCACTCCGCTCGAGAACCGTCTGGAGGAACTGCATTCGATCGTCGAATTCGTGGACCGCTTCCGCCTCGGTCCCATGTTTCGATTTCTGGCTGAGCATCAGCAAACGGATGGAGACGGGCGAGTAATCGGCTACCGGAACCTCGACCGGATTTCCCAGACATTGAAGACGATTCTCATCCGGCGCGTGAAGGCCGATGTGCTCAAGGAACTGCCCGCGCGCCTCGAAAAGCACTTCTTTGTGCCGATGACGCCGCAGCAGTGGGAGTATCATGAAGAGAACCGCGAGATCGTGGCGCGCATCGTCCACAAGTGGCGCAAGCATCGCTTTTTGAGCGATGCCGACCAGAAGCGCATGACCTGCGCGTTGCAGAACATGCGCATGTCATGCAACAGCACCTACCTGCTGGACCCCGCGACCGACTACGGCGTCAAGGCCGACGAGATTTCGATGCTGCTCGAGGAATGGCTGGAACGGCGCGAAGCGAAAGCCGTTGTCTTCAGTCAGTGGGTCCGCTCGCACGAACTGCTGGCCGCACGCCTGAAGAAGCGCGGGCTGGAGTTCGTCCTGTTCCACGGCGGCGTGCCCGGCCCCAAGCGCAAGGATCTGATCGCGCGCTTTCGGGACGATGATCGCTGCCGCGTGTTCCTTTCGACCGATGCCGGCGGCGTGGGGCTGAACCTTCAGCACGCGTCGGCGGTTATCAACGTCGATCAGCCCTGGAATCCGGCTGTGCTGGAGCAGCGCATCGGGCGCGTTCACCGGCTCGGTCAGAAGCGCCCGGTGCAGGTCGCTCATTTCGTGGCCGAAAGCACGATCGAGCACAGTATGCTGGGCCTGCTGAAGTTCAAGAAGTCACTGTTCAGCGGGGTGCTGGACGGCGGCGAACGCGAAGTCTTCCTCGGCGGCACGCGCTTAACGAAGTTCATGGAATCCGTGGATCGCGCGACGCAATCGATCCCCGCGGCACCGCCCGAGCCCGCCATCCCCGCCGCAGAAAGCGAGGCCCAGCAGATCTCAGGCGAGGCTGACGACGAGCCCGCGACGACACCGGCCGCTGCGGCTGCGCCCGCGCCTGCGGCTCAATGGCAGAACTTGATCGCCTCCGGCCGCGCGCTGCTCGACGGCCTTGAACGCGTTGTCTCCGCCGCGCAACAGCCTGCGACGCCCGGAGCGCCGGCGCCAGCGAGTCCGCTCGTCGAAACGGATGCTCGCACCGGTCAAAGCTATTTGAAACTGCCGATGCCCTCGCCCGAAACCGTGCAGAAGATCGCCGCGCTACTGCAAAGGCTCCTCGGGGCACACTGAAGTCTGGATGTTCCTCTTCAACGCCGCGACGCAAAGGCCACAGAGAACGAAAATGGGTATAGGGTATGGGGTCTCGGGTATCGAGATGGATTGTGTCGCAAGCGACCCCGATACCCTATACCCCATACCCGATACCCCGCTGTTCCCTCTGCGTCTCTGCGTTGAAGAAGACGCCCCTTACTTCTCGATGACCTCCTCCAGTACCGGTGGTTCGTTGGCGCTGCGCATCTTGGCGACATAGCGGACTTTTTGTTTTTGCTCACCGCTGAGCAACATTCCATCCGCGTTGAACTCCTCGCTCTTGTCGCCGCGCCAGCGCGTCCAGCCGGTCAGCTTGCCGGCCTCGTAATGGTATTCGTCGCGCCAGACTCGCGGCAGAAAAACGACGGGATCGACGTAGTGCGTTCTGCCCATGTACGTGATCTTTAGAACGCGGCCGTCGGCGGCGTACTCGCGCGTTTCGTTGTCCGACGTGAAGAACGTGACGAAGGCCGGCGCGGAGAACTGCGCGCCGTTGTACGCGAAAACACCGATGTCCACGCGATTGGATTCAAGCGCTTCACCTTCGCGAATCGGCCGTCGCGTTTGGTAGGTAATCGTCAATTCGGCCTGCGAGCCGTCCTTATTGAGCGGCTTGACGATGGTCTTTGCCGGATCGCCTTGCAGCACGGCCCAGCGGAACGTCAGCGGCTTCTTGTTCAAATCGATGCTGTCCTCGGCACTGATGACCAAGCGCCGCTGAGATGCACTGCCGCGCCAAATTCGCGCAATCGCGCACGGCGTATCGAAAAACGCTTCGGTCGTGCCGTGAGGGTCGAAGAAATCGCGGCCATTCACGGGCTGGTCTTCCTTGATGACTTTGATCCGCACCAGCGGCGGCAAGGAGTCCGCTGTCAACGCGTGAGCGGCGCGGACCATTTTCTCGGCGTCAACCTGCGAGCCTTGGAAAGCGGTCGGGTGCGCGATACCGGTCAGGTAATCCGCTTCCGTCTTCACTGTCTTGTTGCTCATGCGGAAGATCATCTGCACCGTGGGCCAGACTGCGCCGGCATCAGCCAGCTTCTTCTTGACCTCCGGGCGAAACGCCGCCAGCGTGGCCGCGACAGCTTGAAGGAAGACTTGATCTGTTCCCGACGAGCCTTGCGAGGCGATCAGGTACGGCGTGTTGGCGGGATACACGTCGCCGTGGCCGCCGTTCTTGTCGCCAAGTTTTCCATCGCGGCCGGGCGAATGATCCACGTGGCATGGATACGCGTAGAGCTTGTTGTGCGTGTACTGCCAGTACAGCAGAGCGGCGCCATGCTGGTTGCCGCAGGCCATGCGCGGCATACTGCGCCAGAACGGCCCGCCCGTCTGCGCAACGGACGCGTTTCCGAGCACGATTCCCGGATGAACGATTTTGTCCTGAATGCCCCAGTGTATGCCAAGCTGCTTGGCGGGCTCGGAGTGCTCGATCCACGTCAGTTGCGGGAAAAGCGCGCGGTTGAGGTCCGAGTGATCGCCGTCGCGATTGTCATACAAGTCGCCCACGTGTCCGGCCGCCGTGCCCTCCTTTTGCCACTGGAGCAACAGCGCGCCAGCCGGCGCGTGGGATGCCGCAATCGGCAGCTTGTCCGCGTTTGGGATCTCGAATTTGAATTCCGTCCGCAGCAAACCCGTCTCGCGATCAACGGAGACGTTGCTCTCCTCCACCCAGGCCTCACGACTGGTGACAACATAGGGTTTGACGATCTGCTGGCCAAGCATCGGCGTCGCCGCGCGGCTCTTCTTCAGCAGTTCCGCAAAACGCGGATCGTCATGAAGCGTGACGAGGTCAGGGTCGGCTTGAATATGCGCAACGTCGCTGAAGCCGTGCGCAGCCGACTGATAAAGCTGTTCGAAAGCCGCGTCTTTTTGTCCGCGCAGAGCCAGAATGCAGCCGAGATTGTAGTAGCCGTTCGGCGCGAACGGGACTTCCTCGATCAGCTTGTGGCAAAGCTGCTCCGCCGCCGCCGTGTCGCCGTTGCGCAGCTTGATGGAAAGCTCCGCCTCCAGCGGCGCGGCCTGCTTACGCAGTTTCGCGAGCATGCCCAGCACGCTTTCGGGATTGGCTTCAGGCGCCGGCGGCTTCGGCGCGTCTTTTTTCGGTTCTTCGCCGGCGCAAAGGCACAGACACGTCGAACACAATAACACACTTACGCAAAATCGTGCCACGCGCATGGAATCTGGCCTCCGAGGTCGCGCCGAACTAGTTGGCGCGCAGCGCCTCAGTTACGTCCACGTGAAAGCCTTTCAACAACACCGATGTCGCGCGTTGGCTTTTCTTGAACACCCCATGCTCGACATACTTGCGGCCTTCCAGCGTCAGGACGGTAATCTTCTCCGTTTGCGGATCGACAATCCAATACTCCGCAACATCGAATTGTGCGTATTCGCGCCGTTTGCGCAGGTAATCTCGCTGCCGCGCAGTCGTCCCGGCACTCACGACTTCAATGGCCAGATCGATGCGCGACGGGTATTCCGCATCGGTACGATTCTCTTTCTTGATGAAGAGAAGGTCCGGTTCGCGCCACATTCCTTTGCGCAGCTTGAATGGAAGCGGTGCGAAGAACACCTCGCCGAGTTGCGGGTCCGCGAAAGCCAGCAACGCCCGCAGCAGATGCTTTACGATTCGTTGGTGTTGCTTGGTCGGCACAGGCAGCACCTCCAGATAACCGTCCGTAAATTCAACCAGTGCGTTTTCGCCGCGGTCCAGAGAGAGGTACTCCTCCTCCGTCCAGTGCCCTTGGAGGGGATACCAACGCGCCAGATCCCAGACAGGGGTTCCCGCTTTCGCAGGATACGGACATTTCGCTACAGACGAATTCATCTTTGCACCTCGTACGTCAGCATATCCTCCGCACAAAAACTGGTCAACGCGGCCGCAACCACTAACCAAAAACCCCAAACGGAAAACCTGCTCCTACCACGCATCCGTCCTGAACGGCACGCCCGGCAGTCCGTCCTTGTTGAAGAAGTTCGCCCAAGGATAATTCCCGGCCCATGCGTAACGCACGGCGACGGGCTTGACGACTTTTTCGGACGAGAGCACGACTGTCTCGCCGTCGACCGCGGCTTCGGCCCAGTGAAACGCCTTGTCTTCGCCGGCGAGAGCGAAGCCCTGCAGCTTCTCGCCGTTCTTGAAGGCCAGCCCTTGCCCCACGTGAGTGAAGCTAACGCGAATCTTGTTGTCTTCAATTTTGTGCGAAGCGTACACGGGCCCGAGGTACTCGATCTTCTTTCCGTACACCAGGCCGAGCGCCACGCGGCACCCGCGCGCGCCGTAGCCCGACTTGTTCGTCGGATGAATGCCGGGCCCTAGATCGCTGGCGATGGCCATCGGTGCGGCCGGGTACTGCATGAGACGAATGTGCTGCTCGCGATAATTGTTGTTGCCGGAAATCGTATTCTCGGCGGGCGGCGGCGCGAATTTCTCGGCCTTGTTCGTCACCGCGTCTTCGAGATTCCAGGCGCAGCCGCCGCCGCTGGGCTTCTGCACATGGATGAAGGGAAACTCGCCCTGCCCCCAGTCTTTGCGCCAGCCGCGGATCAGCGCGCCCATGATCGTGTACTGATCCACGCCAGTGACAGCCGTGCCGCTTTCGCCCTGATCCCAGAACACGCCGCGCATCGCAAACGGAATGAATGGCTGAATGTGAACCTTGAAGAGCGACCCCATTCCGCCTTCGCATTCGCCCGGCGGCAGCGGTTGCTTGGGCTTGCCCGGCGATTTCTTTCCGTCCTTCTTGGCCTCCGCGTCGGCTTTCTCCCACTTGGCGAGCGCCTCCTTATACTTCGCCTCCTCAGCCGCCGGGTCGTACTTCTCTTTGGCTTTCGCGACCATCTCCTGGCAAGCGGTATCCGCCGCGAACATCTCGGCGCTCAGCCAGCGTCCGCTCGGCGTTCCCCCGACCGCACCTACCATCAGCCCGACCGGCACGTCGAGTTCCTTCTGCAGCGGCACACCAAACGAAAACAACAGCGCCGAGAATCCGGGAATCGTCTGCGGCGTCGCTTCCTGCCAAGGCGTTCGGCCGCAACGGATCAAGCGCAGCTTCGGGTAGCTCTCCGCGGCCATCTTGGCGAGGACTTCGTCTCCTTTAGTGTAGCTCCCCACGCCCATGTCCATGTTGGACTGGCCGGAACCCACCCAGACTTCGCCGACCAGCACGTCGTCCAACGTAATCGTGTTCGTGCCCGCGATCGTCATCGTCGCCGCATCGCCGACTTTCAGCGGATCGAGCTTCACCATCCATTTGCCTTGAGCGTCAGGTTCAGCCGTCTTCGCCTGATCGCGAAACTTGACCGTCACCTTCTCCCCCGCCGCCGCCGTGCCCCAGATCGGCACCGGCACATCGCGCTGCAAAACCATGTGGCTGCTGATCACCTGCGGCAGCTTGACCTCGGCACTTACCGATGTCACAAGTCCAATCAGAACGACAGCAAACAGAAATCGCGCGTTTCGCATTCTCAGAATCCCCTCATAGAAAGTGTTGTATCGGAATACACCGCGACCTGACGCCGCCATCTTCTCTGTAAAAAAGTGCACATGTGGCGCAATCCTAACGTAGCGCAATCCTGCTGGATTGCGTGTTCTGCCGCCCGTAAAAAACTGCACATGTGGTGACCCGTGCCACTGCTGGCTCGACTGCGCTTCAGCGCAGTCTCCAGCCATGCCTTCACTGCTCCCGCTCTGTAAGAAAGTGCACCTGTGGTGGTGCGAAGGGTGGCCCGCCCGAAAGCGTCAGCTTTCGGGTGGGTCGCGCCAGCGACAAGAAGCCCGTCCCGACGCTTCCGCTTACACTCACCGCTTCTTTTGCCCAAGCCTGCACATCGTGGTGGACTCTGCCGTTGACTCCAGACTTCCAGACTCCAGACTTTGTCCAAAACTGCACCTGTGGTGGTGCGAAGGGTGGCCCGCCCGAAAGCGTCAGCTTTCGGGTGGGTCGCGCAGCGACAAGAAGCCCTTCCCTGCAGCTCCGCTTGCACTCACCGCTTCTTTTGTCCAAGACTGCACATCGTGGTGGACTATGCCGTTGACTCCAGACTTCTGTCCAAAAGCGCACCTGTGCACAATCCTAATCTCGTCACTTTTCAAAGAACACTTCCGCGAAGACAGAGTATCCAACCCACCCTCACTATATTGACGTATCAGCCTCAAAAATGTTGCATACTTTTTCGCATTTATTTCGCATAAACTATAACTTCGCCCTTCGCACTTCGTCCTTCGCACTTCCTTTATTGGTGACTGATCCCCACCACCACCCGAAAGCCGATGACGATAATCCGGCGAACGGGATAGCTCCCGTTGCGGTACGCAGATCGGCAGTCCTCGGGATCGTTGCCCCAGGACCCGCCGCGCAAAACCCGGACTTGGCCTTCGGGCGGGCCTTGCGGATCAACAACTGCTCCCGCCTTGTACGGCTCGTACCAGTCCGCGCACCATTCCCACACGTTGCCGTGCATGTCATGCAAGCCGAAGACGTTCGGTTCTTTCTGGCCAACCGGATGCGTCGTGTTCTTGCTGTTGGCCCTGTACCACGCTGCTTTGTCCAGATCGGCTTCGCTGTCGCCGGTGTAGTACGTCGTGCTCGTTCCAGCGCGGCAGGCAAACTCCCGTTCTGCGTCCATGGGCAGGCGCACAATCAAGCCCGTCTTTTCGCTGACTTTCTTGCAGAACGCTAGGGCATCGTCCCACGAGACCATCTCCACCGGCAAGTTCGCGCCCTTGAAGTGGCTTGGGTTCGTGCCCGTGACCTGCTGGTACTGCGCCTGCGTCACGCCGTACTTGTCCATGTAGAAAGGCTTCGTCAGCGTGACTTCGTGCGCGGGCTTCTCAGTCTCGTAAGAATTCTGGAAGCGTGCCAGCGCCGCCTTGTACTCGGCCTCCGCCACTGCCAGCGCACGTGCGGAATGCAACCAATGCATGCCACCCAGAAGACTCACGCCAGCAAAGATGATCATTACAAGAAACGCTGCCAGCGAATACTGCGGCTTGCGCCGTTGCCGGATGGCCCTGACGATCATGCCGCCGATCAGCAGCACCAGAATCCCCGCGCCGATTCCGAAGACAATCTGGCCGGTCAAGATTTGCTTTTGGAAGGCTGCTTCGTCCACCGGCTTCGGCTCCGGCGTCCCCATCACGAACTTCCCAGCCGGAATCAGCACCAGATCGAGCGTGACGCCGCCGCCGAGATCGAGCGTTTTCGTCGCCGACAGGTCCACGCGCCTGGCATACTGCTCAACCGTCTCCTTCCCATCCCATAACGCCCAAGGCGCGGCATCGGCGGCGAAAACGTCAGACGCCACGCTGACCAGAAGCAGTGCGACCGCGCCAATCCACAATCCGAATTCCCCATTCCGCAATCCGCCCCTCCCGCCTCCCGCCTCCAGCCTCCGCCCGCCGTTTCTCCCCGTCCCCCCGTCTCCCCGTCCCCCCGTCCTGCCGTTACTGCCTCCCGCCACCATTCCCGTTTCCCCGCTTCCACGGCTGCGGAGCTGGCCGCTGCGCATGCGTCCCTTCGCCGGTGACGCGCACCGACCCGCGCGGCAGAATGTGGCGCAATGCAGTGAACAGTTCTGGCGCCGCGCGAAGACCGCGCTGCGGGCCGGACCGGATGCAGACGCTGGCCGGGTTGCCGCTGGCGTCTTCAACATCAAGCTGCAAATAGACCGGAACTTTCCCCGAATAGTTGCGCAGCAGCGCCAGCACCGATTGCAGCTTGGCCTGCAGCGCCGCACTGGCCGGACCGTCGCCGGCACCGGGCGTAATGCCGATGGAGATTTCGCTGGCGTGCCTGTCCGCCGCGTCCTGAATCGTAAAGACTTCTTCCGCGAGCAGCGACACCGTCGGCGTGGCGTTCTCCTTGTCGGCGTTGCGACCGCCGCCCATGCCCATTTCGTTGGCTTTTACTTTTCCTCTGAAGAACAGCATCGCGTCGGGCGCGAGCAACTGTTTGCATTTTTCGTACGTTCGGGGGAACACGACGACTTGCATGCTGCCAGAAAAATCCTCGACGTTCAGGATCGCCATCCGTTCGTTCTTTGCGCGCGTCTGAGTCAGATTCACCGCCGAAACAAACGCGCCGACCGTGACCATATAGCCGTCTGGAATCTCCGGCAGCGACCGGATCGAACCGGACGAAAGCCCTTCGACCAGTTCGCGCGCATCATCCAGCGGGTGCCCGGAAAAGTAGAACCCCAGCACCGCCTTCTCCTCTTCCAGGCGCGTCTTCTCCGGCCATTCCGCCACCTGCGGCAAGCAGGGGCGCGCCGGCGCGAGCGAATCGCCGCCGAACAAACTGCCCTGCCCCGCGTTGCGGTCCTGCCGCTGCGAGACTCCCTGCGCCATCGCGTCTTCAAGTCCCGCCAGCAGCGCCGCGCGATTGGGCTTGGCATCCTTCTTCGCACTAGCCTTGGTGTCGCCAAAGATTGAATCCATCGCCCCGGCGCGGATGAGCGCTTCGAGACAACCTTTGTTGGCCGTCTTCGAATCGAGCCGTTCGCACAGATCGTAGAGATCCTTGAACGGGCCGTTCTTTTGCCGCTCGCCAACGATGTTCTCCACAGCGCGTTCGCCAACGCCCTTGATCGCGCCCAACGAGAAGACCAGCGTGTCGTCGCCCTCGATCCCAAACGTCACGCCCGACAGGTTGATGTCTGGAGCCTTTACTTTCAGCCCCATCCGCCGCGATTCGTCGATGTACTCGACGATCTTGTCCGTGTTCCCCTGCTCCAGCGACATGTTTCCGGCCATGAACTCCGCCGGATAGTTCGCCTTCAGGTACGCCGTCTGATACGCGACGAAGGCGTAGGCCGCGGCGTGAGACTTGTTGAAGCCGTACTTCGCGAACTCGGCAATCGTGTCGTAGAGCTTCTGCGCGACGGCCTTGTCGATCCCTTTCTTTGCGCAGCCTTCGACGAACTGCTTGCCGTACTTCTCCATCAAATCTTTTTTCTTCTTACCCATCGCCTTGCGCAGCGAGTCTGCTTCGGAGAGCGTGAAGCCGGCGAGCTGATTGGCGATCTGCATCACTTGTTCCTGATACACGATGATGCCGTAGGTGTCTTTCAGGATCGGTTCGAGCGCTGGAACCAGGTACTCGATCAGTTCCCGCCCGTGCTTGCGATTGCAGAACGACGGGATGTACTGCAGCGGCCCCGGACGGAACATGGCGTTGAGCGCGACGAGATCTTCCAGGCAGTCGGGCCGCGCATCGACGAGCATCTTGCGCATGCCTTCAGATTCGAACTGGAACACCGCCCGCGCGTCGCCGCGGCTCATCATGCGGTACGTCTTCGTGTCATCGAGGGGAATCTTGTCCAGGTCGATAACGCCTTCGGAAGTCGTGGGTTCCTTGATCTTTGAACCATGCCGCTGCTTGATCAGATCGCAGGTGACTTTCAGCTTGGTCAGCGTTTCCAAGCCGAGAAAATCGATTTTCAGCAGGCCCACCGAATCGATGTGCGCCATTTCGTACTGCGTCAGCGTCATCCCGTTCTTGTCGCGATACAGCGGGCAGTATTCGACGACCGGCTTGTCGGCGATAACCAACCCCGCCGCATGACAGCCCGTATTGCGCGCGATGCCTTCGCACTTCCGGGCCAAGTCGATGAGCTCCGTGCACTGCGGGTCGGTCTTGTAGAGAACACTGAGTTCCTCGACGTCGTCGATCGCATACGTCGCTTCGTCCGTCTCGGACCGCGGACTGGGCGCGGGTTTCAGCAGCACCTTTTTGCCCGGCTCCTGCGGGATCAGCTTGGCGATCTTATTGACGTTCGGCAGTTCCCAGTTGAGCACGCGCCCGACGTCGCGCACGGCGCCCTTCGCCAGCATGGCGTTGAACGTGATGATATTCGCGGTGCAATCGTGCCCGTATTTTTCCTGTACGTACTTGATGACTTCCGCGCGGCGGCTCTGGCAGAAATCGATGTCGATATCGGGCATCTCGTTTCGGCCTTCGTTCACGAAACGTTCGAAGATCAGGTTGTATCGCAGCGGTTCGAGGTTCGTAATTCCCAGCGCATAGCAAACGATGGAACCGGCCGCGCTGCCTCGTCCCGGGCCGACCGGAATTCCCTGCGAGCGCGCGTGGTGAATGATGTCCCAGACAATCAGCAGGTAGCCGACGAAGCCCATTTTCTCGAGCACGCGCAGCTCTTCGTTGGCGCGAGCCATCATGCGATCAGGCACCGGGTCGCCGTAGCGCTTGTGGAGCCCTTCCATCACGTGCCGGCGGAAGTACGTGTTCTGGTCTTCGCCGCCGGGAATCTTGAACTGCGGAAAGTGGTACTCGCCGAATTTGATCTTCAGGTTGCAGCGCTCGGCAATTTCCAGAGTGTTCGTCAGCGCTTCCGGAACGCTGGAACCGAACACGCGCGACATCTCGTCGCTGCTTTTCAGATAAAACTCATCGCACGGAAACCGCATGCGCTCGGTGTCCTTGAGCAGCCTGCCCGTGCCGATGCACAGCAGCGCGTCGTGCGCCAGAGCGTCGCTGCGGTCGATGTAGTGGCTGTCGTTGGTGCAGATCAGTTTGCCGCCCAGTTCGCGCGCCATCCGCAACAGCGTGTCGTTCACTTTCTTCTGCTGCGTCGCCAAATCGCGCATGATCTCGCTGGCTTCCGGCCGGTCAGCCGCGGCGATGCAGTGGTCCTGCAATTCGAAATAGAAATTCTCCTTGCCGAAAATCTCCTGATAGAACGTCGCCTGGCGGCACGCCGCGGCGTAATCCTTCTTCAAGATCGTCTGCGGCACTTCGCTGCCGATGCAGCCGCTGGCGGCGAGCAGACCTTTGCTGTGTTTGGCGAGCAGGTCGCGATCGATCCGCGCGTTGTAGTAGAAGCCCTCCAGGTACGCGGCCGAGGAAAGCTTCATCAGATTCTTGTAGCCCTCGAAGTCGCTGGCCCACAGCAGCAGGTGATAGCCGGATTCGTCATCGACCTTCTCGCGCTTCGTGCGGCTCTCGCCGTTTGGGACGATGTACGTCTCCATGCCGATGATCGGCTTGATCTGCGGCAGGCCATCCTTCTCGGCATTCTTGTTGGCATCCGCGCAGGTCTTGTAAAACTCTATCGCGCCGAACATGTTTCCGTGATCGGTGATCGCCAGCGCCGGCTGGCCCATTTTTCGCGCGCGCTTGACCATGTCCGGAATGCGCGAAGCACCGTCCAGCAGGCTGTACTGCGAGTGATTGTGCAGGTGACAAAAAGTCGGCGCGGCCATATTGCGTGGTCCCGTTCTGTGTTCTCGTGGGGCAGGCTGTCTAGCCTGCCATCACTGTGTTTTCTCTGTGTCAGCTCTTTATGTCGAACGAGCTATTTCACGCAATCAAGTTTAGCCCGCTCCGCGGCCGTTCAACAGGCGAAGCAGAAGCTTTTTTGACCCTTCTGGCGCAGACGGGCGTAGCACGACTGGCCGTCGAGACCTGTCACGTCGCATGCACGACCGATTCGGTATGGACGGTCGTCACGACGTTCATGTTGCCGTGCGTGGCTTTGGAATATGGGCACTCGTGATGTGCGCCGTCCGCAAGCTGCTGGGCGATAGCCGGCTCGACGCCGGGCAGGCTGACGTTGAGGCGGGCTTGAAGGAGGTAGCCGCCGGCCGTCATACCCAGGTCCACTTCCGTGTCGATGGCGACGTCTTGCGGCAGTCTGATCTTCATTCGGGCGGCCACGAGTTTCATCGCAGATAGGAAGCAGGCGGACCAGCCGACCGCGAACAATTGTTCGGGGTTCGTGCCGCTGCCGGAATTACCCGGAGCCGAGAGCTTCACGTCGAGGCGTCCGTCGGAGGTGCGCGAGACTCCGCCATCGCGTCCGCCCGTGGTGTGCGCTGATGCCGTGTAGATCACTTTTTCGATTGGCGTAATGTCCATGGTATGTTCTCCTCTAGCATAAAGAAATGCACGCCCGATCTCTCGCCGATGGGTTAACAGAGCAGTCTGCGTGCCTGAGTACGATTGAGGCCGCCGAGCCACATCGGGGCGGTCTCGTTGTTATCGGCGCATATATCCATCCTGTCGCGCGGGGGCTCCCATTGACAGCGGCGCGCCGATTGCTCAAGACTTGAGCGAGTCGGCATGTCACGAGGGGGCAACTTATGCCAGATCAAACATGAGCACCAGTTTTTTGGAACTCTTGAAGAGGCACGGCATCGACGGCCCGCTGCCCCGGACTGGCTGCTGCGGTCCTTCCGCGCAAGGCGTCAAACCTGACCGCGATAAGACGGATGTCAACAAATGGGACTTCGCCTTCGCAACAGGAATCGAATGTTCCAACCCCGCAGTGGTCGATTCCGATGGCCGGCGCCTGCGGCGCGACCTGCTGGAGGAATGCGGACATTACCGGCGTTGGCGGGACGACCTGCGCCTGGTGAAGGAACTGGGGACGCCCTGTCTTCGCTACGGCCTGCCCAACCATCTCATTCACCTTGGGCCGGATCGCTACGACTGGTCGTTCGCCGATGAGGCGCTCGGCGAAATCAGGCGCCTTGGCATCACGCCGATTCTCGATCTGCTGCACTTCGGCGTACCGGACTGGCTCGGGGACTTTCAGAATCCCGAAATGCCTCTGCACTTTGCCAATTATGCGGGCGCGGTCGCGCAGCGTTACCCCTGGGTGCGCGCGTACACTCCCGTGAATGAGATCTACGTCGCCGCGCGCAACAGCGGCTGGGACGGACGATGGAACGAACGCTTGCGCACGCCGCAGGGTTTCGTGACCGCCCTGAAACACCTCGTCGCCGCGAACCTGCTGGCCAACGCTCTCATCGTGCGTCACGTCCCCAACGCAATTATCGTCCAAAGCGAGTCTGCCGAGTACACGCATCATGTCAGCGCCAAGCCATCGCATGAAATTAAGCTGAGAAATAAGCTCATTTTCTTATCGTTGGATCTCCTCTATTCGAAAGCTCCGGACGCTGACGTGCTGATGTTCATGGAAGACAATGGACTCACGCGCGAAGAATTCATGTGGTTCATGAAAACCGCGCCGGCCGGCTTTCAGGTGATGGGCAATGACTACTATGGACATAATGAGAAGCTCTTACTGCCGGACGGCACGTTAACCTACGGGGAAGATGTGTTGGGGTGGTACCTGATTACGTTACGCTACTATCATCGTTATTATAAGCCGGTTATGCACACTGAAACCAACACGCCCCATCCCGATTACGCGCCGCTCTGGCTGTGGAAGCAATGGACCAATGTGCTGCGCATGCGGCGCGATGGCATCCCCGTGCTTGGCTTCACCTGGTACAGCCTGGTTGACCAAATGGATTGGGACACGCAGCTCACCGAGAAGCACGGCCGTGTCAACGCCTGCGGACTGTACGATATGGACCGCCAGCCGCGTCCCGTCGCCGCTGCCTACCGTCAACTTATCAAAGAGTTCGGCAACATCACCGCGCTGGCCCACGGAGAGATGTTCGAAGTGACCAATGGCCGAGCCGTGGAACGCTCGGATACCTGAGGCTCTCATCACGAGCGGCAGCAGCGGCATCGGCTCGCGACAGCAACGCAATTCGTGCAGTAAAGCGCCGCTTGCGATCAGCGCAGCCCGCCCACTTTCTTCCTGATTTTCAGCCCTAGATAATACTCGCAGACCGGCCGCCAGTCTTCGTTGATCGGATAACCGCTCGATATCTCCTGCTGCGTAACTTGATCGCCCACAAATTCCAGCGGGCACTTTGCGATGCGCTCCTGCTCAACAGCATCAAATTGCCTGCGAAGCAACTCACCTCGGCCGCGACGCTCCACGAGCGGCTGATTGGATGCGAGGCAGCAGCACTCGTAAATCCGCACATACGGGAAGGCGCTGCAGACGGTTTTCGGCATCACGCGATCTTCGTCCATCCAGACCATGAAGACGCCGCCATCCGTCAGGCGGCTTGCGGCCAGAGCGAAGAATTCGCGCGAGTAGAGATTGTTGCTGTACGCGGTCGTCGTGCGCAGCGGGTCGATCATGATCAGATCGTAGCGTTCATTGTTGCGCGCCAGCACGCGCCGCCCATCATCGATCACCACGTCCAGCCGCTTGTCGCTCAGCATGCGATCGAAAAGTTCGATCTTACGCAGGTTCCTGAGCAGCGTGGCGTTCAGTTCAACCAGCGTAGCCTTTTCGAGCTCCGGAATCCTCAGCACAGCTTCGGTTGTTGAGCCCGTACCATAACCGATGATCAGCGCGCGCTTCACTGACGTTGTGAACGCCACCGTCTCGACCGCTTCCCGATAGAACACGGTCCCCGGCCGGCCGCCGTGCGCCAACCCATCAATGTAGGTGCGGACGTCCTCGCCATTGACGAGCGTCATGATCACGCCATCGATCCCCTCGTCGAGATAGCGTTCGGTGTTCGCCGGATTCGGATGCACGAGCGCGTACAGTTGCCCTGCGCCAGGGAACAGCAGTGCCGCCACGGCAACGACGCCGGCGCACAGCCGCAGGCGCGTCTTCGCGGCGAACTGCGCAGCGAAGAGAAACATTCCTATGCTGAGCAGCGCGAGAATCAGCAGCGTGCGCTCCGTCCCAAGCGCGGGAAGAAGCACAAAGCCGCTGAGCACGCCGCCGAGGACATTGCCCATCGTGTTGCAGAAGAAAATGCCGCCCAATGTTCGGCCTTCCGTGTTCGGGCCGCCGAGCGCCAACGCGGAGATCAATGGAAAGCTCGCGCCCATCAGCAGCGTCGGCACGAACAGCAGCGCGACCGGCCAGAGCACGATATCGAACATGTGGAAGAACCCCGCTGGCGTGAGTGGCAGCGTGTCCGCCGGATGAAGCTCATAGCCGAACGAGAGTCTGGTCACTTCGCCGAACGCCGTGTACTTCGTCAAATAGTAAAAGCCGCCGACGCTGAGCAGCACGTATGCTCCGATCAGCGCCTGAAGCACGAAGTACAGGCTGCGGCGCTCCAGCGCGGGGTGCCGGTCCAGATATCTCGACAGCAGTCGGCTGCCCAAGGCAATTCCCAGCAGGTAAACCGCAAGGATCGTCGAGAACGCGTAGGGCGAAGCTTTGAGCACCGTTTCGAGCACGCGCATCCAGACGATCTCATAGCCAATGCCCAGAAAGCCGGCGAGGAGCACAATCGGATACGCGAGCCGAAGCAATTTCGGCTGAGCGGCCTCTGGCGCGCTCACCGTTCCGGCCCCGGATCGGCTGCCGGTCGCGTTCCACGAGAGATAAATTGCCGCGCCCGCCAGCAGTTCGATGCCGGCCGCGACGTAGACGGTGCGATCCAGGCCGAGGAGCGAGATCAGCACGTAACTGGAGAACAACGCTCCGAACGCGGCGCCAAGCGTGTTCACGAAATAGTAGTGCGCGACCGAATGCAAGAAGTTCTCTCCACGCTGGCTAAGCTCCTTGATCAGCAACGGCAGAGTCATTCCCATCGCCAGCGTTGGCATTAACAGGAACGCTGAACTGTACAGCATCGCCAGAACCTGGCTGCTCAACGCGGAGTTCTCGAGCAGCGCCAGAAACGGTAGACTGAGCAGGCTGAACGCGCCGAGGCAGAGTTGGATGGCAAAGTACCATTGCGCCGGCCGGCGCGTCCGGTCAGCGAGATAACCGCCGAGCAGCGAGCCGAGCCCCAAACCCAGCATGTAGACGCTCACGACAACGGTAATCGAGACCGGCCCAACACCACAGACGAGCGTCAGCAACCGCTGCCAGGAAACTTGCAGCATGATGCTGGCGGCGCCGGTCGCGAAGAAGACCATGCGCCAAAGCGCAGGGCTGGATTGAGCCGGGAACTTCAATATGGCAGGAATGCGCTGAAGAGTCGTGTCTCGTGGAAATAGGGAGCGCTTCACCCCTGCAAGCCGATCTGTTTTGTCCGCCACCGAATCACCTCTGGCCAGTTTGAAAAACCGACGGCCGCAACACCGGCAAATGTGCCGATGACGGGCGCAACACGCCCGCGCCATTTCGCTGCAGCGTCGCAAAGCCGGTTCCAAGTGCACCTTCGTGAATGGAAACCGCCACGACACAGGAACGCCGAGGCGAAAGGATGTCTTGCGGGCGCGCGGTTTGACGTGCTTTCGCGCGGCGCATATAGTGCCGCCAATGAGTTGGCTGGGCGACAAGTTCCGCAGCACGCTGGACAACACTGTCTACAATTCCGTGCTGTGGAAATCGATTTTCCGGCACGGCTATCCAGACACGGACCGCAATCGGGCGCTGACGGTTTTTTCGAACGTTCTCCTGCATCTGCATCCGGTGAAAGTCCGTGCGCACGCGCTGCGGCTGGGCTATAGCTGGTGCATGGGCGGACTGTCGGCGTTCATGTTCGTGGTGCTGACGGTGACGGGCGTGCTGCTGATGTTTTACTACCATCCCAGCCCCGACCGCGCGTACGCCGACATGATGTCGTTGCGCGAAGACGTTCCACTGGGCCGGTTCATGCGCAATCTGCACCGCTGGTCGGCGCACGCAATGGTCGCGCTGGTCTTCCTGCATATGCTGCGCGTTTTCCTGACGGGCTCATACAAAGCGCCGCGGCAAATGAACTGGTGTGTCGGCGTCGGGCTGCTGGTCATGACGCTGCTGCTCTCCTTCACGGGTTACTTGTTGCCATGGGATCAGACGGCGCTGGCGGCGGTGAGCGTCGGGACGAACATGGCCGGCGCGACCCCGCTGATAGGCCACGAAGGCCCCGCAGCGACGCTGCTCAAAACGGGCGAAGTGCAGCTAATTCACGCGCGCGACGACATCCGGTTTCTGCTGCTGGGCGGATCGTCCATCGGGCCGGCAGCGCTGTTGCGATTTTACGTCCTGCATTGTGTTCTGCTGCCGGTGATGGCCGTCGTGCTGTTGGTCGTGCATTTCTGGCGAGTGCGAAAAGACGGATTCAGTGGGCCGCTGTAACTTGTGTGTGGCACGGGCAGCCTCCGTCTGCTGTTGGCTGCCCGTGCATTTGGGCTAACGATTTGATGGGTACTGCGTTGAACATCCTCTTTCGGCCGGCGGTGCTTTACACGCTGCTATGCGCGCTATTTTTCGCAGGGCTGGCGCTGCGGAAGATGCTGGCGCGTGCGCAAATTGCGCTGCCCGTGCTGATCGGCGCGGCGGGCATCCTCGCGCTGAGTTTCCTCAATCCGCAGTTCGCACGTCAGGCAGGCAAGCCGGACAACCTGGCGCTGTGGGCCACGCTTTTCTTCATCGCGTTCTTCTTATGGATCGGTTTCCGGCAGGCCGCGGAAAACGACGCGCGGCTGGAACAAGGACAACGGGTTGCGGAAGCGGAGATCTCGCGCCAGCGCGTGTTCGTCTGGCCGAACCTGCTTTATATGGAAGCGATCGCGGCGGCGTTTGCGCTGGTGGTGCTGTTCGCGTGGTCCATGAGCATCGACGCACCGCTCGAACAGATTGCCGATCCGAGCACGAGTCCTAATCCATCCAAAGCGCCCTGGTATTTCCTCGGGCTGCAGGAATTGCTCGTTTACTTTGACCCCTGGATCGCCGGAGTGCTCTTGCCGTGCATGGCAGTCACAGGCCTGCTGGCTCTGCCGTATTGCGATCCGAATCCGAAAGGGTCCGGCTATTACGGTTTCCGGCAGCGGCCGTTTGCGATCACGGTCTATTTGTTCGGATTTCTGCTTCTCTGGATCGTGCTCATCTGCTTCGGCGCGGCGCTGCGCGGACCGAACTGGAGTTTCTACGGGCCGTACGAAGCGTGGGACGCGAGTAAAGCGTTAGCGTTTGCCAACATCAACCTGGACCAGATCGTCTGGCATCACGATCTGTCTTCGATGCACTGGTTCCTGCGCGAACTGCCGGGACTCGCGCTCGTGGCAGCTTACTTCACGCTGCTGCCGGCATTGGGACGGAAACTGTTCAGAGAGACGTACGAGGAACTGGGCTTCGTGCGCTACTCCATCGTGGCGATTCATCTGCTGGTGATGCTCGCCGTGCCGATCAAGATGTATCTACATTGGTGCTTCGGGCTGAAGTACGTCGTGTATATTCCGGAGTTCTTCTTCAACATCTAGATGAGAACGTTCAGCAGATTCGATCTTTGCTGTCCGGAAGACCATAGGCATCACAATGCGTTAGATGGCCGTCCTGAGAACTCACTCGACTAAGTTGCTGTCCTTCTCGAAATACAAGTTGTAGTCCGTGTTCTTGTTCCCACCCACACTCTGCGGCAACCAGAACATAGACCTTTTTGTTTGCTCGACGCCTTTTGACGTAAACACATGTCGGCTTTACGTGATCCCAGACCTGTTGTGCGGACGCGATTCTGACGCCAACGTCCTCGTCGCCTACGGCGCGGCAGAATTCGGTGTAATTCTTGAAGACGTACTTTGAGGCCACTTCCCGATCGGCAGTTGTCAAATTCAAGAATCTTGCCACAGCATCCGAGAATTCGACAGGCGCAGCATCGCCCGCAAGATTCTCCAGCACGAACGGAAGGGTCTGGCCACCGAAGTATTTAACTTCAACAGCGACGCTCTGCATCCATTCCTCGACGTTGGGATGCTGCGTAAGTTCCCCCAGGTGCTCAATATGCATGCAACCCTCCTGCGCCCGTTCCTCTAGGTTCGCGGTGCGACTGTGTCGCGCCACAAGGCCCGGCAAATCCCTGTGAGCCCGTTTACGCAGGTTCCTGATTCTGGCGGCCTCTTCTGGACCCAACTGCCCCCTGCGTGTTACGCGATTCATCATGGCATCATATAACCACGACCTCCGCACGATTTCAAATTGCCCGCTCTCTTAAGATTGCCGCGCCGATTTGTCCCTCCACTGCACGCCCTTCCCTCGCGCGTGGCGCAGCGCAGAATCGAAGGTCATGCATGCGTACAGAACTCCAGCGAGCGGGAGCGTGAACGCGTAGAACACGGGCAAGCCGAAGAAGCGCGTTGTGGGGCGATACACATGCCCGGTAATGGCCAGTGCCAGCAAGCCCTTCGTCATGGCCCATAGTCCGTAGGCAATAACAGGCCCCTCGCTGGCGAAAAGCCCCCACCCCACTCCAGCCGCGCCGCATATGACCGAGAACAGCGGTAGAACGAACATCAGCTTCAACCCGGAGATTGCACCGAACAAACGCAGCCACGAGTATTTCAGCTCAGTGAACGCCGTGCGCCGAACCATTTTCCAGATGTCGCCGACGTGCGGGTACTCGCGCAGACTGACGACCTCGCTCTGGCTCAGCGAAAGCGCGATCGCTTCACCGCGCGACTTCACCTGACGAGCCAGGTTCACGTCGTCAATGATTTCGGACTTTATCGGCTCAAAGCCGCCGCCGAGTTTCAGCAGTGCTTCGCGCGAGAGCAGCACGCAACCGCCGGCCGCCGCCGCGAGTTTGTCGCTGCGTTCGTTCACGCGGCGCATCGGATACATCAGATTGAAGAAGAACAGGAAGGCGGGGATGAGCAGTTTCTCAGCCTCCGAAATGCAGCGGAGGCGAGCCATGCGCGAATTCAGGCCGAGCTTGGCGGCGGAGCTCTCCGCCACCAGTCGCCGCAGCGAACCGGGCGCGTGAAGAATATCGGCGTCCGTGAGCAGGAAGAAAGCCGGCTCGATCGAGACTTGAGGCTTGAGACTTGAGGCTTGAGGAGCAGCTTCTGACTGCTGAATCTCAGGCCGCAAGCCCCAAGCCTCAAGCCTTCCCAGAGAGCCCAGAGCTTGCTGTGCTCCTTGCTGCAGCGCCCAGACTTTTCCGACCCAGCCGTCGGGCAGCGGGGCGCCGATGAGGACTTGCAGGCGGTCCTGTTTGCCGCGATCGGCAGCGATTTTCCTCGCGACATCCGCGGTGCCATCTTCAGAGCGGTCGTCGATAACGATCACTCCAAACTCGCCGGGATAGTCCTGCGAGAGCAACGCTGGCAGCGTGCGCGGCAGCGATGCGGCCTCATTGCGCGCGGGCACGAGGATAGCGACGGCGGGCCAGGCGTTCTCCGGACCCGGCGGCGGCGGAACAGCATCGCCAACAGGCCAGCAGTCCCACGGCCGCGCCCAATGCATCCAGATGAAAATCCACGCCAGCACGGAGACAGTCGTCAGCAGCGAGAGGATAATCAGCAGAATGGAAAGAACGCTCGCCATAATCAGTGAGCCGGCTCGGTTTGTTTCGGCGCCTTCGCCTCGGCTTCTATTGAAGCCAGAAGATCGCGTACTTCTCGCGAAGATCGCAGCGCGCGGATATTCTTGCCGGAACGATATTCGTCAACAAGCGCCAGAACTTGCGGCTTGACGTCCCGGTTGTAATTCCAGATCCACTGCAGAAACTCGAGATCGATTTTTTCCGGGCAGTCCGGCCCCATGTCTGGGCGTTGCTTGCCGCGAAACATCATCCAACGCCTGACGACGCGCCACAGGCAGACGCGGCGCGGAAAATCCATAAAGAGAATCGTGTCGGCTCGGGGCAGGCGGATGTTAAGGTTGCCGGCATAATTGCCGTCGATGATCCACTTCTCGCCAGCAACGATTCGCTGAAGAATGATCTCTTCTTCGTCGGCCGGAGTCATAACCCAGCCGGGCTTCCAGAAGATCGCATCGAGATGAAAGACGGGAAGGGCGAGAGCCTTGCCGAGCTGGCGCGCCAGCGTGGACTTGCCGGCGCCGGCGCAACCGAGGATCAGAACTCTGCGCATCGAGTCCGGACTCCAGACTCCAGACTCCAGACTCCAGACTGAAGTTAGTACGCCTTGATTTTGATGTCTACGCCGACGGGCAGGTTGAGTTTGCCGAGCGCGCCGACCGTCTTGGTGGTCGGGTCGAGAATATCGATGACGCGCTTATGCGTGCGGATCTCAAACTGTTCGCGGGATTTCTTGTCCACGTGAGGACTGCGCAGGACCGTATAGCGCTCGATGCGCGTGGGCAACGGGATCGGCCCGTGCACCTTGGCACCGGTCGCTTTGGCTCGTTCGACGATCGTGATCGCCGACTGGTCCAGGAGTTCGTGGTCGTACGCTTCCATGCGGATACGAATTTTTTCAGCCATTCCGTTCACATCCCTTTCTAGCTTAACAATCCGGAGGAGCGCCCAGGCGCTGAACGCGTGCAACCGCGCAATCAATCAAAGAGCGACCTAAAGCCCCACCCCTTCAAACTCAGGCATGCCAAGGTACGCAGCTTCGCCAAAATTGCAAGTGCTTTCGGCGGAACGCATGAGTTCGCGCGAACTCATGCGTGCATCCCGGGCCACACGCACGCGAGCGGCGCAAAACGGACGGCGCCGCTCACGTGCGTGCCACCTGTTACCCCTTGTAATCCTCGCCCAGAATTTCCTTGTACTTCGAGCGGGGGACGGATTCGTAGCCGTGCGGTTCCATCGTGAACGTCGCGCGGCCCTGCGACAGCGATCGGCTGACCGTGGCGTAGTTGAACATCTCCGCCAACGGCACCCGCGCGTGGATCAGCTTCAAGTGTCCGCGATTGCCGACGTCGTGAATTGCGGCGCGGCGCCCCTGCAAATCGCCGATGATCCCGCCCATGTACTCTTCGGGCGTGACGACTTCGAGCGACATGATCGGCTCCAGCAGCAGCGGGCCGGCGTTGCGAGCGGCTTCCTTGAACGCCATCGTTCCGGCCATCTGGAAGGCCAGTTCGGACGAATCGACTTCGTGGAACTTGCCGTCCACGAGGGTGACCTTCAGGTTGATCAGCGGGTAACCGGAGCCCAGAATGCCGCTTTGGGCTGCACTGCGAACGCCCTGTTCGACAGGCTTGATAAATTCTTTCGGGATCGCGCCGCCGACGATCTTGGATTCGAAGACCACGTGATCCTCTTCTTCCGGGCATACGCACGGTTCCATGAGGATATCCACGACGGCGTACTGGCCGTGGCCGCCGGTCTGCTGAATAAAGCGGCCTTGAGCTTCGGCGGAACGCGTGATGGTTTCGCGGTAGGAGACGCGCGGCGAGCCGACGTTGGCATCGACGCCATGCTCACGAATCATTTTGCACTTGATGATGTCCAGGTGCAGTTCGCCCATGCCGGCGATGATGAGCTGGCCCGTTTCGTCGTCGAAGGCGTGCGTGAAGGTCGGGTCTTCTTTGGAAAGCTTGGACAGCGCCTGCGCCAAGCGTTCCTTGTCGGCGTTCGTCTTCGGTTCAATCGCCATGCTGATGACCGTGTCCGGGAAGCGCATGGCTTCTAGGATAATCGGGCGGCCCTCGACGCAGAGCGTGTCGCCGGTATAGGTGTGCTTCAGGCCCTGCACGGCGACGATGTCGCCGGGACCGGCGGTCTCTTTCTTTTCACGCTCGTCGGCGTGCATCAAGTACATCGTGCCGACTTTTTCGCGCTTGCTGCGGCGGGGGTTGTCCACGCGGTCGCCGGGGTGGAGCACGCCGGAGTACACGCGCACGAAGGTCAGGTCGCCGTGCTTGTCGAAAATCGTCTTGAAGGCCAATCCGGAGAAGGGCTCGTTTTCCAGCGGGAGGCGGGCTTCGGTAAAGGGAACTTCCTTCTCGGACTCCTCGCCCGTGTGCTCGTCCTTAACCACGATCTTCTTCGTCTTGCCGGGAATCATGCCAACGACGGGCTTGGCTTCATTCGGCGAAGGCAGATAGAACGCAACGGCGTCGAGCGCCGGTTGCACGCCGATGTAATGATACGCCGAACCGCAGAGGATCGGAAAATGCTTGCCGGTAAGCGTAATGCGGCGCAGCGCCTGGCGGAGTTCGTCGGCGTTGGGCTCTTTTCCTTCGAGGAAAATCATGCCCATTTCTTCGTCGGCATCCGCGACCAGGTGGAACAGTTCGTCGCGGCGCTTCTTGGCTTCTTCGAGATATTCCGGTTCAATTTCGTGTTCGGTCCACTTCTTGCCTTGTGAGGCCTTGTCGAACTCGTGCTGAGTCATGTGGACCAGGTCGATCACGCCGCGGAAATCGTCTTCTTTGCCGACCGGTATCTGGATGGGATAGCCCACCGCGCCGAGATGGGTCTTGATCTGCTTGACGACATCCCAGAAATTCGCGCCGACGCGGTCCATCTTGTTGATGAAGCACATGCGGGGCACGCCGTAGCGGTCAGCCTGGCGCCAGACCGTTTCGGACTGCGCCTCGACGCCGTCCACGCCGGAGAAGACGACGATCGCGCCGTCAAGAACGCGCAGGGAGCGCTCGACTTCAGCGGTGAAATCGACGTGGCCGGGAGTGTCAATAAGGTTGATGTCGAACGTCTGGTTAAGCCGTTTGCAGTCCCAGGCGCAGGACGTCGCGGCGGCGGTGATGGTGATGCCGCGCTCGCGCTCCTCGGGCATGTAGTCCATCGTAGCAGTGCCTTCGTGGACTTCGCCGAGCTTGTGCTCCTTGCCGGTGTAGAAGAGGATTCGTTCCGAGAACGTGGTTTTCCCGGCATCGATGTGGGCCGTCACGCCGATGTTCCGCAGGTTCTCGATGCGCGCGTTGATCACTTTTGCCGCCGCGCTCATGTTGTCCGGAGTAGGCATAATCATCTCTCGCTAAGTTCCCTTCCGCTTTCTCTTGCGTGCCCCGAATGGGCTGCGTCCCTTTTTTCTGCAGCGGACGAAACGGCCACGCCGCTGCCCCTGCCACACCTCAACTTCACGACGACACACGAAAACTCCGTCACCGGCGAACACGCCGGCAATGGGAACTTTCGACCTTCATCCGGTTAGTGGGAGACTTGATACTGAGCGATGCGTGCGGCAGGTCCTGGTCCTGTAAGGTACAGGGCAGAGCCTTCCGCCCCGCCCGGCACAGGATCAGGGGAAAGGTCGGAAGTTATGAGCCTTCGCGATTCATGTTCCCAGGGTCACTCCCTTAACTTAAGTCTGGAGTCTGAAAGTCTGGAGTCTGGAGTCGTCTCACTTCAAACTCTCTGCAGACCCAAAATCCTTCAGTTTTTCGACTCCAGACTTCTAGACTCCAGACTCTAGACTGCAGTTCACTTACCACGCATAGTGGGCGAAAGCCTTATTGGCTTCGGCCATCTTGTGCGTATTTTCGCGCTTCGTGATTGCCGCGCCTTCCTTCTTATAGGCATCAAGCAACTCGCCAGCCAACCGTTCGGCCATCGGGCGGCCCTTCTTGCCGCGAGCGGCTTCGAGCAGCCAGCGGATCGACAGGCTCTGCGCGCGCTTCCGGTTCACTTCGACGGGCACCTGGTAGGTGGCGCCGCCGACGCGCTTGGATTTCACTTCGACCACCGGCTTGACGTTGTTCAGCGCGGCGTTGAAGATTTCCAGAGCGTTGCCGCCGGTCTTCTCGCCGATGACACGCATCGCGTCGTAGAAGACTTCCGCACTGCGGCTCTTCTTGCCCTTGCGCATCATGCAGTTGATGAACTTGCTCACCAACAGATCATTGAAGCGCGGATCGGGCTTGAGGCCACGGCCGGTGACTTTCGGCTGTTCGGGCAGCGCCGGAACCTGATTCTGCGTTTCCATCCGGGACTTGCGGGTCGGCTTACCTTTTCTCGGCATATCTTCCTCAACTCTGTCCTGTCTGCGTGATCCTGGCGCGGCGGGCAGAGGCGCCCGCCCTGCGCGTTACTTGGCGACCTTGGCGCCGTACTTGGAACGGGACTGCTTGCGATCGGTCACGCCTTGGCAGTCGTAGACGCCTCGCACGATGTGGTAGCGCACGCCGGGCAAGTCCTTCACGCGGCCGCCACGCACCAGCACGATGGAATGCTCTTGCAGGTTGTGTCCTTCGCCGGGAATGTAGACCGTGACTTCCTTGCCATTGCTCAAGCGCACGCGGGCGATCTTGCGCAGCGCGGAGTTCGGCTTCTTGGGCGTCATGGTCTTGACCGCCAGGCACACGCCCTTCTTAAAGGGGTTGCTTTCGAGCACCGGGCTCTTGGACTTGCTCTTCTGTTCCACCCGCTCGCGGCGGCAAAGTTGATTAATCGTCGGCATTCTGCAAAAGCCTCAACAACAAAAAAAGACCCGCTCCAGCGATTTGCTGGAGCGTTGGTGCAACTACAATCTTCACGTGGCCGGTCCGCCGTCGCGAACACCTGCCGCGTTAGAGGAAGCATCAATAACGTATTTCGTGCGTTAATCAAGCGCAATCCGGCAAATTCGAGTCCAAACACGTTCTTCCCGTTGTATGTTCCCGCGCCGTTGCTCCTGCCTCCTGCCTCCCGCCTCCTGCCAACTGCCTCCTTCTGTTCCTTCTCACCCCACTCCCAGCTTCTTCATCTGCTCAGCAACTTTTGTTTTCACGGCGGAATCCATCGTGAGGAAGTCCGGCCACGGACGCGTGATGCCTTCGTCTTTCCATTTCTTCGTCGCGTCGATGCCCATCTTTCCCGTCCAGCCGAAATTCTGACTGGCGTGGTCGAGAATATCGGTCGGTCCTTTGACGAGTTCCACGTCGCGGCTGAAATCGCAATTCGCTCCGACATGGAAAAGCACTTCGTCCTGGTTGTGAACATTGACGTGCTCATCCACGATCACAATCATCTTCGTGAGACACATCTGCCCCAGGCCCCAGATTGCGTGCATCACCTTGCGCGCGTGCTGCGGGTAAGCCTTGCGAATGGCGATGAACGCGCAGTTGTGGAAGACGCCGAACTGCGGCAGGTCGTAATCGACGATCTCAGGCAGCGTAAGTTTCAGGAAGGGAAGGAAAATACGTTCGGTGGCCTTCCCCAGAAACGTGTCTTCCATCGGCGGCGGGCCGACGATGATGCTTTGATAAATCGGGTTCTTCCGGTGCGTGATCGCGGTCACGTGGAAAACCGGATAATCATCCGGCAGCGAATAGAAACCGGTGTGGTCGCCAAACGGACCTTCGCGGCGGCGCTCGCCCGGCTGCAAGTAGCCTTCGATGATGATTTCCGCTTGAGCGGGGACGTGCAAGGTTGGCTGCGAAATGCATGGCACCATCTCAACAGGTTTCTTGCGCAAAAACCCAGCGAGGAACATCTCGTCGATGCCTGGCGGCAGCGGCGCGGTGGCGCTGTAGACGACGGCCGGGTCGCCGCCGATCGCCACCGCCACGGGCATGCGCTCCCGTTTCGCTTCCCATTCGCGAAAATGGCGCGCGCCGTCATGGTGCATGTGCCAGTGCATCGCGGCGGTCTGGCCATCGAAAATCTGCATGCGGTACATGCCGCAATTGGGCAGGCCCTGCGGGTCGCGCGTGAAGACGTTGGTCAGCGTCAGGTAGCGTCCGCCGTCCTGCGGCCAGCACTGCAGCGCCGGCAACATGCCGAGGTCCGCGCGTGGGCCTTCGAGCACCACGTCCTGGCAGGGACCGGAGCTCACTTTCTTGGGTGGGAAATTGGAGATGCGCAGCAGCATCGGCAACATTTTTATTTTTTCGATGATGCTCTCGGGCGGCCGCTGCTGGAGCAGATCCTGAATTTCCTGCCCGATCTTGTCGAGGTCGTCCACGCCCAGCGCCAAAGCCGTGCGGGCCAGCGTCCCGAAACAGTTGATCGCGACGGGCATGGTGTAGCGCAATCCTCCCGGATTGCGTTCGGTGTCCGACGCGGAAGACACCACATTCTCAAACAGCAGCGCCGGCCCTTGCCGCTTGACCATGCGATCGGCCCACTCGCTGATTTCGAGGATGGGCGAGACCGGTTCTTTCACGCGCAGCAATTCGCCGCGGGATTCCAGCACACTCAGGAAGTCACGGAGATTGTCGATAGCCATGCGCAGAACGGTAAAGCGCAAACAGAAAAAGGGCAAGGCGCAAAAAAAGCAGGCCTTGCGGCCTGCTCTACTAGAGGAGGAGGACGGACTTGGCGTTGTTACTTCAGTTCGCCCAACTGTTTCTTGGCTTCATCGGCATACTTGCTGGTCGGAAACTTTTCGATGAGCATCTGGAGCTTTTCAATCGCCTGCTTGGGTTGGTTATTCGAAACGAAATTCTTGGCGGCAAGAAGCATCTTGGGGGCTTCCTTCTCGGCCTTGGCGTCGGCTTCTTCTTTGATCTTAGTGCGAGTCGCTTCGTTCTTGTTCAGTTCATCCAATTTGCGCTTGGCTTTCATCGCCGGCACCGAATGTTCATAGCGTGGATTGTTGGCGAGAGCTTCGTACTTCTTGACGGCTTCGGTGAGCTTGTTATCGGTTTCCAGCGTCTCGGCTTCGGCCAGATCGACATAGCCCGCAATTTCGGGGCGGCTCTTCAGGTTGACCAGCCGGCGCGTGGCGACTTCGCAGGTCTTGGTGAGCGAAAAATCTTTGTGAATGGCGGACAGTTCGTTCACTTCGGTCACGTATTCGCGCTTCAAGTCCGCGTCGTCGGCGGCTTTCAGGTGCGTCTTGGCGATGTCTTCGAGTTCCAGCATGCGGTTGCGAGAGGTCTCGGCCATTTCTTCCGAACCCGGAACCGTCGCCAGACTGACGGACGAGTAGATCGATCCCGCGTCG
The DNA here is from genome assembly GCA_036504595.1 of Planctomycetota bacterium. Lineage (GTDB taxonomy): Bacteria > Planctomycetota > SZUA-567 > H5-PLA8 > H5-PLA8 > DASXUX01. Next base: position 311,294 of record DASXUX010000081.1, on the reverse strand, counting down.
CCGAACGATTTGTTCTTCCACAGGTCTTCGGCCTTGGCGAAGAGTTCCTTCATGTGGCCCAAGTTGTCCATGTTCATCTGCTTGGCTTCGGCGGCATCCTTCTTGTCCTGGTCTTTCGCGCGCGCGGCGCGGTCCGCCTTCATCGCGGCGGCCTTAGCGTCGCTGCTCGTCGCACCGTCGATGGCGCTGCGCCGTGACGCCGCGGCATGATCGGCCTTTAGCCGGTCATCGAGCTTCTTTGCGTTGGGATCATCTTCGCCGCGAACACACGTCGCCAGAAGCAGAGCGCCGGTGAAGCCGGCGAGAGTCATCCAAACAGCCGTCCGCATTGTCCGTGACCTCCGTCAGATCCCACCTGTATAGTGCAAGGATAGACTTTCCTCAAGGGTGTGTCGGGTTACCCCGCTAAGTTGCTGCAATAAAATGGACGCTGTGCATGACATTTACTTAATCTTTTTCAAGCCATCGACTTGCGATTTCCGCCAGGACAGCCACAAACTTGTTAAAAAGACCGTACAAAAGACCAGCGCGGCGCCCAAATCGCCCAAAATCATGGTCAACGTGGTCGTACCGTAGACGCCGGCTTGCGGCTGGTAACGCCACAGACGCGTCACCGCCGTTCCGGATGCACCTTCGGGCAGCAGCAGATCCATGCTGCCCAATGGATTGACGGCTACGGTGCGCCCCGTATTCGTTACCCGCAGCAGTGGCCGGCGGACTTCGATCGCGCGCCACGCCGCCGCTTGAAGATGCGCCTGCGGCCCGCACGTATCAAAGAACCAACCATCGTTGGTCACGTTCAGCAGCGCGTCGGCTCCGGCCAAGGCAGACTGGCGCGCGATGTCCGGATGGATGTCCTCCACGCAGATGCTTAAGCCCACGTGATAAGGAGCGCTGCCCTCGCGCGTTTTGCCGTCCGGCGGAATTGTGAGGATTTTTGATGGCTCCAACCCCGAGAGATATTGATCGCGCGTAATCGATCGCAAAAGCTTCATGAATGGCAGATCCTGCGTGAACGGAACGTATTCGCCAAACGCTACCAGCCGCCGCTTGCTGTAATGATAGATTTCGTTGCCATGGCCGTCGATCAGATAGAGCGTGTTGCGAAACTGCGGCGCGCCTGAATCAGCAGAGTTGGATTCGGACACCGCGAAGTTGGATCCGGCGAGCGTTGGAATCCCCGTGGCCGCAACCTGCGCCTTGAACTCCTTGCCCCAGTCATCAACGTTCATCGATCCAGGCACCATTGTTTCGGCCCAGCAGATCAGTTCTGGCGTCTCCGTCGCCCCAGCCTTTGCTTGAGCGGCCACTTGCCGGTGCATTTCCAGATGGCCGCGAAGCTGCTCCTCGCATTGTTCGTAGGTGCGGTTGAGCTTCTCGCGAATGTTGCCCTGGATCACCGCAATGGGCGGGCCGGCTTCAAGACGCGGAGCGATCTCACGGATACGGAGTTCGCCATAAAGGAACGTGGCAAGCAGCAACGAGGCCAGCATTGAGCCAACCCGCATCGATTCAGTCGTCGCGCGCCGGTCTTTATCCTTCGACACCCACATCGGCCAGAAAATAAACGCAACCCACGCATTCACTGCGACGATGAGGAAGCTCAACCCGTACACACCCAACAGATCGGCGCCCTGCCGAAGGTGCTCACTATAAAGGAGCGAATGCCCGAGCAGCAGCCACGGAAACCCGAACACCGGCACCGTCGCGCGCAGCATTTCGAGCAAGACCCAGAGCGCCGCGATGCCAAAGATGGGCCGGGCACTGCGCCGCGCCATCCAACGGACGCCCAGCAGCGCCGCGATGTAATAGAGGGAAACGTAAATACAGAGGGCCATCATCGCCGGCGGCGCCAGCGGCCAGAGGAACCAGAAGGCCCCCGCGGTCCAGGCCAGCGAGAAGACGGCAGAGTACGCGAGCGCCTCGCGACGGCGCTCCACGACTTTGACCAGCCAGAACATCGGCGAGAGAGCAACCCACGCCGGCAGAGAGGTATGCCAATCGCGGAATGGCAACGCCAGCGCCAGTCCGCAGAGCAGCGCGGTGAGAGCACGCATAATCGGACCCGCACGGTTGGCTCTCAGCGCTTCGCTCATTTACTTGCCTAATGACCAATGACCAATGATTAACCCCGCTCTTCCCAGATCGACAGCAGGCGCACGATCGTCTCGGCCGACTTGACCATATCCTGCAAGCTGACCCATTCACGCGGGCTGTGAAAGTTGTGGCCCCCGGCGAAAATGTTTGGCGTCGGCAAGCCGCGCTCCGTCAAGTGTGAACCGTCTGTCCCGCCGCGAATGGAATCCTTCTTCGGTGTCAGCCCCACGCGGCGAACCGCTTCCATCGCGAAATCCAGCGGCCGTGTGTCCTTATCCAACCCATACCGCATGTTGCGGTATTGCATGCTTACGCGCAGGTCTATTTTCGCCCGAGGGTGCTCCGCGGCCAATCGGTCCGCTTCCTCCTGCAAGAGCTTGTGCTTGGCCGCCAGCCCGTCGAGTTCAAAATCCCGGACGATCAGGACGATTTCCGCGCGCTCCGGCGTGCCGCGAATTTCGATCGGGTGCAGGAAGCCCTCGCGCCCGGACGTTGTCTCCGGCGCCGCGCTCATCGGCAGACGCTGCACAAAGCTGGCCGCCAGGCGCAGCGCGTTGACCATCACGTTTTTTGCATGCCCCGGATGCGAGGCGACGCCCTGGATAGTCAAAACAGCTTTATCCGCGTTGAACGTCTCGCAATCGATGCGTCCGAGGCCCTCGGAGTCCAGCGTGTAGGCGACATCCGCAGCCAGCTCCTCGATCGAGAGCTTTTCGGTGCCGCGCCCGATCTCTTCGTCCGGGTTGAAGCAGACACGCACCGGCCCATGCGCGACTTCCGGATGCCGCAGCAGATAGCGCACGGCCGCCATGATGCTCGCCACGCCTGCTTTGTCATCGGCGCCGAGAAGGCTGCGGCCCGAGCCGGTGATAATGTCTTCGCCCGTTTTTCCGCGAAGCGCCGGCGAATCTTCCACGCTGATGACTTGCGATGGATCGTCCGGCAGAACGATGCGCTCGCCGGCCCACGCGCGATGCACCAGCGGCTTGGCGCGCCCCGCACAGCCTTCGGCCGTATCGACGTGCGCCAGCAAAGCGACTCGCGGAACGGCCGCTTTCTTCGACGTCGGCGGCACAGTGGCCAGCACGTAGCCGAACTCCGTCACGCGCACGTCCTTGAGTCCCAGTCCGCGCAGCTCGGACTCAAGCTGCCGGATCAGCGTCCACTGCCGCGTGGAACTCGGCGTCGTCGTGCTGTGCGCATCGCTCTGCGTGTCGATCTGCACGTAACTGAGAAAACGTTGAAGCAGGTCTTCGGAGTCGATCATGAGTGCCTCTACACGGCCAACGTATTGAACGCTTCACCCGCCACCCGTCACACGTCCCCCGTCACCCGTTCAGTTTTGATTGCTTGACCTTGGTTGGCAAGGTGAGAATATCGGCCCTTGTTCATTACGTGCGCGACATCTGTTTGGAGAGAAAGAAAATGTCCATCGTCGTAACCTGCACCTGTGGAAAAAGCTTCCGCGCCAAAGAAGAGCATGTCGGAAAGTCCGCCAAGTGCCGCGCCTGCGGCAAGACACTCGTCATCGCCGAAGCGCCGCCGGAGTACGAAGAGCAGGAAGAGGAAGTCATCACATTCAATGATGACGCACCCAACAAGCCGATTTCCTCCCGCGGCGCAGGCAAGCCCAAGCCGCAGCAGCGCGTACAGCAGCGGGTCAGAGCGCCTGAACCGGAGCCTGAGCCAGAAGAACCAGAGGCCGAGGCAGAAGGCGAGCCCGAAGAAGACTTGGTGGAGACCGCTCCGCGCCGCAAGGGCAAAAGCAACAGCAGCCTGATCATCGTCGCGGGACTGGTCGTCGCAGCACTGATCGTTGCCGTCGCCATCTACTTGATCTTGTCGCCGCGCAACCCGTCAGCGGACAGCGGCAAGAAGAAGTCCCTGGAGGCGGACGATCCGCTCGCAAAAGCCGCACCGGCCGATGCCGAATACTTCGATGCGGTGCGCTGGGATAAGACCATGCTCGGCATCCAGCGCTCACTTCGCGTTAAGCTGCAGGGCACGGTTTCCAGCACGATGACCGAAGACGGTTCAATCGTTGTTCTGATCGGCACCGAAACACGCGAAAAAGGCGGCATCACCACCTACAAAATGCGGCTGTACCCGAAGGAAAAACTTACGCAGCCCGTGGCCACGGGAATAGACATCGTTTTCAAGGGACGCCTGCAGCCTAAGCCGAAGCAAGATTATCCGGAACACATGGTCGGCGACCCGAAGATCCCGATCACGTACGAGATGGCCGTCAAAGACGTGGAGATTCTGGGTACGCCGGCGGCGAAGTGACTTAACCGCAAAGATGCAAATGCGCGGAGAAGAGAATCCAGAGCTTGCCAAACCCGGACTGGCTGCTTTAGACTTTCTCGTGTTGTTCTCTGCGCCTCCGCGTCTCTGCGGTGAAAAATGGTAACCCGTATGCCTTCCCCCGACCGCTACAACCGCCAGGTGCTGCTCTCCTTCATTGGGGCAGAAGGACAGAAGCGCATCGGCGGTTCGACGGTCGTTGTCGTCGGCTGCGGAGCGCTCGGGACGGTGGCGGCGGGGTTGCTGGCGCGAGCGGGCGTCGGCGATCTGCGCGTCATCGACCGGGATTATATCGAACTGAGCAACCTGCAGCGGCAGGCGCTTTTTGACGAGCAAGACTGCCGCGAAAATCTGCCCAAAGCCGCCGCCGCCGAACGCAAACTGCGCCAGATCAACAGCGACATCAAGATCAGCGGACTGGTCACCGACTTGAATCCCGCAAACGCCGAACAGCTTCTTGGCGGCGCGACGGTCGTCGTCGATGGCGCAGACAACTTTGAAACGCGCTTTGTCATCAACGACGCCTGCGTGAAGCTCGGAATCCCGTGGGTGTACGGCGCGGCGGTGGGGTCCACGGGGATGAGCATGACCATTATCCCGGGACAGACGCCGTGCCTGCGGTGTCTGTTTGAAAGTGCGCCGCCTCCGGGCATGGCGCCGACCTGCGACACCGTCGGCGTGCTCGGCCCCGTAACCAGTTTGATCGCCAGTCACGAGGCCGGCGAAGCGCTGAAGATTTGCGCGGGAAGACTGGACGCCATCAGCCACTGTCTGTTGTCGATTGATTCATGGTCCAACGAAATCCACCAGTTCAAGATCGCTAAAGCGCGCGAAGAAGCCGATTGCCCCTGCTGCAAACACCGCCGCTTTGAATTCCTCGAAGGCCAGGGCGTCAGCAGCACGACCAGTCTCTGCGGCCGAAACGCCGTGCAGATCAACCCGCGTTCTGGCGCGACGCTTAATTTGCAGGAGCTCGCCGCGCGATTGTCGGCAGCGGGCGGGATTGCAGGCGTGACCGTCAACAAGTTCCTCCTGCGCTTCAACGCCCCCGGCGGCGATGACGGCCAGGGGCTCGAAATCACCGTCTTCCCCGATTGCCGCGCGATCATCAAAGGCACGCGCAAGGTTCCCGATGCGCGGACGGCATACGCGAAATATATTGGTGCGTGAACGGAGAGCAGCAGTAAGCAGCAGCAGTCGGCAGGAGCACATCCGCACCCTTGCCCGTCCCAATCATGCCTCTTGCGTCCGCATCCTGCCTCCCACCTCCTGCTTCCCGCTTCCTGCCTACTGCCACTGCCTACTGCAGCATCACCCGCCACCCGCCACTCGTCACCCGTAACAAGCGCGCTAGAATGTCGCGCATGACCTGGCCTCGCGCCATTGCCCACTGCGACCTCGACCAATTCTACGCGGCCGTCGAGATCCTCGATTTCCCCGAGCTGAAAGGCAAACCGGTGATCGTCGGCGGGCTGCCGGGCAGCCGCGGCGTCGTGTGCACGGCCAGTTACGAGGCGCGCCAGTTCGGAGTGCACTCCGCGATGGCCAGCAGCCAGGCGGCGAAGCTTTGCCCGCAAGGCATCTGGCGCAAGCCGCGCATGGAACGCTACGTCGAAAAATCGCGCGAAGTCCGCGCGGTCTTCGAAGGCTACACCGACCAGATCGAGCCGCTTTCACTGGATGAAGCCTTCCTCGACCTCACCGGCTCGCTGAAGCTCTTCGGCCCGCCGGAGAAAATCGGGCTGCTCATCAAGGACGAAGTCTTCGCCAAAACGAGTCTGGTCGTGTCTGTCGGCGTCGCGGTGAACAAGTTCCTGGCAAAACTGGCGAGCGACCTGAAAAAGCCCAACGGCTTCGTCGTCGTGCCGCCGGAGCCCGATCTGGTCATCAAGTTTCTTGAGCCGTTGCCGGTTTCGCGACTGTGGGGCGCGGGGCCGAAGACGTGCGAGCATCTCAAGAAATACGGCCTGCACACGATCGGCGACATCGCGCGCTCCGATCCTGCGTTTCTCACGCGGCGCTTGGGACAGCAGTTGGCGGACCATCTGCTCTCTCTTTCCAAGGGGCTCGACAATCGCGAAGTCGAAACCGGCGATCGTCCGCGATCCATCAGCCATGAGGACACCTTTGCCGAAGACCTGTTCAACCGCGCCGCGATGGAGCGCGAACTGCTCGCCTGCGCCGATGAAGTCGCCGCTCGCCTGCGCGCGAAGAACCTGCGCTGCCAGGGCGTGACGCTGAAAGTGCGCATGGCCGATCTCACGCGCCTGACGCGTTCGCTGCTGCTGGAAGACCCCACGGACCTGACCGGCCCGCTGCACTCCGCCGCCGTCCAGATGCTGCGCACGCGACTGGATCTGCAAGGCCAAGGCGTCCGGCTGCTCGGGATCGCCGCCACACATTTGCTCGCGCCCGGGGAGGCGACCGAGAGCCTTTTCCCGGATGAAGGCGCCACGCGCGCCCGCCGTGCCGCGCAAGCCATCGACCGCCTGCGCGAACGCTTCGGCGATGATGCGGTGACGTTCGGAAGACTCCTCGAAGGTCGGCAGCGGAATACCGGAACGCCCGACGATTCTCGCCGCCTGACCGAAGAATAAACTTCGAACCCTGCACTATCCTTTTACCGCCCCCGTCGTCAGCCCCGCAATAAATTCCTTTTGCAGCAAGAAGAACAGAATCGCTGGCGGCAGGACGCCAATAAACGTGCCGGCCATCATCGGGCCATACTGGTTGTCGCCCGTCAGGCCGATCGTCTGACTGAGCACGATCGGGACCGTGAAAAGCTGTTCGGATTGCAGCACGATCATAGGCATCAGGAACGAATTCCAGTTGGCCATGAAGGCCATCAGGCAGAACGCGCCCGACATCGGCCGCACCACCGGCATGATAATCTTCCAGTAAATGCCAAACTCGCTGCAGCCGTCGATGCGCGCCGCTTCGATCAGGTCGTCGGGCACGGCCAGCATCGCTTGGCGGAAAAGCAGCATGCCGAACGCGCCAACGATGCCGGGCAGAAGAAGACCCGTGAACGTGTTCATCAGGCCCATGTGAGCCAGCAGTTCGTAGTTGGGCGCCAGCAGCACCGAACTGGGAATCATCATCGTGGCCAGCATGATTCCCAACATGATCTTCTTGCCTTTGAATTGGTATTTTACCAACGCGAAGCCGCCCAGCGAACAGAGAATCAGTGAGATGGATGTGGCGGTGCTGGTCAGGAAGAAGCTATTGAGCAGATGCCGGCCAAAGTGGAACTTCGTGAACAGGTCATAGAAGTTTCGCACCGTCGGCACGTGTCCGGCATCGTACATGAACTTCGATGTCCCGATCTGGACAATCTCGCCGGCCTTGAGCGTTGCTTTTCCACCCGTCTTGCCGGCGATCATCGCGCAGGGCGGGCAGATGCCTTCCAGATCCCACTGGCCAGACTCGTTGCGCACAAACTTCAGCGGAGTAGCGCCGGCCTCCGTGCCGGCTGGAAAGTCAACACGTACCGTGGCGTTCTGCGGCGGCCCGATCGTGAATTGATCACCTTGGATGACAAACTTCTGGTCCTTCAGCGGCCCCGCAACTGCGATGAGCTTCTCGCTGGGTTCATACGGCAGCAGCGTGTAGTTGAACATGTCGGACGAGGTCTTGAACGCGCAGCAGACCATGTAGATCAGCGGCGCGAGCATGAACACGGAGATCAAGGTAAGCGCTACGTAAAGCAGAATGCTCGCCGGCGTCAGCCATCGGCTGCGCTGGCCGACGACATCGCCGCCGATGCGCATGCTCTTTTTTGCCGAGAGCCGCTCGCTAATCATTTCCGCGCATCGCTCCCGACATTTGCTTCTGCGCAAAGCTGATCATCATCACGATCAGCGCCAGCGTCCACCCAATGGTGGACGCATACCCGAGGTTGCCAATGTCGAAGCCGCGCTGGTACAGATACATCACGATTGTCAGGCCCGCCTTGTTCGGCCCCGACGTGCTGTTCAGCAGAGTGTAGGGCAGTTCGAACAATTGGAACGACCCGAGCGTGCTCATGATGACGACGATCAGCACCACGGGCTTGATCGCCGGCACCGTGATGTGCCAGAAGCGCTGCCACGCGTTGGCGCCATCGACGGCCGCGGCCTCGTGCAGTTCGCGCTCGACCGATTGCAGCGCCGCCAGGAAGTAGATGCAGTTGTAGCCGACATACATCCACAGGGCGATCAGCACCAGCGTCGGCATGACGAACTGATCGTCGCCAAGCCACTTGATGTCCGGATCAAGACCCATCGCAAACGTCATGAACTTTGAAAACAGCCCGTACCGCGGCGAGAACACCACGCCGCCCAAGAATCCGACGAACACCTGCCCAACCAGGTTCGGCGCGAAGAAAATGAAGCGAAACGTGTTGCGGCCTTTCAGCCAGGTCGCGTTGAGCAGCAGCGCCAGCCCGAGCGCCAGCGGCAGTTGCAGAAAGATCGAGAAGAACGCAAAAATAGCGGTGTTCTTCAGCGCCGTAATAAAGTCCGGATCGCTGATCAGGAACCAGAAATTGTCCAGACCGGTGAACACCACCGAACGCGGCCCGTTCGTGCAATGGAACGCGAGATACAGGCTCTTGACGATCGGATAGACGCCGAAAACGCAGAACAAAATCAGAAACGGCGAGACGAACAGATACGGCGCCAGCTTCTGCTGCGCACGCCAGGAAAAGCTAAAAGGAAAAAGCAAAAAGGAAAAAGACGAGCGGCTGACCGAACGCGAACTCGGCGCTTCGCTTCTTGCCGTTTCCTTCTCCTCGTTACTTTCCACTTGTTTGCCTTCCGCGCGCCGTTTCTCTCTTTTCCTTTTTCCTTTTTACTTTTTACTTTATTTGTACGGATTCAACTTTGCCTGCAGCCGCACCTCATCGCCCGATGCCTTCATGCGCTTGCGGACGTACTCCTCGAATCCATTCGCTCCGTTTTTGTTGTAGTACGTCGCGCAGTCCGTCAGTGCTTCGCCCAGCTTCGCCTTGGCGAGTTGAATGTTCGGGCTGGTGTACTGCGGCGGCGTGTTATCGGCCTGTTCCGCATAGAGTTTTCCCAACGGCTGATTGCTGAAATACGGATTGGGTTCGCTTAGCGCCGGGTGCGACCACGCGTCGCGCGTCGGCGGCAGAATATTGAACTCCTTGAACTGCTCGATCCGCGATTCCACGTCAAAATACATCAGCAGCCCAAGTTCCCAGCAGCGCTCGAACTGCTTGCTTTGCTTGGTGAAACCCAGCATCGTCCCGCCCCGCGTGCTCGTGCGCCGCCCGCCGGGCTTGAACGCCGGCAGCGGCATCAGGGCCATTTTTCCCGCCGCCGCAGGCACGTACTTCTGGTAGAACGCGCTGAACCAGTCGGGCATGATCGTCGCCAGCATCAGATTGTCCGCATGCGCCTTGCTGACGAGTTCGAAGTTCCAGCCCAGCGAATAGCCGACTTTGTCCGGCCCGGCCACCAGCGGGATGTACCACAGCATGGTCTGAACGGACGCCTCATCGTCCATCCGCAGTTCGCCTTCGGGCGAAAAATATTGCCCGTCGTTTTGAAAGAGCAGGCATTCGAACTGATCCGGCGCGGCCTCGTTGAGTTCGATCAGATAGTGCTTGTTTCCGCTCTTGTCTTCTGCGTTGAGCTTGGCCATCAACTTGCGGCCTTCGGTGATGAACGCATCCCACGTGGTCAACTTCTCCGCGTCGATTCCATGCGCATCGAAAACGTCTTTGCGGTAACCGAGCAAACACGGATGGACGTCGTGCGGCAGGCCGAAAATGTGGTCTGTGTAGACGCCGTTCTCTTTGCGCCGGACGGTATACGGCGCGAAGCGCGACTTCACCACGCGGTCGATCCACGGAGGTCCGCCGTCGGGCGGAATCTTGTGCAGTTGCTCGGTAAGATCAACGAACCCGACGTCCTTCAGCGGTCCGAGAAAGAACGAACCGACGGTGCTGATTTCGGTCTCCAGCATATCCGGCACCGGCAGATCGGAGGCGAACGCGGTCCTTAGGCGCGATGTGACGGCGTTGATGTGAACGTACTGGAGATCGACCTTCACGCCGGGGTGCGAAGCTTCGAACTTCGGCATCAGCTTCCTGTACGCCTGATAGTGGCTATCGGCGAAGGTCCAGACTTCAAGGTTGCCGCTGGACTTCTGGGGCGGGAAAAGCAACAACAGCGCACCGCTGATGAGAGCCATCAGCAGAATCGCCAGCGGCGCTTTTCCCGGCGGATAATCCACTCAACCCGCTCCCGTGCTTTCGACAGAGACTCACATCTTTAGCACGAGCGTTGGGTTCAAGCAACAGCCTTGCTCACCGCGAAGACGCAAAGGCGCAGAGAACGGCGGGTATGGGGTATCGAGTATAGGGTATCGGGTGTAGATAATCGCAGCCTCTACCATACCCCATACCCCATACCCGATACCCGATACCCCAGGCCCTGCTGTTCTTTGCGTCGTCGCGTCTTTGCGGTTCAATTCATTTGTCCGCCGCCGCAACGGCGATCTTCGCTTCCGGCGGCGCTTCGCAAATCACGCGGAACCCCACGTTGAACACACGCTGCCAGTACGGATAGTTCTGGCGGAAACCGGAGCGACAACATTTCGGGCGATCGCGCCAGGAACCGCCGCGAGCGACTTTGCGCGTGCCGCTTTCTCCGTTGTCGCGGCCATCGGCGCTGTCGTAGGGATACGGCTTGTACGTCGTGCGAGTCCATTCGGCGACGTTGCCGTGCATGTCATGCAGGCCCCACGCATTGGGCTTGTATCTGCCCACTTCGACCGAGACCAGTCCGCCGTCGTCAAAGCGATCGTCCTTCGGCGTGTAGTCCTCGTACTTGCTCGGATTCTTCAGCGGCTCGAAAACCGTATACGGGTTGCTCGCGAACTGCCGCAGCTTCTTGTCCGCCACATTCGCGTATGTCGAGAAATCGCTGTTCGTGTCGCCAAAGAACAGCGGGCTGGCCGATCCGGCGCGGCAGGCGTATTCCCACTGCGCTTCCGTCGGCAGCGAGAACTTCTGGCCCGTCTTCGTAGACAACCACTTGCAGTACGCCATGGCCTCATCCCACGAGACGCGGATCACCGGCTGCTCCGGCTTGTCGGACGGGAAGCCGTGCACGCCGAACTGATAAGCCTGCTTTGAAATGCAGTGGCTGTCGTGCAGCGCGTCGAAGACGTTGTACTGCGCGTTAGTCACTTCGCAGCGGCCCATCCAGAACGGTTTGTCGATCTTCACCTTCGTCAGCGGCTTCTCGTCGGCCTCGCCGTTTGCATCGCCCATAACGAATTCACCGGCCGGGACAAGCACCAGGTCCAGTTTGATGCCGTTGCCCAGATCGATCGTCTGCTTCCCCACCCCGCCCGCAGCCGCTTGCCGCTTTGCGGCTTCGGCGGCGTCGAAGGGCCAGCCACTCGCGGTAGCGCCGGCCTCCGTGCCGGCCGGCAGGGACGCCGGCGCTACCGGCATCACGAAGGGTTCGGATGGTTTGGTGGGCGGAACTTCTTCCGGGTTTTCGTCGATGCCCGCGTACAGCTTGCGCAATTCGCGGCGGCGTTCGATCTGCTTGCCCGGATTGACCAGTTCTTCGTTCCAGGTGCCATGATAGGGCGCGTGCAGATCGATCCACGTGATCAACCGGTCCCAGGACTCCGCGTCAAGCTTCACGTTGTAGTGGCCCTTGCGCAGCATCTGGATGAGCTCGGTATTTTCGGCGTGATATTCGCCGGGCGTCAGCGTGTGATAATCCGATTCGATCGTCGCGTGCCGCACAAAGCGGTGCAGTTCGGCGTAACCGACCGAGAACCGCCCCGCATGTCCGCCGCCGTTGCCCGGCGTTTCCATGCGGAAGTCTTTGATTTTTTCGGTGCCGCGCAGATCGATCATGACTTTGGTGGTGCCGGCCTCCGCGCCGGCAAAGTTGTGTTCCTTGCCGTCGTGGCAGCCGATGCAGTGCTTGTCGAGCACCGGTTGGACCTCGCGCTTGTACGCGAACCCGCGCACCGGACCATACCACGGCTTGATCTCCGCCGTGGGCTTGGAGAACGCCACAGCCTTCTGATTGACAGGCGCGGTCGTTTGCTTTTCGTGGCAGCCGGCGCACGAAACGTTTTCGCCCGGCATACCGGTGATCCAGCTTCGCATGAGCTGCACGGCGCAGCCGTGGTCGTCGAGCGGCTGCATGGAGATCGGCGTGTTCGCGGGGATGCGGAATCTCACCGAGCCGTCGGGTTCGACGGGCACCGTGCCCATGATGCGGCGAATATCCCACGGGCCGTCCATGCCCAGCACACCCAGCAGGCCGCCCATTCCTTGATACGCGAAATGATAGGTGAAGATGCGCAACTGCTTGACAGTTCCCTTCGGCACGCCCTTCATGCCTTCGCCCTGATAAATGTTCGAGATGTACACGGTCGCGTCGTGGCGCGAGGGATCGACCTTCTCCGGAATGACTGGCGGCGTCGGCGTTTTCTTGACTGGCACTGGCTGGAGCAATGCGTAACCGGGGCTTTCGGCGAGCAGCAGCATGTTGTCGTACACATCGACAAGGTAAATGCCCCACAGCGACTGCGCCGTCGGCTGAGCGGCGACGAGGAAGTACTTTTCGTTCAGGGGCCACGGATGCAGGAACTTCGGCCAGCTTCCATTCACCAGTTGATCGGCATAAACCGCATCGACCTTTTTGCCGTAGCCGGGAATGCGCTGCACGACGCCTTCGTTCTCGTTCCGCGCCGCGGCGGGATCGATGATCACCAGTTCGCCCATCCGCGGAACGCCATGGTGTCCGGTCACGATTCCCACGACCTTCGACGGATGGTCAGGAATTGGTTTGGCGTAGAACATGCCATTGGGCCAGTACGAATTGCTATGGTAGAGCTCCAGTTGCTCGGTGCCGTCGGGATTGCAGTGAAACAGCAGGCGCGTGTTGGAGTGCGGCGTGTCGGTGTATTCCCAGCGCAGGTACATGATCTGGCCGTTGGGCAGAACCGTCGGAGACCAGTCGTGTTCCTGATCGACACAAAGCTGGCGGATGTTTTTTCCGTCCGAATCCATCACGTACAGATTCGAAACGTGATCCGAACCGAACACGCACGGCACGCCGTTGAAGCACGCTGTGGAGTTCATCGCGATCTTGCCGTTGGGCAGATAGCAGGCGTCGTAGTAATCGACATCCGGCTGGTCGTTCTGGGTGACCTGCCGCAAGTTCTGGCCATCGATGCCGATTTCAAAGATGTGCCAGCGGCCGTTCGCTCCGATAGATGAGAACAGCATTTTCTGCGCGTCGAAGTGCAGGCACATGTCGCCGACGAACTTGCCGCCATCAGGCTTGTAGAACGTCTTCGCTGGCGAACCGGGCTTTACCGGTGACATCACCTGGATTTCGTTCTCGAAGCCGTTTTTGTGCAGCGTGGAGTTGCTTTGCCAGTTCTGCGGGAGGCCCAGGTTTTTCGCGTTGCGCTTGATCAGCAGCAGCTTGTCGAAGTCCAGCAGCGGATTGGCCAGCAACGCTTCCTGCTGCAAAGCCGCGAGCTTTTCAGATACTTCACCGACTTTTGCCGGATCGGCCTTTTTGCCGTCGGCCGTCATCTCCAGCCACGTTTTCTCCAGATCGTCAACGCGCTTCAGGTACTCCGCGCCTTTGACGTATTTCTCGCCGAAGCTCGCGTTGAGGTCCGTCACAGCCAGCCGCAGCGACTGGAAGCTGAAGCCTTTGAGCTGCGACATCGCCTGCTGCACCTGATGGAAGCGGTAGTAGAGTTCGCGAATCGGCTGCAGCGCGGCGACATCCTTGGCTTCCCCAGCCAGCTTTCCGACCTGCTCGCCGAGCTGGCCCCGCGTCGCGCCCGCGTAGCGTTTGGCCAGCGCCGCTGCTTCGAGCGAATCGGTTTCCCAAATCTTATCGTCGCGTTCCCAGGCGATCTGGCGCTGCGGCGTGGGCGTATTGAAATCGCGCGCAACCAGATCCCATAGCTCTCCGCCAAGGCTCTTTGTTTTCGAAACGTCCGCGCTGCTGACGATGAAACGCACGCTGCCCTGATTCTTGCTCTTGGCCTTATCCACGCCGACCCAGGCGGTGAAGGTGTCGTACTTGCCCTGCAGGTCGTAATGAATGACGCTAATGGCGTGCGTGCCCAGGCCGCGCGCGAAGGCTTTGTCGTGAAACGCAATCGGCCCGCCGAGCACGTTCTTGTTGCGGTGGAACTGGCCCCAGCCTTGCCGGACCGAAACGGGATCGATCGTGTCGAGGTAGAGGACCTTGCCGTCTTTGCCGATCACACACGCATCGGCCCAGTCGGCCATATCGTGGTCATAATCTTCAACGTCATCGACGATCAGCCAAAGGTCCTTCCATCCGGAGACCGGCACTTTCATTTCCTTGCCGGGATCGCCGCCGCGCATCACGTCCGTGCTGACTTTAACCGGCGCGGTCGTTTCGGCGGCTTTTTGAGCCACCGCAAGCGCCTGGCGCGAGGCGAGCATCGTCTCCTGCCAGGTCTCTTTCTTGACGTAATAAGCCGGATCGGCAGCCGAAAGCGCCGTGGATGCGAAAAGGATGAAGAGCGCCGCTTTGAAGTTTGCAGCCTTCATAGGAACCCCTCCAATTCAAACTAAAAAGTAAAAACTACGGCAAACGTGCAGCCGTTGATTCTTAATTTTTCATTTTTAATTCTCAGTTAGTCCCAACGTCTGCGAAATCTTCTCCGCACATTCGCGCATCTGTCGCCCTACCGTCTCGAACATCGATTCTGTGAAGCGCTGCGCCGGGCCGGTGGTGCTGATCGCGGCGACCGGATAGCCGCGCGCATCGAGAAGCGCCGCCGCGCAGCAGTGCACGCCGTCGAGTTCCTCGGCGTGATCGATCCCGTAGCCCAGCCGCCGGACCTTCTCCAGTTCCGCGAGCAACGCCTGCTTGCTCGCGATAGTTCGCTCGTTGTAGCGCGTAAACCTGATCTTCTCAATCAGTTCGGACTGCGTCGCCGGCGGCAGGAAGGCCAGCAGCGCCTTTCCCTGAGCGGACGTGTGCAGGTGGAAAGTTGAACCAGGATCGACGACGAAACGGAAGGGATACAGTCCCGGCACCTGCTCCAGGACAACGCCATCGTTCTCCGCCAGAGCGCACAACACCACGGTCTCCTTCAGTGAATCGCGCAACTGGCGCATGAATGGGATCGAGCGCTCAATCAGTCCCTGTCGGTCGGCCGCCTTGTAGCCCATCGTCATCAGCTTGGGGCTGAGGCGGAACGTTTTATTGTCATCGTTGCGGAGCAGATAGCCGCGTTCCCACAAGGCGGTCGTCACGCGGAAGGCGGCGTTCTTGGGGATCTCAAGCAGTTCGGCAATGTCGCTGACGCCCAGCCCGCCGGGGTGATTCAGCAGCAGCTCCAGCACGTCCAAGCCTCGCGCCAGATTGGAGACACTGTACTTGGGACCGACCAGGACGGGAGCCATGTGCGAACCTCAACACTCAACTTAGAACAGCGTTCTAGCCGTAGAAGTCACAGAAGTCAATGGAAATTGATGAGTGGTGAGTAGTGCTTGGTGAGTGGTGCCTGGAACCTCGCAGCCGCCACATTACCGACACTCACCACTCCACCACTCACCACTCACCAATTTCGCACTTCCCGTAAACAAGAGACTTCTCTATCATGTCGCGCCAGTCAGACAACAAAACTCGGGAGAGCCTCACGCATGGCCATGCATCCGCGAAGACCGGTCGCCAGAGCCGCCGCCCCCAAGCAGAGCGCACCGCAGCACGTCGGACCGTTCCTCGGAACCGCTCAAGCCGGAGCTGCGCGGCGCCAGCGTGCGCACGCTCTGGCCGAAGAACTTCTCGCCCGCGGCTGCATGTACTTGCAGAAGCAGGTCTGGGAGGAAGCGGCTCGGGAGTTCGACAAGGCAATTCAAATGGAGCCCGATTACGCCGAAGCATTCAACAACCTTGGCCTGTGCCAACTGTACCAGAACAAGAACGCCGAAGCGGTGGAGTCCCTCCGGCAAGCCGTGGATCTCTTCCCTGAATGGCACATTGCCCTGGCGAATCTCGGCCTGGCCCTGCAGCACTCCGGCAAGAACGAAGAAGCCGTTGGCTACTACGAGAAAACGTTGCACCTCAGCAAGACGCAGCCTGCCGTGTGGCTTTCGCTGGGCGATGCGTATTCCGCGCTCGGCAAACTCGATAAAGCCGTGCAGGCCTACGAAACCGTGCTGCAGCTCTCGCCAAAGAACTACGTCGCGCACAGCCGTCTGGGGTTGCTGATGGCTCGCCGCAACCAGATCGACGAGGCTGAAACATCTCTGCGCGCCGCCGTGGAACTGGAACCCGATAACCCCGACGCGCTGGCCGTGCTGGGCGCGATTTCGGCGTGCAAGGGCGACTTGAGCACGGCGCGCGATTACTTCATGCAGGTCATGGATCGGGAGAAGGTGCCCGCTCCGGCTCAGCGTGGCATGAACCGGCTGCAGATTTTCCGCAAGGGCCTCGAGAAAGCGTTTGGCGAGTGGAAGCAGACGATGCCGGAACCCAAGCCGATCGCGGAGCTCTACTACGAGCTGGGGATCGCTCACGTGGCCGGCGGCAGCCGGGAATCGGCCAAGGCTGCGTTCCAAAACGCCGCGGACAGCGATCCGCAGTGGCCGCTGCCGCTGATCTGGTTCGGCTTCTTTGCCGCGCTGGATGGCGACGCGACGAGCGCCGGCGAGTATTGGCGCAAGGCTGCGGCTCTGGAGCCCGATAACGCGATGCTGCACGAACAGCTCGGCTATCTTTCGATTGGCATGGGCATTCAGAAGGAGGCAGAGGGCTGGTTCGCGAAAGCCTTGAAGCTCGGCCGCCAGATCCCGCAGGAGGACATGCAGCCCGATGCCGGTTCCCGCGTGCAGCCGGCGGTGAAGTAGCGCAATCCTCCTGGATTGCGTGCCGTTCTCCCCTCCCGGCGAGGGGCGGGAGCCGGGAGGGTTACGGCAGAGCCACTGCTCCGGTTCCCCTCTCCCCCGCGAGGGAGAGGGGTTAGAGGTGAGGGGGCCGCGGCACTTCAAACGGAGATAGTTCCCATGAGCCGCACCTCCCTCTGGATTATCGCCATCGCCGTCCTGGCCGCTGGAGTGCTGCTGGTCGCGCGCGGCCGCCGCGCCCCGGCAAGTGGTCCTGCGCAGCCGCTCGAAACGTTCCACCCCGCCAGCGGTGGTGAGATGGTCCGCGTTCCGGCCGGTCAGTTCGTCATGGGCGACGCGACGGGCAAACCGGACGAAACGCCGCACGCGGTATCCGTCAGCAGCTTCTTCATCGATAAATTTCCGGTCACGGAAGAAATGTACGAGAAGGTGACCGGCACGCGCTCACCCGCATCCAAAAAGAAGCCCGGCAGCAAGGACGACCCGGCCGAGCAAATCCGTTGGACGGACGCGGCGCGCTTCTGCAACGCATGCTCGCAACTCGAAGGGTTGACCCCCTGCTACGATCCCAGCACTTGGGCGTGCGACTTCAGCGCCGATGGCTACCGCTTGCCCACTGAAGCCGAATGGGAATTTGCCTGCCGCGCCGGCAGCACAACGCGCTACTGCTTCGGCGATAATCCCGCGCAGCTTTCGCAGTACGCCTGGTCGAAAGAGAACTCGCTGGGCTCCCGCCACCCGGTCGGACAGAAAACGCCGAATGCGTGGGGACTCTGCGACGTTCACGGCAACGTGTGGCAGTGGTGCAACGACTGGTACGCCGCCGACTACTATAAGGAGAGCACCAAGGAGAATCCGCACGGGCCGCAGAGCGGCAAAATGCGCGTCCTGCGCGGCGGTGCGTGGGATTGGGATGCGCAGAAGTGCCGTTCGGCCTGCCGTGCCCAAGATTTCCCGAATTACGTAGACGCCTGCGCCGGCCACGACGCGTATGGCTTCCGGCGCGTGCGCATCAGTACCGCGACCGTAAGGGAGCGGCCGACGCCGGCTGCGGTCCCATCCGCGCTCCGCAGTTCGCAACCCGAAAGGAAACCGCTTGCGAGCCAAGAGCCAAGAGCTAAGAGCCAAGAGCTGCCCGTCGGCAAACTCGACCCCAAACAGTTGAAAGGCACGATCATTTTCGCCAGCAATCGAGGCGGAAAGTTCGCGATCTGGCGCATGCACGCCAGCGGAGGCGATGCCAAGTCGCTCAGCAGCGGGCCGGAAAACGACGTAGACCCGCGCTTCTCGCCCGACGGGAAGAAGATCGCGTACACATCGCAGCGCGGTGGCTTCCCCGAAGTCTGGACCATGAACCGCGACGGCTCCAGCCCGCAGAAAACTTGCGCCGGCGGCCAGCCGGATTGGTCGCCCGACGGCAAATCGCTCGTCTTCATGCGTGAAAACCAAATCTGGACTCGCGAGCTCAGTTCAGGAAACGAGAAGCGCGTCACGCCGGATGACTGGCAACGCTGCTGGTCGCCCGCGTGGAGCCCCGACGGAAAACGAATCGCTCTGGCCAGCCGCCATGTGGACGGTGCGCCGGCCGTCTTCTTCGTCAACGTGGATGGCGACGGCAACACGAAACTGAAAACAGAAGACCCCGCATGCACGCCGCGGTGGTCGAAAGATGGCAAGAAACTGCTCTGCCAGACGGACAAAGGGCGCGTGCACCAAGTCAACGCCGATGGCACCGGCTGGGAACAAGTGACGTTCGGCGGCGACGCTCAGCACGAAGCGCGTTACTCGCCGGACGGCTCGATGCTGCTTTTCTGCCGCGGCGGCGAAGGGCAATGGCAAGTCTGCGCGCGACGATTTGCGGCCGATGACGAGATGGAATTCGCACAGTTGACGACGGAAGGGTGCAACCAGAGCCCGGATTGGAGCGAGGAGTAGCGCATGTGGCACGGGCAGGCCGCGCCGCATTCTGCACGTCGATGTCACGGACCGGCTGCTGTTCGCGGCGCGGATTGCCCGTGTTCTCGTGCGCCGCTGCACGGGCAATCCGCGCCCAAAGAGCACCGGGTCGGCTTGCCGGGATGCCACAAGGGACGCGGCCTGCCCGTGCCACACAGTCACATTCCGCAATCCGCAATCTGCAATCCGCAATGATTTGTGTAGAATGCTCGCATGAACCGCAGCTTGTTTTCTGTTCACCTTTCGACAGCCAAGACATGGCGCGGGGGCGAGCACCAGATTTTGCTGCTGGTCAAAGGGCTGCAGGCACGCGGGCATCGGGTTCTTGTGGTCGCACCGAAGAATTCGCCGCTGCTGCAACGCTGCGAGGATTGCGACATCCCCACCGCCGCCATCCGATTCCGCGGCTCGCTGGACCCTCTGGCCACGCTGCGTTTGATCTCGCTGCTGCGGCGGCAACGCCCCGATCTGCTGCACGTTCATGACGGGCATGGACTGTTGCCGGGACAACTGGCGGTGCGAGCGTTTCGGCGCAACCCGCCGCACCTGGTCGCGCATCGGCGCACAATCTTTACTCCGCGCGGACGGTGGAAAGACCAGCGACTGGAGCGAATCATCGCGATCAGCCAGGCCGTTCGCGATACGTTGCTCAGGAGCGGCGTGCCGGACGAAAAAATCCGCGTCGTGTACAGCGGGATGGAGTTCCCAGCGCCGCCTTCACAAAACGAAGTCCAAACGTTCAAAGCGGCTCATGGATTGCCGCAGGAAGGGATTTTGATTGCGCACGCCGCGGCGCTCAGCAGTGAAAAGCGCCAGCGTGACATGATCGAAGTTCTGGCCGTGGTCAATGAAAAACTGAAGCGCGGCCGCAAACCAAGCGTCCATCTGGCTCTGGCTGGCAGCGGCGATCAGGAAGCCATTTTGCGCGCGGCAGCGAGAGATTTGGGCGTCTCAGAGCAGGTGCATTTCCTGGGGTTCGTGCGCGATTTGAGGCCGTTCTGGGCCAGCGCGACAATGGCCTGTTACGCCAGCGAGGCCGAAGGGCTGTGCACGGCGTTAATCGAGGCGCAAGGCTGCGGCCTTCCGGCGGTGGCCACGCGCGCCGGCGGCATGGCGGAGGTGGTTGACGACGGCATCAGCGGCGTGCTCACCGAAGTCGGTGATCAGCAGATGATGGCGCAAGCGTTACTGGCTCTTTGCGAGGATCCGCGGCTGCGGCTGCGGATGGGGCAGGCCGCCGGCGAGCGGATGCGAGCAACGTTTTCGGCGGAATCGATGGTGGAAGGCAACCTGAATTCGTACCGCGAGTTGTGCGAACGAGCTCAAAGCGTTACAACTTAATCACTGAAGAGATGTGCTCACCGGCGTTCCGGAGCTGCTTTCTTCCGGAGGCCTTAAGAACTGAGGTTCGCAGCAGTGAAGGGTGGCAGTCCACGCTTTTTGATCGTACGGCTTTCCGCATTCGGCGACTGTCTGCATGCGGTGCCGGCCCTTGTTGCGCTGCGGCGCCATTTCCCGAATTCCGAAATCGGCTGGGCGATCGAGGATCTTTCGCACGGATTGCTCAAAGGCCATCCGATGGTGGACACCTTCCACGTGTTCCCGCGCCGGGCGTACAAAGGCGCAAACTCCAGCCTGGTCGAACGCGTGCGGGCAATGCGGAACTTCCGCAAGGAACTTTCCGCCGTCAAGTACGACGTGTCGCTCGACATCCAGGGCCTGACCAAAAGCGGATTGGTCTCGTGGTGGAGCGGCGCGAAGCGGCGCATTGGCTTCAAGGGGCAGGACAGCCGCGAGTTCAACATTATCTTCAACAACGAGCGCGTTGAGCCCACTGAAAACGACATCCACGTCGTCGAAAAGAATCTCGCTCTGCTGCGCCCGCTGGGCGTCGTGCTTCCCGACCGCCCGGAATGGGTGATGCCCTCCTACGAACCCGAATGCGCCGCGATGCGGCCCTTTCTCAAGGACAGCGGACTGCTCGATGCCAAAGGCAACGTGGCGCGCTACGCCATCGTCAATCCGGGCGCAACGTGGTTCACCAAGCGCTGGCCTCCCGAGCTCTTTGGCGAGGTCGCGAAAGGGCTCATCGAACGGCACGGGCTCAGCGTCGTGATTCCCTGGGCCGGGGCCGACGAACACAAAGCCGGACAGATCATCGCCCGCATCGGCGGCCCGCGCGCGCTGGTCGCGCCCGACACGGACCTGCGGCAATTGGCCGCGCTGACCATGCAGTCGGTGCTTTTCGTGGGCAATGATACCGGCCCGCTGCATCTGGCGGTGGCGCTGAATGTGCCATCCGTCGCGATCTTCGGCGCGACCGATCCCTTGCGCAACGGCCCTTACGGCTCGATGAACCGCATGCAGACCGGCGGCGTGGAATGCCATCCCTGCTGGAAGACCACCTGCGAACGCAAAGACCGCGCCTGCCTGATGCGCGTGCTGCCGGAGACGGTGCTGACGAGCTGCGCGCATGTCCTCAAGCGCCGCGATAGCGAACGTGGGATCCAGCCTGCATGCTGAGAATCTTCCGCGCCCGGACGCTGCAGCGCTACGTGCTGCGGGAGTTCGCCATCTCCTTTGTGCTCGCCCTCGCCGGCTGCACGCTGATGATGCTTCTCAGCGTGTGCTTCATGAAAGCCCAGGATTACGAAGAGTTCGGGCTGACGATGGGCAAGGTGGTGCTGTTGTGCCCGTACCTCCTGCCGCGAGCGCTCGCCTGGGCGGTGCCGCCGGCCGCGATGATCGCCGTGACAATGGTCTTCGGGCGTCTTTCGGCGGAGAACGAAATCCTCGCCGCTCAAGGCGGCGGCGCGCCCCTGCGCGTCCTGGCCTTTCCGCTGATACTCTGCGGCGTGCTGCTCTCGGGCTTCTGCCTGTGGTGCAACCAGGGCGGGCAGCGCTGGGGCAACGATAAGATCTGCAACGAAGTGTTGATGATCAACAAAGACGAGTTCTTCGCGAACCTGGAGAAGACAGCGCAAAGCGTATCGCTCAAGCTCGACGCGGGCGGCATGGTGCGCATCAACTGGCTGCCGGTGCAGACCGACACGCGCAGCGGCGTCGTCCGGCACCCGATGCACATTGCTTATTTCCAGAATCAGGAAGTCGGCCAGACTGTTCTGGCACGCGATTACGTCCGCCATTTCGAGAAAGGTCCAGGCGGCACTCGCGTGCTGGTGCTCACCCTGAAGGATGCGCAGGTCTTCGGCGAACGCCAGCCGTCGCAACAGCCCGTGTCTGGACGAAGCCCCGAAGCCGGCGACATGCAGTCGTACTGCGGCGAAGTGACGATGGAGATCACTCTTCCGGCCGCCAGCAAGCTGCTCGATTTCGGCCAGTCGCGCGGCGACAAGGGCTGGATGGAAAATCGCGCTCATGCCGTGCAGATCAAGAACACGTACAGCGGCCGCGACACGTTCATGCTCGCGCGCGCCGCGGATTTCGGCGCCAGCATCGTGGCCGGTTCGCCGCTGGACGGCGCAGGTCCATTACTGTGCGGCCAGAGCTGGAGCGACGTGCGGATCGCGTCCGAAGGCATGTTCGAAAAAGGCGGCGCGCTGGACCGGCAGCGGGCTGAAAATGCGGAGTGCTGCCGGAAGCTCGGTTTGAGTTTTCTGCCCATTTCGACCGTGATCCTTGGCCTGGGGTTGGGCCTGCTGGTGCGCAAGAGCCAGCGGCTGCTCGGCTTCTTGCTGGGGCTGGCCGTTTACGCTCTGCTCTACTATCCGCTGATGATCGCCACGCGCGAGCTGGCCAACGTGGCCAAGTTTTCGCTGTGGATCATGTTCGTGCCCAATCTGCTGCTGATGCTGATCGGGTACAGCCTGTGGCGCGCGTATGAGCGCGGCTGGCTGGAAACGCTTGCGGAGATCGTCGCGTCGGTCGGCCGAATCCTGGCCATCCCATATAGACTGCTGGTTCTGCTGTGGCAGCCGGTGCTCGCCTTGAGGCGAGTTGGCGTGAAGCTCTTCCGCACCCGGACCGACGGATACGTCACCGGAGCCTTCGTCGGGCCGCTGCTGGTCGTGTTGCTGGCCGTTGCGGCGAGCATCGTGGCGCTGGATCTTGTCTACCATGGCGAGGAGGTGCTGGACGGAGTCCTGCATGCGGGCGAGCCGCTCGCGGGGCCAATACGTTCGCAATTTCTCGCGGTTTTGCACGTGTTCGCCTTCTATGGAATCTCCTCTCTCGAGATGATCTGCGACGTGCTGCCGCTGCTGTTGCTGGTGGCCGGCATGCTCTGCGTCAGCACGCTCGTGCGAAATAATGAGCATCTGATCTTCAAGGCTTCCGGCATTCCGCTGCAGCGCGCCTTCCGGCCGATCATTGCCGCAACGCTGCTCTTTTCGCTGTGCGTCACGGTCGTGCGCGAGACGGCCATGCCGTCGCTGATCATGTTCCGCGACATCCTCAAGCCGATGGTTTACCACCGCGTCGCCTCGCCAACCGCTCTGGCCATGCACACGGTTGACAACGCCGGGAACCCGGTGCTTTTCCAGATGAGCCAGTACGATTCCATCAAGAAGCAAGGCGCCGCGCTGCGCGTGTACGCGCTGAACATCGACGCACGCATGCCTGTCATTTGCGGTGACCGCGTATGGTGGGATGACGATCTTAAAGCTTGGAAACTGGCCAGTGATCCCCCCAAAACCGGCCCTGGAAGCGAGCGCAAAGACCTGCTTCCCGGGAAGCTGATCAACATCCATGTGGAGGGGCTGGGCAAAAACCCTCCCGTTCCGGCGCCTCCAGACATCCGACCGGTACACATGGAAGTCAGCCCCATTTCGCAATGGTCGGGGGCGATCACGCCTTCATTCCTTCAGTGTGAACGTCTCGGCTCCGGCGTCTTGAGCCTGGATGAGCTATGGGCGGCCAGCCGCGTGCGGCCGGATCGGCCCGATCTGCAGGTGGACTGGTGGCGCCGGATTTCGGAATGGACGATGGGCGTTTTTCTGCTGTGGATGACGATCCCGCTGCTGGTTAGCGAGCAACGCGGCCCGTTCGTCGGGGTGGCGTTGAGCATCCTGGTCGGCGCAGCAACGTGGGCGCTGAATCTGGGCTGCGCGTCTCAAGCGCACGCGGGCGTGCTGCGCGAGTGGGCGCCGGTGCTGCCGCCGGCGATTCTGTTCGTTCTGGGTAGCGTGCACTACTATCGAAGGATGCAGACTTAAGAAAGGTCCAGAATTCCAAAAGTCGAGGAGTCGAGATGTCTATGGCTTTTGATACCACACCGTCGCAAGCCTTCGACTGCTGGACTCCTCGCCTTCTGGACTGCTAGACTCTCGGGAGCATTATGGAACCACTCGACGCCGCCGCCGTTGCGCGGCTATTGACTGAAATCGCGCAACGCCTCGAACTGGCCGGCGAGATGCCATACAGCATTCGCGCGTACCACAACGCCGCGCACAGCGTGCTGGGGCTGAACGTGCCGTTGGCGGAAGTTGTCGCGAAAGGCAAGCTGCGCGAGATCCCTGGCGTGGGCGAGGCCATCGCCGAGAAGATCATTAAGCTGCACAAGACCGGCACGCACCCGACGTTGGAGCATTTGCGCGAGCAGATGCCGTCGGGAGTGCTCGACCTGTTGCAAGTCCCTGGTCTGGGACCCAAGAAAGTGGCGCTGCTCTACACGGAACTTAAAGTGAGCTCGCTCGAAGAACTCGAAGAAGCCTGCAAGACTGGCAAGCTAAAACCCATCAAGGGCCTGGGCTCCGCGCTGCAGAGCCACTGTCTTGAGGCGATCGAGAAGATGCGCCAGCGCGTGGGCCAGCAGCGGCTCAATGAAGCTGCCAGCGACATGCAAGCGGTGCGCAATTACTTGCAGCAACAAAATCCGGGGTGGGTGCGCGTGGAGTTCGCTGGCACGCTGCGCCGCGCGTGCGAACTGGTCACCGATTTTACGCTGGTCGCGGAAGGCGACAGCCGCCGCGTCGAAAAGCACGAAGCAGTCCGCATCAACGTGAGCGACGCCAGCCACTTCGGCGTGACGCTGCTGTTCGCGACGGGATCAGCCGAGCACGTGTCGGCGCTTCAGGCTTACGCTGCGGCGAAAGACCTAAAGCTGACCGCGGACGGTTTGTGGCGGCAAAAGAGCGGGGTAGCGCCGGCCTCCGTGCCGGCCGGGGAAGAAATCCTTTGCCGGGAAGAGCGGGACGTGTACGCCGCTTTGGGTCTGCCGTACATCGAACCGGAACTGCGCGAAGGCCGGCCGCTTTTCGGCGCGAAAAACGAAGTTGAGGCCGCCGCCGCCGGCAACCTTCCGGCGCTGATCCGCGATGCCGATCTTCGCGGCGTGCTGCATTGTCACAGTTCGTTTTCGGACGGCCATGAAACCTTGCACGGGATGGCCGAAGCGGCGCGGAAGCTTGGATACCACTATTTCGGGATCGCGGATCATTCGAAGTCGGCTTTCTATGCCGGCGGACTGAAGGAAGAGACTATCCGCGAGCAGCACAAGCAGGTGGATAAGCTCAATGCGGAGTACGCGGCGCAGGACTTTCGCGTCTTCAAAGGGATCGAGTCGGACATCCTTCAAGATGGCGCGCTGGATTATTCAGACGACGTGCTGCAGAGCTTCGACTTTGTCGTGGCCAGCATTCACAGCCGCTTCGGGCTCGGCAAGGAAGCGCAGACGCAACGGCTGATTGCCGCGGCATCCAATCCCCGCACGACGATTCTCGGGCATCCCTCTGGCCGCCTGCTGCTGCAGCGTGACGCCTATGACATCGACCTGGACGCAGTCCTGCAAGCGTGCGCCAAGAACGGCGTGGTGGTCGAAATCAACGCGCACCCGCAGCGTTTAGACCTAGATTGGCGCTGGCATCAGCGGGCGCTGGAGCTCGGCTGCATGCTGGCCATCAACCCGGACGCGCATTCGCGAGCGGAGCTTGAGGTCGTGCATTGGGGCGTGTTAATGGCGCGCAAAGGCGCGGTGCCTCGCGGGCGCATTCTCAATTGTATGGAATTGCCCGCGATTGCGGAGTTCTTCGCGAAACGGAAGGCGCGCAGCTAACGCGTGACGAGTGGCGCGCGACGGGTGGCGGGTGAAGCGGATCTTCATCCATACCACTCGTCACGCGTCACTCGTCACACTCCGTTGATCACAACCTACAGTTAAGAATCGGCGTCTCCAGAATCGCTGAGGCCCCGAGCGCCTCAAGCTGATCCATGATTTCGATCGATTGCTTCTTTGGGACCATCACCTTCACGGCCACCCAAGCGGGGTCTTCGCAGGCGCTGATGGTGGGCGAGTCGAAACCGGGGGTTATCTTCTCGGCTTGCTTCAGCTTGGCCTTCGGCACGTTGTATTCCAGCAGCGTGTACTGCTGAGCGGTGAGCACGCCCTGGATTCGCCGCACGATCCGCTCGTTTAAGGCTGGGTCTCGCGGCTTGGGCGTCTCAATCAGAATAGCCTGGGAGTGCGCGATGTCTTCGACGACTTCCAGGCCGTTCGCACGAAGCGTGTCGCCGGATTCAACCAAATCGACGATGCCATCAGCCAGGCCGAGCGCCACCATGACTTCCACGGAGCCGCTCACTTCCAGCAGATGCACGTCCACGTTGTTTTTTCGAAAGTATTCGCGTGCCGAATGCACCATCGACGCGGCGATCTTCTGACCCTTCAGAGCCTTGACCGACCGGGCTCCGCCATTGACGCGCGTGGCCAGAGCCAGTTTGCATTTGCCGAATCCGAGTTCCAAGCGCGGCTTCACGCGCGACTCGCACTTGTGTTCGTGCACCAGATCTTTGCCGACGATGCCCAGATCGGCGGCGCCTTCAGCCACCAGCAGGGGAATATCGTCGGGGCGGACGAAGAGCACCACGGCGTCGAAGCCGGCGACGTGCGCGAAGAGCGAGCGGTCCTGTTTGCGGTAGGCGATGCCAGCGGCCTTGAGCAGGCTTTCGCTGGCCTCCTGCAAACGGCCTTTGCTGGGCACGGCGATTCGCGAGGTCTTGTCGTCCAGGCGCACAGTCAACCCTCCAAATAGTCAGCGCGGTGTTCTACACGAAGAAGGGGCTTGGCGCAGGTGAATCTTGTGCGTGTGGTGTATTCTGGCGCAGCGGTCTCGTCGAATTCAATGGCCTTCCATGTCTGTTTCGAGGAGGCAGTCCAATGTCTCTACGACTATTTCCTGCGGCTTTGCTCTTCCTAAGCTTTTCCGCGCTCGCCGCTGACGAAGTTCCCTCACAGTTCCAAGCCTGGGGTTCGCGCGGGCCGGGGCTGCCGCCGCTGCCGGCGGGGTGGACGGAGGCGCGCGGCGAAACGCGTGTGCGGACTCCGCCTGAGCCGACAAAAGAGGAGGCGGCGCGCGGGTTCATTCTATTTCAGCGCCCGGCCTTCGAGCCGATCTATCACGACACGGTGCCGGCTGCGTTCGAACGCGGCGCGAAGTTGAGAGCCTTTGCGACGCAGGGCCAGTATGTGCCGCTCACGTTTGCGATGCATGCGCTGGCACCGCTCAAAAGCGTAAAGGTCACCGCAGGCGCACTGAAAACGAAGGACGGCGAGGCGATCCCGGCGTCGCACATCGACGTGCGCCTCGTTATGCCTGTGCGGAGCGCCGTGTCCTACGGGAACGCGAACGACAAGCGTTTCACGCTCTCCCCGTTCTATCTGGAGAAACACGAATCGTTCGAGGTCGTTCAGGGAAAGACGGCGCAGGTGTGGTTGAGCGTGAAGGTTCCCGACACGGCGAAGGCTGGCGACTACGAGGGAGCGATTACCGTGGAGGTGGATGGAAAACGCGCGTGCGACGTTCCGGTGACGCTGAAGGTTCTTCCGCTAAAGCTGCCGCCCACGCCGGTGGAGACCAGTGTTTCGTACTTTCCTTCCGAAGACCTTGGCATGCGCGAGAAGGAGATGATCGATCAGCGTGAGCATGGGATCAACGCCAACGAATCGGCAGCGGGCGCGCACGTGGTCAGCCGCGACCGGCATTTCGGCGACGATGATGTTGCGGCGACGCGCAAGAACATCGCGACGCAGATCGGTCTGCGCAAGAAAGTGTTTGGCGAGGCGGCAAACCGGTTTCCGATCACATCCGAGGTGGGACATCAGGTTCTCTTTGAATGGAATCAGAAGAAAAACTGGTTCGAATTCTGGCCGCACTCCGCGGAACTGGAGACGGACTTCTTCAAGGCGATCAGCGTTTGCGAAGAATCGCTGAAAGCCGCGGGCGCGCCGGCGATGCGCATTTTCATCACGGACGAACCGGGCGGACATCCAGACACGCTGAAGGAATCCGTCTACTATTACAGGTTGCTCAAAGAGAAGTTTCCGCAGATGCCCACCTTCGTGACGTTGGGCGGCGGCGTGGCGTGCGGCATCGATGAGATCGGTCTGCTCGGTCCGTACATCGATGTGATCACGATCAACCGGTTCGATGCGGACATCTGCAAGAGTCTGCTCGACCGAAAGAAGATGTACGGCATTTACAACGGCGGCGGCGCGACCGAAGCCGTGACGGGCTACACGCGCGACCGGCACTTCTTTGGCTTCTACTGCTGGAAGAGCGGCGCGGGCGAAATTCTGCAGTGGGTCTACCGCTTCGGCGACGCATGGAAGGACCCGATTCGCGGAAATCATGGCTATGTGATGCTCGCGCCCGACGGGCCGCTGCCCAGCATTCCGTGGGAAGGCGTTCGCGCGGGCATCGACGACTACCGCATCATGGACTTGCTATGGCGGATGATCACGGCGGCGAAGGCGGACCCGAACGCTGCGGACGCGGTTGCTTCTGCGAAGAAGGCGGCGATCGAGGTGCTGTCGGAAATTAGTTTCAACTATCAGCCGCGAACGGGAAACGGGACGCCGCCGCCGCTTTGCACGACATTGGACAAATGGCGCTGGCAAGTCGCGGCAGCGTGCGTGGACCTGCTGAAGTTCGTGCCGCTGGAGAAGGCGCTCGCGACGACTGCGCAGCGGCCCGGCCCGCTGGAACTGCCTTGCCCGAAAGACCCAGGCGCGACAGCGAAGTACGGCCCGGAGCTTTTGCCGGAGACCGGCTTCGAGAACGGCGCGGGTCCGTGGAAAACGAGCGGCAAGGCGGTCAGCAAAGGCGGCATCGACAGCAGCGTGGCTCACAGCGGGAAGGCCAGCTACATGCTCGAAAATTCGAAAGACGCGACCGGCGTGGACGTCGTCGTGTGCGTGTGGGGCTGGGGCGGCCCGGGCCCTAGCATGATGCTTTCGGCGGGCAAGACGTATGAGTTCTCGGCGTTCGTCAAAAGCGAGACGGCCAAACCACAGATTCGCTTCACGGTGCCGGCCGGTTCGACGGTTCGCGAAAACGAAGGCGACGAACCGGCCGACGCCGGCGGCTGGCAGCGGTTGTGGCGGCGCGTGACGGTGAACAAGGACGTGAAGCCCGGCTACTTGGCGCTCTGGCTGCAGGGGCCGGGGAAGATCTGGGCGGACGATTTGAGTTTTCGCGAGTTGACGCTTCCGCCGTTTGTCGTGGAACCGCTGCAGACGCTGATCGACGGCTCCGACAGTAACGTGACGGTGCGCATCAAACAGTACGGAGCAACAGAAATCAGCGTGAAAGTTCAGCCGCCAGGGAAGAATCAACCGCAGACGATAAAGATTCCGCCACAAAGCGAAGCGCTCGTGGATTTTGATCCTCGCGAGCTGGCGATCGGCGTGCACGAGCTGAAGGTGGACTTGGACGGCGGTGCGGGGTATTCGGCAAGCGTCACGTTCAAACGCATAGCGGGACCATTCGAGCAGCGGTGAGGAAAAAGCAGGCTGGACAGCCTGCTCCACGAGAGCTTTCGATTGACAGAGGAGATGACTTGGCCGACACTGCCGGTCAATCTAAGGGAAAGTTTGCCGGGCAAGAGGGTCGCGCCGATGGACGATATTTATCTCGTCTGCGCTGTGGTTGGCGGCACTATTTTCGTGTGCCAGTTGATCATGACGCTACTGGGTTTGGGCGGCGAGCATGAACTGGGCGGCGACCATGAACTCGGCGGCGACCACGACGTGTCCGGCGGCCATGGCGGCGACCACGAGAGCCATGGCGGCGGTTTCTTCAAGCTGCTGACGATGAGAGCCATTATCGCGGCGGTGACGTTCTTCGGCCTGACGGGAATAGCGGCAACCAAGAACGCGGCGGCGCCGCTGCTGGCATTGCTGATCGCGGCGGCCGGCGGACTGGCGGCGCTGTTTTCCGTGGGCGCGATCATGCGAGCCTTCACGCGCGCGCAGGCCGACGGCACCGTGCATATCGAACAGGCGCTGGGCAAGCCGGGAACCGTATACTTGAGCATTCCGGGCCAGAAAGCCGGCAGCGGCAAGGTGACGGTGACCGTGCAGAACCGCACGATGGAATACCTGGCAATCACTGCTGGCGCTGAGTTGCCGACGGGATCGTCGGTCGTCATCGTGGACGTCGTCGGCAGCGACACGGTTGAGGTCGCGGCGGCTGATAGTACAGGCACGGCGGCGCTTCCTCAGCCAGGAACGCCGTCGAATGCAGCCAGGCCATAGGGGCAGAAACGAATAGAACGGTATTATTTTTTTTCGAAAAAGGAGACTGAAGAATGTACTTTCCCACGATGCTGGCTGCCTTTGACGACTGGGGTTCGATCGGCATGCTCATTCTGTTTGTGGTGCTGGCGTTCTTCAGCATCGCCATATTCGTCGCCAATCGGTACAAACGCTGTCCGAGCAACCGCGTAATGGTCATCTACGGAAAGGTGGCCGGCGGCAACACCGCCAAGTGCATCCATGGCGGCGCGGCGTTCGTCGTTCCGCTGCTTCAGGATTTTGCGTATCTCAGCCTGGAACCGATGCAGATTGAAATTCCGCTGAAAGGCGCGCTCTCGATCGAAAACATCCGCGTCAACGTGCCGAGTGTGTTCACCGTTGCCATCGGCACCGAACCGGAGATCATGCAAAATGCCGCCATCCGCCTGCTAGGCTTGATGACCAACCAAATCACGCACCAGGCGCAGGAAATCATCTTCGGCCAACTGCGGCAAGTGATCGCGTCCATGCGCATCGAAGACATCAACCGCGACCGCGAAGCCTTCCTGAAGCATATTCAGAATTCGCTCGAGCCCGAACTCAAGAAGGTCGGGCTGGTGCTGATCAACGTGAACGTCACCGACATCACCGATGAATCCGGCTACATCGAAGCCATTGGCCAGAAAGCTGCCTCCACGGCCATCCAACAGGCCCGCGGCGATGTCGCCGATCAGGAGAAGCTCGGCGAAGTTCGTGTCGCCGATGCTGATAAGGAAAAAGCCATCCTCGTTGCCAGCGCGACACGGCAAAAACAGATCGGAACTCGCGAAGCCCAGCGCGACCAGGCTGTGCGGCTGGCCGAACTGGACCGCGACCAGAAGATTGCCGAACAAAGCGCCGGGTTTGAGCGCGAATCAAAGGTGAAGGACGCCGAGCAGCGGATGCGTATTTCTCTGGCCGATGCGAATGCAAAAGCAGTCGCCGGCGAAAACACGGCTCAAGCCGCCGTGGTCGCCTCGCAGGCAGCTCTAGCCGTGAAACAGGCCGACGCGTATCAGCTCGCCGAGGTACGCAAGCGCGAAGCGGAAGCCATGGTGCAGGAAGCTCAGAATCGCGCCATGGCGAAGGCCGCGCTGGCTCAAGCCGAACGCGTCGAGGCCGAACGCCGCGCCGCGTTGGAAGCGCCGGCGAAAGCCGAGAAAGCCAAGACGATCGTCGAGGCGGAAGCCGAGGGTGAAAAGAAGCGCATCAACGCTCTGGCCGAAGCCGCCGCGATTTACGCCAAGCTGGAAGCCGAGGCGAAAGGCAACTTTGAAATTCTGGCCAAGAAGGGCGATGGCCTGAAGCGCATCATCGACGCCTGCGGCGGTTCGGAGCACGCCTTCAAGCTGATGATGCTCGAACACATCGATAATCTGGCGGACTGCTCAGCCAAGGCGATCTCGAACATCAAGTTCGACAAGGTCGTGGTCTGGGAAGGCCAGAACGGCGGCAACCCGGGCGGCGGGACGGCGACCTCGAACTTCCTGCACAGCATGGCTCGCACGCTGCCACCCATGATGCAAGTGATGAAGGACATTGGCGGGGTGGAGATGCCGGAGTACCTGGCGAAGCTGACGCCGGAAGCTCCGAAGCCCGCTGCACCGGTAATGGTGCCGCCGGCGGAGAAGGACAAGAAGTAGTGGCTGGTCAGTGGTTAGGGGTCAGTGGTCATTAGCCTTGGTCATTAGTGATGCCACTGCCGCGAGGTGCGGTGGTGGCATTTTCACAAGACAAAAAAAGGGCGCCGTTTCCGGCGCCCCGCTCAAGGCATTCTCTGAATTTACTCCGTCACGCGCGCGGCCAGGAAGCCGATGACAGCTCCCAGGCAAAGGCCGACACCCAGGGTGAGGAACACAGAGGTGTACGGCCTGCGGTGGATTTGGCGTTCACCCTTCTTTGCCCATTCGGCAGCGGTATCTTTGGCCTGCCCCAAGTATTCCTTGGCCTGGCCCATGTACTCCTTCGCGCCACTGGCGGCCTCAGAAACGCGGCGACTTACTGTTCGACTATCCATAGCTATTTTCCCTTTTCTAAAGCATGTAGCCGTACCGAGTTCAAACGCCCAGATGCTCGGCAAACCAACCTTCTTGGTGCACTGTGCATCTCAGCAACTAGTCTCGATACCCGTCCACGGTGACGAAGGCGCAACTCAAAGGCCGGTCATTTTGGCACTTTGAAATTGCGTTATGCAACTACGCGTTGCGTTTCTCCAATAACGGCTCGATAATCTTGTTTATCCCAGTGGGCGAGTCGTCGATCGATTCTGAGCCTGATTGAAACAACGTCAGCCGCTCGCCACAGCAGCAGCGAGGCTCCTGCGTCTGGAGCGGAGGCCACTCCGTTCCTTTCATAACTCTAAATACAGCAAGACATTGCTTACATTCAAGTACATCACCGCGCCGTAGAAGCATGAGGAACCCCTAAAAAAAGACTGCGCCCGAAGACTGTGAGTCTTCGAGCGCAAGGCGGGTATGTTTCGGTAGGCCTTGGGGCACGCAACCAAACTGCCGAAGACAGTCCAACTGGTGCCGGCGGGTTCCACAAATCCAAGCAGCAAACTATATGCCATGCATTTATTGCCGCAGGCCCCGCGCCTTTCATATAGGAGGCGCAGGTGCCTAAGTGGCAACGAGCCGCCAGCGTCGTTCTGAAAGTACACTCAAACCAGTGCCAGTTTTGCTCATCCCCGGTTTTTTGCCCCCAGTTTCTACCGTCGAGCGCCCCGCCCTGCGATCAAGCCGATCAGGAAAAGCACAATGAAAACGACAAAAAAGATCTTCGCGATTGTTGCTGCCGTTCCAGCCAGAGCACCAAAGCCGAAGACCGCCGCGATGATCGCGATAATCAGAAACGCCAAAGCCCAGTTAAGCATGTCAATCACACTCCTCAAGAACCGACGTCGCAAGCGTCTGCGCACGTGCAGACCACAATGGCGCAAGAGGAGGGCCATGTCATTCC
Organism: Planctomycetota bacterium; assembly: GCA_036504595.1. Classification (GTDB taxonomy): domain Bacteria; phylum Planctomycetota; class SZUA-567; order H5-PLA8; family H5-PLA8; genus DASXUX01. The sequence goes on along the minus strand of DASXUX010000081.1, from coordinate 277,575 downwards.
GACTTAAAGCCAATAACGCGCTTGGTACGATAGCGATTCGAGCAGTGCCTGGTTCCAGGCTCGCGCCGCGTGAAATTGCGGCGTCACCTCTCGACATTTGCGAATATCAGCCAGAATCTGATCGCGCAATGCGTGCGCAAACGAACGGTCCATGATAAATACGCCGGCTTCCAGATTGTGCCGCAAACTGCGATGGTCGAGATTATAGGAGCTAACGACCGCCCACACGTCGTCGATCACCGCCGCCTTCGAATGCAGCATAGCGATGGGATATTCGAAGAGGCGGACACCGCTGCTCAGCAGTTCGCCATACAGAGCCCGAGAGGCCATCGCAGCGATCTGCACATCGCTGTACATCGCCACGACCACGCCGACCATCACGCCCCTCTTCACGGCCTGGCGCAGCGCTCGCCGAATGCCGCGATCCGGGATGAAGTACGCGTTCTCGATGAGCACGTATCGTTTGGCATTCCGAATCGCATGCAGATAAGCTCGCCGCACCCGAACCCGTTGCAGGAATTCGCGGTTGCTGAGAATCTGCACGGAAACGTTCTCGCAGGTCGCCGGGAGGACACCCAGCGATGGAAGTGTCTTCACCGCCGCGGCTAGAGCCACTTGAGCGGGACCGGACGATGGCGGCCGAAATTCCTGGCACTTCCGCCAAGTTTGCTTCATAAGCTGTTGAAGTTCGCGCGCGGGCTCCGGGCCATCCACGCGGACGTGCGTGTCGCGCCAGCCCGCCCCACCCTGTTCTTTGGCTGCGTATTCATCCCCGATATTCAGCCCGCCGCTGAAAGAGATGCGGCCGTCAATCACGAGCGTTTTGCGATGGTTGCGCCGGTTCATCGGGCCGAAGCCAAGCTTCCAGAGCATATGAAAGGGCCGGTACACGGCCACGCGCACCCCATCGAGCAGCAGGCCGTCAACATACGCCTGCGGCAGGCCCAGCGCGCCGAAGCCGTCGAACGTCAGACGCACTTTCACGCCGCGCCGAGCCGCTCGCCCCAAGGCCGCGGCGAAACGCGTTCCGGTTTGGTCTGCATGGAGGATATACGTTTCCATGTCGATGCTGAAGACCGCCTCATCGATGCAACGCAGCATTTCCGGATACGCTTGCTTGCCGTCCACCAGCAGAGTGACGCTTTCAGCATGAACGAAATGCGCCTTTCGCGTCGTATAGCGCAGAACGGCCTCGGCATCCAACGCTTCTCCAGGCAGCGGATCTGGCGGCAGCAAGAACTGCCCGCGCGGCGAATGCAGCGGAATTCCACGCTCCAGACGTCTGCGCAAGCGCCGCGACTGCAAGTAGACCATTCCGACCAGCGTCAGCGGGTAGGACAGGCTGGCCGACACGCAAGCGGTGAGGAAGACCCCTATCGACAAAGGAATCACCACGCCCGAACCCAGCGCGGTCAGCGCATCAAGCAGCGCACGCACCGAATGCCCCGGTTCCAGCCAACTCCAGTTTACCGCCACCGCCGACAACACGGACCACGACTGGTTGAGATTGGCGCTTGATCCCGGCCACAGTCTGGTGCCCAGCCAAAGTTGCCCGTATGTAATCAGGGGCATGGTGAGGCCATTCGAGATAAATTGCGGAATGACGGCGACAATTTTGTTGCCGCGGACCAGCCACGCGCATAACAAGCTCAGCGGGATCTGCAGACCGGGCAGCGGGAAGGCACACGCGAAGAAACCGGCGGCGATTCCGCGCGCAATCCGCTCGGGCGTGTCGTCACTGTGCAACACTTTGCGGGCAAGGCGCCGGATGCGAACGCGGGAGCGGTACAGCATTGGCAAAAAAGTCCAGAATTCCAGAAGTCGTAAATCCAGAAATCCAGTAGGCGAGAAGTCAATGAATCAGGGCCAGCCAGGAGGGCTCTTGTCACGAACCGCCGACTTCTGGACTTCTCGACCGCGAGACTCTGGACTGCCGTGTTCCTACTTCTTCTTCTTGCTTTTCAGAATACTCTCCCGCTCCGGATCGTTGGCTAGCGAGTAGAGATGCGAATAAAGCGAGTACAGCGTAGGCTCATCCAAAGCGCTCTCGAACTTCTTGGCCATCTGCAGCGTGGTCGTCTTGGCCCGGATGACTCCGAGCTGCTCGGCAACGTCGCGAAGCACATCCGACGGCGGAAAAACGGGCACGCCAAAACCGGTCAGATACACCGCCGCCAATTCCTCGCGATCGAAGACCTCCAGCTCGCTCAGGAAACGCCGGACTTCGTGCGACTTGAGCGTAAACAGATAATCCAGATTCAGACTTCGCTGCCGCAGGAAGAACGCTTCCAGGAAGCGCTGTAGCAACGCCACGCGCGTTTGTGCGCGCGGTTGCCGTCCCAACACCCCCACCAGCGCCGCAGGCCGCGAAACGCGGACTTCGTTCCAATCCACGAAGTGCTGCATCAGCCGCCGCGCGGCTTCGGCGCCTTCGCCTGGAGCGCCATGCAGGCCCAGCACCACGCCGGCGACAATCTGCGCATTCTTGGCGGAAACCACCGCAATGGCGGCGGCATCAGCCGACGACGCAGGTGGTACGACCGCCGGCCGCTGTGCGGGTCCGTAGCGGCGTTCCAGCGTTTGGATTACGCTTGCAGCTTTTGCTCTCGTAACGTCGCCCATAAGTAAGTGCCGGAGCCTCAATGTTTTAGAAGTGGGCAGTCCACCTTCCTGCCCTCCATTATCTGGATAAACATGAACTGTCAAGGCGGGGAATAAAATAGCTCAAAAGCGCGTCTGGAGTCCAGAGTCTGGAGTCTGGAGTCTTGCAGCCGTGATGAACCTCTCCACAAGAGCGTTATCTTTTACCCCCGGCTTGCTTTCCACACCGCTGGCCACGTCCACCCAGTCGGGCCGAACCTCTCGCACTGCTTCTGTGACATTGTCCGGCCCCAGACCGCCGGCGAGAACCAACGGCTTCTGGCGCGAGATGTTTTTGAGCAGCGACCAATCAAAGCGCTGGCCTGAACCGCCCAACACACCAGCACATTTGGCGTCAACCAGATTGGCGTCGCACGGATAATTTCCGAGCGGCTCCAAGTCGGCGGCCGTCGCCACACGAAAGGCTTTCCAAACGCTCACGCCGCGCGGTAAACGCGATTTGATATCTGCGACAAATTCCGGGCTTTCGTCTCCGTGAAGTTGCACGATCTGAAGTCCCGCGGTTCGCACCGCAATAACAATCTGGTCGATCGTCCACCGCGCGAACACGCCAGCCCACAGAATCTTTGCGCCTGGCCCGGACTGCTCGATCAGCGCACGAGCGTTCGCCGGCTCGCCGATGTAACGCGGGCTTTCTTTCACAAAGTTGACGCCGATCGCATCCGCGCCCAACGCAATCGCGGCACGCGAGTCCTCAACGCGAGTGATGCCGCAGATTTTGATTTTCGTTGTGTGCTCCATCGCGCCGATTGTGAATCAGGTTTGCCTCGTTGTCTAGCGTGCTACTCAAACACCCCGTGCACGAACCACTGCCCATCATCCAGCCGGCGAAAGAGCCAGTACCGGCTGCCGGTTTGGCATTCAATCAAGTAATAGTCTCGCCGCGCGAAGAATGGCTTCCACCAACCCGTCTCGATCCGCTCCGGTCCGCACGCGCGCACAATCGCCTCGCGCCGGCCACGCCATTCCATCGCGTGCGGCCATGCGCTTTGGTCCGGCCAATCGAGCACCACCGGTTGCGGCTGAGCCATGAGTTGAAGCGGCCGAGTGGGGCGGGCAGTGGTGCCGGCCTCCGTGCCGGCCGGAAGGGCCGCCGGCGCCACCCGCCCTACCGGCACAAGCCTGTACGCGGCTTCCGGCTGAGCGTCCTCGGCCAGTTCCACACGCCAGACCGTGCCTTCGCCCAGGCGCATGCTGATGCGGTCGAGCGTCATCGACAACTTCTCGGGCGCGTGCAGAGCCTGGTGAAAAAGCGCAAGCTGCTGAGCATCCAGCGGCTCGCTGGCATTCACGCGCAGAGAAACGGCACAGATTCCAGACTCGGCCTCGATGGTGATGCGCTCGATTTCGCCAGGCTTCCCCCTCACCCCTAACCCCTCTCCCTCGCGGGGGAGAGGGGAACCGGAGGGCGCTCCCTTACGGTCGCGGTTCTGATCCTGTCTCTTGCCTCCTGCGTCCTGCCTCCTCGCGGTTCTCGCCTTCCCTACCTGCTTCAGTTGCAATTTTGTCTGCACGTCTTCCAAACGCGTCCGTAGCAATTGAAGCAGATGTTTTTCCGACGCGCTGCCTGTGTGCAAAGAAACATCCAGAATCATTGGCGCGGAAAGCTCGTGATACAACCAGCACTCCAGTTGCCGCGCGCCGCGGCAGCCGCGTTGAAGATCCGCGGCGATTTGAACCACAAGCGATTCCATGATTGCAAGAAGCTGGCTCAATTCTTTGATCGGATATTCGAAGGCCCGCGCGCTCATAAACTCCGGTGGCGGGCGAAGCAGGGTCAGCGTTTCCGGAGCGGCGCCCGATGCCTGATCCAAGCGCTCCAGGATGTTTTTGCCGAAGCGGCTGGGAAGCGTCGAGCGCGGCTGCTTCAGCAATTCGCCGATCCGGTAGAGCCCCAGCTTGTGCAACCACTCCAAAGCCTCTGGATCGAGGCGCAGAGCGCTTAGCGGAAGAGGCGCTAGCGCCTGTGTGAGTTCAGGCTGCGTCTGTGTGTGGCACGGGCAGGCCGCGCCACGTCTTTTTGTGGCGCGGATTGCCCGTGAATCCGGAGCGCTATTGCACGGGCAATCCGCCGGAGCAAGAAGCCGCTCCGTCGGCCTGCCCGTGCCACACATCTCGTGTTCGGGGGTTCCGACAATGGAGCCGCTCGCGCCATAATGCGCCAGCGCCCAGGCCGCGCCGATCGTGGGCGCGATGGCCGCGCGAGCTTTCAGATCCTTCTTCGCCAGGCTACTCAACGCCTGCTGCAGCAGATTGTTCTCGCCATGAAAAACGTCGGCGCAACCGGTGATGTCCAGCAGCAACGTTTGCGGATACCAGTGCTCCGCCAAAGCAGGAACTGGGCAGGATTCAATCGCAGTTAGTGGAGAGAAACGGCTAGCCCACAGTCCCAGTTCCTCCAGTGCCCGCCGGTCGGCGCGACGATCCATTTCGTAAACCGCAAGTTGCGGGGCCAGGGCCGTTGCGTCGGCCAGCAGCATGCCGCGCTTAACGCCCAGTTTGCCCGCTTGGGATGAGCAAACCAGCAGGCGTGGTCCGTGAGCGGTCCGCTCATACAAAGCCACGCCCGTTTCCGCCGGCTTTTGTTCGGAAATAAACGAGGGTTCGTTCTGCAATCGTTGCAGCGGCCAGCGCGGCAGATACAGGCACAAGTAGCGGCGCATCGCCAAAACTCCTCTTTGAACCGCAAAGACGCAAAAGGAAAGGGTTCAGGAGTCAGGGTTCAGGGGTCAGGGAAGGCTGCCTCATTCCGTCCCCTAGACCCTGAACCCTGAACCCTATACCCTGCTGTTTTAGCCGCGCTCCCGAACGCCCGCCGCGAACGTGCAGCAGCGTCACCTCGCCCCCGCCGTTTTCGCCGCGTTCGAATAACAACCGCAGCGCAGCCCAGCAGGGTTTGCGAGCAGCTTCTTTCGGACGCATGACAAAGCCCAGCCCCTGCCCGTGCTCCGCCGCCAGTTGCAGCCGCCGGTAACTCATATTGTCGAGATCGGCGTTCAGCGAGGCCGTCGTTAAAAAACTGGCACTCACATCCGGACAGCCCAACAACTGCGTGAAGGCCCACGTGGCGTGGCGCGCTGGCGGACGGGTCAGGATCAGCTTTGAGATGTCGTACTGTTGAGCCGCCGGCGGATAAAAGCAGCCACCGGGATCGACAACAGCCCAAGCCGGCTTAGCCGAAATGGCTTTTCGAGCCAGCATCAGGCAAAAGGAGAACGAACCGGCTGCTTCACCAGCCAGAACTTCGATCAAGCTGCCCGCCGGCAAGCCGCCACCGGGAAGAGATTCGTCCAAATCCTTTATTCCACTAGAGATGTATAGATGCAGCTTGTCCGCTAACGGTGTGTATTCGAGGCCCCGAATCGAATCGGCAAGCTTGAGCAGCGTCTCAGATTTTGTGTTCTGCATCAAATCACCGTTCCTAATATAATCCAAAGTTAAGTAAAAGTAAATACCCAAATATCTTCTTAATCAAAATACCCCTATAAAGCCGAGTTGCAGCGCATACGCTTCCCGGATAGAAGAGGCACTTACACAGCATGAGCCAGACTCTTATGATTAATCGCCTGCGCTGTTTCTTGTTCTCCCCGTCTCCCCGTCTCCCCGTCCCCCCGTCCATTCTTCTAGCAGCACTGCTCTGCGTCAGCGGAGCGACCTTCGCGGCCGACCCGGTCACCAAGCCGCGCTGGGCTAAAGAAGACGTCGTCACAATGCGCGGACGGTTGGTCGGAGGACGTCTTATCAGCGATCGCATGGCGTACCTGTTTCAGCCGGCTTCACCGGGAGATGTGCCAGAGTTCATCAATCAGGAAATTGAGGTCCGCGGCTGGTACGGGATGAACCGCACCGTGCTGACGTTTCAGGCTGCGCAAAAGCCCCGCATCGTGGTTCCGAGGCATTGGTCCGTTCCGTTTATTGTGTTGCTGGCGTGCATCGCATGCTTTCCCTTTATCAATAAACATTTTTGGGAACACCACTACCATCATATTGCGCTCTCGCTCGGCCTGGTCGTCGTCGTTTTTTATCTGGCGCTGCTCGGCGGCTACGGGAAGCACCGGCTGGAAGAGATGTTCATCGAGTACTTCCAGTTCATCGCTCTGATCGGCAGCCTGTATGTCGTAACCGGCGGAATTCTGATCGACATTTCAGGCGAAGGCCGGCCCTGGTTGAACACGCTGATATTGGGCGTCGGCGCATTGCTGGCGAACGTCTTTGGAACGACCGGCGCCTCGGCCCTGCTGATCCGTCCGTTCTTGCGGATCAACAAGGACCGCCTCCGGCCGTTTCACGTTGTGTTTTTTATTTTCATCGTCGCCAACTGCGGCGGCGCGCTGACGCCGATTGGCGACCCGCCGCTCTTTTTGGGCTATCTGAATAATGTGCCTTTTTTCTGGACCGTGAAGAACTGTGCCCCCGCGTGGGTGCTCGTTATTTGCGTGCTGCTCTGGACGTTCTTCCTGTTCGACTCCGCCGCCGCGCCGCGCTCGACGTCTAACGTTCGCCCGAGCGTGAAAGTTTCCGGCGCGCTGAATTTCTTTTGCCTGGGCATCGTGATCTTCGCCGTTTTTCTCGACAAGATTCTGCACGAGAAAGTCACGACCGCGTTCGAAGGCTATCCCATCGGCGCGTGCGTGATGCTCCTGGCCGCGATCGTGGCGTACCGAGGTTCCAAGCGCGAGAACCTGGAACGCAACGAATTCACCTTTGGCCCGATCAAAGAGGTGGGCTGGCTGTTCGCCGGAATTTTCGCAACCATGGTCCCGGCGCTCGACTACCTTTCGGTCAACGCGGGCTCGCTACAGGTGAAAACACCCGGTGCGTTTTATTTTGCCTCCGGCGCGCTCTCCAGCGTCCTCGACAATGCCCCAACCTATCTCACGTTCCTTGCGGCGGCGCTAGGCTCGTACGACATGACGATGGAACACGACATGCCGCGCTTTATCGCTGAGCACGGCAAGCACCTGCTCGCCATTTCGCTGGGGTCGGTGTTCTTCGGCGCCTGCACCTACATCGGCAACGGCCCCAACTTCATGATCAAAGCCATCGCGGAAGCTTCCGGCGCGCCGACTCCAGGATTCTTTGGGTACATCATCAAGTACACGGGAATTCTGCTGATCGTGTACACAGTCGTCTGGGCCGCTTTTTTGAGATAGCCCTTTCACCGAGTCACTCCTCGAACAGCAATCATCAGTCCATTTTGGCTCAAGCCCAGCCCGCCGTTTCACGATAAAGCTCATGGTCTTAACCGCTCGAACACCACCTGTGGGGTGGGAGAAGTTCGGTGGGCCAGCGACAAGTTATGGAAGGGGATCCGCTGTGGGAAACGAAAGCGCACCAGGAATGGGCGGACGCCTGGACTCCCAAAAAGCCGTGAGCTCAGTCGCCCAGACGGCCAACGTCGGCCGCTCGACGTCAGTAACCAGCGGTGCAGCAAAAGTATTCCGCGAATTCAAGTGGGGTTTGCTGACCCTCTTTCTGCTGATGGTCGTCGTCATCGGACTCGTCTACGACGGCGGAAAGAAGAAGAAACTGGCGGAAGCCAAGCCGCTCGACCCCGCTCCGGTCAACACGATAGACACAACGCTCGAAAACAACACGCCGCCCGTGCCGACTGCACCTGCCGGTTCGCAGACGCAGCAGACGCCGCCCGTCACAAACAAACAGCCGCCGGAAATTGAGGGCGCCACCCCCCTGCACAACGGAGCACTCGGAACCAGTGAAACGCTTCCGCGCGTTGAACCCAAGACTGTCGTTACGCCGCCTCCAGGTCCGGCAAAGCCCGAAACCACGACCACTGACCGCGTCTACACCGTGAAAGCCGGCGATACGCTGACCTCCATTGCCAACACCATGCTGCCCGGCAAAGGCAACATCAAAGCGATTCTGGATGTCAACAAGGACGTTCTGCCCAATCCCAACAAGCTTCGACCGAACATGACCCTTAAGATTCCGGCCGTCCTGCCCGCGCCCGCTGAAGCCACCGCCAAGGCCGATCCGAAGAAAGCTGATGCTCCGAAAGAGAAGGATGTCGCGGCCAAAGACGGCAACGCCAAAGCAGCTCACGACGGTAAGGAAGCCAAGGACGCAAAAGAGACAAAGGCCTCTGAATACACTGTCCAGGCCGGCGATACCCTCGAACGAATCGCGCGCAAAGTCTTCAACGACGGACGTAAGTGGCGCGAAATCTACGAATGGAACCGCGAGACTCTGGCTGACCCCGGCCATCTGCGCTCAGGCCAGGTTCTCAAACTGAAGCACGCCGCCAGCGCGACCAGCGCCGGTACGACCCGTGCTGATACCGAACCCGTGCCAGCCACGACAACCGCGACGACGTCCGTCGCGATCGGCTCGGCAACTAAAGAGGAAGTGCCCGCCCAAGCTGCTCAAGCCCAGGTGATGAGTTCCACGTCGCCGGCCAGTTTGCCCTAAGTAGCTTCCCAAAGAGGAAAGTGTTTGTGCACTTTCCTTCCTCCACAGACGGCCCGCCAAATCGCATAACGGTTTGGTGGGCCGCTCTCCATTTTTGCATTGTGCGTGCAGTTAAGTGCGCAGGTGCACAATTTCGCTTGCGCCGAAAGCTAAAACGCTGTTAAATGCACATTGAGCCTTGACAATTGCACGTGTTCATTATAGCTAAGTTAGTTCGGGGCTTGTGAGCTTCCGGAGGGTCATGATTATGGCAGTCAGCCAACAAGATATCGCGGATTCACTGGGCTTGTCCCGCACGACTGTTACCAAGATCCTGAATCGCGATCCCAAGTATTCGGCGAGCGAGGCCACACGAGACCTTGTTTTCAGCACAGCCGAAAAAATGGGCTATGACTTCACGACCATCCGAAGACCGTTCAAGCGCGAGTATGGCCGCACGGAAGTCAATGCCAGGATCCAGATGGAAGTCGTGATGGACGATGGGCAAACCTTCGATAAAGGCGACGCCGTTGCCCGGAATATCGGCGTGGGCGGCGCCCTCCTGACGAACATCAAACTGCCGCGCAATTGCCTGCCGCTTTCCAAGTTTATCCTCCGCCTGCACTTCACAGACCTGCCGCAGTTGGCCGATCTGACCGGCGAATGCCAAGTCGTCCGCATCAGCGACTCCATGGAAGAGGGCCAGCCCGAGATCGGCGTGCGCTTCGTGAACGCGGCGGTTGGCGACCGCAAGGCGCTGAAGGACTTCGTGGATGCGCGCTTGGCCGAACAACACGCCAACCGGTTGGCTGGCAACGGGGCTCCAGCCGCACAACCGCCGGCTATTGTCCCACCGGCCGCGGCCGAAGCATCGCCTGCGCCTACCGCCTGAATAGAGCCGTAATATCAAAACGCGAAAAGCACTTCCTCGCGGATTTTTGATCGTCTTTCGGCTTCGAACAACGTCTTAACCTTGTTGCATACCGCGGGGAATCCCGGTCCATCCAGGATTCTATGGACTCGCTTGTCTGCAGACTCTAGACTGCCGTCTCTGTACCCGAGGGACCATTCAGTGCGCAAATGCTCGCCCGCGATAGTGCTGTGTTTAACTCTGCTCTTCACCTGCGAGCTATACGCCGGCGAAAAGCCCAAGGTGGCCGAATCGACTTGGCTGGGGGCGCCGAAGCCATCCAAGGACACGCTGCGTGCGATCGAGCAGTTCTACGCTGGCGACATCGAAAAGGCCCTGGCAGGCCTGAAGAAAGCCGCGAACAAAAATTCGAACGAATATGCCGCGCTTTATGCCTTGGCCCTCGACGCGATCGCCTGCAACGACCATCAGCAAGGCTTGGAGCTTCTCTGCAAGGCATTCTCGGCTGTTCAGAACACGCCACGGGCCGAGTATTACCTCGAAGAGATCAACTCCGTGCTGCCCTACTGCCAGGATGCTGAGCCGTTCATTCGGCTGGCGAAGTCTGCATCCGAAGCCTCCATGCGGCCGGACGTCGCCGCCGCGCTTCACATCGCCTATTACGAATGGCTAATGAAGAGCGGCCAGTTCGCCGCGGCGGCTGAAGTGGTGAAGCCGCTCCAGTTCATCGCGCGTTGGACATTGGCTGGCCCATTTGACAACCGGGACAAGTCCGGCTTCACCGTCGCATACGAACCGGAGAGCGCTGTCGATCTGGAAAAATCCGTCCCTGCAAAGAACCGGCGCGTCAACTGGTTCCAGCCCGCCGCGCATCCCGCCGACGGGCGCGTCATGCTCTCGGACTTGTTTGAGCCGAAGATTCACGTGCTCGCGTACGGCATGACATTGGTCAAAGCCCAGGCGGCCGGCTTTGCCGTCCTGCGTGTGGGTTGCGCTGGCGCCTGCACCGTGTGGGTCAACGACAAACAAGCCGGTACGGTTCCCTACTACAATGACTACGGCCCCGACAAGATCGTTGTTCCCGTCTACCTGTATGAAGGATGGAACAAGATCCTCGTCAAGTCCGCCGTTGTGGACAATACCGACTGGTCCTTCTCCGTGCGCCTCTGCAAACCCGAAGGCGGCCCTTTCCCGGATCTTTGCTTCGACAGCTCGCAAACAGCGCTTCAGGATTACAGCAAGCAGCAGAAGGACCGGAAGACAGACGTGGGCCAGCCGCCGGTGTGTCAGTTGGGCATCGCCCGGGCTTTGCAGCAGGCGCTGGTGGAAGATCCCGAGAACATTACCCTGCTCGTCGCGTACGGAACCTTGCTCGACGCCCGCAACATGGATGAAAAAGAAGAGCGCGGCGCGCCGAAAGAACTATCCAAAGCCGTGCAGCTCGCGCCAGACTGTCCGCACTTGCAGCTCCGCCTGGCGTCTCTTTCGGACGACAGCAACGAAGCCCGTCACGCCGCCGAAGCCGCCTTTGCTTCGCACCCGGAGATTCCCGGCGTGTTGACCAGTCTGGCAGTGCTCGCGGAACACTGCCATTCGGATTTGGTGGCCATTGATCACGCGCGGCAGGCCCTGCAGCGCTTCGGAATCGAAAAGATCGGCGAAGCCGCTCTGGTCCTCGCCGGACGGCCCGGCGATGCAAAAGAAGACGCGCCTGCGTCGCGAATGATGAAAGCGCACGTCCAGAAGCGCGGCGATAGCGAAGTGCAGCAGCACCTGTTCAGAGCCGAAAGCCTGCGCTACGCTCAAGCCTTTGCCGACCGTCACCCATATTACCCTGAAGCTTGGACACGCGTACTCGCCTTCGAACCCACCTCCAGCGGCCGGCGCGCAACGCTGAAGAAAGCGCTGACGTACTGCGGCGGCGATCCGGCCCTGCGTCAGGCCTGGGTGAACGAACTGGGCGAAATGGGGCAGCATGCCCAAGCTGCCGAATTCACTGCCGCGGAGCTGCTGGCCCGTCCTTTCGCCGTGAGCCGCGCGCTGGCGGCTGCAAATTCCTGCCGCCAAGCCGGTGACGCACAACGGGTCGCTGAGCTTCTCGAGAACGCGCGCAAGATCGCGCCGGAGAATCCCGAACTATTGAGCGCACTCGCGCTTGCGCGCCATCAGGGTGCCAAAACAGAGCAGGCGGTGGAACTCTATCGCCAGGTGCTGCAGATCAAACCGAACTCGCCACAAGTGAAGGACTATCTGGCGTTGCTGGACACCAAGCCCGGGTCGGAATCGAACTTCTACGCGACATACGACGTCGCGCTCAAGGACATCAAGGCGCCGGATGCCTCCGCCTACCCCAACGACAACATTGTTCATCTGCTCAATCAACAGGTTGTGCGAGTCAACGACAACGGCAGTTGCAGTCGCATGGTTCACCGCATTTCAAAGCTGCTGCGGCCGAATGGCGCGCGCGAGCTGAGCCAGCAATATATCTGGTATGAACCCGAGCGGCAGGTTGTAGACATCCTCCGGGCGGCGGTGATCACGCCGGATGGCCGGGAACTCTCGCGCGCCGAGGTGCAGGACCACACGACCTCCGCAGCGATGGGCGTGCAGACGCTTATTTACGATGAGCACCACCTCAAGCAGGTGACCTTCCGCGATGTTGCCCCCGGAACGATGATCGATCTGCAGTACACGATCCGCGACACCGGCGAGAACATCTATGGCGATTACTTCGCGGACACGTTTTACCTCAGCGAAGACGATCCGGGGCTGCGCAACCAGTACGTGCTGGACTTCCCGAAGGATCTGAATTTACAGACGCGCACCTTCAAAACGAACGTGGAGGGCAAGCGTGTTCCACAGAACGATCCGCGCCGCGAAGTGTTCTCGTGGGATCTGAACAACACTCCCGGCGTGCCGCAGGAACGCGGGATGCCGCCGGTGGTCGATCAACTGGCGCAGCTTCAGGTCACGACGATGAAGTCGTGGCAGGAAGTTGGCGTATGGTACTGGCATTTGATCAAGGACCAGCTCGCGCCCAGCGATGAAATGCGGCGCACGGTCGCCGAGATCACGAAAGACTGCAAGACAGAGACGGACAAATTGCGCGCGATTCACGACTGGGTCATTCGCAAAATCCGCTATCTCGGGATCGAGTTTGGACGCAACGGTTACCGCCCGCACAAAGTCGCCGAAACGTTCAAGTCTCTGTACGGCGACTGCAAAGACACCGCGGCGCTCATGTGCGCGATGACCAGGCTTGCCGGAATCGATTCGCGCATGGTCCTGATCCGGACCGTGAATGCCGGCGCCGTTCCGCCCGATTCCCTGCCGATGCCAAACCTGTACAACCACTGCATCGCCTACGTGCCAAAGGTGGACGGGAAAGACTATTGGGAGGATTGCACGACCGACTTCCACCGCTTGGGCGAAGTCCCCGACGCTGACCAGAACGCGCAAGTGCTGCTGATCAACGAAAAAGGCGGCGAGTTCGTTCGGATTCCGGGCAGCACGCCGGTGGACAATCTCATCGAACAGACTTTTGACGCAAAGGTGGATAGCAGCGGCTCGGGGACACTTACGCTTCACGACATACGCCACGGCCAGTTCGCGCCGATGTACCGTCAGCTCGCCGAGACGCCGGGCAATTACGAACGCTACATGAAAGACTATGCCGCCAAGCGCTTCAACGGCGCCGAAGTCGAAAAGCTTGAGCTTGCGCCCAAGCACGACCAGGGGCCGATGTGGATGAAGGCGACACTCAAAGCCCCCGCCTTGGCCAGCCAGAGCGGCGAGCGCAAAGCGCTGCCCGCAACACTCGACCCGCTGCACCTGTCGATGCGCTATGCCTCGCAGAACACACGCAAGCACGACCTCGAAATGTACTTTCCCTGGGCGCGCAGGCTGCAAGTCAGCTACGCGCTGCCAGACGGGGTAAAAGCCTCCTCGTTGCCCGAGGCCGTCGACTTGTCGGAACCGTTCGGCAAGTATTCACGCAAGGTCACTCGCAAAGACGGCACGGTGACCATCGAAGAGAATTTCGAATTCAGCAAGCGGCAGGTGAAAGTGTCGGAGTACGACGCATTCCGTCAGTTCTGCAACAAAGTAGACTCATTGATGGACCAGAAGGTGCTACTCGAAACGAAGTAACGGCAGGGTTCAGGGGTCAGGGTTCGGGGTTCAGGGAAGGCTTCACGATTTCCGACCCTGGACCCTGAACCCTGAACCCTATACCCTGCTTTTCATGCGCTTCCTTGTCCTTCATCACACCGCCTGGCCCGGTCATCCCGATCACTACGATCTGATGCTGCAGCTTGATGAAGGCGGCAAGGATGACGAACGGGCGCTCAAGACTTTTGCCACAACATCGGATCAGTTCCCGCTCCCCACCCCGCACCAACCTGGACACACAGGCGAAACAGTTACGTTGCAGCACATCCAGGATCATCGCCGCGCATATTTGCGGTATGAAGGTGCAGTCTCCGGCGGCCGAGGCACTGTCACTCGCGTGGAGGAAGGCCGGTTAGAACTGCTCCGACCGCTGAGCGACTCACTGGACGAAATCGTTGTGGCTTTGTTCGGAACCCGTCTACGCGGATCATTTGTTCTGCGAGAGGTATCGGACGGATTGTACTCAATGGAAGTTTATCAACAGTAGAGAGCCCGTATTTGTTTAATCTCAGCTAGTATTTTGAGGCTTCGCTCGGGAATATCTGCGCGGGCGTTCCTTTTTTGCTTTGCAGTTTGATCTTTGGTGTTTCTTTCGGATTTCGAGTTTCGGTTTTTTTTATGACTACAGATCGCGTTGACCTCCATTGCCACTCAACCGCATCCGACGGCCGTTGGACGCAACACCAGCTTGTTTCACACGCCGCACGCATCGGACTGAAAGCTCTGGCCCTGACCGATCACGATACCCTTGCTGGCTTGCCGACGTTTCATCAGGCCGGCCGCGAACTGGGCCTCGAAACGGTCTCGGGCGTCGAAATCTCCACGAAATACACAAAGGGCACGATGCATATGCTCGGCCTTTTTGTGGAGCCCAACGACAGCTTCCGCGCGTTTCTCAAGGAGCTCGCGGACGGCCGCAAGATTCGAAATCCGCAGATTATCACTAAGCTCAATGCTCTGGGTCTGACGATCACCATGGCGGAGGTCGAGCGCGAAGCAGGGCTTTCCGACAATGACGCCGGCGGCGGGGCGATCGACAAAAGCGTGGGCCGTCCGCATATCGCTTCCGTGCTGGTCAGCAAAGGCTATGTTCGTAACAAACAGGAAGCGTTCGAGAAATATCTCGCCAAGGGGCAGCCCGCATACGTCTCGCGATTTGTAGCCAGTCCGGAAGATTCCATCGGCCATATTCATGCCGCGGGCGGTCTGGCCATCCTCGCCCATCCGCCGTATCTCGGTGCTGCTGACGATGCCGAAATGTACGCGATCGTCGGCGATCTGAAGAGCAAGGGCTTGGACGGAATCGAGGTTCTCTATAGCACGCACACGGCCGAACAACAGGCCCTCTGCGCGCGCCTGGCGCAAAAGTACGATCTGGTCCCCTCCGGCGGCAGCGACTTCCACGGCGAACCCGGGACGACGGGCAAAATGATCGAGTTGGGCTATGGCTTCGGCGGCAGCCTGAATGTGCCTTACAGCGTGCTCGCAGGATTGAAGGAACGCTGGGCCGCACGGAAGGGCGCCTAGAGCAGTCTACGGATAACGTAGCGTTGATCGCCGTGGCTCTCAGCTCTCAGCTCTTGACTCTTAGCTCTTGGGAGCAACGGCCGCGAGCTCGCTTGCGCACCAAGAGCCAAGAGCGAAGAGCCAAGAGCATGCCCATTGGATCGCGAGGACACATTCAGCCGTGAAGCACGTTAGCTTCTATCGAACTTCGCTGACGACCACCCGCTTCAGGAACTTCCGCACGCGCCGGACATCCAGTCCACCTGGATCGGGCGAGGCCAGTTTCGCAGTCCCACAGCAGACGGCGCGGCGTAGCGTTTCGGCCGGCGAACAGCCGTCGCTCATGGCCCACAACCATCCAGCAGTCGCCGCGTCGCCGCATCCGGTCGCGGCACGGCAGTCCTTTTTGCCGAGCGGCGGCGGGGCGGCGACAAAGATCCTCCCTGGCACCGCCATCAGCGCGCCAGCCGCGCCCATCGTCATCAGAATCGTCTTCGGTGCGCCCTCGCGCTCAAAGGCGGCCAGCAGCGCGCGCCGGTGCGTCTTCTTGGTGACGCGAAGAACGTCCGGCAGTCGCAGCCATCCGCCGATCTCGGCCGCGTTGCCTTTCAGTCCATAGAGCCCTGCCGCTCCAGCGACTTCAAGCGGTTCGCCGTTCGTGTCCGCGATAACGGCGGCCGCACCCTTCTCGCGCGCCAGGTCAAGAAGTTTGCGGATGGTGCTGCCGGTCGTCCCCTTCGGAGCGGAACCGCACAGCGCGACCAAATCGCCGCGCCGAATTGTCTTCTGCAGAAATGCGAGCAGTGCGCGTTCATGAGCCGGCTCGACGCCGCGCATGTTTTCCTTCATGTGCGTCTCTCGCCCGCACTGCTCAAGGACTGTGTAGGCGAAGCGCGTGCGAATCCCATTGCGCTCACAAGACGCTGCACGGATGCCGTGATGTTCGGCAAGCCAGGACTTGAACCACGCGGCCTGGTCGGAGCCGATCCACGTCGCGGCAACGATCGGGCCATCAAAGACGCTGCGCAAGCTGCGCGCGGTGTTCACGCCTTTGCCGGCCGGAACTGTCAGCATCAAGTCGGCATCGAACGTGCCGCCGCGCGTGAGCGTCTTGATTTGTAGAATGCGATCGACGGCGGGGTTCAGCGTCACGGTGACGGCGCGCATACCAGCTCCTGATACAACCGCGCGTAATCCTGGATCATGCGCTGGATGGAAAATCGCCGCAACGCTTCCACGCGCGCCGCCTGCCCCAGCGCCGCCGCTTCGGCCCGTCCCTGCAGCAGCCGCAGAATGGCCGTAGCCAGCGCCTGAGCGTCGCCTTTATGCACGACCAGCCCCGTCCTTTCGTGAGTAACCAGTTCCGGCAGGCTGTCGGCATCTGTCACGACGACTGGCAGACTGCACGCCATCGCTTCGGCGACCGTCAGCCCGAAACCTTCCCACGCTGATGATTGCGCGAACACGTCGGCTGTGCGCAGCAGCGCAGCCACATCTTTCACAAAGCCCAGAAAATTGACCCGGCGCAAATGCAGCCGGCCGGCGAGCACCTTCAGATTAGGCTCCTCGGGCCCATCGCCGGCAATCGACAGCCGCGCTTCGGGGTGCGCCTCCTCCACGAACTTCCACGCATTCAGCAGCGTTGGATAATCTTTTTGCGGGTCCAAACGCCCGACCGCGACGACTTCGCGCGCCGGTCCGGTCTGCGGCTCTCGTGGAAGAAACTGCTGTAGATCAATTCCGTTTTCAATCACTCGGAAAAAGTACTGCGGCAATCCGGTTTGTTTCTGATGAAAGCGAGCGACGGCGTGCGACACGCACACTTCGCAGCGCGAATAACGCGCGGTGATGCGGTCCAACGCAAACTGCCACGGCCTGAAACGGCGTTCCGCCACATGGATGGTGCTGACCACGTGCAGGCTCTTGCGCGCCTCGCGCGCCACATGCGTCGCGGCCAGCCGGGCGGCCATATTCGCATGAAACAGATGCGCGTGCAGAATCAGCGGACGCTCCGCGGGCAGCAGCGCCGCGAGCGCCTTCGCACAGGCCAGCGTCCGACGGCGCGAGAGCCTTAAGCCCCGCACGGGGACGCCCGCCGGAATGAGTTCGTCGCCAATTGGCGCGCGTTCGTCTTCGAGGCAGATCACTTCGGTGCTGTAGCCGTGCTCCGGCAATCGCCGCGCAAGTTCCGCCACAACGCGCTCCGCGCCGGCGGGTTGCAGGACAGGTAAGACGAAGATGACTTTGGTCATGGAGGCTATGTTCTACGTGCCTGGAAACGTAAAGCAACCCACTCTTGGCTCTTAGCTCTTAGCTCTTAGCTCTTAGCTCTTAGCTCTTAGCTCTTAGCTCTTAGCTCTTGGCTCTTGGCCTCTGGCTCCCAGGAAGAACGCAGTGGCCGCGAGCACTGTAAAGACAATCCTTCCGACAGGCACAGCGGCGGCGGCAGCGGCAGCGCCGTGGGCAGGTATGAAGATCACCACGACAGCGATCGTCGCAGCGAACGCGAGTACCTCGCAACCGGCGCGGAGCCACAGCCGGTCCTCGCACACGAAGGCAGCGATGAACGCCGCACCGCCGGCAGAACCGGCGACGCGCCACGCATCCATTTGCAGCAACGGCACCGTCGCCTGGTATTTTTGCGAGAATACCAGCGGCACAATGAATGGCGCCAGCAGGTCGCAGGCGATCGCCGCGGCTACGCCAGCGACGGCGAAGAGCAAGAAATAACGCCAGACAATGCGGCGGAATTCTGCGCTGGTGTGATCCACGTGCGCTAGGCGCGCCTGAATGATCCGTGTCGGAATGATCGTCAAACTGAACAGGAACATCGAGATCTGATTTGAGAGCACGAGCGGCCCGAGCTCGCTTTTCTGCCCAGCCCACTCCAATGCCGGCGGACCGATCGACCCCGAGATGTGCCACGCACCGGCGGAAATCGCCAGCGGCAAAGCCATCCGCCAGAGCGCCACGCCTTCGCTCAGCGAGCCACGCCAGTCCAACGCGCCGAAGCTTCGCCGTACCCAGAACCACTCCACAGAGATCTGCGTCAGCAGACAGGCGAGATGCACGAGCACGACGTTTACCGGGTTCAGCAGCGGCTTGAACGCTACGGTCAGCAGCAGCGCGGTTCCCGCGTAGCCAGCCTGGCGCAGCGTCAAGAACGCGAAATACAGCGGCGTTTTGCTGCGCGCGTCGAAAGCGCCGGGAACCGAGAGCGCCAGCACAACGCCGTCCAGCACGCCCAGGAACAACAACAAGCGGTCCTCATGGCCGCTGGTCGCAAGACTGACTCCGGCGATCAGCAAGGCCAGCACCGCCGCGCATTGCTTCTGACGCAGCCAGCCGGCGAGACGCGATGCAGCGCGTTCGGGCGCATCTCGAACGAGCATGCGTGTGAGCAGCGGATCGATTCCGAACTGAACAAACTGATAGCCGTAAATGCTGAAGACCATCGCCAGTCCGACGCGGCCGTAGTCAATCGGCCCCAGTCCACGGGCGAGAATGTAAACGGCTGCAAAAGCGAGCGCCTGAGCCGCGATGAGGAAGAATCCCGCACCACCCATGCGAGCGAAACTCAAGTTCACGGTTCGTGGTTCGTTGTCTTTGGTTTGTCGTTCAGCCATGATTGAGGTTCGTCGTTTATGGTTTGTAGTTCGTGGTTTCGGCTTCCGCGACTCCAATCACGAACCATGAACTACGAACCACAAACATCACTTCGGCCTTTGGCTCTGCGCCCTTTCGATTTGCTGCGCGATTTCTTCCACGCGACAAGCCACGCCGCGACGCCAGAGCAGGCACAGCCCGCCGGCCTTCAAAAGCGTTTGCACCGACGAAAGGATCAGCAGCACCCAATCCAGCGCCAGCCAACCCGAGCGGGGAATGCCCAGCCACAAGGCATCGATCAGCGCCGCAACCGTCACCCAGTTCATGATGGCCATGTCCGGCAGCAGCCACGGGCGCAGCCAACCCAGAGGGGTCTTCATTGTGCCACGGGCAGCCTCAGTTAGCTGTTGGCTGCCCGTGCCACTGGCGCCGGCGGGGGCACCCAACTTCAGTCGCTTGATTAGTCCGTCGAGCGTTACGCGGTCGCTGATATCGCCCACGATGCGTGTCGATAGAAACACGCCCATCACTCCGGCAAGAACGACGAACCAGTCCGGATGCCGCGCGAAGCTTCCCATCGCCATCCCGCAGAACAGCGCGGGCCCGACCAGATAATGCCGGAAGGTATCGCGCATGTAGCCGTTCAAGCAGGCCGTGCCGCGCGCGCGGGCCACATCGCCGTCGGCGCAATCGAGCAGATACGAAAACTGAAGCAGCGCGGCGGCAGCGATCAGCGCGACCGGCGTTTGCAGCGCCAGCAAGGCCGCGCCGGCCAGCCCCACGATCACAGACAAAAGCGTGACCGTATCGGCGCTTACGCCCAGTCGCAGCGCCAGCCATGCCAGCGGCGGAGCGAGCACTCGCGCACAGATTCGGTCGTGCAGCGAAAGCACCGTTTTCTCCCGACCTTCTTCATCGAAGCGTGCGTGCGCGCGCAGAGCGGTCAGCGAGTCTTTCGGCTGGGTTGGTTCGGTCTCAGCCATAGCAGTATTGGATTATAGCCACCCCTCGAAAAGCCTGCGCGGACACAAATGTCGCCATTCGCTAACAGCCGACGGCGCTTGCCGGCCAACACTACTGGCTACTGACTACTTCCGTCATACATCTTCTTGCCCTCGCGGATCGCGTCGCGATTGCGGCGCTCGATCTCGCGGCGCTTGGCGTAGAAGGCTTCACGAGAGGCATCTTTTTCGCACGGCTGGAAGCCCGGCATGTCTGCACGCGGAACTTTCGCGAAGACTTCCTTGCCGGCCTGGATGATCGCCAGAGCTTCTTTGTACTCCGGGCCGTCTTTCGCAAGTTTCTCCAGGCTCGGACTCAGCTCCGGCCGATCGAAGCTAACCCACGGACCAGTGTTGCTTGCGAAATTCGCCTCTCTGTCCCACTTGATTCCGGTGAGCTGTCCCAAGCGCTTCATCTGCGCATCGTTCAGCGGACACCGGCCGCTCATGTTGTCGGGGTAGGACGTGTCGTAGCTCGGATAGTATGGAGCATTCAGATCGATCCACGTCACCAGTCGGTCGAAGCTCTCTTTGTCGAGTTTCACGCGAGAGGCATTCATCTGCAGGTACTGAACGATCTTGCTCGCATGCGAACCCCACGCATACGCCGGCTGCACGCTGGAAGGACCCGCGCCGATGGGCTTGATGTAGCCCTTGCGCCAAAGCTGCGTGTACGAGGCGTTGAAGAACGGATCTTTGTCGCCGGCCAGAATCAGTTTCTTCGCACCGTCCTTGCCGAAGTCATGGCAGCTCACGCAATACTTGTCGAAGACTGGTTGCACTTCGCTCAAGTAGTTGAAGATCCGCGGCGGACCGTACCAGGGTTCGATTTCACTCGCCGCGCGGCGCAGCGCCATTGGGGTAGCGCCGGTCTCCGTGCCGGCTGGCAGGGACGCCGGCGCTACCGCCGGCGGCGCGGAAAGCCGGTGTTCATGGCAACCGACGCAGCCGGTGCGCTCGCCGGCCTGCAGCACCGTGCCGCTGCGCATGGAGTGAATCATCATTCCGTTTTCGTCGAGCAACTGGAAGTAGATGAAGGTATCGCTTGGCACCGTGAAGTACGCGCTGCCGTCCGCTTCGACCGGCACAGTGCCGAGAATCCGCTTTGCAGTGAAGTCGTGCCAATTCATTCCGGGCGCCTGAAAGCCCTGGCCGTACCACTTGCCGGACGTCCACGCGCGTTTTTCCGGCGACTCGACAATGCGAATCTTCTTGACGGCGCCAGGCTTGACGCCCTGCATGTGCGTGCCCTGGTAAACGTTCTGCACGTACAGGTAGCCGGGCTCTTGAGCGAACGTGCGGCGCGACGGCAGCAGCGGCGGGCGCGCTTGCGCAACTATGGGCATCGCGCTGAAACAGCTCGGCGCTTCGGCGTGCAAAAGCACTTCGTTGCCGAACGTGTCGATCAGGTAAATGCCCATCTCCGGGCCCTTGCCAATCATCCGCGAACACAGGAAATACTTTTCGCTCAGCGGCCAGGGCTCTTCGTATTTGGGATTAATCGCGTTCATGCCATCGCAGTTGAAGCGGTCGCTGTCGCTGAGGCGCTGGCGGACGGATGCGGGCCACGTACGCAGAATGCTGGCCTTGCCGTCGGTCGCGAGCTGCGGGTCGATGATCGCGAGCGGACCCCACATGTTATGGTGATGTGTGCTGAGGATGCAGAGCAGTTTGCCGCCGCTGCCGGGAATGACTCTCGGATAATACACGGCTCCGGGATCGGCTTTGTTGTTTCCCCACAGCACCGCCTGATTCGTTCCATCCGGGTTCACAGTCCAGAAGCCGTGCGCGTCGCCGAAGTTGCGATCCACGTACTCCCAGCGTTTGTACAGGATGCGGCCGTCGGGCATCAGCGACGACTGGTTCTCGAACAGCGTGCTCTTCGTAATCTGATAGATGTTAGCGCCGTCCGCTTCCATGCGATGAAGGTTCGCACCGATGTCCTGCGAGCACATGTTGTACTTGGGCTCGCGCGTGGACGAAAAGACGACGGTGTCATCCGGCAGGTATAGCGGATCGAAGTCGCTCACATCCGGCGCAGACGTGAGCTGCTTCAAGCCCGTGCCGTCAACGTTGATCTCAAAGAGATGAAAGTTTTCCTTTGGGTTGTGGCGCATGGAGAAAATGATCTTCTTCGCATCGAAATGAACGCACGGACTGCGCACGAGTCCCTCGGGCGCTTCAACCAGCGTCTTTGTCTTGCCGCTAGGAACATCCAGCACCTTCAGCGCTCCACCGCGATGGTATTTCCCCTCCGTCGCCTCACCGACTTGATAGAGCGTGTCGATCGCATGATAGATTGCGACGTACTGCGCGTGTGTCGTGTACAGCAGCGGCTGTCCGCTCACCAACGGGTTGGCGGCTAGAGCTTCGCGCTGAAGGGCCGCAAAATCCGTGGCGGCCTGCGGCTCAGCCAGGCGCTTCTCCAACGCGTCTAAGCGCGCGAGATAGTCGGCGCCTTTCGGGTAGCGAGCGCCAAAGGTGGCGATTAGATCCTTGATGGCCTCACGCAGGATCTGCAGCATCTCCGGGTTCGCCGGCACGATAGTGGGCGCACCAAGCGCCTGCGCTGAAAGTCGCCGGAGCTCCTGGCTGAGCAGTGGCTTGCGCTGCACGAAATGGTCCCTGGTCGCGGCGTCATCGAGCTTGCCCGTCGCCTGGAAGTCGTCGAAAGTCACGTGGCCCCAGCCGTCGGTATTGCCATCGAAGATGCGAAGGAAAAGTTTCTGACCAACGAGCTCGGGAGTCTTCCAGGCGACGCGCTCCAGCACTTCGGTATTCTTGCCGCGTGCCGTCAGGACCTCCTTGCCATCAAGTGTGCACAGCGCGAGATAGGTGCTGGGCGAATTGCCTCCGCCCAGAAGAAAGGACATGCCGGGCGAACTGAGCACAAAGACCGGCGATTCGACGATGCCGACCATGTGATCCTTGCTGCTTCCATCTTGGCCTTCGACGGTGGAGAGATAGAACTTGCCTTGCTTGTTGTAGCGGTTGTCTTCGGTATAGCGGTTGTGGAACGCGGCGCGGTCAGAGATAAGCTTGTCAAAAGCGCCTTCAACGACCTTCCAGCCCTGCAAGTCGCCAGTCTCGAAATCGAAATGGAGCGCAGACGTGTCACCAGCAACTGCTTCAGCGGCCGGCGTCTCGCGCGCAAACACTGCGGCCACGTAGACACATGTGAGCACGACCCAGAGGCGGGTGCGCTGGCAGATCATGGATGGCCCTCCGTTCCGTTCATCCGCTGTCAACCGTGGGCGCTTATGATATTTGTTCCGGTGCGAAACGCGATAGTCTTTCAGCGTCTTGGCGAGATGCGAGTGTTGAGTATCGACAGATACTGAGTTGCGCAGACCTGACGAGGAATTTCGATGGACACCCTCACGTTTTCCGATGGGCGACTGACCGCGCGTTTGCAGCACGAAGAGGACATCCTGTGGCTCGCGCTGAATGATGATCGTTCCGGACGGCTGCTGGGCCGCTCGCGACTGCTGGCCCTGGAAGTGCACGACAAAGCCTGCCGCCGCACTGAGCGCGCGGAGAAGCTGCGCATCGATGAAGTCGAGCGCCTCGAAGATGGCGTGCACATTACCGTCGCCGATGCCGCTCGCGGCGTGCGCGTAGGGCTTTGGCTGCGGATGTCGAACGGAGAACTCATCGCGCGGCTGCCGATCACCGAAGTTTACGAGGATTTGCCTGATGTTTACCGTTTGTTTGCGGTTGATCTCCTCCCCACCCTGCTTAGCTGCGGACCCGACGGACAACTGATTCTGCCGGTCGGAAGCGGGACACTTTGTTCGCCGCGAAACAAAGCGCGCGCGTCCGACCGCTTTCTCATCTACGGCGAACAGGACCGGTGGGAACTGCTGCCGCTGTTTCCGGCGTGTGCGACGAGCAGCCCCGACGGCGGCCTTATATCGTTGGCCACGGCCGGCGCGTGCGAAACCGAGTGCCGCGTCGCGACCGACGGCGCGGGCCACGGCTGTGTGTCCCTGTCGTTTCATCTGCGAAAACACTGGCCCGATCCGGTCGAGACTGAGACGCGAGAGATACGCTTCATTCCCATTCCGGCGAAGATGGACGCCGTGCTCTGCACCGCCAAGCGCCTGCGGAAGCATGTGATGGAAGATCTCGGCAAGCCGACGCTGCTCGCGCGCGCGAAGGAGTGCCCGGAGGTCGCGTATCTGCTCGAAACGTTGATTCTCAAACTCTTCCACGCGGTCGAGCGCCAGGGTTACATGATGGCCGGCTGCGACAAGACCTCGCCCCTTTCCTTCTTGCGGACGATGACCTTTGCTGAATGCGCCGCCAATCTGAAGCGAATTTACGCCGCGGGCATCAAGAAGGTCTACACGCAGGCCGTCGGCTGGAACGCGCGCGGCCACGACGGCTGGTATCCGGCGCGGTTTCCCATTGATGAGCGCCTTGGCGGCGAAGCCGGATTTCGCGCGCTCATCGAAAGCGGCAACGCACTCGGCTACATGATGAGCGCGCACGACAATTTCATGATGGCCTGCAGGCGCTCGCCGGCGTTCGACCCGGAGTGCGTCGTGCACGACGTCTATGGCGAGCCGCTCATCCACGGCTGGTGGGCCGGCGGCGTGGAGTGTGCTAACTGGCCGCTCGCGTTTTCGGATGACCGCCTCGGCGGACACTTGCGCCGCATGAAGGCCCTCGGCCTGCGCGGGACGTACTACAGCGACTACATGGCCCAACCGCTGGAAGTGAACTATCATCCCCGCCATCGCGGCTCGCGAACCCAATGCATGCTGGGCATGCGCCGCGTGCAAGACGCCGCGCGCGAAGTGTTCGGCAGCGCGGGCGCGGAGAACTCCTTCCTGCATATCGTTCTGCCCAGCGACCACTGCGTTTCGGTTGGCAGCGACTGGCACACGCAGATGGCGCCTGACTCCTGGCCGATCAAGGCGCTATTGGAACGGCGCGTGCCGCTGTGGCATTTGGCGCTGCACGGCCTGGTGGTCCACGAAGGCCAGATGGACACATGGCCCGCTCTGATGCAGACGATCCTGCTGGGCGGCGCTCCGCGCGATGAATGGTCCGCTCACCCCGGCGTCATGCCCGTGCTCGACGACGCCCGGATTGCTCTGCTCAAGGCTATTGACGATCTTGCCGTTAAACGCTTCGGACATCTGCGCGCGCTGGAGATGACCGGTTACGCCGAGCCCGCGCCGAACGTGAAAGTTGCGCGCTTCGAAGACGGCACCGACATCACGGCTGACTTCGGCAAAGAGGAACTGCTCGTCAATGGCGAGCGCATCGCGCGTCCGGCCGCATACGGCACAGGACGGTAAGTGAGAATTGCGACGCCCGATGGTGATGCGTAACCTGCCGCCGCAATCCAATCCGCAATCGCCTAGTCCCTCGGCATCAGCACCACCGACGCCTGCATTGGATACGGGCACGTGCAGCCGGCAGTGGCGTCGGGGATAATGACCATCCCGCCGGCCGGAAGCGTGTTGATCCAGCAGCCGGGACGCGTGGCCACCATCAGCGGCTCCTTCTTTCCAGTCTTCAGATCAAAGATAAATGGGAGCTTGGGCAGCAGCTTCGGGTTCTCTTTCTCAGTGAAGCGGCTGAACGCGCAGTAGCGCGATGTGGAAAGCGTTGCGCACTTCTCGCTCTTGCGCCACTTCCAACCCTCGTAGGGTTGGCCGCTGGCGAGATGCAAAGCGAAATCCGGACCGTAGACCACATCGCCCACGATCGACGGATGCTGCACCTGCTCGCCATGATCTCCCGTGAGCACGTCGTCGTAATTGGGAGTCTGCGTCGTCTTCCAGCGCAGAGCGCCCGTCGTTGCATCGAACCCGAACAGGTCGTAGCGCACGCGTTTGAGCTGCGTCGGTTTGCTGCGTCCTTTCGTTTCTTCCGCATCGACCGTCGCGTACTTGCTGCCCGTGACCACCAGCGTCTCGCTCGCATAGCTCATAAAGATGACGTGCTGGATCGAACTGAGATCGACTTCTTTGGCGAAGACCACGCGGCCGGTTTCCAATTCCAAAGCTACAAGCTGCGCGCCCGAACCCAGTAGGTCCGCCAACGTCGCGCGCCCGGTCTTCGATTCCAGCGTGCTCGCGTTGCGGCTCTCAATGAAGAAGACGCGGCCGTTTCCGATTGTCAGCGTCGCGTTGATGACCAAGCCGGCCTTCGCCGCGTAGCTCCACTTTACCTTTCCCGCAGATGGATCGGCACCGAACACAGCCGTGCTGCAAACCACCGGCTGATTGCTGCGCCAGATGATGGTGTCTTCCGCTTTGCCCATCGCGCGCAGCGATCCGCCAGACTTCGCAGCACTGCCGACGAGCGTATTGCCCACGACGGCGAGATATCCCCACGCGTCCTCCGGCGTTGCATTGGGCAGCGCGATCTCCTTCTGAGTCTGCCCGGTTTGCGCGTCGAGCACCAAGCAGGAGGCTCCGGAAGCCACAAAGAGGCGCTCGTCGCTGGCGGCCATGTTGCTCGAATCCTTGAACGCCGCGATGCGAGCGGAATCAACGACGTTTCGTTCCCACAGCATCGTCCCGTTGTAAGCGTCCACGGCCGCAAAGTGGTTGAAGCCCGAGACGAAAACGCGCCCGTTCTTGAAGAGCGGCGCCGGGCCCTTCTTGTGGCGGTCCACCGCATCCGCCGGCCCTGGCCGGCCGAACCACTGAATGTCCATCTTACCCGGACGAATCTCGTCGTTGCTGCACGCCGTGTTCGCCGGATCGGCGTAGAAATGCGACCACTCGCCCGCACCGGCTAGAGCGCCACGCCGCGCCGTGCCGCGGACAACCGGTCCGTCCTTCACACTCCACTGCGGCAGTTTTTCGCCCCAGGACTTCAGCTTGCCGCTGGCTTCCGATCCCGCTTGCGCCGCGATATCGACCGCGCCGCCGCAAGGCCGAAGCATCTTCAGCACCTGGTCGGCCGACGGCAGTCCCGCGCTGCCGGTCAACGTGCCTTCGCATACGATCAGGTTCGCGAAATACTTCGGATACGGCAGATCGTCCGAATCGCCTTGATGCACGACGATGCGCGAGCCATACAGGCCGGTTTTCATCAGCGCGTTGCGCGCCGCCTCCGCTTTCGCCGCGTCTTTGATGCGGCAGATGACCTGGAGATCGGACCGCTTGGCAATCTCCAACGCCAATTGCCCACTCACGCCCTGCAGCACGAGACAGTACCCCTGCTTCGCGCTCGCAGCTTTCACCGCGGCCTCAGCGGCTTCGGCATAAGGTGGCACGTTTGTGTTCGCCGCATCCGCTTGCGGCGAACTCAAGCGTGCGCTTCGGTCCCCCTCTCCCCCGCGAGGGAGAGGGGTTAGGGGTGAGGGGGCGCCTTTCTGAAAGCACACAATCGCGCCGCTCTCCAAACTCGCCAGCAGACGCCCATGGCTGAGCGCGAGGCCCTCGACGTTGCCGTCCACTTTTTCAGCCCACAGCTTCTTGCCGTCCTGCGCATCGTAAGCGGCAACCTCGCCCTTGCCTGCTGTGAGGATCGTGCCGTGCGCCATGATCATTGTCTCGGCGCCGCCAGTCGCGACATTCCATTTGGGCGCCGGCGGAGCGGGTGGCTTCGCCGCAATCACGTCGGCATCCGACTTCTTCGCGGCGGCTTCTTCGGCGGATTTCGCAACGGGTTTCTCGGGAGTTTTTTCAGCCTTCTTCTCGGGAAAATAGCCTGCGCGCGTGTACGCCTTCAGTTGCCCCTTGCTGAGCGTGTAAACCATCGACTCTTTCGCCAGAACGCAATCCGCAACGTCTTGCACGATCAGCTTGCGGTCCGCCAGGCGAAACCAGTGGATTTGCGCAGCCTCGCTGGGCCCGACCGCGAGCGTGTCGTCGAAGATCATTGCGGAGGTCCCGCCCACCAGATTCTTCTTCCACGGATCGTTGACCCCGTACACGCCGAACGGATCGCCGCCGTCCTTTTTGCAGCCGCGATAGGAAGTCCTTCCCGTCGGCAGGAGAACCCGGTCCGCGCCGGCGAGCATGTTTCCCTGTACCGAGAACTCGAGAGCCTTCTTGTAGATCTTCTTGCCCGTCGTCGCATCCAGCGCGCACAGGTACACGCCATGGTCAGGAAAAATTCCCGCCGTGAAGTAAAGCGTGCCACTGTCGATAACCAGCCCGCCGCGGATCGGCCAAAGCGAGATCATGCGTCCGTTGCCGAGCAGGCGGCGTTCCTCACCCGCGCGACTCTTCCAGACCAGCGATCCGGTGCGAGCATCCAGGCAATACACGAAGCCGTCATCCGAACCGGCGTAGACTTTCCCGACGCTGAGGACCGGCGTCAGACGCACCGGACCCTCGGTGACAAAGCTCCAGCGCACTTCGCCGGTCGCCGCATTCAGAGCGTAAACCGCGTCGTCCGTCGATGAACCGTAATAGATGGATTCAGCATCCGCCACGACATGGTACGCATGGTCGAACGTCATCGCATTTTGGATTTCATACGGAAGCTTCGGCGCATAGTTCATTTTGGCCGCCTCGGGCCAGGCCGGCGTCGGCGCATGAATCGGCTTATGCGTCCAGGCGAGCGCCAGCGGAAACGCGATCTGTTCATCCGAAGCACCGGAGCGCTGCGCATCGCCGCGGAACGTCGGCCAGTCCGAAGCAACCGCAGCGCAAGCGATGAGCAACGTTGCCGACAATGCAAGGGTTAAGTTTTTGCGAATCAAGGCTGATCCTCCCGCGGAAAAGGACATCAAGCGCTGTTGACTACACCACGAGCGATCACGCATACGACCTGCGCAGCACATCCAGAAACTCGTCGTGAACCAGCGCGTTGCTGGCCAGCACCTCTTTGCGAGTTTCTGCCGCATCGCCGCCCAGCAGATCGGTCGCTCGGCCGCCGGCTTCGCGCAGAATCAGAATCCCCGCGGCGATGTCCCACGGCTGGATGCCCATCTCCCAGTACAAATCCAGCTTGCCATCGGCAACCATGCACAGATCGAGCGCCGCCGAGCCCAGACGCCGGACGCCTTGCAGCCGGTAAATCGCGTCGTTGAAGATCGGCAAGTTGTCCTGCTTGGCGCGCGCCCGAACGCAAGCGAACCCCGTCGCGGCGACCGCCTTGATCAGCTTCGGTGTTTTCGAAACGTGCAGCTTCCGGTCCGCCTCGCCCGTCTTGCTCATCCACGCTCCGCCGCCCAGCGCCGCGTGGAACGTCCAGTCCAACGCCGGCGCGTAAACGATCCCAAGAACGGTTTCCTTCTCGTCCTTCAGCGCAAGCGACACCGAGTAGAATGGCAGGCCGTGAACAAAATTGGTCGTGCCGTCGATCGGGTCCACGACGAAGTGCCAGCCGCCACTGCCCCGCGTATCCGTCCCCTCTTCGCCGACCATCCCCGCTTCCGGCATGATCTCATGCAGCCGCTTGCGCAAGAACGCTTCGACTTCGCGGTCCGCCACGGTGACCAGATCGGTCTCACCTTTGTACGAGACCTCGTTCCGCTCAGCGCCCTCAAACCAGCGCAGCGAAAGCTTACCGGCGTCGCGAACGACAGACATAATCTGCTGCTGAAGATCCGGGGTCATTCCGAGCATCTCAGTCCTTTCGTGTGACAAGTGACGCGTGTAGGGCGGAGTGGATTGTCACGCTTCAACCAAAGCGCATCTTAGCAGGTTGGAACGATTCGGCCATTGACGCTGTTCTCTCCTCGAAGGGGAGGATCTAATCCGCTAAATTCTCGCTTAAGGTGCGGGCGTCATTTCCAATCCGCAATCGAAATCCGCATTCTTCAATCAGGAGTCCCCATGTCCTACAAAGCCGTGCTCTTCGACCTGGATGGAACGCTGCTGAACACGCTCGACGATCTGGCCGATTCGATGAACAGCGCTCTGCGGGAGCTCGGCTGCCCAGAGCACCCCGTTAACGCGTATAAACACTTCGTGGGCGATGGAGTTTTGACTCTGGCCAAACGCACGCTACCTAATGAACGCCTGGACGATCCGACGATTCAAAAGGCTGTTACGCTGATGCGAGCTCAGTACAGCCAGCGCTGGTCGGCGAAGACTAAACCGTATCCCGGAATTCTGGAACTCCTCGAATCTCTGACCGCGCGGAAGATTCGCTGCGCGGTGCTCTCCAACAAGCCTGACGATTTCACGAAGCTGATGGTGGCGAAGATGCTCTCGCGCGGGACGTTCGAACACGTGGCCGGCGCGCGGGCTGGCGTCCCGCACAAGCCTGATCCGGCAGGCGCGCTGGAGATCGCGAAACTGATGAAGCTATCGCCTGCGGAGTTCGTTTATTTGGGCGACACGAACACCGATATGCGCACCGCCGTGAGCGCCGGGATGTTTCCCGTCGGCGCACTCTGGGGTTTTCGCGAGGCGAAGGAATTGTCGGACAATGGAGCGAAGGTGCTGGTGAAAGAGCCGCGCGAGGTGCTGGATCTGTTCTGAGTTTAACGCAGATTCCTGCAAACTAGTTTTTTCTCTGCGCACTTTGCGCGCTCGGCGTCTCCGCGTTAAAGACCAGCCCCACTCTCAGCCAGTACCACAGCGTGCCGAGCATGCCGATGCTGCCGCCGATCAGGAATGTGGTGTCGGGGCCGAAGTTCCTCCACAAAACATACGCCACGATCGGCGCAGGAAAGAACGCGAACGAACGCAGTCCCCAGTACAGGCCGATTGCGCGTGCGCGAATTTCAGGCGGGAATCCAGACGCGATCATCGCTTTGCGCGCCGGTTCGCCCATTTCACGCAGACCGTTCACGATGAACGCAATCACCAGCGCCGCCGTCAGCGGCAAGCCGGGAACCTTCGGCAGCAGCACCAGACAAAACGGAAACGCGGCGAAAAGGAAGAACGTCAGACCGATGTAGGGCTTGGGGCTGGAGGAGGCATCGATGATCTTGCCCATCGGAATGTACATCAGCAGCGCGACCCAGGACGAGAGCGACGCCAGAGCGCCGGCTTTGTCCGCGGCATCAGCAGACTGATACAGATGGAAGACGACGTAGATCACGGCGAAATCGCGAATGAACCACTCGCCCCAGCGCAGAATGATCTCCGCGCTGAGCAACCGCCGCAGTTCGGGCGGCATTTCGCGCAGGACTTGCCGCAACGGGACTGGGGCGGGATCGGCCTTCGGCTTCATGCGGCCGAGCAACGACCACTGACAAATGACCGACACGATCAGGAAGAAAAATCCCAGCCCCAGATTGAGCCTGTACCCGGCCGCGACGAACGCGAATCCGCCGATCAGCGGTCCGATGGCCTTCGGCAATCGCTTCTGAATGCTCGCCACCGCGAACGCGATCGTGCGCCGATTCTTGGGAACTTCGGCACCCACAATCTCGAACGTAGCCGGCACCGACAGCGGCTCCCAATTGGTCATGAGCAGACTGCCGGCGACAAGCATCCACGGGTGCGGATACGCAAGCATGCCCGCGAATCCCAGCGCCATCGAACCCGCCGAGACTGCCAGCGCTACGCGCGGCCCCATTTTATGCGCGACCGTCCCGCCGATAATGTAGCCGAAGCCTTCGAGGAAATTCACCAGCAAGGCGTAGATGGCCATATAGAGGAGGCCGTCTAAATCGCCTTTCTTATAAAGCTGCACGCCAAGGAAGCTGCGCCAGACTTCCTCAGACAGCCCCAATCCGGCAATCGCGATCAGCACCGCCACCATCGCGCGATTCAATCCCAGCCAACCGGCGACCGATTCAGGTTTCTGCGCCTTGTCAGGGACTTCGCTCATGCATTTCACTTTAGCCTGCAGCGGACCGCTTGCCATTGACAACCGCGCCCCAAACGCGAGAACCATCCTCATGGCAATCCAAAATCCAAGATCCAAAATCCAAAATGTCGTGGTTGCTTGCGCGACGTTCAAAGGCACGCTCTCGGGACGCGAGGCCGGCGAGGCCATTGCGCGCGGACTGCAGCGCGCGGGTTACGCGTCGAAAGTTGTAGCTCTTGCAGACGGTGGCGAAGGTCTGGTGGAAGCCCTCGCCAGCCAGGTGCCGGGCGCAGCGCGAGTCTCCGTGCCCGTTCGCGGCCCGCTGCTTCAACCTGTCACCGCGACCGCAGCGTTATTGCCGGTAGCGCCAGCCTCCGCGCCGGCCGTGGCCAAACTGTCCTTCGCGAACGGCTCGACAGCAGTGATCGAGATGGCCGCGTCCAGCGGTCTCGGCCTCGTGCCTGAGAATCGCCGCGATCCGAAAGTGACGACCACGCTCGGTGTCGGCGACCAGATTCTTCGTGTGCTTGATGCTCACCCCGCTGTCAGCGCGCTTCTGCTGGGTCTCGGCGGCAGCGCGACAAATGACGGCGGCGCAGGGATGGCGCAGGCCCTCGGCGTACGACTGTTAGACAAAAACGGCCACGATCTTCCGCCCGGCGGCGCCGCGCTGAGCAAACTCGCGCGCATCGATATATCGCGAATGGACAAACGTCTGGCAACGCTGCCCGTCACGGTTGCCTGCGACGTTCGCAACCCGCTCTGTGGTCCGCAGGGCGCAAGCGCGATCTATGGTCCGCAGAAAGGCGCCACGCCGGCCGACGTGAAGCTGCTCGATGAAGCGCTCGCCCACTACGCCGATTTGATCAAGCGCGACCTCGGCAAAGATGTAGCTCTAGTGCCCGGCGCGGGCGCGGCCGGTGGCCTGGGCGCGGGATGTCTCGCTTTCCTCAACGCAACCCTGAAGCCCGGCATTGATCTGGTGCTCGACACGGTGAACTTCGATGCGGCGTTAGCCGGCGCGGCGCTGGTCATCACCGGGGAAGGCCGTCTGGATGAGCAGACGCTGATGGGTAAAGCGCCGGCCGGCGTTGCCGCGCGCGCGAAGAAAGCCGGCGTGCGCTGCGTGGCGATCGGCGGTGGCATTGAACCCGGCCGCGAAAATGAACTGCGCCGCGTTTTCGCCAGCGTGGAATCGCTCACCGAATTCGCAGGCTTCGTTTCGGCCGCGATGAAGGAACCGGCGAAGTATCTGGAGGAACTGGCGAGTCAACGCATTGCTGATTGGCTAACCTAAGCATCAGTATTGTGATTTCGCGATTCCGCGTCGCTTCGCCGCTGACGATGCGCCGTGACTATCATTGCCGAGAGTATGAATGCGCCGATCGGCCACCACAGGGGCACGAAGAGTAGCGCCCACAAGATGCTCTTTGTAAGAAACTCAGGAAATGGCCTTCACAAATAGCACAACGCGTAGACGCCGTGCACAATCTCAAGAACGATGGCCAGCACGATGCCAACAAGAAGATAAGTCTTCATTTCAGTCTCGCCCGAAGCCCTGCCGTCACGCGAGTTCGGAATAGATCTCCAGGCACTCCCGCCCCGCTTTTTCCCACGAGAAATCCTTCGCGCGCCGCTGCGCCTTCTCAATAAGTGAGCGCCGCAGCGTCTCGTCCACCATCAACTTCGCGATCT
This sequence comes from Planctomycetota bacterium, assembly GCA_036504595.1. GTDB lineage: Bacteria > Planctomycetota > SZUA-567 > H5-PLA8 > H5-PLA8 > DASXUX01. The sequence continues at coordinate 243,969 of DASXUX010000081.1, read as the reverse complement.
GCTCGGCGATGGAGTCCACCGAAGCCGGGTCCGCCAGCAACGACGCGTCGCCGAGAACTTCCGGCTGCGCGCCGACGGTCGAACCGACCACCGGGCAGCCGCAGGCGGCGGCTTCCAGCGCGGGAATCCCGAAGCCCTCGTAGAGCGTGGCGAACAGCAGGCCGTGCGCGCCGGTGAGCAGCGCCGGCAGCAGCGCGTTGTCCACGTACCCGAGAAACCGCACGCGATCGGAACCGGCCGCGTCGATGGCCGCGCGAATTTCTTCGCCGCCGAAGCCGACGCGGCCCGCAATCGCCAGCAGCATGTCGGATTTTGTTTTCTCGCGCGCGAGCGCGAAGGCGCGGACTTGCGCCGGCACATTCTTGCGCTTGTTCAGGCTGCCGACGAAGAGGAAATAGGGCTTGTCGAGGCCGAAGCGCGCGCGCGCGGCCTGAACTTCAGCGTCCGGCCGCGCGAAGAACTCTTCGCTGCCGGCTTCGTGGACGACGCGGAGTTTCGCCGGATCAGGATTCAGCGTCTTCAGCACATCGCGGCGCGTGCACTCGCTCACGCAGATAATCCGGTCGGCGCGAGCGACCAGATCGCGATAGCGCCCAGCCTTCATCTCACGAAATTCGGCGCTGGCAAAATCTTCGGATTGCAGCGCGGAGAAGACATCGTGAATTGTGACGACCAGCGGCACTTTTAGCCAAGGCCCAGGCAGGCGCGCGTCGAGACCGTGAAAGACATCAATCGAGCGGCTCAGCAGCGGGTGCATGCGTTCGAGAAACAGCTTGTGGCGGAAGTTCGGCCCCGGCAATTCGGGCCGGCGGAGCAGGTTTTTCCAACGAGACGCGCGCGTGATCAGCGTGAACTGATGATCGCTACCCGCGCGCGCAAACCCGCCGAGCATGCGGCGGATGTACATCGCTACGCCGGTCGATTCGGCGCGCGCGGCACTGGAGATATCGAGGGCGATTCGCATGTCGGGCGCTGCTCGGAATCCTATCACGACCTCAACACAGAGGCACAAAGGACACAGAGGTCACAGAGGTCACAGAGAAAGAATATAATAGAAGACTCTGTGTCCTCCGCGTCCTCTGCGGTGAGCCTTTCAATCCGCAATCCGAATTCCGCATTCCGCAACCGTTGCACGAAAGGCACGGGCAGCCAACGGCAAACAGAGGCTGCCCGTGGCACTTTACATTAGAGTCCTTTGTACCGGTCCAACTGCCGGTACTGAATCGCTTCGCTGACGTGCGCGGCGTTGATCGTTTCGACGGCATCGAGGTCGGCGATGGTACGCGCCACTTTCAGAATGCGGCCATACGAACGGGCCGAGAAGCCGAGCACATCCACCGCGTTCTTCAGCAGCGCGCCAGCGTCGGCATCGGGCGTGCAGAAATCCTGCACCTGCCGTTCGGCCATCGCGGCGTTGCTGTGCGTGAGCGTTCCCGTGAAACGTTTGGATTGAATCGCTCGCGCGGCGATGACTTTCGCGCGCACTTCGGCGCTGGTCGGGCCCGTCCGCGTGCTCGACAGTTCGTCGTAGGGAATATGCGGGACTTCGACATGCAGGTCGATGCGGTCCAGCAGCGGGCCCGAGACGCGCGAGAGGTAGCGCTGCACCTGAAATTCATTGCAGCGGCATGCTTTCTTTGAGTCGCCGAAATGTCCGCAGGGACAGGGATTCATTGCTGCAACCAGCATGATGTTCGCCGGAAAAACACAGATCGCCGACGAGCGCGCGACGGTAATCTTGCGGTCTTCGAGCGGCTGACGCAGTGCTTCTTTAACCTTCGGATCGAACTCGGGGAATTCGTCGAGAAACAGAATCCCGTTGTGAGCCAGCGAGATCGCGCCGGGCTTGGGATCGCTGCCGCCGCCAACGACCGCCGGATAGGTTGACGTGTGGTGCGGGTCGCAGAAGGGGCGCTGCGTCGTGAGCGGTTCCTGCGCGCTTAGTTTTCCCGCGATGGACCAGATCTTCGTAGTCTCCAGCGCCTCGGCCAGCGTGAATGGCGGCAGGATCGAGCGCAGCCGTTTGGCGATCATGCTTTTGCCGCTGCCCGGCGGACCCACGAGCAAAAGATTATGGCCGCCGGCGGCGGCGACGGTGATCGCGCGCTTGACGTGTTCCTGGCCGCGCACGTCCGAAATGTCGAGCAGCCCGTCGGCTCCGTTGCGCGAGAAAAGTTCCTTCAGATCGACTTTGGTCGGTGGAAGTTCTTCCAGCCCGTTGAGGAACGCGGCGGCCTGCGGCAACGATTGCGGCGCGAGGACATCGACGCCTTCGGCGACGGCGGCTTCTGGCGCGTTGTCGGGTGAGACGAACAAGCCGCGGCGCTTCAGGTCTTTGGCCAGCAGCGCAAAAAGCAGCGCGCCTTTGACCGGGCGCAGGCGGCCGTCGAGCGCCAATTCGCCGACGAACAGGTAATCGCCAAGGCGCTCCATCTGCATCTGTTCGCTGGCGGCGAGCACGCCCAGCGCGATGGGCAGATCGTACATCGGCCCTTCTTTGCGGCTGTCGGCCGGTGCAAGGTTGATCGTCATGCGCTTGTTGTGCGGCCAGTGATAGCCCGCGTTGGTCAGAGCGGCTCGAACGCGGAACAGGCTCTCCTTCACGGCGGTGTCAGGCAAGCCGACGACGCGTTCGCCCGGCATCCCCGGCGAAATATCAACCTCGACCTCAACGACGGAGGCTTCGACGCCGGACGCGGCGGCGGAAAGAACTTTCGAGAGCATGGGAACAATCTAAAAGTAAAAAGTAAAAAGTAAAAAGGCAAAAGCTCCGGGCACCAGAAGTCCGGTTACATTCCAGACGTTTACGCTGGACCGGGGAGAGTTCTGTACGACCTCGTCTCACTCGGCCCGCTTTCAATATGGGCGCGCTTCAGAGCATCGACTATTGTTGTGCATGTTCCGGCGACTAGATGCTTGTGCCCCGCGACGATCAGTTCTGCTATCTCCCGAACGGTAGGCCGAAAAAACCAATGCGTATTCTTGTCGTTACCGCGAACACAGAGTGAGATCGAACCATCAGGTTCGACACCGCACTCCGCGCTCACAATACCACTTTTGTCCGTCCATCGGCATGAGAACCCATACCAAGTATGTTCAGCATTGACTCCGACTTCCGACAAATCGCGCAAGACGTCCGCTGTGGAATAAGGCATACCCGTTTCCTCACTTCGAGTTTTTCATTCTGCGTTGAACCTACAGCCGAAGACAAGGATGTCCACTATTCTTGTAGCCGTGATCGCCCCTCTCGACGCGCAATTTGCATTCTTCCGCGCAAACGCGAGAATGATTCGCGCACGAGGAAGGAGAACTTTTCGAAATGAGTGATCGTCGGGTTGTCATTGCGGGGGCGGGGTTTGCGGGGGCGGCGACGGCTTACCATCTGGCCAGGGCGGGATTCAAACATGTAGTGCTGCTCGAACGCGAAGAGTTGCCGGGGATGCACGCGTCGGGGCGCAACGCGGGGATGATCCGGCAGATCGTGCCGGAGAATTCGATTGCGGCTCTGGCGCGCGAAGGCTGCCGCTTCATTCACGCGTGGGCGCGCGAGCACGCTCCGCACGCGTTTCAAGTCAACGGTTCGATGCTGCTGGCGTCCGGCGCGGCCGTCGAACCGCTGCGAACTCAAGTGGCGGAAGCTCAGCGCGGCGGAACCGACGTGCAGATTCTTTCACACGCCGAAGCGACCGCTCGCGTGCCGGTGCTTAAAACGGCGCTCTTCGACATCGCCGCGTGGTGCCCGAGCGACGGCGTGGTGGACATCGCCGCTCTGCTGCAATTTTACATCAGCGAAAGCCGGAAACTGGGCGTGCAGATTTCCACGCGCAAAGCCGTCGATGCCGTCGAACACCGCGGCGGGAAAATTGCCGGCGTGCGCTGCGGTAAAGAAACGATGCCCTGCGACGTGCTGATCAACGCCGCGGGCGCCTGGGCCAATGAAATTGCCGGGCTTGCCGGTGCGGCGAAGCTGCCCATGAAGGCGTATCGCCGCCACATTGTTGTGACCACGCCGATGAGCGTGGACCGGAGCTGGCCGTTTGTGTGGAATGTGTCGGAACAGGTTTATTTCCGGCCGGAGCAACCCGGTTTGTTGCTCAGCCCGTGCGACCAGACGGAGCACGCGCCCGGAACTCCCGCGACAGACGAAAGTGCCTTCGATCTGCTTGCAACGAAGCTGGCCAAGTGCATGCCGGCGCTGACGAGCATCAAGATCGGCCGCTCGTGGGCGGGCTTGCGCACGATCACGACCGACGGCAACTTCGCGATCGGCTGGGACTCGAAAGTGCAGGGGCTGTTCTGGCTGGCGGGACTCGGCGGCCACGGAGTCACGTGCGGGGCCGGCATCGGGCGCTTGGCGTGCGAGATCATCGGCGGCGGGAAAGCGCATGCGGAGTTTCGGCCGGAGCGCTTCGGGAACTAAAAACATCAACCGCAAAGACGCGAAGGCGCAAAGAACGGCAGAGGTGGGGGGTCTGGTCTATTTAACGTTAAATCCCATGCTTGACCGCAGGCATAATGGCGATATAAGCTCCCTCTCGGTGCACGTGTGCAGTCATCAAGCAGAAGTCTTGAGTTCAAGTGCCTTGGATCCAAAGACTCCAGACTCTCGACTCCAGACTCCAGACTCATTTTAAGGAGGGGCAGCAAGTGAAGACGTTGGTTTGGTGTGCGTGGGTTGTCCTGGCGGCGTTTGCGATCAACACGGCCGGTGCGCTGCAGGCGGCGGAAGAGAAGAAGGTCATCCGCATCGCCGCGGGGTCCGAAAAGAAGATCAAGGACAGCGAAGGAAACGAGTGGGAAGCGGCCAAAGGTTTCGCCGATGGAGACATTGTCGATCGCGGAAACATCAAGATCGAAAACACCAAGATTCCCGAAGTCTACCGTAACGAACGCTGGGGCATGAGCAGTTTTTCGATTCCCGTTCCGAACGGAAAGTACACCGTCAAGCTGCACTTCGCCGAGACATATGACGACCTTACCGAAGCCGGCCAGCGCGTCTTTGACGTGAAGGTGATGGACAAGGAACTCAAGAACCTCGACGTCTTCAAGGAATCGGGCGGGCAGAAGAAGGCGCTGGTCAAGACGTTCAATGTCGAAGTCAAGGATGGCAAGCTGACGATCAAGTTCGACAAGCAGGACGAGAAGAACAATCCTGAGATCAACGGCATCGAGATTATTGCGGAGTAGGTGAGTGGTACTTGGCGAATGGTACTTGGTGAGAACGACAGCAGGCTCAATGCCTGCTGTTTTTCTAATCCGACTGAACCACGAACGGGTGTAGGAGTAAGATGGAGAAGTAAGAATCTGTTCCTCTGTGTCCTCTGCGTCCTCTGTGGTAGGATTTTTTGAACCACTGGAGAAACTCACATGATTAACGCTGCTGACAAAACCATCCTGCGTGAACTCGCGAAGAAGTACGCCGATATCGCCGCACTGCCGGTGCAGGAGAAGACGCGCGCGCTCTGGCGGAAATTGAACGGGCTCAAGCCTGAGCGGCCCATGGTCACGATGGACCAGGTCTGCTGGAACGAAATGAACATCGATGACGAACTGACGCTGCGCTGCGCCGATCCCGAATGCCGCGAATATGAGACGTTTCTGCGACAGACGCTTTATCAGTGGAAACGATTCCGCGTGGATATGGTCGTGGAGCCCTTCATCCGCGTCTACAAGGCCATCAAGAACACTGGATTTGGCATTCAGATCACTGAGAACATTGCCGTCGGCGATCCAACGAATTCCGTCGTCGGCCACGCATATGTCAACCAGTTTCAGACCGAAGAAGATCTGGAAAAAATCAAGACGCCGCGGATCACTCACGATGCGGCCGAGACCGAGCGGCGCATGAATGTCGCTCACGATCTGTTTGACGGCAACGTGCAGTTGCGCGCAGAAGGCGCGGACACGTACTTGAGCCTGTGGGATCCGATCAGCATGTGGATGAGCGTCGAGGGCGCTCTGTTCGGCTTGGTGGACAAGCCCGAGTACATGCACAAGCTGGTCGGCAGAATGACCGACGGCTATCTGGCCATGCTCAACCAGTTGGAAACCCAGGGCCTGCTGTGCGGGCCGCAGAGCTTGATTCACTGCACGGGCGCGTACACGGACGAACTGCCGGCGCCGGGATACGACCCCAAGAAGCCGCGCCTGAAGGACCTGTGGATGTTCGGCCTGGCGCAGATGTTCTCGACCGTGTCGCCGGCGATGTTTAAGGAATTCGAAGTCGATTACGCCAGCAAACTCTGCGAGCGCTTCGGCCTGGTCTACTACGGCTGCTGCGACCCGCTCGACGGAAAGATGAAAGAGGTGCGCCATATTCCGAACGTGCGCAAGATCTCCATGAGCCCCTGGACGAACCAGGAACGCGGCGCCGAACAGATCGGCCGCGATTACGTCTTCTCGCGCAAACCGAATCCGGCGTTCGTCGCGTACGATGCCTTCGACGCGGAAGAAGTGCGCAGCGATCTGCAGACGACCGTGAACGTCTGCAAGAAGCACGGCTGCCCCTGCGAACTGATCCTGAAGGACATCAGCACCGTGCGGTATGAGCCGCAGCGGCTGACGCAGTGGGCGGAAGTGGCAATGAGGGTTGTGGGGGCGTAGCTGAAGCCTAGTGACGGGTGACGGGTGACGAGTGGCGGGTGGAATGGATGAAGTGCAGGCCTGAACGGGTACAGAGAGAACAAGGCGATCGCAAGGGACGTCGCTATCTAGGCCCACCAGCGCGTTTCCAGCAGATAAACTTCTTGTTATCCGTGCAACTCATCGCGGAACAGAGTGCTTCATTGTTGAAGTCTTGAAGTTTTTGCAGCCTGTCAAGCAGCTCTCTTTCCCCGGTGGCTCCCTGCGGAATCGCACATCCTGAAGATTTCGACGTACCCTCCAGGACCCAAAAAACATCGGGTAGCATGGGCCCTTCATCTGTAGTTACGACTGAGACCGTTTGCAGATCGTCCCACGTGACTTGCTCGTTGGTGCCGTCGGGACGCTCGCAAGTTACGCCCTGATCGGTAACGTGGACAAGGAACTCAGACTCGGGCATCAGCTTTTTCGGAGCAGACCTGCGTCCGAAGAGAAACGACAACAGCCCCATGAGTGGCTCCTGTGAAATGGCAGTTCCGTCTACGCCCCAAGACTTGCGCGTAGCCGGAGCGCAAGCGCGTCATCGTTACCACTCGTCACTCGCCACTCGTCACGCAACTAGAAAATGAAATCTGTCGAAAGGAAATTCGACATATGTTCCCGCACAATCTGCGTAATGAGCTCCTTGTTTCCGTCTTCGTATTTGGCGGCGACCAGAGTGCGGATGGCGAAGACGCGCAGAGCATCGGAAACCGACAGCGTCCCTTCGGCGGAATCTTTTCGGCCGGTGAAGGGGAACGTGTCGGGGCCACGCTGGCACTGGCTGTTGATGTTCACGCGGCAGACTTGATTGACCAGGGGATCGATGAGCTTGGCCATCTTTTTCGGGTCGGAACCGAAGATGCTGACCTGCTGGCCGAACTCGGATTCCTGCACGTAACGGATCGGCGTTTCCAGATCGTCGAAGCTCGCGATGGGGACGATGGGGCCGAACTGTTCTTCGGTCCATAGCTTCATGCCGGGCTTTATCGGATAGACGACGGCCGGATGGAAGTACGTGTTGTTCACGGCCCCGCCGCTTTCGTTCACAACGGCGGCACCTTGTTTCTTCGCGTCGTCCACATACCCGGTCATCCACCCGGCCTTGCCCGGTTCAGGCAGCGGGGTGAGCCCCACGCCATCGTCCCACGGCATGCCGGGCTTGAGTTGCGCAAGGGCCGCGTTGAAGCGCTTCAGGAATTCGTCCTTCAAGCTGCTGTGAACAAAAAGCATCTTCAGCGCGGTGCAGCGCTGGCCATTGTACGACAGCGAACCGAGCAAGCATTCACGCACGGCCAGGTCGAGGTCGGCATCCGGCAGAATGATCGCCGGATTCTTAGCGCCAAGACCCAGCACGCAGCGGAGACGATTGGGCTTCGGGTGCATTTTCTGGATCGAGTTGGCGACTTTCGCCGAACCGATAAAGGCGAGCACATCGACCTGGCCGGAACTCATCAGCGGCGGAACGACGATCTTGCCTTCGCCGAAAACGGTGTTTACCACGCCTTTGGGGAAGCAGTCGCGGAAGGCTTCGAGCAGCGGGCGATGGAGCAACACGCCGAGTTTCGGCGGCTTGAAAATGGCGGTGTTGCCCATGATCAGCGCCGGGATCAGCGTTGTGAACGTTTCGTTGAGCGGATAATTGTACGGGCCCATGCACAGCACCACGCCCAGCGGCGCTCGGCGGATCTGTCCGATGATCCCGCCCTGGATCGTGAAGCGCGACGAGAGGCGATCGAGTTCCTTCAGCGCGTCGATCGTATCGCGCATGTACTCCACGGTGCGGTCGAATTCCTTTTCGGAGTCCTTCAGGGTCTTGCCGATCTCCCACATCAGCAGGCGCACGACTTCGGCGCGCTTGTCTTTGATCGCGAATACAAACTGTTCGACGTGCTTGATGCGGTCGCCGACGGACATCGTCGGCCACAATCCGCGGCCGTTGTCGTAGGCTCGCACGGCGGCATCGAGCGCCAGTTTGGCTTCTTTCTCGGTCAGCAGCGGATACGCGCCGATTTTCTGCTGCTCGATGCCGCGCTCCGTCTTCACGCACACGGGCGAAAGCACAGGCTGGAGCGGCCCTTCCCAAATATGTTCCACGCCATCGATCAGGTACTCGCGTTGTTCGAGCGGCTGCAGCCGATGCTGCGGCGGAATGGCGGAAGCTTCGGGGAAGAGCGCGGCGATTTTGTCGGCGATGGACATGGGGTGACTCCATTGCGGATTTCGGATTGCGGAATGCGGAACGAAAAACACTGCCGAAGAAAACTTACCACAGAGCTCACGCACGACACAGCGAGAAAATCAACATAGAAAGTTACCCTCTCTGTGCGCACGCGCTCCAAAAATCCGCAATCCGCAATCCGAAATCCGAAATCCGAAATCAGGCAGCCGGCTGTTCGATTGTTCGTTCTTCCAGCGCGTTCTTGCCTGCGGCCTTGGCGATGGCCATCAGTTTGGCAGTTTCGCGCAGGATCTCATCGGTGGACGCCGGCGGAGCCTGGAAGACCGCGGCGCCGATGCTGAAGGTGACCTGCCATTGGTGGCTCTGCATGGCTTCCTCAAGCTTGTTGCGTATGCGCAGGAGCACCGCGGACGCAGATTCGGGCGCCGCTTCAACCAGCAACACCGCGAACTGCTGCGCGCCCAGGCGGGCGGCGACATCTTCAATACGCACGGCGTTGCGCAGGATGTTTCCGACTTCTTTCAGGACTGCGTCGCATTCCTTGCGGCCGCGCTCCTCCGTGAGCGCCTTGAAATCATTCAATTCGATGCAGGCTAGCGTCAGGTGCCGTTTGTGCCGCCGGCAACGTTCGGCTTCGATGCGGAGGGTCTCCAAGAACAACTGCGTATTCTGCAGTCCGGTGAGCGCATCGATGGGAGCCAGCGCGCGCTGATTCTCGAACGTCTCGTGCAGTTTCGCCGTCTCGACGACGATGACCAGCAGGAAGGCCAGCCGCGCCAAGTCGGTCCATAGTGCTACGGTCAGGCTTATCCGCCCTGGGCCGGGAGCCAAGTCTGTCCAAAGCCAGAGCGCGGCGACCACGAAGGAAAAGCAAATACCCGCAGCGGTCTCCCCGGCCGCGGCCAGCACGAGCACGGGGATGATAAGGAAGAAGGTGAGTGCGGGCTGAGGGCCGAAGGCGCACGCGGCAGCGCCGAGCAGCACGAGAATCACGAACGCGATGCAGACGCGCAGCCAGGAAGGGCGTTCGCCAAACCAATTGAGCAGCCGGTTCAGTATCATGCGGACCCTATAGTTTGAGATCGGACTTTAGAGTAGCGGCACCCCGAATAATGTCCAACGAATTGGTGAGTGGTGGGGTGGTGAGTGGTGGAGTGGTGAGTGGTGAGTGGTGAGTGGTACTTGGTGAGCGGTGTATGTGAGGGAGTTATGCGAGGGCATACGATGAGAATCCTGTGGGCTACAGCAATCGTGATGGCCGCTTGTCTCGGGACGCGCGCGGCGGAGAAGCTGCCGAACATCGTCATCATCTTTACGGACGATCAGGGCTATGCGGACGTGGGGTGTTTTGGCGCGAAAGGGTTCACGACGCCCAACCTTGACCGGATGGCTCAAGAGGGGCGGCGGTTCACGAACTTTTATGTCGGGCAGCCGGTGTGTTCGGCATCGCGCGCCGCGCTCTTGACGGGCTGCTATTCGAACCGCATTGGGATTCATGGCGCTCTGGGGCCGAACGCGAAGCATGGCATCGCCGACACGGAAATGACGATCGCTCAGTTGGTGAAGCAGTGCGGTTATGCGACCGGAATGTGCGGGAAATGGCATTTGGGGCATCACGAACAATTCTTGCCGACGCATCACGGGTTCGACGAGTACCTCGGGCTGCCGTATTCGAACGACATGTGGCCGCTGCACCCGGAGGTCAAACTGGGCACGTTTCCGCCGCTGCCGCTGATCGAAGGCGACAAGGTCGTCAAGCCGAGCCTGGGGCATGAAGAGCAGGCGCAGTTGACGACGTGGTACACGGAACGCGCGGTGAAGTTCATCGAGACGAACAAGGACAAGCCGTTCTTTTTGTATGTGGCTCACAACATGCCGCACGTGCCACTGCATGTGAGCGACAAGTTCAAAGGAAAGTCTGAGCTCGGTCTTTATGGCGATGTAATCATGGAGATCGATTGGTCGGTCGGCGAAATTCTGGCCGCGCTGAAGAAGAACGGGGTGGACGACAACACGCTGGTGATGTTCGCGTCGGACAATGGGCCGTGGCTGTCGTACGGCAATCACGCGGGGCATGCGTATCCATTGCGCGAAGGAAAAGGATCGTGCTGGGACGGCGGCATTCGCGTGCCGTGCATCATGCGTTGGCCGGGGAAAATTCCGGCGGCCACCGTGTGCAAAGACACGCTGATGACGATCGATATTTTACCGACGATCGCCAAGTTGATCGGCGCCGAATTGCCGAAGCACAAAATTGACGGCCTGGACGTGTGGCCGATTCTGTCGGGACAAGAGGGCGCGAAAAATCCGCACGACGCTTACTACTTCTATTACGAAGCGAATCAGCTTCAGTCGGTGCTCAGCGGCCGCTGGAAGCTGCAGCTTCCGCATACCTATCGCACGATGAACGGCCAAGCGCCCGGCAAAGACGGTATTCCCGGAAAGTACAAAAACATCAAACTGGAAGCGGCGGAGCTCTACGACATCGAAGCCGACATCAGCGAGGCAAACAACGTGGCCGACCAGCATCCGGAGATCGTGAAGAAACTGGAGGAGTTGGCGGAGAAGTGCAGGGAGGATTTGGGGGATAGTTTGACGAAGAAGCAAGGAGCAGGCGTGAGGGAACCGGGACGAATTAAAGATTAAGAAGGCAAAATTAAAATTGAGGATGATCACCACCGGACCGCCAGACATCAGACCCCCAAGCCCACCACTCACCAAGTATCCCGCACTACATCTCTCTCCGCGGTGTTGACTGTCGTTCGCAATAATGCTAACTTCATCTCCGAGACGAAGGAGGGGTGAGGGTTGCCTCGGACACGCGTTGTTTTCTACAAAGAGGACGATGGGACAGTTCCTTTCCTGGACTGGCTCGACGGATTGGACGACAAAGCCAAGGACAAATGCGTGATTAAGATCGAGCGCCTTGCGGAGTTGGGCCATGAGTTGCGCCGGCCGGAAGCAGACTTCCTGCGGGACGGGATTTACGAACTCCGCACGAAGCGGGGCCACGTTCAGTACAGGATATTGTACTTCTTCCATGGGGCTATTGCGGCCGTCGTCTCACATGGTTTAACCAAGGAAAATGCCGTCCCTGCCTCGGAGATCGACAGGGCCCTTGAGCGAAAGGCGAAGTTCCTGAAGGATCCGCCGCGCCATGCTTTGGAGGAACGCCGATGAAGAACACAAACAAGAGCAGCGATGCCGTCGAGATACTGCATCGCCGCTACTATCTCGGCAAGCCCAAGAGAATGGCCATGCTGAAGCAGGCGCGGATCAACGATGCCGTGGCCCGGCAAATCCAGGAACTTCGCACCAAGTCCGGCCTGACGCAGCGGCAACTTGCTGCGCGCGTTGGGACGACGGCCTCCGTCATCTGCCGGCTGGAAGACGCCGACTACGACAGTCATTCTCTATCCATGTTGAAGCGCATTGCCGACGCGCTCGATCAGCAATTGATCGTCCGCTTTGTCGCAAGGCCGCGCTCGCGCTCCGCATGACGGGTACATCCAACAGTTCTTCGGATGGAGAGTCTTGCTTCCCGGCTCCTGCACTCGTATAAGAATCGTGCGCTATGGCAACGATCCACTATCAGTGCCCTTCCTGCAAAACTGCGCTTAGTCCAGAGCGTAAATGCGGCGCGTGCGGGGTTTCGTTTCCGCATCGCAGCGTCGGCGGGACGGAGATCACGGATTTCCTGCTTGCGACGCGTCCCGCAGGAGAATGCCGCTGTCCGGTGGATCAGGCCAGCGAACGGTGCAACGTTTTTCTGGATCAGCTTGCGCCTGTGCCGGCGGAGCCATTTGCGGAACACTACAAGAGCCGGATTCTCCAGCCGCTGCGGGCCTCCCGCGATCAAGTGATTCTAGATATCGGCTGCCGGGAAGCGCCGATCGGGCATCTGCTCGCAAAAGACAACTGTGTGGTCGGCGTGGATCGCTGCCCGCAGAAGATGCTCGTCTCCACGCCCAACGCTTTGGACAAGGGATATAAGGAGCTCTGGATTGCCGATGCGGCGGCGCTGCCGGTCGCAGACGCTCAGGCCGATGTGATCATCGCGACGGATTTGCTGGAGCATGTTGTCACGCCGGAAATCTTGCTGAAAGAATTCCACCGGGCGCTGAAGCCGGGCGGGCGGATTCTGATCTCGGTGCCCAATCTGGTCTCGTACAATAACCGCCTCAGCATCTTGTTGGGTTCAGGCGTGGGAATGGAACTTCATCTGGTCCTGAAGGGGCGCTGCCCGGTCAATCCGATCTCCGGCGCGCGATATCCGGAGCAGACGCAGCACTTGCGGTTCTTTACGCTGAAAAGTCTTCTGCGAACCGTGGAAGCGTGCGGCTTTAGGGCGGAGCGCGCGTGGGGATATGATCCGGTGCTTTCGCGCATTCCGTTCGGCGACAGACTCCTGCGGAACTTCTGCCTGTTATCAGTGGTGCTCGCAGTGAAGAGCTAGCCAGCATACACCCGACGCGAATCTTGTTGCCTCACGCTGTTATCGCGATATGTTGACCGTAAACTTCGTCTCATCTGCTCGGAAATCTTGGGGAAGGTCTGCCATGTCGAAACGAATGTGCGTGCTTGCGCTGGCCGGTACGATTCTGGTGAGTTCCCTGCAACTCGCCGCGGTGGAGAGCAGCCGTTCACGTGGCCGCAGTGCGGCGTCACGCTCAATTCCCGAACTGCAGCTCCTGGGCGACACGACCGTGTCGTACAATGACGCCACTTACACCACCGTTCGAATCACGTTCCAGGAGGTGCGGAACAACAGGCAGAGCGGCGTGTCGGGTGACATCAAACTCGCATTGTGGCTCTTCGCCAACTCGCCCTATCAAGGCGAGGGCGGAAGGAACGGCTGGAAACTAGGCGAAATTTCTGTGGGAACGGTGGCCGCGGGCGCTTCGGTGCGTTATGTCGATCAGACCGTCAACGGGCTCGGCTATCCACCGGACGGCACCTATTACAGTACCGTTATATTGACAGAGACAACGGGAACCTCGACCTTGATGTACGATTACCGCGATTTCTCGGGGACGGTCGTCTACACCAACGCTGCGGCCAAGGTCGTGGACCCTCCCAAGCTGTATGGGTCGTCAACGGCCAGTGCGCGCCAAGGCGCTCCGTTCAGTCTCAGCTTCGACGCCTCCGGGGGGCTGCCGATTACCATTACCGCCAGTGGAATGCCCTCCGGATTGCAGCTCAAGAATAACGTCATGAACATTGATAACTGGATGCTCAATCCGACGATCAGCGGAATCCCGACGAGTTTCGGAACGTTCACCGTTCAGGTCACGGCCACGAACGACAGCGGCAAAGGGTCCGCAACCATTACCATGACGGTCGACCCGAAAACCGACAACGCTCCGCCGACCATCACTTCGACGTCGGCCACGCCCAATCCCGCTCAAACCGGCCAGCAAGTTGCTTTTTTCGCGGCAGCCACTGACCCGGAGAATGTCGTTCCAACGTTCACTTGGGATTTCAAGGACGGTTCCACGGGTTCCGGCGCCAGCGTGTACCACACGTTCTCGGCTGCGGGCACCTACGCGGTGCAGGTTTCGGCGAGCGATGGCGTGAATACGGTGACCAACACAGTGTCTGTCACGGTGAGCACCTCGTCGTCGTCGAACCCGGTGGTCACTTCGATCAGCGCCAGCAGCAATCCGGCGCAGATCAACACCGCTGTGACTTTTACGGCCGTCGCGTCGGGCACTCAACCGCTGGCCTATTCGTGGAATTTCGGGGACGGTTCAACGCCGGCGAAAGGCAATCCGGTCACGCATACCTATGTGACCAAAGGCGAGTACACGGTAACGGTGAGTGTCTCGGACGCTGCGAACCACTTGGGCGTGTCCGACCCCTACACCCTGTTTGTGGCCGATCCTTCTGCTTCTCAGAACCTCGAAACCGGAAAGACGGTGAACAGTCCCGAGGGACTGCAAGTGACCGTTTTGCCGGCGCCGACGGGCGTCGTGGCCCTGGGGTTGAACGTCGTCACGCCGCGCGGCGTCGCCGACCGCAGCGCATACAATTTCTATACCGACTTCTATCTGCCGGGGCGCGCAGCGCAGACCTTTGCGGACGGCGATCGTCCGAACAGCCGCTTCCGCCGTTCGGGCGTGCTGGTCACGACTTCCACGGCAACCGGGAAGACCGACAACACAAAGCTGCGCGGGCGCAAATCAATCCCGCTTTCGGACGCGGACGTCGGCAACGAACCGACGGTTCCCGATACGCTGACGGCGGCGCAAAAAGGAATCCGCACTGTCAAGCTGAGCGGCTCGTTCAACTTTGCCAGCGACAAGACCGATTTGGTGACCGTCACGCTGAGCGTGCAGTTGCCGGCCGGTTACGACCTGCTGCGGTCGCAGGAACTTTCGCTGGGCACGGGCAATGTGACCGACCGGATTGTGCTGAATGCGAAGGGCAAGTCCACGGGCTTGTCCGATCGCGGGGTGATGCAGAAGGTGAGCATCAAGTACCCGCGCAGCAGCAACGGCGTGACGCTGGCCGGGCAGAGCGCGCTGATTACCGCGACGTTCAGCGCGCCGAATCTGGACGACGCGGGATTCGAAAGCGACGGCGTCAGCCTCGCGGCGTCGGGCGCAAATATGATCACGTACCCGAGGCTGCAAGTCGCCGCCGTGCTGGCGGGCATAGCCTACAGCGGGGAGATCTCCACGGTGTTGAAGGTGGACAGCAAGGGCGACAAAGCGAAGCTGACGCTGGCGAAGTGATTTCATTGCGGATTGCAGATTGCGGAATGCGGAATGCCGTACGCGCCGGCGACGCGCAGGAAAAGAGGCAATCAATGAAGACCCGCGCGCTGAGTATCTTCTTCGCTTTATTCCTGCCTTCGCTGGCCTTCGCGTCGCCGCCATGGTCCCTCGAAGGGCTCCTAACCCGGGCGAAATTTGTTTTCGTCGGCAAGGTAACCGCCATCGAAGGGGAGAGGGTCTCGCTTGAGGTAATTTCTTGGGAACGGGGCAAAGGCGAGAAGGAATCCTTCGCGTTCCGCCTTGCTGGGCTCGCCGATCGAAAGCCCGAGAAGGGCGAACTCTACTTCGTTTTCTCACAGGGGCACGACAGTTTTGGCGAGCCGAAAGATGAAGTTCAGACAAGCCACGGCCTAGAGGGCCAGAGAGGATATACTGGCTGGATCATGCTGCGCATCGTTAAGAAAGCTGATGTGGAGCAGATCGAGAACGCGTATTCATTCGTGTTAACGAAGTCAGTTGAAGACGCATTCAAGACGCCCGTGACACTCCAACAAGCCAAGCAACTTGCCAAAGAAGGTCGCTTCAAGGAAGAACGAAAGCCGTAGGCCGCAACCCACTCACCACTCTACCACTCACCAAGTACCAAGCATCAGTTTCGCGTCTTCAGGTTGGCGTTGCGCGTCGAATTCAACCACAGTTCGACTTTGCGGGCGTCGTCGGTGCGCTGGAGGTGGCGGAGGACATCTGCGTAGTTCATCAGGACCAAGTGCAAGTGGGGATAGTCCATGTGGGTCGCGGCGATGCCGTGCAGGATGCAGCGGTAGACTTTTTCGGCGCGAGCGTGCTTGCCGCTGTTCTTGAGCACGGCGGCGAGGCGGCCGAGTTGGTCGATGATGTCGGGGCGTGACATCGGGGTGGCTTGGAGCTTGCGAGCAAGCGTGTGCTTGATGCCTCGCAGAAGGACTTGTTCTCGGGAGTTCGGAAGGTCGTTCGACATCGCGGGACCTCCTCAGGACGGGGTGACGTGTGACGAGTGTCGGGTGACGGGTGGAATGGCTGTTACGCTACGCTCTCCCGTTTTCTTTCCACCGTTTGAATCGTTCGTGTCAACCCACCAATGATCCTATCAAGCATCGCAACTCTCATTTCAATGATCTCGGGAGCGAGAAGCCGACTGCAGCGTTGGTAGCGTCCTTTGCTCTCGCGCGCTTCCCCGCGCGATATTTTCAGGTGCTGCGGCCATTCTTTGCCAAAACCTCGTCCGTATCCCTCCTCGATGTTGCTACAAACCGAATCCAAGCTCCGAGTCTGCTGGCGCGCCAGCTCCCGGCCTCTAAAGTCTTTCTCCAAAATCTCTGAGTCTCCCCAGAAATCATCGAAGAGTTGACGAGCTAATCTATAGATCTCAAAATCCTCAAGGCGATCGGCAGACGGCATAGCGCGCTCCATCACGATCCTTATCACCCGTCACTCGTCACCCGTCACCCGTCACCCGTCACCCGCCTAGTACAGGCGTGTGACGCCTGCTCCGGCGTAATACCTCCCCAGAATCTGCATGTGCGTGTAACCGGCTTGAGCCATTCCTTGGCTGCCCCACTGGCACAGGCCGGCGCCGTGACCGAAGCCGCCGCCGGAGAATTCAATGGCGGCGCCGCGATCCACGACTTGTTCGAAGGCCATCGACTTCAAGTCTTTCGCTCCAACGGCAAGGCGGAACTGGTTCGCGACAATTTTTGAACTGCTGCCGTCCGTTTTGCGGAGGACCACGGTGCCGACGCGGCGCAGCATGCCGGCTTCCGGGCCGATGGGCTGATTGTTCACGTCGATGAATTCCACCGCGGCCAGGTGTTGAGCGCCGGAAAACTGGTTCGCAAGCTTCTGTTCGAGGGTGCGCTTATCGAGGATGAGCTTCCAACGGTAGGCGGGGCTTTGATTGCAGAAGCCGCAGGTGACTGGCGCGAACGGACGGGCGGCTTCGCGGTCGGGGAAAACGGACCTGCTCGGATCGGTGTGACCGCCGCAGGTGGAATGGAAATACGCGGAGAAAGGCTGGCCGTTGTTGGTCAGGATCAGGCCGCGCGTGGAGTTCACCGCAGCGGTGAGGATCGGGTTGTTCCGGTAGCCGCTGCGAAAGACCTGGCTCATGACGGTGCTTTCGACATCATAGGCTTCCGCCGAATTCTTGCGCATCTGATAGTAGGCGTAACTGCGGCTGGTGATCGCCTGGGCTTTCAGCGCTTCGGCGTGCCAGCGGTCGAAGGGAACTTCACCGGCCAGAACGCCGCACAAGTATTCTTCCAGCCGAAGCTGAGCGACGATGTTCAGCACGCCGGCGCGCGTTAGGGTCACGCGCAGCGTCGGAGCGACCTCTTGACCAGCCAGGCGCAGGGCGATGGCCGGCGCGGTGCTTTCGATACGGATGTCAGCTTCGTTGAGCGCGCTGCCGTTGATGGCCAGACCGCGGCCCGTGACGGAGACGTCGAATTCAAAGCCAGCCGGAAGGTGCTCGATGTCCTGGCCGGTAGGGCCGACGACGCGCGCTTCGGCCGATCCAACCGTCAAGTGCGCGGCGGGCGCGTCTTTCAGCACGGCGACGCGGATGATGGGTTCGCCGGCCGTGGCCGCCGCCAACGGAGCGGTTGACGCGGGGTGGGCCTGCGGATTTTCGACGGTTAGTTCGCGGGCGGGCTGGCGAACGGTAGGGCTGGAGGCGGTGCGGTCGCAGTTCTTGCAGGAGATGAGGCAAACCAAGCCGACGAGGGCGAGGAGGAAGACGGGGAATCTCGTTTTCGCTTTTTTATGCCGCGGCATGGGATTCCTCTCGATGCAGACGGGGGGACGGGGGGACGGCGTGGGTGCTTGCCGAATGCAATGCCAAAAAAGCTCGCAAGCCCGGCTGAAGCCGGCTGATGGAGTTAGCGCTGCCGCTAACTACCACCTGAAGGTGGTGGCAAGCAACAGCCCAGAAGCCGCCTAAAGGCGGCTGGGGATTTGGTAGCGCAGGGCACTCAGCGACATGCGACCTGACGGGGAGACGGGGGCAAAGGGCGATGCGGAGACGCGGGGACGCGGGGACGCGGAGAAGCAGAAGCGAAGCGTGCGGTCGCGTGGCTCTGCGTTCGTCCGCGTTAATCTGCGGTTCTGCTTTTCGGCTGTAAGTGCGAAGTTCGCGTTCGATGTTGGCGTAAAGTTCTTTGAGCCAGGTCACCTTTGCGTTTGGGCTGAGGATAGGCGGGGCCAGCCGCAGGTCGTAGGGAGCGATCACGACTTTGGTGTTCGCAGCGCCAACTTTGGAGACCATGAAGAAGAGTTCTTCGATCGCAACGTTTCCGACGGCAATGCAGCCGACGGAAACTTCCCAGCCGTGAACGCAGATGTCGCCGCCGAGATTCGTGCGGCCGTCCTGGCTCGCCTTCTGTTGGTCAAAAGCGTTGGGGTAGTCGAGCTTCATCGACAGATAGTAGTCGCTGGCAGCATTCAGATAACTGATCTGGTACACGCCTTCGGGGACTTGGCGATCGCCTTCGCGGAGCTTCGGGCCAAGCTTGCCGCTCGCAGCCAGGATGGGATAGGAGCGGATCGGCACCCACGCGCCGGATTTTTCGCCCCACAGTTCCAGACGGCGTTCGGTTTTGAAGGCCAGCAGCGCGAGGCGAGACGGCAGCGCGGTGAAACCGGCTTTTTGCAGGTAGGGGCTCAGACGGGCGGCGGCGGACTTGTTGACGTTCTCCAAGACCGATGCCGGCAACTTACGGCCGCAAGCGACGAGATACATCGGCTGACCATAGCGCCACGCGATCAGCAGAAGCGCGGCGATTGCTAAGAACAGAAAGACACGTCTGGCTCGCATAACGTAAGCCCAAAAAGTCCACGGATTTCCTTTGAACGGTATCGTCCGGCCAGCGCGAAAGCCGAAGGCAAATCGGTCGCGGCTGTAGTCCAGAAGTCCAGGAGTCGAGAAGTCCAGCAGTCGATGGTCTGCGATGGTTAGACAGCCGCGGACTTCTGGACTTTCGTTGTGCGGATGGACGCACAATGCGCCGATACCAATAGATACGGTACCTGCGGAAGGCGGAGGAGTGATGGTATGCGGGTGGTGATCGCGGGCGGCGGCACGGGTGGGCACTTGTTTCCGGGGCTGGCGCTGGCTGAAGAACTGATTGCGAGAGGTCCGGAGCACACGGTGCTTTTCATGGGCGCTCGCGGTGGCATCGAAGAGAAAATCGTCCCTAAACACGGTTTCAGGCTCGAAGCTCTGCCGTCCTTGAAGGGCGGGTTCCTAAACCTGGACGGTCCGCGAAAGGCGTGGCGCGGATGCCAGGGCTACCTTCAGGCGCGCAGAGCATTACTTGGCTTTGGAGCAGACGTGGTCGTGGGGCTGGGCGGTTATGCGTCGGCGTTGCCGGTGCTGGCGGCCTGGGGCGTCGAGGTTCCCACCGTCCTGCTCGAGCAGAACGTGATCCCCGGCAAAGTGACGCGGCGCATGGCGCGGTTTGCCGATGAGATCATCGTGCAGTTCGCCGAGTCGGCTTCGCGGTTCAAGAACGTTTCGACACGTATCAAGCATTTGGGCAATCCGCTGCGCAAGAAGGTGCTCGATGCCGCGGCCGAAGCGACGCGCCGCAATACCGAAGTGGCCGCCGTGCCGGCGGACCCGATGGTGCTGGTCATTGGCGGATCACAGGGCGCGAAGGCGCTGAACGATATAGCGGTGCGCGTGTGGCCGAAGCTGAAGCAGATCGTGCCGAACGTGCGGATGGTCATCGTATCCGGTTCGGAAGACGAGCAGCGCTGCTTCCAGGCGTTCGCGGCTGCGGGTGGGCGCGGGCAGGTGCTCGGATTTACCGAAGCGATGGAAGAGCTCTACGTGCATGCGAGCGTCGTGCTGGCTCGATCCGGCGCGACGACGCTGGCTGAAGTGGCCGCGTTCGCCCTGCCCTCGGTGCTCATCCCCTACCCGCATGCGACCGATAACCATCAGGCTGAAAACGCGAAAGTCTTTGTCGAGCGCGGCGCGGGATGGGTGATGCCGCAGCAGAACACCGAAGTGGACCGACTGGCTCAGCGGCTGGCCGATGCGATCCTTCAGCCTGAACGCCGGCGCAAGATGGCAATGGCGGCGTCCTCGCTGGCGCTGCCGAACGCGGGGGCAGAGATCATCGAGCGGCTGACGGCGCTCTCGCAGAAAAAGACGGAGGGCAAGCTGCAGGAAGTAGGTGCAAGCACTGCGGCGTGACGGGTGACGAGTGACGAGTGAAGCGGACTGTAGTGCGCATCCTGAAACGAAGGGTCATAAGTGTGACGGGTGAGACGGCGGAAACGAAGGGCAGCGACGGGGGAGAAGGCAAGCAGCACGCATGAGATCGCGCCAAAAGGACGGCGCGATCACATGCGTGCCAGCAATCAGAGCCGCGACCGTAAGGGAGCGGCCAAGACGTACCGGCTGCGTGGGGCAGCGGGGAAAAAGGGAAAGAAAATGGCGGCATCAGGTTCGACTAAAACAAAAGGGCTGTGCAAAGGCGTGCAAGTCGCCTCGCCCTATTTGCCGGGAGCGCGTGCGACCAAGCCACGCGTGCCGGCCGAAGACTTCAAAGGCAAGCGCATTCATTTCATGGGCGCGGGCGGCATTGGCGTCAGCGCGATGATGCAGCTTTGTTCGGCGCGCGGAGCGGTCGTCAGCGGCTGCGACTGTTCATTGAATGGGCAGGCGGCGGCGCTGCAGGCGCGCGGGATTCGCGTTGAGCACGGCCACGATTCGGCTCACGTGGCCGACTGCGACGAATTGGTTTACACGGCGGCCGTTGAGCCGTCTCATCCGGAGATCACGCGCGCGCTGGCGGAAGGAAAGATCGCCAGCACGCGCATGCACATGCTCGGCCGGATCATGCGCGGCCTGCGAACGATCTGCGTGACGGGTTCTCACGGAAAAACAACGACGACGTGGCTGATTGCGAACCTGCTGATCACCGCCGGCCGCGACCCGAGCGTACTGGTCGGCGGCGTGGTGAAAGCGATGTCCGGCAACGTGCGGATCGGGCGCGGCGCGGAGTTCGTCGCGGAAGTGGACGAGTCGGACAACCGGCTGGCGGAAGTGGTGCCGAGCATTCCGGTGCTGACGAACATCGACAACGATCATCTCGATCATTACCACACGGTGGACGCCATCGAAGAGGCGGTCACGCGGTTCCTGGCGTCTACGGACACAACGGATTCGCAAGCCGTGCTGATTGGCTGCGGCGACGATATTCGCGTGCGGCGCTCATTGCAGAACGCCAGCCTGAAATGCCGACGCGCAGCTCTGGCGTACGGGTTCGCTCAGCACTGCGACGTGATTGGGATGAACTTGCGGCGCGAGGGGCTGGGCTGGCGCTTTGACGCGCTGACGCCGTCGGGACTTCTGGAGAATATCGAACTGCCGATGCCGGGCGAACATAACGTGCTGAACGCTCTGGCCGCGGTGAGCGTTGCGTGGCACCTGAACATCCCAGAAATCTGCCTGCGGACGGCTTTGTCGAAGTGCGAGCGCGTGGGGCGGCGATTCGAGATCAAGGGGACGAAGAACGGCGTGCGCGTCGTCGATGACTATGGCCATCATCCGACGGAGATCGCCGCGACGCTGAAGGCCGCGCGCGGGTCCACGCAGGGCAAGCTGGGCGTGATCTTCCAGCCGCACCGGTACACGCGCACGCAGCAGTTGCTCCCGCAGTTCGCGACGTGTTTCAGCGCGGCCGACTGCGTGTGGGTGATGCCGATCTATGCGGCCAGCGAAGAGCCGATTCCGGGCGTGGATCATCACGCGCTGGTGGCGGCGATCGAGAAATTGAGCGACGCAAAAGCGGTGGCTGTGAGCAGCCGGGACGAAGCGATTGAGCTTGCGGCGACGTGGGCGCGTGAAGGCGACACGCTGATTACGCAAGGCGCGGGCGATGTGACGAGGGCAGGCGATGAGCTGGTCGCGCGGCTTTGAGGATTTCGTGCGGCAGAAGGTGCCGCTGGCGGAGCGCACCACGTATCGCGTGGGCGGGCCCGCGGAGTTTTATGTCCAACCGCCGGACGAAGCGACGCTCGGCGAACTGCTCTGGCGTGCGGCTCACGCCGGCCTGCCGGTGAAGTTCCTCGGCGGCGGCAGCAATCTGCTGGTCGGCGACGAAGGCGTGCGCGGCATCGTGGTGCGATTGCCGCAGAACGGCTTCGGCGCTCTGCGGCGGCATGGAAACGTGATTCGCGCGGGCGCGGCGCACAGTCTGCCGCGACTGGTAAACTGGACCGTCAGCGAAGGGCTGCTGGGTCTTGAGTGCCTGCAAGGTGTGCCGGGAACGATCGGCGCGGCGTTGCGCATGAACGCGGGCGGCAAGTACGGCGACGTGGGCCGGTTCGTGCGGCACGTGCGCGGGTTTGAGCTCGATGGCAAGCGCTTTGAATTCGAGATGCGCGAATGCGGGTTTGGGTACCGGCATTCGAAGCTGGCGGGGCGGATCGTCACGGAGTGCGAGATCGAACTGATGCCGGGCAATCCGGAAACCGGGCGGCGGCTGGCGCTGGATATCGATCGCGAAAAACGGGCCTCTCAGCCGATGGATGCGCATTCGGCGGGATGCGTGTTCAAGAATCCGAGCGTGCCGGGAGTGCCATCGGCCGGACGGCTGATCGACGAACTGGGGCTGAAGGGCCATCAGGTTGGCGGCGCGGCGGTGTCCAAGATGCACGCGAATTTCCTTGTGAATGAGAATGGCGCGAGCGCGCAAGACTTGACGACGTTGATTCGCGACGTGCGCCAGCGCGTGTTTGATGCGCGCGGGGTGATGCTGGAGTTGGAGATTGAGGTGTGGGGGATACCGCCGGAGGAATTAGGCGCGGCCGTATGAAAGACACTAACTGAAACAGCCTTCAACACAGAGGCACAGAGAACACAGAGGTCGCAGAGGGGAAAGTAATTTATCATGGTCCCGACGGCAACATTGAATGGGCTGAGCCACCTGATTATTGGGTGTGCCATTGAAGTCCACAGACGCTTGGGACCTGGACTTCTCGAAAGCATCTACGTGGACGCCCTTTGCATTGAACTAGAGCGCGCGGGCCTAAGCTATGAGCGACAAAAGGACGTTCCGATCATCTATCGAGATCGAAAATTGGGTGCGCCGCTCAAACTCGACCTGATCGTCGCAGGCAAAGTCATTATCGAGGTCAAGTCCGTCTCCGAGCTCGCTCCGGTGCATGAAGCTCAGTTGCTGTCTTATCTGCGACTCACCGGCATTGATCTGGGTCTGCTGATCAATTTCAATGTTGCCGTTCTGAAGAGTGGCGTAAGGCGGAAGATGCGGCAGTTCGTCCTACCGGAAAAAGAGGAGTTGCCCAAGGAAAACTCTGAAGTAGCTCCGTGACCTCTGTGTTCTCCGTGGCTCTGTGTTGAAAGCTGTTATTCTGTAAGGAGATTGACTGATGCAAACCGGGCGCGATCTGCTGAAGGGGCTGGCGATTGGCGTGCTGTATGGCGGGCCGTCGGCGGAGCGGGCAGTGTCGATTGAGTCTGGCGAGAATGTCGCGAAGGCTCTGTCGGCGGCGGGGCATGATGTCCATCGCGTGCTGCTGGATGGGAGCTTCACATCGAAGGACGCGCAGTCGCTCGGGATTGACGTGGCGTTTCTGGCTCTGCATGGCGAATTCGGCGAGGACGGGCGGATTCAGGCGATTCTGGAAGAGGCGGACATTCCGTACACGGGCAGCGGCGTCGATGCGTCGGCGACGGCCTTCGACAAGATGCTGGCCAAGCGTGCGTTCGAGAAAGCCAACGTGCGCACCCCAGCGTGGATGTGCCTGGACATTTCTGAAATCGACAAGACAAACGCGACCGGACTGTACCTGGTGCCGCCGCTGGTGATTAAGCCGGCGACGGGCGGGTCGAGCCTGGGCGTTTCGATCGTGCGCAACGAAGATCAAGTCGGCGCGGCTCTGAACAAAGCATCGGAGTTCGGCGACAGCATTCTGATCGAGCGCTTCGTCAAAGGGCGCGAGATGACCGTGGGCGTGCTCGGCGAGACGGCTTTGCCGGTGGCGGAACTGCGCCTGGCGAGCGAGTTCTACGACTACAACGCCAAGTACGTCGATGATCGCACAAGCATTGTGTGTCCGGCGGAGTTGGAACCCGACATCGCAGCTCGGGTGCAGGCGATGGGACTGGCGGCGCACCGTTCGCTGGGGTGCCAGGACGTTTCGCGCACGGACATCATTCTCGATGAGAACGGCCTGCCGTGGGTGTTGGAAGTCAACACGCTGCCGGGAATGACCTCGCACAGTCTGCTGCCGCGCGGGGCGAAGGCGATTGGAAAATCGTTTGCGGAATTGTGCGAAGAGCTGCTGCGGCTGTCGCTGGCGCGGTCGATGAACTCAGTGATCAGTCATCAGTGAACAGTGAACGAACTATGACAACGAGTGACGGGAGGCTGGCGGTGGGATTGCAGCGGCTGGGCGTGCTTCTTGTCGTTGCACTCACTGCAACGGTTCTGCATGCGGACGGCATTCCCTTTAAAGGCGACCGGGTCGATGGCAAAAAGACGGTCTTACTGCTGAGTCTCCAGCAAGAGAAAATCCTGAAAGCAAAGAACCCGCGCGCGCCGGAAGGAAAGATCACGCTGACGGCGAATCAACGCGCGCTGCTGCTTAAGGAAGCGGGTTACGCGCCGCAAACGCTGGATATCTGGTCACTGAGCACGGCGAGAACGGAGTGCACCTGCGGAGCGCTCAACGTCGGCGTGCGATATGCGCGCGGACTGGTGGACGTTCCGCATTGTTTGCTCGGCCGCGGCGAACAGGTTGCCCCGCCGCCCGCGCGCGTAGCTCCGTCCGAACCTGCCAAGCCAACGGCGGTGCAGTCTGTTCAGGTGCCGGCGAGTGCGGCGAGCCGCTGGCCGGTTTATCTGCTGGTCGCGGCGCTGCTGGTGATGTTCGTTTCGCTGGCCATTATGCTTCCACGGCGAGGCTGGGCGGGAAGCGCCGGGCGGCAGTGGCGGTAGGAATTCAGAAATCGTTACCGTTCAGTCCGACGCAAGGGAATAGCTTTCAACACAGTCGTGATGGCGCGCGGCGCGCCGGACCGTGGCACCCAAAGGCTGGAGGTGAAGCGAGCGCAGTATTTTCGGGTTCGTAATGCGGAGTGGCGGACGGAGGATGATATTGAGGAGCGCGAGCGGAGGCTTAAGCAACTGCTTGCTAGGGTGCGGGCGCAATGCGATTCGGAGCGGTTTGCGATGGTGCTAGGCTTTGCGAGTTCGGCGTGGCTGAGCTGGGCATGCTTGAGTGTGCTGGGGCGTTCGCTGCGGCCAGTGGAAGAGATGCTGGCGACGGAAGTGGTCAGGTACTACATCTGCGCGGAGGACAAGAAACTGCGCGAGATTGCGCTGGGGGCGGACACGGCGCTAGGATACGCGGCTCGGAAGCTTTATTGCGGGACGGGAGAAAAGCCGGAGGCGCCGTTCCTCGATAACTGGTCTTTGCAGGAGAGGTTTGCGCGGGACTGGCTGATGCGAATGTCTTCAGCCTTCGGCTGAAGACAATTAAAAAGTAAAAACTAAAAAGGAAAAAGAAACGGCGAACGAAGAGGCGAACGGCAAAGATGCGAAGGCGCGGAGGGCGGACAGTACGGATGCTTGCACATGTCGAGGATCAGTCCGGCCTCCTGCCATTCTCTTCGCTTCTGAGCGCTGCTCTTGGTGTAAACATGCAAAGGACTGGGACTGACGCCATCGGCGAAAGAGGGAGATTCCATGCGAAAGCGCTGGATTATGCAGGCGGGGGTTCTCATGGGTTTGATGTCAGGCATTGCCGGTGTGAAGGCCGGGGAAGGCGAAAAACCGGATTCCAAGGGCAAGAAGCCCTATAGAGTCTTTTTCATTGGGCACAGTCTCTATAACTATGGCCCCTGCAATGTCCCTGCCGCGGTTCAGTTCCTGTCGGAAGCGGCGGACGTGGACCGGCCGATTCAGGCGTCTTCTTTCATCAGAGGCGGCGCAAGACATCAGGACTACTGGAATACTCCGGAAGTCATGAAGCGTCTGCGGGAAGAAGCGTGGGACATCGTGATCATTGCCGGAAATCTCAACGACATGGCCAATCCCGAAAAGGTCAATCTGGAATTCGGAAAGAAGCTCGATAACGAGATAAAGAGCAAAAACATCCGAGTCTTGGAATATCTGGCGTGGCCGTGGGTAAAAGTCAGCGGCGATCAAGTGTTTGAGCAGAGAATGAAAGCTCAAGACGCGTTCAATCAGTCCCTCATTCAACTGGCTAAAGACACAGGGGCAACACTTGTTCCGAGCGGCCCGGGCCTGGTCAACGTCATCAAGAAAGATCGCAAATTCATGGACCTGTTCAAGTATGGCGAAGTGCACGTATCGCCGATGGGCTACTACTTTACCGCCTGTGTGATCTTTGCCACGATCTACAACAAGAGTCCGGAGGGGCTGCCGAGCGTTTTCAAAGAGTACAACATCGACAAGGAGACGGCCAAGCTTCTCCAGGTCACCGCTTGGGAAACAGTTCAAGAATGGCAGAAGATCCAGGCGGCAAACGCCGGCGCCAAGGATCCAACGCGCTAGCCAGACCGGTCAGCATGGCGGAACGTTTTGCCAGCCACGTGGCGCTCTTCAGGTTGAGGTCGGTGGCCGCAGGTTCTGCCGCCGAGATGTTGACTCCCGACAATCTCGCTGTTGTGTGACCAAAGTACCTCGAAATGCCCAAAAAACGAATGGCGGCCCAGTCGTGCCCCGTGGCTGAGCGTTCGGGGATCCATAGGCCGTCTCGCACGCCTCGATATTTGAACGTGACGGTATTGCCAACCGCGGCATACTCAGGCTTTCAAATAGTACCGCACGCCGCCCCTTCGAGGAACGCATTATGCCGCGGATTCGATTCCGTCTGTGCCGACTCTTGGCGATTGTCCTTGGGCTGCTCGTTGTTGAGTCCTTGGCCGCAGAGTCGCTCATCGCCAATGGTTCCTTCACTGAGCTCGACGCCAGGGGAATGCCGGTCGGGTGGGCCGCAGGCGGAAATCCCTCCATGCGGAAAGAGGGCGGTAATACCTGGGCGTGCGTCGATAAGGGATCGGTGTTGACCCAGATCGTCAAACTCGCGCCGGACATCGCCAAGCTCAAACTGTCGGTCCGCATGCGAGTAAATGGCGTCGTGCTCGGAAACGAGGGCTGGAAGGACGCACGCCTGGCGCTTGAGTTCCGCGACGGCGCTGGCAAACACCTGGACCCCTGGCCCAACAGCCCCCACACCGTCGGGACTGGCGATTGGATCGTCTACGACCGTGTGTTGCCCGTGCCCGCAGGAGCGGCCACCTTCACCATGAGCTGCTCGATGCTGGGCGATTCGGGCACGGCCGAGTTCGACGACGTGCAGCTTTCTGTGCTGCGTTTGCGCTCGCAAGCCAAGGATGACCTGCCGCTCCCGGAGGGTTCGGACGAGCCGTGGAACATGGCGCAGGCTCAAAAGGTGAGCTCGGCGACACGCGAGCAGATCTGCATCAACGGATTGTGGCGCTTCCGGCCGATGCTTGAAGCAACGACGGAGAACGTCCCCGCAGATCGCGAGGGCTGGGGCTGGTTCAAGGTGCCGGGCATCTGGCCTCACGGATGGAACGGCGACGCGCAGACGCTGTGGATGTCGGATCTGGTCGAAGAGAAGGTGAAGACCGCGTCGATGGACCAGGCTTGGTACAAGCGGCAGATCGAGGTGCCCGCGGGCTGGGCGGGCCGGCGCATCCTCGTTGACTTCGGCATGGTCCAGACGCACGTCCGCGTCTTCGTTGACGGCAAGCAAGCCGGCGAAGTCTGGTTCCCCGGCGGCCGATTGGATGTGAGCGATGCCGTTCAACCTGGAAAAAAGCAAATGCTAGCCGTGCTGCTGACGGCGCGGCCTCTGGAGAAGGAGAGCACCTCCTTCTCGGCGCCCGAACGCGTTGTGAAGACAGAGGCACACGTCACGCTGAAGGGACTCACCGGCGACGTTTTCCTCGTCGGCGAACCGCGCGAGAACGTTCTGGGCGACGTTCACGTGGTCACGTCCACGCGCGAGAGCAAGATCACGTTCGATACGAAGATAGCGCTCGGCGCGGGGAAGCGCAGATTGAAAGCGCGCGTTCTGGACAAGGGGCAAGTCGTCAAGGAATTCGAGTCCGAGCCGTTTGAGGCAGCACAGCTTCAGCAGGGGCGGCACGTGTTCTCGGCCGTTTGGAAAGACGCGAAACAGTGGGATCTTGATGCGACAGAGAACATGTACGAGGTCGTGCTGACGCTGAAAGATGCGGACGGCAAGGTCCTGGATGAATCGTTGCCGGCCGCGTTCGGTTTCCGTGAGTTCTGGATCGACGGCCGAACCTTTTATCTCAACGGGAGGCCGCTGCACCTGCGGGCTCTGTTCACCACGAGCATCAGCAGCGCGGCAGACAAGTCATGCCTGACGGCGTGCGAGCGCACGTGCCAGCAGTTGAAGTCGCTTGGGTTCAACTCGCTGATTACGTCCAATTACAGCTTCGCACCGGGGGACGTGGGCTACATGGACGCGCTGTTCCAAGCGACGGACCGGCAGGGACTGTGCGCGTCCTTCGCGCTGCCGCACTGCAAGGACTTCAACTGGAAGATGGACGATCCTAAGCAGCAGGAGCGCTACCGGCAGCTTTGCGAGTATCTGATTCGGCGCGTCCAGAACCACCCGAGCATCGTCCTGTTCTGCATGAATCACAATGCGACCGGTTACTTCGGCGATCAGAACCCAATGAAGATCGACGGTATCTATTCGCCGAATTTTCCCGCAACCAGTTATCAGGCGAAGAACCGACGACAGGCTCAGAACGCAGCCGGAATCGCCAACTCGATCGACCCCACCCGGCCCGTGTACCACCATCAGTCCGGCAATCTCGGCGAGCTGTACACCGTCAACTGTTACCTGAACTGGGCGCCCCGACAGGAACGCAGCGACTGGTTGGAGCACTGGGGTACTGTGGGGGTCAAGCCGCTATTCTTCGTCGAGTGGGGACTGCCGCACATCTCATCGTGGTCGAGCTACCGTGGCCCGCAGTTCATTTGGCGCTGTGAGGCGTTCCAGCAGATCTGGGACTCCGAGTTCGCGGCAGCGTACCTTGGACAGCCCGCGTACCGTATGACGCCGACGAAGATCGAGAGCATGCGGCATGAGGAGGCTCTTTTTGCGGCTGGCAAGCCATTCCATTGGGGCACGCTGATCAAGCACCTGCAGAAGCAGGAGGAGAACTATCTCCAAGTCCAGGCGCTCATGTGCGACGACAACTGGCGCTCGCATCGCACATGGGGAATCTCGGCGATGCTGCCATGGGATCAAGAGGGAATCTGGCGCCGCGTCCGCGCGCCGAAAACAGAATCCGTAACGGTCGCCAACTCGCTGAAAGATCTGCAGCGCCCCGGCATCTCTCCCGATACGCTGCTGCCGGGCGGGCAGGAGATTCACGCCTTCGATCCGGAAAACTTCGAACTCACGCCGCTCGGCCGGTCTTTCGCGCGCTGGAACCAACCGCTGCTGGGCTACATCGGGGGCGGCCCGAAGCGCTTTACCGAGAAAGGCCACGACTTTCAGCCTGGCGAGAAGATCGAGAAGCAACTGGTCGTGCTCAACGATTCGCGGCGCGAAATAGCCTGCAAGTGGACTTGCGCGCTGGAGGCCGCCGGCGTTCAGCGCTCGGGCAACATCACCGTTAAGCCCGGCGAGAAGGAACTGGCGCCCATCTCCATCGAGCTCCCGCGCGACATGAAACCTGGCGAGTACAAGATTACAGCGAGCTTTGACTTCGGCCCGGCCGGACGGCAGGACGACAGCTTTACGATTAACGTTCTGCCCGGCGCAGAGAAGACCGGGCTTTCGCGAACCGTTGCGCTTTACGACCCGAAAGACACAACGAAGGCGCTGCTGGACGATCTGGGCATCAAGTACCAGCGCGTCGAAGCATCCAGCGATCTTAAGGACTTTGGGCTGCTCATCGTGGGACGCGAGGCGCTTTCGCCCGACGGCGCCATGCCCATTTTGAGCGGTATCGCCAGGGGGCTGAAGGTCTTGATCCTGGAACAGGACGACCTGGTTCTAACCAAGCGCTTCGGCTTCCGCATCAACATCCATGGCGAGCGGCTTGTGTTCGCGCGCTCCCCGAAGCATCCGGCATTGGATGGCATCTCCGAAGCGCACCTGCATGACTGGCGCGGCGCGGCAACGCTGGTGCCGCCGAATCTGACTGTTGACGACGTGGAGATGGGCGACCCGAAATGGAAATGGTGCGGCTTCTCGAATACCCGCGTCTGGCGCTGCGGCAATCATGGAAACGTCGCCACGGTCCTTATCGAAAAGCCCGACCGCGGCGACTTCATGCCCATCCTGGACTGCAGCTTCGACCTGCAGTACTCGCCGCTGCTGGAATACGTCGAAGGAAACGGCCGCATCGTCTTCTGCCAGCTCGATCTCACGGGCCGCACGGAGAAGGAACCCGCCGCGCAGAAGCTGCTCTCGAATTTGTGCAAGTATCTCGATGGCGTTGCACCGTCAAAGCCACGTAAAACTCTCTACGCCGGCGCAGAGTCCGGAGATGCTTTCAAGCTGCTGAAGGCTATGGGCGCGCGCTTTGAGCCGCTTGGGGCGCAGGCGCTGGATGAGAATTCGCTTGTGGTCGTCGGGCCGAAGCATACGGCCGCGGCGATCACTGCCGCCGTCGAGAGAGGCGCGAATGTTCTTTGTCTGGGGTTGGGCGAGCCCGAGCTCAAAGCGCTTTTTCCTGGTGAGCTGAAGGCGAAGCTGGCGCCGACGATTCCATCCATAATCGAACGCTTCGACGATCCCGCACTCGTTGGAATCTCGAACGCCGAACTGCACTGGCGCACGCTGCTGGACGTGACGGCGCTTGAGCCCGGGGCGAGCGGAAACGAGGCGTTGCGCGTGATCCGAAGAGGCCGCGGCACGATCGTCGTTTGCCAAGCTGCGCCGTGGATGTTCGACTACGCCAAAAAGCCGTACGTGCGCACAACCTTTCGGCGCAACAGCTTCCTGATTTCACGGCTGCTGGCCAATCTCGGCGCGTGCTTTGAAACGGCTTTCAGCACCGCTCCAGCAACGCCGGACTGGTACCTGCAGCAGCCGATCGCAGAGGACGACCCATTCAGGTATTATCGCTGGTAGGCGGCTCGACTAAGCCAAGACAAGGAGGCGGGGCATTATTCGCGCATCGCAGGCGTCCCGCCTGCACATTGCGGGCGAGACGCCCGCGATATGATTAGAATGCCGTCAACGCCGCGGATATGTCATCGAAGATCTGGAACGTGTGGGTCAATCCCAGCAGATCAAAAATTTCGCGAACATCCGGGGTGACGCCCATCAGAATGACGTCGCCCCCTTCACGGCGCGCCACGGACTGCGCGCCAATGAGCACGCCCGTGCCGGCCGAAGAGACGTACTCAACATGCCCCATATCAATCACGATCTTCGTGTGGCCTTCTTCGAAGATGTCGATGAGCGATCCTTCGAACCGATCGAAGGTATGCGCATCGAGATAGCCCGTGAGGTGCAAGACGAGGACGCCTTTGTCCGTCAGCACCTCGCGCTCAATCGTCAATTCGTTTGCGGCCATTGCTTACCTGCCCTGAGATGTGCTTGCAGACTTTACACCGGGCATTCCAAAAAAGCGAGCGTTACAACGAGGGTTCAGGGTTCGGGGTTCAGTGACGGATCGCAGGCGCGGCCATCCCCCGAACCCTGACCCCTGAACCCTGAACCCTACGTCTTGGCGCGCGGCAGACTTGCAGATTTGCGCCAATCAGAACCAGGCCGTTGTACGCCCGAGCCTGTTGCGATATCGTCGCGAAAGAAGAAGAGTAACCGGCGCGAGAAGAAGGGGAAATCATGGCACAACCTAACGTGAAGCCTTTCGCATACACAAAACTGTTTCAGCTCAGCCCAGACAGCACGGAGTATCGCACGCTGAGCACCGAGCATGTCAGCGTCGAGACTCACGCGGGGCAGGACTTGCTGCGAGTGGCGGACGGCGGATTGGAGTTGATGGCGAGCGAAGCGTTCGCCGACATGGCGTACTTTTTTCGAACGGCACATCTGGAACAGTGGGCGGGCATCCTGGAGGATCGAGAGGCATCGGAGAACGACCGCTTCGTTGCGGCGTCGCTGCTGCGGAACGCTATCATCAGCGCGGGGCGCGTGCTTCCATCGTGTCAGGATACGGGGACCGCGACGATCATGGGCTGGCGCGGCCATCGCGTGATGACGGAGGGCCACGACGAAGAGGTCTTGTCGCGCGGCGTTTACCGCACGTACACGACGCATAACTTGCGGTACTCACAGGTCGCGCCGAAGGACATGTATAGCGACGTGAACACGGGCACGAACCTGCCCGCGCAGATCGATATCGAAGCGGGTCACGGCGACGCGTACGACTTCCTGTTCGTCGCCAAAGGCGGCGGTTCGGCGAACAAAACGTTTTTGTTCCCAGAAACGCCGGCGATCCTGACGCCGCAGAAATTGCGCGAGTTCCTGCTGGCCAGCCTGCCGAAACTCGGGGTCTCGGCCTGTCCCCCGTATCACCTGGCGATTGTCGTCGGCGGAACGTCGCCGGAAAAGAACCTGAAGACAGTCAAACTGGCGTCTGCCGGTTGGCTGGACAACCTGCCGACTAGCGGCGACGGGTCGGGCCGCGCCTTCCGCGACACGGCACTGGAAGCGGAAGTGCTCGACATCACGCGTAAGGTGGGGCTCGGCGCGCAATTCGGCGGAGCCTGGTTCGCTCTGGACGTGCGCGTCATCCGGATGCCTCGGCACGCGGCGTCCTGTTTCATCGGCATTGGCGCGAGCTGCAGCGCTCACCGGAACATTCGTGGACGAATCACGCGGAGCGGCGTGATGTTGGAAGCGCTGGACAAAAATCCGGAACGGTTCGTTTCGAAATTGGGCGCGCTCGAAGGCCGGCGCTCGGTGGAACTGAACCTGGAACGGCCCATGGCCGAAATCCGCGCGGAACTGTCGCGCTATCCTATCGGGACGCAGGTCAACCTAACCGGCACGTTGATCGTGGCACGCGACATCGCGCACGCGAAGATCAAACAGATCATCGATTCCGGCCAGCCGATGCCGGAGTACCTGAAGCGGTATCCCGTCTACTATGCGGGCCCAGCGAAAACGCCGGCGGGGATGGCGTCGGGGAGTTTCGGGCCGACAACGGCTCAGCGCATGGATCCGTACGTTGACGAGTTCATGTCGAAGGGCGCGTCATTGGTGATGCTGGCGAAAGGAAATCGCGCTGAAATCGTGACCGAAGCCTGCAAAAAGCACGGCGGATTTTATCTCGGCACGATCGGTGGCGCGGCAGCGCTCGTCGCACAACACATCCTGTCGTCCGAACCGGTCGCGTTCGAGGAGTTGGGCATGGAGGCCGTGCGACGGATCACGGTGAAGTCGCTGCCCGCGTTCATCATCTGCGACGACAAGGGCAATAATCTTTACAATCACAAGCCGGGGATCAGCGGAGCAAAGCCGGCAGGACATTAGCCGGTTCTTGGCTCTTCGCTCTTGGCTCTTGGCTCTTGGCTGCGCCAGATTCTGGGCGTCACTCCCAAAAATGGAGTTCGCCCTTACGGCTGCGCGGGCAGGCCGGGCAGCGGGTAGTCCTTGGCTGCATCGTCGATGACGAGGACCCAATCGCCTTCACCGGGATTCGTCGGGTGATACTGCCTAGGGTTCGCGATCTGCTGCGGGTTCTCGGCTTTCCCCGTGCGAGGGTTGAACCAGCTTACGTGCAGATTTCCCCCGGCGATGACCGCGGTGTTCAGCGTGATCTCGGAGAATTTCGGCAGGTAGGCCATGATGTAGGTCGCCTTATCTTCGGCGTTTTTGTCGCTGGTCACGGCGGCATAGTCGATGCCGGCGAGCGGCGGTTGCAGCAACAGGCCCTGGTCGGGCACGCGGGCGAAGAACGGGCGGGACTCGATCAGCGCGCGCGCATAGCCGACTTG
The DNA here is from genome assembly GCA_036504595.1 of Planctomycetota bacterium. Taxonomy (GTDB): domain Bacteria; phylum Planctomycetota; class SZUA-567; order H5-PLA8; family H5-PLA8; genus DASXUX01. Next base: position 209,419 of record DASXUX010000081.1, on the reverse strand, counting down.
CGCCGAACCGGGCAACTTCATGGCTTCTTTCCACGGCGTGCGAGCGGCCGTGATGGGTTTGCGTCCCGGCTGATAGAATTGCCAGATATCGTGACAGCCGTAGGTGTGCCCGCACGCGCCGGCAAACAGAGCCCAGTACGCGAAGCGGCGCGTCTGTGAGTCATCCATGTAACCGTTTTGAGCTTTGAAGCCGGAGGGATGATCCTCATAGCCGGGTTCGGCATCCAGGCACGGCTTGATCGGCTGCAGTTTGTAGTCGCGAGCGATATCGCGGTAGTTGTCGCGATTGAACGTGTGGCCGGTCTGGCACATGTTGAAGTTCAGCCACTCCTCTTCGTGAAAGTACTGCGATGAATGCTGCTGGCCGCACGGATGGAACGTGATCAGATGCTTGCCACCGTCGCCTTTGCGCAGACCGGCGGCCATGGCTCGGATGATCGCGCGGTGCTTGTCGTTTTCGACAGGGCGGTCGCCGCCGAGAATCCAGATGATCGGCTTATCTTTGTAGCGCTTGGCAAGGAATTCGGCGTAAGGTTCGGCGTTCTCGGGCGTGAAGATTTCGATGCCGCGCCCCCACTTCTTGTTCCACTTATCGCCCCAGGTCGGAAGCATGCCGATGAACATGCCGAGGCTTGCGGCTTTGTTGACGATGTAATCCACGTGCTGGAAATACGCTTCGTTGGGCTTTAACGGGTCGTTGTTCTCGAGCGGGAGCTGGCCGTATGGATTCGGTTCGGTCAGGCCATCATATTCGGCGAGCACGACGCTCTGGATGACGGTGAAACCTTTGGCGGCGCGATCGGTCAGGAGCAGGTCGGCTTCTTCGCGGTTCAGGCGATGGAAAATCTCCCAGCAGGTGTCGCCGAGATAGAAGAACGGCGCGCCGTCCTCATAGCACAGATAGCGGCCGCTGGAATGCACTTTCAGCGTCTTCATGATTGTGTCCTTGGGTTGATCGGCGGCAAACGCACACGCCGCAAACAAAACCAGAGTGAACATGAGCTTTCGGTTCACGATCGACCCTCTTCAACACGGATTGAATCGCTGGCGACAGGCGCTTCGGTGAGGCCTTGCGGTCGCTCCGCACGCAGCAGCGACGTCAGGATGGATAGAAGAAACAGCGCGCCGCCAAGGCCGAGCATGGCCGTCTGATAGCCCTCCGCTTGGGCGAGCCATCCAACCAGCTTCGGACCGGCGTAGCCGCCGAGGTTGCCGACGGAGTTGATCAGCGCGATGCCGCCGGCGGCAGCCGTGCCCGTCAGCAGCGCGGAGCCGAGCGCCCAGAACGGGCCGAGCATGGATTTTTGCCCGGCGAACCCGATGGCGAGCAAGGCCAGCGAAAGGATAAAATGGCCGGTGAGAGCGCTCAGCGCAAACCCGGCGGCGCCGATCAGTGCCGCCACGCAGACGTGCCAGCGGCGTTCGCCGGTGCGGTCGGAATGCCGGCCGGCGAGGACCATCGCCACGGTCGCGACCAGGTATGGGATGGCGTTGAGCAGGCCGATCTTGAATTCGCTGTAGCCAGAGAACTTCCTGAGGATTTGGGGCAGCCACATCTCAAGACCGTAGCCGCAGACGTTCAGGAGGAAATAGATTGCGCACAGTAGCCACACCTGCGGGTTGGCGAACGCGTCGCGCAGACGATGCTTCTTGGACGCGGCGAGCTGCCGGGCTTCGGCATCGAGTTGCGTCTGGAGCCAATGTTTCTCGTCAGAGGAAAGCCAGCGGGCCTGCGCGGGGCGGTCGGGAAGGATGAAGAAGACCAGCAGGCCGACGAGCACGGCCGGGATGCCTTCCAGCAGAAAAAGCCACTGCCAGCCGGAGAGACCGCAGCCGTTGAGTTCGAGGAGCTTGCCGGAGATGGGTGAGCCGACGATGCCGGCGAGCGTGCCGGCGGCGGCGAACATGGCGATCATGCGCGCGCGATCTTTGGCGGGGAACCAGTAGGTCAGGTAGAGGATGATGCCTGGGAAAAATCCGGCTTCGGCCACGCCGAGAAGAAAGCGCATCACGTAAAACATTTGCGGCGTCTTGACGAACATCATGGCGGCCGAGACCAGACCCCAGACCACCATGATGCGCGCGATCCACATCCGCGCGCCAACGCGCTGAAGAATCAGATTGCTCGGCACTTCGAAAATGAAGTAGCCGATGAAGAAAATGCCCGAGCCGTGGGCGAAGATCGCCTTCGCAAGCTCTTCATCGACGCCAAAGGTCTGCCGAAGTTGCAGGCCAGCAAAGCCGACGTTGATGCGATCGATGTACGCGATGATGTAACAGAGAAACAGCAGCGGGATCAACCGCCACATGTTTTTGCGGATCACCAGTTCCTTCGAAGAAACGTCCATGGCCGGAGAATATAACCGAGGGGGCGGATTGCGCACGGGAAGACGGAGCGGCGGAGCGAATCAGGCGCTGGCAGCAGTTCTTCTTAGGAACTCGCGTGCTTCTGGTAATTGCAGGAACAGACGCAGAAAACGGTCGTTGGCTCTTGTCTGAATCATTGCGCCCGTAATCCAGCGCGAAAGTGTCTCCTGGGCGAGTCCCAGCCGCGCGGCAACATCCTTCTGGGATAGGCCCAGTCCCTCAATTCCCGCCTTTATCTCCTCTGGCGAGAGAAGGCCGAGTTTCTGGCGCAGCGCAGCGTCGAGTTGCTCGCCAAGCGTCCCCGTCACGACCTTTCGTCCGCACTTGGAGCACGCTGGAACTACCGCGTTGGACACGCAAACATCGTAGTCCTTGCCGTCGTGGCGTACCTTCACAGCGTAGTCCTCTGTCACCGGCTGCACGCTTCGTGTGCCACAGTGGGAGCAACCCCAGGGGAATGGTTTCTGTTTCGGAGTGTCCATGTTCATGTCGCCTTGTGACTGTTGACGATTCTGACTTCGGGGTAGTCCTCATCGCGCCAAGCCAAACGCATCTCCACGTAAAGACCTGTTTCGAATTCCGGGCATTCCACAACGATGTCATAAAAGTAGCGAGTATCGTAATGCGACCGCTTCTCGAAATTCTGCTCGCAACTCCTGTTTTGGCGGCAAAGGGCTTCATGGACAGCGCTTCGCACACCTTTGAGAGTCAAACCTCCGGTGTCACCCTGAGCTAGCACTCTTGTCGCGGCCTCTTCGTCCCACTCGAAGCAACCGTCGTAGTCAAAAAGATTGAGATTGCTTTGTGTACCAGCCCCAATTCTTGCGGGTCGTCCGGCGGCCGCATTTCCCCCCTCCGTACAAGTATAGCCTACTCGATGAATTGACGTAAGTCAATTGGCGTGAATTTCCCATTCTGTGCAATGCGCAAGCTGTTATAGCCCTACGTTGACGTTGAGTTTGAACGGCAGGCGTTTCTTCTGGAGGTTGGACCAGAGGAATAGCTTTATGGTGGCGACGTCGGCTTTTTCGGCGAGGTTATAGTTCCACTCAACGGTGAGATTGCCGAGGATTCCCATCTTGGATGTGGCTGTGCGGCGCGACTTGATTTCAGTGCCGTCGGCTTTGCAGAAACGGATGTCGGCGAGTTCGTCGAGCTCCTTGAACGCTCGAATCGTGAAGCCGAGCGGTTCGTCACCCACGTCGGGCTTGCCGACGTTGTCCAGCGTCAGTTCGAGGTTTGGGGCGCTGATTTTTGTGCCATTTTTCAAGGCCACATCTTTCTGGATGTGTTCGGTTTTCTGGCTGGCGCAGAGCATTGTGATCGTGCCTTCGAGCGTCACGCCTGAGCAGCCTTTGGCCGGCACGTTCGGGCTGCAGACCTCGACTGCGCAGTGTTTGCCGTCGGTGGAGATTTTCGGGAACAGGTTGAAACCGATCGGCGCCGCCTGAAGCGGCTGAGCGGTGGGTTTGGCTAGCAGATCGTTGCCTTTGTCGTCCACGAATTTGGCCAAGGCGCTATTTTTCCCATCGAACTGAACCAAGCCGCCGGTGGGCGAGTTGACCAGCAGGACAAGCATGGTGCCGGGGGACCAGATGACGCCCTGCAGGCCTTTTTCTTCAGTAGCCGTGTGGCTGACGACGCGCAAGCCGCCGACTTCGACATTGAGTTCGTCCGGGCCTTCGGCGGCCAGGAGGGGCAGAGTTGCTGCCGCCAGATACGCGAATGTGGATAGTGTTCTCATTGAGGCCCCCCCTGCAGAGACTGTTTTAGCCGACTTTCGGCGTGGCTCAACGTGCGTTTTGTGTGGCACGCTTACGTTCGCGCGGTCTTTTGCGCGAACTTAAGCGTGCTTCATGCGCTTCGCACGCACGAGTCCGCGCAAAAGGACGCGCGGACACGTGCGTGCCACCTCACACTTTTCGTGCGCCACTCTGACGGTTATTGACTCTGGCCAGTGGGTCAGTCTGACGTGTTTTCCGAGAGGAAACGCATGAATGAGAGCCTGTAGTTGACCTAAGTTCTTGGCGTTTCATACTTTAACACACACGTACGACTCTGGCCTTTGGCTTGCTTTGAGCAGCGCACCGAAAAGCCTATGGGAAGGCACGGGTTCACTCAAGGAGACTACGACACATGCCCACGAACGTCACCCCGTTGGGGGACAAGATTCTGGTTCGCCGCTTGGAAGCTGAAGAGAAAACAGCCGGCGGTATCGTTCTGCCGGATTCGGCCAAAGAGAAACCCAAGGAAGGCAAAGTCATCGCGCTGGGTTCGGGCAAGCTGCTGGAGAATGGCACCCGGAGCTCCTTCCAGGTCAAGAAGGGCGACCGCATTCTGTTCTCGTCTTACGCCGGCACCGAAGTGAAGATCGACGGCGAAGAGTACCTGCTGATGTCCGAGGACGACGTCATGGCTGTGGTAAAAAGTTAAAACCCGCTGTCCGTAGTGCAGGCCTGTGCGGCCTGTGTTCATGGGCAGCCGCCCAGCTACGCAAACAGACTTTTAAGGAGAAGTGAGCGATGGCAGCAAAGAAAATTGTGTTCGACCAGGATGCCCGCGAAGCGTTGCGCTGTGGCGTGAAGACGCTGGCCCGCGCCGTTCGCGTGACCTTGGGACCGCGGGGTCGCTGCGTGATCCTGGAAAAGTCGTTCGGTTCACCGACGGTTGCCAACGACGGCGTGACCGTGGCGAAGGAAATCGAGCTGGAAGACAAGTACGCCAACATGGGCGCTCAGCTTGTGCGCGAAGTGGCGAGCAAGACCAACGACGTGGCCGGCGACGGCACCAGCACCAGCGTGGTGCTTGCTGAAGCCATCTTCGAAGAAGGCCTGAAGAACGTCGCGGCCGGCGCGAGCCCCACGGCGCTGAAGCGCGGCATCGACGCGGCCGTTGCGAAGGTCGTCGAACAGCTTGGCAAGATGGCCACCGCAGTCACCGGACGCAAAGAAATCGCTTCGGTCGCGGCCATCGCTGCCAACAATGACAACGAAATCGGCCAGAAGATCGCCGATGCCATGGACAAGGTCGGCAAAGACGGCTGCATCACTGTTGAAGAAGGCAAATCGATTACCACGGACGTCAACCTGGTCGAAGGCATGAGTTTCGATCGCGGTTATCTCTCGCCGCACTTCGCCACCAACGTCAACGAAATGAAGTGCATCCTCGAAAACGCCTTCGTCTTCATTTACGAGAAGAAGCTGAGCTCGATCAAGGACATCGTCCCGCTGCTTGAGAAGATCGCTCAGAGCGGCAAGCCGCTGCTGATCATCGCCGAGGAGATCGAAGGCGAAGCGCTGGCGACTTTGGTCGTCAACAAGCTCCGTGGCACGCTGCCCTGCTGCGCCGTCAAGGCCCCAGGCTATGGCGATCGCCGCAAAGCGTTGCTCCAGGACATCGCGATTCTGACGGGTGGCAAGGCCATCACCGAAGATCTGGGCATTGCGCTGGAATCGATCAGCCTGGAAGACCTTGGCCGCGTGAAGAAGGCTGAGATCGACAAGGACAACACGACGCTGATCGAAGGCGCCGGTCCGAGCGAAGAGATTCAGGCCCGTATCGCTCAGATTAAGAAGGAAATCGAGATCACCACCAGCGATTACGACAAAGAGAAGCTGCAGGAACGGCTGGCGAAGCTGGCTGGCGGCGTGGCGCAGGTGCGCGTGGGCGCGGCGACGGAGACGGAGATGAAGGAGCGCAAGCTGCGCGTCGAAGACGCTCTGCATGCCGCTCGCGCAGCCGTTGAAGAAGGCATTCTGCCGGGCGGCGGCGTGGCTCTGATTCGCGCCGGCGAAGCGCTCGACAATTTGAAGCTCAAGGGCGATGAGGCGGTCGGTGTTGAGATCGTTCGCCGCGCGCTCGAAGCCCCGGCTCGCCAGATCGCCGAGAACGCCGGCCACGAAGGCGCGATCGTCGCTCAGCGGATTCGGGACGCCAAGGACAAGAACTTCGGCTTCAACGCTTTGACGGAAGAGTACGGCGACCTGGTGAAGGACGGCGTGTTCGATCCGGCGAAGGTCGTGAAGACGGCGTTGCAGAACGCGGCCAGCGTGGCATCTCTGCTGCTGACCACCGACGCGGCGATTTCGGAACTGCCCAAGAAGAAAGAGCCGGCGCCGGCACAGGGCGGCGGCGGGATGGAAGATTACTAAAGTCTAGAGTCTGGAGTCCAGAGTCTGGAGTCTTTGGATTGCAGTTTCCAAGGACGCCAGACTTCCAGACTCCAGACTGCGGTTTTTCGTTAGCTGGACCCCGGCAGTCTTCGCTTCTCGTTTTTGGGGGAAGCGGAGGGGGAATGAAACAACAAAGGCCGGACACCTTCGCGGGATGTCCGGCCTTTTTTTTTTGCAACCGTTCAGTTCAGCGCAAAAGAAACAGCCTTCAACACAGAGGCACGGAGGACACAGAGGTCACAGAGTGTTTTTAACTCTATTCTTTCTCTGTGCTCCTCCGTGTTCTCTGTGACTCTGTGTTGAAGGCCGTTAAGGAACGCTCGGCAGAACACCGCGCATCAAATCAGCAGAGGACTGAACGGTTACCTTTTTTTTGTATCTCTGTGTGCTCTGTGACCTCTGTGACCTCTGTGGCAAGATTCTCGCTTACGGCTTGATCACGCCCAGCATAAACAGCACGACCACCGCCAGCAGCACGCCGACGACGGCCAGCAGGGCGATCACGAACATCTTCAGCTTTCCGACGGTGGCTTCGAGGGCGGCGGCAGGCTGGCCGGGATCCAGAGCTTTAGCGTAATCCTTTGCGGTGGCGCCAGCGGCGGGGAGGACGGCTCCTGGAGCGGGCGTGGGGCCGCCGCGCATCTTGGCGAGTTGCTCTTGAATCTTGTTGCCGTCCATCACGTAGGTGTTCATTGTGTCGGGGACGGCGGCGGCCGAGGGGACCGGAGCTGCCGTGGCGGCCTGCTGCGCATTTTTGAAGCGCAGGGTGTACTTGCCGATGATGATTTCGTCGGCGTCGTTCAGATAGTACTCAGTGATCTTGCGGCCGTTGACGTAGGTGCCGTTGGAGGATCCCAGATCCTGTATAACAAAGGTGTTCTCGCGGTTGATGAAAGCGCAGTGGTTGCGCGAAACACCCAGATTGTCGATATGGATTTCGCAGCTCGGCTCCCGGCCCACGACCATCTTGGGCTTGTCGAGTTCGAAGGTCTGCTGTTCCTGTCCAGCAAAGATAACGGTAACTGAAGCCATGTTCAGGTGCTCCCCGCGCGTCAACTATTCCAGGCCAGCCTATCTTGGACCATTCCCGGATATCTGTCAAGCCGCGTGATTTAGCATCGTCTAACACCCGCCGCGACGTTAGTAAATGAGAAATTTCGCCTTCCTTACTGCCAAGACGGCCAATTCGCACTATTCTTAACAGTGGGCTGTGGAGGGCAGGCCAATGGGGCGACTGAAGATAGGCGAGCGCACCGCTTATTTAGCATATTCGACGAATGTTCATCCCGCGGAAACGCTGGCCGAGCTTTCGCAGATGCTTCGTCAACACGTCGGGCCGATTTCACGCGGGGCGTTTGGTCCGAATACAGCGGCCATCAACCTGCGGCTGGGCATTCAACAGATCGACGACCTGCTCGGAAACCCAGCGCTGCCGACGACGTCTACGTTGTCGGACGACATTTTGAAAGCCTCCCCCACCCCGGCCTGCCAGGAACTGCTTGATCTGTTGAAGCAACTCGACTTGGCGGTGGTTTCGATCAACGCGTTTCCGATCCGGAATTTCCATTCGCCGCGCGTCAAAGAGCAAGTGTACTCACCGCCCTGGACCGATGGCGGACGCGCGTTGTACAGCCTGAAGATCGCGAAAGTGATGGCGCATTTCATGACGGCGTCGCCGTGGAAGCCGAAGCGAACGGCGATCAGCGTGCCGTCGGGCGTTTACAATGGGCTTTATGCCGACAGCGACGAAATCCGCGCGCAGTGCGCTCATTTTTTGACCGAATGCGTGCGCGAATTGTACCGCTTGGAACGGCTGACGGGGTGCACGGTACAGCTTGGTCTGGAGCCTGAGCCGCTGACGACGGGGGAGACGTGCGCGCAGTTCATCGAATACTATGGCGCGATTCTTTTCGATGCGCGCCAGAAGTTTGCGCTGCAACTGGGGCTTTCGAGAGCGCAGGCTGAGGAACTGGCGCGGCGATTCCTGACGGTCAACCTGGACTTGTGCCACCAGGCGGTGGAGTTCGAGGACCCGCTGGAGGATCTGAAGCAGCTTAAGGCCGCGGGCGTGCCGGTGAGCGGGCTGCATCTTTCAGCGGCGCTGAAGCTGAAGGAGCCGGGGAAGAACCTCGAACGGCTGAAGCCCTGGGATGAGCCGCGGTATTTGCACCAGGTTGTTGCGCACACGGCCCCCTCACCCCTAACCCCTCTCCCTCGCGGGGGAGAGGGGAACCGGAGCGGCGGCGAGTTGACGCGCTTTGAGGATCTGCCGCATTTGTGGGATGAACGAAAATTGAAGGGAAAATCGCTGAGCGACTTTGACGAATTGCGGTGCCATTTTCATGTGCCGCTGTTTGCGGAGTTTAGCGATGGGGCGCTGAGCACAACGCGAGACTGCGTTGGACCGGCGGCGCGCTATGCGTTGCGTGAAGGGATGACCGACAATTTCGTAGTGGAGACGTATACGTGGAATGTGCTCGCCGCGTTGGCTCGCGAAGGGAATGCGGCGGCGAAGGCGGTGATGGGAGAGGCGGGGATTGATGTGGATGCGGGGATTGTGAAGGAGCTTCAGTGGGCGAACGAAATGCTGAATGATGAATAAGGCCTTATTCCGCATTCATCACTCATCACTCATCATTCATCATTTATCCGAAAGATAGAGGCTATGACTCCAATACTGGTCCTCAACGTCGTTGGCCTAACACGGGAACTGCTGACGCGGTATCCAAAGGATGCGAAGAATCTTTCGGCCTTAGCCGCTGAGGGGCAGAGTTGCTTCATCGGCGGGGTGTTGCCGGCGGTGACGTGTTCGGTACAGGCGACGTATTTGACCGGAACCCTGCCGCGCGAGCATGGGATTGTCGCGAACGGCTGGTATTTTCGCGAACTGGCGGAGACACATTTCTGGAAGCAGTCGAACTGCCTGATGCACGGGGAAAAACTCTGGCAGGCGGCAAAGGCTCGCGATAAGGACTTCACGAGTGCGCAGCTTTTCTGGTGGTATAACATGTACTCCGGAAACGACATCGCCGTCACGCCGCGGCCGGTGCATCTCGAAAATGGGTCGCTGCTTTCGCTGACGTATACCGACCCGCCGCAGCTTGGGCTGGAACTGGATGCGGAACTCGGCCGCTTCCCGCTCTTCCAATTCTGGGGACCGGACGCGGGGCTCGATTCGAGCCAGTGGATCACGCGCTGTACTCTGTCGGTCATGCGGCGATTCTCGCCAACGCTGACGCTCGTCTACCTGCCGCACCTAGACTACAACCTGCAGCGGCTCGGGCCGGACGACCCACGCATTGCATCTGATCTATGCGCGATCGACAAACTGGTCGGGCAATTGTCTGACGCAGCGCGCGCGCGCGGCGCGGACGTGGTGGTGCTGAGCGAGTATGGCATGTCGCAGGTCAGCGGCGCGGTGGAGATCAACCGCGTGTTGCGGCGAGCGGGCTATCTGCGCGCACATCAGCAGGCGCACTGGGAGTTGCTCGACTGCGGGGCGTCGCATGCGTTCGCGGTTTGCGATCACCAGGTTGCTCACGTGTACGTGAAAGATCCCGAAGATATTCCGGCCGTCAAAGCACTTCTAGAGAAGACGGCCGGCATTGAGCGCGTGTTGGGACAGGCCGAAGTTCGCGAAGCGGGTCTGGACCATTCGCGCGCCGGCGAGCTGGTCGCGCTGAGCGCTCCGGACAAGTGGTTCGCATATTACTACTGGGAAGACGACAAGCGCGCGCCGCCGTGGGCGCATGAAGTGGACATCCACAACAAGCCGGGATACGACCCGGTGGAACTGTTCCTGGATCCCAAGGCAAAGCTGATCATCCCGCGCATTCTGGGGCGGTTGGCTCTGCGGAAGGCGGGCCTTCGCGTGACGGTAATGAATTTCATTCCATTTGAGCCGACGCTGGTGAAAGGCAGTCACGGGCGCTTGGCGAAAACGCCCGAAACCGGTCCGGTGTTTATCAGTTCCAGCAAGCGCGTGCCGCTCCCGGAGACGCTCGCGCCGACGGACGTAAAGGGCCTGCTGCTGAAGATGATGTTTGGGGAGTAGTCAGTCGTCCGTTGTCAGTCGTTGCAGCGGAAGCCACTCGACCACTCACCACTCCACCACTCACTACTCACTACTCACCAGACCACCAGACCACCAGACCACCAGACCACCGGACCACCAAATCTCACTCGCCTTTTTCGCTACCATAATTTAACGTGTCGGCCAATGGCTGATCGTGTCGTGACCCTGATTGTGCATGACCCTGGGAAGTGCCCGGCGCTCAAAGCGGGCGATCGCTGGGTCGTGTCGGGGCGTGAGGTTCGCGGCCAAGGCGCAAGTCTCTGCGGCCACGGCGTGTGTTCGGTTTTTCCGAAGCTCTTTGACCTGCTGAAAACGCTGCCGGCGGGCGCGCCCCTGCCGGACGATTATCTGCTTTGCGATTCCCCCGGATGCGACGCGGCATTCTGCATGGAGGTTCCGGCGGCAGTGGCCGAAAGCGGTTTCACGCGGCGACTGGAGCGGGGCGCGAAATCCGCGACGGAAGTCATCCGCCGGCAACGCTCGTTTCTCTTGCGCATTCCGAAAGAAGCCGCTGCAGACCTGGCGAAGCTGTGTTCCATGCAGAAGTATCAAAATGCGCAGATCGTGCTGATGCAGGGCGTTGTCGGCCAGAAGCTGTACATCATCGCGGAAGGCAATCTGGAAGTCGTCAAGCGCGGCGAAGGCAAGGACGAGACGGTGCTGGCGACGCTGAGCACCGGCGATTGCGTCGGCGAGATGTCGATCCTGACGGGCGAAACGACGTCGGCCGAAGTGCGCGCCAAAGGCACGGCGTCGGTGATGTCGATCGCCAAGGAGACGCTGGAAGGATTGCTGCTCAAGCATCCGCTTCTGTCGCGCGAGTTCTCAAAGCTGCTGGCCGAACGGTTGAAGGCGACAAACGCCTCGCTGCAGAGCGAATTGAGCCGCGGGATTATCGGCAAGCTGTCGATGATCTCGCTGGTGGATCTGGTGCAGGCATTGCAGCAGAGCCGGCGCACGGGAACGCTGGTGTTGAATTTCTCGGGCGAACAGGCTCGGCTGGGATTCAAAGAGGGGGTTCTACGCGCGGCCGTCGCAGGCACGGCCATGGGCGACGAAGCGTTTTATAAAACGGTGTGCTGGCCGGACGGCGATTTCTGTTTTGAGGCGGCAGAGTTGGCAGTCGATGAAACCAACCACGTGAAGACCGACAGCATGGGCTTGCTGATGGAAGGCATGCGGCGGATGGATGAGGCGAAAGCGCCGCCGCCGCAAAACGGCGGCTGAGTTTCTTGTTCCTTGTTCCTGGTTTCTTGTTCCAACGCAATCACGTAAGACTTTCAAGACCAAAACACGCGCTAGATCTTCGCGTAGCACTCCTTCAGGTAATCGCGAGACTTGGCCAGCGCGGCGGCCGTGGGCTCCGGCTCGGGTTCGCCGTGCATGAAGGGGTTCACGTACCATTTGTAATCGATCTTCGCCAAAGCGGAGAGCCACGGCGCGCAGTCGGTCGGGCCGATGCCGGGATATTGCTTGATGTCGGGCGCGTTCTGCCAGGCGTAGAAGAACAGAAGCTGCTTGCCGGAGGCGATGATCGCTTCTTCGACCGATTGCTTCAGCGCCTGAATGTGATACGGCGCGAGGGCGAGGCCGACGCGAGGGTATTTGTTCAGATCAACAAAGGCTTTGAATGAATCGACGCTGTCGAGCAACGCGTGGCCGTGATTTTCGATCGCCAGCCACGAGTTCTGCTTCTCGGCAAGTTCGGCTTCGGGTTTCAGCGCTTCCAGAAACGCTTTCATTTTCGATGTGAGTTCCTCGGGCTTGCACGGGCCGGAACTACTGCGGATGGCCACGCCGCCGCCGCATTTGCCGAGCAGATCGGCGTACTTGGGGAAGCCGCCGGCGTAGACGCTGAAGGCGTAGAGCTTCAGCTTGGTTTTCGCGAGGAGCTCCTTCAAGCCGTCGGCGCCGAGACGAGCCATAACGTCGTCCAGATGCGGGCACTTGGCATGCGGCGACCAGATGTCGATGGCTTCAAAGCCCAGTTCCGCGATCTTCTCGCAGGCTTTTTCAATGGGCAGCCGGCTGAAATTGATGGAGGACGCCGAGAGGCGCATGGGCCACTTGTCGGCGGCGCGCGCCGTCGTCTGCGGAAGAATGCTGCAGGCGGCGAGGCCGGCAGCGGATTTGAGAAGGTCGCGGCGGGTCATGGTTGGTTCTCCAATCTTTTTTTCAACGCAGAGACGCAGAGGGGCGCGGAGGACGCAGAGATTATTTCTATTTCCGCCCCCTCACCCGCGTTCGCTTCGCTCACGTCGGCCCTCTCCCTCGAGGGGAGAGGGAAACGACTACTTCAGCAGCGCCTTGGTTTCCCGGTCCCACAGGCGCGTGCGACGGTCAAGCTTGTGCGAGAAATGGCATTCGGTGCAGCCTTTCTTTAAATCGGCGCCGGCGGGAGCGACGAAGTCGGCTGTGCGCTTCACACCGGGGTGGCATTTCCAGCAGGCCTCGGCGATCTTGGAAACTGGATACAGGATGTCGGGCGGCGTGGCGTGGTTTTCGTCCTGGCAGTGATCGTCGCAATCGCCGTGGCATTTCGAGCAGGTGATGCCAACCTTTGCGTGGGTGATGACGAGCGTCTCCTCTTCGAAGGGGAGATGGCAGACATAGCAGCGGGTGTTGTCCGCAGGCGGAATGTCATCGTGCCGGACTTTCTTGGCCGGGTCGGGCTTTGGATGCGGCGACACGGCGGCTCGCGCCCACGCGGGAGCCTTCGGCACGACTACCGCCACAGTCGATCTGTTGTCTTTGTCGCGGTCCTTGCAGCCGGAACAGAAGGCGAGGGTGACAACGGCAAAGAGGGGGAGAAGAGGAGAGAGGGAGAAGAGGAGAAACAGCGAACTCAGCGGCGCAACGCGACCGAAAAGGCCACGCGCCGCATGGGAATTCTCATCGGTACGCACCCGCGCGCATCCGCTGCTGCCGTTCAATCCGCAATCCGCAATCTGCAATCCGCAATCTCCCTACACCTGTTCAAAGTCTTTCAGCCATTCGTAATGTTCCGGCAGTCTGGACCAGGAATCGGCGTAGGCCTTGTCCAGCACTTTCAATTCAGCGGTGTCGAGTTCGCGGCGTTCCTTTACGGCGGCGGCCATGTTGTCAACCTGCTCCGGGCAAATCAGGCCGGGGATCGGCGCGGTGATCAGCGGGTTGGCGAGAATGTTGCGGATCGCCAGGCGCGCGATCTTGCAGTCGGCTTCGTAATTGGGATCGTTGGGGAGGCCGCTGCCTTTGAATAGGGCTCCGCTAGAGAAGGGCTTGATGCCGAAGACGCCGACGTCGTGCTGCTTGATGGCTTCGAAGACGCTGTCCTTGGGCATCTCTTTGGTCTTGGCAGTGTAGGGCGTGACGACCACGTCGATGGTTTTCGGGTAGGTTTCGATCATCGTTTTGATATGCGGGCGGTCGTGCGATGAGAAACCGGTGAAGCGCGCTTTGCCCTGCTGCTTGGCTTTGTCGAGCGCCTTAATCATCTCTTCGATTTCGGCCTTCGTGTGCTTGCTGCTTTGTTCGTTCATCACGATGCGCCAGAGATCGACGTACTCCAGGTTGCAGGCTTTCATCGCCTTTTCGAGCGTGCCGAGGAGCGTCTCTTCCGTCCGGAACTTGGGGTTGCGCATTTCTTCTTCGTACCAGGAGAAGCCCAGGTACATCTTGTCGCGGCGGCCTTTCAACGCGCGGCCGTACGTGAGGCATTCGGGGCGCGTGCAAGAATCGATGTAGTTGAGGCCCTTTTCGATCATGCGCGTGACAGTGTCGTAGCGGTTTTTGTGGAAGGGCTCGAAGTTCATGTCGATGCCCAGCCAGTTGCCGCCCTGGAAGCCGCCGCCGATGGCTTCGTTGATGCGCTTCCAGTGGCCGCCGAGGCACACGGCGGAAATCCAGAGATCCGTGCGGCCGAGGCGCCGGTATTCCATATCCTTGTTGAAGTTCAGGATTTTTTCCGGCGGCGGCTGCTTGGGCGGTTCGGCGGCGACGGCTTTGCCGGCCACTCCTGCGGCGCCGACGAGCAAGGCGCTTTTGCCCAGGAAATCACGGCGGGAGACGTTCGGGTCGCTCATGGTTCGCTCCTTGCTGATCGCCTAAAACGCACGCCTCAGTTCGCGCAAAAAGACGCGCGAACTCACGCGTGCCACCTTACAGTTCTTTTGTCTCGCCCGGGATTGCATACGGGTACTTTCCGTCCGCGTCGGGCATTACGGGCGGGTTGGAGTCCCAAGTGTATTGATCCAGGCCGGGGGCCAGTTCCAGTTTCGACGCCATGGCTTGTTCAATGGTTACCAGTTTGCCAGAATGCGCGGCCATGCGGCCCATGATGGCCGTCATGCAGGCCTTGGCGCAGCGGTCGGTTTCGTTGTAGGGCTTGTCTTTGCGGATCGCGTCGAAGAGCAGATCGTGTTCGACCTGGTATGGATTGGGCGGATTGCCGGGATACTTCCAGATTTCGTTTTCGGTGGTCTGAATGTGATTCTTGAACAGGCGCGAACCGGCGGCGCCGAGGTTCTGCATGATGATCGCGGAGCCTTTCGTGCCGTGGGCGAGATCCTGGTATGTGCCGTAGCAGTTGTCCTGCTGGCGCGTCTGAGCAAAAAGTTTCGTCCCGTCGGGGAACGTGTATTCGACCAGATAATGATCCCAGGCTTGATCGGGATGTTTGCGCTGCGCTCGGCCGCCCATGCCCTGAGCGTCGATGGGCCAGGCGTTTTTCGCCCAGCAGCAGATGTCCACGTTGTGGCAGTGCCAATCGACGAAGAAACTGGAGTTCAGCCACGTAAAGCAGTTGTAGTTTGAAATCTGGTGACCGAGTTCATTCATGCCGGGCTTCTTGGGCGCGTAGCCGAAGGAGCCGTGCATGCGGTAGGCGCGCAGCATCGTGAGGTCGCCGATCTCGCCGTCGTGAATGCGTTTGATGCATTCTTCGCGCGCGGCGCAGTGCCGCCACATCAGGCCGCCTGCGATCTTCAGGTTCTTTTCCTTGGCGAGTTCGTTGGCCTTGAGCATGCGCTGAATGCCGGGGGCATCGACCGCGAAGGACTTCTCCATGAAGATATTCAGGCCGCGCTGCACGGCGTATTCATAATGAATCGGGCGAAAACCAGCGGGCGTGGTGAGCAGGACGACGTCGCCTTTGTCGAGGATGTCGATCGCTTTTTTGAAAGCGTCCATGCCGATGAACTGGCGCTCCTTGGGCACGTCCACGTTCTTCTTGACGGCTTGTATCGCTTTGAGGCTCGCTTGCAGCCGATGATCGAAGACGTCAGCCATCGCGTAGAGCCGGGTCGGGCCGCTGGTCGAGAGGGCTTCGCGGATGGCTCCGGTACCGCGGCCGCCGCAGCCGACGAGGGCGATTTTGATCTCGTTGTCTTCGGCCGTGTACCCAGGCTTGGCGGCGGAGAGCGCGACGGCCGCGCTGGCCAAGCCGGCTCCGGAGACCTTCAGGAAATCGCGGCGGGTGCTGTCGGCCTTGGGCTTGGTCATAGAAGGTCTCCTCAAGGGGAAGTACTCAGCCTCTCATTACACCAAGCGTGGGCTAGAATCTTTCGAGTGTTGCCAGTGGTATTTTTTGAACAATTGCGGAATGCGGATTTCGGATTGCGGAATGAATGGCGAACCGCAAAGACGCGAAGGCGCGAAGAAAGAGTTGCGAACGAGGCGGCGCGATAGCGCGGGGGAAGGGATATCGTGTCGCCCGATTAGCCGCCGTGGAGTTGCGGGGCATCGGTCATCGCACATCGCGCGCAGAGCGCAGACCAGCAGCTTGTCAAACGCGTGACGAGTGGTGGGTGACAGGTGAGATGGTTTCCTGGCTGCCGCATAATGAAAGTCCTTTCCACGCGTCACCCGTCACTCGCCACCTGGGCACTCTTGGCGTTTCGGCTTTTCAGGCCCGTACCGCCCACCCACGTCTAGAATTCGCCCGCGGCTTTCTCCGGCGGCGCTGGCGGCTTGACGGGGCGGTTGAAATCCGGCACGTCCACGGGCACGCGCGGTAGCTTTGGAACACTGAATGAGTGGCGCTCGGCGTTCCAAAGGAATTCTTTTTCATGGCCTTTGAACCAGGCGAGATACTGCTCGATGCGAACGTCGGAATCGTGGGAAAACATGGGACGCGCAGCTTCGTAAGCCAGCCCGGTGTGGACCTCGAAGGAGTACATCGCCTGCCTTCTCGTTCGCTCCGTACCCGCCTTAGCGATAAGGAGCAGCGCTCGCAAGCCCGCCGGATTTCCGGTACCGCAGATGTGGCTTGCGGCCGCCTCTAAAAACAGTTGGCGCGGGAGCTTTCCGGCTTCAGCAAAAAGCTTCAAGAGGGCGGCATCGTCAATGTCCGCGCCCAAGTAAATGCAGATCAGAGCGCATATAGCGCGGTGCTCAACATCCATCTCTTTCTTTTCGTTGAGCTCCGCTTGGTACGCCGGAAGGAGCAGGGCTCGCGCATCTTTCAGGACGGTCGGATCAATTTCTTCCGCCAAGGTGGCAAAGCCTTTTGTCACTGCGGCCTCGGTAAGTGGCTTGAGTCCGCCTCCTTTGAACCATGTATCGAGGTCTCTTCGGATTTGGGCCGACCACAGCTTCACGCCTGCCGCGTGATCAATACGCGAGAGAGCAATCAGTAGGTTTCTTAGAGTCGTGTCAACTGGCCCTTCTCCCTGGGCCAGAGCGGCAAGAGAATCCAGCGCAGAGCCAAGTTCAGGATCCTTGGCGAACTGTGGGTTTCCGACAGCACGGAGAGTCGAGTCGATCAGCCGGCGCGCTGCCTCGCGCTGCCCGTACCTCTGCGCATCCAGTAGTTCATCAACTTTAATACCGCTGCGGACCAGTGGCTGAAGAGAACGTTCAAGCGCGGCCTTTTCTGGCGAGAGCGCCCCAACGAAACGGTTCTTCTTTTGGTCCCATTTTAGTTTGGCCTCGTTTTCATCCAGCCATGCTTCGCACTTGGCCAGGACTTCCTCGCCAGTGCCGGCCATGATGCCTTCGACACTGTCGGTCCATCCGCATCGGTGCTGGAATAGACCCAGGGAGTCGAAGCTCTGGCGCTTCTTGCCGTAATTCGCTAGCTCGCCTGTCGACGTCGCTAAAAGCAGACGCAGACTGCCGGTGCGATTGACTCCGCCGAGAGTGTCCCCCCAGTGGCGAAACTTGCTCTGGTCACGGCCTGCGCCCGTCCACTCTAGGGGCGCTTTCTCGATCAACTCCGCGAGCTGTTTGCGGTCGGGTTTGGCGCCCAGGATCAGCAGTCTCATCGCACTTTGCAGCGCGCCATCGATGTTGCCGGCCGCGCGAGCTTCGTCGTATTTCTTTTGCTCCTCCGGCAGCAGCGTGGCGCAGGCTTCCTTCACAATCGCCGGATCGGCTTCGGTGACCATGAAGAGCCCGACAGAGCCATGCCCCGGGCTGGTGAGCGACCGTTGCAAGGCGGTGGTCCATACCTTAGCGCCCAGCTTCGGATTGAGTTTCGGTACCTGGACCAGCAGGCGGCGATTGCCTTCGATTGCCCACCAGCAATCGGTGGCGGGTTGTTGCAGCAACTCCAATAGCAGAGTTCCCACATCTTCGTCGTTGGCAGCCGCCGTGCTCTTCTCGATCAGGTCCAAGACGCCCTGCACCGTCTGCCGCGCGTCGCGGCCTTGGGCGATGCTCACCAGGCACTTGAGACCAAACTTCTTCTCGACCGCAACGGCCGCTTTCCAGATCGTCTCCCAGCCGGGCGGGGGCGCATTACCGGTGAAACGCCGCCGCGCCGGATCCCAGACAAGTTCGGACATGTGCGTCTTCAGCCAGGATCTCAGACGCGCGAACTCTACCTTGTAATCCGTCGGCGCAGGCTTGTTGCCCTCGTTTTCCGCCTGCGTTGGGGTCCAGTTCCATCCCAATAACTGACAGATGCGGGTGAGCGCCTGCTGTTGAGGAGAAGAGAACGCGCCTTCATCCGACGGTTGGGGAGTCTCCTTATGCTGTTCAGCTTGCTCTATCAACAACGGCAGGGCCTGCCTGACCCCGGCGTTGATAAGGCTGTCCAGTATCTGCGCATAGGTATGGCCGCCCTGCACGGAGTAGTTCTTCTCAACCAGTGCGCGCGCAGTGGCCAGTTCTTTCTGCCCTTCGGCATCGCCACATGCCAGCAGCGCTGCGGCGAGCCATAACCGCGCTTGGGGGTTATGCGACGGCTCCAATGCTCGACGCACCGCCGCCGCCAGCACGGTCGGGTCGATTCTGCTGAATTCCGGCCACTGCCAAGGAGCGGTGCCCGGTCCGGCCGGCACGTATCGATCCTCGCCGCCGCCCCCCAGATTGGTCATCCACTTGTTGATGCATTTATCCAGCAGTTTCGCGCCGCTCGCCGGTACCAGCGGTGGCAGCTTGATCAGTGCAGGTTCGGAGGTGTTGGGATTGTTCCACAGATTGGCGCTGAAAAGCATCCAGTCCATCAGGACTTCCAGATCGTGGTCCTTGCGGGCCTTCGGCTCTTTCTCGTAAAGCTGCAGGACTTCCCAGAACACGTCCTGAACGCCCGCCGCGCCGGGCTGCGCGAGCCGTTCGGCAAGGTTCTTGAGTTGCCATTCTTTCGCCGCGGCAGTGAGTTCCTTTTCGGGCGGCGCGAGCGGAGCGGCCTTTTGCGGAATGTTTTCAAGCCCGTGCAGGCTGCAGGCAGTCAGAAGCGTTAGTGCCAGCGCTTGATAGCAGACTTTCATAATCCCCTCCGGCACTGCAAACCGCGCACGGTGTTGTGTGGACTTCACAAAGTGCTCAGTTCGGTACCCTTTGTGGCCGATAGGTTAGCGACTCTGAATTCTTAATTCGGAATTGCGACCGTATTTGTCGTTTGCGTGGTCGAGATTGTCAAGAATAGGAGAAACGGAATAACCGAAACGTGTACGTGGTCGCCCGTACCTCCGTTCGGCTCGTTACGGACGATTTTTGAATGGCTTCTTGTGCCTGCGGCACCCAGCCGGCACGATGGCCGGCTGGGCCACCCCGTCTCTCTTTCTCTGTGGCCTTTGTCGTGGGCGGGTTGTTGGGTGAAGAGGGGACGGGACGGACAGGGACTCACTCACTGGATGCGACGCGCCATGAAAACCTTTGCCTTTGTAGTCTCAGCGATGGTTCTTAATGCTGCGCCACTGGTGTTGCACGCTCAGGAAGCGCCGCCCAACGAAACTGAGAAGGTGAAAGAGCAGAAGGAGAAGCCGGCGATGCAGAAGATCACGACGTTCCTGATGTTTGAAGGCAAAGCCGAAGAGGCGGTCAATTTCTATATCTCTCTGTTCAAGAGTTCGAAGATCGTGGCGATGAGCAAGTACGGCAAGGAAGGGCCGGGAGCGGAAGGTTCTGTAAAGCTTGTCCGCTTCAGTCTGGATGGCCAGGAGTTCATGGCCATCGATTCTCCGGCCAAGCACGCGTTCACATTCACTCCGGCAGTCTCCTTGTACGTGAAGTGCTCGACAAAAGAGGAAATAGACGAGCTTTTCAAGAAGCTCTCCGACGGCGGTCAGGTCATGATGCCGCTCGAAGAATATCCATTCAGCGAGCGCTTCGCGTGGGTCTCGGACAAGTACGGCGTTTCATGGCAGATCAGTTTGGAGAAGTGAATTGCGGAAGAACGGCGAACCGCGAAGGCGCGAAGAAAAGAAAGGATCGGGCCGGCGCGGGGAAGTGAATAGAGTGTCAGCAGATTAGGCCCTGGTTTGTTCAAGGCCGTACGGATGATTTTTGAAGGGCATCTTGTGCCTACGGCACCCAGCCGGCACGATGGCCGGCCGGGCCACCCAAGACACAATAATCCTTGAACAATTGTGCTCCCAATAGCAACTAATGAGCCATGTTCCACGTGGAACATTGGAACTGCTGAGTTCGGGAGTTAGTGTTCGGGGTCCAGGGTGCAGCAAAGCTGCGCACATGTGCGTCTTTGGACAAAACAAGCGGCTGAGGTTTCCTGCCGCTCCCTTACGGTCGCGGTTCTGATCACCACATGTGCAGCTTTGGACAAGTTGAAGATGGCGGAACGCACGGGCAGCCAACAGCAAACAGAGGCTGCCCGTGGCACAATGATCACTTCGACAAGAAATTACATAACTTCAGCAGGCAGTCAAAAGTAATCTAGACTGCTTCAGGGCATAATGTTACCGATACAGTGTACCGGTTGGCGCTTTCGTTTTGGCCTGGAGCAGAGTCCGCGATTGGCTTTTTGTGCCGAAAGCCGCGCGACCACACTATAAGGAGGACTGCGCATGGACATCAAGCCACGCTTTACCGCCACGGCAATCGGGTCGCTCCCCCACCCCGACCCGGCGAAGGCTCTGGACGTGATTTTCGCGGCGATTCCGGAGGCGCCGATCTGGCCGCAGCTCTCAAAGTTTGGGCTGCGCGAGCAGATGGAGATTCAGTACTCCGAAGGGCTGCCGCGCGTGGTCATCGACGACGCCAAGTCGCGGATGTACTTCAATACGGCGGGGGATTACTCCGAGGAACTGGCGAAGTTCTACGAAGGCTACATGGCGGTCGAAGAGAGCGGGGACGCGTCGGCGGGCGCGATCAGCGCGAAGTTCTCGGCGGGAATTCCGGCGCTGGAGAAACGGCTGGCGGCGAGCGGCAAGAAACTTCCGTTCGTGAAGTGCCAGACGACGGGGCCAATGTCGTTCGCGCTGACGATCGTCGATGAGAACAAGCGCGCGATTTACTACAACGAGGAATTCTGCGACGTGATCGTGAAGGGGCTGGCTCTGAAATGCCGCTGGCAGATTCAGAAGTTCAGGCCGTTTGCCAACAACATCATCTGCTTCGTGGACGAACCGATTCTGTCGGCGTTTGGAAGCTCAACGTACGTCTCGGTGCAGCGTGGAGATGTGATCGCCAAGCTGGGCGAAGTGATCGCCGCGGTCCATGCGGAGGACGCATTGGCCGGCGTGCACTGCTGCGGCAACACGGAGTGGTCGATCCTTGTGGACGCCGGCGTGGACATCCTCAATTTCGACGCCTTCCAGTTCGGCGAAACGATTGCGCTGTACCCCGAGCACATGAAGAAACAGCTTGTGGAGCGCAAGAACGCCTTGGCGTGGGGACTCATCCCGACCAGCGCGGCAATCCGCGAAGAGACCGTGGCCAAGCGCGTCGAGCAGTTCGAGCGGCTGAGCGACAACCTGTCGAAGAAGGCCGGCATCCCGAAGGACGTCATCGCCGAGCAGGCGTTCATCACGCCCTCGTGCGGAACGGGATCGATGCAGATCCAGGACGCGGAGCGGGTGTTCAAGATGCTGGGAGAGACCAGCCAGGCGTTACGCGAAAAGTACGGATTCAAGTAATCACCGCAGAGGCGCAGAGAACCAGACCTTTAGGAGAAAAAGAATGGCATTTAATCCCAATCAGAAGTTGACGCGTGAGCTGGTCAAGAAGCTCCCACCGCTGTGCACGGACGGCGCGTGGGGGACGGAGCTGGCCAAGCTGGGGCGCAAGGCGGGTGAACTTTCGGACCTCTGGAATCTGAATCAGGCGGACAAGGTGTTCGCGGTCGCCAAGTCGTACGTGGATTCGGGATCGCACATCATCCTGACCAACACGTTCTCGGGCAACCGCGTGACGCTGGAAAAGCACGGCATCGCGGACAAAGTCACGGCGATCAACAAGGCCGGCGCGGAGATTTCGAAGAAGGCCGCTCACGGCAAGGCGTACGTCTTCGCGTCGCTAGGCCCGACGGGCAAGCTTGTGATGATCGGCGAAGTCACACCGGAAGCCGTGGAAGAGGCGTTCGCTGAACAAGCGGCGGCTCTGGAAGCCGGCGGTGCGGACGCTTTGTGCGTGGAAACGCAAGCCGATCTGGAAGAAGCGCGCGCGGCGATCAAGGGATGCTTGAAAGGCAGCAAACTGCCGGTGGGCGTGTCGTTCTCGTTCGATTCGGGCAAAGACAAGACCGCGACGATGATGGGCGTGACGCCGGCTCAGGCGTACGCGATGGCCGTTGAGAACGGCGCGAGCTTCGTCGGCGCGAACTGCGGCCTGGGGATTGAGTCCTACATTCCGGTCGCGAGACTTTTCCAGGCCTGCGGCACGGAACTGCCGATCTGGATCAAGGGCAACGCGGGCAAGCCCGAAGTGGATGATAACGGCAACACGGTCTACCGCGGTTCGCCGGCGCTTTTCGCTAATGCCGTCAAGCCGCTGCTGGATGCTGGAGTCCGCTTCATTGGCGGCTGCTGCGGGTCGACGCCGGTGCATATTCGAGCTATGGCGCAGGCATTGGCGAAAGTGAAGTAGGATCTTTGAACCGCAAAGACGCAAAGGCGCGAAGAACGGATTTTTGTCATTGGTCATTAGTCATTTGTCATTGCTGGCGCCAATTCGAATGACCAATGACCAATGACCGATGACTAATGACCAATGACGAGGTGAAGATGTCCTGGACGGTTGCGATCACGGGTAAAGGAGGCGTTGGAAAGAGCACGTTGGCGGCACTAGCGGTGCGGTGGCTTTGTGAAAAGGGAAAATCGCCCGTGCTGGCGGTCGATGCGGATCCGAACACGTGCCTGGACGCGCTGCTTGGAGTGAAGGCGCCGACAACCGTGGGCGCAGTGCGCGAAGAAGCCAAGCGCATTGTTCAGGAACAAGCGCCGTCCACCGGCGGAATGGGCAAGCACGAGTTGCTCGACCTGAAGATCCAGGAAGCGCTGCTCGAAGCCGACGGCTTTGACCTGATCGCGATGGGGCGGCCGGAAGGCCCCGGCTGCTACTGCTACGCCAACAATGTCCTGCGCGCGGTGCTGAGCCGGCTGGCGGGGCAGTATCCATCCGTCGTGATCGACAACGAGGCGGGACTCGAAAACTTGAGCCGGCGGACGGTGCAAAAGGCGGACTGGCTGCTGTTCGTTGCCGATCCTTCGCAGCGAGGACTCACGACCGCGCGGCGGCTGTTCGAACTCTCCGGCGAAATGCAGGTCAACGCGGCGGCGTTTGGGCTCGTGATCAATCGGGCTCGAGACGGCGCCGCTCTAGCCCGCGCGAAAGTGACTTTTGAGGGCACGCCCGTGCAGGTGCTCGGCGCGCTTCCCGAAGATACAGAGTTGGCTCGCCGAGACGAGTACGGGGAGTCTGTGTTCTCACTGCCGCAGCAAAACGAGGTGGCCGTGGCGTCGGCGGGGATCTTAGAGCGAATTGTGTAGAAGTTCGAAGGACGAAGGTCGAAGTGCGGATTGCGATCAATACCTCGCCCTTCGCACTTCGCCCTTCGCACTTTAACCAGGGGATGAGCATGGCCGATCGAAAACCGTCCGATATCGCCGTTGATAACGCCAGTCTGCAGATGCTCGAAAAGGCCGCCATCGATGGCGTGGGGCACGCGTTCGCGCGCGCGGACGCGCAGGGGAAGTCCTGCCAGTTCGGCACCGACGGCGTGTGCTGCCGCATCTGCCACATGGGGCCATGCCGCATCACCAAGAAGGCTCCGCGGGGCGTGTGCGGAGCGGACGCGGACACGATTGTCGCGCGCAATCTGCTACGCGAAGTGGCCGCGGGCAGCGCGGCGCATTCGGACCACGGACGGCACTTGGTCCTACTGCTGAAAGCGGTGGCCGAAGGGCATGGCGAAGGTTACGCGATCAAGGACGAGAAGCGCCTGCGCGCCGCGGCGAAGATGTGGGGGCTCTCGGACGAAGGCAGCGTGTCGCAGGTCGCGGTCCGGCTGGCGGAACATTTCGAGCGTGAGTTCTCGCTGCAGCATGGCGAGATCGACACACTGAAACTGGCGCCCAAGCCGCGGCAGGGCGTGTGGAAGCGCGTTGGAATCGCGCCGACGGGCGTTGACGCATCCGTCGTCGCCGCTCTGCACCGAACGAACATCGGCGTCGATCACGACTACAAGAACCTCATCAAGGGCGCGCTGTCTTGTGCTCTGGCCGACGGCTGGGGCGGCTCGATGATGGCGACCGCTGTCAGCGACATTCTCTTCGGCACGCCGAAACCTGTGCGCGGGCGAGCGAACCTTGGGGTGCTTGAAATCAATAAGGTCAACGTGCTCGTGCATGGGCATGAACCGGCGCTGACGGAAATGCTCGTGGCAGCGTCGCGCGACCCGGAGATCACGGCGGCCGCGAAAGCGGTGGGCGCCGAGGGCCTCAACCTGGCGGGCATCTGCTGCACGGCGAACGAAGTGTTGATGCGCCACGGAGTGCCGGTCGCGGGAAATTTCACGCAGCAGGAACTGGCGGTCGTGACGGGCGCGGTGGAAGTGCTGATCACTGACGTGCAGTGTTGCATGGCGTCGCTGCCGGACGTGGCGCGCTGCTATCACACCAAAGTGCTGAGCACCAGCCCGATCGCAAAGAACAGCGGCGCGGAGCCGGTCGATTTCGACGAGAAGCATCCGATGGAATCGGCGAAGAAGATTCTGCGCATCGCCATCGATAATTTCCCGCGTCGCAATCCGACGAAGGTCAACATCCCGCCGATTCAGCACCCGCTCGTCGCGGGATTCAGCAATGAGGCGATCTTCAGCATTCTGGGCGGTTCGTTTCGCAAGAGTTTCCGGCCGCTGAACGACGCGATCATCACCGGGCGCATCCGCGGCATCGCCGGCGTGGTCGGCTGCAATAATCCACGCGAGAAGATCGACAGCTACATCCTCACGCTCACGCGCGAACTGATTAAGCGCAACATCATCGTGCTGCAGACCGGCTGCGCGGCAGTCGCCTGCGGGAAGGCCGGCCTGCTGACGCCCGAAGCCGCACTCGAACTGGCCGGGCCGAGCTTGCGTGAAGTGTGCGAAGCCGTCGGCATTCCGCCGGTCCTGCACATGGGTTCGTGCGTGGACAATTCACGCATCCTGATGGCCGCGACGTATGTGGTGCAGGAAGGCGGACTGGGCAACGACTTGTCCGAACTGCCCGCGATCGGCGTCGCGCCCGAGTGGATGAGCGAGAAGGCTGTGGCGATCGGCCATTACTTCGTCGCCTCCGGCGTGGACGTGGTGCTCGGCCGGCCGTTCCACACCGCCGGTTCTGAGAACGTGACGAAGTACTTGTGCGACGAGCTGCAAAGTGTCGTCGGCGCGAAGTTCCATTACATCCCGGATGTGAACAAGGCGGTCGAGGTAGTAGTCGCTCACATCGAAAAGAAGCGTGACGCCCTGGGCATCAACCGCAAGGCGGAGCGCAAGCTGTACGACATGAAGGACCGGAGAGCTTTGGAAATCTGAATGAAGGACGAAGTACGAAGTGCGAAGTGAGGATTATAGAAACATTGCCTCGCACTTCGTCCTTCGCACTTAACTCGCGGAGCAGCGAAATGTCGAAAGCAATCTGCACGGATGCAATCGCCGGAGCCCGGGAGACGGTCGCACGAGCGAAGGCGACGCTGGCCGAAGCCATCGCCGCGAAGGGTCGCGAGTGCGCGGTCGCGTTTCCAGGCACGGCGTATTACCTGCCGGTGATCTACTCCTTCACGGGACGCAAGGTGACGAAGCTCGGCGACATGGACGACGTGCTCGCCGACTGCGACAAATTGCTGCCGGAGCCGCCATCGAAAGACGTGTGGCTGCCGTACCTCGGCGACACGCTCGACGCCGGCGCGGCGACGCTCTTTGCCTTCGAGTGCATCGAAGCCTGCAAGACGGTGATCGGCCCCAATCCCGTCGAAGGCATATGGCTCGGCGCGGCCAACGACACCATCATGCGTGAGCGCGGCATCGAATTCGTCGATGGGACAGCGCCGGGTTTCGCGGCGATTGTTGGCGCGGCACCGAACGCTGAGATCGCGGTGAAGATTGCGCGCGAACTTCAGGAAAAGAATCTGTACGTCTTCATGGCCGGATCGGTCGATGGCGTGACGTTCTCAGAGCAGCTTCACTCCAAAGGCGTGCAGCTCGGGTGGGAGACGCGGCTGGTCCCGTTCGGGCGCGACGTGTCGGCGGCGATCTACGCGCTGGGGTTCGCCAATCGCGCGGCGCTGTCGTTCGGCGGCGTGGCGCCGGGAGATTTCGCGAAGAATCTGAAATACAACAAGAACCGTATTTTCGCGTTCGTGCTGGCGCTGGGCGAAGTGGACGACGAGAAGTACGCGGCCGCCGCCGGGGCGATTAACTACGGCTTCCCGACCATCGCGGACACAGACATTCCGCAGATTTTGCCGACCGGCGTGTGCACGTACGAACACGTCGTCAGCAACGTGCCGCACGACAAGATCGTCGAGCGCGCTCTGGAAGTCCGCGGCTGCAAGGTGAAAGTCACCAAGGTGCCGATCCCGGTGCCCTACGGTGCGGCCTTCGAGGGCGAGCGCATTCGCAAGAACGAAGTGCGCTGCGAATTCGGCGGCAATCGCACGACGGCCTTTGAATTCGTGCAGATGGCCGAGATGGACCAGATTACGGATGGCAAGATCGAGATCATTGGCCCGGAGATCGACCAAGTTCCCGAAGGTTCGGCGCTGCCGCTGGCCATCTGGGTGCAGGTGGCCGGGCGGAAGATGCAGCCGGACTTTGAGCCGATTCTCGAGCGGCAAATTCATCATCTACTGAACGGCGCGGAAGGCCTGTGGCACATGGGCCAGCGCGACATCGTCTGGACGCGCGTCAGCAAGAACGGCTTCGCGAAAGGTCTGCGTCTGAAGCATTACGGTGAGATCATTCACGCGAAGTTCCTCGCGGACTATCCCGCGATCGTCGACAAAGTTCAGGTCACGCTGATCACCGACAAAGATGAGGTCGAGCGCCGCGTCGTTCACGCGCGAAAAGTCTATGTCGACCGCAACAAGCGGCTGGAGTCGATGACGGACGAGGCCGTCGATACGTTCTACAGTTGTCTGCTCTGCCAGTCCTTCGCGCCCAACCACGTGTGCATCATCACGCCGGAACGGCTGGGCCTCTGCGGCGCGTACAACTGGCTCGACGGAAAGGCCGCGTACGAAATCGACGAGACCGGCCCGAACCGGCCCGTGGTCAAAGGCCGCTGCCTCGATCCGGTGCGCGGAATCTGGGAAGGCGTCAACGAAGTCGTTTACGCGAACTCGCACAAAACGGTCAGTTCCTTCACCGCATACAGCCTGATGGACCGGCCGATGACGAGCTGTGGGTGTTTCGAGGCGATCATTGCGTACGTGCCGGAATGCAACGGCGTGATGATCGTCAACCGCGAGTTCATGGGCGATACACCGAGCGGAATGCCGTTCAGCACGCTGGCCGGAAGCGTCGGCGGCGGCGTGCAGACGCCTGGCTTTATGGGCGTCGGCAAAGCCTTCCTGACCAGCCGAAAACTGCTGTACGCCGATGGCGGGCTCAAGCGCATCGTGTGGATGACGAAGGCTCTGAAAAATACAGTTGGCGAGGACTTCAAGAAGCGCGCCGCCGAAGAAGGCATCCCGAATTTCCTGGACCTGATCGCCGACGAAGAGATCGCGACAGCGCCGGATGAAATCGCGGCCTTCATGAAAAAGGTGAATCACCCGGCGCTGTCGATGCCCGATATGTCGGCGCTGTGGTCGCCGGAGGCAGCGACGGCGAAACCCGCTGAGCATACCTCGGCCGTTTTGCCCAAGAAGGACGGGGAGACGGGGAGACGGAGAGACGGGGGGAAACTGCCCGACACGGAGACGCAGAAACGCGAAGACGCGGGGAAACAGCACGAGGCAGGAGGCGGGATGCACGAGGCGGGAACTGCAGCGCGAGAGCCTGCGGCGCCCGTAGCCCTGAGCGCAACAGATCAGTCGCAGTTGCTCGCGCAGCTAAAGGCGGAGCTGAAGGAAGCGGTGCTTCGCGAGGTCGTCGGCGAGATCATCGGGACGCTGCAGGACAAGTTCCTGGGAGGACGGGTAGCGCCGGCCTCCGTGCCGGCCGGCAGCCACACCGTCGCGCCCCCGACAATTGTGCGCTCCGCGGTGAGTGGACCGAAGGCTCCCGCAGCCCCATGCACAGCGTCCCACGTTCCGAAAGACCCGGATGCGGAAACGGGTGCCAGCGCGCGGCCCGTGCTGATCTTGCCAGCGGAGCCGAAGGCTTTTGCGGATGAAAAGCTGGCGGCGGTAAAATCGTTCGAGATTCCGCGCGAAAAGCCGACAGAGACGATTGTCGGCGTAACGCTCGGCGCGACGAAGGCGGAAGGCGGCACACGCGGCCGAACCATCATGATCGGCGGGCAGAACTGCATGCCGTTCCACTATTTTGAGGGATCGATTCCGCACGCTCCTGTTTTTGCGCTCGAAGTTTTCGATACCGTCAGCCCGAAGACACCCGTCCCGCTGCGGGAGTTCTGGGGCCGCTTGCTCGAAAAACCGGCGGAGATGGCCAAGGCCTGCGTCGAGAAGTTCGGCGCGGAAATGATCTCCGTGCGCCTGGAAGGAACGCATCCAGAAAAAGGCGCAAAGAGTCCGGAGGCGGCGCTCGCGCTGGTAAAGGAGATTCTCGCGGCAGTGGATGTTCCGCTTATCGTGACCGCTCACAATCATTTCGAAACGGCCAACGGAGTGCTGAAAGCCGTTGCGGCCGGCTGTAAGGGCGAGCGCCTGCTGCTCAACTGGGTCGAAGGCGACAACTACCGCACGATCGCCGGCGCGGCGCTGGGCTACGGCCACTGCGTGGTCGCGCGCAGCCCGATCGACGTGAATCTTTCGAAGCAGCTCAATATTTTGCTGACGAACATGGAACTTCCACGCGATCGCATCGTCAACGATCCGCTCACGGGCGCGCTGGGATACGGAATTGAATACACCTATTCAGTCGTTGAGCGCATTCGGCTGACCGGTCTTGGCGGCGACAAGGCGCTGAGTTTCCCAATGATCTGCGCGGTAGGGCAGGAAGCGTGGAAGGTGAAGGAGGCGAGCGCGCCCGAATCGGCGTTCCCGGCGTGGGGCAATGTAGCTGAACGCGGAATCATGTGGGAAATACAGACCGCGATGCCCGTGGTGCTGGCCGGAGCGGACCTGTTAATCATGTACCATCCGGAAGCGTTGGCCGCTGTTCGGAGGAATGTGCAGAAGCTCTCGAAGCATTCGAAATGAACCGCCAAGACGCAAAGGCGCAAAAAAGGAATTAGCGGGAATCCGTTCTTTGCGCCTTTGCGGTTGAGAAGGAGACTATTCATGGCTCTGACCGGACTGCAAATTCAGAAGCTTTTGCCGAAGACGAACTGCAAGGAGTGCGGATGCAGCACGTGTTTGGCGTTCGCGATGAAACTGGCGGGGAAAAAGGCGGAGTTGAAAGAATGCCCGTACGTTTCCGAAGAGGCGAAGGCGATTCTCGGAGCCGCGTCGGAGCCACCGATTCGGACAGTGACCTTGGGCGCAGGGCCAGCGGTATTCAAGGCCGGCGGCGAGACGGTCGCGTACCGGCACGAAAAGACCTTCTGCAATCAGACCGGCCTGGGCCTGGCCATCGACGACACGCTGGATGACGCGGCGTTGAAGGCGGCGATTCAGCCGTTTGCGGCGTATTCGCTTCCGCGCGTGGGCGAAATCCTGCGACCGGACTTGCTGAGCGTGAGCTACAAAAGCCGATCACTGCCGCGATTCTTGAGCGTGCTCGAACAAGCAGCGGGACTTTGGGACCGCGCGATTGCGGTTCGCAGCGACGATCCAGCGGCGCTGAAGGCCGCGGCGGAGAGATTCGCCGGCAAAAAGATTCTGCTCGCGTCTGCGACGAGCGCCACGGTGGATGAGCTTCTGCCGGTCGCGCAGAAGAACGGTGCGGCTCTGGCGCTGGCGGGGTCTCATTTCGATTCGCTGACGCAGATGACAGGGAAGCTGCAGGAGAAGGGCTTCCGCGACATTTTTCTGGAACTGCGCGCAGACAGCTTGTGCGAGCACTTCGCCAACAACACGATCGCCCGGCGCGCTGCCCTGAAGAGCGGCGTGAAGACGCTCGGCTATCCAATTTTGAATTACATTAACACGGGCAATGTTTACGACGATGCGGCGGAAGCCGGGATCGAAATCGCGAAGTATGGCGGACTGACGATTCTGCCGAAATTCGATCCGGCCCTGTTCATGCCGCTGCTGACGCTGCGCCAGAACATCTATACCGACCCACAAAAGCCGATCCAGGTCGAGCCGAAGATTTACGCGGTGGGCGAACCCAGCGAAAACAGCCCGGTGTTCGTCACGACGAATTTCTCGCTCACCTATTTCATCGTTTCGGGCGAAATCGAAAACGCTGGCGTTTCGGCGTGGCTGGTGGTGCCGGAGTGCGAAGGACTGAGCGTGTTGACGGCGTGGGCGGCCGGAAAATTCGGTGGCGCGAAGATCGGGACGTTCGTGAAAGAAAGCGGGATCGAGTCCAAGATAAAAAGTCGCACGATCGTCATCCCCGGCTACGTGGCCCAGATCTCAGGCGAACTGGAAGAAGCGCTGCCGGGGTGGCGCGTGATCGTCGGGCCGCAGGAGGCCATCGATATCGAAAGCTTCGTCAAGAATGTGCTGAAGTAGACCAGGTCTGGCAGTCTGATCGTGTGATAGCGATGTGTCGCCGCTTTCATGGTGCGGGGAACCAAACTCGAGCTTCGAAACCGGTACTGTATCCATGCCGTCCATCACATTTCTTCCCAAGAACATCACCGTCAACGTCGAGGCCGGCACGTCCCTGCTGGATGCGGCCACGGCGGCGGGAATCACGATCGAGGCGCCGTGCGGCGGCGAAGGGTCGTGCGGCGAGTGCCGCGTGCGCGTCGAGTCTGGCGCCGCGAGCGCCATCGAACATGCGTTGTGCGGCAGCTTGACGCGCCAGGAGCAGGCGGATGGCTGGGTGCTAGCGTGCAGCAGCCGCGTGACCGGCGACTTGACGGTGCGGGTTCCGGGGAAAATTCGCGTTTCGGCGCAGATTGTGACGGAGTCTATAGGGAGTTTCGGTGGAACTGCGCCGCAAGAAGTCCCCACCCCACCCGCGTTCAAGGTGCGCCTTGAGGTTGAAGCACCGAGTGCCGGCGATTCACGCAGCGATTTCGAAAGACTCGCGAGCGCACTGGCAACTTCGAGTGCAGGATGGGAGCCGGGGCAACTTCGCGCCGAAGACGTCGCTTGCACACTCGAGGTGCTGCGAAAATTGCCGACGGTGCTGCGATCGGGTGAAACATGCGTGACGGTTACGCTCGCGAACGCGAAAGCAACAGACGCGAGGCCACAGACTCAGATCATCAATGTTCAGCCGGGCGACTGGAGTGCTCAGAGTTACGGATTGGCGATCGACGTCGGTACCACCACGTGCGCGGTGCAGCTTGTTGATTTGCGCAGCGGGCATCTGCTGGGGACGGCGAGCGACTACAACGGGCAGATTTCGCGCGGGCCGGACGTCATCAGCCGCATCAACTACGCCTGCGGCGCGGCGCGGCTGGAAGAACTGCAGAGCCTTGTCCTGCATTCGCTGAACACGCTCGTGCGGTCGCTGTGTGAGAGCCATTCCGTTTTTCCGCGCGATGTCATCAGCGCGGCGATCGCCGGCAACCCGACGATGATGCATCTGTTGCTGGGCATCGAGCCCGAGCACATTCGACTTGACCCTTACACGCCCGCGATCAACCGCGTGCCGGATCTGAAGGCGGGTGAAATCGGGCTGCAGATCAACGCGGCAGCGCCGGTTGTGTTCGCGCCGGGGATCGGAAGCTACGTCGGCGGGGACATTACGGCTGGGCTGCTGCAAACGCCACTGGCAACTCATGGTGAAACGCTGCGGCTGTTCATCGATATCGGCACCAACGGCGAGATTGTCATCGGCGACGGGCAATGGCTGATGGCATGCGCGTGCTCGGCGGGGCCTGCATTCGAAGGCAGCGGGATTTCGTGCGGCATGCGGGCCGCGCCCGGAGCGATCGAGCGCGTGCGGATTGACCGCGGCTCAGCACAGGCGCAGTTCTCTGTCATTGGCGGCGGAAAACCCCGGGGACTGTGCGGTTCGGGGCTGATCGACCTGCTCGCCGAACTTTGGGGCGCGGGGATTCTCGATCCGTCCGGAAAGCTTGTTGCGCAGAACGCGCCCTGCCGAGTCCGGCCGAATGTGAACTCATCGCGCAATCTGGAGTACGTTGTTGTGCCGCAGGCGGAAAGCGCGACGGGCGGTGACATTGTTTTCAGCGAACAGGACGCTCAGAACCTGCTGCGCACGAAGGCGGCGGTCTACGCGGCGATCGCGCTGATGCTCAAGTCGGTCGGGCATTCGTGCGAGGATATCGCTGAAGTTTACGTGGCGGGGGGATTCGGGCGTTTTCTCGATTTGAGAAAGTCCGTTTCCATCGGGCTGCTGCCTGATTTGCCTCTGGAACGGTTTCAGTATTTGGGCAACGCGTCGCTGGCCGGGGCGCGAGCGCTGCTGACGCATGCCGCGGCACGGCGGCAAATTCACGAGCTTGCGTCGCGGATCACGTATTTGGAATTGAATGTCGATCCGGCTTACATGGACGAATATACGGCGGCACTGTTTCTTCCGCACACAGATGCGCGGCGCTTTCCATCCGTCGGCACATAGAAGACCGATTTTGAACCGCAAAGTCGCGAAGAGCGCCAAGAACAAATTTCTGATAACCAGTGTCGATGCCGGAATGCGGCTTGCGACGCCGAAAGCGGGGAAATTCGCTTTCAACGGCGAGGGGCGCGTTTATTGTTTGCCTTCCCAAAGGAGAAGCGATGCGTTCGTTCACGGGAGACGTCACGGCACCTTAGGAAACAGCATGAATCGATCGAGCGGTATTTTGTTGCACTTATCGAGTTTGCCCGGTGGACATGGAATAGGCGATCTGGGGCCGGGAGCATACAGGTGGGTTGACTTTTTATGCCAAGCCCGCCAGGAGTACTGGCAGATCCTGCCGCTGAATCCCGTGGGTTTCGGCAACTCACCGTACTCATCCCACTCGTCGCTGGCGAGAAATCCGCTCTTCATCAGCCTGGACGCGTTGGCCGACGACGGCCTGCTGCAAAGAAGCGCGCTGCAGGCGAACTGGGATCGGCACCGCGTCGATTATGACCGCGTGCGAACGTACAAGCTCGAAATGCTGAATAAGGCTTTTGAGGCGTTCCAGGCGAGTTCCAGGCTGCCGGATTACGACGCGTTTCAGGAATTTAATCCTTGGGTTCGAGAATACGCGGAGTTTGCCTCGGCGATTGAGAAATGCACGCCGGAGAGCATCGTGTTCCAGCAGTACGCGTTCGACAGACAATGGGCGCGGCTCAAGGAGTATGCTTCACGCCGTAGCGTCCGGATCATTGGCGACCTGCCGATGTATGTCGCGCCGGATGGCATCGAGTGCCAGAAGCGTCCGGAACTATTCGACACAAAGTCCGGCTTCGTAGCAGGCGCTCCGCCATGTGAGACATTCCCCAACGGACAGCGCTGGGGAAATCCGCTGTACCAGTGGGACCAGCACCGACGCGAGAACTTCGCGTGGTGGCTGAGCCGGCTGAGAACGCTGTTGCGCTCGGTGGACGTGGTGCGACTGGATCACTTCTGCGGCTATCACGCGTCGTGGGCGACGAAGGGCTCGGAGGGATACTGGCGTGAAGGGCCGCGGGATCTTTTGTTCCAGACGCTGCGCAAAGAATTGGGCGACGTGCAACTGATCGCCGAGGATCTTGGGAAACTGATTCCGGATATTCAACGTCTGCGCGGGACGTACCGGCTCATGAGCACAAAGGTGCTGCAGTTCGCGTTTGATGGGAGTGCTGAAAATCCGTACCTGCCGGACCATTACCGCAGCAACAACTGCGTTGTATACACGGGTACACACGACAACGACACGGTCCGCGGGTGGCTGCAAAGCGCGCCGGACTACGTGCGAGACAATGCGCGGCAAAAGGGAATCTCGGACAACGATGCGCCCTGGGACATGATCCGAATGGCGGCGCGGAGCCGCGCCGATCTGGTGATCACACCGTACCAGGATGTGCTGGGTCTCGGCCGTGAGGCTCGTTTCAACACGCCCGGGACGGTTTCGCGGGAAAACTGGTCCTGGCGCGTGCAGGACGGCCAGCTTTCCGCGAAAGTGGCCGAAGCTCTAGCGTGGCTGTCAAATCACACGAACCGAATGCCGCGGATTCAGGCGGCGGCGACTGGCGAAAACGCGGCGTGAAGCGCGGGCGGTTTTCGCGAGACTTTGGTTATTGGTTGCTGGAGATCGCCGATCCCCTGGCTAGCGTCTGCATCCGCCGCCGCCTCACCCTTCGGGGCGTTCGGGACGCGTCGTTTGCTCAGGGCGATCAGTACGGATCGCAACAGCGTCGCGGGCGAGTTTAGGGCGTTCAGGGGCGGTTTCCTTCGCAGGCTGAAGGCGTTCGGGACGGTCGATGTCTTCGATGGCGACAGCGAGAGGCTTCTCAGTGGCCACCTGCGGCTTGGCTGAAGCCTGTTCCTGGCCGCGCACGGCATAGACCAGCAGCGCCAGCGCTAAGATACTCTGTTTGGCAAACAACCAGCCCGGCCTGCGAAAGTACATCTTGTGCACCTCTCCACATTTGCTTGCGAAAAGCATCTTATATCGTATGAGCAGCAACGTTAATAGCCGAATTATTGAGGGCCTCGCGTGACGAAACGAGCAGTGCTGCTCAGTATCTTCTTGTCTTTTCAGATCGCCATTGCTGCCGATGTTGATTCCGAACTGGCGCGCGCGAAGGCGGCCGGGGCCGATGAAGCGGTGGCTTTGCTGCGCGAACTTCGGCAGAAGAATCCGCAAAACCTGCAGGTCGCTTCCGAACTGGCTGTCGCGCTTTACCGCGCCGGAAAATTCGACGAAGCGGCAGCGCTATTTCAGGAGCTTCTGCCAAAGTCTGCGGAACCGGCCCCGGTTTACACCCGGCTGGGAAAATGTTTGAGCAAGCTGGGCAAGTACAAAGAAGCAGAGGCGGCGTACCGCGCGGCGCTCGAGAAACAGGCGGACTTGGCCAGTGCGCGATGCGGCTTGGCGACGGTGCTTTATCAGCAGAAGCGTCTCGACGAAGGGCTGCCAATCTTCGATCAACTGGCTCAACGTGACGATGAATGGGGCGAGACGGGGCTGGAATACGCTGCGCAAATTCGATTTGAACAAGGGCACTTTCAAGAGGTGATTGACCGGCTGAGCCCGGTTCTGGCGAAAAAGCCGGACGCGCACACGCTGCGTTGGCTGCTGGCTCGCAGCCTGTACAACCTTGGGCGCTTCAAGGAAGCTCAGGAGCACTTCGCGCTGCTGCGGGAAAATCCGGCACACGAAGGGCTGGCTCGTTTTTACTGCGGCGGATGCCTGGAAGGGCTGGGCCGCTGCTGGGAGGCGGAGCAGGAATACCGCGGAATTTCGCAGGGATCGTCGGCGTACGCAAGAGCGGCGCGGCTGGCGGCGGATCAACTTTGCGGACGGCCATTCCGCTTCGCTTTGGACGTGGCCGGCGGATACGACACATCCATCACCGTGCCGGATAACCGCATTCTTGTGGTCGGCGGGCAGGGCTATTTTTCGCAGGTCTTCGGCGCGGCTGAAGGGCGCGTGTATCGCCGCGAGGAGTTCAGCCTGTGGCTTGGGGGCGAAATCTTCGGGCTGCAGTACCCCGACTTTCACAAGGCCGACTTCCAGCAGGAATCGGGGCGCATCACTTTCCAGTTGCCGAAAGTGGGGCCCTTTGAAATCGGGATCAAAGAACAATTTGAAGCATCTCAACTGGGTTACGACCCCTACAGACACACGCATCGGCAACTTCTGACCGCGACCTGGCACGATGCGGCTCAACGGCTCTGCTTCGGCCTGGGTTCGTCGGAGTCGCAATACTCCGGACGCTACCAGGCGGTGAGCGGTTTGGAGACCACGGCGTTCGCCGACTACACGCGGCTGCTGCCGTTTTGGAGCCATGAATTTCGCCTGCGCGGCAGCTATGACCCTCGCATGAGCGACGGCGATACGTACGACCGGATCATGTGGCATATTCGCGGGACGTACCGCGCGAAAGTGTACGAAGACCTTTGGATCCAGACCGAGGGCGGATACCGGTTTGAGGACTATCATCACGACATCGTGCGGCCGACGATCCGCCGATTGCACGCGGAAGCACGCCTTGAGTACCCGGTGCAGAAGCATCTGTCGGTGAATGCGGGCTGGCGGTATGAGCGGCAGGAATCGGAGTTGGTCGTGCAAAATTACCGCCGGCACATTATCAGCGCAGGGATGACGTTGAGCTGGTAGCAGCTTGACACTCAGTTCCGAGCCACACAATCCCCGGAGAATTGCGTTACGAAAAAACCGGCCCTCGTATCGCTACGAAGGCCGGTTCGGTGATTCCTTCGGCTGTCTCGCGCAAGAGGCCCGTCAGCCCCGGGAGGGTGCCCGGAACCGGCCGTTCAGCACTGATCAACGGATCTTCGAGATCAGGCCTACCGGCGCAGAGTGTCAACCAACATGTGTTGTCAACGGATGGTCCGTAAACAACGGTGTGGCACAAAAGCACCGTCCCTTGTTACGCGGACAGCCACCTCCGGTCACCGTAGGTTTTACTGCTTGTCACTGGACCACCTCCTTTCGTCTTGCCCCCCTGTGCAAGCCTTGCCGCCTCGGAGAAGGTCGGCAGCCGGGGGCGCCCGTTTTTCAGAGCGCTGTATCCGCTCGGCATGCGGCACTGCCAGGTGCGAACTGGACCTGCTGACCAGCGTCCTGCGTCAGCCCATGTAAAGAGATTTAACCACACGCTTTTCGCTGCGCAAGCCCGCAGTTCTCTGTTTTGAAGAATTTTTGGCCCGCCGTAAAAATATATCGCGCACCCGCTCAAAAGGTAACACTCACCAAATCGCATTTTGGCTTTTGAATTCTGCTTGCGGCCGGTTACTCTATTTGGCCTGTCGCGCACAGGTCGTGCGCGTGAAAATGAGTATGTCGAAGGAGCAATAGAGAGAGACGATGGGCCATTCGCTAAGTGCAGACAAACGAGAACGCCAGAACGCCAAGCGCCAGCATCGCAACCGCGGCAATATGATCAAGCTGCGCAAGGAAATGAAACAGATCACCGCCGTTATCGCCGGTGGCAAAGCGGAGCCTGCGACGCTCTCCAGCGCCTTCAAAGCTCTGGATCGCGCTGCGCGCAAGAACGCCATTCCCAAGAAGCGCGCAGATCGCAAGAAGTCCCGCTTGGCTCTGGCCATGAAGCGCGCGCAAGCGGCTACG
Organism: Planctomycetota bacterium; assembly: GCA_036504595.1. GTDB lineage: Bacteria > Planctomycetota > SZUA-567 > H5-PLA8 > H5-PLA8 > DASXUX01. The sequence goes on along the minus strand of DASXUX010000081.1, from coordinate 171,737 downwards.
CCGGCAACTCCGCCACAGGCCTGAGATACTTCGGCCAATGGAATCTCGGCGTCCGCGTTCCGCGGGCGCCGCGTCGTCTCATCAAACTCGAATATCCTAAGCTGCGTCCGGCTTGTGCGAATCATTCGCCGCCCGGCGTGAACGCCACGTATGGGTTCGGCATGTCCGGACACGTGGTCTCCCAGATGCTTTTGCGCGTGGCATCGAGGATAACAACTCGGAACTCGCGCAGCCGGTCCATGCACTCCGTCCGGTTCCAGATCACCAAGCCCTCTATTTCCTTGTCGCTCCCAAGGTCCACTTCCCACCATGGGCCGTCCTGCTCGGCGGTGTGTGTTACGGAGTTTGCGCCGAACGTGCCGTTAGTGTTGCCATCGATCGCGCGGTGAGCGTCGCCGCCGTTAGCCGTGCTGGACTGGGACGCTTTGCCCTGCGGCGCGATGTTCTTCCCTTGGTTGTAGACCTGCACTTCAGCCAGCGACAGAATTCGCTTTTTCCCAAGATTCTCCACCCGCACGAAACGGCCTCGCACCGCCGCCGGCGCTTTCAGCGCCGCCAGCAAGCGCTCAGCTTCCGCGGCCGCCGGCGTCGAACGATTTGCCCCGATCAGTTCCTGCAGCTTCATCCGATATTGCCACTGGTTCTTGGGATTCCGGGCCGCCCATGCCTTGGCCTCGTCCAAGATCCGAGTGGCGCGGCCGTTTCGCATCTCCTGCATTTCCTGCTCTGCGCGCTTCTCTCGTTCAGCCAGCGAAAGGGTCTCCATCGCGGGGGCCGCGTTGTTGGCAGCAGGCCGAACCGGCGCCTCACGTTCCTGGGCAGGCGATGTCGCCCGCCCCGCAGTCCGCGAACTCTCGCCGGCCGCCGGTTTTGGGGAGTCTCCCGGCACAGAATTGCCACGCGGCGTAATGACAAGCGGCTTTTCCTCGCCGCGACTGGCCTGATCCAGTGTTGCGTTTCGCTTGTTGTTGGCCAGCAGGATCGCTCCGGCAATCATTAGACATACGCCGCCAGCAATCAGACCCATCACCAGCGTGGACTGTCTCTTGGCCGGCGCCTTCTCCCGAGAGGTCTCGCGAGCAGGAACCGCCGTCGCAGTGGCGCTGCGCCGAGGTCCCGCCGGCACGGCGGCGGTGCTTAGACTGGCGCGCACGGGCAATGGCGGCTTCGGAGCGGCGCGTGGCGCGCATTCGCCGCACAGCCACGCATCACTGCCCGTGGCCTTGACGGCGTTTCCCGCGCTCATGTCCGCTTCGGACACGCGCATTCCACATTCCTCGCAGTAGACAATCACCATGGCGTGCGCCCAGTGTCACGCGAAGGCTCAGCGTTGTCACCCGCAAAAAGCGGGATGCTTCTAATCTGTGTCGATGCAAGAACCAAACTTGCGCTAGTTCTGTGCGGCTTGCGTTACGTTGCTCAGCCAGATCGGGCCGAGGTCGCGGTACTTGTTATGAAGCCGTCCCTGCCGGAAACCGATGGGGAAATACACTTCCTTGAAGTACCAGCGCGTCAGGCTCCTGTCCGGAATATCCTCGCGATCCGGCGACGCCCACGCAACGTCCAACTTCTTGCCGTCCGCATCCGTAAAATAGAGCTCCTTGTGTGTTTCCGGAGCCCCGCCCATCGGGAAGAAAACCTCAATCTCGGCGACCGTGCGGCTCACCGGCGTTCCCTTAAAATCCACATCGTACGCATCGACCGCCGACATCGTGTTGATGCGCACCTGCATGGACTCGCCGAAGAGCTTCGATTTGATCGCCGGCAGACCCCAAAAACCAAGGGCTGCGATAAGCGCCACGACAATAAGGAAAATGACAAGTCCACGCGGCACGGCCGTTTCCTCAACGTTGAGAGTATGTTCACTGCAACGCGGCGCTTCCGGTCACGATATGCGCCGCGCTCTATAAGCAGTCAAAGGGTCGCACGCGCGCGCGGAAAATCAAGTGGTGACTGGCGCCATCGACTCGCACCAGTCACCACTCACTGCTCACTATTTCTTATGGTGCTTCCGTTCGAGTACGTCGTTGGCCGCCTTAATAATGTCCTCAGCCAGCAATCCGTACTCGCGGAACAGTTCATCGGGCGTGCCCGACTCGCCAAAACGATCCTTCACGCCGACGCGCTTCATCGGGCAGGGATGATTCTCAACAAGCACCTCCGCCACCGCGCTGCCCAATCCGCCCAGGTACTGATGCTCTTCGGCAGTAACAATCGCGCCGGTCTCCCGCGCCGCGGCCAGAACAGCCTCTTCGTCCAGCGGCTTGATCGTGTGCATGTTCAGCACGCGCGCTTGAATTCCTTTGGCCGAAAGCTCTTCAGCGGCGATCAGCGCCTGCCAGAGCATCGCGCCCATGGAGAAGATCGTGACGTCCTTGCCTTCGCGATACAGGTTCGCTCGCCCGATGACGAACGGATCGTCCTTCTTCGTAATCACCGGCATTGGCGCCCGCCCGAAGCGCACGTAACACGGCCCGTAGACATCGGCGACGGCCTTGGTGGCTTTGACCGTATCATGGTAGTCGGCCGGCACGATGACCGTCATGCCCGGCAGGCAGCGCGTCCAAGCCACTTCTTCCAGCGCCTGATGCGTCGCCCCGTCCGCTCCAACCGACACGCCGCCGTGCGCGCCGCCGAGTTTCACGTTCAGATGCGTGTAGCAAACGGAGATGCGCAACTGGTCCATGGCGCGGCCAAGCAGGAACACGCCGTAGTCCGTCGCATAGGGAATGTCGCCGGCCAGCGCCATCCCCGCCGCGGCGGTCATCATGTTCTGCTCACTGATCCCCATTTCGAAGAAGCGGTCCGGATACTTCTTCTTGAACTTGTCGGTCGTGGTGGAGCGCGCGAGATCCGCATCAAGCACCACGACGCGCGGATGCGTCGCGCCAAGCTCCAGCAACGCGTCGCTGTAACCAAAACGGGTGGGGATCATCTCTGGCATGTCGTTCGATTCCTGGTGAGTAGGTTAATCTCGTTTCTGCTGTTCTCGTCGGGCCTCGTCCATCGCTTTCTTAAAGGGCCGGTCGAACACTCCTTTGCGCTTCCGTACGATCGTAAAGTAGTAAATCCCGAGGGACAAAATGACGACCAGCCACGCGATCCCGGGTGAGTACATCCTTGCCTCACATTTCAGTACGGTCTCTCAATCTGAAGGTTATGTATCCCGCGAAAATGCCGGTCGTTGAGCGTTGTGAGGATCATCCCTTTTCGCAGGGCTGTGGCCGCCACCAGCGCATCAATGGCAATGATGCCGTTCATGCGCGAATAGGATTTTACAATGCGTTCGGCTTGCCAGCCATCCTCCTCGATCAGCGAAACCACTTCGTACGGCTCAAAAAGACGCTCAAGCGATCTTTGCTCGCGCTTGTCCCTTGCCCCGCGCAGCGTTTCGATGCGGTTGACGATGCTGTAAGCGACCAGTCCCTCCGCTTTGGCGTTCTGCAGGTATCTCCAGGCGTCGAGCGTTCCGCGAGCGGCTTCGACCCACACGTTTGTATCCACGAGCCTCTTCTTCACGGATCAACTCCTCGATTTCTTGTTCTGAGTAGCCGCGGACACGAGCCGTGTAAATGGGTCCTGGTTCAATGTCTTTTCTGTTTTTCCACATTCCAAAGGCCGGATGTTTCTGCAATTCCTTGACTGAAGGTGTGTGTTGCCTCCGCCGCGGTTTAGCCTCCGGGATGACCGTGACTTCAACTTCACCATCTGGGAGCTCAATTTTCGTCGGCACGATCAACTTGCCGCGCCTGACCTTCCCCGCGATACGCACAGCATCCACTTTGCAGGTCTCCGTGACGGCCATTGTGCTCACCTCAGATTCAGTTTTCCGCGCGCCTCACACCGTCAGTTTATCCGCCGCGTGCCCCTTATACACCTCCACGTTCGCGAAGCTCTTGTCGAAGCCCAGTTCCTCCAGCGCGCCGGCCAGCTTATCCTTCGGGATCGGGTTGCCGTGCCACTGCTCGTCATTCTCCATGAACTTTACGCCCTTGCCCATCACGGTCTTGGCGACCACCATTGTCGGCTTGCCGCGCACCATCTCGGCCGTATCGAGCGCATTCACGCAGGACTGCATGTCGTGCCCGTCGATCTCGAGAACGTTCCAGTTGAATGCGCGGTACTTGTCGGCGAGCGACTCAACGTTCATCACATCGGCCGTCTTGCCGTCGATCTGCAGTCCGTTCTGGTCAATCATCGCGCAGATGTTGTCGAGCTTGTAGTGCGCTGCGCACAGCGCCGCTTCCCACACGCTGCCTTCGTCCTGCTCACCATCGCCCATCAGCACAAAAATCCGGTTCGGCTTCTTCTGCCGTTTCAAGCTCATCCCCAAGCCGCACGCCACGCCCATCCCCTGGCCCAGCGACCCCGAGCAGATCTCCACGCCCGGACAGTGGTGCGCCGACGGATGGCCTTGGAACTTCGAGCGGAACTTGCGGTACGTCGCAAGGAATTCCGCGCGCTGCGCATACCCCGAATGCACCAGCAGCGTGTAGATCAGCGGGTTCACATGCCCGTGCGAGAAGAACACGTAATCGCGCTTGTCCCACTTGGGGTTTGTCGGATCGTGCTTCAGCTTATAGAAATAGAGCGCCACCGCGTAGTCGCAGGTGCTCATCGAGCCCCCCGGATGTCCGGACCCAGCCGTGGTCGTCGCGATGAGAATGTCCCGGCGAATCTCGGCGGCTTTCTTCTGTAGTGCATTGATGTCAGGTCGCGCCATTGGGTTTCCTTTTTGTGAATGAACTGCTTTCTGCCACTCTCAGTGGGACGGGTGCAAGCGCCGGAACTCGTCGAGCGTTATCAGGCGCTCAGGGTGCTGTTTCGCCAACTCGACCATTTTGTCCAACAACTTCATCAAGTCACCGCCCCACTCCGCAAGCAGCTTGGCGCGAACCTCGTGAAGCTCCTCAACGATCGGATCCCGCCACAGGCTTGGGTCTTTTTCCCTCCGTGTCCGCCTCGCTGGCGGACGGCACGGGTTTTCCTGCTGCACTTGCAACCCCTCGACGAGGGTGCGTGCGCCGAAATTGCTCCCGGCTAATCACTAGCTCAGGATGCTGCTTCTCCAGATCGGCTACCCGGTCAAATACTCTCATCAGCTCGCCGCCGCACTCGGCCAGCAATTTGACGCGCATCTCGCGCACTTCCTCTACGATCGCGTCCGTCCACATTTCAGGTTCTCCTATAGCGACTCCAAGAGAGCCTCTGGAGTAAGAATTACCGGCGTCTCCCGTCTCAGCTCGCCATTTACTTCCAACAACTTCCGGATCACTTCGCCGTTGGCAATGTGAGCACAATTCCATGTTAGCAGATAGTCTACCTCATATTCCACGGCAAACGCTAAGTGCGCGATGTCGGCAAGTCCCTTTCCCGTAAGTCCGAGCCGCTGTTCGTAGACTTTGGCGAGGTTGCGCACCTCTGGATTCTCGGCCAAGGTCGGCACACGCGCAATCAAGTCTAGGCGTCGTGCTGCCAGTTGCGGGTCTCCAGCCATCACCTCAGCGCGCACGAAATCCGAAACGAACAACTCGTATTGCCGGGCTCTGTGGTTCCACCACTGATGCGTGATCTGCTGGTGTGCCGCAATTACCAAGTCGCGGCTGGGCTCGGCGGCCAGATAGCTTGGAATCGTCGTCTCCAAGTATGCGCTTGGCCGCTGAATCTCCTCCGCCATTGCAGCCGGTCCTCTATCCGCAATCCGCGATCTGCAATCCGCAATTACTTAAAGCGGTCCATGTTCGCCCCGCGCAGTTCCTTCGTTCGCGCAATCGCTTCCAACGCCGTCACGCGCTCGTGAACGATCAGGTGGATCGCTTGAGCGATCGTGGCCGGATCGTCATCGCCCGGGAAGATCACGTTGCGCCCGACCAACGCGCCGCGCACGTTCGCGCCGGCACCCATACCGCGCACGAAGTTCTCCAGCGTGCCCGCCGGCTTTCCAGTGCTCGGGCCGCCCAACATCAGGATCGGCAGCGTCGTTGCCTTCACCACGCGGTCGTAGTTCTTGCAGTACGGAATCTTGAGCCACGTGTAGGCGCTGCTGTGAGCCAGCGCGGCAGCCACGCCCATGACCTTGATCAGCGCTTCCGGCGTTTCGACAATCGCGAATCCACCTTCCGGCTTCTTCTCGACGGCCAGCGGCTCCATGAACATCGGGATGCCCAGGTCCACGCACTCGGCCGTAACCTTCGCGCAACGTTCCATCGTTTCGATGGCGTAGCGGTCGGTCTTGTCGGACTTGAGCGGCAGACGCAGCAGCATCTTGGCCGCGTCGAGGTTCATTTCTTTGATCTTCTTGGCGCTGATGTAAGCCGACTCGCGGTCCATCAGCTCATGTTCCATGCCGGCCAGGCCTGTGCGATTCACGCACGCCATCAGGACGCGCTCATCCAAAAAGCTGCGGCCGGTCTTCTGCCGGAAGATGTAATTGGCCAGCACGACGTCTTCGATCACGTCCGCCGTCGCCATCAAGCCGTCGATGTCCGTCTCGGCCATGCAGCGAATAATTCGGCCCGCGTAATCCAGGCGGTTGCCCATTTCCGGCGGGCTCATCAGGTAGCGAGCCGGATGGTCGGCGGCCAGCACCGTCAGGTAGCCGTCGGTGGTGATGTTCTTGCGGCGTTTGCGAGCCAGCAGCTCTTTCTTGATCAACTCGGGCTGCTCGACCCGGAGCCGGTTGATTTCCGCGAACACTTCTTCGGTGAAGTACGCATGGCTGCGGTAGCAAAAGCCGGCCTGGCGCACAATCACCACGTCGATCGAATTGCGCGCGCCGTCCAGCACCGCTTTCGACTGCAGCAGCACGTCGTCCGCGTTCTCGCTGCCAATCGGCTTGACCTCAAAACCGATCGGGCCCTGATAGCCAACCTCGACCAGCGCGGCCAGGAAGCCTTCCAGCACTTCCTGCGTCACTTCGCTGTCCGGCACACCGAACTTCGGATGCGCATCGCCATAGCGCGAGCCGCCGCCGGCGTTGTTTCGATTCAAAACTGTGTTCGCGATGTGAACGAAGCTCAGGTACGGAGCGGCGCCGCGGATGACATCCGGGCCTTCGCCCATCTGCACGCAGTGGCAAACGTCCAGCAACAGTCCGAAGTTCGCGTTGCCCATGTCGCGCTTGACTTCTTCGGCGACCGCGACCGCTTCCACCATCGGGCCGATCAAGCAGGTCTTGAACGCCTTCTCGCCGGCGGCATTGCCGCGGCGATCGAACGCTTCCAGAGATACGCTCAGTTTCCTCTTCGCGGCAGCCTTGCAGATTTCATTCAACGACTGGATAAGCTGGCGCTTGCCGATCGAGCGCAGTTCTTCCTGCCGGGTTTCCGTGTGCGGTCCTTTGATCTGAGCCGGATCCTGGCCGGAGTACAGCGCCAAGCCCACGCAGCCGAGTTCCGCGGCTTCCTCGACCAGTTCCAGAATCCGCGCGACGGCTTTTCGCCGCTCGCTTTCGTCGATGGAACAGATGTCGGTGGGATCGATCACGTCTTCTTCGTTGATGATCTGGACGGGCTGGCAGCCGAAGTACGCCTGCTTCCCGGAGGCCTTGATCAGTTCGGCGACTTTGCGCCGGAGAACGCGCGACTTGATGTGGGTGATTTCGACAGCCTGCAGGTAGGGATCGTTGAGCACCTCCTGCAACGTCGAAAGCAGATAGCTTTCATCAGGCTCTCCGCGCAGGACCGAATCCGTGTTGCCGGGGCCGGGGTAGAGCATGAAATGCACGACAGATTTCGGGTTGGCCTGGAGTTCCATTGTGCTCCTCTTAAGGACGCTGCCGGGCTTGGTCGCCTTGCCTGATTCCTGTGCGGTTGCCTTGCTAGTCATTACTCTCTCCTTGTATTTGATCGATTTTCCAAATTCCGAATCTTGGACTGCAACCTGCGTTCATCTGCAGGCCGCAATTCCCCTCACTGCCTCGCTACTACGAGTTCCACTTTTGCCCTGTGCAACGCCTCGATCACCGCCCGTGACGGCGTGTCATCGCTGATCACGCAATCCACCTCCTTGAGCGGGCAGAAAGGAGCGAAGGCGCTACGCTCAAACTTGCTGCGATCCACGAGGAGAACTTTGTCGTGGGCTGTTTTGAGCATAGCCCGCTTGGTTTCGGCCTCAATCAGGTTTTGACAGGAGAAACCGGTCTTCGGATCGAAACCGCTCGCACCCATGAACGCCCGGTCCACGTGCAGCAGGCGGACCTGTTCGAGCGCCAGCGAACCCATCAGCGCGTACGAGCTCCGCCGCAGCGTTCCACCCAGCACAATCACGTTGATCTGCTCGTCGGTCGCCAGTTCAACGGCAATCAACACCGAGTTGGTGATCACGTTCAAGTTGCGGCCGCGCAGTTCGCGCGCCAGAGCCAGCGTGGTCGAACCGGTGTCCAGCAGGATAGACTCGCCGTCTTTAATGCGCCGCGCCGCCGCGCGCGCGACACGGTTTTTCTCCGAGACCTGCTCCAGCGATCGGCGATGCATCGGAACAACCATGTCGGGCCGCTCGGCAATCACGGCTCCGCCGTGCGTGCGCAGCAGCACGCCGCGGACTTCCAGGTCGGTCAGATCCTTCCGGATCGTCACCTCGCTGACGCCGAAACGACGCGAAAGGTCGTCCACCAATATCTTGCGCTCAAGCTGCAAGACGTTCTCGATCTGCCTCTGTCGCTCAATGAAGCTCATGCGCACACTTTCGATTGCTTGCGTTTTGACTTTCGCTTCGAAAGTGCATAACCGCCCGGAACGCCCGCGTCAAGCTTTACTTTCGAAATTTTCCCAACAGCCATTTCGCCCCTGATGAGGACATCGCGGCCGTTGACATACCTACCAGAACAGCCTCTTGCGTTGCGAGAATCCACTGATGAAGAAGAAAGTTATCATCAGTCGCGTACCCCGTCAGCGCTTGACGAGCGTACGAAAGTGGCGAAGGCCGGAATCGATAACGATGAGGAAAGCAATCGGGCGTGATCGGCGCATGGCCATTCGTCAGGCCGTGTCAGCCACGTTGGCGCTCATTTGGCGGGAGCGCATGGGCCGCGTTTGATAAACACGTTACCGACGACGACTTCAGGACAGATAAACGCAAACGTCGGAATTCCTCCTATGAGAACAGGACACTCGACAGATGCGCCGACCATGCCAACTGTCAACTTCAGGACCGGTCCCGGACGGCCAAAAAGGGCCGCCCGGACAGTTTTGGAGCACACCATTAGCATACAGAAAAAAGAGGCTGTTCACGCCGATCTTGAAGAGCTGACGGCGCTCTGGCCGAGACTTCCGGAGGATGTTAAGGCCGGCTTTCTCACTGTGGCTCGTTCCGTTACTGGTGCTGGCAGATAAGTGTCAAGACCAATCACTTAGGCCGGAGCGCAGCGGGCCGTGGATTCGGCCCGCTGTTGCCCGGTTCAAGTGATTGGTCAGCGCGTGCCTTCACCGATGACCGGCAACAGCCGAGAGTGCCACGAGCAAGTGACGACGACACGACGATGGCTGCGAATAGGCGGATGAGCGTGACGACCCGCAGGCACTCCCATAAGTCACAGCAGGAATGGAGGTGTTGAATCGCGGCAGATGGCCATTTGCATCGAGTGTGAGCGCGTCGTCCAGCGCCCCGTCTTCTGTAAGCCCGCCTGATGGCCAGTAGCTGCAGATCCAGGTCCGAACTTGGGATCTCGCGGGCCGAACTTGAGATTGGCCTAGCGGGATGGCAGCAGATGGCCTCGATTCCTGGCCTGAACACCGTAGCAGACGGCCATTTGCCGGCGATTGGGGCTCGCCAAGGGGTTTTCCCGCTCTGGAGGCATTCCACAGCCCATTGATGGCCTGAGCCTCCTGGACGCCATTGCAGCGCAAATGCCGGCCATCTGCCCGAAACGCTCCTCTGCCCAGCCATCCCACACCGGGAATAGACCTCAGAGACGGCCCGGCTGTCATGGCCGGCACGGTAATGGCCTGAAGCGGCGCCCATTCCTGCAAGTCCATTGCTGCAATGGAGTTGGTTTCAATATTAACACGCGTGTTAATATATGGATGGAAATGGCCTGCGCCCTTGCGCAATCTGTCATTTTCGTCATGGCAGATCCAATGCGCGGAATGACCACAACCACGGACCGCAGGCCATTGCATCGATCGCCATGTTCAGGATCGGAGGGTGGTGGGATCTGTAGCAGCATTATGGTCGAATTTCGAACCCGGCGGCAGATTGCTACTTCTCCTTTGCGGCAGATTGACCAGCCAGCTCGTGTTGCTGCTCAGCCGCGGATAGCAGCAATTTGTAGATGGCCTTTGTCAGCCTGCGCAGCCGTTTGTCTGCACGGTCGGCGGCATCCTGTTGGAATTTTGGGATCAACGGCCGGCTGTCTGCCAGCCGTTGGCGAACGTTGTTTAGCCGCAACCGAATGGCTCTTCGCACTGCGGCAAGTTGTTTGGCCTTTGATGTCGGCCGGATATGGCGAAGCAGCGCAAGTCTCAATCTCCCCAAGTCAGCGCGCCATCGCTTCTGCGCTACACGACCACGGGGGTATCTGCGCATCAGAGCGCACCGTTTCCGAATAAACCGCTCGCGCTGGGCCGGGGATTCCAGGCGGCGGGAAAGGCCATCAATGGCCAGCAGTTTAATCACTGCCCGCCAGGGAATTCCGCGCTGGATGGCCAAGCGCACGTCGAACCGATCCCAGATTGCCAGCGATCTGCACTTCGCCAGCAAGTTAGCGCTGCACGCGCAGTCGCCGGCGCGCCTTAGTCTGGCCGAAAGCTGCTCAAGTGCCCGCTGGCCATAAGCAGCCCGACCCTTGTAGATGCGATTGAGCTGCTGGCCACATTTTCGGTAGGCGGACAGCGAGCCGGTGAGGAGCAGGTTGCGGATCTCTTTCACATTGACGGGCATGAGCCGAGTATCGGCGAGGCTGCTCGTTTACTGTAGCGCGTTATAGTATTTGATCCGGCACGGGTTCTGCCTAATGGCCTCCAAATGGCGGCGCCGTGTTTGGACAGAGTCAGTATTCTCTCGACGAACCCAGATTCTTGATTTAGCCTCGCTGCCCCAGCGAGGCTACTGGAACAAGTGGCACAATCCCGCTGGCCAATGTGACTCATCTACTTCGCCCGGCGAGGCGCTCTCACCTATGTAGGTCTTTCTCCCTTCCTATCGCAGGTTTGGCCAGGTCGGCACAGCCACGCGGTTTGGCTGCAGCGTCGTTGCTCGGCCGCATCTACAACGGCCCTGCGCTATGGCAGGGTAGAATCAGGTTGCCGAACGGCCTGGGAGCAGACTGCCGGCCAACCCGCGGCGTTGTAAGTAAATCGCCTCATCTCCAATCCTTTACGTTTCCAAATTCAGAGCGCCCGAAGGATCGGTAGCCGCCGACGCGCGTTCTTCTTTGCTTTGTCCTACCGCCCATTGGGGATGACGGCCCTCAACTCCAGCTCCTGCAAGGACCGTGATCTCCGGTTTTTGCCCCGCAGTTCTCGTGACAATCACAAGACCAGCTTTCTGGAGGGCATTGAGCCCACGGCGCGCCGTATCGCGCGAACCGCACAGAATGCCTAGGTCTTTGAGTCCCGCCCTGAACGTTGGACCCTTGTTCAATCCGCTGCGGAACCAGACAGCCATCCCAACAAGAACTGCTGACGATGAGGTTTGGGCTGCCTTTCTGAGCCACGGAATGGGAATAGGACCCTTGATGAACGCACGGCGTGCCAGCGCTTGCCTGCACCTCCGTTGTCTGCTGGCGGTGGCGGTGGGGATTGGTCGCTCATCGACTACCATGCCGACCCTCGCATTCACGAAGCAGGTTTGTGATCAGTGGCCACATCACCTTCCCGCGCTTGTCGCCGTAGCGCTCAGGATACCGAATGATCTTGTCGTCCGTCACCAATGGGAACCCGGCTAACACAAACTCGCTGGCCTCCCGCATTGCCGCCTTCATTGTGGCCACTTTAATGTCGATCTCTTCGAAACGCGCCTGAATGAGCACGGCGTCATGCACCGGCGCGCAGATCTCCACACCGCGCTCAATCCCCAGGCAGCATGCGATGCGCAGCATTTCCGCGCCGTTGCCCTGCATCAGAAAATTGCGGGTCGTGCGGGGTTTGGTTGCATCAGTAATGTGTAATGTCCAGCCAAGTACAGTCTGGAGCGTGCCGAAGTTGAACGCATGATCAGCCACGGCATCCGACCAACGAAAAAACTTCCTGAAGATCCGGTGCAGCATGTCAAGCATGTGCCGGGCCTCGAGCACGGACTTTCCAATTCGCGGCGCTAGGCCGAACTCGGTCATCAAATATTGCACGCCCAAGACGACAGTCTTCAGTAGATCGCGCTCGGCTGGGTGGGACTCTGCGGTTGCCGTTCGGGGAAGCAGGCCGCCCATTTTCCCGATCTCGATGTAGGGGTCGCCGGATTGATAAGCCGTGGCCATCGTACCGTCCCCGGAGAGCGCAGCGCCGATTCCGAATTCCTGACGGCCGTAGTCGAGGTAGGCCAGCGCATAGCCCGGCGGTGGTTTTATGAGCCCGCGCAAGTAAGCAGGCAGCCCAAATACAAACTTCGTCGTGGAGGGTTGGTTGCGTCCGGTCACGGAGGCAAAGGCGGATAGCAGGCACCGGTTTCGACCGTCTGCGCCAACCGGCAACTCGAAGTTTTTCAGCCCATTGAGCGTCGACCGCAGTTGCTGGATTGGCTGAACCGCCGGAACAGACCGCGCCATGTCTTTGAACGTGTCGTCGTCGAGGGCCAGACGCCCCGAATCAAGCTGAGGCGGGGATGCCACGCGCCACGCACCAAGTCTGCCAGCGTTCCGCCTTGAAGGTCAGGCCCTCGTAGACGCCGTAGCCTTTATCCACCTCGACTACTAAGCGACCCTTGATCTGGTCCCAATGCCGGCGCAGGCCATTCAACGTTTGTACGTCAATTGGGATGCCAGTGCGCTCGATACGTGCCGCTGCCTTCATATAGCGACCGCGCAGGAGTGCACGCGGCAGATCCAGCTGCGTGGCCATTTTGGGCAGCAGCAACACCAATGCGTCAACGTCGGTCTGGCAATAATCCAAGAGGCCGCGCTTCTCCTCTTCGCTGTACGGTTCGCCTCTCATCGCCAGTTGACGCATTGATTCCTTTTCCGCTGCCTGGATTGAGTCGAGGCCATGATGGGACAGGGCTCCAAGCAGTCCCGCCCCGCAGGCGAGTTTCAGTCCATTCGTCGCGTTCCGAAACTCAGCGAATAGGTCCAGCACGTGCTCCGGCAACGGCCAACCCAGGGCGAGAAAACACGCGATTTCGGCACTGGCATAATAGGCGACGAGGAGTGCGCCGGGGCCGGTATCGAACGGGGCTCTGCCCAGATGCCTGAGATCATCGATCCAGAGTCGAATGAGCTGCCCGCTGCGTAGTTCACTAGCAACCATACAGAGCGGCACAGGCCGCTGGCCACCCGGCGCATAGAACTCAAAGTCTACGAACCAGATACCCGCGGTGAATCGCGCAAGCAGCGCGCAGAGCGTCGTCGCAGTCGCCATTGGCCTAGATCTCCCCCCGCAGGCGTTTGATTACGGGGTGCTCGATGCTATCGATTACGTGCCCCTTGAAGGCCGTGCGAACCATCCAATCAATTCCGCCCTCCGGCCACTCAGGCGCCGACAGTTGAGTAACGGCCTCGAACGCCTCGTAGCAGGAAAGATCCATATTCGCGCTAACACGAATCCATTTGCCGGCGTGGCCATTTATGATTTCCAGCGCTGACTCGGACCAGGTGTCCAACCGGCCGTCGGCACCGGGCAGGCGCGCGGGCCAGAGAAAATACCCGTTCTGACGCGTCACACAGGCGACAAGAGCCCGAGGCTGCCACTCACCCTCCAGTTCACCGCGCATCTCGGGCGCGACCACAAAGGTGCTGCGATCCTCCTTGAGTTCAACTACTGCCGCAGGGAAGTGCCATCCCTGGTCAGGGTTGATCCAAATGAACGTTTGGCGCGGAGGCTTACCAACCGGAACGCGGGTCACGATTTTCTTGGAGGCGCCAGTGGTGGCGTAATCATGGCTAAGGCGCAGGCCCGCCAAGTCCATGGCATCGGACTTTGTGGCCCCAGCGGGCTGGTTCGGTGCAGTTGCTGGCATCTCGGCTTCACTCATCGTTGAAACTCCAAAAAGTGGAACCCCGGCGGTTGCGCGCCGGGGTTCTCTCGCCAGGCCCGAGCCGCGAAGTCGGGCATTGGCGCTGTTGATTTCATTGATCGCGGCGTTCGCGCAACCGAACGAAGAGAGATACTAGAAACTTGAAATCCGGTGTCACGACTGATAATTCGGCTAGTCGAGTAGCCGAAAACTAGCCGACCTTGGTTTTGGGTGGGATACTCTGGTACAGCGGATGATGTGGGGGTCCAACAGTGAATAATCTCTGACGTTCCCGAACCATGCCCCTCAACCAATTTCTCACGTGTGCCAGGCTGACCTGAATTCCTTCAAGTTGCCGGCCGTTCCACCTGGTTCGCTGGTCGAGTGCTCGCTCATTTTGAGGAAAAGGCCGCGAGGGCGGCAAAGGATGCAGAGCGGCGTGAGTCCGCAACGCAAAGAGTCTTTGAGGGGAGGTGATCAAAAGTGCCATACGTATACCTGGATAAACGCAAGAAACCGCATATCTGGCGGTTCCAGTACACCGACCACTTGGGGCGCCGGCGGTCTGGGACGGGAACAACATCGAAGGCAGAGACCGAAGAGATCGCGGCCATCGCACAATCGAAGGAGCGCGCCATATGCAGGAACTGGGCGACAGCGCCCAAGTCGGCAGATCTGGCGAAGCACAAGCCTTTCGGTGATGCGAAGGCCGAGTACCTGGCATGGGGCCGATCTCAAGGAGGCATTGGGGGCGCTGCATGGTCCACAGAGCATGCCGAAAAGCGCGAGAGTGGGCTGGATTGGTGGGAGGAGCAGTTGGGGCTGAAAGTCCTTGGGGACCTTCCCGGCATTCTCCGGCGTGTGGAGAGCGCATTACGGGACTTTCAGGCGAAGGGAAAGGCGGTCCTCACGGTCCGTCACCGCGCTGACTGCCTTCGGTCATTCTGCAAGTGGGCCGTCCAGCGCGGCTACCTGGCTGAAGACCCGATTAAAGGAATGTCCGCGTTTGAGAAGAAGGCAAAGACGGTGCGCCGGGCGATGACCGTCGAAGAGATCCATAAATTGCTGGAGGTGGCTCCGCCCCACCGGCGACTGGTCTATCTGGTGGCGCTGGCATCAGGCTTAAGAGCAGGCGAACTCCAGGCGCTGCGGGTAGCTGATCTGGATGCAGAGCGCGGTGGCCTGAAGCTGCATTCGGAATGGACGAAGAACCGGAAGTCGGGCCTACAGCCTCTACCAATGGCGGTGGTTGTGATGCTGGCGCGTTCGTCGAAAGATAAGCCGGCAGACGCTCCGCTCCTCCAGATTAACGCGCTGCATGGACATGCAGCCCGCGACTTCCACAAAGATCGCGAGAAGGCCGATATCGCGTACAAGGTTTTGGGGCAGAAAGTTGATTTCCATGCACTGCGGGTGGCGTACACAACGTTCGTTATTGAATCCGGTGCGGACATCAAGACCGCGCAAACCCTCGCACGCCATTCCACGCCCGACCTGACCCTGAACGTTTATGCGCGTGCGCGCAGCGAGAAACTGGTCGAGGTCGCAGAGGCAGTCGGAAAGGCAATCCTGCCGCCGGAAAGCACACCATTAGCATACAGCCTGGCAGCGGGCGCGGAGGCCGTTGATGTAAATGCTGCTGACGCAATTGCTTCGGAGGTATCCGGCTCTGATTTGGCGGGAGCGCATGGGAATCGAACCCACCAGTCCCCCTTGCGAAGGACGCAACGGCTTTGAAGACCGCGGAGACCACCAGGCCTCATCCACTCCCGTATGTGCCGGACGCCTGCATACCATGACAGGTCCGCGGTCGCTGTCAACATCCGACAGGCAAAAAAAGAACATCCCGGGGATTCCACACCTGAACGCTGGACGTGGCCGCCTCTGTACGCCACAGACGATGGTTGAAACTTCGACTCGTGCGCGCTAACGTGTTTCACTTCGTATGGCATCTGAGGCGCAGCGGCAGTCATGGGTGAAAATAGCGGCGACGTGAACGGCAAGACTTTGCTCGGGCGGTCCAAGATCCCTGTGCAGTTTGGCGAACAGGTGATCGTCAGCATTCTCTACAATCACGACGCCAATCCGGTTCACCACAAGCCCGACCACGCCATTCAGTGGATGCTCGGTTTGCTCGCGGCGCAAGGTGTCGGCGGCAGCGAAGGCGGCTTGGAAAAGGCCGGCCCGGAAGAGCGCACCTACACGCTTGGCACGCGACTGCTGGCGCGCCCGGACGTCGTCGTCATGCCGGGCATCGTGCTCGCGGCGATTTGTTATGAGCGGTTCATTCCACTCAGCGAGATTACCGTCAGCATCACCACCACGTTCACCTATCCGCTGCTGGTGCCGACCAAAGGCGCTGTCGAAGTTCTGATCGAGGCGTACGAGCTGCCCGCTGGACCGGCGACGCCGGCAAATTGCCGCTCCATTCAGATCGAAGCGATCGGCCCGGGACTTTCCGAAAGCCCCGTGCGCCTCTTGAAGATCGACGCCGTCGTCGCGAAGCCGGGGAGCACTCGCGAAAGCATTTACGAGCAGGTCGTGGCACCGCAGTTTGCCGAACTGATGAAGCTGCGCGGCAAGATGCCGGGAATGCCGGCGTTGATGCACCCGTCGTCCATCAGCAATGAAGATCGCCGCCGCTATAGCCGCATTGTCGAGCCTGGTCCGGTGATCCGGCCCTGTCCGATCACCGAGAGCGCCTGGCAATGCAAAATCCCGCGCGTGCTGACGGAAGTCACCGATCATCTGAAACACAATGATGCCTATCAGTCCGCCGCCAAAGCCTACTACGAAGGCCGCACGGATGAAGCCGAGCGCCGCGAGGCGATCAAGCGCTACGTGGCCAAAGAGCACAAGTATGGCTGGTTGAAGGAAGAGAACGAAGCCGCTCGCATCAACGAACTGGCTCAAATGCAGCAGCACCTTTACGCGCGCCAACACACCGTTTTCGATCCGCGCCGCTTTGGTGAAAATGGAGCCGCGACGGCGGCTGGAGCGCAGATGTACTTGGACTTGCAGCTCTCGGATATGAAACTGCGCCGGAGCATTCACCGCTTCTTCACCGGCGGCCGGCTGAAGGACGAACCGGTCTACATGGGCGAAGCGACCGTGATGGCTCAGCCGCTGGTGACCAAGGATCTCGCCAATTTCCTGTGCGAGACAAACTACTCCTTCGACACCCTGAAGCTGCTGCAATACAAGCCGCGAACGTAGCGCAATCCTCCCGGATTGCGTGCCCTTCGGTCCCCCTCTCCCCCGCGAGGGAGAGGGCCGACGTGAGCGAAGCGAACGCGGGGTGAGGGGGCCGCCCTGCACTCTTGACTTTCCGTCTCCGTCCCAGCCGCTTCTCCGTGCGGTTTCTCCGCGTCCCCGTGTCCCCGCGTCTCCGCGTCTGCCGTTTCGCCCCGTCCCCCCGTCTCCCCGTCCGCGCTCCGCGCCATCCGTCCATGCGGCCCCAACTTTTCGTAAACCATATATGCCGCCAGCCGCTTCTCCGTCTCCTCCGCCACCGCATCGCAAACCCGCACTTTCTCCCCGCCGATCGTCGAAGCGACCATCCCGCACCTCCTCCGTTCATCCTCAGTTGTGACGGGCTGGCTAGTATAGGTTCGGCGCATCCGAGACCTGACGGCATTGTGCACAGGGCAGCTCGACTTCGTGAGCCGGCGAATCCGTGGACAGGAATTCGTGAGGCAGTCCGTGGACAGAGCACGCTATCGCGAAATCGTTGACAGAGGATTAGGCGGGTCGTGCCAGCCATCCACGTCTTTTCATAGATATTTTCGCAGTCAAATTCGGCTTTTTTCAGTCATAGAAGCAGGAGATTCCGTCGAATGGCAGAGCCGCAGAGCAGTCCTGCTCAGGCACAAGGCGCCCCGAAGCAGGTGGGGGGCTATGAGCTCCTTAGCAAACTTGGCCAAGGCGGCATGGGCGCGGTGTTCAAGGCGCGCCAGATCTCTCTGGACCGCATCGTCGCCCTGAAGGTGCTTCCGCCGCGAATCGCCAAGGATGCGGCGTTCATCGAACGATTTCAGCGTGAAGCGCGCGCCTCAGCAAAGCTCAACCATCCCAACATCGTGCAAGGCATCGATGTCGGCAAAGACCCCGCGACCGGCTTGTGGTATTTTGCGATGGAGTTCGTGGATGGGCCGTCGTTGCAGCAGGTCTTGAAGAACCAGAAGGTGATTCCGGAAAAGCGGGCGCTGGAGATCGCGCGCGATATCGCTCGCGCGCTGGAATGCGCCAGCCAGCACGGCATCGTCCATCGGGATATCAAGCCGGACAACGTATTGCTGACGCAGCGCGGCGAGGCGAAGCTGGCCGACCTGGGTTTGGCCAAGCAGATGTCCGAAGATTCTTCGGTGACGCAGTCGGGGCAAAGCGTTGGCACGCCGCACTACATGGCGCCTGAACAAGCGCGTGGCGCGGCGGCCGAAATAGACACGCGCACTGACTTGTACGCCTTGGGCGGGACGCTTTTTCATCTGGTGACCGGCCGGCCGCCGTTCCTCGGCGATACCTCGGCCATCATCATGACCAAGCACTTGACGGAAGTGCCGCCGAAGGCAAATCGCATCAACCCGGACGTCAGCGAGGCGTGCGCGCGGCTGATTGCGCGGCTGATGCAGAAGAAGCGCGAACAGCGAGTGCAGAGCCCGGCGACGGTGATTCAGCAGATCGAAGAAATCCTGAACCCCAGCGAGGCGGCCGGTGGAACTGCCGGGCAAGCCAGCAGTGGCCCACGGCGAACGCGGCAAGATACCACGGGGCCGCGCGCGCCCGTGAGCCATTCGGAACAGAACCGCACCACATCGCTCGGGCTGGGCGCCGCAGCGCTGCTGGCGCTCGTGGCGATCGGATACTTTGCATTACGGGGCAAACCCGCGGCGACGAAGTCTGCGGCCGAAGCGGCCAGCAACGGTCCGGTGGCGAGCGTCAAGGAAGCGCGCAAGACTCCGCTGCCTGTTGCACGGAATCCGGCACGGGAGAAGCCGGCGAACGAGGGTTCCGGGTCCAGGGTTCAGGGTTCAGGAGCGGCAAGCGATGCGCTTACGGCCAAGAGCCAAGAGCCCATAGCTAAGAGCCTGGAGACGGTCGCGAAGGAAACACCGGCCGGCACGGAGGCCGGCGCTACCGCAGCTAGGGAGACGACTGCGAAGGAAACACCGACCGGCACGGAGGCCGGCGCTACCGCAGCTAAGGAGGCCGACGCTACCGCAGCCATTGAAGCCAAAGCCAGCAAAGCGCAGGAACTCTTCGCGCCGGTGTTGAAGGATCTGGCGCCGCTGCTGGCTCAGAACAAGTATTCCGACGCGCACTCGCTGCTGGACCAGAAGCTCGGCAGTTCGGCGCTGGCCGATGCTCGCGACCTACTGAAGCAGGAGAAGGCCGATGTTCAGGCCATCCAGGACTTGCGGAAGCAGGTGATCGAGGCGCTGCGCAAGATGCCGGGGAAGACGGTCAGCTTGAAGAAAGGCAGCAGCGTCTTCAGCGGGAAGGTCAAGCTGGATTCGAAGGCGGACGCCGTCGGATTGCAGGTGGCCAACGGGCTTGAACTGACGCTCAGCGCCGAGCAGCTTCATGTTCAGGACGTGGACAACTATGCGGAGAATGCGACGCCTGAGGACCTGCGGCGCCACGGGCTGCTCTTTCTGGCGGCCGGCGACAAGGAAAGCGTCGTGAAAGCCAAGCAGTATTTTACGCGCGCTAAAGACGGCGGCCTGGCTGGGATGGAACGGTACCTGGACCGCATCGCCGTAATTGAACTGGGCGAGGTGGAAGTGGCGGCCGAGAAGGCGTGGGCGAAAGCGGAAGCGACCTTCACCGAGAAACGGTATAAAGATGCCGAAGACGCGTACACGAGCTACCAGCAGAAATTCGCAAAGACCAAGAACCTGGCGCGCAACGCGGACACGCTTGCAGCGCGGATGAAGGCCATCCTGAAGACGTACAAGCCGGAGATCACGTTCCGCGCCGATGAGAGCATGAAGATGTTCCCCAGCGGCCAGAAGTTCGGCGAGTTTCCGGTGCAGGAAGGCCGCGACCCGCTGGCGCCCTTTGAAAACAAAGCGGCGTACTTCATGCAGAAGAGCGGCACGGATGTGGTTTATGACGTGAGCTCCTCGCGGCCGCTCAAGCAGATCCGCTGGAAGGGCGCGGCGATGCAGAACATGACGATTGAGATCCTCGATACGAAGGGCGCAGTGCTGACGACCGGCGGGCCCTACCAGGGCGGGAACCGGTGGGCGGAGTTCACGGTGAATTTCGAGCCGCGCAAGGATTTCGTGCTGCGATTCCGCAATCATGTCTCCGTGTGGTATTTAATTGCGGAAATTGAGTTGAAGTGAGGGGGTGGTACTTGGTGAGTGGTGAGTGGTACTTGGCAACCTCGCAGACGCTGTCGCTCAAGCCGAACAGAGCGAGAAATGCTGGTTTCGTCGCGTCGTGGGATCGCTCTACTGGCCGCGTCGGCGAGGTGTGGATGAGCATTCGAGGAGAGAACGTGCGCTCGCATCGGATTCCAGCGGGATCAGATCACGCCGAAACGGCCAAGCAGTAGTGAGGCGATCATCACCAGCACGAGGAAACTCACAGCAGCACCCAGTGTGAAATACGGCCAGAGCTTGCGATAGGACTCATCAATCGCTGGGCCGACGACCAGGGCCACAGACACGCCGAACGACAGCGGAACGAACAGGATTGCAACAGGCACGGCGTTGAAACCAAGAAGAAACTGCGCTACTGCCGGCAACGCCGGACGTATGTAAACCAAGCGGCAAGACCAGAAGAAAAAAACAAGGGCAGCTATTGAGAAGTACGCCACTACCGCGACTGACACGGGACTTCGCGATAACCCCGCGACGACGGCCAAAGCGGCTAGAATGTCCATTGCGGCCAACGTAATGACGGCATCGTGAGCGAAAGGGACATCTTCAGGGGGTGAGGCGGACGGCGCGCCATCTTCATCGATTGCCGGCAGACGTTCTGGTTTTCGCATCAGCGGCAAGCTGATTGGGTATGCGCAGTCTTCGACAAGCGAAAAATTGAGGCAGTCGCTGAGGTGCTGGGCCAGTTGTTTGGCAGCTTCATAGGAGCGCGTTTGTTCAACCAGGAAGATGGTTCTTGGGCCGATCAGTTTCACGGTGAAAAGGCCGTACGGAACACTGTCTTCTTCAGAAACCGCGACGTCTTTGGTTAGCTTGACCTCGTTAAACAATGAGAGTGAACGGGTTCGACTGTAGATTGGCCAGAAGACAGTGAGAACTTCGGTCAGTGTTGATCGGTCGGCAGCAACAACGAGACTCTCTCTCCAGCCTAAAGAAGCGAACGCAAGAACCGCCATGGCGGCGGAAAGGCAGATGGAGAAGATGCGCCCTATCACGTCGGAGCCGTGGTTGTAGTAGCCAGCAACCGCGAGTATGGCGCTGAAACCGAGCAGCAGTGCTACGGCCACTGGCGCGGCGCTGTGCGACCGCCGGTAGGTGAGAGCAGCCGCAGTGGGCGCTGCAAGTTCCATCGTAGTAATCGCTCCTTGAACAGCGACATCATATAACGCGCGCGTTTTTCAGGTAGCCAGAAAAGAGAGACAGTTTAGCTTCCCCAAATATCTTCCAAAATTCATGCAATATTGTTGAGGTAGAAACGTCAGTATATTTATAAGCAAGTTGGATACTCTGCCCGTGCGAAAGTGGCTTCTCTGGGTTCTGGAAAGTTCGGGTAGTGCACATGTGCAGTCTTGGACAGAAATCTTGTTGCTCCAGAGTGCACGGCGGACCACCGCTCCTTTTCGCTAAGGGAACGAACTGGTTGAGATACGACGCACGGTGCAGTTCTGGACAAAAGGAAGTCGTTGAGACGTGCGGGTGGTTAGATGGCTGATGCACGCTTGAGTCCGCGCCGAACAGATGGCGCGGACACAAACGTGGCACACCACCACAGGTGCACTTTTTTACAGAAGTCGGGAGGCTCGAAGCTGGAAGTCTGGGTTCTAACGGCGTATCATTATGCGCGTGAAATTGAGCGTACTTATTCCCGTCTACAACGAGCGTTACCTCGTCCGCGAGCTCATTCGCCGTGTGCTGGAGGCTCCACTGCCCGATGGGATGGAGCGCGAGCTCGTCGTCGTCGATGACGGATCGACGGACGGGTCAAGGGAAATTCTGGAGAAGCTGGCGCGGGAGTTTGAGGACGGGACGAAAGGACGCGGAGACGCGGAGACGCGGGGACGCGGGGAGACTGACGAAGACGTGGGGCAGGAGGCAAAAAGCATCGGTCTGCAAACGGAAAAAACGCAGACCGATGGCACCCAGGTCGAATCCGTGATCCGCGATCCGCAGCCGAGAATCGAAGGCGCTTCACACGGGCAGCCAACAGCCAACAGAGGCTGCCCGTGCCACACAGAGGCGACTCTGCGCTACATTCCTCACGCGAAGAACGCTGGCAAGGGCGCGGCGATTCGAACGGCGATTGCGGCGGCGACGGGAGACTTCTGCATCTTCCAGGATGCGGATCTGGAGTATTCGCCGAGCGACTACGGGAAAGTGCTCGCCCCGCTGATCAGTGGGCAGGCCGATGTCGTGTACGGGTCGCGTTTCCTGACCAGCGACCGCCGGCGCGTGCTCTACTACTGGCACAGCGTGGGCAACCGGATGCTGACAATGATGTCGAACATCTTCAGCGATCTGAACCTGACGGACATGGAGACGTGCTACAAAGCGTTCCGGACGCCGGTTCTCAAGTCGATTCCGATTCGTTCCAAGGGCTTTGGGCTGGAGCCCGAGATCACGGCCAAGATTGCCAAGCGCGGACTGCGCGTTTACGAAGTGCCGATCAACTACGACGGCCGGACGTATCTGGAAGGCAAGAAGATCACGTGGAAAGACGGCGTCCGCGCGTTCTTCGTCATCTTCAAGTGTTGGCTGATCGACGATCTCTACGAAGAGAAATGCGGGCATGATATTCTGGCCAGCATCAGCAAGGCTCACCGCTTCAACCGCTGGATGGCCGACGTGGTCGTGCGGCCGTACATGGGCCATCGCGTCCTGGAGATCGGCGCCGGCATCGGCAACATGACCGTGCAGCTTCTCCCACGGGAACGCTATGTCGCCAGCGAACCCGATCCGCTGCACCTGGACGTGCTGCGTTCATTGGCGACGCGTTCGACGAACCTGGAAGCGCGCGGCATCGACGCGGAAAAGGCGGATGATTTCACGGAGTTGGAGAGCCGCTTTGATACCGTCGTGTGCTTGAACGTGCTGGAACATCTGAAGCAACCGGACGCGGCTCTGAAGAACATGTACGCGTCCCTCGAACCCGGCGGGCGGCTGATCATCCTCGTGCCGCAAGGCCCGTGGCTGTTCGGGTCTCTCGATAAAGCGGTGGACCATGTTCAGCGCTATACACCCAAGAGTCTTTCGGCGGCGGTGACCGCGGCTGGATTTCAGGTCGAGAAGACGTTTCACTTCAATCGCATCGGCGTGCCGGGCTGGTTCCTCAACGGGCGCATCTTCAAGCGGACAAAAATGGCGAAGTATCAGCTTAAGCTTTACGACTCACTGGTGTGGCTGTGGCGGCGGATGGACTGGCTGCTGCCGTGGCATGGGCTATCGATTGTTGCCGTAGCGACCAAACCACAGGTTCCCCACCCCGCTCTAGGCGAGCCCGCGGCGGTGGCGGATTCGAAGTCCGTGGAGCCCACCGCCGTGAAGGTCAACGCTTGATGCGGATGCGCTTGGGGAATTTCTGTTCCAGGATTTCAGCGGAGCAGCGGCACAGGCTGCCCTCACTGAGGACTTTCTGTTTGCCATCCAGTTGCTGCACCGGCACGCTCTCGTTGCAGTAGCAGAACGCGTGCTTGGCCTCTTCAAGTTTTTCGGAGTACTCGTCTGCAGTGGCCATGGCTCATTCCTTTCGCTTGCGGGTCCATAAGACTCATGTTGCACCAGGGCCAGAACAATCCGTGCTGGTAGAGAAAATGCTTGGGCAGTTGGCTGAATGTCAGATGGCGTCGTCGTTGTCCGCTTCGGCGGCAGGCAGTTCTTCATTGGCCTCATCCACGTGAAGGACGCGACCGGTGGAATCCAGATGAATGTCTTCGTTGCCAATACCAACGACGTACGTCAGTTCCGGAACATCGTTGGTCTCATCCAAGACTTTGTCACAGTAAACGAAGTCGCCCTCATCCGCCGCTTCATACGCGGCGCCGAGCACATCGTCGGGAATGCTCTCGATCGGCATGTCCTCGTAGACGAACTTCGGGATGCCCTCGTCGTCCAGCAGGACTTCGAAATCGTGCCCGCCCGAAACAAAGGTGACGCTCAAGGTCCACCCGCACGCGGCATCACCGTCCAGCGCGTCGGTCTCCAGCGGCTGCTCGTCTCGGCGATGATCGGGAGCTTCGGCCTCTTCCTCCGGATCATCTTCATCGCCGGCGGCGTCCGTAACGAGAACGTCCGTGGCATCCGGCCAGCGCTTCAGCACCGTGGCGCGCGCAAGCTCTTCGGGCGTTGGCTTCAGGTCGGCGTCGCCGTCATCCACTTCGGCCGCTGCGGGTACAGAGGCCATCAGCAAGGCCAGCATGATAAGCAGTTTGTTAGAAGCGTGAAGCGACGTCATCAGGAACAGACTCCAGCCCGGAGCGGATTATAGCACCATGGCAGCAGCCGAGAAGCTCAACTTTTCCAAAGCGCTGGCAGCGCGTTCCGAATACGAACTTGGCAGCCTGCGCTTGCTTGCGTCTGTAAAAGGCTGTAGCAAAGCATTCTCAACGGAGCGCATATTCGGGTAACCGAGGGGCTTTGCCGGACGCACGCACATTCTAGAGAAACTCAGGGTTTGGAGGGGGTGCACGATGACCGATCGCTCGAAGACTCATCTATGGTTGGCATTGGCTCTGGTTGCCAACGCTTCCTTAGCGTTCGCCGCTGGCGCAAAACCAAGCGTCTCGCTGGTTAACCCGAATACGGGCCCGCTGGCCGGTGGAACAGCGGTAACGATCACCGGGCAGTTCTTTACTGGAGCGACAGGGGTCACATTCGGCGGCGTCGCTGCGACGAGCGTGACTGTGGTCAATGACTTTCAGATCACCTGCACCACCCCCGCGGGCGCCTCAGCGGTGGCTGTTGACGTCATTGTCACGACACCCAACGGGCCCGGCACTTTGAAGAACGGCTTTACCTATCAGGGCTCCGCGCCGCCGGTCAACCCGGCCACCGTTACTGGAATCAGCCCGACTCACGGGCCCGCCCTCGGCGGCACAAACGTAACGATCACCGGGTCGAACTTCGCCAGTGGCGCTACGGTCAACATTGGCCCCGCCGCAGCAACCAACGTCGTTGTCACGAACACCACCAGTCTGACCGCGGTAACACCCGCCGGCAACGTGGGTGCGGCGGATGTCGTGGTCACCAATCCAAACAGCACTCCCGGTACACTCGCCGGCGGTTTCACGTATGACGCAGGGGTAGGCAGCGGCTTCCGCTTCATCACCACATCCCTTCCACGCGGCAGCACCAACGTCGTGTACTCGGCTCAGTTGGTCACCGTCAATGGAACGGGCCCGGTGACCTTCAGCGTATCCTCCGGGGCTTTGCCGCCCGGCGTCACGCTCGACGGCGCAACGGGCAACTTGACCGGCATTCCAACTACGGTGAACGCCAGCGGCACGCCTGTTACGTTTTCAGCCACTGACGGCGCGACCACGCTCAGTTTCGCCACATCGATTTCAGTCAACGCTGCCGGCGGCGGCGGCAACACAGGACTGTCATTCACGACGAAGAGTTTCGCGGATGGGCGCGTTGGAACTCTGTACCAGCCACTGGGTCCAAACAAACCCGTGCTGGTTGGCGTCACCGGCGGCTCTGCGGGAACCACGGGCGATCTATCCCAAATCGTCTTCGGCGCCAACAATCTGCCCACCGGCATGTCGCTGAATGGCAGAACCGGAGAGATCAGCGGAACACCGTCGGCGGCGGGGACGTTCTTTGTGACCCTGACGGCCACCGATAAAGGCGAGAACGACAACAAGGTCATCGAGACGATACCGTTTACGATCTTGCCCGCCGCTACGGATTTCCGCTTCACGTCCCTTTACGTCAACAATGCCGAAATAAATGTGAGCTACAGCTTCACGTTGACGACGAGCGGCACCAGTGGCGTCACTTTTGGAGGCACAGGTCTGCCGCCGGGACTCTCCGTCGCTTCTGACACAGGCATTATTTCGGGAACACCCACTCTCGCCGGCACGTTCCTGAGCGTCTTCAGCGCGTCGAGCGGCACCGACACGATTACTATGAACAGGCCGATCGTTGTTGTGCCGCCCGCTTCTAGCTTCTATTGGGTCTTCAGCGGCGGGTTGCCCACGGCATTCCTCAACGAACCCTACGCGCCGCCCTCGCCGCCGATTCTACTGGTCACGGAGAATCCCGGCCCGGGCGGCGGAGTGACCTATTCAGCCTTGGGATTGCCCTCTGGAATCACCTATGATTCCAGTTCGGGCGCGTTCACCGGAACGGCTGTGGAAGCTGGGATCTACCCGGTCACCTTCAGCGCCACCGATAGCGCTTCGGGCATCGCAATCACCTTCGCGATGGACTTCATCGTCCTCCCGCCGAGCGGGGGAGACGCCAACAATCTGCCGATCAATTTGTGGATCAAGAAGCTGCAGATGAAGAAGACGGGCACCGCGAAGAAAGACTCCTTCCAGGCCCAGTACATTTATAACGCTGACCGCCGGCTGCAGACGAACCCGTTGAAAATCTACGACGCCAGCGCCGACCCCTTTGACTACACGCTCGGTTCGCTGGAGGAACTGCTGGTGCCGCGCGCGAAGCTGCTTGGCCAGCGGCCGAAGTTCTCTTTTACGGGCGATAAGGCCACCCTGCCGATCCGCAGCGTCAAGCTCGACGAAAGCGGCCAGACGATCTCCGTATCTGGCAAGAGCGAGACCATAACCGATACCCTTCCCGGTGTTCTGACCAACGTCTTGAAGCTGGGCAGCAAGGGTTACAAGCTGGA
The DNA here is from genome assembly GCA_036504595.1 of Planctomycetota bacterium. Taxonomy (GTDB): domain Bacteria; phylum Planctomycetota; class SZUA-567; order H5-PLA8; family H5-PLA8; genus DASXUX01. Next base: position 144,617 of record DASXUX010000081.1, on the reverse strand, counting down.
ACTCTTTGTTGACGGGAAAGGAAAATTCACCGCAACCTCTGGCTATCGAAAGATATCCTTCGTCGTCGCCAGCGCAAAGCTCACCGCCGGCAAGGGCGCCGGAAAAGACTCCGCGCAACTCGCGTGCTTCCTGGCCGACCCCGCCTTGGGCACGGCGGCGCAAGGCGGCGCAAAGGTCGCGCGCCTGCGCCTGCTCGACGCCAACAACACAATCCTGGACGAGGATTTCAGCAAGCTCCTCGTCTTCAGCAAGGGCAAGTTCTCCACGTCAAAAGACGATAAAGCGCCGTTCATCAAGTTCACTTACGATACCAAGTCCGGAAAAATGGCCATCAGCCTGAAAGGCGCCACGCTGTCCATTCCCGGCAGTGAAGACCACATCAGCGTCGAGCTGACCCTGAACGACAAGATATACTTCACGGCTGTTACGCTCTTTGCGCCAAAGGCGGGCTCCTGGTCTACGAAGCTGCCGTAGGCGTATTCAACTTTTGCCGTTTGAGCCACTGCTGGTCGGTGTGAGTTTTCGCACCTTCCAGCAGTGGCGTTGTTATGGAAGGTTGCGCCGCTCTTCCCCTCCGCTTATCCTCGATCCAGACGAAGTACCTTGGAGTCCAGAATGCCGTCCGTCCCCAATGGCAGTAAGCAAGAAAAAGCCGCATCCCTTCGCGGTCCTGAGTTGCGGCGCTATGTTGAAGCGCATTTGTTGCCGCACGTCGAAACCCCGGCGCAGTACACCGGCGGCGAACATAACCAGGTGGTCAAAGATCACGCCTCCGTTTCGGTGCGCGTTGTCCTGGGTATGCCCGACACCTACGCGATGGGCATGTCGTCGCTCGGCCTGAAAGTCCTCTACCACGTCTGGAATCAGCAGCCGGACACGCTCTGCGAACGCGTCTTCGCGCCCTGGCCCGACATGGAAGCGCGCATGCGTGAGCACGCCGTGCCGCTCTACTCGCTGGAAAGCTTCGTGCCGGTCCGCGACTTCGACGTGCTCGCGCTGTCGGTCGCCTACGAAGGCGGCTTCACCAACATTCTGACGATGCTCGATCTTGCCGGCATTCCGTTGCGCGCGACGGAGCGCACACAGCGCGATCCCATCGTCATCATGGGCGGACACGTCGCGTTCTCGCCCGAACCGGTGGCGGACTTCATCGACGCGTTCTGTATTGGTGAAGGCGAGGAACTTGCCGTCGAAGTCACGCGCAAGATTGCGCAGCTCAAAGCCGCGGGCCTGAGCCGGGAAGAACTGCTCTACCAGCTTGCATGCCAGGTGCCCGGAGTTTACGTGCCGCAGCTCTACCGTTTTGACTATGCCGCCGATGGCCCCATCTCCGGCGTGACGCCGCTCCGGCCGGGTTTGCCGATGCCCGTGCAACGCCGCGTTGTCGCCGATCTCGATGCGGCGCCATTCCCGACGCGGCCACTCGTCCCGTGGGTCGAGACGGTTCACGAACGCCTGGCGATCGAAATCATGCGCGGCTGCGTGAACGGCTGCCGCTTCTGCCAGGCCGGCATGATCACGCGCCCGCAGCGGCAGCGCTCCGTTGAAACCGTGCTGCGCCTGGCGCGCGAAGGAATCGCCAGCACGGGCTACGATGAAATCGGCCTGCTGTCGCTTTCCTCCAGCGATTACACGGGCATCGCAGACTTGGCGCGACGGCTTAACGATGAGTTCGAAACCTGCGGCATCAGCGTCTCCTTCCCCAGCCTGCGCATCGGCACGACGCTGGCCGCGCTGCCGGAGGAAATGAGCCGCGTGCGCAAAAGCGGCCTAACGGTGGCGCCCGAAGCCGCCACGCTGCGAATGCGCAACATCATCAACAAGCCCGTCCTGGATGAGCATCTGCTGGAAGGCTGCCGCCAGGCCTATGCCCACGGCTACGATCACGTGAAGCTCTACTTCATGCTCGGCCTTCCGGGAGAAACCGATGACGACCTGCGCGCCATTGCGCGGCTGAGCGAACGCATCTCCAATGAGCGCCGCAAAACGGGCAAAGGTCCGGCAAAAGTGAGCGCCAGCGTCTCCAACTTCGTTCCCAAGCCCGGTACGCCGTTCCAGTGGGCGCCGATGGTCTCGCGCGACGAATGGAAGCGCCGGCAAAATGTGGTTCGCGACGCGCTGCGCTTCCGCACCGTAAAGGTGAAGTGCCACGAACTTGACATCAGCTATCTGGAAGGCGTGCTGGCTCGGGGCGATCGCCGCCTGGGCCCCGTCATCGAACGAGCTTGGCGCAACGGCGCGCGCTTCGACGGCTGGCAGGGCCATCTCGAGATAAACCTTTGGATGGAAGCCTTCGCCTTCCACAAACTCGATCCCGACTGGTTCGGTTTGCGCGAGCGCGACGTTTCCGAAATCTTGCCGTGGGTCATCGTCAGCGGCGGGGTCAACGAGCGCTTCCTGAAGCGCGAACTTCAGCGCAGCGGCAAAGAGCAGACCACCGGCACGTGCGCCGATCCTGAAAAAGACCCCTGTTACGCCTGCGGCGCTTGCGGCCGGTGCCCCGAATGCGGTAATGTAGTGTCCACTGCAGAAGCTTGAACGGAGCAGCAATGGAAGGCAATCTGGTGATCTTCGGCATTTTTGTCATGCCCCTCCTATTGGCGGGCTTTGCCGTGCTGCTTAAGCATCGCGAGAAGATGGCCAGGCTCCAGGCGACGTCCGCTCCCGACAGCCAGGTCTCAGCTCGGGTGGCTCAGTTGGAAAAACAGTGCGCTGCACTTCAGGAGCAGATCAAGGAAATCCACTTTCAGTTAGCAGACGAGAAGCGGCAACTCGATCTGAAACTTCAGCAGCATCTGGATCAGCCCATCGCAGCGCCTGGCGAAGAGCGGAAGACAATCGGCGCTTCGCGCGTTCAACAACAATAGAGGAGGAAGGGGTTCATGCGTAACGTTCGATATTCATTGGCGGCGATCTGCATTCTCTGTTCGGCGTTTCTCACACAGGCGGCTGACGAAAAGATTCGCGTCGCGTGCATCGGCGACAGCATCACCTTCGGCGCCGGCGTCGAACAGCGCGACCAGAATCACTACCCGAAAGTTCTCGGCGAGTTGCTTGGAGACAAGTACGAGACGAAGAACTTCGGCATCAGCGGCACGACGCTGCTGAAGAAGGGCGACAGCCCTTATTGGAAGCAGAAGGCGTTCAAGGACGCCACGGACTACAACCCGAACATCGTCGTCATCAAACTCGGCACCAACGACACCAAGCCGCAGAACATCAAGCATAAGGAGGAGTTCGTCGGCGACCTGACCGCGATGGTCGAGCACTTCTCCGCGCTGCCGGCCAAGCCCAAGGTCTTCCTGTGTTTTCCCGCCCCAGCTTATGCGACGCAGTGGGGCATCAACGAGAAAGGCATCGAAGAGATGGTGATCCCCGCCGTGAAAGAGGTCGCGAAAGCCAAGAACCTTTCGACGATCGATCTGCACACCGCCTTGAGCAATCACCCCGAGATGTTCCCGGACAAAATTCACCCCAACGCCGCAGGTGCAAAGCTGCTCGCAAAAACCGTGGCGGAGGCCATCACTTCCGCAAAGTAGGCAGACGCCGTGATCACTGTCAGGATTCTCTGCGGCCCCACCGCCTCCGGAAAATCAGCGGTGGGGCTGTTGCTTGCTGAGAAATTCGGCGCAGAGATTCTCTCGATCGACAGCATGAAGATCTACCGTGGCCTGAACATCGGCACGGGAAAGCCGCCGCCCGAAACTCTCGCGCGCGTCAAACACCACCTGATCGATATTCGCGAGCCGTGGGAGAGCTTTTCGGTCGCCGAATTCCTCAAGTCCGCCGAGGGCCTCATCGCCGACTGCGCCGGGCGCGGCGTGCCCCTGATCGGCGAAGGCGGCACCGCTCTTTGCCTGAAGGCGCTCACTGAAGGTCTCTTTGACGGGCCCGGACGAGACACCGAAGTCCGCGCCGCGCTGGAAGCCGAAGCCGCGCAGATCAGCACACCCAAGTTGCACGAACGCCTCGCCGCGCTCGATCCCCAGGCCGCGCGCAAGATTTTACCGAGCGACTTGCGGCGGATCGTGCGCGCGCTGGAGGTCCACACGCTTACCGGAACGCCGATCAGCGAATGGCAGTCGCAATGGGGCGTAGCACGAACTGACCTGGACGTGCGACTGGCCTGCCTGCGCCTGCCGCGCGAATCGCTCTATCCGCGCATCGATCGACGTATCGACGCCATGCTCGCTGAAGGCTGGATCGAGGAGTGCCGACGCCTTTTAGCGCTGCCCCAAGCGTTTTCGCGCGAAGCCCTGCAAGCGCTGGGCTATCGCACGTTTTTCGCGCACCTGCGCGGCGAGATGGACTTGGCTGCGGCCCGCGAGCGCGTTTGCTTCGACACGCACCATTTTGCACGCCGCCAGATCAACTGGTTCAAACGACTGCCGAAGCTGACGTTTGTTGATATCACGGAAAAAGACAGTCCCGATCAGATCGCCGCGCGCGTCGAGGCAGCTTGGCATCGCAGTGATTCAGCGCACTGCGAAATGACCAATGACCAATGACCAACGACTAATGACCGCCGTCCGGATTGTCGGCGCTGTAACTCAGCCCCTGCGGCGGATTGCCTTTTTCGTCCATCAGGCGCAGGCAGAAGGACCAGTCGCCACTGGACTGCCAGATCGCCAGAAGCAGTGAATTCCACCCCTGCATCAGCTTGATGCCGACACGGTCCTGATCCGGGTTGCATCCGCGATGGACGGCCGCCACGTGAACGACCGCACCATTGACGACGACCCGTGCGCCGTCATCGCTGCCCAGCCACACTTGCGCCGCACGGTCCGACTCAGAGTAGATATAAACGTGCGCGTGTCCGATGGCATTGCTCTGGTAGCCCAGCAACTCATTCAGGTTGAACATCCCGCTGCCGCAGCTTGCGACCTGCCATTTTCCGCCGCGCGAGGGTTTCGTGCTCTCGTCAATCTGCGCGGTTTTTAACGCCTCCACTGCCATATTTTCACGGAGCTCGCCGATCAACGCTTCCTGGATCATCTCTCCATTCATCGGCCGGCCCGGCAAGGGCGAAAAGACGAGTTCCGGCACGGCCGCAGATCCGTCCTCAGAACGCAGCCCCTTGAACGTGAGCGTATACGATTGGCCCTGTCGCCATGGCGCGTCGGCGATCAATCGCAGCGTGCGCCCATCGCCTTCCAGCAAGGCTTTCTGAAGTTGGACGCCCGCAATCTCGTATGAACTCAGCGCCTGCGCCGATTTCGCATCCAGACGCTTGTTGCTCGCCAGCGTGAGCATCTTGCCTGCGCTCGCGGTGTAGCGCAGCCTCGGCGCGCCGGCTTCCTCGGCAAAGTACGCCAATCCCCACTGCTCGGGGTTGGCCGCGGCGGGGTAGTCGGCCGCGCTCCAGGCCAGCTTCGTGCCGCCGGCGCCGACGAGCCGCCATTCGATGCGCGTGCTTTTTCCAGGCGCAAAGTCACATGCATCGCGCCCGACGCGCAACTGATCGAACGGAATCTGCGCCTCGATCACATAGCCGCCTTCCACTCGCGTTCCGTTTGCCGGCAGCCGGTGCGTGCCGCGCATCGCAATGCCCTGCTTGTCATCCATGACGAAGGTGAAGCGATGCTCGTTGGGAGAAATTTCGTTTCGTGGGGAGACGCTTAGCGCTGCCGGCGACGTGAACAGCAGTTCCGCGGACGCCATCTCGATCCGCTCCTGCAAATTAGGCTTGCGCTCGCCTTTCTTCGGCGGCTGAGGGTTGTACGCCGCGTCTTTCACCTCCAAGGCTACGTACAGGTTTCGCGCATCGTAAGTCATCCGCGCGCGAAGGCTAAGTTTGTCGTCACCCGCCGCGAACGCCGGCACCTCCGCGTACTCTTCCAATTTTCCATCAATGGCAACCGGCCCGTGAGCGAATGCGATCTGCCCCGGGGCGCGCCGCGGCATGAAGATGGCCAGCTTCTCTTCCGCAGCCCCATCGGCGTCGCTCGCGACAAGTTCCAGCACCTTTGCTCCGCTTCCCAGATCGCTCGCCGGCAGCGAAGCGGCAAAGACCCCATCGCCACTCTCGCCATCTCCATGCTGTCCATCATCGAAGAGAGCGAACTCTTTGTTGCCGGCGCGAAGGTTCACCTTCTTGACCGCGCCGCTGGTGCCCGTGACGTTGCACTTTACCTGCAACGCAGAACCATCCGCCGCGACTCGCGCCGCAGCCCCCGTAAAAATGGGCCCCGGTTTGACGAGCATCGCAAGGTCGTCGATGTCGTACGTGCGCTTCTCTCCCGTGGGCGCCAAGAAAAGCACGTCACGGATGTGCTCGCGTGCGACGGTCGTGCCGAGAATCAGATCCGCCATCGGGATTGTCACCCGCTGATACTGCGCGGTCACTCTCGGCAGGTAAGCGGCCAACGGCAGTTCGTTGGAGCACTGCGCATTTTCAGCTCCATAGTTCATACCGTTGTCGCGCAACGCCACCTTCAGTTCGCTCGGGCCATCCTGGCTGGAGCGGATACAGAACGTCAAAAGTTTGTAGCCGCGCGTGTCGCTGGCATCATTGTAGCGGTGCCAGGAGACCGCCGCCTCGCCTTTGCCTTGCACCTGAAGCCGCAGGTGCGTGCTTCCGCTGAAAGGATGTTCCTGGCAGGCCGCGATGCTGACGTCGCCGCCGCCGCGCAGCGTCGCGATAATCTGTTCTTCACCGTTCCACAGCGTCCAGGCCGTTTCCGGCGCCCGGACCGTCAGCAGCGCGACGCCGGACTCCGAAACGCCGCCCAAGCTCGCTCGCACCGTAAGTGCGATCCGTCCCGGCAGCGGCGGGCCTTTGTACTCCCACCCCTTCGCTTTCGTCAGCAGCGTCAGCGGAATCGGGTCCATCTTGAAACCAAACACCCCGTCGTTCGCTGCATTGTCGCCGCTCTGGCCGTCGTCCTTCAGCGCTTGGTTTGCCGGCCCGCCCAGCGGCGAAAGATCAACCGTGACCTCCGCGCCTTTTCCCGCCTGGCAGGTGAACGTGACCGCATCCTGTCCCGCAACCGGTGCTTCCGGGTTTGCGCGAATCGTATTCAGCCCCACGGTTCCGAGCATCTGCGCGCCGCGATACAGGGCGCCATTGAGACACACATACAGCGTCGAACCGGCGGAAACCATCGATGCGCCTTCGCCCACCCAATCGCCGACATAAAGACCATCGTTGAGCTTGCGACAGGTTTTGAATTCGTCGCCGGACGCGATCACGCCCTGCCCCGTCGGCTCGTAGACGTACACGCATTCGCCGCCGTCGGGCGCATTCACCACCGCAATCGACGCAACGCTCATGCCCTCCTGAGGCCCGACGGCGCGGCTCGAAACGCCGAGGTTGTCCGTTACATAAAGCCCCGAAGCGGTGCCAAACCACGCGCGTTTTCGTTCAGTCTTAACCGCTGAAAGCGCCGTCGGGTTTTCAACGTTGAGCACACGGAACCAGTTCTTGCCCGCGTCGAGCGAACGATAGAAGCCGGTCTCCGCCCCGCCGGCCGGGCGAGCGCCCGCGAAGAGCATCGTCGAACCCATGATGACCAGTTCGCTGACGCCATAGCCGGAGGCGAAAACGCGCCAGCTCTTTCCGCCATCGATCGTCATGCTGACGCCCGCTTGCTGCGCCGAATGTGTCGCATAAAACGTCGAGAACGTGGGGTCGTCGTCGGCAAAAATGAGCGAGTGAATGCGCGGACTGGCCAGTCCCTTGTCGGCTCCGCCCAATGCACGCCAAGTCACGCCCGCATCGTCGCTGGCGAAAACGCCCCGCTCCAACGTCCCTGCGTAAAGCGTCTTCGGCTGCGCGGGATGAACGAGCAGCGCTGTCAGCGTTCCAAGCTGCTCTCGGGCATTTCCACGTGCGGCAAACGTCTTGCCGTCGTCATTCGAGACCAGCAGCCCTGCGCGCGTCCAGACGAACACTGTGTGCGGTTCGACCGTGGACGGAAACACTCGCGAGGCATCCTTGATGCCCAGCACCTTCTGCCACTGGAACTTCGGCGCATCCTCGCCAGCCATCCCCAGGATGCAGGATGCGGCCACGATAACCGCGAGAAAATCCAGACGTACCAAGCGGAGTTTCTCCGCGTCTCCGCGTCCCCGCGTCCCCGCGTCTTCCGTTTCCCCCCGTCTCCCCGTCGCCCCGTCTCCCCGTCTTCGCTTCATCTATGGTTTTCCCAGCACGATCTTGCGTGCGACCTCGCCATCACCCGCCTTCGACGGCAGCGGCGCGGGCTCCTTGCCGTCTTCGTAGACACTCGAAAGCTCTCCGTCGCCGTTGTCTTCCAGGCCCGCCACTTCGGGCAAGACGCGCCGGCCCAGCCACGCCGCGGTGTCCGCCATGTTGTTGTTGGCGGCTTGCGGCTGATCGCCGCCGGCAATCATCGTCTGGCCGGGGTACATGGCCTTCCAGATTTCCTGAAACTCCTTGCCGTGCACTTTCGTGCCGTCTTTGGAGATGAACTGGTTTTGATACCAATGTATGGTGTCGAGCGCCGCGCGATTGAAGGCATCCAGCAGCGTGATATTGCCGGCTTTCAGCGCCCGCAGCATGAACTCGCAGAAATACGTCTGGCTGCGCAGTCCTTCGGTACCGGATGCCACGATGATGACGCGTCCGGCCCGCGCCAGCGACTTCGCCCAGCTTGAACTTGCCGCCGTCGTGTTGATGCAGATCAGTTGCCGCGCGCGAAGTTCGGCCAGAGCTTTTGCCGCATCGATGTCGCTCAAATCCTTGCCCTTCAGGCACAGTTTACTGAGCTTCTGCGTGTCATACCCGTGCCCGATCAGAATGAGCACGACCTGGTCTTCCGCCGACGATTCCCGCGCCAGCGCGCCAAGCGCCTTCACGCAATTTTCCTGCGTGGCTCCGTCGTTTGGGCTTGCCGCCGGCGTGCTCAACACACGCACGCGTTCCTTCTTGAAGCCATAAGTATCGGTCAGCAGCGCCGTCCAGCGCTGTGTCCAGTCGTTGAACCGCACGGCCGCATTCTTGTCCGGTCCCGGGTCGCCCGAGATGATCAACGCGCGGCACTCCGCGTGAGCCGTCAACGACAACGCAAAACTGAAGGCGCAACACGCAAGGAGTGCGCTCGAAGACGAGCGCGAAGGAACGAATGTGTCAATTCTGAATTCTGAACTCTGCATTTTGAATTCTCAATGCGTCAGGCAGTACACAACAACGTTCACGCCCATCTCGATCGACTCCCGGATGCCCTTTTGGCTGAACGAACTGAAGCCCACCCAGCCGCAGTGGATGTCGCCGGAGGTCACCACGCACATCAACCGTCCCGTGTCCTTCTCAAAAAGCCCCATCGCCGGGTGTTTGACGCCCTGTAAATGCGGCGCGCCCTGTTCGAGCTTGAAGAAGCAGTTGAAGATTTCGTGATCCAGCGGGATCGGCCGCATGGGATTGTCGGGAAACAGACGATTGGCCTGCTGAACAAACGAGCGATAAAACAAGTCGCCCTTCTGGTTCAGCACGCAATCATCAGCAAGAACGAACCCGCCGCGCAGCAAGTACTCGCGCAGGACCTTCAAGTTGGAGTCGGAAAAATCGAATGTCCCTTCCGACGTCATGAATACGTATGGATAGCGACAGAGTTCCTCGGGCTTGTCCAGGTTCACGACCACCGGATCGGTGAGGATGTTGATGTTCGTCAGCTTCCGGATCTGCTCGCGCAACTTCTGATCGCCGATCGGATGCACGTCCCACTTGTCCGGCACGTCTTCGTGGCACTGAAACTGCAACCGTGGAAAATAAAATTGCCCCGTCTTGACCAGTTCGTTGCTCTTCTCGTTGCCGGTGCGCGATGCGGAGAAGTACGCCTCCTTCGTGCCTTTCTGCGGCTGTGGCTTCGGCGCGGGATCAGACTCGCCAGCCGCCACCCACAAAGCGCAAAGAGCTAAGAGCCCAGAGCCCAGAATCGCTCGTCTCATGCCAGCCCGCTCCTCTTCCGCAGAACCCATTCAACGATCCACACACACGCCAGCGCCAGCAGCAGGATCGGCGCATCCCACAATTCATGCTCCTCAACGACTTCCAGAACCGTCTGCCGCTGCTTCGCAGCGCTGAGGATCGACGCAACCGCGCGCTCCGCTTTTCCATCCAGATCGACGGTCCCGCCGCCCGCCTTGGCGATCCCCTCCAGCGCCGCCGCGTCCAGCGCCGGCCGCAGGAACTCGGCGGACGATTCAATCGCCATGAACGATGCGGCACCTTCCAATTTCGTTGCGCCAACGTTTGCATCGACCGCGATGCTGTACTCGCCTTTTTCAGTCGGACGGAAAACGGCCTGGTACACCCCGTCCTCGCTCAAGGCCCAAGGCAGATTGAGCTCCTCCGCATTGCCGAAGGGATCCTTTACATGCGCGATCACTTTCGCTTCATTGAAGGGCCGGTGCGCTTTGTCCAGCACCTGAGCGGTGATCGTGACGGGCTGCCGCACACCGCCCACCGCGCTGTCAGTGCTCACGGCCAGAAACTCCTTCGATCCCACCGCCAGCCAGCGGATCATCTGCGCCCAGAAACGCCGGAAGGCGTCATCATCGGCTTTGCGCAGCATCCGCCAACGCCACGAGTTCGCCGGCGCAAAGGCCGCGGTGCGCCCCGCGCCGACATCCTGCACGGCCAGCAGCACCGGCTTGCGGGACGCCGCGGCCTCCGCGGCGGGCAGCGGCGTTGGATTCGCGGCGCCAGTCGAATGCACAGCCAGCACGCGCGCGCCCGGCTTGACGCCAAAGACGGGATTGAAACCGCGCAGCGGCGGCATCAGCGCCCACTGCGCGCCGTTTTCCGCCGTGTCGCCAGTAAGCTTGAGGATTTCGTGCGATGCACCGTCTTCAGTGATCTGGAACGAGAACTCCGTGTCGTCGAAGGTAGCCGACGCGCCGGTGCCTTCAAACGTCACGGGAAGCACGCCGGCGACAGCCGTTCCCTGATAGCCGCCGAGATTGAATGAATTCACGCCGCCCAACATCAGCAGTCCACCGCCGCGCACTTTCACGAAATCCGCAATCAACGCAAGCTGCTGCGGCGTGAAGAAAGCGGCCTCGATGTCGCTGAGAATGACAGCCTTGAATCGCCCCAACGCCTCCGCCGTTTCGGGGAAGCCTTTGCTGAGGACGCTGTCGTCGTCTCCTTTATAGTAGAAGCGACCCTTGCCCAGGCGCAGCAGGGTGACGACTTTGAAGTGCCGGTTGTCCCACATCGCGCGACGGATAAAGGCGTACTCGTGGCGCGGCGAACCTTCCACGTACAGCACCTCGACGCGTTTTTCCTCCACCTCCACTTGGAATTCGTACGTGTTATTTTCCAGAATCTTCTCGCCGGCGGCCGGCGGGATCTCCAGCCGCATCCGCGCCGTGCCTTCCTTCTCCGGCACAAAACTCATTCGCACCTGGATCGGTTCGGCCGAAGACGATTGTGGAATCGCCTCGGTCTTGAGCAGCGTCTGTTCCTGAAAAAGCTTCAATTCAAGCGGCTCGGTCACCGGACCGCGATCGACCAGTGCGGTGAATTCGACCAGCGTGCCGAGTTGCGCGTGACGCGGCGCTTTGACGGCCAGCAACTTCACGTCCGGACCGCCGGCGCGCTGGCCCAAGCCGATCGTGTGCACGGCCGCTCCGCGAGACGCCGCGTAGCGCGCCATCGCCACCGGATCGGCCGCAGAGGTGTCTACGCCGTCGGTCAATAGCACGATGGAATCCAGCGGCAGTCCGTGCGCCAACTGCACGATCTCTTTGATCGCGCCGGCCACGCGCGTGTTATCATCGTCAGCGGCCAGCGCGGGCAGCTCCTCGGCCTGAACCTGCCGCGCGCTGTTTCCAAATGCATACAGCCGAACGTCCCCAGCCGTTGCCAGCTTGTCGGAGATGCCTTCTTTGCCGAGCACCAGATCCTTCGCCCGTTGCAGGCGCGAGACCTTGCCGCTCTGATCCGCCGACGGTAGCGACATGCTGCGCGAAACATCCACGCCCACCGCAATGATGCCGCGGTGGTCGTCGCGCTTTCGCAGGCGCAGTTCCGGTCCAAGGACGGTGATCAAAACCAGCAGCAGCCCTACGCAGCGCAGCGCCGTCAACAAGGTGCGCCGCCGGGGAGCGTGATCCAGCCGGGTCTCGCGGGCATAGAGCCACCACGCCAGCGCAAAGAGCGCGGCGACGATCAGCAGCACAAGTTCCACGCGCGGCGCCCAACTGAATCCCAGTTGGCCTTCGCCAAATCGCACGGCCGGATATTTGAACAGCCACTCAAACATGAAAAGGCTCTTGGCTCCTGGCTCTTAGCTCTCGGCTGTTGGCTCCGGGACTCATGATGCCCTTCCCAAGAGCCAAGAGCAAAGAGCTACTTTTTTTCCTCGCTCTTGGACAGATCCTCGTAGTACGCGGCCACGGCTTCACGGTACGCGCGCGGAATCTCCTCTTTCCGGTAGTTGCGCAGCGCCTTGTTCTCCTTTTCCTTTGCGACCTTCGCGCCCAGCTCCTGCTCGACTTTTTCCAGCGCCCGCAGCACCGCGCGCACTTGCTGCAAGCTTCCGGTGAAATTCCGCTCGAAGCCCTCGACTTTTCCGCTGGCCGTCTGTCCAAGCTGCGAGCTGGATTGCGGCGTCAAATTGGCGAGGCGTTTGGCCATGCGCTGCGCCTCGCCGTGGATCTGTTCGGCCGTGTTGTTGAGCACCTGCCCCCAACTCGCGCTGACCTGGCCTGGCTGCGCGCCGTCGTTCTTGGGTTCAGGCTTCGCCTCAGCCGTGTTCTTCTTCTCTTCAGGTTTCGTACTGTCCGCAGGCTGTGGTTTTCCAGCGGCGGCCAGCGCATTTTGTTCCAGCCGTCTCGTTGTGGCCGCAAGCTGCTGCACCGCACGGTACGCGGCTTCCAGTCGCGAGGCTTCTCCGGCGGCCAGCGCGCCATCGGCGGCAACCACGCGCTGCTGTGCGGCGTCGAGCGCGGTCTGCACTTTGGCCATGGCTTGAGCGGCGGCCTGCGCGTCGCCTTGAGCCAGCTTCATCGCCGCATTCACCACGTTCTGCTTGGGCCGATTCTTCTGCATTTCGGCCGCGGCACTGGCCAGTTCGCTGCGCGCAGCGCTCTCGGCCGTCCGCGTCGTTGGATTTCCGCTGCTTGCGGCCGCAGAGAGTTCCGTCAACGCCTGTTGAGCATCTTCAACCTGCGTTTTCAACTTTCCTTCCTCAATCGCCAGAGCCGTTGCGCGCTGCTGCTTGGTTTCCTCGCTGGCCTGGCGGCCGTCGGCGCCTTTTTCGATCTCCTGAGTCTTGGATTGAATCTTCTGTTGCTGGCCTTGCATCTGCGCCAGTTGCTTGCCGACCGCCGCAATCGCCGCCTCCAGCGCGCTGGCGTCAGCCAGGCCGGCTTCGTGCATGGCGGCTTGAATCGCCCGCTCCGTCTGCTTGCTGGCGGCGGCAGCGCTCTGCGTCTGGTTCTCACGGATCATGTCGGCGGTCTTGGTAGCTTCGGCGGCGGCCTTGCGGAAGGACTGCGAGGCCTTATCGGCACCGGTTTCTTTGCCGATCTCTTGAAGTTTGGAGGCCAGCTTGTTCAGCTCTTGAGCGACATTCTCCTGCTTGGCCGCGAGCGCCTGCGCCGGGTTTTCTGGTTTCTGCGCATTCTGCTCAGCCCCTTGGCTGGGTGGAGCGGCTGCGGAGTTCGGCTGCTCAGCGCCCTGCCCTTGCTGCGCCGGCGGCGGCGGTTGTTGCGCGGCTTGCTGTGGCTTTTCCTCGCCTCCGCCGCTATTGGCCATCGTTGCGAGCTGCTGCGTGATCTGTTTCTGCTCGGCATCGATCTTCTTGACGGTGTTCTGCGCCTCGCTGACAAGCTTGCGCTTGTGCAGGCCCAGATCGACTTCGTCCGGCGCCGAAATCCCCATCGCCGCGCCAATCTCAACGATCTTTTCGATCGCGCCGACATGCTCGATCTTATCCTTCGGCGTGCCTTTTTCGTTTCCCTCGGCGATGCCCGCCAGTTGCGGCTCGTCGCCCTTGAGCAACTCGAGCTTATTCACGATCGTCATGGCTTTGCGCAGTTCCGCGACCGCTTCGCCTGGGTCGTGTTTTTCCATCAGCAGCGCATAGGCTTTGCCAACCCACATGTTGGCTTCGTCGAGCATCTTCTGCTGCTCGGCCGTGAGCGTCACACCCTTCGGCGGCTTCAGCGGCCGTAGCTCGCCGGCGCAGAGCATGCTCGTTGCCAAAGCCAGCGTTGCAGCGATAGTGTGAAGTCTCATAGACCACCCCTGCCTTTCCCGCTCCTGTCGTTCTCCATCCGCAATTTTGCGTTTTGAATGTTTAATTTTTAATTCCCTTCCAGGGCCTTCCCGATCTTTTCACTTTCCTCTTTGAACTTCGCCGGCGGCATGCTCTGTTTCTTCATGTGAAGCTCCCACGCGGCGCCGATCACATTGATGATGGCCGGACCGTCGTAGCCGTGGGCCGGCATGACGGGATGGTAGCCGTACGCGGAGAACGTCTCATACGCGCGAACGGTCAGCGTGTACATGTCCGTGGAGCTCACCTGCCCCTTGGTGTCCTCGGCTTCGAAATGAAACAGTATCGTGTCCGCTGGCTGCACGTTCGGCCGCGGCTCCAGGTCGATGACGAACTCCGCCAGTTTTTCCAGCAGCGGGCCGGTTGTGTCGGCGCAGGTGATGCGCTGAATCTGCTCGGGCTCCGAATTGTAGAACGTGTGCACGCGCACTTCCTTCAGCCCCACGGTATCCGCTGCTTTCGCCGAAAGCACGACTTCTTCCATGGCGTGGACCTGCGCGTCGAGCGTGGGATAAACGACCTCGACCTTCGGCGGCTCGTCCTTAATCAGGCGGATTCCGAACCGCGCCGGGAAAGGCACCGCCAGATCGTGGCCGTCCACCGCGCGGATCCCGTAATCGCCATCGGCTTTGACCGTGAGCGTGCCGCTGATTTCATCGCCGCGCGCGGTCATCGCAACGGTCTGCCCGTTATCGAGCAGCAGCGTTCCGCTGCGCAGCGGTCCGCTGGCAACGAGCGTAACGTCCACGGACGTTCCTTCGACGCCTTCGATGTACCCGTCCATCCCTGTGACCGTTTTTTCCGGCCATTTGGTGTAGGCGGGGAACGTGTACTTCAGGCGCAGCTCTTTTGCGACCGCGGGATCGAAAACCTTCACGCTGAAAACGGAAGACGCGTCCTCCTTCATGGCGACCTGGTATGAAAGGTCGTCGCTGATGTCCGCCAAGAGCTGCGTGTAGCTTTCCGGGACCGCCGGATCTTCTTCCATCTGGAGCGTGCGCCACTCGCCATCGGCGCTGCGGAATTTGAGCAGAAGAGGGCCGGTCAGGCGATTGACGCTGGCCTTCACGCGCACCGCTCCGCCACGGCGAATTTCCTGATCCCCCGGCGTGACGGTGAAGTTCACGGGAATGGGCTGGCCAGCCTGCTGCGCGCGCCGAAGCGCATCTTCGGCCAGCAAGCGCCGGCGCTCGGCCTCAAGTTCGTCGGCCGACGGAGGCGTCGGCACCCACGGCACCAGCACGCGCGAAAGCTCATGTTTGAAGAAACCGGGCCTTACGGCCACCGCTCCGAGGAAGAACGCGAGCAGCACCGCCGCGGCGATCCCGCGTGTCTTCAGCCGCTTGCGATCCACGACGCGGCCGAAATCCACCTGTGCGGCGCGCTCCAGGCAGTCGAGCACCAACGCGTCAACGAGGTCCGACTGCAGGCCCGCCTCGCGCGGGCGGCGTTCGTATTCCACCGCTGAAATCAAGCTTCCTTTCAGCAGCGGGTAGCGGCCTTCCACATACAGTGCAACGTCGTCGTCGGCCAGTTTGCGCCGCAACACACGAGCCAGCGAAAGAGCGGCGAGCGCGGCCAGCGCCGCCAAACCCACACCCAGCAAGGCTCCGCGCAGCACCGGCGCGAGGTGATACACCGCGTCTATCGCCACGAGCGCGAACAGCGCAACCAGGCCGTCGGCCGCCAACGCGGCGCCGGCTTTCAATATTTCCGTCCGCCGCCAGCCGCGACGAACAGCGTTGAGATGCGCGTTCAACTCGCTCATTCGGTCACTTTCGCGAGGCCAGCCCGGCCAGCCATTGCTCCATGATCAAAACGCCAAACAAGACAATCAGACACCACCAGCCGATATTGTGCTTGTGCTCCGCCGCCAATTCCTCGGCCGGCGCCAGCACGCGCTCAACGCCGCTATCGGTTCGGCGCAGCTCGGAGGCAGCGACCGGCACGAACATCCTCTCGATCTCCGCAGGTTCCGCGGCCGCCAGATCGCCTTCGCGCGCAGACGCATTCGCGGCAAAGAGTTCCGTCTTGCCGTTCGCCGAGAGCTGGTAAATGCCGGGTAAGGAGATCGCGCAGTTCAGCGCCTCTCCGCTTGCGCGCTGTTCTGTACCGTCGGGCAGCCGAATCGACGCGCCGCTCGGAACGCTTATCGTTTCGCCGATGGCCATCGCGTTGTGCTCATCGCTGCGCGCCAGCAGACGTTTCAAGCTTTCCTGCAGGAACGGGACAAAGATCGCCCGAAGTGGGAAGTCCGTCGTTTGCCCCGCCAACCCCGTGGCGAAGAACATCACCGCGCCCTTGCCGACATGACTCTCCACCAGCGCCGGCCGGGTGTCGTTGAAGCGCAGCGCGACCTCGGCGCCCTGGGAATCCTTCAGATCCCACGTGCCGCGAAATTTCGCCGTCGTCACGTCGCCGCCGTCGCTGACCAGCCGCGCCAGCAGTGGATGCTTGCTCTCGCTCGCCGTCAGAAATCGGTCCTGATCGGACGTGTTCCAGGCTCGCAAGCGCGCCGGAAGCAGTTTCCCAAGGCTGCCGTTGAAGACCGCCGCGTCCGCGGGCTTGCCCAGAGCGGCCAGCAGGCCGCCGCCCCGCCGCACGAAGGCCGACAGCCGCTCGATGTCGGCCGCGCCCAGCGCCGCGACGTCGGAAAGCACGACCGCGTCATAGCCGTCCAGCGCGGGAAGCTTGTCGCATGCTTCGGCCTGAAACGGCGTGTCCTTTCCGGCATTCAGGGCGCGAACAATAAAGAAGCTCTCCGGCGCGCCGGCTGCCCCTTGCCCAGAAACGACGGCGATGCGGACTTTGCTGACGACACGCGCAACGAAATAGAAGCGATCGTCCTCCTTCAACGCCGCCGGAGCGCCGATCACGCGAATCTGCCCCGCATATTCGCCGATCTGGCGCGCGGTTCCGCTCAGCACGACGGTGCTTTCGCCGTTCTGCGGAAGCGGCACGCGCCTGGATGCAAGCTTCTGCTCACCGATGAACAGTTGCGCGTCCACCTCGCGAGCCTTCCCGCGGTTCAGCAGCCGAGCGGAGACGTTCAGGTTGTTTTCGCCGGGCGTGATGTCGGACGAGAAAGCGCCGCCTTCGATGGCGACACCGTCCGGAGCCGCATTCAGCGAATCCGCCACGCCGTGCGCATAGAAGGAATAGCCTTGCGGAAGACGCCGCGCGTCTCGGCCGCGCGAAATTCCCGAAAGCTGCAAATCAGAGATCAGATGCACTTCGCCGGTGCCTTTACGTTCGTTGATGCGGCGCACGACACGTTCCATCGCCGCGAGAATATCGGTGCCGGCGCTGCCCGGCCGGGCGCTCTTTATCGCGGCGAGCGCGTCGGCGGCATTCTGGGCCTGCATAAAGGAGGAGACGGAAGCTTCGTCCGCAAAGGTCACGATCGTGATATCCGCGTCTCGCGCGCTTGCGATGACCTTCGCCGCTTCTTCCTGCGCTTTGGCGAAGCGCGAGCCGAAGCTCATTGAGCGCGATACGTCCAGCAACACGATCAGTTCGCGATGGACCGCGTGCCTGCCGCCTAAGAATGGCCGCGCGAACGCGACCACTAAGAGGAGGACGCAACTGACGCGCAGCGCCGTCAAAAGCCATTCCAGCCAGCGGTGACGCGTGAGCATCTCGCGGCTTTGCTGCCGCAAAAATCGCACCGCGCTGAAGGCAACCTTCTGCACACGCTCGCGCAGGAGGAAATGCAGGATCACCGGCACCAGCGCCAGCGCCGCAAACCAGAGTAACGCGGGATTCAGCCAGCTCATGCGAGGGCACCTCGCAAGTGACGGGGGTATGGGGTATGGGGCATGGGGTATTGTGGTGGATTGTCTCGCGTCAAGCCACACCCCATACCCGAGACCCTATACCCGATACCCATTTTTGCGGTTCCTTATCCGTTCCGGCTGCGCTTGTAGAGGTACTCGGCCAGCGCATTGTCCAGCGGCATGCGCGTGTCGAAGAGCGCGTGATCGATCTTCAGGTCCGCCAGCGCGTCCTTTACCGCCGCTTGGTGCGCCGCAAACTCCTTCAGGTACTGTTCGCGCATGGCACGCCCCGACGTCGTGATCTTCTCGCCCGATTCCAGGTCGCGAAACTCAGTGACCTGCTCGAATGGAAACTCGATTTCGTGCGGATCGAGGATCTGGAAGACGATCACGTCGTGTCCGGCGAATTTCAGGTGCTGCAACGCGTACGACAGCGGCGTGATGTCGCCGAGCAGGTCGCTGATGACGACCACCAGTCCGCGTTTCTTGATCGTCTCAGCGACTTGATGCAGCGGCTCGGCAAGATCCGTTTCACCGCCGGGCTTGCATTCCTCCAGCGTGCCCAGGATGTGCTGCAGATGGCTCTGCCGCAGCCGCGCCGGCAGAAACGAGCGCACGCCGGTATCAAAGACCGCGAGACCCGCCGCGTCGCGCTGATTCATCATGAAGTACGCCAGGCAGGCCGCCAACCGGGAAGCATAGCCAAGCTTTGTGAGCGGCTGCGAGCCGTAGGCCATCGATCCGCTGGCATCCAGCACGATGTGGCACGCGAGATTCGTTTCCTCTTCGAACAGCTTCACGTAATAGCGGTCGGTCTTGGCGTAGACTTTCCAGTCAATGTGCTTGATGTCATCGCCAGCCGCGTACGAGCGATATTCGGCGAATTCCACGCTAAAGCCACGGAAGGGCGAGCGGTGCAGGCCAAGAATAAAACCTTCGACGACGGCCTTGGCAAGCAGTTGCAGACTGCCCAGACGAGCGAGCGTTGCTGTATCCAGAAGTTCCGGCTTCATAATTCAGCCTTTGGAACCGGCACGGTTTCCAGCAGCCGTTTCACAATCTGTCCTGAATCGACTTTTGCTGCGTCGGCTTTGAAGTTCACCACGATCCGGTGGCGCAGAACCGGAAGCGCGACAGACTTGATGTCATCGACCGACACCGCTAACCGTCCGTCCATCGCCGCTCGCGCGCGGGCGCCCAGCACCAGGTATTGCGACCCCCGCAGACTGGCGCCGATCGAAACGTACTGCTTGACGAAATCGGGCGCGCAACTGGATGCCGGCCGCGAAGCCGTTGCCAGTCTCACGGCGTACTGCACGACCGGCGTAGCGATCGGCAGCATGCGCACGATCTGCTGCGCCTGCAGAAGTTGTTCGCCATTGAGCGCTGCCTTCAATTCGGCCTGGCGATTGGACGTGGTGCTGTCGAGGATTTGCAGCTCTTCATTCTTTGTCGGATAGCCGATGATCAGGCTGAACATGAAGCGGTCCTGCTGCGCGAGCGGCAAGGGATACGTGCCTTCCTGTTCGATGGGATTTTGCGTGGCCAGAACGAAAAACGGCTCCTCCAGGTGGCGTGTCGTCCCGCCGCTGGTGACCTGGTGCTCCTGCATCGCTTCCAACAGCGCGGCTTGGGTCTTGGGCGGAGTGCGGTTGATCTCATCGGCCAGGACGATGTTGCTGAAAATCGGTCCCTTGATGAACTCCATCACGCGCTTCCCGTCCTGCTCGCGCAACAATTCGTGGCCGACGATGTCCGACGGCATCAGGTCTGGCGTGAACTGAATGCGCTTGAACGACAGCGCCAGAGCGCGCCCGAGACTGGAGATCAGCAGTGTTTTGGCGAGCCCGGGTACGCCCGTGATCAGACAATGGCCGCCGGCGAAGAACGTCGTCAGCACGTCCTCGACGATCTGGCTCTGCCCGATGATGATCTTCTGCAGTTCGCCCAGTACCGCTTGCCGCGCACTTGAGATGCGTGCGATGTGTTCTCTTCCGACAGGTGCCGACATGCCATCACGCTCCTTTATTCAGTCACTTCACGTTCTCGAGAAGCATGCCCACAATCCGCGCCGGCCGCACGCCGTCGTTTTCAGCCCTGAAATTCACTCCGATGCGATGCCGCATCACCGGAAGCGCGACACTCTTTACGTCCGCCACGCTCGCGCTCTGGCGTCCATCGAGCGCGGCGCGCGCTTTGGCGCCTAACGCCAGATACTGCGTTGCGCGCACGCCCGCGCCCCACGCGACGTACTTATTCACTTCCGGCAAAGCATCGGGCGTATCAGGCCGCGAAGCCGCTGTCAGATCCACGATGTACTTCTGAACGGGCGCGGCGATGGACACTTCCCGCACCGCGCGTTGAAAGGCGAGCAGGTTCTCCGCGCCGGCCACGATGGGAAGTTTCGCCACTTGCGAGACCGCATCGCCGATAACGACCTGCGCCTCTTCGGCCTCGGTGAGCGTGCTCATCTCAATATCGAGCATGAAGCGATCCTGCTGAGCTTCAGGCAGCGGATAGGTGCCGTCCGTTTCGAGCGACGTTTTTGTGGCCATGACGAAGAATGGAACTGGCAACGGGCGCGTGGTGCCGGAGGTCGTCACCTGCTTTTCCTGCATGGCTTCCAGCAGCGCCGCTTGTGTCTTGGGCGGAGTGCGGTTGATCTCGTCGGCCATCAACAAATTGGTGAAGATGGGACCGCTGACAAAGCACGCGACACGTCTGCCGGAGTCCGCATCTTCCTCGAGAATCTCCGAACCGGTGATGTCCGTGGGCATCAAATCGGGCGTGAATTGAATGCGCCGAAAGCCAAGCTGCAGCGTTTTGGCCAGGCACTGCACCAACAGTCCCTTTGCCGTCGCCGCACCACCGGTGAGCAGCACGTGACCGCCCACCACCAGCGCGACCATGGCGTGGTCAATGGCCTCGGCTTGCCCAATGATGACCGTGTGCAGCGCATCTTTCAGCCGCGTGCGGAAATCGGCTACCCCACCCAGATCTTTTGCGTCGGCCATGCGCCCTCCACATGCGTCTTTCAGCAAATCCCAAAATGCATGTACTGTGTACACCTGAATGCGAAGCGAGAACGAACAACGCGTGGAAAAAGAATAGACCGCAAAAATACACGACGCTCCCCTGCATAAACGTCGTTATGCTTCCAGATTGCGTTAAATTAAGAAAGTGCTGCGACGACGCGTCAGGCGGGATGAGACGCGGCGTTCTCGATCATCTGCGCTATTGCGGCGCATTGGGTCGCAGCATTGAAGTGCTTCTGTGCGTATTCCAGCGCGGCCTTGCCGCGCTGGTTGCGAATTTCCGGGTCGCGCGCTTCGTCGATCGCGGCGAGCAACCTCTCCACGTCGTTCTCGGGCACACGCCAGCCGCCGCCGGACTCCTTCAGCCAATCCGCGATTTCATTGTCCTCTTGACCAACGAAAATGACGGGTTTGCCGGCGGCGAAGCTGCTCTGGACTTTGCTCGGGACCACCAGACCTTGCCAGGCTGAGTCGAGACTCGCCAGATGTACGTCAGCGGCGCACAGGCTGCCGCGCAGTTCACTGCGTGGCGCGTACGGGAGGATCTCGATCCGTGCAGATGGATTTTTCCGGGCGAACTCTTCAATCTCGCCTCGTCTTCTGCCCCCGCCAGCAAAGGCCCAGCGTGGACCGTTTGCACCAAGGCGGACTGAAGCGGCCAGGAACTCCTGAAATCGATGTGGCAGGCCCATATTCCCCGAATACAACAGTATGAGTTCGTCATCTCGCCAGCCGCGTACGTCACGAACAGGGTTCGCCTGTCCTTCCGGACACGGCGCCACGCACGAATCGCCCCACAGGTTCACCCACTGCAGCCTTGCGCCGAACTCCGGCGCTAGATAGGAACTGAGACGGTTTGACATCCTTGGCCCCAACGCCACAACCAGAGCTGCGCCAGCAAACTGCCGCCGTGACAACGCCTGCAACCGGCGAAAACTCCAGCCGTCGTGCTTCACCATACCGTGGGCCGCCATGACCTCGGGATACAGGTCCATGATCCAGTGAGCATGACGGCACCGCCGCGCCCATGCGGCGCATTTGCCCAAAATCCCTACGTACGGCGGCGTGGTAAGGGCCAAGATCAGGTCCGGTCTGGCACCGCAAAAGCCAAGATGCGCCATCAGCGCCGCGCAATACGAAAGGTAGTCCGCAAGCTTTCCGGCCGAACTGCGCCGGCCGAACCCAAAGGCAGGCAATCGCCGAACCAACACCCCATCCAATGTTTCGCGCGCCGGAAACGACTGCCCGCCATCATAGGATCGGCGCGAGCACAGCACCTCGACCTGATGTCCTCGATCGATCAGCGTGCGCGCCAGATCGTGCAGCACTTGCCCCGTAGGCGCCACATCAGGCGGGTAGAACTGGTTCAGAAGGAGGATACGCAAGCTTAGCCCAGAGTCAGTCTCGAACACTCTTCTCGCTGCGCTTCAATTCGTTCATCTTCGTCACAATCATACGTTCATACTCGGCCATAAGCCTGCAGTAAGCCAGCCCCGGCTTTCCGTCAAGAAAACCCATCCGCAGCAGATACATGTACATGAACCGAAGCGTGGGCCGGAAGGGCAGACGCATGGAGAGTTGCTTCAGCGCGCGGCGTCGCCGCACTGGATCGGCAATACAGAGCAGGCCTGCGAGATCCTGCCGGCGAGAACGCAGATCCTTCAAGTTCTCTGCAGCTTCAGCCTCGGCATACCTGGCGTGTTTCTGCCGCCAATCAGCAAGCCCCTTGTTGAAACTGTAATGCAACAGATGGCCGCGCAACTCCCCCACCAGGCCGTCAATAGTAGGATACTCATGCACCTTTCGAGGCTCATATCGAATTCGCTGATGTTGAAAGAAGCGCACGAACCATGATGGGTATAGTGTCGAGCGCTTGATCCAACTATCCATGAAGTAGTCTTTGCGTGCAATTCGATACGCCACGAAACGCGAAACGTGCGACTTGGCAATCGAGAGTACTTCGGCAGCCAGTTCGCTATCGACACGTTCGTCGGCGTCAACGGCCAGCACCCATTCATGCTTGAAATTGCTTTGCGTGCGTGCGGCTTCACGTTGCGAGCCGTAGTCATCAAAACGGCGCTGCAACACCCGCGCCCCGGCGGCCCTGGCAATCTCGACGGTGCGGTCGGAACTGAAGGAGTCGAAGACCACGATGTCGTCGGACCATTTGACGGAGTCCAGGCAAGCAGGCAGATTCTGATCTTCGTTAAAGGTGAGGATTAGAACCGAGATCATGGCAATTGTTTAGCTGTCTGAGAGACAGATCTCACTCAGTCGCACTCCTTTGTTGCATAGACGTTGAGCATCATTCCGAGATTCATAGTATCAACCGCTCTTAGTATCGCCGTAGCGGCCAGCCACGACGCGTGCACCCCAATGGCGCCCAGAAAAGGGAATCGTTTTTGGATGGCCATTCGCGGGATGCGTGAAACATAATTGACACTTCGCACCTTCAATCCGTTTTGCGCCAGCAAGGCTGAAAGACAGCGTCGCGAGAAGAAGTTCAAGTGCTCGGGCGGGCATATGTACGCTTCCCGCTCATTCAGCAGCAAGCGGAAGATACTGCTGAAACTGGGTAGTGCGATGGCCAGCACACCGCCTCGCTTAAGCAGTCGGGCCGCCTTTGAGATCCACAGTTGGACGTCGTGCGAATGCTCTAGCACCTGACTCATCAAGACCGCAGAGAATTGCCCCTCTTCGCTGCTGTATTCTTCAAACGAAACGGGCAATGGCAGCACACCCGAAACCTTCTCTGCAATCTTGCCTGCCCGTGGACACGCTTCAATCGCGGTCACTTGATACCCTTTGGCGGCTCTTGAGAAGAAGCCATAGCCGGCGCCGATATCCAAAAGACGTTTGGGCTCCGCCGTGCGATCCAGTGCCCTGATCGATCGCAGCATCCGTTCTGCATCGGTCGTCGCGTTTGGGTATTCTTCCTCGGCCTTCAACACCCCTGCCAGGCCGCGCTCCGATTCATGATTGTCTTTCTCCCTGTAGAATCGGAGCAGCGCTTCGACCGATGGCCTCGGATTCACAAAGGCGAACCTGCACGCTTTGCACCTCTCAATCCTGAAGACGCCGTACTCTCCCGCCTTCTCACGCCATAGCTTAATTGAGCCGGCGCAAATCGGACACGCACTCAGTGCGGGTACCAAGTCGGCCGCGCGAATGCAAGATGCCATACCGGTTACTTACTCAGTTTCCTGATCACATAATTTCCCAAGCATAGCACGTCCATTTCGGTGCGGCGGAAGCAATCCATTGCCTGCTCGGGTGTATCAACAATCGGCTCATTCTCATTAAAGCTAGTATTAAGCAGAACGCCGACGCCGGTCTTTCGCCTGAATGCCTCTATAAGGTCGTAGTATTTCGGATTGTCCTCTCGTCGCAGCGATTGCAGACGGCCCGTGCCATCGATATGAGTTACTGCTGGCAATTTCGCACGCCACGCCTCGCGTATCTTGACCACATGCATCATGAACGGACTATCCAGATCCTGCTCAAAGTACTCGCCTACGAATTCCCTCAACACCGTTGGAGCGAAAGGCCGGAAAGATTCTCGACGCTTAATCTTCGCATTAATAGTGTCCTTCATTGTGGGCAGGCATGGATTGGCAAGAATGGACCGGTTTCCCAGTGCCCGGGGGCCCCATTCGCTTCTGCCTTGGTACCACCCCACAATCTGTCCAGACAGCAAGTGCTCTACTACAGCATCCAGAAGCTCCTGGTCAGCATAGCATCTCACGGGGTGACCACTTGCTTCCGCCACCGCGCGCAGGCGGCTCTCTGGGTACTCCGGACCCCAATAGGCATGCGACATGTGAAACCGGCGCCTCTGGCCAAGCACGGCATGCCAGCAGTAATAGGCAGCACCGATACACGTGCCATCGTCGGAAGCGGCGCACTGGATGTAACTCTGCTCGAAGGGCGTCTCCCGCGACACGCGCGCGTTCATCACACCATTGAGCGCGCAACCGCCGGCCAGCGCGAGGCGCGGCGCGCGAACTCGCTTGTGCAGGGCAATGAGACAATGTGTTGCGATCTCTTCAAAGCGCACCTGGCAAGACTTCGCAATGTCCATCTCACGCTGGGTCACAGGCTCCGTGCGTCCCCGCGGCCTTCCGAGCCGTTCCACCAGCCGGGGAGTGTACAGCAACCCCATCTTCAGATGCCCGCCTTCGTCCAGCGCGCCACTCTCGCCGCCTTGGTGCATTCCGAAGTACGCCGTATTGAGGCGGAACCAGCCATCCGGCCGCGTTCTGACAAGTTCCTGCATCAAGCCGGCGTGAGCATCATTACCATAGGACGCTAAGCCCATAACTTTGTACTCTTCGCCAAATTCATCGAAGCCGATGAACTGGCAGAGAGCCGTGTAGAAGAACCCCAGGCTGTGCGGAAGGAACACGCGGTCGAGAATGTCGATGTGCGTTCCCTCGCACCGCGCGGCCATCAGGCTGGCAAAGTCCCCCGACGCATCATAGGATAATGCAGCGGTGGCACTTTCAAACGGTGAAAGATAGTATGCACTGGCAATGTGTGCAAGGTGATGCTCGACGGGCACTATCGCGGCGCGGACCTTTTCCGGGTCTTCTCCGCAGAGTGCAGGCAACCCTTCCAGCGTATCCGTCGTGCGCACGCTGCGCCGGCGATGCTCAACAACGGCCCCCAGGCTCGCAATGGGCCGAGACAGAATGTACATCGCCTTGGCCAGCCGATTCGCACCAGGGTCACGCGCGATGGCAATATGCGTGACATCTCTCAGGCGCACGCCAGAATCGGCGAGGACTCTTCGAATCGCCTCCACTGGAAACCCCGGATCATGCTTCAGGCGCCTGCCGAGGCGCTCCTCCGCGACGGCTGCCTTCAGTTCACCGTCGATAACCAGGCACGCCGCGGAATCCGCGTGAAAAGCGTTTATACCTAGGATGATCGCCACATGCATTCCAAGCGTTGGCCAGTCAGATCACTTATGCCAAGTGCACCGTCTCCGGTTTAGGTCCTTGCCCAGCCATCCAGGCGTACACGTCAAGCAACTGCCTCGCGATATCCGGCCAGTGATAGTTTCGCCGCAGCAGCAAACTCGCGCGCTCAACCATCGACTGCCGCTCGCCATCGTTCATGTCAAGAAATCGATCCAACCCATTTTGCAATCCGTCAACGGAACATGGCACCTCGATCCCCGCACGTTCCCGAACCAGGTCCAACCCGCTGCACGCATCTGTGACAAGGACCGGCGCGCGATGCGCCATGGCTTCTAGAGCCGCCATGGGCAAAGCTTCGCTGCGCGAGGGAAGCACGAAGCAATCGGCGCCCAAGAAAGCAGCTCGCTTTTGCTCTCCGTACAGCGCGCCCAGGAATTCGACGTTGTTGAGCCGCAACGTTGCCGCCAGCCCGCGGAGTTCGCCCAGGTAACTTTCGCGCCCGGGTCCGGCAATAGCGAGCTTCCACCCATTGTTGTTCGCACGGCATTGCTGCCACGCCTTTAGGAGAAGGTCCAGTCCCTTGATAGGATCCACCCGTCCGAGATAAAGGAGAACGCGTTGTGCACCTAGTCGGCGAAGAAAACCATCGCGGAGTTCCTGGCGACGCCCTGCCGGGGTTTCATCGATCCTGACGCCATTGGGAATCACGCATACGGGATTACGGCAGCCGTAATTCCGGATTTGTTGTTCCTCGGAGACGGTGAGCGCCTGCAGACAGGCCGCATTCCGCAACAGCGACCCCGCGAAGGTGCGCGTGGCCAGCCATTTCTTCCAACGTGAGAACGCCAGTGCGGCAGGGCTGAGCGTGCCATGTAGGGTAAGCAGATAGGGGATGGCTCTGGCACCAGCCCACCGAGCGGCGGTGCAGTAGTTGGTTACCCAGACCCCATTCATCACTACCACGTCGGGCCGTTGATCCAGTTTCCTCAATACACTTGAGAGACCCGGCGAATAGTGCAGGGACTCTGGACCGGCGCGTGCGCAGGCGTGCGTACTGAGTCCGGCGTAATCCTCCGGATGGCCCTGAAGGCAAGAGTCCTTCTCGCCGATGACGACGACGCGGGCGCCTTCCGACTGCAGGTGCCCGGCCGTTTCAATTACCGACCAATGAACGCCGTTTGAGCGCTGATAGAGTGAACCCGTTACGATCAGGATGCTGAGCGGCACGTTTGCTTGGACATTCCCGCCAGTTTTCCTGGCCCACGCTGGCGATGACGCATCATGTACTTCAACAAGATGGCGAGGGCTATGTTGATTTCCCACCCACGGACCATGCTCTGCAGTCCATAGAACATGCCCACGCTGAAAAGGCCCAGCAGTCCGAGGTATGCGCCGAGCAGCACCGCATCCTGTCGGCGCACCCAGCTTTCGTACGCTGTCGCGGCACGCGCGAGCGCCAAGGTCACGAGCAGAGCGCCGGCTAAGCCTAGATTCCAATAGCCTTCCGCAATCAGGAACATTCCTCCGCTATGGTTTCGATATTCCGCCAGTCGCCAGGAGATGTTCAAGGGGCGCTCGTACCCTATCCATTGAGCAAAAGAGTCTGGCAGCATTTGCGGAATGAGATTGTAGAACGAGGAACCATTCAGGGACACTCCCTGATCGTATAAGTCGATCGTGTTCAGCAAATGCCAATAGCCCTGTGGAAGCAGTTGAATGCCACTTGGATCGAAACCATTCGGACCGAAGACAACGTCAACGCAATTGCGCTGGAATCCTTCGGCGAAGCCGCCTAACAATCCATACTCAGCCGCATGGTGGCGGGTGAAGGCCATGGATTGGAAGAAGATGAGCACCGCGAGAACCATGGCGGAAAGCCAGAGGTACTTTTGGCGGGTCGGGCGTTTGGAGTAAATAAGGAACAAGGCCATCAGCGAAACCAAATAGATGGAGCCCCCGCCGCGGTCTCCGCGCAAGGAGCGGAAGACGATAACCAACGCCAGTCCCAGGATGGCGACGACAATCGTGCTCCGGCTTTCGTATCCCTCTCCGCGAATGGTAAAGACAAGCGCCATGACAATCAGGTACATTGACAACAACATCGTGCCCGCCGACGACAGCATCGCTGTTTGCTCAAGCGATCTGTCGCTGGCATAAGGCTGCTCCGTGATCAGTGTTCCATAGCACGTGGCAATGAGCAGAAGGCCACCTAGGATCAAAGTCGGCAAAGCAGTCTCGCGGGCGAAATCGCGGACGGCGGTTTCGTTATCCCTGGGCACCCATTTCTCCCGATCCGCCCAGAACAAAGCACAGCCATGATAAAGGCAACTAGCTGCCACGAGCGTGCTGCTGGCCAGTGCATTCAGGCGCTCCGTAAAGAGCGCGTTGCTCAGACATGCCTCGAAACGCAGATTCTCCGAAAACATTTGCAGGAGTTCGCAAAGGACGACCATTGCAGTCAAAACGAACCCATAGACGGCGGTCAGAAGATTGAGGCGCGTCAGATGATATTTCAGCAAGCATACCTGGATGGCGCACAAAGCGCCGACCAGTGCGAGCGGCATCGGTCCCTCGCTTTTGTGCGCGAAAACGGCTAACGCAAGTCCGATGCACATGGAGATCAGCGCGGGTGTCCGCCAGAGCGGCGGCGCGCTCCGTGCCTCGTCCCTGCGCTGTTCGGCAGCCGGACTCAAGCCTTTCGGTGGCGCCAATTTAGGCATGCCGTCTCTTCAGCCTTTCGTATGCAGCTAGTATTTGGCGCACACGATCCAGCGCCTCGTGCCCATCGCGCAGCAGGCGCGCACGCCCAGCGGCTGCAATTCGTTTGCGAGCGTCATCGTTCGCGAGATAGAAGCGGATTTTGTCGAGCATCTCCTCCTTGCAGCGGAAGTACTCAGCTTCGACACCTTCCTGGAACAAGGAGTTGAGGTCATCACTGTACTGGCTGAGCATGAACGCGCCGGACGCCGGAATCTCAAAACTTCGCGAGGTGGACGTATCGTTGTTCATTCGTGAGTGAAACGAAAGAACGATCCTGGAGGAGTTGAGCACCAGGTTGTACTCGGGCCCATATGCAGGGCGAATTAACCCGGCAACTCGATTGAGCAACGCGTAGTGACGGCATCTGTGCCAGTCGGTGCCATAAAGCCGCAGGCGGATGGCAGGGTCTTGCGTGATTGCCAGGAGGTGCTCCTCCCGCCCATCATCTTCCCAATGGCCGGCAAAGGACACATCGCACATATGTGAAGGGGCGCTTAGTTCTGACAGCGGGTAATGAAGTTCGCGCACGTAGTTAAACCGGAGCAGTTCGGAATTCGAGCACCCGGCGGCGGTATACTCCGCAAGGTTTTTATCGCGAGCGGCAAAGAAGATGTCGTGATAGCGTATGCCGCGTTTCAACAAGCGCCATTTGTACCATGAATGCCGAGGTGAAAATGGATCGTCATTGTTATAGCCCAGCACACGAACGCCCAGCTCCCGCAGGCGGCGGAGTGTCTTGGGCCAGATGAGATCACACCGGTAGAGAAAGACCATTTCGGCCTGAACGTCCCTTGCGGCGGCGAGAAGGGCAGCGTTGAGCCGAGCGACACACGGCCCAATGCGCCACCTGCGCTGTAAGTACTGGCTCCATGTACGAACGTTCCAGGTGAGAGGCGATCCTAGATCCGGGAAGAAATCCCGAGTCTTGAGCGGCAACACCTGCGCGCCCAGTTCTTCAAAGCGCAGCCGGAATACCTCCCCGTAAATAGGATAGTACCAGTCTTCGCAAAGGACGATGCGCAACCCGTCCGCTGAGCGGTCCATTACATCCGGTGCCATTGTTGAGGCATCATGTCGTCGCGAGTGTCCTTCGTTCCTGCGAACCATAGCTTGGGTGCGACAACAAGCTTCTCCGGAAAGGTCGAGAGCCATGCCGCCCACCAGCCGAAGGTGCTGTTCGGAATGATGAAGTGCTTGCAGCGCGACATCAACTGAAGGTAATGTTCAAACTTCGCTCCGGCGTGCTCGTGCTCGACAAAGACTGTCTCTGGCAAAAAAGACAGATTTTCGCGGCACCAATCCAAGTCGTCCGAAAAGACATACGTTCGAGCATGGCCTAGCTTTGCGGCCACCCATGCATAGGCAGACTTGTAGTACTCCGCTCCACAAACGCCGTGCAAAGGCGTTGCAAGGTAGTCGGTACGGCGCACGTTCAGGCACAGCGATGGTCCGCTCTCGATCGCGTTCAGAAGGTCCAGCGAATGCGGTGGCAACTCCTGCTTGAACGCAAATTCCCGCCGGATCTGATCGGAAAAGTCGTCGAAGTACTTTGGGGATTGGAAATGGCCTTCCAAAAACGTTCCATCGGGAAGATGAAGCACCTCGGTGTCGAAGACCGGAGTGCGTTCCCGATAAAGCTTCACGATGCCCAGCTCATTGAGCAGACTGGACGCCCACAGGTGGTGGCGCCGTTGTCCCAGCGCCCCGCGATGGCGGCGAATTTCACTGGATGCAGCGAAGCTTTCCTTGATGCGGAAGACGCCCAGCTCATAGTCACGCAGAACATAGCTTGCATGTCGAGGCTTTTGATCCAAGAACCAGCGATCCAGTTTGAAATCGACTCCGTGCCGCAGAGAAAGTGCTCGCGCCGCCGCATACTGAAACATCTGGTTGCCCATTCCGCCCATTAAGCGAACGATGTACACGTGTTTTGCTCAAACAACGCCCAAGGGCTTTGACACGCCTTGCGATGAAGGCGTCGCGTCCGTTCGCTTTTTCAACAGAAATTTACCCAAGGCCAAGTACTTCAAACAAGACCTATCCACGGTCTTTATGGCGTCCTCGGGACTGCAAACGTTAGGCTCCCCGTGCAAGTTGAAGCTGGTATTCAGCACCCCGCCAATCCCAGTCAGGGCCTTGAATTCCTGAAGTAGATCGTAGTACTCCGGGTTCCAGGATTTCCGGACGGCCTGTGGCCGAAGCGTCTTGTCTTTTGGGTGCAAGGCGGCTGTCAGATCACGGCGTGCCGCATCGGTGCTGTCGAAAGTGATGCACATGTACGGAGCGAAAATGAGGCTGGGTCGCAGCACGTACCGCGGCATGTCTTCTTCCAGAATGGATGGCGCGAACGGCATCCAGAAATCGCGGCACTTGATGGCGTCATTTATCAGTTGCACGTTCCTGAAATCCGATGGGTTCGCCAGAATGGACCGGTTTCCCAACGCGCGCGCGCCAAACTCCATTCGTCCGGTACAGCGCGCGACGATCTCGTTTCCGGCCAGAAGCTCCGCAACCCGCCGGCTCATCCGTTCGGGAGTCTCAATGTCGTAGCGCCGGGCCGCGTCAGTGGATCGGAGCGTCTCCTCCATTTCGGCATCCGTGTAGGAGACCCCTAGATAAAGATCTTCCAGCGGTTTGATTGCGGATGCGGGCGCAGCCTTCAGATGGCCCCACACCGCAGCGCCGAGAGCACATGTTTCATCGCCCGCCGAGGGCATGACGAAAATGCTTTTCACCTCCGGAGATTCCGCGATTCTCTGGCAGGCCTTCACGTTCAGGAAGACTCCGCCGGCCACGGCAATATTCCGGCACCCTGTCTTCCTTATCCAGATATGGACCCATTTCTGGATCAGCTCCTCGGCGAGCGCCTGAATCGCTCCAGCTACGTTGTCGAATCTGCGGAAGCGATACACCTTATCGAGCGCATGGCGTAATGCGACAGGCTTGACCGCACCCCGCCACTGGCCGGCATCGTCAACGGTGAGCAGTTTCCTCAGTTCGACCAGGATGGGCTCGTAGAAAGCCTTGCTCGAATAGGGCGCCAACCCCATGACCTTGAATTCGTGTTCGCCTATTCGCATCCCCAGAATGCCAGTCGTCTCAGCATAGTAATAGCCAAGCGAATGCTGGTGATCGGTCTTGGAAAGAACCTCCACGCGATTCGACTTTACACGGCTGACCGTGGCGCAGGTCCAATCGCCCACTCCATCCAGTGTGAAAACGAGCGTTTCTTCACCGTTCGGAATCGCGGGCACCACACTATAGGCGTGCGCAAGGTGATGGTTCAGGAACGCTATCTTCTCGCGCGGCAGGCGAAGCTCTTTCGTATAATAGGCCATCGCCTCATCACGCAATCGCACGCGTTTCTCGTTCGTTTGCACGCGTATCTTCCAGAGGCGCCAACCGACGTCCGTATCGAGGAATCGCGCCTTCAGGCCCGAGACGAGCAGACTCGGATCCAGATAGAAGCCGTACTGGAAAGCCTTGAAACCGTATCTCCTCAGAAACAGATAGCCATAGACGGACTCCTGGAACAGCACGGCCAAATCGATCTTCTCCGGAGGAACCAGATGCCGATAGATGTAGTCGAGCGTCTGAGCGGGGAAACCGGTGCTGTTCTTGATGCGATTGAATCGTTCCTCGCTTTGGCAGAACGTGATCGCCCCATCCTGCACGAGGCAGACTGTCGCATTATGGCCGTAAGCGATTCCGAGCACGTTCATGGTCCCGCCGCTCCGCTAACACTGGGGGAGTTTGCGGCGCGCCGATAGTGCCAGATCACGATGCCACACATGAAGATCGCATACACGATGTTAGACGCAATAAAAAGCATGCAATATCGCCATAGCATCCTGTCATCAGACGGAACACTGAGCAGCGCGAAAATGTAAAACGCATTACTGCACCACAGGGCGCCATTGGGCCCCCACGCATTGCGCGCCGCGAACGGCACCATCGCCAGAGCCTGGCCAAGACCAAACAATGCCGCCCCAACAATCGTCAGAGGGAGCAGGAGCGCGGCGGTCTGGTACCGTGCGCCGAGCAACACGGAAGTCAATGGCTGTGCGGCCATGGCCACGGCGAGGACAAGTGTTGAAAGCGATAGCACGGCGGTGAACATATAGCGGCGCAAGACGACAGCGGTGGAGCGAAGAGGCGCGTCTGTCCGCCCGCTCAGTTCCGAGATGATCGGATGAAAGTAACCGCGTAACGGCAACATGACAGCGCCCACAGCAGCCGCCGCAAGCCCGACGGCTTGCACGAACAATGCGGTCGCGGCCGTATCCGCTTTAGCAGCCAATCCCCAGCGTTCGGCAGAGCCCGCGCATTGCGTCACGATGGCGGTGATGAAGTAGGGAAACGCAAAGTGCAACATACTGAGCGGTTCCAGGTCGCGGGAGCACGTTGCAGAAGGCGCTGCCAAAGGGATTTCGCGCAACACCCATTTCAGCAGCGCCAGCGTGAGCACGACCTCTGCCGCGGAGCAGACGAGATGCAGGGCGAGGAGCATGGGCAGAGACAATGACGGCAAGAGCGCCGCGGCGGCCAGGAACCACGGCCGGGATACGGAAGCCAGTGAGAGCCAGCCGGCCATGACGCGGCGTCGTTCCAGCGCTGGCACTTGCCCAAGAAGCTGTTGGATGGCAACCGCCGCGGGAATCAGCGTCAGGAACGGGACGGCCCACCATCCTGCTTTGCCTGACCACGCGGCGAGCAAGCCGCCGCACAGACCCAGCAGCGCCTGAACGGCTGCAACCCAAGCCATCCGGCGGGCGAGCAGGCCCGGGACGCCATGTTGCCGCGCCACAGACCAATGGCGCATGAAGTAAACATAGAGGCTTGTGGACGGCAGACTCAGCCATAACAGTATGTTCGTGTAGAGGTAGTACTTTCCTAAGAGCTCCGGGGGAACGGCTCCGGTCAGCAGACGATTGCCCACCAGCCCAAGCAGCAGTTGCAGCCCGGAGAAAACCGTCACGACGCGCGCTTCGTAGTTGTTCAGCGCGCGCTGAAGGAGTGCCCAAGGCGATGCGATCGTGTTGATCAATTCTTTCTCTTGCAGCGCGCTGTTCGCAGCAACTCTACACACGGCGGCATAGGGCCGGGAGCATTTGGATGCGCCGGTAAAGCCATAGGCCATCATACGCGGCGCACATGAGTCTTCCCCTGGGAACCGGCAGCCGGAGTTTGTGCCAAACGCGATGCGGGCGCAATCCGGCGGCGTGCAATAAGGCAAGGAAACTCTGCCAGGAGTAGGTTCTCTCCCGTGGATGCGCGCTGCCGTCCAGCACCTGTGCTTCCGAGAGCTTGCTCTCCGAACTGGGCTGGGGTAAATCCCAGCGAGCGTGGTGGTAGACACTGATGAAAACATCACCGCCATCAGACGCCCAGGTCGCCAGCCGTTTGAGGTTGCGAAACGGATCCGCCGTGTGCTGCAACACCCCGGCGCTCCAGACAAGGTCGCATTCGGACGCCTGAAACTCCTCTATCGTGGTGTTCTGTATCTGCGCCCACGGGCAGCGCTCGCGAGCGACAGCCACACTGGCATTGCTGGGTTCAATAGCGGTAATCCGCGCCTCTGGAAAGAGCTGGTGGAGGCTCATCAACTCCTCGCCTGTTCCGCAACCAGCGACCACAATCGAACGATATTTCCTGGATCCCAAGAGCTTTCGGTATAAGGGTACACTCGAAGCGACGAGCGAGAGATTGTCTGGGAAAGGGTGCTCCTCATAGAACCGGATCACCACATCCTTTTCGCCAGTTTCGGAAGTCATGCTTGGTGCTTGGTGAGTGGTGCTCGCCGGCCTACAACTCGGGTTCTACGAGGGACTCGTCGATTTCCAGGCTCGCGGCCTGGGACAGGAAATGCACGCGAATGATCAGGCGCGTTTGGGATTTGATCCGCACCATTTCGCCTTGAAGGCCTTTGAGCGCAGAGCGCACGACGCATACCGGCCGGCCCGGTTTACTGTACCGGAAGACGGTCAAGGAGTCGTCGTATTGCAGAGCCAAAGCCAGGTTGCTCAGGTCGCGGCGCAACTCCTCGGGATCATCGGGCTCCAATATCTGCGTGACATGAAACGAGCGGCGAACGGGGCGCAGATTCAGCGCGGAAGCGTCCGAAAACACGTAGCCGGCGAACAGCGGGACTTCAAAGATGCGCACCTGCCGATGTCCGACGTTGCGCTTGCGGAGCAGGGGCAAAAAGAAGGGAACGCGCTGTTCTTCCAGGACACGCGCAACGACCTTTTCGGAACGGGCACGCGTATGCAGAACGCACCAGCGCTCGACGTCCGGCAGGGGGCTGGCCAGTGGCCGGGGTGCAGGGTAAATGGAGAGCATAGCCTACACCCTGTCCCTGTCACGCGGCAGCCAGCACACGCGTAAAATGTTTACAGCAAAGGAGATCCGCCCACTTCGCCGCTTCAGCGGTGTTGCCGCAAAAACTGCGTTACCATTATGGATGGGCGCAGCAGGGCTGTCAATGCGGTTGGTGAGTAGTGTCTGGTGGTCTGGTGTCTGGTCGTCTGGTCACCAGGAACAGGCACCAGACTGCTAAGCTACCCGACACCATCAGCGCTGAGTGCACCTGACGGTTCGCATGGTGTTAAAAACCACTGAGACTTCGGCCGGAAATGTCTGTTCAATGACCGCCATGTCGCGGCATATCAGCGGTCCACTTCTTTACGAAAATGAACTCGCGGGCATGGGGCGGCAAATCCAGACGGTACACCAGAGGATCCTGCGGCTGACGCATTTGACGCATTTGACTTCAGCGAGGAAAAGCCTTGCAGGCTCGGCCGCGTCCGCTACACTGACATAATTCAGATATGCCGTAACGCAGTCCTGCGGGATCTGCGTGCGTTTGGCGCAATGCATGAGGATTGCGCTACCTTGGAGGCGGTAAAACAATGCGCAATAAGGTCAGGGCCGCGTGGGCTGCCGGGGTACTGTTGACGGTCGCCAGCATCTGCAGCGCGAGCCAGTATAGCTTCACGGCTTCGCTGAAGGATCACGTTGTGAACCCGCCGACGGTGCCGATCGCGACGACATCGCTGGTTCACCAAGTCGTGAATGGGCAGACGTTCGGCGTGTCACTGATTACGCTTTCCGCGCCGCTGACCGATGCTCTGCCCAGAGTCAAAGTCGGCGACTTTGTGTTCATCGATCTGGATTCGCCCGATGCTACCTTTGACGGTCTGCATGAAATTCTGACGCTCGCAGCCGACGCGATGAGTTTTGCATCGATCAACATTAACAACATCGATAACCCGATCGTCGATCAACCGGTGAAGAACAACCCCGGAAAGGCCGGCCCGCCGCCGGTGTTCACGCGCAATCCGATTGTCAAGATCAACAACACGTCTCTGACGGCTGGCGTGGCGACGATCACCACCGCGCAGGATATCCGCCAGGCGCTCAACGTCATCGTCGGGGATCTGGTGAAGATCCGGTTGGATGCCGCGGATCCGGCGTTTGAAGGAATCCGCAAGATCACGAGCCTCGGGGAACATAACACCTTCACGTTCGACAGCCCATTCCCTGATCAGGCGCAAAAAGTCAACACCGGCGCGGTGAGCAAGGCGATTGAACCGACCGATCCGGTCGGCGATTCGATCTCGGGGCATATGTCCGGAGTTGTGAACGTCGCGGCCACGTCGAAAGACTTGCCGCAGGTCAATACGCCGGGCATCGATGACAATCTGGCCGCCGTCACCGTCACGATCAACTTCAAGACCATCGATGGAGCGAAGATCAAACTGCCAGTGGGAAATCTCTTCGATCTGGCTGGCACGGGGGACAAGAAGGGGCGAATCGTTTCCAATTTCCAAGGGCAACTGACTGGCAACGGGCACTGGTTCAAATTCAAAGCCAGCAACCTGGATCTGGAGAAGGTGCTGGGAATCGATCCGACAAAGCCCGCTGGAAATTCGACGATCATCGTTGAGATCGCGGCGAGCGCCAAGGATCCGGCGACTGGAGCACCGGTCAACGTTATTCTGGCGAGCGAGCGTGTGAACTTTGGTTACAAGGTGAACGCGAACAAGACAGTCAAAGGGACCGGAAAGCCTGCGCTGTAAGGTTCTGTGCCGCCAGCCTGAACTTTGTTGAGCGTCTTTGTTCCGTGCTGGCGGTTGCCGCGACAGCACGGCACGTTTTGCTGGCGCAAACCGCAGCAGAAGAGCCTTGGTCTCGGACGACTGGAGTGAAGGCGCACTGGGATCCTAGTTTGTGTTTATAATAGGCTTTAAGCGCTATCCTCTGTTAGATAAGTCTTTGCGTTGTGGAGAGTTTACGCTGCACGGTGCATTTTACGCACAAAGTGCATTTGTCACGTCTTTTGCGTTTGAAGGGGCCGCAGGCCGGATGGCAAGAGCGCTCCAGAGGACGTGGCGATGAGCAGTGAAACGGCCAAAGGCACACTGCCCAGCACTCCTCCCGGCGCAATCGTGCGCAGCGCCAGCGCGAGCCAAGCTCTGCTGGCCGCGGTGAGCGGGCCTGGCGAACCCAGCACTCAATTGCAGGCGCTCTCGCAACGCGCCTTGGCGGGGAGCGCGGCGGACGTCCAGAAGCTTGTGCAGTGGGCGGGGCTGGCGGAGCAGGAGACGCATTTGCAGCGGCGGCGGCTGCGCAAGCAGCAGCACGATTTTTCCACACTAATCGAAATCATCGGCCAGATTTCCGCTCGTTCGCTGGATCTGGTCGCGATGCAGACGTATCTGTTGCGCACGGTTTCCGGCCATTTCGCGACCACAAAATTGCTGATTGTACGCCGCTTGCGGCCCGAAGATCGATTTCTGAGCTGTTCGGCGGCACAGGGGATGCACGAACCGGCCTGCCAGCTTTCGATCGACTCGCCGCTCTGCCAGCACGCGTTGTCCCGGCGCACCTGTTTCGAACTCAAAGAGCTGGCCGGACGTCACGCCGATGTGGACGCGCTGACGGCGCTGGGCTCGGAACTGGTGGTGCCGCTGGTGCAGGAGGTGGAGAGTCCCAGTGCGGTGCTCGAGGGCATGCTGCTGCTGGGCGCTCGGCTGGCTGGGCACGGTTACACCGAGGAGGATATCGAATTCCTCCAGGTGCTCGGAAAGATGCTCGCCATCTGCCTGCGCAACGAGGCGCTGTATCGCCGGTCGATCATCGACGATCTCACCGGCGTGGCGTCGCGCGGCCATTTCGACGCGCAACTCAGCCAGGAACTCAACCGCATCGCAACCTACGGCCACCGCGGCTTGGGCCTGTTGATGCTGGACGTGGACAACTTCAAGGACTTCAACGACACGTACGGCCACCAGACCGGCGACCGCGTGCTTCAGGAACTGGCTCGGCTGCTGGTCCGCCAGATCCGCAACGTCGATCTTGCGGCGCGCTACGGCGGCGAGGAGTTCACGGTGATCCTGTTGGAGATCGATCGCGAAAAAGTCTTGGAGGTTGCACAACGGCTGCGCAAGTCGATCGCGGAAATGGAAGTGCTTTCGGCTTACGGCGAGAAGCTGAGCATCACCTGCAGTTTCGGAATCGCCTGCTTCCCGCAAGACGCCGGCGACAAAAGCACACTCATTCAACTCGCCGACGAAGCGCTCTATCGTTCGAAAGCCGGCGGCCGCAACTGCGTGACCATGACCGTTCCCGGCTCGGGCCTCAAGCGGAGCGTCAGCGGGCCACGGCCGATCGGCGTGCCGCTTCAGTCCAGCGCTGCCGGCGGATCGCCGCGTGTGGACCAACGCAGGCATCACCCCGACACGGGGGTGTGGGTTGGCTCGGGGGCCGAACAGAAGTAGTCCTGGGTCATTGGGTTCTGCACCTCGCGACTTTGGCGCGCAAAATCGGTTGCCAACAACCCGTCGGACGATAATATACGTCACTGAATCTGGAGCCGTTTCACTTCAGGCACACGGAAGAGGACTGAGTGGCCATTCCTCGTCGCACCAGTAAAGGTGAGCAGCAACCTGCACCCGACCCTGGCACTCCCACGCCCGGTTCATCACCTGTTCCACCGGTCCTCCAGAACCCGAAAGCCACGCCTGCACCTGCACCTGCACCTGCGCCCGCACCCACCAAGCCACCCACGGTAGCAGCGCCCAAACAGATTCCGGTTGTGCCGCCCGTCCTGCCGAACAAACCGCCGACGGCAGGCGCCCGAGTGGCGACACCCGCGGCGATTCCCGCACCGGTGCCGGTGCCGCCGCCCCCGACGCCCGCCGCTCCAGCGGTGACCGAGCCGCTCGTCGCGGATGAACTTGAGGAACTCGGCGACGAAGATCTGGCCCCCGAGCCTCCGGCGCAGGAAGAGTCCGTTGCTCCAGCCCCGCCGACACGGCGCAGTTCGCCGGCGGTGCGTCTGCCGCCGCGGTCCACGCCGGCGCAGGCGGGCAAACGCAGCACTCCGGGCGCTGGCAGCGATTCCGGCGATTCACGCGCGGTGCGCAAGAGCCGAGTGGCTGGACCTGGAGAGATTGGCACGCTGGCTCGGCGCGGCATGTCGATGACGCACAAGCTGGTGCTGTTCACTCTGCTGGTGACGCTGCCGATTTCGCTGATTTTCGCTCTCGTGTCGCTCCACGATCTGAAGTCGCAGCTCATGGATGAGATCAAGCGTTCAGGAACCGACCAGGCGATGCTGTTGAACGCCTTCGGGCAGCGCGTCATTGATCGCTTCCGGGGTGTGCGCGATTCCGGGAAATTCCAGCAGATCCAGGCCGAATACAAGACCCCGCCCAAAGAAGCCAAGACCGATCCCAATGTACATCCCGAATCGTACTATCCAGACGACCTGAAACGGGTGAAGCTGATCCTGGAGGCGGACAAGCGCATCAAGGACTTGGTCATCTTTGCCGATCCGGCCGGCGACAAGATTCCCTCGACCCCCATCCTGCGCGTGACGGACGAGCGCGAGGTGGCTATTCCCGGTTCGCTGGGCGGCGACGAGGATCTCAAGGTCTACGAATCGCGCTACGGCAGCGAAACCTGCCTGTACTTCTCCATGCCGCTGGAGAAAAGCGGCGACAAAGTGTACTCGTTCTCCAGCGTGATCATGTCCATGAGCCAGATCGAAGGACAGGTGCGCAGCCTGCAGAACCGCCTGATCGTGTTCGGCCTGCTGCTCATCGGCCTGGGCGTGGGCGCGGCTTGGGGGATGGCGAACTGGTTCACCAAGCCGATCAATTCCCTGGTCAGCGACATCAACACCGTCTCGCAGGGCGACCTGGATCACACCAGCACCGTTCCGGATCAGACCAGCGATGAGGTGGGCCTGCTGGCCATGGCGTTCAACCGCATGACCAAGAACCTGCGTGAAGCGCGAAAGGCCGAACGGGAACACGAGCGCATTGACAGCGAGCTCAACACGGCCAAGGCGATCCATGCCAAGCTCATGCCTGAAAAGCTGCCGCAGCTTCCGGGCATCGACGTTTTCACCGCGTACAACTGCGCCAAAGAGGTCGGCGGCGACTATTACGACTTCATCCCCGTCGGCGACATGGAACACCTGGCGCTCTGCGTGGCGGACGTTTCGGGCAAAGGCATCCCCGGCAGCATGGTGATGGGCACCACGCGCACGATCCTGCGCATGATGGCCGTCAACAATCTCTCCGCCGCCGACGTCCTGACCAAGACCAACTATCACGTCGCGCGCGACATCAAGCGCGGCATGTTCGTCACCTGCATTTACGCGATTCTGAACCTGCGCACGCGGGAGATGACCGTCGCGTCCGCCGGGCACAATCCGATGCTCATCTGGCGGTCCGCGACCAACAGCATCGAAAAGGTGCGCCCCAACGGAATCGCTCTGGGATTTGACAAGGGACCGGTTTTCCAGCGCACGGTCCGGGAACAGAAAGTCAAGTTGGAGACGGGTGACCGCGTGCTGATGTACACGGACGGCGTGGTCGAGAGCATGAACGAGAAGCGGCAGGAGTGGGGCGACGAGAAACTCGACGAATTCACCGTGAAGAACGGCGGGTTGCCGTCCAAGGAGTTTGTCCGCCTGCTGATCAAGGCACTTGAGGAGCATCAGGGCAGAGCCGAGCAGCACGATGACATCACGATCACGACCTTCCGGCTGCTGTGAGCGCCCGTCGGGCGCTACGCCAGCCATGCACCGCGAGCTGTCGGTGCCGTTGGACACTACGTACCTGTCCACGGTGCGCAAAGCCGTGGTCGAGATTGCCGTCGGCGCGCGTTTTTCGGCGCAGCAGGCCAACATGATCGCTCTGGCCGTGGACGAGGCTCTGGCCAACATTATGGAGCATGCGTTTCCGGAGATCGAATCCGGCTCGGCTGGGCAGCAGATCGAGCTGATCCTGGATGCCAACAGCACGCGTTTCGAAGCGCTCGTGCGGGACCATGGCACGCATTTCGATCCGCGGGAGGCGCCGGAAATCGACATGCAGGAGCACGTCAAAGCCGGGCGCAAGGGCGGGCTGGGGATCTTCCTGATGAAGCGCATCATGGATGAGATCCACTACACGCTCAAGCCCGGATCGCACAACGAACTGGTGATGGTAAAATACGTTGACTCGTCCAAGCCCACGGCTAAAAGCAATGGACCGGTTTGATGCCGGCGGGAACAGAACGGGTCTTCGCCTTGGGTTGGACAACGCGGGAATCGAATTTCTGGTGGAGTGAAACAGGCGATGGCCGGTGAAGAATTCAGCATTGAACGCGAGGTACTCGCAGACAAAGGCGTGCTGGTGTTGCGCCTTGCCGGCTACCTGGACGCACATACCTTCGAGCAGCTCGAGGAAGCCATAGCCGACGTGTTTGCCAAGGGCCACTACCGGCTGGTGGTGGATCTGGCGGCAGTGGAGTACATTTCTTCGGCCGGCGCCGGCGTCTTCATTGGGGCTCTGTCGGAAGCTCACGAACACAAAGGCAACATCGTCCTGATGAATCCCACGCCCAATGTCCGGGAAGTCTTTGATTTGCTGGGGCTGACGCAGATATTCCAGGTGGTGGACGACAAACCGGCCGCTCTGGCAGTCTTCTAATTGCAGATTTCGGATTGCGGATTGCGGAATGAACGGCTATCGAACGCTGGCGTCTGAAACAAGACGAAGTTAACAGATTTCACCACAGAGGCACAGAGGAACACAGAGAAAGACTATAGTGTGATAACCTCTGCGTCCTCCGCGTCCTCCGCGATGAGTCCTTTCCGGGCCGCTCAGCATGGAAGACCCCGCTCCTCAAATCTCCCCTGACGCCTACGGCGCTCCCGCTCAATCCGCAATCCGCAATTCGCAATCCGCAATCGGAAAGTCCGCAATCGAGCCCACGATCCACGTTCTGCCGCCGGCGGTGACGTCGTGCATCGCGGCGGGGGAAGTGGTCGAGCGGCCGGCGAGCGTGATCAAGGAGCTGGTCGAGAACGCTCTGGACGCCGGCGCCTCGCAGATCGACGTGGAACTTGCCGGCGGCGGGCGCGAGCTGATCCGCGTGCGGGACAATGGGCGGGGCATGAGCCCCGCAGACCTGTCGCTGTGCCTGCTGCCGCACGCGACATCAAAGCTTACGTCCGCCGAACAGCTCACCGACCTGCGCACGCTGGGATTCCGCGGCGAAGCTCTGGCGGCCATTTCGGCGGTGTCGCGCTTCAGCCTGCTTTCCGCTCAAGCCGGCGCCGATGCCTGGCGCGTGGATGTGGCCGGCGGCGAGCCCTCCCAGCCTCAACCCAAGCCCTGCTCCGGCGACCGCGGCACGACGGCCGAGGCGCGCGAACTGTTCTTCAACCTGCCGGCGCGCGCCAAGTTCCTGAAAGGCCAGGCAGCCGAGGCGGCGGTCTGCGCCGATTGCCTGCTGCGCCTGGCGCTCACCCGACCGGACGTCGCCTTCGTCCTGCACCAGGATCGCCACGAAATCTTCAATCTGCCGGCGCGGGCGCCCGCCAGCCGAAACCGCGAGGCTCTGACGGCCAGCGCGTTCGTCCTGCGCGCTCGCGACGTGCTGGGGCGGCAGAACAGCCACGGGCTTTTGGAGATAGCCTACGAAGGGCCTGGTGAAACCGCCAAGGACTCCAGCCTGCCGGACTCCTTCCGCGGCTACCGCCTGTACGGGCTGATTTCGCCGCCGCCGGTGACGCGGCCGAACCGGTCGAGCCTTTATCTTTCGGTGAATGGACGAGCCGTCCGCGACCGGCTGCTGACGCAGGCGCTGCTGGAAAGCTACCGCCATCTGCTTCCGGCCAAGCGCTATCCGCTCGCCGTGCTGTTTCTCGATCTGCCCGGCGCGGACGTAGACATCAATGTTCATCCCACGAAAGCCGAAGTGCGCTTCCGCCTTCCGGGGCTGGTCTACGCGCTGTTCCATCACGCCGTTCGCAGCACGTGCGGTTTTGAGGCTCGGATCGATGAGCAGGCTTTGGACGCGCAGCTTCAGATCGCGACGCAGCGCAAGCCTCCCCCGCCCTTGGGCGCGCCGCGGCAAGACCCCGCTCAGCGGGCGCTGGACTTCTTCGGTGGCGGAACACCTGATTGCGGATTGAGGATTGCGGATTGCGGATTAAC
This sequence comes from Planctomycetota bacterium, assembly GCA_036504595.1. Taxonomy (GTDB): domain Bacteria; phylum Planctomycetota; class SZUA-567; order H5-PLA8; family H5-PLA8; genus DASXUX01. Next base: position 101,373 of record DASXUX010000081.1, on the reverse strand, counting down.
GGCAACGCCTCAATCAAAGGGGCTCGCCGTTGCGCCGCCAGCGCCGCAGGCGCTGGTCTCCCCGACGGCACTCAGCACTCAGCACTCAACACTCAGCACTGATGTTCCCCTGACGCAGCAGGCGTCATCGGTTGGGGCCGATGAGATCGCGCCGTATCAGCCGGTGCGTGCGGCGCTCGTGGCGTCCAATCCGCAATCGAGCGAGGGTTCAGGGTTCAGGGTTCAGGGTTCAGGGGCGGCTGTTGATGCGCTTGCGGGCAAGAGCCAAGAGCCTAGACCTAAGAGCCAGGAGCGAGCCGCCAGTCCGCAATCGGCCGTTCTGCCCTTCCGCATTCTGGGCCAGTCCGGCGGCAGCTATATCGTGCTGGAGGACGATCTGGGCTTGAAGGTGATCGACCAGCACGCTCTGCACGAGCGGGTTCTGTTTGAAGATCTGCTGGCGCGCTTGGAAGGGCGGTCGCAGGCCGACAGCCAGGGGCTGCTGTTGCCCGAGACCCTCGAGCTGACGCCGGCTCAAGCTGCGTTCTGGGCCGCCGACGATATCGCAGCGTCCCTGCTGGCGGGCCTGGGGTTCGAGGTCGAATCGTTCGGCTCCCGCACGCTGGTGGTGCGCGCGGTGCCGGCCATTTTGCGCGGGGCGTGCGCGCGGCTGGTCGGCGACGTGCTCGAAAGCCTGGCTTCCAGCGAGGACGGCGATCCATCCAAGCGCCTCGCAAACCTGAATTCGTTGCGCGAGCGGGCGGTGGCGAGTCTGGCGTGCAAGGCCGCGATCAAAGCCGGGGAGCGGCTGACGATCGAGCAGATGACGGCTTTGATGACAGAGTACCGCCGCAAAGTCCGCGGTCTGCGCCTGACCTGCCCGCATGGACGGCCGGTGGCTGTTGAATTATCTTGGGAAGATCTGGAGCGAGGAGTGGGACGACGGTGATTAAAAATTAAAAATTAAAAAGTAAAAGTTAAGAGCATGAATCCCGGAGCATTAGTGGCGGGAAGGAGGCAGGCGGCGGCAAGCCGCGCATGCTCGTCTGAAGAAAATACGAAGCACAAACAAAAGACTACCAGACACCACTCACCAGACACCACTCACCACTCACCACTCACCAAGTACCACTCACAATTTATTCTCTTTGCGATGCTGCCGCAGTCCTTCGAGGTGCTCGGTCATCAGATGCGGTTTGTGTTTGTTGAGGCTGCGTTCGATGTTGTAGCCGTCGATGCTGCGATCGGTCTTTTTGATCGCGTTGGCGGCGGCCTGAATCTTCGCGGCGGCGGCGGCCAGTTCGGCCCAGCCCTCTTCGGCGAGTTGCCAGGGGCTGGGTTCATTGGATGCGGGCTGAGCTTGCGGCTGCTGGGGAAGTTCGTTTTCTGCCATGGTTCCTCTGTTGATTGCGGATTTCGGATTGCGGATTTCGGATTGAACCGCAACCGCCTCTTGCCTACTTGCAGTCATCCCGGCCCGTTCCTGAAATGAACGGATTTCACGACTTCAACACAGAGACACAGAGGACACGGAGAAAAATTATAGAAAAACTCTGTGACCTCTGCGTTCTCTGTGCCTCTGTGTTGAGGTCGTGACTTTTAACCTTTACCGCTCGGTTGCCGTTTCTCCCCATCTCCCCGTCTCCCCGTCTTGCCGTTCACCGCGGGGGCAGCACATCGCGGTACTGATTCTTCAGCCCGAAGATCCGGCGGGCGTTTTCGCCAGTGAAGGGCGCGGCGTTGGGACGGACCAGGTCCATTCCGAGCGGAAAGAAAATCGCGCTGGAGCGCAGCGCCTGGGTGGCCTGCGGAATGCCGGTCAGTTGCGTGCGCAGCGTGTTGGTCTGGATCTCGCCGCTGAATTTGCGGGTGTTGAGCATGAAGCTGCGCGTGCCGGTCGCGGACGTTCCTTTGAAGCTCACCTTCGTGCCATTGTTGCGCAGATTCGCGCTCGTTAGTTTTTCTTCGAACACGCTGCCGATGCGCAAGGTGACGGCCGTGATGTTGTCGAAGCCCTGGCGCAAGCGGTTGGGATCTTTTACGCCCAGCCGAGGAGTCGCAAGGAACTTGGCGCGCCACGCATCGCCCGGCTGGCCGCTGAAGGTGTTGCCGTCTTTGCCTTGCACCGAAACGATCTGGAAGCCGCCGCCGTCGCTCGCGCCTTCCATCCCGAGGCGGTAGTCCAAGGCGTACCGCGAGCCGCTGACCTGCGTATTGAAGTCGATGACTTCGGTGTCCACCATGGCGTCGCCGATCGTGACACGCACCGGCAGGCGCGTCAGGCCCGCCGCCGGCGCTTTGGCCAGGAAGCCGAGCAAGTCCAGTCGCGCTCCGGCATCCGTGAAGACTCCGGACTGAATATTGACGGTAATCGTGCCTTTCTTGGCGTTCACCACCACTGCGACCTGGCCCATCACCTGCTGGCTGTTGCGCAGCACGGCGTTGAACTTTCCATGGCGGTCCAGCCTGCCGCTGAAGCCGATGTTTCCCAAGCGGAAGGAGAAGTCCGAATTGGCAAGCTCAGTGTCCCCTTGCCCGAGAATGTTGACGAATCCCACGAAGCGCAGCGAATCGTGTCCCGTGTCTTGGGTGCTGCCGCGCACGCTGCACTGCAGCGTCGTCAGTTCGCTGGAGGTCACGAGGTTGTCGGCCACCGTGAGCGTGAAGACTTCATCCTGAGACGTAGCGGCTCGGTTGAGCGCCGTACGGCGGGCAACATCCTGGCAGCGAACCTGAAGCTGGTAGTTGCCGGCGATCAGCGGGCGTCCGGAGAGCACACCATCGGGCGCAACGAACACGCCCAGATCCGTGGCTTTGACGGCGGCGCCGGTATCGGCGTTGGCTATCGAGATGATGGAAAACGTGTACGGGGGCGTGCCGTTCACCACGGCCACCGCGGCGAGGTAGCTTTGTCCCAGGCGCGCATCCGGCAGCTTCGTCGGGACCGCAAAGCGGAACACGTTGGTGCTGACAAAGGCCAGATTGAAGAAGCCATCCGCCTGGCGCGGGCCCGTTCCCAGAGCGTCTTGCACGCGGACGAAGAAGCGGAACCCCGGTTGACCGGTGATCGTGGTGAAGCTCGGCGGAAACCCCAGCGCTTGCGGGCAGGAACCGGCGAGCAGGCCGGAGATGCTGAAATCGAGCGTGGTGCGGAAGCCTTCGGTGAGATTGGCGAAGCTTTGCGGTCCAAACGAAAGGAAGCGATAGGGGCGCAAGCCGCCTTCAGCGGTCACGTAGCGGGTGACGAAGGAGCCGAAGGCCGCATCGCCAAGGTCGAATTCATTGGCCAGGCCGGGGACAGGAGGATTGGTAAAGCGCAACGGAACAGACGTGCCCACCGCGCGCGCACCGGCCGTCAACGCCGGCTCCTCACTGGGACCGGGGAGGCTGAGCCCGCAACAGAGTCCAGCAGCGGCGAAGACCAGCCCCATCGCAAAAGTGTGCGACAAACAACGAACAAGACGCATTGCTGCCTCCTCAACCCGTCAAGCGAAGGAACTCCACCCTCGCCCGCTTCCGCTTTGATAGCGTGAGTATAGCCTAACAGGATAACTCACGCCTGTACAGCGCGCAAAAATAGGGGTTTTTCACGTGTGCACAGAGCTGTTCCGGTTGCTCAGGCCCGAAAACTGAGCAAGTACCGGTTATGCACACGGGATCACTGCCTTTCATTAGGGCAGCTACCGGCCGGCAGGTTTATCGGAATTCGCGATCTGGCTGACTTTCTTGACATCCTGGTCGCGGTCCATGCGGCAAACCAGAATTTCATCGCCGCTGGCTACCACTACCAAGCCCTCCACGCCGACGAGCGCCACGCGCTTGCCCGGTGCAAAGACCAGATTGCCTGTGGCGTCCAGTGGGACAGTACGTGTGCCGGGGCCGACCGCGTTGCCGCTGGTCTTTTCAAGATGTTCTGCAACGGCGCTCCAGGAGCCGATGTCGTCCCATTCGAAATCGGCGGCAACCACCGCGACCTTGGCGGCATGCTCCATGATCCCGAAGTCGATCGAGATTTTTTTTAGCGGGGCGAAGAGGCGAGGCAGAACTTCATCCGGCTTTTCGGCGGCGCCGAGTTCTCGAGCGAGCGCGGCGTGCCCGGGAAGCTGGCGGGAGAACTCGTGCAGCAGCGTGGTCAACTGCCAAAGGAAGATGCCGCCGTTCCAGTAGTACTGGCCGCCGCGGACATACTCCTGGGCGGTCGGCGCGTCGGGCTTTTCGCGGAATTCAATGACATTGAAAACCGCGGGGGTTTTCGGGTTTGAATCGCGCAACGTCACGGCTGCGCCGCGGTGAATGTAGCCGTAGCAGGTTGCGGGCGCGCGCGGGAGGATGCCCAGCGTGACCAGTGCGCTCAGTTCCACCGCCGCTTGAGCGCCCGTCTGTGCAATTTGCCCGAAGCGCGCGACATCCTGGATGACGTGATCGCCGGGAAGCACCAGCATCACGGCTTTCTCGGGCGGGAAATTCTCCTGCCGCGTCTTTCTCAAAATCGCACCGGCGGCATACGCGATCGCTCCAGCGGTATCGCGCGGTTCGGGTTCGATCAGCAAGTTGGCGGGCGGCAAGCCGGTCAGCGAGCGCCGAATCAACGGCGCCTGCGGCTGTCCGGCGACGACAAAGCAGTCGGCGGCCTGAGCGAGTGCGCGCCCACGGGACCACGCGCCTTCGAGCAGGCTTTGCCCGCCGCCAAAGAGTCGCAAGTCCCACTTGGGGCGTTCACGGTCGGACGCCGGCCAGAGCCTGGAGGAGGCGCCGCCCGCGAGGATGACAGGGAAGATGCGGGGAGGGGTCGTGTTATTCATACAGATTGAGATGTAACGAAATTGGGAGGAGAGTCAATGGGGCGTTGGGGGCGGTCATTGGTCAATGGTAATTGGTCATTGCGCAAGCGCTCCTCGTGCCGCCAATGACCAATGACTAATGACCCATGACTATTTGGCCGCCTGACGAGCGGCGGGGGGCCAAGTGGGGACCATGTCCGAGGCGATGGCAACGGCTTCGTCGGCCTGGAGGTCCTTTTCTTTTTCTTTGTCTTTATCTATATCGTTGGGCGCGCCGGGACTGTTGGCCGGGCTGCGTTTCTCCGGGGACTTGCCCGCTTCGAGCGTCTTGCGACTGGTCTTGTGTTCGCTGAGTTCCTTGAGTTCCGGGTTGCCGGCCACGCGCGCATTGGATTTATTCTGGAGTTCGGCGACCTCCTGCTGCTTCCATTCCAGCCAGCGTTTAATTTCCGGGCGATTGCGGTCCAGTTTGCCCTTGATCTTGCTCCACGGAACGGCGTTTTCGGTGATGCGTTCGAGCATGCCGTCCTCTTCGAGCAATTTCGGACCGGGGATCACCACGTCGGGCTCCACGCCCTTGAGCTGCACGGACTCACCGCCGGCCAGGAAGTACTGATGCGTGGTAATCTTGATGTCGCCGGGCAGATTGAGATAAGTGCTGCTAAGGGGGATCACGCGCTGGACGGTGCCTTTGCCATACGTCTGAGTGGCTCCGACGATCAGCGCACGCCCGTAATCTTTCAGCGCGCCCGCGACGATCTCGGATGCGCTGGCGGAGAACTGATTGACCATCACGATCAACGGTCCGGCGTAGGCGACGTCGTGATCGGGATCGTAGTTCCAGTGGATTCGTTCGGCGCCATCGCGTTCGCCGACGATCGGCCCGGAGTCAATGAACAAACCGGCCAACCCGACAGCCTCTTCCAGATAGCCGCCGGCATTCGAGCGCAGATCGAGCACCACCGCGGCCAGCGGGCCGTCTTTGGTGAGTTCCTTGATGCGCTCGCGCACGTCGTTATGCACGCCGGCGTAGAACGCCTGCACGGAGATCAATCCCACCGCTCCGTGGGCCGTGTCCATGCGCTTGCCCTTCACGCGGATGTCGGCGAGTTGAATGCTGTCACGGACCAGGGTAAGGACTTCGGTCTTATGGTCGTCGTGCTTAAGAATCGTCAGCTTCACCTGAGTGCCTTTGGGCCCTTTGATGCGCTTGACGATCTTGTTGATGGGCAAGCCGGCGAGGGAAGAACTGTCTACGGCCACGATCTGATCGCCGCGAGAAAGTTTGCCACTGCGATCCGACGGGCCGCCTTTGATGACTTCATCCACCTGAGCGCCCAGCGGGCAGGGACGAATCTGCACGCCGATGCCGGTAAAGCTGCGTTCCAGGCGTTCGTTGAACTCCTCTTCGTCGTCGGCGTCCATGTATTCGGTATGCGGATCCATCGCGAGCATGAAGCCCTTCAGGAACAGCTTGGCGGTTTCTTCGTCGTTGGCGGCGATCTTCTTCCACTTGTTCTGAATTTCGCGCAGGATCTGGAGGGACTGTTTGAGCGACTCCTCTTCCGTTAGATAGCTTTTGTCGATGCGGTACATTTCGACGGCGGATTTATACAAGCGCGCATCGCGCTCTTCTTTCGTCGCCGGCCGCTGGCTCCATTTGAACTGATCGTCGGCAGGCTTGTCTTCTTTGGCTTCGGCGTTGCCCTCGGCCTTGATCTGGTCGGCCTTCTTTTCCAGAGCCGTGAACATTGCGTCCGACCCCGGCACGCGCTTGGTCAGGAATTCGTCGATAATCTTGCGATAATGCGAAAAATCGCCGTTGAGGGTCTGTTCGGCGAGGGCCTTCAGATCCTTTTCGGGCAAATTCCACACGGCTTCGGCTTCGTCTTTCAGGTAGAAGATCTTGTCGGGGTCGAGTTGCTCAACGAGCTGCTTCAGAAGCCGCTTAACGAACGGCGCGTCCATCTCGTGTTGCGAGAGGTGCAGCTTAAAGAGCTGCGGAATGAGTTCCGAAACGCGCTCGGGCGTCAGTTTTTCGGCCGCGGCGGCCGGCGCCGGTTTGATGCTGAACGCCAGGATGCTCAATAGAAGGAGGACGTTGACCCAATGCCGGCTGGTGTTGCAGGATGTCGATCGATGATGCACGCAGGATTCCTTTCGCTGCCATAGCTGTAAATAAGACGCCCGCCCGACGGTTTGCTTCGCAAGATTACCATACAACGGCAATTCCGCACCGCCGCAGCTCAATAATTATAACACGTCAGCGAGAAGTTTAAGTTCGTCGAGAAGTCCAGAAGTCGAAAAGTCCAGGAGTCGAGAAGTCGAAGGCTCGCGCGGGCCAGTTATCGTTTGTAGCTACATATTGTGTTGCTCGGCGCCTGGACTACTTGTTGCGGCACGGGGGTGCTGCGGCGATAATGCTGAAACAGTTCCGTGGCGTTTTCTGCCGAGAGTGGCGGGCGCCAGCGCAGCGCAGCACGGCTTGTTGAGGAGGGATTCAGCAGTCTGAGAGTGGCCGAGAGATTGAAAATGGGCGGTTTGGAAGTTTCGTAAGCGCTCATGCCGGTACAGCAGAACAGCTTTCAACACAGAGGCACAGAGAACGCAGAGTTTCACGGAGTTTTTTATTCTTTTCTTTTCTCTGTGCCCTCTGTGTTCTCAGTGACTCTGTGGTGGAGGCCGTTAAAGAGCGCTCGCAAAAGACCGGACATCCATTCAGCATAGGACTGAACGGTTGCGAAATTTCAGATTTTTCAAATCTCAACGGCCGGCACTGACTGCTGAAAAGAGAAGTGATGAAGCAACTCTGCATTCTGGGCAGCACGGGATCGATTGGCGTCAGCACACTGAAAGTGGTCGCTCAATTTCCGGACCGGTTTCGCGTCCGAAGTCTCACGGCTGGAAAGAACATCAAGAAGCTCGCCGAGCAGGTCTGGGCGGTGCAGCCGGAGCGGGTGGCCATTGCCGACAAGCAACTGGTCCCCAAGTTCAAGGATCTGATCAGCAGCGGCAACGGCAAGGATGGACAGCGCTGGAACGGTGAGATTCTGGCCGGCGTCGAGGGACTGGTGGAACTGGCGGAGGAAAAAGAAAGCAATTATGTCGTATCGGCAATTGTCGGAGCGGCGGGGCTGCTGCCGACGCTTGCAGCATTGAGAAAAGGCAAACAGGTCGGCATTGCGAACAAAGAGCCTCTGGTGATGGCCGGGCCACTGATGCTGGCGGCTTCAGAACAATACGGGTCAACCATACTCCCCATCGACAGCGAACATAGCGCGGTGTTCCAGTCGGCGCGGGCGGGGCAGCCAAAAGAAATTCGCAAAGTCATCCTGACGGCCTCCGGCGGACCGTTTCGGACAGCGTCCAAAGAGATGATGCGCAATGCGGACCGAGCCGCGGCGCTGAAGCATCCGACGTGGTCGATGGGCGCCAAGATTACGATCGATTCAGCCACGCTGATGAACAAAGCGCTGGAGATCATCGAAGCTCACTTTCTTTTCGGCGTCCCATACGAGGCGATTGAGGTGTGGGTGCATCCGCAGTCGATCGTGCATGCCATGGTGGAGTTCGCGGACAGTTCCATCGTCGCGCAACTCGGCCTTCCGGACATGCGGCTGCCCATTCAACACGCTCTGACGTTTCCAGAACGGCTTGACGGAGGCCTGCCCTCGCTGCCGCTCAGCCGCATGCAGTCCCTCAATTTCGAGGCGCCCGACCGTGAGCGTTTCCCCTCGCTTGATTTCGCATACGACGCCGGTCGCCGAGGCGGGACGGCACCGGCTGTGCTAAACGCCGCCAACGAAGAAGCCGTCGCTCTATTTTTGGACGGCAAAACGAAGTTTTGTGGTATCTTTGATCTGGTCGGACGCGCTTTGGCCGCGCACAAAGAGCAGTCGGTCGAGTCGCTGGAGACGGTACTTGAGGCGGATAGGTGGGCGCGGGAATACGTGCGAAGTATGCAGTAGGCGGAAGCGGTAAAGGTAAAAGCCACGACTTCAACACAGAGGCACAGAGAACACAGAGGTCACAGAGTTTCTCAACGGACAACTGACAACGGACAACGGATAACTGACAAATGGACTGGGTAACTGGCTGGGCCGGGCTGATCCTGGGATTTTCGGGACTGATCTTTGTTCACGAGCTGGGGCATTTCGTCTTGGCGAAATGGAACGGCGTGCGGGTGTATGTGTTCTCGCTGGGCATGGGACCCTATCTGCTCAGCTATTCATATCGCGGCACGATGTACGTGCTGTCGCTGATCCCCATCGGCGGTTACGTGAAGCTGGCCGGACAGGATGACATGAATGTTAATCTGGCGCCCAGCCAAGACAAGACGGACTATCGCAACAAACGTCCGGGGCAGAAAGCGGCTATTCTGGCGGCGGGCGCGATCTTCAACCTGCTGTTTGCGATTGCGGCGTTCTCGCTCTGCTACACGGCCGGCATGTACATCGTGCCGCCACGCATTGGAAACATTGCGCCCGATAAGCCCTTGGCCAAAGCCATTGTGTATCAAACGGAAAAGCCCGCCAATCTGCAACCGGGCGACCTGATCATTGCGGTCAATCGCGTGCCGGTGAAGACATTCCTTGAAGCCCAGTTGCAGATTTCGTGCACCGCGGCCAATGAAGACCTGTGGCTTCAGGTGCTCCGCGGTCCAACCGGTTCCGGCAAGGTGGAAGACGTCATCGTCAAGACCCGGACCGACAAGCGTTTGGGCGCGTCGAGCATTGGGCTGGAGAATTACTTCGAAAAGGCCAGGCTGCCGCTGGGCTTTACCGCCGAAGACACCGTCGGCTTGTTTGAGGTGATCGCGGGAAAACCGGCCGCGGCGGCCGGTCTGATGAAGGGGGACGAAGTACTGCGCATCACCGACCTGGGCGATGCCGCTCATCCCAAGGTGAAGAACATAGTCGAGGCAGAGGACTTCATCAATGCCGTCCGTGGCAGCGACGGCCACAAGCTGAAGCTGGACGTGCGGCGCGATGGGAAAGAGCTGCCGATCGAAGTCGCGCCGGTGCAGGACAAAGACGCGGACGGCTTCGCGATTGGCGTCAAGCCGGACGAAAGGCGCCGCGTGGCCGATATCGATCATGGCAGCGAAGCGTACATTGCGGGTTTGCGCGAAGGCAACTATGTCATCCGCTTCGAGCCCGACCAGCCGAACGAAAAGGTCTGGAAAAGCGGAACGCTGCTTTGGAAGAAAAACTGGGACGAAAAAGAAAAGCCGCAGAAGATGCGGCTGACGGTTCCATCCAGCGACGACAGCACCGCGCTGGTCTTTGTACAGAGACGGGTAGGCGTGGAGTTCTACAGCGATTCTCCGGGCGCGGCGATCGCCACCGCCTGGGACGATACGATTCGGTTGTCAGGGACGGTCTTCGGCGTGATGCGTGGGCTGTTCACCGGGGATGTGAGCCACAAGGCGCTCTCCGGGCCGGCGGGGATCGGCGGGCTGATGTATACCGTTGCGCACAACCAGACGTTCTTCAACTTCCTGTGGTTCCTGGGGTTCATATCGCTGAATCTCGGACTTCTGCAGTTCGTGCCGATCCCATTGCTGGACGGCTGGCACTTGTTGATGGTTGCCATCGAGAAAATTAAAGGCAGCCCGGTCGCGCCGAAGATTCAGGAAGCCTTCCAGTATGTGGGGATATTCATCGTCGGCGGGCTGCTGTTGCTTGCGACGTACAATGATATTAGCAGGTTCATTTTTGGGGTTTAGTGATTGATATCTGGTGAGTGGTACTTGGTGACGGGGTAGCTGGCGGGGACGCCAGCTACTTTTTTTCGGCCTTGGCGTAGAGTTCTTTCGGCGCTTCGCGGTAGTATTTGAACAGCGCCGGGCACAGCCAGCCTTCTTTGCCAGTTTGTTCGCAGCGATACCAGTTGCCCGAATGTACATCGGCGCGCAGCCACGTCAGCTTGTGAGTATGCCCGGGGAAGGGCTGCGCGCAGAAGAGCAGCCGAAAGCCGGCCTCCGCCTGCGGCACGTCCTTGACCATGTCGTCGATGATTTCGGGAATGCCGTTGACGAACGGCTCTCGCAGCAAGCCAGCCGACGGGTCGTCGAAGACCCAGGTGCCGGCAAATTTGTACGGTGCCAGAATAAGCAGTGAGTTCGCGGAACGCGCGGGCTGGCGCGTGGCGATCACCGCGCCGGCAATCAGCAGGACCAAAGCCATTGCGATGCAGCGAAGTTTCGTGGACTGTCTCATAGCGCCGCTCCGGTTGTTCTTCCGTGCGAGATAACAGTCCACCCGGCACCAAGTCACATACCTGCAAGCGATGGCTGCGCTTGCCATTAACGAAGATGAACGCGGGCTTACGGTCGCGCCGAGCGCGTGTGTTTTGCGCTGGCCCTGGAAGTGCATACCCAGTTCGCGCGCCACAACGGCGTGTGTGCTGGATAAATAAGTTACGAAAAGGTTCGAATAGCGGGTGCAAAGATGGGTAGTTCCGCCCCTGACGTGGAGAGCGCAATTCGGCGCGAAAACGCGGCGGGTGTCAAAACCGCAAGGACCGTCGTTCGCCGCGATGTCTTCCAGCGCGTGCCGCTTTCTTTTCCGCAAGAGCGGTTCTGGTTTCTGGATCGCATGACGCTGCATCGCCCCGCGTTCCACTGCCCCGTGCTGCTACGAGCGACAGGCCAACTGGATCTCCGCGCCCTGGAGTTCGCGATCCATGAAATTGTGGCGCGACACGAGCCGCTGCGCTCCACGTTCAAGTCCGACGGGGCTCGCCCGGAGCAGATCGTTTCCGCGTGCTTAAGGATCAGGCTGGAGGTCAGCGATCTGCGCGCGTTGGCGCCGGCGGAGCGCGACGTTCAGGCCCAGTTCCAGGTTTTGGCGGAAGCCGAGCGGCCGTTCGATCTGGAGAGCGGGCCGCCGCTGCGCGCGCGCTGCATTCGTCTGACAGACGTGGAATGTCTGATCGCCCTCACGTTCCATCATATCGTTTTCGACGGCTGGTCGTCGCGAGTGCTGTTGCGAGAGCTCCTCGCTTGTTACGAGGCGTTTTCCGCAGGCCGCCCGGTGTCCCTGCCCGCGTTGCCGCAGCGGTATACGGAGTTTGCCGTCTGGCAGCGCGAGCAAATGGACACGAACGCCTTTGGCAGCCAGTTGGACTACTGGAAGAAGCGGCTGTCAGGGCTTTCCTATGTCTTGGACATTCCGGCCGATCGCCAGCGGCCGTCGGTGTTCTCGCGGCGCGGCGCGCGGCACGTTTTTGAATTTCGGCCGGAGCTGCGAGCAGCCCTGAAGCAAGTCTGCCGGCAGGAAGGCGCGACGTTATACATGCTACTGCTGGCGGCGCTTAACGTCCTGCTTTTTCGCTACACAGACAAGGAACAGATTCTGATCGGGTCGAACGCGGCCAATCGGAATCGCTCGGAGATCGAGCCGCTCATCGGCTGTTTCGTCAACCTGCTGGTGATGCGTTCCGACCTGTCGGGCGAGATGTCCTTTCGAGAGTTCCTGAAGACGGTGCGAGACACAGCGCTGGACGCTTTCATGAACCAGGATGTTCCGTTTGAAAAAGTGGTGGAGCAACTGCAGGCCCCTGGCGACCTGAGCTATACGCCCATCGTTCAAGTCCTCTTCGAAGTTAAGCAGCGTTCCACGACTCAATGGCAGGCGCCGGGTCTGCTGCTTGAACGCCTCGACCTGCATAACGGCGGGGCCTTGTGCGACCTGGCGGTGCAAGTCATCGAGAAACCGGACGGGCTTTCGGCGTGGTTCGACTACAACACGGACATCTTTGAGGCGGCCACGATCGAACGCATGGCCGGGCACTTCACGGAACTGCTGGCGGGAATTACGGCGGATCCCACGCAGCGCCTGTGTTCCATTCCGCTATTGGGCGAGACGGAACGGCAGCAAGTTCTCGTGCAGTGGAATGCCACGCAAGCGACCATGCCGCGGCAGCAAACGATCCACGAACTGGTCGAAGCGCAAGCCGGCAGGACGCCTCACGCTGTCGCCGTGGAGTTCGAAGATCAGAGCCTCTCGTACGCCGAGCTTAACGCGCGCGCGGACCAACTTGCAGCCAGGCTGCGCGGTTTGGGCGTGGGGCCGGACAGCGTTGTCCCGATGTGCGTGGAGCGTTCCATTGAGATGGTCGTCGCGCTGCTGGGAATTCTGAAAGCCGGCGGAGCGTACTTGCCGCTGGACCCGGCTCATCCCAAGGAGCGCCTGGAGTTCGTGCTGCGGGATTGCGGCGCGCAAATCGTCTTGAGCCACAAGGCGGCGCTGGCGTCCGTGCCGCAGTCGGGCGCGCGCGTCATCCGAATCGACGAGCCCGCGCCAACGACCGTGCCGGAGCCACGCGATCCCATGACGGCGCAGCGGAGCGGGCCGGAGAACACCGCGTACGTGATGTATACTTCAGGCTCCACAGGAAAGCCCAAAGGCGTTCTGATCGCGCATCGTTCGGCGGCGAACCTGCTCGCCTGTGTCGCTCGGGAAACTGGCTGCACTGAAAAAGACCGGCTGCTGGCCATCACTACCATCTCGTTCGATATCGCCACGCTGGAGATGTTCTTGCCGCTGATGACCGGCGCCCGCTTGATCGTTGCACCCCGCGCTGCATGCGCCGATTCCCGGCTGCTGACGAAGCTCATTGACTCCAGCGGGGCGACGCTTCTGCAGGCGACTCCCGTTACATGGCGCATGCTGCTGGAAGCGGGGTGGGCCGGCAGCCCGAACCTGCGCGCGCTGGTTGGCGGCGAAGCGCTGTCGAGCGAGCTGGCGCTCCAGCTTGCTGAACGCACAGCTGCATGCTGGAACGTCTATGGCCCGACCGAAACGACGATCTGGTCCACCGCTGCAAAGCTCAAGAGGGGCGACAAGCAGGTTACGATCGGGCGTCCTCTCGACAACACGCAGATCTATCTCCTCGATCGCCAGCGCCAGCCCGTGCCGATTGGCGTGCCTGGAGAGCTCTACATTGCCGGGGCGGGGGTTGCGAAGGGATATCTCAACAGGCCGGAATTGACGGCGGAACGGTTCGTGGTCAATCCCTTCGATCCAAGCGCCAATTCGCGAATGTATGCGACCGGCGACCTGGCCCGCTATTCACCGGACGGCTCGATCGACTACCTGGGCCGCATCGACCAACAGGTCAAGGTGCGCGGCTTCCGGATCGAGTTGGGCGAGATCGAATGCATTCTGGGCCAACACCCGAAGGTCTCCCAAGCGGTGGTCGTTGCGCGCACCGGTCCGAACGGGGACAAGATGCTGGTCGGGTATGTCGTGCCGCGCGAGCAAAATGCCCCTGACGTCATCGAGCTGCAAACGTTCCTGAAAACGAAGCTGCCCGATTACATGATCCCGCCGGCATTCGTCACTTTGACGGCGCTGCCGCTGACGCCGAGCGGCAAAGTGGACCGCAAAGCGCTGCCGGAACCCAGCCCGGCGAAAGTACTGCGAGCCACACGTCATGTGGCTCCGCGAGACAAGATTGAGGCTGAATTAGCGAAAGCCTGGGAGTCGATACTCGGTGTTTCTAACATCGGCGTAGGGGACAATTTCTTCGATCTGGGCGGCTACTCGCTGATGGCGGTGCGTCTGGTGTCGTTTATCGAGAAGCTCTATGGTAAGAGCCTTCCCTTGGCGACGCTGCTTCAAGCGCCTACCGTCGAGGAACTGGCGGCGATCTTGCGGCAGAACGGTTGGACGGCCTCATGGTCTTCACTTGTTCCCATGCGCACCCAAGGTTCTCGCCCGCCGTTCTATTGTGTGCACCCGGTGGGCGGCAATGTTCTTTGTTACTACGATCTGGCGCAGAACCTGGGTGGGGACCAACCCGTCTATGGCCTCCAAGCTCCAGGGTTGGACGGCAAGCGGGCCTTCGACTTTACGATTGAGGAACTGGCTCGCCACCACGTGCGCGAACTGCGCGGTTTCCAGCCGGAAGGACCGTACTATCTTGGCGGCGCCTCGATGGGAGGCACTGTGGCGTTCGAGATGGCGCAGCAGCTTATCCGGCAGGGGCAGAAGGTCGGGTTGCTGACCCTCTTCGATACTCATGGTCCGAAGTTGGTGCGCATCAAGGATGGACGGCACCTACGGCAATTCATGCAGCGCGTGAGCGAGATACTAGACAATCACTGCGGCAACCTGGCTCGGCTGACCCCGGCACAGGCCATCGTGTATTTGGGACGGAAGATAAAATGGCTCAAGTTCCGAACGATCGAGAAGGCCGCGGAACTGTTCAGCGGCAGTTCGCTGTTCTCCGACACCCTGGCGAAGATTGAGGAAGGCGCGCGAGCTGCCGCGCGAAAGTACGTGGTGCAGCCTTATCCTGGGCGCATTACGTTGTTCCGAGCCAGCCACTCCTGGCATTCATATCTACCTGATCCACATCTAGGCTGGGATGGTATTGCCGCAGAGGGCTTGGAGGTCTTTGAAGTGCGCGGCTATCACTCTTCTATCTTCATCGCGCCGCGGGTGACAGAGCTGGCAGGTCATCTGCGCACCTGCCTTCAGAAGGCGCAGAGCGAGGCGGAGGACTTACGTGGCCCAAACCTCCCTGCTTCAACCGACTGACGAAATGGAGTGCCTATGGCCGTCACGACGCTACCCTACCCAAAGTTTTCGAAAGCGGCCGTTCTGACGAACGAAGATATCGCCGCGAGACTTGATTACTGGAAGTCTCAGCTCGACGGGTTCCGTCCGGCATTGCAGTTCGAAACGAGCGAGACCCACGCTGAAGTCCCTCGATCAGGGCTCACGCTGACGCTGCATCCACAGATGCGTGAAAAACTGGCGAGAGTAAGTCAAAACGCCGGCGTTTCGGACTATGTGGTTTTTGCCGTCGCGCTGCAACTGCTGCTGCAGCGTTACTGTCAGCACGATGAGGTCATCCTTTTCAGCACCGAACGCCACGCAGCCGAAACCACGCTCTGGCGCGGCGGCTTTGCGGGAAACCCGACGGTGGCGGAGGTTCTTGCGCGCGCGGGACGCGCGGAAAAACATAGTTCATCCTACGCTCTGCCCACTGATGTCGTGTTAGAGAAGCTGCCAGAGTGGCTCGCGCAGCCTTGGCATTTCGTGCACCTGACGCGCTTTGGCGCCATCGAGAAGTTCGCGTTAAGCGTAGAGGTTCAGGAGACCGAAACCGCATTTGCCATCCGGTTCGAATACAAGACTGCGCTGATCTCGGAACAACGCACCGCATGCCTGCTGGAGCAATACTCCTTTCTGCTCGAACAAATCGCGGCCAATCCGAGCGCGCCAATCGAGACGCTTTCGCTCGCGCCGCCAGAGCACCTGCGGCGCTTGCCGGATCCCACGGCACCTCTCGAGGAGAAGGAGTTCCCCTCGATCGCGGAGCTGATCGCCCGGCATGTGGAACAGGCGCCCGAGGCCGTGGCCATCGCACAAGGGCCGCTGGAATTCACCTATCGCCAGCTCTGGGACTCTTCCGGCGCCATCGCGCAGCACCTCATCGCGCGGGGCATTGGCAAAGGGCAAGCCGTAGCGATCACCGGAGAACGCAGTGCCGGTCTGGTCGCGGGAATGCTCGGCATCCTGCGCGCCGGCGCGATTCTGCTTCCGCTGGCACCGGATCTGCCCGCTGCGCGGCAAGAGCGAATGTTGGCCATTGCTGACGCACGAATGATACTCTGCATGTTCGAGACCCAAGGCAGTCTGGCGCACTTCAAGCTGCCGTCGGTATTGGTTGATCCGCAATCCGGCGCGTTGGCGGAAACCGGTGCGCCATCGCGTGCGTGTTCTGTCCTGCCGCAGCTTCTGCCCGGCGATCCAGCGTACTTGTTTTTTACCTCAGGCACGACGGGAGTCCCGAAAGGGGTGCTGGGATGTCATCGCGGACTCAGCCACTTCCTGGACTGGCAGAGCCGGCAGTTTCAGATTACGGCTGGCGACCGCATCGCTCAGTTGACCAGTCTCTCGTTCACGGTGGTGCTGCGCGAGACGTTCGTGGGGCTCGTGGGCGGAGCGACACTCTGCATCCCCCCGACGCCTCAAGACAGGCTGCCGGACAGGCTTGCGGCCTGGATGGCGCGCGCCGGGGTGAACGTGGTGACGATTGTGCCATCGGTGGCGCATAACTTCCTGGCCAGTATTCCCGCGAACTCCGCGCTGCCGAAGCTGCGCTGCACGTTTTTCAACAGCGAGCCGTTGAGCCATAAAGTCGTCACGAGCTGGCGGCGGCAATTTCCCTCGACCCAGATCGTGCATCTGTATGGCGCCACGGAAACGAGCATGGCGAAGTGTTTTTATGTCGTGCCGGAAGAAGTCCTTCCGGGGCTGCAACCGGCCGGGTGGCCGGTGCCGCATGCTCAGGTCCTGGTGCTTTCGCCATCGGGGCAGCGCTGCGGCTTTGGCGAGATTGGCGAGGTCGTCGTCCGCACGCCGTACTTGACCTTAGGCTATCTGAATGCGCCGGAGGAGACTGCGAAGCGGTTCGTGCGCAACCCGTTTACTGATCGTCCGCGGGACATGCTCTATCATACCGGAGACCGGGGTCGAATCCGTTTGGATGGCGCGCTGGACGTCCTGGGCCGGGCTGACGAGCAGATCAAGATCCACGGCATCCGAATTGAGCCGGGAGAAATTCAAGCGATACTGCAGCAGCATCCGGCCGTAGCCTCGTGCGTCGTTCTAGTGACTGAAAATCCGACCGGCGAAAAGACACTGGTGGCCTGCGTGGTTCCCGCGCGCGGTGCGAAGCCTGCCACGTCAGAACTCCGGCAATTCCTGGGCACCTCTCTACCGCAGATCATGATTCCAACTCGCTTCATCACTCTGGAGACTTTGCCGGTGACGATGAACGGGAAATTAGATCGCGCAGCGCTGCCACGGCTGGAGTTCCCGGAGCCGGAGCAGAATCCGCGCGTCGCGCCGCGCACGCCGCTGGAATGCGTCTTGACCAAGCTTTGGGCGGAGGTGTTGAACCTGGAAGAGATCGGAGTCTTCGACAACTTCTTCGACATGGGAGGGCATTCGCTGCTTGCCTTCCAGGCGATCTCACGGATGCGCGACGCGCTGGGCATCGAACCCTCCATCCGCTGGTTATTCGACGCGCCGACCGTGGCCGGCCTGGCAGAGTTGCTCGTCAAAGATCCGCAGCAGCGAGAAGCTATGGAGCGCAAAGCGGCAGCCTTATGTGAACAGTATGAGAACGCCAAGCTCAGCCCTGGCTGAAGAAAGAGGTCGTGAGCAGTGATGCGGAGTAATTCATGAACCAGGAAGTGCGAGCGCGATTGCTCAAAGGTGTGAGTGCCAACACGCTATTGCCGATCGTCACGGCTGTGATTCAACTTTGCAGCGTGCCCGTGTTCCTCGAATACTGGGGCGTGACGCTGTATGGCGAGTGGCTGGTGCTCAGCGCGGTGCCGTCCTATCTGACGATATGCGACCTGGGTTTCTGCAGAGGGTCCGCCAACGAAATGACGATTCAGGTGGCAGCCGGCGACAAGGCGCGTGCTCTGGAAACCTTCCAGAGCACGTGGGTGATGATCAGCGTGGTCTCCTGCGCCCTTGGGGTGCTGTCCATTCTGCTGGTGATGATCCTTCCGATCGCACAGTGGTTTCACGGAGATTCCCTTACCGCGCACGACATCGCAGTCGTGTTGATCGTACTGACCCTCTACGTCCTGCTCGACCAGCAGGCACATTTGCTGCTCGCCGGTTTTCGATGCGAGATGCGATACGCCCTCGGGTCTGTTCTGTTCAATGCCATTCGCCTCGCGGAATTTGTGACGCTTTGTCTGGCCGTCATCTGTGGCGCGGGCCCCGTGGCCGTTGCGTGGACGCTGTTGCTGTCGAGGTTCGCCGGGATCGTGCTGCTAAGACTGGCGCTGAAATCGTACTCCGCGTGGCTGGTCTATGGCTGGCGGCATTTTCGGATGCGGGTGTTAAGGGAGATGATGGTTCCCGCGCTGGGCTTTTTTTGTATTCCGGTGGGGCATGCTCTCAGTCTGCAGGGAATGCTCATGCTCATCGGCGCTCTCTGCGGGCCGGCAGCAGTCGTGGTGTTTTCGACTGCGCGGACGCTGACCCGCTGGGGCTTTCAGATGACCAATATGATCTCTATCTCCTTCAGCCCGGAGATTTCGCGAGCATGGGGGATTCGGGATCTGCAACTCACGCGGAAACTGCACAACCGATGCGTTTTCGCTGCGGTCGGGCTAACCTCACTGGTGCTTGCGGGACTCGCGGTGTTCGGCGAATGGGCGATGGCGCTGTGGACTCACAAGCACGTCGAGTTCGACGGCCCGCTATTCAACGCTTTGCTGCTGAGCGTCCTGGTGAGTTCCCTATGGTATTCCAGCGCTGTCGTTCCCATGGCGACGAACAGGCACCAGAAGCTGGCAGTGTTCTTTCTGGTCACGACGCTGTTGTCGCTGGCGCTGGCCCGCTTCCTCGTACCAGCCTGGAACGTGAGCGGCGCGGCTTACGCACTTCTCGCAGGAGATCTGGCGATGGCCGTTTACGTTCTGTATACGTCTGCACGTCAGCTCAACGAGGAGCGCTGGGTGAAGCAGCAAGGTCTGAATGCCACGGCGGCCCGGGTGGCGATGAACGGCTTGAATCCATAAAGACAAACCCCAATTTAGCTCGGATTCCGGTGCCACCACCGCCGGCGCGGCGCTGGCGTAGCAGGCTGCCGCCGACGAATGGAGCCGCATTCTGGCGTCAAAGCAGTGTATGGAATAGGGCGTCTTTTTCGAATGGCCGGGAAGAATCAAGGGGATCAGGGCATGGGACAAATGATCAGGTGGCTGGTGGCTCTGGCCGTGATGGCTTCACTCGCGCAATCGGGGGCTCAGGCCGAGAACTGGCCGGGTTTTCGGGGGCCGCGCGGAGACGGCACCAGTCTTGAGACCCAAGTGCCCACAACGTGGAGCGCCGCGGAAAACATCGCCTGGAAGACGACCATCCCGGGCGCTGGGTATTCGTCACCGATCGTGTGGGAAGACCGCATCTTCCTCACCACCGCCATCCCCGCTGCAAAAGACCGGATTCTATTGTGCTTTGACCGCAAGACGGGCAAGACGCTCTGGCAGAAGACGGTCATCAACGCGCCGCTGGAACCCAAGAATGGAGAGAACAGCTATGCCTCCAGCACGCCGGTCACCGACGGCGAAAAGGTCTACGTGACCTTTCTTGAGAAGAACACGGTCGTCGTGGCGGCGTACGACATGGCCGGCGAACAGAAGTGGATCGTCAGACCCGGCCGCTTCGACGCCCCGCATGGCTTCTGCCACAGTCCCCTATTGTGGGACAACAAGGTTCTGCTCGCCTGTTGCGGAAATAGTCTCGGCTTCGTCGCGGCCCTGGACCGTGCTGACGGCAAGACCGTGTGGTGCGTCGAATCCAAAAAACCCGTGATGAGTTTCTGTGTGCCGATGGTCAAAGAGATGGCCGGCCGCGCGCAGTTCGTCGTTCCGGGAAATGGCGCCGTGACCAGCTATGATCCGAAGGACGGCAAGGAACTGTGGATTGCGGACGGCCCTTCGAAGGAGTTCGTGCCCTCGCCCATCTACCTGGCCAAGGCCGATGCGGTGTTGGTCGCCGGCAGTTGGCCCGCCCGCATTCTCATGGCCGTCAAACCCGACGGCGAGGGAAATGTCACGACCACCAAAGTGCTATGGAAGGCAAAAGAGGGCGCGCCGTATGTGCCATCGCCGCTCGCTATCGGGGATTATGTTCTGACTGCATCCTGGGAACCGACGTCACTGGTATGTCTGGATGCCGCCACAGGCAACACTGTGTGGAAGCAGGAAGGCGTGGGGAAGCATCATGCGTCTCCCTTCAGCGCTAACGGTCTTGTGTACTTCACGAACGATGAAGGCGTGACGACCGTACTGAAGCCTGGCCCAAAGTTCGAAGCGATCGCGAAGAATCCGATTGGCGAGAAGACCTACGCTCCGGTGGCAATCAGCCAAGGACAGATCTTCATGCGGACCCTGAGCACGTTGTTCTGCGTCGGCGCGCCGAAGTGATGACTTGGCGTTCCGCGTCTCCCTACCCGCTGTTTCCTTGAAGAACCTCCATGTGGCAAGACGGCGGGGATTCTTTGATACAAAAATGAAAGAAGGGCGGGTGTCAGCCCCGCCCTTGTGTGTCCACGAGCACGGAGGCACGTGGCTCCGCCCTCAGGCGGATGTTCCTGGAGTTCCCGAACTGCGGGCCGGTCGTCCGCAGCGCGATGACGGCGCTGGCACTGCCGTCAGGGGCTCGCCGGTTGCGGTTCCGACGAAGCCGAGTGCAGGCGGAACACCTGCGGTACGGCCGGAAAACCGGCTTGCAGTTCGGCGATCAACACCAGCGCTCCGCCGTATCGCATCCGGCCCGCCTGGTTCATCACCAACCGAGCCTTTAGCTGAGGGCTCCCCGTTGTGACAACGCGGCGAAGCCGCTGGCTTTTGACCGCAATTCAACCGTGAGCAATCAACCAGCCGATCGTTGCCAAGCGGTTGCCGAGCGCGACAGACTGTGCTGTAGGTGAAGGGCAGCGCGCAGGTGAATCCGTTGGCTGACGCCGTGGCGGCTAAAGCGCATGGTTGAACTCCTGGATCACGTGTCAACATATTCCATGACAGGCCCTGCTGTCAAATTTTCGCGGTGCATTTTCGCGCGTTTTCAGAGATTTATTTTTTTGGCAAAATTGCGCATGTGCAAACCCCTCTCCCGGCCCCCCCCTCGACGGGGAGGGGAGAACGGCAGCGGGCGAGACGCCCAAACTACATTCAGCGCCATGCACCCCCATCCCATTGCGCGTGTGCATAGCACGCTTGACAAAAACCGCGCGAATGTGCAATCTGACCGCTGCGTCGAAGAACATGCCCAATTGCATCGGGAGACAGCGTGAGCACACCAGCCGACTACACCCTCATCCTTCTTGGCCGCTTTGCTGGAAAAGACCGCGCAGTCGCCACGGCGCTGGCCGCTGTGTTCGAGCAGGATGACGAGTGGGGCGTGCAGGTTGTCGGCTCGGCGCCCATTACTCTGCTCGACGGCCTGAGTGCCGAGCAAGCTCAAGGCGCGCTGGCCGCCGTCGCACCCGTGGAAGCGGTCGGCAGCCGCTTTGAGGTCCGTCAGGGCGCCGATCCCGGATTGCCGAAACTTTCCTGGTCCCAGCCACCGCGCGTCGGCGGCAGAGTGATCACGGAGCTTCAACCCAATGTTGTCCACCTGATTCTCCCGTGCCCGTACACCGGCCAGAAGATGCGCCTGTCGCTGACGGTCAACGTGACTCGCGCCGGCGCGCAAGCTGGCGTTGCGGTGAGCGCCGCTGCGATGCCTGCTCTGGCACCCATGGGAGCCCCGGCCCCCGCGCCGATGCCCATGGCCGCTCCGGCTGCGATGCCCGTCCCCGTGCCCGCGGCCGCTCCGCGTTCCGTGCCGGTCCCCGTTCCCGTTCCGGTCCCTGCGCCGTTGAGTCCCGCGCCGCGTTCGGTTTCGGTTCCAGTCCCCGCGACTGCCCGGCCCATGCCAGCGCCGGCCGCCGCCAGGCCGCTGGCTCGTTCGCCGGTGCCCGTCCCGCAGGCTCTGCCGCCGCGCCAAGCGACTCCGGCCGGTGGGCAGCCGTTGCCAGTTCCTGACGAGCCGTTCATTGAAGGACTGGACTCTCTCGACGAGCTTCAGCCCTTGGAACCCGCAGCCGCCACGCCGATGCCGGCGCCGGTCCCTGTTCCGATCCCTGTTCCCGCACCTGCGGCCATTCCGGCGCCCGCTCCGCGCGCAATCGCGCCGATGCGTGCCGCTGGCGGAGGCCCCGCGCGCGCCAATGGCGCACCGACCCGCCCGCCGTTGCGCCGCGCTCCACAAGCGCCGCCGCCACTCAGCGATCCAGGGGTGCTGCCCGACGTTCCCGTGCTTCCGGCCATGCCGCCGCCGATGCAGCCTCAACAGTTCGACGCCAGCGGCGATGGCGGCGTGCCGATGCCGGACAGTCCGATGGGCGTCCCGATGGATCTGTCGGCCTTCGAAGCCGGCGTCACAGCCAGTGGAATCATGCAAGCCGCCGAGCCATTGGAGGAACTGACGCCTGAAGAGGAGCCCGCCGAGGTGCCCGCTGACGAGCCCGCGGAAGCGCCTGCCGAAGAGCCGCAGCCTGAACCCCCGCCAGTTCCGGCCGCGCCCGCGGATGATGGCTCGTTGTTCAATGTCTCGATTGGAAAGACGAACAACGCGCGGATTCATCAGGTGGTCGCCGAGATCCAGGGGATTTCGGTGGAAGACGCCGCGAAGCTCTGCCAGAAGCCGTTCGTAACGGTGGGCCGCGACGTGAATTCCGCGCAGGCTCGCGAGATCAAACAGCAGTTGGCCGCCGTGAATTGTGTAGCGAAGGTCATGAAGCGCAAGGTCCAGTAAGTGGTAGCGCAATCCTCCTGGATTGCGCCAACGCATTCCGCAATCCAGGAGGATTGCGCCACAATGCCGATTTTCCGCCGTCTTGGCCGGCTTGCACTGCGGGGGCTCAGCCTTCCTCTGCAGATGACGGCGCGCATGACCACTCAAAGCGCGCTGTTTCTGGGCCTCGCGCTGACCTGCGGCGTGCTCTCGCTGGCCTCCAGCCCCTGGTCGAACATTCCCCTGCTCATGTGCCTGGTGTTGCTCTCGCTGTGGGTGCTGGCCTTCTGGCATGGCAGCCGCGCGCTCCGCGGCCTTCAAGTCCGGCGCAATTATCTGGAACGAACGTTCGCCAACGAAACGGTGCCGGTCACGCTTAACTTTTCCAACGAATCTCCCTGGCCGTGTTCCGGACTGGCCATCAGCGAGCCCATCGAAAACGACGACCCCACGCCGGCGCCCGATGAGCGCTCCAAGCCGCGCATGCTGGCGGCCGTCGGCGGAACCTTCGTGACGCTGGTCGCCGGCCAGGGCCATGCGCGCGCGACCTATGGATTGCGCATGCGGCGGCGCGGCGTCTACCGGTTCGGCGAAACCGTGGTGCGCACCGAAGCGCCGCTGGGGCTGTTTCGCAGCAGCGTCAGCCGTCTTGCGCCGGGCCGGCTGGTCGTCTATCCGCGTCTGGGCGAAGTGGACAGTTCGTTCTTCAAAGAACTCGACCTGGCGCTGGACCACATCCGCCGCTTCCGGCCGTCGCGCGCGGAAGAGGACTTTCGCGGGCTGCGCGAATATCGCAAGGGCGACAACCCGAAGTGGATTCACTGGCGCAGCAGCGCACGCGTCCAGAAGCTCCTGGTCAAGGAATTTGAGGAGCCGCAGGCGCGCCGCGTGCTGCTGCTGATGGATACGAATCTGCAGCGCATCGGAGCGCAGCGTTTTGCAGCCTTTGAAACCGCGATTTCGTTCGCCGGCACGCTCGTCCGCGATCTGGCCCGGCGCGGCTGCGAGATCGAATGCGTCGGCCTGCAGCCGCCGGACCGCGTGGCACGAGCGCTGATCAGCCGGGACCGCCGCAATCTGGATAGCCTGCTCGAACTGCTCGCCAGCTTCAAGCGCGACGATCGCCGCACGCTGGCACATCTTGTCGAGCATGTCCGCCGCCGGAGCCTGCACCGCGTGTTTGTGCTCGTGCTGGGGATGGGTTCGCTGCGCGCGCGCGTCGAACTGGACTGGCTGAACACGGGCGACAACGCGATCCGGATCATCGACATTCGCGGCGATGAATTCCGCCGTATTTTCCACCGCGCACCTTCGACGGCCAAAGACACCATTGCCGACGACGATCTGCTCATCAGCCTCGGCGACGAAGAAGGATCGAGCGACGAACTGGCCGCAGTTCCAGCAGGCGAGAGAACGTCGGGAGAATAGTTTCGTTTCCCGTTCATAGTTCGTAGTTCTTAGTTCTTAGTTCTTAGTTCATGGTTAACAGAGGAGCATTCGCAGCCGCAAACCCTGAACCCCGAACCCTGAACCCCGAACCCTACCGTTACAGTCCAAACTTCCGCCTCAATCCGCTCTTCGGGCATACTTTGATACAGTCGCCGCATGCGATGCATTCGGCGCTGCCGATTTGTTTGGAGACATCGAGGTCGACAGGGCAAACGCGGTTACAGGCTCCGCAACCATTGCACTGCCCGGGCGTCAGTTCCAAGCGGCAGAGCGCCAGGCGGCTGAACAACGCGTAAAACGCGCCGGCCGGGCAAAACGTTCGGCAGAACGGCCGTGAAATCATCAGCATCAGCATCAGGAAGAACGCCAGGATTCCCAGGCGCAGCGCGCGTCCGGAACTGAGCGTGTACATGCCGGTGCTGGGCGCGCTGACCATTGAAGGCACGGTGGCCTCCAGCGTGCCCACGGGGCAGAGCTTGCAGTAGTAAAGCTGGAACGGCGAGGTCTGCGTCACTTCGCTTTGGGGCGAGGTCGCGATGAGCACGCCCTCGTCGAGTCGATTCGGGACGCGCACGGCCGGCAGCGTCAGTGTCTCGCCCGGCGGAATGGTCGCGCCGGGGAAGTCGTTGCCGAAGGTCGCCAGTTCCTTTTTGGTTTCGTCCACGTATTTCAGATCGATGTGCGGACGCTCCACGGGCTTCGTGCCCAGGTTCGCAACCTTGACGACGACGTCCAGTTTGCCGACCACGTCCGCGGTTTGCTCGTCGTCCTTTGCGACCGCCTTATTGATCTGCGGCTTCTCCACGCGCAGATAACCCGATTGTTCGAAGCCCAGCAGGAACGGCAAAAGAAAGACCAGCAGCACGAGTGCTACGTATTTTCCATATCGTAGCACGGGCGGGAGCTTGACTTTGAAGAAAGGAATCTTGTACAGCAAGTCTTGCAGCAGTCCGAACGGGCACAGGAAGGCGCACGTCAATCGGCCGATCGCGGCGGTGAGCACCAGCATGAAGCTGATCGCATAGAGCGGCAGCGCATGAATGGCAGAACCGTAAGCCATCACGCCGATGGGGCACGCGCCGATGGCCCACGGGCAACCGTGGCAATTCATGCCTGGATTGCAGAGCGTTTTTTGCGCGAACGTTGGCAGAATCGCGGCAAAAAACGCAAAGCGCCGCAGACCCGAAATGTTCAGCAAAAACGACGAGACGAAGCTGCACCCGACTCGCAATCGCAACAAGAACGGCTTCAGCTTCGCCATTTGTCCTCACCGCACCGCACTAGAAAGGGGGTATGGGGTATCGGGCATGGGGTATCGGGTGCGGCCGGATAGAAATCCACCGATACCCTAGACCCCATACCCCAAACCCCGTTGTTCAGCAGCCGCGCTCCGCGCGTCCGCAACTCGTTACTCTTTTCACGTCTTACAATCTTTGATGCTGGCGGCTTCGGGGCTCAGGCTGCTGGTGCCGTAGAGTGCGCCGTCTTTCAGCAGGTAATCGTCCACGGCGGCGCCGGCGGCGAACTGCGGACCGCTGACCGCGGTCGCTTCCCCGCCGTCGAGGCGCTCAACCAAGTGGCGTTCGCCCACGAGCGAGTAGACCATCCAGCCGGCAGCCAGGGCCAGGAAGAGTGCGCGTAGATGCTTCATGTCCCCTCCAACCAAGTCTGGAGTCTGGAAGTCTGGAGTCTGGAGTCTGGAGTCCGCGCGTCCCCTGCGGTGCGCCTTTTCGACTCCAGACTCCAGACTCTGAGACTCCAGACTCGCCCGTTTCACACAATCCTTAACAACTTTTCGCCGGGCGGTTCGACAACCCCAACTTCCACCGAATCCACCACGCCGCGCGATTTGAGTTCCCGCAGCAGGTCGTCGCCGCGTTCTGGAGCGACACAGATCAGCAGGCCGCCGGATGTTTCGGCATCGAAGACCAGCCGGTGCGACGCTTCGTCCATGTTAGACGGAAGCTGAACCTGATCCGCTAACAAATTCTGGTTCGCCGAATACGCGCCGGTGCTCATTTTGTTCGCGGCAATTTCGCGCGTGCCTTCGATGAACGGCAGCGCGGCGAGCCGGAAGGTCATGGTCACTTTGCTGGCTAGAGCGATATTCCGCGCGTGGCCCAGCAGCCCGAAACCCGTGATGTCCGTCGCGGCATGGACAGCGGTGGGAATGCCCAGTGCGCGCATGGCTTCAGCGCCCGCTTTGTTCAACGTGGACATCTGCGCGACCGCGCGAGCGGTCAGGTCCGCCGACGCGACGCCTTTGCGGTAGGCCACGCTGAAGGGGCCGATGCCCAAAGGTTTGGTCAGGAACAGGCGGTCGCCAACTTTCGCGCCATCGTTGGCCGTCACTTTTCCGGGGTGAATCGTTCCTGTGACCGCGAGGCCGAACTTGATTTCCTTGTCGCGCATCGAGTGCCCGCCGACGATCGTGCAGGATGCCTCGAGCGCCTTCGCCGCGCCGCCCTTCAAAATCTCAGCGAGAATCGACAGATCCAGTTCGTTGCTCGGGAAGCAGATCATGCTCAGCGCCGTGAGCGGCTCGCCGCCCATCGCGTACACGTCGCTGATGGAATTGGTCGCCGCGATCTGCCCGTACTGGAAAGGATCGTCCACCACTGGCGGGAAGAAATCGATCGTCTGCACCAGCGCCAGTTCGGGCGAGATGCGATAGACCCCCGCGTCGTCGAAGGTGGCATGCCCCACCAGGAGACGTTCATCGTGGATCGCTGGCAAGGTGCGCAGAACCTGCGCCAATTCCCTCGGCGGGATCTTGGCCGCTCACCCCGCGCACGCCGCGTAGTTGGTCAACCGCTTCGATTCGGACAAAGCTCTCTCCCTAAATCGTTTACTCAGTTTGCTCGACGCCCCGGCCGTTTTCAATTGGATTTGGTCCTTGCCCCGTTCTACGGCGAACCGCGGAGACGCGGGAGTGACGAAGAATGATGAATGCGGAATGATGAATGATGAATGTGGCTGGTGAGAAGAAAGGACGAAGTACGAAGGGCGAAGGGCGAAGTGTGGCTGGTGAATGTCACGGGACGTTTCGGGCGTATGAGGGCGTATTCGGGCCGATGAAGCCCTATTCGGGCGTTTGAGGACTTCGTGGGACTTCTAGGTCAGAAGTCGGGATTTGGATTGCTTTATATTGGTGAGTGGTGGAGTGGTGAGTGGTGAGTGGTACGGACGCACCGGAACACACTCTAACGTACCGGAACGCTCCTCAAGCGCATGGACGCGCCGGAAGGGACGTTTGTCACATAGAGGCACCTGAGTCACATGTATCACACAGACGCACTTTAATCACATCTATGTCAAAAAGTGGGATTTGGGTTGCTTTATATTGGTGAGTGGTGGAGTGGTGAGTGGTACGGACGCACCGGAACGCACATTAACGCACTGGAACGCTCCTCAACGCGCCGGAACGCACCGGAACGTTCCCCAAGCGCAGGGACGCACCGGAAGGCACTTTGAACGTTTCTATGTCAAAAAGTGGGATTGGATTGCTTGATATAGTAGAGGAAATGGTGTCTGGCGGTCTGGTTGTCTGGTGGATCGCTGGCCGGCGGCGTTAGCCTCGGAGAGGCGATACACGGGTAGCCCACGGCGTCAGCCGTGGGAAGCGGATGTTTACGCGCGCAGAGCCCCGGATGGGGCGGCACAGCGCGCGGGTTCTGTGTCGCCCCGTCGGGGGCTCGGGAAACGAATTCAGAACGCAGAATTCGAGAACGGTAAACATTCCGTTCTTCCGCGAATCGTTGTGTCGCCTCTCCGAGGCTTTCGGAATCGAAGGCCACGCGTCCCCACGGCTTACGCCGTGGGCTACTCGTGTGACGCCGCTCCGCGGCTACGAACGGCAGGAGCACGGTGTCGAAAGTAAAAAGTAAAAACTAAAAAGAAGACGGTGAAGAACGAAATCAGAGTTCAGAACGCAGAATTCAAAACGCAAAATTGAGGATCGAAAAAAGGGGGTGTGAGATGGTTGCTTCGTCGTTGAACAATGAACAGTCACCAGTGACCGGTGAACAGACTCCGGTGCGTGTCTGCGAAACGGTGGCGGAGGAGACAACCAGTCGCCTGGCGGCCTACCGGCGCGAGAAGGAGAAGTTCGGGCAGCATCCGGCCTGGCGGAGAATCACGGGGTTGACGTTTGATTACGAAGGGCGAGTGACGGCGAAGCAGCGGCGGTGGGGATTGAGGCAACTGGTCCGATGGATCAAGGCAAGAGCGGACGGTAAACGACGTTCGAACGCGAATGCCCCCTCACCCCTAACCCCTCTCCCTCGCGGGGGAGAGGGGGACCGGGAGCGGATTTCGTTGA
Source organism: Planctomycetota bacterium (assembly GCA_036504595.1). Taxonomy (GTDB): domain Bacteria; phylum Planctomycetota; class SZUA-567; order H5-PLA8; family H5-PLA8; genus DASXUX01. The sequence goes on along the minus strand of DASXUX010000081.1, from coordinate 72,514 downwards.
CGCAGAAATGGGAGCGGAAGCCGGAGGAGTGGGCGAGAGCGAAAAAGTGCGGGATGCAGGTGGAGGAGATTTGTGCGACGCTGCAGATTTCGGGGACGAGGTTGTCGGCGTTGGTGCGAGAGTGCTGTGGGGTTTCGGCGACGGAGCTGATTGATGGGTTCAAGATTGAGCGCGTTCGGAAAGGGATGTTTGAGAAACTGAGAGACTTCGCGCGGGAACTTTGGGGCGTGCCGGGATACATGGTTTATGAAAAGTTGGGGCCGCACGGACGGACGGCGCGGAGCGCCGGACGGGGGGAAACGGCAGACGCGGAGACGCGGGGACACGGGGACGCGGAGAACGTGGAGGGGGACTGCAAGGCGGACCCCTCACCCCGCGTTCGCTTCGCTCACGTCGGCCCTCTCCCTCGCGGGGGAGAGGGGGACCGGAGCGGCGGGCGGGACGCCCGCGATACGAACGAGGGCCGGGGAGACGCCGGCGGTACGGTAAAGCGGGCGCAGTATTTTCGAGTTCGTAATGCGGAGTGGCGGACGGAGGATGAAATTGAGGAGCGGGAGCGGAGGACGAAAGAGCTGCTGCTTAAGTTTCGACGCGAGTGCAGTCTGGAAGTGATGGCACTCGAGTTGGGGTTTGCGAATTCGGGGCGGATGAAGCGGGCTTGTTTGAATGTGCTGGGGAAGTCTTGGCGGGCGATTGAACGCGGGCTCGTCGAAGAAGTCGTGCGGTATTATTTGTGCGCGGAAGACAAATTGCTGCGCGAGATTGCGTCGCGCGAAGATTCTATTTTGGCGTTTTGTGCGCGGGAACTTTATGACGGGTCGGAAGAGAAACCGACGGAACCATTCTTGGATGAATGGTCGGCTCACGAGTTCGGGGCTCGGGACTGGCTGATGCGAATGGCTGCGGCATTCGGATGAAAGTAAAAAGGAAAAAGTAAAAAGGAAAAAGAAACGGCGAACCGCAAAGACGCGAAGAACAGACCAGGTTAACGGCAAGAGCTCACCACAGAGGACATGGAGGACACAAACTAAAGAAGAAACTCTGTGACCTCTGTGTTCTTTGTGTTCTCTGTGTTGAAGTCGTGGGCTTTTGCGTGCGAACGGGCGACGCGTGAAGGTGAGATGGGGACTGCGGTGGAAGTGCAGGGTGGCCCCCTCACCCCTAACCCCTCTCCCTCGCGGGGGAGAGGGGGACCGGAGCGGTGCGTCAAAGCCTTCCCCGAACCCTGAACCCTGAACCCCGAACCCTGTTTTTCCTCTGTGACCTCTGTGTTCTTTGTGTTCTCTGTGTTGAAGTCGTGAGTTTTTGGTCGGACTGACGACGCGGGGAGATGACGGAGAAGCGCGCAAAAACTTAATCGAAGTTCCAGTGCCGCAGCAGGCCGTCTTTGGATGCGTTCGCGGGATCGGTGACGTGCGACTTGAGTTCGTCGGCGGGGAGGGCGCGGTTGTAGATCCGCACTTCGTCGAGCAGGCCCGTGAAGGCGAACGGACCGTCCTGGCGCCGGCCGATCACCAGGGAGCGGTCCCAGGGCGTGCGCGCGCGATTCACGGCGGTCGCTCCGCATTCGACGCCATTCAAGAAGACTTTCAGCGTGACGCCGTCGTACGTCATCGCCACGTGCTGCCATTGTTTTAGAGCCAGCCGCGTGTTCGCTTCGGCCTGAAATTGACCGCCGATGTTCAGATACGCGAAGGGCTTTTCGTCATGCAGCAGCAGCGCGTAGTGGCCGTTGTTGCCTTCGTTGCCGTTCTTGTTGATCAGCCAGCGCCGCGTGTCGCCGGGCGGAGCGTATTCATCGATGAAGACCCAGCTCTCGATCGTCAGTTGCTGCGGCTCCAGATCGTCCGCGTGCGGGAATTCCACGAATGAATTGCCCGTGCAGACCAGCGCGTTTCCGATTTTTCCCGAGGCAAGCAGCTTGGCATCGGTGCGGGAACTGAGTTCCGCCGGGAGATTCGCTCGCCGGTCCAGCGTCACGGCCATGAAGTACGGCGCGGTCTTGTCGTCGCCCTTGATGAACTCGATGTTTTTGATCGGAACATTCGGCCGCAGAGTTCGCAGCGTCAGGTAACGCACTTGGCGTTCGCCCACTTTGAAGGCCAGCTTCGACTCCGGAACATCGATCTGCCGGATGTAATCGCTGATGTGCACGCCGTTGAGCAGCCGGTGCTCTTCGACCATCCCATTTTCATAGGTCAGCTTGATCAGCGCCGTCAGCGAACCTTTTTCGGCCGGGTTGCCGTTCCAGCCCCAGCCGCTGGCGCAGCCGAGCAGATGAATGGCACTGGCGCTGCTGCCGCAGGGCAACACGACCGAGCGCGGCAGACTCGCACACGCGGGCCCTTGCGGCGACGGCAGCAGAATGATGTTGTTGACGGTCTCGCCCTTGGGATCGGCAACCATGAACGGAACGCCGCCGGCGTTGAGCAGGCCCCAGTTCGGCAGAATGATCCGCTCCTCATCGTTGACGTTCAGGAACATGCGCTTCGCGCAACAGAACGTGGCCGCTTTGCTCAGATCGAGCGGCACGAACAGTCCTTCGCTGAGCACCTGCGCCGTCGCGGCGCGGCGTTCGAGCATTCCTTTTTCATTGGCCGACGCGTTTTTGCTTTGAGCATCATGCCATTCTTTGAGGTGCTCCAAATGCGGCACGCCCTGCATGCGGAAACTGTGGAACGCAGCCGCCGCGTTCTCGCCGTCATCGCTGGTCCGCAGGAAAATTCCGGCGTGCTTCGGCTCGAAGCCCAACGCTTCTTTGCCGATCGTCACCGTGCCGCCGGTTTTGCTGATCGCGCTGCAAGTCAGCGTGCCGCCGGCGCAGCCCATTTGCAGCCGCACCAGGTCTTTGACCTTGCCGTTGACGTAGTTCGGGCGCGACCAGAAGTTCTCGCGCTTCGGGTTCGAGATCGCCAGCATGGCGTGAATGCCCTTCGGGCCGCCGTCGGTGACGCTGAAGCGCGCCACGCCCGAACCGCCGTCCCAGACCATGATTCCAAAGTCCGGCTTCGCGCCCTTGTTGCCGTCGCTGACGAGTTCGACATCGGCTTCGATGAGCCAATGGTCGGGAGCAAAATAGAACGGCACGCGCAGCAGCGGCATGTTGCGCCGGTCGCGCCCATCCCAGTTGCGCCGATTGACGGTCTTGACCAGGATCTGGCTCTTCTTCGTGTCCAGTTCGACGCTGCCGGCGTTGGCGTCGGGCGAATCGAAGGCCCACGCGGTGAATTCGTCGCTGGTCGCAAAGTGATAAAGGACTTCCGCGCCCGCGCCCGATTTCACGGTCGTCTTGTAGACGCTCAGATCGCCGTCGCGTGCGATCGAGGCATCGAACCGCGCGACGCCGAGCCGTGGCGCGAATTTTTCGATCGCGGCGGGGTCCAGCGCAACCAGCGCTTCAAGTTCCTCCAGCGCTTTGTAGACGGGCTCAAGCTTCGACGGCCGCATCTTCAACGTGCGTTCGAGTGTGTCCAGTTTGGCGGCGATGTCCACCAGCCGTTTCTGCCGCGCTTGCTCGGCAAATTTCGCGCGCACGTCGCCGACGGCCTTCAACACTCCGCGCGCCGGACCTGCGGCCAGCGGATCGCCGGCCGCTTCGGGTGCGACGGGCGCCACGTTAAACGCAGCCGCCCCGCTCTGCGGCGTCCTGGCCGTTGTCGCCGAAAGCCGGAAGTGCCCGAGTACGTGATTGGCGTGCTCAGTGCGAAAATCCAGCGTGAAGGTGAGCCGCAGACCGCTCGTTTCGCTCAGCGGCGCGGCGGTTTCGTACACGGCCGTGTGCGGTATGCCAAACGTGTTGCCAATCGCCCAGCCGGTGCGCTTGTCGCCGTCGAGGGTGTGTTCGATCAGCCACGGGTGGTCCGGTTGACTGTAATCGGCAGTCGCCTTGACCAGTTGCACGGGCTTGTTCGGCCCGCCTGAAATCGGAGCGGCTTGCACGGAGAATTCCGAAAGCACGAAATTGCCGTTCCCATTGCGCCCCGGTCCGCCGCCGGGCAGTGAGCCGTGCGGCAACACGTCCAACCGGAACGCCGTGATGCCGCTCAACGCCGTTTGCACGACAACGGTGTACGTCTCGAACTGAGGATTACTGCCCTGCAGCAGGAGCGAACCGCCCTCCACCTTTGTGAAGGTCGCTCCGCTTTCAGACTGCGTCGAAACCACGTCGAGCAACGCCCAGCCGTCCGGCGCGCTGCCGCCTGCGGCGCGCGCTTTCCAGGCCTTCTCGATCTTGTCGAGCGCCTCCGGCGTGGCGGCCTTCGTCGCTTGTGAGCGCGCCTCCTCCGCTTCCGCGCTGTACTCGGAGAGCTGCTCCTGCACGCGCTTTTCGGTCTGGCTGAGTTTGTCGCGTTGCGCCGCAAACCAAGGCGCCTGCGCATGAGTGGTCTTCAACTTCGCGAGCAGGTCGAGGGCCGCGCCGAATTTTTCTTCCGCGGAAAGCTTGGCCGCTGCAGCCAGATCGTTGGTGAAGGCTGGCAGATCATCTACTTTCGCCGGCGGCTTGGCCGGTTCGATCTTAGGCGGTGTTGCGACGGGCGGCGTGTTGGCGACAGGCAGCGGCTCAACTTTGGCCGGCGTCGGAGCGACAACCTTTGCCGGCAGTTCAGGAGTCTTTGCTTCAGGCTCCGGATCGCGCTTGAGCGGAATGCCGACCGGCGTCTCAGGCTTCGGCGGCGGCGGGATGATTTTTGGGTTCACGGCAATCGGCGGCAAGTTCGCGGGCGGCTGCGTATTTCGCGTCGTAAAGAAAACGAGCAGGCCGATCAAAAACACGACCACGCCAAAAGCGCCAATCACCGCCGGCACCAGGATGCTGCTCGCCGCCGGCTTTGCAGGAGCGGCGATAACGGGCGCCGCCGTCTCAGCGCTCGTCGAAGTGCGCCCGTGCGTCGCGGCCGTTCCGGCCCGGGCAGTCGGAGCTTGCGGTTGTGGCGGAAGCTGGACGGCGCGCGTCGGCTGCCGCCGGCGCTCCGCCGGCACAATTCCGGTCCGGCTGGCGTCCTTCTTCGGCCCAATACCCGCCGCGGCGGCGCAACTGTGGCAGAGATGGGTGCCGTCGGGCGCAAGGACGCCCTGTGTTCCAGGCGGATGAATCATCCGCGTGCAGCGCTCGCAGTAGAAGAGCCCCGATGAAGGAGCGGCAGACGGCGAGTCGTTGCTCATGCCTTGCGCCCTGAAGACGTCCCTGGAATTAGACGCGCAAGCCTAGCGCAAAGTGCGGAAATATCCACTGTGGTCAATGGTGAGTGGGTGAGTGGGTGAGTGAGGGAGTGGTGGCGAACGGCAACTGCGGGCGTCCTAACCTGGAAGAAAAACGTAGATGAGAAGGTCCAGCGCTAACACACCAATACAGAGCGTCCGGATTCCGAAGGTCGGAAAGAATCGAGTCTCACCTCGCCTCTCGCAGTACATTTGCCATCCAATCCAGGCCCCGCAAAGCGCGCCGGCAACCACGTGCAGCAGAATCAAACGCTTGTAGTCGCTATGCAGAACGATCAACCCCAAAGTACCCGGCGCATGGACGAGGCTGAGAACCGCTCCCCCACAGGCGCCCTTGGTCACTACTACGGGAAAAGTGCTGTCGATTCGAACACGCCCCCGCATCGCTCGCACGCCAATGTTGGCAAAGAACAGAATACCTAGCGTTAAAATGACTGTGCTGATCCCGATTAGCACGACGAGTTGGGTGAAGTTCCATTTGCCATCCATGCCGAGGGACGAAATTTCCCCGGCGTTGCGTAGCCAGATCAGAACCAAGGGCAGTGAGAGGCATATCAAGCAACAACCCAGCAGCGAAAGCACCGTGTAACGCTTCGGAGGGGCAGGTCGGAGATCCATAGCGCAGAATATAGACTACGGGTTTTCCAGCACCACTCGGAAACCTACCGTCTTCAGTTGGTGCGCCACCGGGACGCTGCCACGGGATGCGCAACGGCAGCCGCGCTCGAAAGAGGACCACGATCCGCCGCGCGTCACGCGGCCTTTGCCTTCGGCCGGCGGCGCGGGATCGGTTGCCTCCGCTGAGGGATAGGGCGTGGTGTAAGGATCGGCGCACCATTCGGTCACGTTGCCGTGCATATCGTAAAGGCCCCATGCATTGGGCTTCTTCGCGGCGACGGGATGGGGCTGCTCGCCGGCGTTGTCGTCGAACCAGCCGAGTTCATCCAGTTTCTCAGAACCTGAGAAGCGCGCGCTTGAACCGGCGCGGCAAGCGTACTCCCATTCGGCTTCCGTCGGCAGGCGGTACTTCTTGCCTTCCGCCTTCGACAGCTTCTCGCAAAACGCCACCGCATCCGTCCACGAAATTTCGTGCGCGGCCAGGTTTTCGCCATCGAACGAACCGCGCTTTTGCTGCATCAGTTTCTGCCACTGAGCGGCCGTGACTTCAGTCGTGCCGATGCGGAACGCCTTCGTGAGCTTGACGTGGTGCCGAACTTCCTCCCCTTCCCTGCCCTTCTCGTCGCCCGGGCTGCCCATGTCGAATTCGCCCGCCGGAATGTACGCCAGCTTCATCCCCAGCGAGTTCTCGACGGTCTCGCCAGGCTTGGGCGTCTCCGCCGACAGAAGCGCGGTACAGCAGACAAGAATCGAAAGCAGGAATTTCATCCGCATCACTCGTCACCCGTCACTCGTCACTCGTCACCCGTCACGGTAAATTGCACGGGCAGCCAACAGCTAACAGAGGCTGCCCGTGCCACATCCCGCTACTCTTTAGCTCCCTTGAAATCGACATCGAGCTTTTCGTTCGCCTTCATGAGTTCATCCCACGTCACCCACGCGCCTTTGTAGCACGCGGTGCGGCCGAGGATGGTCGTCAGGTTGCTGCGAACGCTCGGCGCGACGGTTGTGTTTTCGAAGTTGCTGTTTTTGATCTGATCGTGGAACGCAGCGATGTTGCTGATCGCGCCTTCCGTGTAGATTCCCGGCGATTTGCCGCCTGGGTAGATAACCTTTCCCTGTCCCTGAACATTGGTCGGGCCACCGTAGTGCGTCTCAATCATTCCTTTTGCACAGAAAACTTTGCAGCCGATATCTTCGCAGCCCGCGCCGCATTGCTTGGAGGCGAACGTGAGAATGATGTCGTTCGGGAATGTGAAGACCGCCGTGTAAACACTGTTGCAGGTGACGGAGTCGCCGCGGAATTTCTTAAAGCACTTACCCACCGCGGACACGGGGTTCTCGTCCATGATCCACGTCGCGACATCGAGCGCGTGGATGTTCTGTTCGGTGATCACGTCGCCGGAAAGGACACGATCCAACGACCAGTGCGACAAGCGTTCTTCGATATTGTCCTGGCTGAAGTTTCCATTCCCCAGCGGCCCGGTGTAATACACGGCTTCGCCGCTGAAGATCTTGCCAATGTCGCCGTTGTGCACGCGCTTGATCGCTTCCTTGTAGAACTCGTTGGTGCGCGTCTGAAAGTCGATCAGGTAGGCAAGCTTCTTCGCAGTGGCCTTCTTGCCGGATTCCAGAATGCTGTTGCACCCCGGCACGTCCACGCCGATCGGCTTGGCAAGATAAACGTGTTTGCCGGCCTCGACGGCATCGGCCGCGTGTTCCGGACGGAAGTACGGCGGGCTGATGTCGATGATGGCGTCCACTTCCTTGTCATCGAGAATCTTCTTGTAGCCCTTCAGGCCGCTGTACGCCTTGGCGGTCTCAACTTGATGGTGTTTGGCCAGCGCTTGCGACTTGTTCGGAAAATAATCGTGGAAGGCAACGAGCTTGTAGCCGCCGTGCTTCGCAAACAGATCGCTGATCCAGCCGCCGCGGCCGCCGCAGCCGGTCAGGCCGACCTGGATTTTGCCGTTGGCGTCGAATGCACGCGCGCTTTTCGGGTTGCTCAAGATCGTGAACGCCAGCGCCGCCGCTCCGGCCCCTGCCAGAAACTCGCGCCGGGCCACGCCTTTGTTCTGTTTCTTGTCGCTGCTCATCGACATGCCTCCTTGGGCTACGGTTGATCGACCTGTTCGCTACGCTTTGGAAAACACCAGAGTATCGGATGCAAGCCGAAGTTTTGCTTGCACGAGTGTGCTTTTTTTGTGTATGATTTCCGCATGAATCCTGAAAAGTTTCGCCGCGCGTTCCTGAGTCGTGTCGGTGATTACCGGCCGTTCCTGCATCTGCTGGACCTGCTGCCGGACGTTGCGTTCTTCATGAAAGATCGCGACGGGCGCTTCGTCATGCACAACCGCCGCTCGTGCGAATACTGCCACGTCGGCTCGGAAGCCGAAACACTAGGCAAGACCGACTACGATTTCTTTCCCAAAGACCGCGCGAAGATGTACGTCGAAGGCGACCAGCAGGTGATGCAGACGGGCGAACCGATCATCAACGCCATCGCACCCGCGCCCGAAGAAGCGGGTTCCGACCGCCTGATTGTCTACAGCAAAGTCCCCGTGAAGGACCGCCGCGGCCACATCATCGGCATCGCCGGTATCCATCGCGAAATCGAGGGCCTGCGCGCCGCGCCGAAAACCTTCGGCCGCCTGTCGCAAGCCGTGCAGCTCATGCATCAAAAGTTTTCGGAGCCGCTCAGCACGCCCGAACTGGCGAAGATGGCGCGCCTATCACGCAGCCAGTTCGACCGCCACTTCCGCCATTTGTTCGGAACCACGCCGCGCGAGTATTTGCTTCGCGTGCGTATCAACGCCGCCTGCCGGTTGCTGGCCGACACCGACAGAAAAACGACCGACATCGCTCTGCAAACGGGTTTCTGCGATCACAGTCATTTCTCGCGCACGTTCTGCCGGATCATGGGGACGTCGCCCACGGTCTACCGGAAGCACCACGCGCCAGAGTAACGTCTACTTCGCGAACTCTTTGAACTTCGCATCGAGGTCCGCGGCCTTCGCATCGCCGGCGTGAATGACCACGCGATAGCGGAAGGTGACCGGCTTGTCTTTCTCGATTGTGAAATCGCCCTTCGGCGCGCCTTTGGTGAATTCGCTCTGGCCGAAAATATTGGAGGACATCAAACCGTACAGCCGGCAGTGCCAGTTGCTCGGATGGCGCGGGTTGGTTGGATGATCAAGGATCGTGAGGCCGTACGTTTTCTCGCCGACTTTGCCGGAGATGTCGCACCACTCAGCCTTCTTGCCCCACGTGTTCGGCTCGTTCTTGCTCGGGCGCGCGTCCGTCTTGCCGGTCGATTGCGTGAGCACCGCGGTATCGGACATCGACTTCGGCACGCGAACTGAACACAGGCCGGATTCTTTGGTGTCGCCGAAAACCACTTTGTCTACGATGGGCGAAAATACCGATGTCAGATCCACGCCGCGGTTACCGTCGGGAAACGCGAAAAATCGCAGCGTGCGCGTCTCCTTTAAGATCGGCTGGCCGTCTTTGCCTTCCCATTCAAGCTGCTCAACGATCGTGTCGCCTTCGACTTTGCTGAAGGCGATGTGACGCTGCTTGGGGCTCGCAGCGCCCTTTTGAAGCGACCAATGGTCGGCGCCGTTCACATCGCCGTGAGCGACCCACAGCGAGCGGTGATGCGGATGATCGCCTTTTGCGACTTTGTACTGGTCTGAAGTCACTTCGGTTCCATCCGCAGCGAGCACCGGATAGCAGAACGGCCGCACGTATGGCGCGCCATCGCCATCGGCAAACCAATACGTCGTGAACGGCTGCCCGCCGAGTTCGACTTTGATCTTGGCCGCCTCTTGCGTGAGCTTCGTCACGGGGACCTCCGCCGCGAGCGCGGCGCCGCATAGAATTGCCAGAGAGAGGATGATCGTTGTGGTTTTCATACGGACGTATACACCGGCGCCGGATTGCGGTCTGGCGACATTCGCCGTCGCCGCTATAGTCACGATTTGGAGGGTTTTCATGGATTTCAATTTCAGTGAAGAAGAACAGGCCGTACTCGAAACCGCACGCGATTTTGCACAGAAGAAAGTCAAGCCGCTGGCCAGAGAACTCGACCAGACCGGACGTTTTCCAGACGAACTTGTGCGCGCGATGGCCGAGCTTGGTCTGATGGGCATTTATGTGCCGCCGGAATGGGGCGGAGCCGGCTGTTCTGCCGTCGCGTACAACCTGGCCGTGATGGAGATCAGCAAGGCCTGCGCAAGCACCGGCGTGATCTTGAGCGCTCACACCAGCCTGTGCGTCGATCCCATCCTCAAGCACGGCAGCGACGCTCAAAAAGAGAAATATCTGAAGCCGCTGGCCGCTGGAAAATCCCTGGGCGCGTACGCCCTGACTGAAGCCGGAGCGGGCAGCGACGCCGGATCGCTGAGCACCACGTATACAGACTGCGGCGATCACTACGAGCTGACCGGCAACAAACTCTTCGTCACCAACGGCGCGGTTGCCAACGTGATTGTGATCTACGCGACGCACAACAAAGATCTGGCGCACAAGGGCATCAGCGCGTTTCTGGCCGAACCGACCTTCCCGGGTTTCTCGCATGGCAAAACTGAACATAAGCTGGGCATCAACGCGTCGAGCACCACCGAACTCGTGTTGAACCGCTGCCGCGTGCCCAAGGAAAATATGCTGGGCCAGCCTGGCCGCGGTTTCAGCATCGCGCTGGAGACGCTCGACGGCGGACGAATCGGCATCGCCGCCCAAGCACTGGGCATCGGCCGCGCGGCACTGGAGGAAGCGATCGCTCATGTGAAGACGCGCGAACAATTCGGCGCGCCCCTTTCGCGCCTTCAGGCCATCCAGTGGATGGTCGCCGATTCCGCCACGGAACTGGACGCCGCGGAACTGCTCATGCTCCGCGCCGCCAAGATGAAGGACCAGGGCGACAAACGCTTCACCAAAGAAGCCGCGATGGCCAAGCTCTTCGCCAGCGAGGCTGGCTTTCGCGCGGTGGATCGCGCGCTGCAGATGCACGGCGGCTATGGCTTCATAAAGGAGTACGACGTGGAGCGCCACTATCGAGATATTCGCATCTGCCGGCTGTACGAAGGCACGAGCGAAATCCAACGCATGGTGATTGCGAGCCAAGTGCTGAAGGGTTAGGCTGCAACCCGCTATTGGAATATCCCAGCCCAAGGAGAGCCTATCATGAACAGACTTCGTCTGCCTATTGCTGCAATCTTGCTGTTGGGGCTCACTGCGTGCGGTAACGCAAAGAAGCCAGCAACGCTCACAACCGAATATGATCAGAAAGAAATGGATGCCGCTATCGAATCAGCGAAAAAGTCCTTTGGGGAATTCAAAGCGCGGATGCTTCAGCCGCAAGAAGGCGATAAGGGCTTCGCGATCAAGGTTCCCATCAAGGACTCAAATGGCACGGAGCATTTCTGGTTGAATGACATCAATGTTCAGGGCGAGGAGTTCAGTGGCGTGATCGGCAATGAGCCTGGCATCGTCAAGTGCGTGAAAATGGGCGAGTCATACAAGTTCAAAGCTGCAGATATCAGCGACTGGATGTACATGTCCAAGGGCGTCATGCAGGGCAACTACACTCTGCACGTGTTGCTGAAGACAATGCCAGCAGAAGAGGCAAAAGACCTAAAGCGAAGGATCGGTTGGTAATCAACCGCGCCACGGGCCAAATACTACTCGTCGCTCTCCGACAGTCCCAGCGCGTCCTTGCGGTGCTGCGTCACGGCGCCGCAGTTCGTACATGAAACCAGCACGGTCGTGATGAACGGATTCACCTTGCCGGCGCTGTGCTGCTGGTCCAGGCGGATCGTGTTCTCGCCGATGATCGCCAGCCGCGTCCACCCGCAGCGGCTGCACTGCTGAGCCACGCCTTTTTCCTTCAGGGCCTCGAGAACCTGGTGGCGTCGCTCGCTGTTCATTCGCATTCCCTCCGGACGGATGTTTTGCGGGAGTATATTCGTTGCATTCGCCTCCGCAACGAGCAGCCTTCAGACAGCGTTCGGCTTGCTGCGTCTGGCAGGGCTGTTGCGTGATATCTGCCTTCCAGAGGCGCATAGCTGGAGAGTGACCCCTATGGAACACAAACAATCGACCGCCGACTGGATTCGTGCCGCATTCCACGGCATGGCGACGGGAGCGGCCAATGCGATCGGCTCGCCGTACGCGTTTCTGCTTGCCGTGCTCGCGCTGATCGTGTGGGCCGTAACCGGACCGGCGTACCGGTACTCCGACACTTGGCAATTGGTGATAAACACGGGGACCACCATCGTCACGTTTTTGATTGTCTTTCTCATTCAGAACACGCAGAACCGCGATGCCCGAGCGCTGCATCTGAAACTCGACGAACTGCTGCGAGCCGTCAAAGGCGCGCGAAACTCGATGGTCGATTTGGAGCATCTGACCGATAAAGAGCTCGACGCGCTGGAGAGTGAATTCAAACGGATTCGTGCGCGATCCTGCGGCCAGCGATAACCATCGCTGCAAGGGATGTGATATAATGATGTCAGTGCTTGAGCACGGAAGAACTTGATTATGACACTCCCTGATTGCCGCACTTCCTTCACCACCCTCTCCGGCGCGGAGAACAAGCCGCTCTATACGCCCGACGATCTGGCTCAGATGGACTACGATCGCGACCTTGGCCTTCCCGGCGAGTTCCCTTACACGCGCGGTATTCACGCCAGCATGTATCGCGGCCGGCTGTGGACCATGCGCCAGTTCGCCGGCTTCGGAACCGCAGAGGAAACCAATGGCCGCTTCAAGTACCTGCTGAAGCACGGGCAGACCGGGTTGAGCGTCGCATTCGATTACCCGACGCTGATGGGTTACGACTCCGACCACCGCCGCAGCCGCGGAGAAGTCGGCCGCGCGGGCGTCGCGATCTCCAGCACCGACGACATGAGCCTCCTGTTCGACGGCATCCCGATGGACCATGTGTCCACGTCGATGACGATCAATGGGCCCGCGGCGATGCTGCTGGCGTTCTACATCGCCGCCGCCGAGCGCCAGGGCGTGCCGGGTTCGAAGCTGCGCGGGACGGTGCAGAACGACATCCTCAAAGAGTACCACGCGCAAAATTCGTGGCTCGTTTCGCCGCAGCCGTCGCTGCGCATCATCACCGACATCTTCAAGTACGCCTTGGTCCACGTTCCGCAGTGGAACACGGTCTCCATCAGCGGCTATCACATTCGCGAAGCCGGCAGCACCGCCGGACAGGAACTCGCATTCACCCTGGCCGATGGATTGTTCTACGTCGATGAAGGCGTAAGGGCCGGACTGGACATCGATGCCTTCGCGCCGCGCCTGTCGTTCTTTTTCGACGCGCACGTTGAATTCTTTGAAGAAATCGCCAAGTTCCGCGCCGCGCGCCGCATCTGGGCTCGGGAAATGAAGAAGCGCGGCGCGAAAGACCCGCGCTCGCTCCTGCTGCGCACGCACGCGCAGACCGCCGGCGTTTCGTTGACCGCTCAGCAACCGGAGAACAACATCGTCCGCACCGCGTTGGAGGCGCTCGCCGCCGTGCTCGGTGGCACGCAAAGCCTGCACACCAACAGCTTCGACGAAGCGCTGGCGCTTCCGACTGAAAAATCCGTGCAGATCGCCCTGCGCACGCAGCAGATCATCGCGCAGGAATCCGGCGTGGCCAATGTCGCCGATCCCCTGGGCGGCAGCTACTACGTGGAGGCGCTCACCAATCGTTTGGAAACCGAATGCTACGCGTACTTCAAACGGATCGAGGACCTCGGCGGAATGTTCGCCGCGATCGACTCCGGATTTTTCCGCCGTGAGATCGCGCGAGCCAGCTTCACCTATCAACAGGAACTCCTCAAGAATCAGCGCCAGATCGTCGGCGTCAACGTGTTCAACGCTGACGGTGGCTGGCTGGAACCGCCCACGCTGTACGTCGATCCGCAACTCGAGGAACACCAAAAACAGCGCCTCGCCGAAACGCGCGCGCGGCGCAAATCGGCGGACGTTGAATCCACGCTGCACCAGCTCGAGGCCGCCTGCCGCGACGAAGCTGTGAACATCATGGCCGCTCTGGTAGACTGCGCTCGCGCCAACGTGACCCTGGGCGAAATGTGCGACGTGTGCCGCAAGGTCTATGGCGAGTACCACAAACTGGCGGCCGTGTAACGCAATCCTCCTGGATTGCGCCGAAGGCGAAACAGCCGGGTCGGAAGCCCTATGAGCGACGACAGTGACCAAGTCCAATGCACCTATTGCGGCAAAATGATTTACGCCGATTCCCCGCGCTGCCCCAAATGCGGCAACTACACCGACGGCGAAGGCCCTTATCAGCGCCCGATGAAAGATGGCCGCCCGATCAACCGCATCTACGTCATCGCCGGCCTGCTGGTCGTCGTGGCCTTTCTACTGCCGCTGCTCCTTGCGCTGCTCGAATGGCTGCATAAGTGACGACGCCGTGTGGCACGGGCAGGCCGCGTCGCTGCTTTTCGCGGCGCGGATTGCCCGTGGATCCGGGCTGCGTCCGCACGGGCAATCCGTCGGAGCAAGAAGCCGCTCCGGCGGCCTGCCCGTGCCACACAGCTACTCGAAGACCTGCACCCCCTTCGCCATCGTCACCAGTAATCGGCCGGCCGCGATCGCCAGTCCGCCCGGAATCAAATCGCCACCCGCTGCGGCCAGACTCGCATAATCCAGCTCCTTCATCTGATTCAAGGATTCCGAACGCGCGCGCAGATGCAGTACGCCGCGCCGATATCCCGCAAACGTTTCGCCACGCCCATCTTCGGCCAACGCCAACACTGGATCTTCGGTCGGCGCCTGTATGACGCGCGGCTGAGAAACATGCGCAAGCTGGGAACCCTGCCCCAGCAGCCCGCCGGTAATCGGCCCGCGCACCGCCGCAGCAAAACGTTTCTCGGTGACGTTTCCTTTCTCCAGCGACATCTGCCCCACATAGCCCGTCGCGTCCGTCAACCAGATCTGGCCACTCATATTTCCGGCGACGATCGGCGGCTGCGTCGCTTTGCGAGCCCACGTGTACATGCTGATAATCTTTCCGCTCTTCAATACGTAGACAGTCCCGCGTTCATTCACCACGCAGATTTCGCCGCTGGGCAAAGCCGTCGCGCTCAAGCGCACGTCGCCCGTCTCGCTAATGGACCAGAGCGCCTCGCCGTTCTTTCCGTCCAGCACGACAATTCCGCCGCTCGTGCTGAGCACCACCGTGTCGTCCAGCGCCGCGCACAACCCGCGCACCGGCTGCTTCTGAGAATTCGCCCACACGACGGAGCCCGTCGCCGGATCGTATGCCGAAACCGTGGTGGGGCCGGCATCCCTGCCGGCCGGCACGGAGGCCGGCGCTACCCCATCCATCAGAGCCGTGACCACGAGCCCGCGCGGCGTGATCACCGGCGTGGCCTCCGCTGAGCCCGGCCGGCTGTTGCAGACCTTCCAGCTTCCGCCGCCCTGCCAGAGCTGCAGTTCCAGCAGCCGCACGTTCGTTCCGTTTCTCGCAAGCACAAACGCCTTCTGCTCCATCCCGATCACTGCTCCGCCGATCGGAACATCGCCGGCATCCGGGAACGCATGGAACTGCTCGCGCTCAGCAACCAGGCTCGACGGCCCCGGCACCGGCGACCCGCCGGTCCGGCAGCCCCAACCGCCACTTTGCGGCCACGGCGGCACCACTTCGCCGCCTTCTTTCCACGCGGCGTTAAGTTGCCGGGAATCAAATCCGTGCAGCGTCAGATCGGCCTGCACTTCCGTGCCGCCAACGGCCTCAACACTACGCACGCTCGCCCCTTGAGCCAGCTTCACGCGCACGCGCCCTTCGGCCACGCGCACACGTGGTCCTTCGCCGCCGGTGCGAACATCAAATCGTGTCCCGAGCGCCTCCGCCGTCTGATGTTCGCTGATGATGACTGTGAACGGCCGCGAATGGCTGGCCACCCGGAACATCGCCTCGCCACCCAGCCGGATCGTCCGATCGTCGATGTTCTCGATGACCGTGCCCTTGCGCGCGAGAATGCGCGTGCCATCCGCCCATTGAAGCGCCTGCGGTTCTTCCGTCATTACGATGGCTGGACCGTGTCTGCCGCCGTCGATGACGATATTCTCGATGGGCGCCGGCCGCATGATCGAACGGTACGCCTTCCATCCGGCCCACGCACCGACGCCAACGACGACGACCGCAGCCAGCCGCAAGAATGTTCGCACCATCGGGAAGCGGCTGGTCCGGTGACTCAACAGGCGGCGCTTGGCGGACGGCTTGAGATGACGGGCGTCGGGCTCTGAGCCTGCGGCCTTGCGCTCGTCGCCGATCTTCCGAGCGACGTGTTTTGAGAACGCATCGCCTTCGTGATACTTGATCGCCACCGCTCGCGCCGTCGTGTCGGTGTGCTGCATGCTCTCCAGGTCGGCCCGCCAGCGCTCGTCATCACGGAGTTTGGCCGTCACGGCTTCCTTCTCAGGACCGTCCAGTTCGTCATCGATGTATCGCGACAACCAGAGCTCCCGGTCGTCGTCTGAAATCGCAGTCATCTTCTCTTCCTTGCTTCCACGCCGTTTCTCCGCGTCTCCCCGTCCCCGCGTCCTGCCGTTCCTGCCTACTGCCGCTGCCTACTGCTTACTGCCGTCAATCGGCTTCTTCTCCAACTTCCGCTTCAGCAACGAGCGCACGCGGGAAAGCTTTTCGCCGACGGCCGACACGGACATGTTCAGCCGCTTGGCGATCTCCTTGTACGACAAGTTCTCGACGTGCTTAAGCAGGATGATCTCACGATAATCTTCGCGCAGATTCGCCAACGCAACCAGCGCCAGAGCCTCCTCCTCATGAGACTCGATCATCTCCGCGCTGAGCTTCTGGCCTTCTTCGGGCGGTTCAAACCCCTCGTCCTGAAGGACTTCCAGACTGACGTTGCGCTTTCCCCCGCGCAGAAAATCCAAAGCCGTGTGCCGCAAGATCGTGCAAATCCAGCGGCCGAAGCGCTCCCGCTCCTGCAGGTCTGCCAGTGAATGAAAGCCTTTGATAAACGCGTCCTGCGCCAAGTCTTCGGCATGCTGATAGTCGCGCACGATATTGCGCGCCAAGGTTCGCACTTCGAGTTGATAGCGGTTTACGAGTTCGTCGTAGGCCTCCGCGTCGCCGTCCAACGTCTGCTGAATCAGTTCGACGTCCGTGCGCTGAAGCAGCGGCCCTTCGCGCAACTTGGTCGCCGAGTAGGGCGGGCGTCCCTGCCCGCCAGCGCTAGGCAACATGCCCCCACCGCTGCGCTCGGTTTGCGCCGATGCAGACGCAGACGCCCCCTTCTTTGATACCGCTCGCTCAGCCAAATCTGCGGTCTCGTCTGTAAAAAATTGCACCTTCTATAGGTGCACGTCCGTTAGACGTTAATGTTTTCAGTCATGACATTCGTCCAAGAGTGCACATGTGTAGGACATTTTGCCAAATTGTCCCGTACCACGCTCGCGTTCTTGTCCAGAAACGCACAAGTGCATCAGATCGCACTTTTCAGAGAGCCGCGGCTTTTGTCCAAGAGTGCACAAGTGCATTCTCCGCCACCTGCACATGTGCAATCCAAACCCTCTCGCCCGTGCCGCTCCCTTCCTTATTGACGAATCCCATCCGTTTTTCTTGCGCCCTTTTTCGGTCTTTTTTCGGATTCATTCCGCCGTTACCCTGAACCCTGACCCCCGACCCCTGAACCCTAGCCCGTCGTCTTCTTCGGATAAGGACAAACCGTCAACAACGGACACCCCGCGCAAATCGGCTTCGGCGCTTTGCACCGGGTCCGCCCGTGAATGATCATCTCATGGCCGATTTGCGTCCAACGCTCCCGCGGAAACAGCCGCATCAACTCCGCCTCAATTTTGACTGGATCCGTTTGCTTCGTCAGCCCCAACCGCTGGCTCACGCGGCTGACGTGAGTGTCCACCACAACGCCCGGCACGCCGAACGCATTGCCCAAAACCACGTTCGCCGTCTTGCGCCCGACGCCGCGCAGACTCGTCAACTCTTCCATCGACCCCGGCACTTTTCCACCGTGCTTCTCGACGATGTCCTTGCTCGCCGCCTGAATCGCCTTCGCCTTGTTGTGATAAAACCCCGTGCTCTGGATCATCTTCTCCAGTTCGCCCGTCTTCGCTCCCGCCAGAGCTCGCGCGTCCGGATACTTTTTGAAAAGCTCCGGCGTGACCTTGTTCACTCGCACGTCCGTACATTGAGCCGACAGAATCGTCGCCACCAAAAGCTGCAGCGGATTCTGGTAGTCCAGCGAACACTTCGCCTCCGGATACGCCGCCGCCAGAATGCGATCGATCTCCTTCGCGTGCTTCAGGTTCTCCGGACTGACCGGCCGCTCTTTCGTCTTCACCATAGATTTTCTGCGCCTCTATGCACTTCCACTTTTCAGGATCAAGTAATCCGCTAAGAGTAAGCCTCAGGCCCGGCTTTTCTACAAGTTTCCCGCGCGCTGAAGGCAATCCGCGCGTCGTGCGGGCGCCGAAGCCCGTTGCTCCGGTTCCCCTCTCCCCCGCGAGGGAGAGGGGTTAGGGGTGAGGGGGAAACCATGACCGTCGCACCACGGGGGTCCCGCCCGTTGCCGTTCTCCCCTCCCCTTAGAGGGGAGGGGCCGGGGGAGAGGGTTGCGGCGAAGCCGCAACGGTAACGGTCAATGTAAAGGAGCGCCTTTTCCCTTGTCCCCCCGAGCCGCCTACTGCGATGTTGATGGCACTCTGACCGCCACCGATATCGTCATGCCGCTCAACTGGTTCAAGCGCCAGCTCTCCCCCTTCCCGAGCTACGCCGCCTGGATGGCCAGCCTTCTCTTTCGCGGCCCCTACTGGCTGCTGCTGGACAAACTCAGCCGCGGTGCCTCCAATCGTGAGATCTACTGCAACTACGCCGGCATGAACACGAAGCAAGTGAAGCAACTGGCGGCGCAATGCTACACTCAGTGCCTTCGCCCGCGCCTTCGCCAGATTGCCGTGCAGCGCATCGAGGATCTCAAGCGTGAAGGCTTCGCAATCGTCCTTGTCACCGGCGGCCTCGACTTCATCATGCGCCCGCTGGCTGAAGAACTTGGCGCCGAACTCATCGCTCCCGCGCTGCTCGAAGCTGGCGGCGTCTTCACCGGCGCGCTCGACCGCGAGCCCCTCACCGGCAAGCACAAGGCCGACGCCCTCCGCGCCCACGCCCAGGATCGCGGTATCGATCTGGCCGAATCGTTTGCCTTCGGTGACGCCTTCGGCGATCTGGACATG
Source organism: Planctomycetota bacterium (assembly GCA_036504595.1). Lineage (GTDB taxonomy): Bacteria > Planctomycetota > SZUA-567 > H5-PLA8 > H5-PLA8 > DASXUX01. The sequence continues at coordinate 53,437 of DASXUX010000081.1, read as the reverse complement.
CTCGAATGCGTCGGCCACCCCGTCGCGGTGAGTCCCGGCCGTCGCCTGGAAAACATTGCCCGTCAGCGCAACTGGATGATCGTCAATTGGCGCGAACCGTAACAGCAGGGTTCAGGGTTCGGGGGTCAGGGTTCGGGGTTCAGGGTCTAGGGTCTCGAGTTGCCGATCATGGTTAGACATTCGAAATTTCGACGCCCGCGCCTCTCCCCACTCGTCTGCGCCGGTGCGTGTTCGCCCGTGTTTGTCCGTGTCCGTCCATGTTCGTCAATCTGCGCCTGCCCAACCCCTGAACGCCAAACCCTGAACCCCGAACCCTGAACCCTGGACCCTCGATCCCATGACCCGCCTCAAAACCATCTGCGTCTTCTGTGGCTCATCCTTCGGCAAGCGCCCGCAATACGCGCGCGCAGCCAAGAACCTCGGCGCAGTCCTCGCGAAGAACAAAATCACCCTCATCTATGGTGGCGGCCGAGTCGGCCTCATGGGGGTCATCGCCGATTCCGTCCTCTCCTCCGGCGGCAAAGTTGTCGGCGTCATTCCCAAAGCTCTCGCCACGAAGGAACTCGCCCACACCGCCCTGACCCGGCAGCACGTCGTCAACACGATGCACGAACGCAAAGCCCTCATGGCTCAACTGTCCGACGCCTTCATCGCGCTTCCCGGCGGTTTCGGCACGCTCGAAGAATTCTGCGAAGTCCTCACCTGGTCCCAGCTCGGCATGCACAAGAAACCCTGCGCCCTGCTCAATGTCGCCCGCTACTTCGATCCCCTGCTGACTCTCTTCGACCACGCCGCCAGCGAAGCCTTCGTCAGCCAGGCGAACCGCAACCTCGTCCTGCAAGCCCGCACGCCCGAACGCCTCATCTCCGCCCTGCGCAAGTGGACCCCGCCCAAAAACCACGTCGTCCTCCGCGACGCCGGCCTCCAACGGTAGTGGGGCAGGCTGTCCAGCCTGCCCATCCATCGCCGTTCTCCCCCTTCCCTCCGAGGGAAGGGGGCCGGGGGGTTAGGTTTTAGTCCCGCCGTCGCTCCCGTCTATCCGTCCCTCTGCGTCCTCCGCGTCCTCTGCGGTGAGCCCTTCCGCGTCCCTCGACTTGCGCCCGCCCCGTCCCTCGCGAGAATCAACCTGCCATGCGCGCCATCCGCGAAAACATCCTCGCATCGATCGTCACGTTGATCGTTGTCGTCTTCTTCTTCTGGGCGCTGATCTATCCGCTCTCTTACGCGCTCGTCGAAGCCGTCCGCGAACCCATCGTCGAACTCGTCCACAAAGGCGACACCTGGCAGTCCCTTTCAGAAAAAACCGGCGTCTCCGAAAAGCGCCTGAAGTCCCTGAACCCCACCGCGGTGGGGCGGGCCTCCGTGCCCGCCCAAGCTTCCGCGAGCGTAACGCCTCCTCCACCCGAAAACTTCCCACTCGTCATCGGCCACACCTGGACCCTCCAGCACATCGCCCGCATCTTCGACACCAACGCCGCGCAATGGCGCTGGATCATCAACAGCCTTCTGCTCGCCGCCGCCGTGACCTTCTTCTGCGCCACCATTTCGTATCCGCTCGCCTGGCTGCAAGCGCGCACCTCCTTCTGGATGCAAGGCATCCTCGGCGGTCTGCTCCTTCTGCCGTTAGTAATGCCGCCCTTCGTTGGAGCTATCGGGTTGCGGCGCATGCTTGCGAAATTCGGCACCATCAACCTGCTGTTGACCGATTACTTGCACATCACCAACGAACCCATCGATTTTCTCGGCGGTTACCAACTTTGGGGCTGCGTGCTGGTCATGGTCCTGCATTTCTATCCGCTGCTGTATCTGAACCTCGCCGCCGCGATCTCGAACATCGACCCCGCCTTGCTCGAAGCCTCCAAAAGTCTCGGCCTCACGCCCTGGCAAACCTTCCGCCGCGTCGTCCTGCCCCTGTCCTGGCCCGGCCTCGTCGCCGGCGGCAGCCTCGTCTTCATCGGCGCTTTCACCGACCTCGGCACGCCGCTGGTTTTTGGATATCAGGACACCATCGCGCGCCAGATTTTTGCCCTCGCCAACGAACAGACCGACAACCCGCTCGCTCCCGCCTTGGTGGCCGTCGTGACCGCCATCGTGCTCGCGTTGTTCGGCGCGATGCGTTGGAGTTCCGCGCGCATCGCAGCGGGCGGCGGCGTGAAAGGCCAGACGCGCGCCGCGCCGCGCAGGCTTTCGCCAAAGATGACGGGCGTGGCGATCGCCATTCATCTCGCCGTGATTTCCATCGCCATCCTGCCGCATCTGGCCGTCACGCTCAATGCCCTCGGGCAGCGCTGGTTCCTCACGCCCCTGCCGCCGGTCTTCACGACCGCGAATCTCTCCGAAGCCTTAAGCAGCCCGCTGGCACTCATGGGCATGCGCAACAGCCTCCTCTACTCCCTTTCGAGCACCCTCATCGATCTCGCCCTTGGACTCGCCTGCGCCTGGACCATCGTCCGCGGTGGCCGGTGGTGGGGCCGCGCCATCGACAGCCTGTCTCTTGCGCCGTTGGCCATCCCCGGCCTGGTGCTGGCCTTCGGCTACGTGGGCGCTTACGCCGGCTTCTACAGCAAGTCCGGCGCAATCGTTGGCGTCGGCGTTTTCCTGATTCTCAGCTACGCCGTGCGGCGCTTGCCGTACGTCACGCGAGCTTGCGTCGCCGGCCTCGAACAAACTCCGCGCAGTCTGGAAGAAGCCGCCTCCGGCCTCGGCGCGACTCCCTCAGCCGTGATTCGCCGCATAACACTGCCCCTGATCTGGGCCAACGTCGTCGCCGGCGGCATCCTCGCCTTCTCGTTCGCGATGCTCGAAGTCTCCGACTCGATTATTCTCGCGCAGCGCCCGCAAGACTTCCCACTGACCAAGTCCATTTACCAGCTTTTCGGAAATCCCGGTAACGGCGACCAGCTCGCGTCCGCGCTTGGATTGATCGCGCTGATATTTTTGTCCGTTTCCTTGCTTGCCGCCGCCGCCTTTCTCGGCAAGAAATGGGGGGAGATGTTTCGAGCGTAACGGACGGTTTGAAGTTCATGGTTTGAGGTTTATGGTTAACGGCACGCGCTTGCGACAACCAGGACCAAAGACTTCCGTTCCTCTGTGTCCTCCGTGTCCTCTGTGGTAGGAAGTTATGGGCGAAGGAAATCGAAAGCTGCTGAAAGTGGGCGAACTCGCCCGCCTGACCGGCCTCACGCGCCAGTCGCTGCATCAGTACGTCCTGCTGGGTCTGCTCACGCCCATCGAAACCACCAAGGGCGGTCAACGCCTCTTCGACCGCGGCGCCATCCGGCGCGTCAAGCTCATCCAAGACTGCTGCGCCAACGGTTACTCGCTCGGCGAAATGCGCGACACCTTCTTCAAAGGTAAGCGCTGATATGCTCAGCCGCTTCTCCAGCGTTCTTTGTACTTTTCTCTTCGTGCTCGTGTCGTCTTACGCCGCCACTTCGCCGGCCAAGCCGCCCCTCAAAGCCACGGCTGAACCGACCCTCAGCGCCCAGGAGATGCTCGCGGTCCAGGATCTTTTCCAGCGGTTGAGCGAAGCCTTTCTGGCCGGCGATCCACAAGCCTGCATGCGCCTGTTTGCGCCCGGCGTCAGCGGCTACGACCGCATCGCCGCAAACCTGCGCAGCGAATTCCACCAGACGGTCTACCGCAAATTCGAAGTCGTACAGATTCTGCCCGAAGACACTCTGCGACCCGGCGTCCACAGCGTGGACGTGCGGCTTCAGTTTGAACTGGTCGCACGTGACAAACCGCCGGAGTATCAACCGTCGATCCGCAACAGCACCAGCGAGATCTTCACCATCAAGAAAATGGACGACGGCAGCTTCGCGCTGCTGCATTCCGCGTTCTTCGAAAACCTCGGGTTGCGCCAGGGCATGGGCATGGTGGTCGAAGGCCTGCTGGCCCTGATCTCCCTGTGCGCGCTGCTGGCCTTCTGGGTCTGGATGGGCTGGGAAGCCTGGCGCACCCGCCCCAAGCAGCGCCTCTGGCGCGTGCTCGTGCTGGTCCCCCTGCTCGGCGCCCTTGTTTATTTTGTCGGTGGATACCTGCCGCGAAAACTCCGCGGATAGGGTAGACCTCAACGGCTTTCAACCCAAAGTCACAGACAACATGGAGGAGCGCAGAGAAAGAACAGAGCCAAAAAACACTCTGTGACCTCTGTGTTCTCCGCGCCTCTGCTCCGAAAATTGGTGCCACTGGCACGCGCCCGCGTCCGTTTGCGGGCGCTTGCCAGTGCGATCGCGCCGACGCACTGGCTAAGCCGGCCAAACGGACGGCCGGCTGAGCCAGTGGCACCATCTACATCATTTCTGGGTGGCGCGCAGCGCCATAACGACTGTGTTGAAAGCTGTTTTCTTGCACCGGACTGAACGGCTGCCCAAACTCAAAACTAAGAACTCAGAACTAAGAACCTATTCCTTGTTCGCGTCGCCGTTCCGATTGAGTTTCGGAAAACGCCCTGAAGTCGTCAGCGCGCTCGGCGGACCGGCCGTGACTGAACGCCACTGCCCCGACTTCATCGCGCCGCCAAAGAAGGTCGTCTGCGACTTGCGCAGCAAATCCCCGGCATGTGACGGAACGCCCAGCGTCTTGCCTTCGCGCCGCGCGCGCACCCATTCCTCGCCTTCGCGCAGATAGGCCGCGGCCAGCAAGGCGACGCGCTGCTGAGCTTGATCGCGGTTGGCGGCGCCGTAGCAATCCATGCAACTGGTGGCCATCTCGCGCGCCTCGGTTTCGCGCTGAATTTTCGCGCGCGCCAATGCGTACACCTCGCCCATCATGTACTTCAGCGATGCCAGGAAGATCACTCGCGGGTCGCCGAGCACCTCGGGTTTGAGCAGAAACTCGATATCGCGCAGTTCACAGCGATTGACGTTGATGATGCCCAGACTGTACGCGCTGCCGCAGTGGCGCACCTTGAAGTCGGCGATCATGGCGACAGCCTGGTCGCCATTGTCCGCCAATTGCACCAGCGTCTCCGCGCTTTCCGGCAACGCGGCAAGGGCCTCGGCCGCGCCTTTCATCAGTTTCAGTTCGTCCGGCAGCAGCGCCGATTCGAACATGAACACCGAGTACTTAAAATCCGACATCAGACTTCCTCAATGCTGCACTGCTCGTCCCAGTTGTATTTCGCGAACCAAGTCCTGCGGAATCTTCGTTGCATCTCCGTCATGAAGAGAAAGTAATTTTGCGTACGCTTTCTCAAGCTGCGGACGACAAAATTTGGCAGTGGGCATGTCGCTCTTTTCGACAGCGAGCAGGCTCCTACAGAGTGTCTCCCACGCAGCCGCCGACTCAGGTTGCATCACACACAATGCGCGGCTCATCCACCGCGCTAAGTTAAGCAATTGTGCGACCACCAGACGATCCTCGTCTTGCACTCGCTGAACATGGCTCAGAACTTCACGGATCAGGTCGATCTGAGCCTCCGCGTTCAACGGATCCCGCACCGCCCTTTCCCGTAGCACGCGAATCGCCTCCAACGATCGCCCCAATTGCGAGAGAATTTTTGCACGCAGCAAATTATATTCGGAGTGCTGTTGAGCCAGAACCAGTGCGCGCTGAATATATATGTGCGCATCCCGGAGCTGCCCGCGCTGCCGGTACAGTTCAGCGCCTAAGGCCCACAACGGCGCCGCCTGAGGATCGCTGCGCGCCTTCACCGCCTGCAGCAGCGAATCCACCGTTGCCAAGGCGTCATCTTTCCGGCCGGCATCGTACAGAATCTGCGCCGAAATGCGGCAGCACTCCAGCGGCGCGACCCCTTTCGTGGATGCCTCCCGCACCAGCGACAAGGCTGAATCGTAGTCCTTCTTCAGCGCGGTTGCCTGAGCCTGAACCAGCAGTGCCGGACCAACGTTGCCTTGGCTGCTGATCTTCTTCGCTTCCGCCAGCGCCTCGCCGGCCTTCTTCTCTTTCAGCAGCCGCTGCGCTTCCTTCAGCGTCGCGCTCTCCGGATCAAGCTGTTCCTCTTGCACCGCCTTGCTCGCGCGCTGCTGCTGCTCCTGGTAGCGAGACCGCTGCAAAAGGTACAGCTTCAACTCGATTATAGCGGCCCAGAACTGCGTCGGCGCCAGCCGCGCGGCCACCGTGTAGCACGGCTCGCGGCCCGACGGCGGGAAGTGCTCCAGCGCCAGCCGGAAATGCTCCCGCGCGCCAAAGCGGATGTCCAGTTCGCGCAAGAAATCCGCGCCGTCCTGCTCGCTGAGCTGCGACAAATCCGCGATGCACTGCGGATAGGCCAGCAGCGACGTGCTGCAAAACGGATTCTCGCGCCGATACATCGCCCGCGGCGCATTGAACTCGAGCAGCATGTTGTCGTCTGTGTGCAGCGGCGCCCTCCGGGTGAAGCGCTCCAGCAGTTTCGAATCGGCCAGCAACCCGGAAAGCAATTCCGGCGCGCCGTCAATATGGATTTCATCCAGCCACTTCGGCGTGCCGCCCAGTTTCATCCGGGCACACAGATTCTTGACGTTCGTATCCAGCGGCGCGGCCGAACCGATCAGCAGGTAATCCTGCGCCCCGCACTCCCAGAGCTGCACGTGCTCGAACACCTGTCCAAACGAACGGATCACGCTGCAGACGTGCCACTGCTCCAGCCCGTAGCCGTGAATCCACTGGCACATGATCCCGTCGTCGCGCAGCCGCTGGCGGCACAGCTTGAACGCCTCCACCGTGAACAGATTCCCGATTCCCGAAATCCACGGGTTCGAGGGCTCGCTGGCGATGATGTCGTACTTGCGGCTGCTCAGCAGCAGGTGATTGCGCCCGTCATTGATCACGACGTTCACTTTCGGCGTATCGATCCAGGTATGAAAAGGCGCGCCGTTCAGCCGTGCCGCGTCCGGCGCACCGGAGCTCGGAACGCTGTACGTCAGCTTGTTATGTTCGCGGAAGTACCACGACGCCTCGACCACCTGCGGCGACATCTCCACAACGTCCACGCGCTTGACGCTCGGCATCGCCAGCGCCGTGCCGGCGCTCACGCCCGACCCCAGCCCGATCACCAGCACGTCCTCGGGCCCGCGCCGGTGCAAAATCTCCGGCACCAGCGTCAAACTCACCTGCGTCGCCATGTCTCCCGGCGCTGAAGCATCCGGCTTGCCGCCCACGCGCAGCGACGTGACCTTTTCGCCTTGCATCTCCGACATCGTGACCGAAACCGTGCACTCGGCGCCCTCATTGTAATACAGCAGCCGGTTCTCATCCCCCAACCGCACGTCCATCACTTTGCCTTGAAGAATATCGCTCCACGTCAGCGCGCGCGCCGCCTGCACGTGCTGCGGATCGCGAAGCAGATAGTTCCCCGCGCTCATCCGCAGCGGATCCCAGCGCATCGGTTCCCACAACAGCGATAGCCCCGTCACAACGAACAGCGCCAAGGCCAAAAACGCCATACACACTTGAGCCTTCCGCTGCTGGGGCCGCGCCAGCAAAAACAGCAGCACTCCAGGCGCCGCGTACAGCCACGCCATCACTTCCAGCGTGCACTGGATCTGTAGCGCCGGCAAAATAATTAGTCCGCCGAAGAAGCTCCCGAGTATCGCGCCAATGGTATTGACCGAATAGACCGAGCCCACCGTTCGACCCGCGTTGACTGAGGAACGCGATGCCACCTGCAGCGTCAGCGGTATCGTCGCGCCCATCAGGAATGTCGGCCAGATGATCAGCAGCGCAATCCCCAGCGCCTCCAGTGCCAGCAGCGTGTTCCATCCAATCTGGCTGCCCCACGCAATCAGATAGAAGAACAGCACCGGCCCATATCCCAGGGCAATCGCGACCAGAATGTTGAACAACCCGATCAGCAGCAGCACCATCGCCAGCGTGCTCACCGGATCGCGCACTTTCGCCGCCAACCGAGAGCCCCACGCCCCGCCCAAACTTAAGCCCAGAATGAAAATCGCCACAATCAGGCTGAACGCGTACGTGGAACTCCCCGTGCCCAAACTGATGGCCCGCGTCCACCCGATCTGCGTCGCCATCGCCGCAAAGCCAGTCACGCCAAACGTAATGACCGCCGCCTTCACCGCCGCCGCCGAAACCGGCACGCTCTCCTGTACCGCAGGCGTCCCGCCTGCCGTCCTCCCCTCCCCGTCTAGGGGAGGGGCCGGGGGAGGGGTTTGCGGCAGCGCCGCAACTCCGTCTCCCCCTTCCCTCTTGGGGAAGGGGGCAGGGGGGTTAGGTTTGCGTGCCCGTGGCCCAAAAACACTCAGCCCAACCGCAATCAGCCCCAACGCCACGTTGCATCCCACCGCCACCCAGTTCGTCGTCGCCTTGCCCAATTCCGGCAGCAGCACGAACCCCGCCGCCAGCGCCCCCGCCACAGCGCCAAAACTGTTCACCGCGTACAGCGCCCCGACCGTGCGCCCCAGTCTCTCGCGCGAACTCACCATCAGTTGCGAAAGCACTGGGAGCGTCGCACCCATGAAGGTCGTTGGAATCAGCAATAAGAAGAACGAAATCGCGAAGCGCACCACCCCCAGGCTGGCGCTGCCCGTTTCGCCATAAAGAGACTTGTACAGAGGAATGAACGCGCTGTGGTCGCCGATCAGCGCCGGCAGCAGCGCGCAATAAATGCCGATCAGCAGTTCCAAAGCCCCGTAGGCCAACAAGGGCCGCTTTAACCGGTGGCAAAGCCGCCCCGCCGCGTAGCTCCCCAGCGCCAGCCCCGCCATGAACGCCGTCAGCACCGCCGATAAGCTGTGCGCCGTGTTTCCGAAAATCAACCCGAGCTGTCGGCACCACAGCACTTCATAGATCAGCCCGCACGCGCCCGAAAACAAAAACAGCACCCAAACCGGAAGGTGCAGCAGCAGCATCCTGGCAAAAAAACCAGGCCCATCAGTCGTTTCCGTGCGCAGTGGTGGCGCCGGCGTCTCTGCCGGCGTGTGTGCTTCATCAAGTTCGGACGACATGAGCGCAGGGCTCCAGATTTCTTCACTTACGGTATCCGCAGCGTTAGCGAAACTCAAAAGCCAAACCCCGTAGCGCAATCCTCCCGGATTGCGTGTCGTTCCGTGCGCTTTGAGCGAGCCTCTCCCCGTCCCCCCGTCACCCCGTCACCCCGTCCTTCTGTAAGCCACACATACCTGACAAAGCGCTCCCCCTCGGTTATTTTCCCCTAAATGCAGCAAACCCGCCCCACCCTCGCCGCCGCGGCCATCGCCTTCGCCGCCGCCTTCCTGCTCTGCGGCTACGAACTCGTCCGCAGCGCCGCCAGCACGCTTTTCATGGAAGCTTACGGCAAGGACGCGCTCCCAATCGTGATGGCCATCATGCCCGCCGGCGTCCTGCTGATGCTCTACGGTTACGGCCGGCTGCTCTCATGGCTCGGCCCGCGCCGAACGCTTCTAACGTCCTCACTGATCTCCGGCGCCGCGATCCTGTGCTGCTACACGGGCATTCGTGCAGGTTGGCGGCCCGCGGCGGGAATCCTCTACGTCGTCCGCGAAGCCTACATCGTCCTTCTCGTCGAACAGTACTGGTCTTTCCTCGACAGCACTTTGGGCCACGACCGCGCGAAAACGCTCAACGGCCCCATCTGCGGCATGGGCTCGATGGGCGCCATCCTCGGCGCAAGCGCTGTCCAGCACTACGCGACTATTCTCGGCACGCAAACCATGCTCGTGTTCGGCGCCGCCGCCGTGATTCCCGCCGCGCTTTGCTCCGACTTCGCCTATCGCTGTGCCGTTGAAGACAGTCCAACCACCGATGCCGCACCGAAGCATCCACCGTCATCAGGCTACCTCGGTCTGCGCCTCTTTCGCGAGCATCGCCTGCTGTTGATTCTGCTGCTGATCATTGTCGCAACGCAGGCCATCTCCACCGCGCTCGACCTGAACTTCAACAGCTTGCTGGCCGACAAGATCGCCGGCCTCGACGAGCGCACCTCCTATCAGGGAGCGTTCTGGCGCGACGTCAACATCTGCTCCGCGCTGGCCCAGTTTGCCGTCGCGCCCTTGGTCCTGCGTCATCTCCCTCTGCGGCTGGTTCATATCGTCATCCCGCTCGTCCACACCGCCGCGTGCGCCAACCTGCTGCTGCATCCATCTCTGGAGAGCGCCGCGTTGGCCTTCCTGCTCTTCAAGGTTCTCGATTATTCAATCTTCCGCTCAGCAAAAGAAATCCTCTACATCCCGTTCTCATTTGACGTCCGCTATCGCGCCAAGGAGGTCATTGACGTGCTGGGCTATCGCGGCAGCAAAGGTGCGATCTCGCTGGCCATCGCCGCCCTCAAGAACGCGCCAGTGCTTCTCTCCAAAGGTCTCTATGCCGGCATCGCTGCGGGTGCCGCGCTGGTCTGGTTGGTGCTCGCCGTCCCACTCACCCGGCGCGCTCCGGAGTAGCCCGAGAAGCTCGCTACAGAAGATGCGTGATTAACCAGATGATGAAGAGAATCCCCAGCGGCACGCCGAGTATCCACGCAAAAAGGTATTTCATGATTAACTCTCCGCTGCATTTTTCCTCCGATCGGTGCCGCAAGGCGCGTGCCCCCTGTGAACCGCATTCTCCGGCCCCATATTCGCATGCGCTGCAACCAAGGGGGTGACCGTGCGGCTTCTATATGAAACGCATATGCACACGCCGCTCTGCCGGCACGCTGTCGGCCGCCCGGTGGAATACGCCGCCATGGCATGGCGTCGCGGACTGAAAGGGATCATCGTCACCGATCACGGTCCCGCGCCCGAAGGTTGGATTCCCAGCCGCCAGATGACGGTCGCGCAGTTCCCGATCTACCTGGAGATGGTCGCGGAAGCGCGTCGCGAATGGCACGGCCGCCTGGACGTCCGCCTCGGCGTCGAACAAGAATACTTTCCCGGCATCGAGTCCTTCATCGAAAACATCAACCGCGCCGCGCCCTTCGACTACGTCCTGGGATCAGTGCATACGCCTTGCCGGGAGTACCGGGAACGTTTCTATACCGGCGACGCCATTGCCTACCAGCGCCTGCATTTCGATCACCTTGCCTGTTGTGCCGAAACCAAACTTTACGATTGCTTGGCGCACCCGGATATCGTCAAGAACTGCTTTCCGTCGAGCTGGAACCTGAAGCTGATCATGGACGATGTCTGCAGAAGCCTCGACCGGATCGCTCGCACCGGTATCGCAATGGAACTGAACACCAGCGGCGTGCGCAAAGATGTCCCTGAAATGAATCCGGGACCCGTGATCCTGAAGGAAATGAATTTGCGCAAAATCCCGGTGGTCCTTGGCGGCGACGCGCACGTGTCCGGCCAGACGGGCGCGCATTTTGAAGAGGCTTTGGAAATGCTGGAGGTCGCCGGCTACACGTATGTGAGCGTCTTCCTTCAGCGCAGACGCACCGAAATCCCGATTGCCGACGCAATCGCCTCGCTGCAAGAGCATCAGATCGAAGAGGAGGCGGTGCACCATGGATGCCGCCACGGTCCAGACTCCGTCCGCTAAGTTCGCGGTCATCCCGGTGCAAGACGGCGCGCTGGACCGTGAACACACCGGCACGACCTTAAAGTTCTGGCTCCCCGGCGGCCGCATGCTGTTCAAGGCTGCTCGCGAAGGCACTGGCGAATACTGGAGTGAAAAGCTCGCCAGCGAACTGGCCGCGCTGATGGGATTGCCCGCCGCCCGCGTGGACCTTGCCTGCTGGGGCGATACACCCGGCGTCATCAGCCACAGCTTTCTCATGCCGGGCGAATATTTCCTTCAACAGAAGCGTTTCCGCCGCGTGATCGCACGCTTGCTGCCGCCGGAACAACGCTCGGGTCTGCGTTATCACACTCTCTCCAGCGCCAAGACACTGCTCTCGTTCGTGGAACTTCCGCCGCGTTGGAATCCGCCCGCGGAGGTCACCTGCAGCCTCGACGCCTTCGCCGGCTACCTGCTTTTCGACGCCTGGGTCAACAATGAGGACCGCCACCACGAAAACTGGGGCGTCATCGCCACGCGTGCCGGCGTTTCTGCGCGGCGGTATCACCTGGCCCCGACCTTCGACCACGCTTCATCGTTGGGAAGAGAGCTCGACGACCCGCAGCGCGCCTCATTATTGCAGAATGGAGAAGTCCCCGATTACGTCCTGCGTTGTCCTTCCGGCATCTGCACTGCCAGCAAATCCCGCCACCCCATGACCACGCATGAGGTCGTCCGGGAAACCCTGGACATGTTCCCCGCCGCCACACACGCGTGGGCCGAACGCCTCTTCTCGCTCTCCGAGGAAAGCGTGCGCACCGTCATCGAACAAGTTCCGGAAGGAATGATGTCCGAAACGTCGCGCCAGTTCGCACTCGCGGTTCTCAGCACAAACAAACTCTATCTGCAACACCTGGTGGAAAGCAGACTGCCATAAAAGCACTTGGCTCTTGGCAGCGCGTCCAAATTGCGCCGGCCAAGAGCCAAGAGCTAAGAGCCACGAGCCAACAGCCAGACGTTACGCCCCCTGAATCCGCCACGGCGCGCGCTTCGGCCGTTCCAGCATGCGGCTGGCTTCCGGATCGCCGATAAACTCTTCCTTCACTGGATCAAACTTCAGCGGCCGGTTCAGCTTGTAGCAGATGTTGATCAGGTGACAGACCGACGCCGTGCGGTGAGCGACTTCGAAGTCCTGGAAGCAGCGCTCGCGGCTGCGCACGCAATGCACGAAATCGCCGTAGAAGCCCTGGTTGCCGTGATAGTTCGGGATGTAGTACTTCACATCCTTGAACTTCGCTTCGTTGCCGCCGGAGACCTCGCCGCTGGTGCCGACGTACGCCATGTCCCGGCCGCCGCTGTGCACAAGCTTCATTCCGTTCTCGAACAGCATCGTCACGCCTTTGGACGCTGCGCCTGGCGGCAAAATTTCCTTTGGGCCCGTCTTGTCGAGCTGCAGAGCGAAAAGCACCCCGCCCCACTTGTGAGCGCCCCAGTCTGTTGTCTGCCCGCCCGAGTAATCTTCGAAAATTCGCCAGCCCACCCCACCGTACGATCCGGAAACGCGGCCCGAATTGTACGGACCCACGGGCGCCGGTCCCAGCCACATCTCGTAATCAAATCCTTCCGGAATCGGTTCTGTTGGCAGGAAGCATGGCCCCGAGGGCGCTCCCGTGCTGACGTACGCCTCTTTGATGTCCCCGATCGCGCCGCTGCGCACGATCTGAGCCAACCGGCCATAATCGCCCCACACGCGCTGGCTGCCCGACGACACCACGCGCCCATACCTGCGGGCCGCCGTCACCATCTCGCGTCCATCTCGAATGGTCAACGAGAGCGGCTTCTCGCAGAAGACGTCCTTCCCCATCTTCATCGCTGTAATGGACATCAACCCGTGCCAGTGATCCGGCACCGCCATGTTGATCGCTTCAATATCGGTCCGAGCCAGCATTTCACGGAAGTCGCTGTAAATTTTGCAGTCCTTGTTGTTGTACAGCTTGTCGCAGTGATTCTTCAGACCTTCCGCGGCAGGTTTCTTCACGTCGCAGATAGCCACCATCTGCACCTGCGGAAAGCCGGCGAACGTTCGCGTATCGCCGCTTCCCTGGTTGCCCACGCCGATGGCGCCCATGATGATGCGGTCGCTTGGAGCCGGCCGTGTGTCATCGCCCAGCGCCGAAGATGGAACAAAGTACGGCGCACCGATGATGGCTCCCGCCACCGCCGCGCTCCGCTTCAAGAACCCCCGCCGGCTCAAATTCTTCTGTCCCTTCGCCATCGTCGCACCCTCTCCTTATAAGGAATCTCCTCGATAGCTTTACACCACAGAACGCAAGTTGTCCAAGAAGAAGCTGGAGCAGAGAAGTCGAGAAGGCCAGTGTCCGCTGCTTGTAGCGTTGAGCGTTCGCATGCAGCCGACTTCTTGACTTCTCGACTCCTGGACTTCTGGACTGTTTCCTATACCTTATCTCCCCCATGAACGACACGAACGCCAAACCCGTCTACGAAAACGACCGCTATTGGACCCAGCGGTTGGAACGCGAATTCAACCTCGCCGGCGTCGGCCATGCCGGTGTCGGGCTGGCTTTCAATCGCTGGGCGTACCGCGTACGCCGGTGCGTTTTGAAGCGCGCATTGGATGCGCATCAGGTCCAGATCGGCGGCGCCCGCATCCTTGAATTGGGCTTCGGCACCGGCTTCTACCTGGATCTCTGGCGGGAACTGGGCGCCGCGCACGTTCTCGGCTTCGACATTACCGAGATCGCCGTCAAAGCCGCACGCGAACGCTTCGGCCATCTCGGCACGCCGCCGTGGCAGTTTGAAAAAGCCGACATCGGCGCGCCGCTGCCGTTGGGCGACGCCGCCGGCGCGTGCGATCTTGCCACCGCCTTCGACGTGCTCTTTCATCTCGTGGAAGACAAAAACTGGAACGGCGCGCTCGACAATATCGCCGCGGCCCTCAAGCCCGGTGGCCACGCGCTCATTTTTGACAAGTACCAGGCCGTCGAGAACGCCATCAGTCACGTGCGGCGACGCACCTTGGACACCTACCGCAAAGCCCTCGAAGCACGCGGCCTGGAGGTCGTCGAAATCCGCCCGATATTTTTCTTCATGAACTCGCCGACGGATCTTTCCGGCGTCAGCAAGTTCGCCTTCAAGAGTTCCTGGTCACTGATCAAGCTGCCCTACAAACTCGGCAAACACATCGGCCTGGGCGAAGTCCTCGGCGGAGCCATGGGCGCGGGCCTCTTCCTGCCCGAACTCATGCTCAACAAGACCCTCACCAACGGTCCCAGCACCAAACTCCTGATCGCCCGCAAACGCAAATAGCCTTTCGTGTGGCACGGGCAGCCTCTGTTCGCTGTTGGCTGCCCGTGTTCTTGTCACCTGCAGTTCTGAACTCTGATTTCTAAACTCGGAATTCAGTTCAGTCCTTCCACACCCAACCCATAAAACGTGTACTCGCAGTCCGCCGTCGTCTCGAGCGCGAAGCCAACATACCCGCCGTCGCGCGCTTCCATCCCGCGCGCGTAGCGCAACGCGGCATCGCTCATGCGTGCGTCCGCCTGCCCCAACAACTTCAGCGTGAACAGTCCGCTGTACGTGGAGAGCAAGTCCGAGAGCGGCGCGCTGGGCGTCGCGAAAAATCCGCCGTCCGAACTCTGCATCTTCGCCAAGAAGCTGCCGTGCCGTTCGATTCCGTCCACCTGCCCCAGCAGCGTGCTCAGCATCACGCCCGCCGCCGTCCCGTTCGTCCCCGGCCGCTTGCTGTATTGATTTTCCAGAAAACCGCCGTCGGGCTGAGCCATTCTTGTCAGCAGTTCCGCCATTCGTTCCGGTTCCGGCGGCTCCGCATCCATCCGCAAATACACGCTCGTCGCTAGAAAGCTGTGATAAACGCTGCTCGCCGCGTCGATGTCCGTCTTCGCCCAACCTCCATCCGGCCGCCGCAGCTTCCCTAGCCGCGTCTCAGTCAGAAGTCGCGCCTTTGAACGCTCCTCGTCACTGATCAGCTTGCCGCCGGCCTCTTCGCACACACTCAGCACATCCCACCACGACGCCGCCATCACCGCATCCGCAAACGCTCCCTTCGGCTGCCGCATGCACGCCGCTTCCGGCTGCCGCAGCAGATCGCGCAGAAAGCCAGCAATCTCTGGAACCCGTTCGCTCGGCAGCGCGTTCAGCGCCGAGAGACTCCGCACCGCAAACGCCGTGTAATACAGATCCGCCTGCCCCCGCCGGTTCGCAAACCCGCCTTCCGGCCGCATCTGACTCAAGAGCCAGCGTGCGTGCTTTTCGCGGAACTCCGGCGGATTCCGAGCGATACCTTCTCGAAGTTGATCTCTTAGTAAATTAAGAAAGCTCATTTAATCCGCCGACTCCAGACTTCGAGACTCCAGACTCCAGACTAGTGCTCTGTCACCTCCAAACCTTCGGGTACATGCGGTCGGTCAGTCACACGAATCTTTAGGAATGACGAAGCACTAGTCCTTTAGGCCCACACCCCCGCGATCTTGGTATTGCAGAACTCACACTTGCCTTGCTTAACGTGGTTCGCGGTCACGTCAAAAACGTCGCGCTGCACGACCATCTTCTTGCACCCCGGGCAGAAGGTATTCTCGACATCCTCCAGCCCGCGCACATTGCCGATGTACACGTAATGCAGCCCCGCGTTCTGCGCAATCTCGCGAGCCTTCATCAGAATTTCCGCGGGCGTTGGCGCCAGGTGAGCCAGCTTGTACATCGGAAAAAATCGCGAAAAGTGCAACGGATAACCCGGCCCGATGTTTGCCACCAGCCAGTCGCACATTTTCTTGATCATGTCCGGCTTGTCCGTGTACGTCGGCACGACCAAGTTGGTCACTTCGAACCACACGCCCTGCTCTTTCAGAAATTTCAGCGTATCGAGAATCGCCTGCAGCCGGCCATCGTTGAGCGCTCTATAAATATCCTCGCTGAAGCTCTTCAGATTCACGTTCGCACCGTCCAGCACCTTGCACAGATCCGCCAGCGCCTCGCCGCTCATATAGCCGCACGAAATCCACACGTTCTTGATTTTCCGCGCGCGCGCAAGCTTGCACGTATCCAGCATGTACTCGAAGTACGCCGTCGGTTCCGAATACGTGTACGCAATCGAATCGCAACGGAAATGCGCCGCGCTCGCCGCCACGTCTTCCGGAAACAAGCTGTAGCGCCGCTGCGTTTCCTGTGTAAGCTCCGCCAGTCCCTGCGGCGTCGGACGAAGTTCCGGCCCGCTGGGGTCTTTCGTCTCTTCCGGCCGAGCCTGCGAGATCTCCCAGTTCTGACAGTTCAGGCAGCGAAAGGGACACCCCGATGTTGCGAGCGAAAAGGCCGACGAAGCGGGCATGAAATGAAAAAGCGGTTTCTTCTCGATCGGATCGATATGCATCGCGCAAGGATTGCCGTATGCCAGAGTGTATAGCTTGCCGTCCTTGTTCACACGATTGCGGCAGTGGCTTCGATCTCCCGGCGCGAGCAGGCAGCGATTGGGGCAGATATGACACTCAACATTCTGCCCCAGCGAAATGTAATGGTAGCCCTCGCGCGCCCATCCGCGCGCGCGCCACTGTTCCCACACTTCCCCGCTCGGCGCGTCCCCCGGAAAAATGCTCGCCGGATTCTCGGACCGAAACGCTTTCAGGCAGCTATAACCAAACGCTCCCGCCCCCGCCAAGCCGCCCAACCCCAGCAGCCCATAGCGCAGCGCATCGCGCCGCGTTAGTCTCACCCTCTCCCCTTGAGGGAGAGGGCCGACGTGAGCGCAGCGAACGCGGGGTGAGGGGGCATTGTTCCCCGCGCCCTCTACTGGTTTTTCGTCCGCTTCAGCCATCCCCACCTCTTCAAAGCAAAGTAAACACTCGTGGCCGAATGGGTCAGGAACGCGATGAGCAGCGGCAGATCGAAGCCTCTGTGAAACCATACCGCGCCATCTTTGGAAAGTATATCACTCACCCCGAACTTCCCGCAAACCGCATAGCCCGTAAACAAGTAAGCGCCCACGAGCCCAAACAACAGCCACCCGCTCACCCGCGCCGTCTTCAGCAGAAAGTAATCCGTGCTGCGCCCGCCGCACGTTCGCGGCCCGACCGCCGGCAAACTGGCATCCTCTACGTTGGGCTCCGCCATTTCCATCTCTCCATCGTCGCGAGCTTTACTTCTGAATTCTGAACTCTGAATTCTGAATTCGCAGCACGCCCACCGCAACTACGTTCATCACCGCCGTAAAAACACAAACGTTCGTAACGCCCAGCCACGGCACCAGAATTGTGCTCACAAGAACTGCACCCAGCGCCGCGCCAAGGTAGTCCGCCGAAAACAACCGCGCGCCGTCCGCTCCTTCCAACTGCCCTGCCGCGCCGAATTGCAGACTCACCATGAACGCCAACCCGAGCGCCAATCCCGCAAATGCAAACTCCGTGAGAATCGACGCTCCGCTCGCGCGCGCCAGCCCCATCAGCATCAGCGGCAGCAGTGCCGAAAATGCCGCAATCAGCAGCCCCAGTTTGATAACGTGAGCTGTTCTCGCGCCGCTCAACCATCTCTGCGCCGCACCCGATCCCAGCGCCAGCCCAGCCATAAAGGCCGTGATCAGCAGCGCAAGTTGGTGGTATACGGAACCGAACACGATCTGAAAGCCAAGCAGCAGAATGAACTCCAACCCCGCCGCCGAAAAACCCGCGCTGAAGATCACCAGCGGCACCGCCTTAATGCGCCAGAGATAAATCCCCAGCAGCGCCGCGAGCGCACCGGCCAGAATTCCGTAGCGCACTTTGTACTTGCTGCTCCAATACTGAAGCTGCTGGTAGTAAAGCACCGGCGCTAAATCCGTGTTGACGCTCCGCTCAATGACGCCGGCCGTCGTGCCCGCCGCACGCTGCATGTCACCCATGCGGTCGGGTGTAAGCACTGAACGCAGATACGACCGTTTCATCCACTGCACCGCGATGCGATTCGCTTCAAGACGATCGGCAATGTCCGTCGTCAACTCACCATTCGAAGCGAGAAAGAACACGCGCCCCGCAGGGACAATAAGCACATTCGCGAGGACTGCCCGAAGCGTTGCGTTTGTGGTCGCGATCAACTGCGCGAGTTTCGGACTCAAATAGTCGTCGTACGTCCCGACGCTCAGCGAGATCACACCATCCGGCGCCAGCACTCGCTTCAGTTCCTCGAAAAACTCCCGCGTGTAAAAGCGGTTGAGCTGCGCCGTGCTTGGCTGCGGCAGATCGACAATCACGACGTCATGGAGCCGGCCGGTCTGCTGCACGAAGACGCGCGCATCGACGCAGATCACCTGAATGCGCGGATCGTCCAGATTCTCCGGCGCGTATGCACGAGCGGCCTGCACAATCAACTCGTCCTGCTCGACGTAATTCACGCGCTCCACGCCGTACTTCAGGATTTCCTTCGCCGTGCCCGAGGCGCCGCCGGAGAGCAGCAGAACGTGCTTAGCGCTCGGCCGCTGCGCCATCGCGAAATGCACTTTCTCTTCGACCTGCTCAACATTCTGCGTCGAAAACAACGGCACGCCGTTGCTGAAGAAATCAAGCTGCCCCGCGGATCGCGTCACCAGCAGCTTTCCATACGGCGACTGCCCGCTAAAGACAATTTCCGCACCCGGATGCTCCCATCGCAGAAGCACGCCATCCAGATCGGCACGCGTGAGCGCAACGCACGCCGCCGCGCCAATGACCACCGCCGTGCCGCTCGCAACCCGATTCCCCAGCCGCCACGCCATTCCCGCCGCAACAGCCGCACAGATTCCCGCCGGAACCGTTAGTGCCGCAAACGGTGAAACGCACCGCACCAGCAAAAAGTGAAACAACACCCCACCAGCAATCGCGCCCAGCCCATCAAGAAAGTAAACACGCGTGACGCCGAGCGTTCCCTCTGCACTCAGTGAAGTCCCCCGCCCATCAGAACCGCGACCGTAAGGGAGCGGCGGAGCACTTGCCGCCAACATGAGCAGATACCCATTTAGTAAGCAATACGGCAGCACGACCACTGCGCAAATCAGCGCCGTCTCGCCCGGCCCCAGTTCCGCTCCGCGCAAGAAAAGCCCGCCCCTCAGCACATGCAGCAGCAGCACAGAAACCGGTGGCAGCAGCGCAACAATAAGGAGCGCCGCCGCCAGCACGTGAAGCGGCCGCCGCAACCGCGCCGCGCTCCGCCCGCAAAACGTCCCCAGCCCCATGGCTAGCAGCCACGTGCCCAGAAGAATTCCAAGAACGATTTCGTTTCCGGAGAGTGTGCCGAGCGCCTCCCGCAGCAGCACCAGTTGCGTCAGCATCGCCGAGAAACCTAGTGCGAAGACAGCAGACTGCAGCCCTCGGCCTTGGAGATTCGACTGTCGAGTTTCAGCCGCATCACTCGTCACGCGTCACTCGTCACCCGCCTTACTCCTTAAACGCCTCAACCTGATAGGTAAACACCTGCGTGCCCGCCTGCTTCCACGCCGCTTGCGGCATCCCCGCTTTCGCCGACAGGTGATTGAGGAAATCTTCTTTGCCCTCGATCTGTTCCCACACCTGCGGCAGGAACGTCGCCGAGCGCGTCCCCAGCCGCAGCACCACGCCATCGACGTTCGGCCGCAGCTTCTTCAGCAAGTCCTCGGGCGACGAAAACTCCAGCGGCTGCGGCGCCGTCAGCACGCTCACTTCCACCTTGATCCCGTCCAGCTCCTTGGTTTCGACCGGGTCAAAGCGCGTGTCCTTCAGTGCCGCGCTCTCCGCGTTATCGCATAGAGCCTTATACAGCTCCTCATATGGAAGAATGTGCCCGATGCACCCGCGCAATTGTCCGTTGGTCGTCAGCGTTACAAAGCAGCCTTTTTTCTCGCGCAGCTTTTCCGGAACATCCTTTTCTGCCGGAACTGGCAGCGGCTTCCTGTTCACCACGTCTGTCAATGCCTTCCGCGCCAGCTTCAGCATGAACACGCGCTCGTCGGCCGTGAAGGTCGCCGCCACACTCTTGTCGCGGTCCCCGACAGGAGTGTCGGGGCCACGATCATAAAACGCAATCGCCGCGTATCCCACGACGCTGCTCTTCTCGCCCGTCACATCGCCGCTGTTCCGATAATCGAGCAGCTTCGGCTTCCATCCTTTTCGTTTAGCGATCTGCACCAGCGACATCACCGGCGCCTTGCCGCACGCTTCCTGGCTCGCGAGCGCCTTCGGGTCCAGTTCGCAAATCGACTTCAAGCAATCCTTGTCCAGCTTCTTTGCCTCATCGTATGGATGAAAATGGCTCAGATCGGAGCTGGCCACCAGCAGCGTCGAATCATCCAGCCGGTCCTCAATCGCGCTCGCAACCTCCAGCGGATCAACTTGCCCAAAAACAACGGGCAAGATCGAAAAGTCCTTCAGCACCGTCTGCAAAAACGGAACCTGCACCTCCAGCGAGTGCTCGTACGAGTCCGGACGATCCGCATTCCGGCCGTCCCGGATCTGCGCCGGCGCTTCCGTGAAGAACTCCGGCTTTGTCACCAGCGGCTTCCTAGCCGCAAGCGTGTCCCGATCGCCCGCAAGCGGCACTTCGCCCAGCGGCGTCTTGTACGCACTGACTGGCGCCAGATACGCGCCGTCAAAAGCCGACCGATGGCTGGGCCCGAGAATGATCACCGTTTTGTAGCTGCGCCCCGTAAGCTGCTTGTACGCGAATGCTGCCGTCTGCCCGGAGTACACATAACCGGCATGCGGACAGACCAGCGCGCGCAGCTTTCCCTCGGACGGCGCTGGAGCTTTGGCCAGCAAAGCCTCAATCATCTTCGCCAGTTCTTCCTTGTCGCGAGGATAAAACGCGCCGGCAACGGCAGGCTCCCGCACCGGTCCCTTTGGCGGTGATACTGTTTCGCTCGGCCGCTTCACCACCGGTTGCGAAACGCGCTGTATGATCTGCCGCGCGGAGGCAAAGCCTAATGCGCCTTCCGGCACGCTTTTCAGCACCGCGAGTCCCTCGGCATAAAACTTCTCGGTATCCAGCGCGTGCCCCTGCTGAGCGTACAGGTCGGCCAGCCAGAGCAGCGCGCGCCCTTTGATCACCGTCGCTTCGTGGCTGCGCTCATGTGCCTTAAAGGAGAGTTCCGCCTCATCGATCGCCTGGCGCGCCGCCGCAAGCTTCTCCGCGTCACTCAAACCACTCGCTCCCGAACGCCGCAGGTCCAGTTCAGCGAGAATCCCATACGCCATCGCCAGCGTGCGCGGCACATAGCCCCGGCTATGCGCTTCCGGGCCGTAGACCATCGGTCGTCCCTGCGCATCGGTCAGCGGCAACTGTTCCAGGTCTTTCGGTGGAACGTCGCCGAGCGCCGAGCGCGCCTCGTTCAACAGTCCCAACGACAGCAGCGCCTCCGCGCGCCGCACCCGCAACGCGAACCGGTCGATCTGTTGCCAAACGTCTGGGCAATCCTCTATTCCCTCGTAGCAATCCAGCAGCGCCTTGCCTGCCTTTTGCGCGAGCTCGGTATTCGGCTGATCGCCGGTATTGGCGTAACGATAGTAGCGATTGCGCAGAATCGTCGTCGCGTACATCCGAGCGACCGCCGACGTCGGCTGACGATCGACCGCCGTGAGCACCAGGCTGTCAACAGTGGCGTAAGTCGGCGCGTGCCAAACGGCGAGCAGCACGATCATGGCTGGCCAGCCGTAACTGAGCCATCTCAGCCAACTTGACTGTGTGGGCATGCGCTCCGCCAAGCCCAATGCCGCCGAAGCAATGAGCAGGATGAACCCCGGCGCCGCCAGATAAGCAAAGCGGTCTTGCATCAAGAACGGCGTCGCGATCAGGTTCGCATTCGGCCCCAATGCCGCAAAGAACCAGACCGCTCCCAGCACCGCCAGCAACCGGTACGTGCGCCCCGCAGCCCAGATGCAGCCGCTGAAGACCGCAATCAGCAGCGCCCCGTACAGCCACGGCCGCATATCCGATAGCGAACTCACCGGCTGCACGCCGTAGAAGAAACTCAGATCAATCGGCACGAGGATGTTCTTGATATACCGCGAGAAAACTTCGGTGTTCGTCAGCAGCGCCGTCCAAACCGAGCCGCCCGGGTGCTGCACAACCGAATGTTTGTAGGAACACATCGCGGCGTACGTGCCGGCGACGCCGATTGCCACAGGCACCAGCATGCCCAGCGCCGACTTTCCCCAGCAGCGCGCCTCGTTAACGCGAAACTCTCGCCTCTGCGGATCGAGAACTTCCAGGGCCACCAGCACCGGCAGAATTCCCAGCGCACTGGCCTTGCTCATCTGCGCCAGAGCGTAGCAGAAAGCAACCAGGGGCCAGCGCCACCAACAGCTAGTCTGGAGTCTGGAGTCTGGGAGTCTGGAGTCTCCGGCCGAGTCACGTCGCCCCGCAGACCAGGCCAGCAGCGTGCTGAAACCGAAGAGCGCCACGAGTACGTTCTTGCGTTCGGCGACCCAGCAGACGCTTTCGCACGCCATCGGGTGACCCGTCCAGACCAGCGCGACAAAGGCCGCCAGAACATCTCCCGTCCCCAACCGCCGCAAAAACAACCACAGCACAAACCCCGCCAACACATGGTACAGCCCGCTCATCAGCCGCATTCCCCACGCGGGTGGAATCGGCTCAAGGAAGAGCGGTGGCGCTGTGCTTAACGCGGGAACGCGTCGTCCATCCGGCAACGTCATCACCGTGCGTTCCATATCCGCAGCACGGCCATCGCCGAATAGAAGCAAATCCACTTGGTACGACAGCATCGTTACCGGGAAAAAACCGCTCGTCTTCCCCGGCACGAACCACTCCTGCCAGGGCTTCCCGAGCGCGTCGTGCAGATGCGTATCGTCGTCAATACCGTGCAGCGGCTTGTTGATACACCCATAAAGGAGCACCGCCGTGACCAAGACGAGCAACCCCAGCATCGCCGCTGGGTTTGCGGCCACGCGCCGGACGTTCCACTTTCGCCCGCAGGAGATCGTTGCTTGGCTGCCGTCGCTCACGATCCACCTTTTTTTCGAGTGCTGAGTCCGAAGTCGAAGCAAAAGACTCCAGACTCTCGACTCCAGACTCCAGACTTCCGTTCAAACCTTCGAGTGCGTCTTCACAAAGTCGATCAACTCGTCCACCTGGCAGAACGCCAAACCCGTCACCGTGTCGGCGCAGCCATAGTAGATCGCAATCCGCCCTGTCGGAGCATCCACCAGCGCCGCACAGGGGAACGCCACGTTCGGCACATCGCCGGCCAGTTCGTACGGCGCCTGCGGCGACATGATGTACGGCTCGGTCCGGTAAATGACTTTCCAGGGCTGATCGATGTCCAGCAGTGCCGCACCGTAGCTGTAGACGAATCCGTTGCAGCTCGTCAGCACGCCGTGGTAGATCATCAGCCAGCCTTCGCGCGTCTCGATCGGAATCGGGCCCGCGCCGATCTTCGTGCTCTGCCAGCCGAACTTGGTGCCCATCACAAAGCGATGGCAGCCCCAGTGGACCATGTCCGGGCTATGGCTTAGGAAAATGTCGCCGAACGGCGTGTGGCCGTTGTCGCTGGGGCGGCTGAGCATCACGTATTTGCCGCCGATCTTCCGCGGGAAGAGCACGCCGTTGCGATTGAAGGGCAGCAGCGAGTTCTCCATCTTGTGGTAGGTCTCGAAGTCCTTCGTCCAGGCCATCCCGATCGTCGGGCCGTGGTAGCCGTTGCACCACGTCACGTAGTAGCGGTCTTCAATCCAGCACACGCGCGGATCGTAGCCGTACTCCCAATGCAGCAGAGCGGGATCTGTCTCATCGCCGACAAAATGAATGCGTTCGGGGTTGATCTTCCAGTTGATGCCGTCCTTGCTGCGCCCGGAATGAATCTGCATGAAGCGCCGCGTGTCGTCGCAGCGGAACACGCCGGCAAACTCGCCTTTGAACGGCACCACCGCACTGTTGAAAATGCTGTTCGACATCGGATTGAGATTTCGCGGAATCACCGGATTCTTGCTATAGCGCCAGCACACGCCTGGGTATCCCGCGGGCTTGTCTTCCCACGGAATATTCGGCAGCGCATCGCCGATAATGGTCGTTTTACGGACAGAAGCTTTGGCCATGATTTTCTCCTGAGCAGGTAGCGCCGGCCTCCGTGCCGGTGGTAGCGCCGGCCTCCGTGCCGGCCGTCCGTCAATTTCACGAGACGATAACGCGACAACGAGAAAGGGTCAAACGATTGCGGACTGTGTGGCACGGGCAGGCCGCTGGAGCGTCTTTTTGCTCCAGCGGATTGCCCGTGAACCCCGCAGCCGCCGCACGGGCAATCCACGCCGCGAACGGCCAATTGTCCGTGATACCCACGCGCTGACCGCGGCGCGGCCTGCCCGTGCCACACGTGCCATACATTCCGCAATTGTCACGCACTGGCCCGCCTTTTGAGGCGTTCAAGGGCAGTCCCGTGCGGATCATCACTTGAAGCACCCATGCCGCTCGGGCAAAAGAGAGCCAGGGATGCAAACAGAGACAGTCGTTCGGCACACAGAGAACACTATGACCCGGGAAGAAGTTCTTTCTTTTGATCCGATCCAGCTAAAGATCAGACGAAGTTTCGCGGATGAAAAATGGAGCGTCGAATTCCAGTACACTGACGAAAGCGACTGCATTCTGAACTGGGGGCTCATTCGCGGCGGAAGCCCCGCGTGGCGCAAGCCTGCACAAGAAAACTGGCCGCCCGAAACGAAGGAGTTTCGCGGCGCGCTCCAGACCGATTTTGCAGAAAGTGACGACGGCACACGTTCACTCACCCTCTCGATTCCAGCCGAACGTTACCACCAGACGCTGGCATTCGTGCTCTATCAGCCGCAAACCGGGCGCTGGCTGAAGCATCAAGGTAAAGATGGCTACATTCCGCTCGAACGTATGCCCGGAACAGATGTGGACGAAATATTCAACACGCTGCCCGAAATTCACACGGGCAAGAAATACAGTTTTGATCTCAACGGCGGAGAGAAACTGCGCGTGTCCGTTGTCGAAACGCCGGACGCCTTCCGCGTCTGCATGCTCAGCGATGTGGCGCAACCGCTGGTGCTGCACTGGGGCGTGGCATACGTTTCGAAAAGTGAATGGCGTTTGCCGGAGCCTCTTCCGCCGGACACCACGGTGTTTAATGAGAAAGCCGCGCGCACACCGTTTGTTGAACGAGAGAGCCTGGCGTGGCTCGAACTAGCCCTCCATGCCGACGCAGACAAAAAGCCGCGCGCGCTGAGTTTCGTGCTCTTCCAACCAGACATCGACGGCTGGATCAGGAACTCCGGCCCGGAGTTCTTCACCATCCCCCTGTCAAAACCGAGCGGACCCAAATGGCTTAAGCCGCCGCTGGATGAAATCGCCGAAGACATCCTGGATGCCGAAGTGGCCGCGACGTCCTGGACGCTTATGCATCGCCTGCACCTCTGCTACAGCTTGATGGCGCGGGAGGAACACCTCCCCGCCGCTCTGCCGCTGCTCTACACGTGGATGCGTTACAGCGCCACGCGCCAGCTCGACTGGCAGCGAAACTACAACACCAAGCCGCGCGAACTCAGCGCAGCGCAGGACCGCCTCACGCTGCGCATTGCGGAAATTTGGTCGCGTTGCTCAGGCGCCCGCCCGTGGCTCCGGCTGCTTCTGGACACCGTCGGCCGCGGCGGAGAAGGCCAGCGCGTTCGCGACGAAATCCTCCACATCCTGCACCGCAACCATATTAAAGAGGTGCATGGAACCTTCCTGGAGGAATGGCACCAGAAGCTGCACAACAACACGACGCCCGACGATGTGGTGATCTGCCTGGCGTATCTCGCCTTCTTGCGCAGCAATGGCAACCAGGACGCGTTCTACAGCACCTTGCAGCACGGCGGCGTCACGCGCCAGCGCCTGTGCAGCTTTGAACGCCCCATCAAGACCGACCCGGCTTTCTGGGCCGACCGCAACGCAGCCCTCATCCGAGATTTTGAGAACTACCTTCAGGTTCTCAAATCGGTCCACTCCGGCACCGATCTGGATATCGCCGCCGGCGCCGCGCGGAAATGGCTCGACGGTGGCACCTGCGGCGCGCTCGACCGCGTTCTGGCTCTGCGCGGCTCCTCGGGCAAGCCCGTCGAACTGGCCGACGCCGTGATTTCCGCACGGCAAGGCATTGCATCACGGCTGGGTTCGACAGACACGCACGTGCTTCGCGACCTGCTCTTCGTCGATCGCGCCTTGGAAGAGGCCCTGCGCCTGGCCATCGAACGCATGGAGTACCATCGCCTCGACATGAACGCCTTCCATGCGCTCACGTTCCTGGCGCTGCGAAACGCGGAACTGTCGATTCCGCCACCGGAGTTGCAGATTTGCCTGCAGCACTGGACGCGCGGCGGCGGTCTGCTCCGCGAAGGACCCGCCGGAGCGCGCCATCTCAAGAGCATTGCCGACCGGCTTTCGCGCGTGCTGCAAGCCTGCACCGATGAGTCCTACCGCACGCTTCAGCCGCTGGCCGAGTTCCTGGGCTCCGCGTGCGGCGTCGAGAAGTGGGCTCAGCAGATTTTCTCCGAAGAGGTGATCCGCGGCAGCAGCGTATTCCTCCTCT
Source organism: Planctomycetota bacterium (assembly GCA_036504595.1). GTDB lineage: Bacteria > Planctomycetota > SZUA-567 > H5-PLA8 > H5-PLA8 > DASXUX01. The sequence goes on along the minus strand of DASXUX010000081.1, from coordinate 26,508 downwards.
CGATGCTGCTGAAGCATCTCGATCCCCTCTTGCGCCGCGCTGCCGGGATCAGCGGTTGGCAGATCATCAGCCGCCACGCCGCAAGCGGCCGGCTGCAGCACGCCCTCAGCCTTGATTCCGTGCAGACGCAAAAGTTCTCCGAGCCCACCGTGCTGCTGGCCGATACTGTCGCCGGTCATGAGGAAATCCCGATCAATGTCCGCGGCATCATCACACTAAGCACTCCAGACCTCGTCTCGCACATCGCCGTGCGCGCACGCAACGCGGGCGTGCTGCTGGTAAGCTGCTACGAAGCGGCGGCGTACAACAATGTACGTGGCCTGCTTGATCGCTGGGTGCAGATCAAAATCAACGCCGACGAAAGCATTGAAGCCACAGAAACACAACCTGCCACGGCGGTCGCGGCGGGCGCAACCGTACCGAGCAAGGAACGTGTACACCTCGAACGCCACACCTGCTCCAAGTGGGCGATCACTGAGCACGAGTTCTCAAGCGCGACGGTCGGCGGCAAAGCCTCCCGCATCCGCGAGCTTCGCCAGCGCTTGCCGGAGTGGATTCACGTACCGACATCCGTTGCACTTCCGTTCGGCTCATGCGAACGAGCGTTGGAGCTGGCGCCGGAGGCGTTGCGCGAGCAGTTCCGCCAGCTCGCAAACCTGCCGGAAGCGGATCTGATCGAGCGATTGCCGGAGCTGCGCGCGCTTCAGCAGCAGCTTCCCGCGCCAGATGCGCTGCGAATGGAGTTCGAGGCCGCGTGCGGAAACGCGCAATTGCAGGCGCCGCCCTGGGAACACGCGTGGGAGCGCATCAAACAAGTGTGGGCCTCGAAATGGAATCAGCGCGCGACGCTCTCGCGCCTCAACCGCGGGGTGGACCACTGCGATCTGCTCATGTCCGTCCTGGTTCAGCAAGTCGTCGAGGCAAGCTACGCATTCGTCCTGCACACAACCCACCCGACCAGCGGCGACGCATCGCAAATCTATGGAGAGGTCGTGCTTGGCCTGGGCGAAACGCTCGTCTCCAATCACCCCGGACGAGCGCTGAGCTTTGCCTGCCACAAGTCCGACCTGAAGCTGGAGATCATCTCCTTCCCCAGCAAGAGCGCCGGCCTGTATGGTCGAGGGCTGATCTTCCGCTCCGATTCGAACGGCGAGGATCTTGAAGACTTTGCCGGCGCCGGGTTGTACGATAGTGTTCTGCTGGAGGAGCCGGAGAAACGGCTGCTGCGCTATCAGGACGAGCCGCTACTCTGGAATCTGGAATATCGCGATCGTGTGCTCAAGACGATCGCACGCATTGGAATTGAAGTCGAACGCGCATACGACCGTCCACAGGATATTGAAGGCGCCGTCGCTGGAGACCAATTCTTTGTCGTTCAAACAAGGCCACAGGTGGGATTATGAGCATCGTCATCGGCAACCAGACGGCGTTCAGCGCGCCGGAGGCTCTCACGCCCTTCGAATTCGCCTGCGCGAATAACTTCGATGCGTTCGAATGGTTCTCCGACAAGAAGGACACCGGCGCGGGTTGGGGCGAAGACGACTTCTCGGACGAGCAATGCGCCGCGATGGCGCAATTGGCTCGCGCGCACGGGATCCGCTACTCCGTCCACGCACCCTGGCAGGCGACGCCGCTGACGCTAGCCGGCCGGCAAGTCCTCCTCAAGAGCATCGCCTTCGCCAAAAAGATCCGCGCGCGCGTCGTCAATTTCCATCTTTCAGTTGAGCAACCCCTGTCTGCTTTCGCGAAGGGCTTGGCGGAAGTCCTGCCCAACGCCGCCGAAAACGGCGTGCAGCTTACGATCGAAAACACCACAAAAACGACAGCCTCCGACGCCAACGATCTCTTCCGCTTGCTGGCTGACGTGCACTTCGGCAATCACGCCGGCTTCTGCCTGGATATCGGCCACGCCAACTTGTGCCCCGCCTCGCCGCAGGGATATTTGCAGTATGCCCGGGCACTCAGCCCAGCCGTCCCGATCCAGCACCTGCATTTCCATGAAAACAACCGGGATGCCGATTCGCATCTGACGCTGTTCACCGGTCCCGCCGGGCAGGACGATACGGCCCTTCGTTCCCTGCTGCGCCTGCTGCACGAGCGCAACTACGATGGTTCAATTATCCTGGAACAATGGCCCAAGCCGCCTACGCTCTTAGTGCAAGCGCGCACGCGCCTGCTTGAATTGCTCGCGCAAGTCTAGAGCTCGATCACTGCTGTTGGCCTTCGACTTCTGGACTTCTCGACTTCTAGACTGCTGGACTTTTTTGAATGACCCCGCTTGGTTTCACCGTTCTCACCTTTTGTGTCTCGCTGATCGCCGGCGTGTTCGGTTCCCTGCTCGGACTGGGCGGCGGCATCATCATCGTGCCGTTTCTCACGCTCGTCATGGGAATTGACATTCACCACGCCGTGGGCGCGTCCATTGTCTCCGTCATCGCCACGTCCAGCGGCGCGGCGGCGGCCTACGTGCGGGAACGCATGACCAACTTGCGCGTCGCGATGTTCCTGGAGATCGGCACAACCAGTGGCGCTCTGACCGGCGCGTATCTCGCGGGGGTCATCGCCATCAGATGGCTCTTTATCATTTTTGGCGTGGTGCTCGGATACTCCGCGATCCAGATGTTCCGGAAACGCCACGAACTGGCCGCGCCGCACGTTCCACGTGATCCACTCGCTGACAAGCTCCGCCTGCACGGCAGCTACCATGACGATGCCACCGGCCAGGAGGTGAAGTACCGCGTCACGCACACCAAACTCGGCATGGCGCTGATGTACATCGCCGGCATCGCGAGCGGCCTTTTAGGCATCGGTTCCGGCGTGCTCAAAGTCCCGTCGATGGACCTCGCGATGAAGATGCCGATCAAAGCCTCAACGGCCACGAGCAACTTTATGATTGGCGTCACCGCCGCTGCGAGCGCTGGCGTGTACTTCGTGCGCGGAGACATCAGCCCATTCATTACCGCGCCGGTAATGACCGGAATCCTGATCGGCGCAACGGCCGGTTCGCGTCTTCTCGGCAAGCTCCAAAGCATATGGGTGCGGACGCTCTTCGTGGTGGTGCTGTTGTGGGTTTCAATCCAGATGCTGCTGAAGGGGGCCGGCGTATGAACACCGGAAACCCGCCTCCGCTTGACCAGGAATCTCAGCGCATGGAGAAGGTGCGCAAGGTCGAACTGGTCATCAGTTCCATGCTGCGCACCGGCGTGATCATCAGCTTCGTGGTCGTGCTGACTGGCATGGTCCTCACGTTTGCGCGGCATCCTCAGTATCGCAGTTCAACCGAAGAACTCGCCAGGCTGACCAGCCCACAGACCTCGCCCATACATTCCGTGGATGCGGTCATTGACGGACTGCGCACAACGCCCGGGCAGGCCATCGTGCTGGTCGGCCTCGCCCTGCTGATTGCCACGCCGGTGTTGCGAGTTGCGATCTCCATATTTGCGTTTGTCTATGAGGGTGACAGGCGGTACGTCATCATCACAACCATTGTTCTGCTGCTGCTCTTGCTGTCCTTCGTGCTGGGCAAAGTGGAAGGATGATTTGAACGCCTAGATGGAAACCCAACGCCAAAGCCTCTGTCCGGTGACCATGCTGCTGATCATCGCCGCGTGCGCCGTGAGCATGGCTTCGTTTCTGGGCCTGGACATTTCGGCATTCCACATGCACGTCCGCTTCTGGCCCTTTGAGCCCTGGCGGCTCGCAACTTCCGCGCTCCCCCACGCTGACGCACTGCATCTGATGTTCAATCTGTACTGGCTCTGGGTCTTCGGCAGCGTTGTTGAAGGTCAGCTTGGGCCGCTGAAAACGCTCGGCATTTATCTTGCCTTCGGAGTTGGGTCGGAAGCGGCCGAGTACGCGCTCTTTCAGGGTGGGCAAGGGCTATCTGGAATCGGCTATGGCTTGTTCGGAATGCTCTGCGTGCTCAGCAAGCATGATCCGCGCTTCGCCGGCTGCATGAGGCCAGGCACGGTCACGCTATTCGTCATCTGGTTCTTCCTCTGCATCGTGGCCACACTCAACGGCTACACGGCTGTTGGAAATGTTGCGCATGCGACCGGCGCGCTCATGGGGTTGCTGCTCGGGTACGCGATGGCGATTAAGGACTGGCGCCCGGGCTTCTCCGCGATGCTGTGTTTTCCAATCGTTCTGGTCACTCTCGCCGGCCCGCTGCGGCCGCACGTGAATCTCGTCGGTGCGGCTGCCTTCGATTTTTCCTACAAGGGTTATGAGGCGCTGCTTCAAAACGACAATAAAGTGGCTGCCGCGTTCCTAGATCGATCCGTCGCGATCAACCCGCGCGACGCTTCCACCTGGTACAATCTCGGTGTCGCGCGGCAGCGGCTGAACCAGTTCGACGGAGCGCTCCAGGCCTTTCAGCGCGCCTTCGACCTGGACCGCAAACAGCCCAAACACCGCGAAATGCTGGCCCAGTTCAAATCGTATAAGGCCTTTCAGGAACACACCGACCACCATCTGGACGAAGCGATTGACCTATACATCGAAGCGTTGGACCTGGACGACAATCAGCCCACCAGTTGGTATAACCTGGCCTTGTGTTACGAAAACCGCGGCAAGCCCGAACATGCCATGCATGCCCTTGAGCATGCCATTATCCTCGACAATCAGCCGCTCTTTAACGCCAAGATGGCCAAGCTGAAATCCGCAATGCCACAGGAGAAGGTATCAGTCCCGCGACCGTAAAGGGTGTGCCACTGCTGGCTCGCCCAACAGTGCGGAACGCAGGAGCCCAATGAACACTTCCGAACTCATTCGAGCCAACAGAATCGCAACGCACGCCTACCAACTTCTGCGCGTGCTCAAGAGCGGCGAGCCGCCGCCATCTCCAGTCTGGCCAACGCAGGGCCGCGCGGAACACGAACTGGAAGCGCTTGTCGAGCACCAGCACGGTCTTATTTCTGATGGCGTTCCCTCCGCCGTGCAGGTGAGCCACCACCTCGGCCCCGTTTTGGCTTCGGCTTTGGACGTGAGCGCCCCCGAACTTCCAGTGAACATCCTTCAGGCCTGGCTCAGATCGAAGGCGCCACAGGCCACCGATGACCAAACCGGCGCGATCGCCACACTCCTCCAGATGATGCTAGACATCGATCGCGATGGCGACGTGCTCCAGGACATGTTCCGAGCCTACAAGGCTCTCGGCCTGCCGATCCACTTGGGCGCCATTGGACTGAACGCGACCGACAGCAACTACGAGCGTTTCGCGCAGGATCTCTCGCCAAAACTGGGCCTCTGCCCGTTTGAAACCGACGCGCGTACCCTGAAGATGCTCTTCCAGAAGCTGCGCAACTGGGGCCGGCGTCACACGGGCGAACGCGACGCGAAAGTCGTCGCACAGGAGCTCCTGGCCGAAGCCGATGTCCAACCACTGATTCCTTTAGTAAAGAAGATGCCGACCCAGAAGATCTGCGTCATCGGTCACTCGTACACGATGGACGTGAATTGGTCCTCGCCGTCGTCGTTCGTGCCGATCACGATGGAGATCGTTAGAGCGCTCAACCCGGCGATCCAATTTAAGCTGCTGCAGCGCGGCGGCATGAGTTATGCCGAATGCCGCAAGCTTGGCTTTCCTGAACAGGCGCTCACCTGGAAGCCTGATCGCGTGCTCCTGGTCATGTTGCTCGCCGGCCGAGCCGACCAGCGCGCGTTGAACGAAATCGTCCAGAGCTTCACACAGGCCGGCATCGAAGCCATGGTCTTCGACTCCATCGTCCCCGACGACACCACGGCGCAATTCCTGCGCGTCAGCCTGCCCCAAGTGCCGCCGCATCCGAAGTTCACCTTGCTGCCGGCTCGAGAAAAATTGAGCACCGCTCCAAATCGCGGCGAATTCCTGTCGCTCGACGGCATCCACATGACGGAGCCTTATCACAGATTGATGACCAAATTGTGGTTGGCGCATCTGGTAAAACGGTGACGTGTGACGAGTGATGCGGCTTTGACGGCAGCAATTCCACGCGTCACCCGTCACATCTTCGCACGGTGGAAGATTTCATCGCCAAATCCCAAACGGCGATTACAATACCCGCACTCCGCGAGGATCATTTGTGCCGGGAGAGACAAGCACCTCGACGAATATGCTGCGCTCGGATTCCGAGCTCGTCGAGGCTGTCTTGCGCGGCGTGCACGAACGCTACAGCGAACTGGTCCGCCGCTACAAGAGCCTGGTCACCACCTACTGCTACAGCCGCGTTTCGCAGCGGGAGACGGCAGAGGATTTGGCGCAAGAAACGTTCGTGCGCGGTTTTCAATCGCTGATCAACTTGAAGAAACCCTCCGCCTTTTCGGGCTGGCTGCTCTCAATCGCTCACAATGTCTGCATCGATTACCTGCGCAACAAGTCGCGCACCGTGCCGCTGGAAGTGCACGGCGTGAAAGACAGCCAGGGCGAAATCATTCTGGAAAACACCAAAGAAACCGGCGTGGTCGAGAAGATGGCTCACGATGAGATGCACGATCGCATCCTCGGCGCGATCAACTCGCTGGGCGAAGAGTACCGAGTCACGCTGGTGCTGCGGCATGTGAATGGCCTGAGTTGTGAAGAGATCGCCGAAACGTTGAACGTCTCGCTGGGGACGGTAACGAGCCGCTTAAGCCGCGCGCACCGTCTGCTGCGGGACAAGCTTCAGCGGTTTGTGGAGCCGGACAAATAGCAGGGGCTGGGGCATGGCGGAAAAACGGCGCAGGTCAAGCAGAAAGATGAAAGCAAGCATCGTGTTGCCAGCGCGCGCCGGGATCGACTTCGAGGCGCTGGTTCGAACGATCGCGCAGACCCACCGACGGATGGCTGGCGAAGCCGCCAAGGCGGTGAACGTTCGCCTGACGCTGCGCAACTGGCTAATCGGCTTTTACATTCGCGAGTACGAATTGGGCGGCCGAGACCGGGCGGTTTACGGCGACCGACTTTTGGAGAAACTAGCCCAGCGGCTGGACGCGCAGGGGGTTCAGCGGGCTGACGAGCGGGAGCTTCGGCGCTATCGGCAGTTCTATCTGACCTATCCTCAGATTCGGGAGTCGCTGCCTCCCGAATTCGCTGTGCCGCCGCGCGGTGCTGCGGGTGGTGTGATTCGGGAGACGCTGTCTCCCGAATTGCAGACGCCAGCGGCCCAGGTCATTGAAGGCCTCTCCTTTAGCCATCTTGTGGAGCTCGTCGAGATTGCCGATCCTGCCAAGCGCGCCTTTTATGAGAGTGAATCTCTTCGGGGGAACTGGTCGGTGCGGGAGCTTCGACGGCAGGTTGCCAGCCTGTACTATGAACGCTCCTCGCTCTCGAAAGACAAACAGAAGCTGGCCGACGTCGCCGAGTCCAAAGCGGGGCACGCGTCGAGCCCCCTGACGATCCGCGATCCCTATGTCTTCGAGTTCCTCGGGCTCAAACCCGCCGAAGTGATGAGTGAATCGCGTTTGGAAGAACTGCTTCTAGGCAAGCTTCAGCAATTTTTGCTTGAGCTTGGCAAGGGCTTCTGTTTCGAGGCGCGCCAGAAGCGAATCCTGATCGGCGGCGAGCACTTCTTCGTGGATCTGGTTTTCTATCATCGAATTCTTCGGTGCCACGTGCTGATCGAGCTGAAACTGGACGGCTTCGCACATGAATACCTGGGCCAGCTAAACACCTACGTAAACTGGTTCCGGAAGAACGAGACCATCGCCGGCGACAACCCACCCATCGGACTGCTGCTGTGCACCCAGAAAAATCACGCTCTTGTCGAGTACGCGCTAGCCGGAATGGACAATCGGCTCTTCGTTTCCAAGTATGAGCTTCAACTGCCAGAGAAAGATGAAATCCGGCGATTCCTGGAGGAAGAGATCGACTCCAACCAGGCCAAGGACTTGGTTGGCGGGAGAGACGCCGGCAAGTTCGAAGCAGGCCATCAGACTGCGAAGGAGCAGCGCCGTGGCTGACCCTATTGAAGACGACCCTGACTTGCTTATCGAGGAGTACCTCGATAATCGGATGAGCCCCGAGAAGCGCAAGCGCTTTGAGGAGCGGTTGAACAACGACAACGGCCTGCGTTTGCGCCTGAACTCCACGACCAAGTCGCTGCAGCTTGCCGAGCAAGCTCTGGGCTGGGTTACCCCGGGCGAGGAGTTTGACGAAAAGATCAACACGAAGATCGTCAGCATCACCCAAAGCGGCCAGCATCTGCAACCTGCTGTGCCCTCCAGCGAGCGCAGCCTGACCAGCAACGATCCGGACGCCAAATTACTGGCCGACCCGGAAGCCGTGCGAGAGAAACAGCGCCTGGTCTTTATTGCAGTCATCGCCGCAATCTTGTTCATCGTGGCGGTTGTTGTTATTGCTCTAACGGTGTTCCGGTAAAGGGTGCTTGGTAGCTGGTAATTGGTAAGTGGCCACTGCCTGCAGCCGTACCACCCTTGTCAGATTGACACGACCGCACTGCGTCGGGGCGTCTTTCTGATGATATGCAGCTCAGTACAGCGCAACCAATGTCGCACGTAAATCTCGCACAACAAACACGTTATCGTCAAAGCAACCATCCCTAAATCGTGGCGTATCTTTTGCTCATGGGATGGTTGCGTTTGGCTAAGGAGAGAACAGCGTGGGCAAGATCATCGGAATCGATTTGGGCACTACAAACAGCGTCGTCGCTATCCATGAAGGCAAGGAGACGAAGGTTATCGTCAATGCCGAAGGCTCGCGGCTGACGCCATCAGTCGTCGGCTTCACGGACGAAGGCCGTCTGGTCGGCCGCGCGGCGCGCAGCCAGGCCGTCACCAATCCTTCACGAACCGTCTACAGCATCAAGCGCTTCATGGGCCGGCGCCACAGAGAAGTCAGCAGCGAAGAGAAGCTTGTGCCGTATAAGATCGTCGGCGGTCCGGACGAACTGGTGCAGGTAGACATCGACGCAAAACGCTATCACCCGCCCGAAATCTCCGCGATCATTTTGCAAGATCTGAAAAAGAGCGCTGAAGCCTATCTCGGTGAAAAAGTCACAGAAGCGGTGATTACCGTCCCCGCATACTTCAACGATTCCCAGCGCCAGGCGACCAAAGAAGCCGGCAAGATCGCCGGGCTGGACGTCAAACGCATCATCAACGAACCGACCGCGGCCGCACTGGCCTACGGACTCGACAAGAAGAAGAACGAGAAGATTGCCGTCTTCGATCTGGGCGGCGGCACCTTCGATATTTCCGTGCTCGACGTCGGCGAAGGCGTCTTCGAAGTGCTCGCGACCAATGGCGACACGCACCTCGGCGGCGACGACTGGGACCGCGTGCTGGTAGACTTCGTGGCCGATGAATTCATGAAGACAGCCGGCATCGATCTGCGCAAAGACCCGATGGCCTTGCAGCGCTTGACCGAAGCCTGCGAAAAGGCCAAGTGCGACCTTTCCACGATGCCGCAGACGACGATCAACCTGCCGTACATCACCGCCGACCGCAACGGCCCGAAGCATTTGCAGCAGTCGATCAGCCGCGCCAAGTTCGAGAGCCTCTGCGACCCGCTCTTCGAACGCATGCGCGCACCGGTACTTTCCTGTCTGAAAGATGCCGGCCTGAAGCCCACCGAAATTGACGAAGTCGTGCTCGTCGGCGGCTCCACACGTATGCCCCGCACCCAGGAAATCTGCAAAGAAATCTTCCAGGGCAAGGATCCGCACAAGGGCGTCAACCCGGACGAAGTCGTCGCAGTCGGCGCCGCCATTCAGGCTGCCGTTCTTTCCGGCGATGTGCAGGACATCGTTCTGCTGGATGTCACGCCGCTTTCGCTCGGCGTCGAGACGCTCGGCGGAATCATGACCACGCTCATTCAACGCAACACCACGATTCCGACGCGCAAGACGGAAGTCTTCTCCACCGCCGCCGACAGCCAGCCAGCCGTGGACATCCACGTGTTGCAAGGCGAACGCAAGATGGCCGGCGACAACCGGACGCTCGGCCGCTTCCAGCTTACCGGCATCCCGCCGGCGCCGCGCGGCGTGCCACAGATCGAAGTCACCTTTGACATCGACGCGAACGGCATCCTGAACGTCTCAGCGAAGGACCGCGCCACGAACAAAGAGCAGAAGATTGAAATCAAGGCGTCGTCCGGCCTCGACAAATCGGAAGTCGATCGCATGGTACGCGACGCGTCCGCTCACGAAGCCGAAGACAAGAGCAAGGCAGAGCTGATTGAAGCCCGCAACAAGGCCGACCAGTTCTGCTACCAAGTCGAGAAGCTGTTGAAAGAACATGATACGAAGATCAATGCGGGAATGCGCGAAAACGCCGAAGCTGCGATCAAGGAAGTCCGCGAGACTCTGAAAGAAGAAGGCGACATTCGCGGCAAACTCGACAAGTCCGTCAGCAAGCTGGAAGCCGTGTCGCACAGCATTTCGGAGGAGATCTACAAGAGCACGCAGCCGCCGCCAGGCGCGCCGCCCGCCGGCGAAGCTCCGCCCAAGGGCCGCTCGGACGGAAAGAAGGAATCCGAGCCGAAGGAAGGCGACGGCGAGGTGATCGACGCCGACTTCAAGGTTGTGGACGATAAGAAGTAGGTTTTGGCTTGCGGATCGCAGGAAAACGGGCTATAAAGTAAGTAGGTTATCAAGCTGTCTCCACTTCGGTGGAATTGGGCTGGCGCAGGTGCCGGCCCTTTTTTATGATTTGACTCTGCTGCGTTCTTTGAAAATGCGAGGAATCAGGTTGAGCTTCCCTGTGCATCTCCGGGAACGTCCCCGCAAGGGACTGGGCTTGAAGCATGCTGGAAGGAGGGCAAACCCACGAGGAGTGGGGCAGCTTGATAACCTGATCGTGCGCGCAAGCGCATCCGGTTCGAGTCCGGTGCCCTCCGTACTGGATTATGCTGAAAGCCCGCGCGATGAGTGCGGGCTTTTTCTTGTGCTGGGATCCGCTGCAAACGGAATCTGTCCTCTGCGCCCTCCGCGTCCTCCGCGGTGAGCTGTTACACGATCACGTTTTCCCGAAAAAGTCCAGCATTCAGACCTGCATGCGGCGTCTAAGTGTTATAGGATACTGGCCGGTTTGGAGAAGCATTGGATGTCGCGTCGTTGGGTGTGCGTTGCATCGCTGGTTTTGCTGTGCGCGAGCGCTTGGGCAGAGACCGAAGAGAGCCAGCTCGATAAAGTGGTTGATTGGAAGTTGCTCGAAGCCTTCGTGCGCCTTCCGCGAAATCTTCCCAAGAGCAACTCCGCCCAGATCGACGCCGCCACGCTGGCCGCCATAGAAAAAGCCGTCTCTGAGCTTAAAGCGCACGCAAGAGCGGCCGAAGCAGCGCTGAACAAGCGGCTCTTCGATGAAAAAGACCCGCAAGCCAAGATCGGCTGGGCCGAACTGTTTGCTCGCAGCGTCCCGCACCACATCGGCTACCGCGTGCTGCTCGAACTCGCGCCGGACGGCTCCGGCACGTTGACGCTTTCCTCCGACCGCGCTCTGCTGGCCGACTGCGGCAAACGCTTCGCGCGGCTCATCGGCGAAAAAGAACCTCAGTTCAACGAAGACGATCTGCGGCACAATCCCTACAGCAAGGCCGAACTGGTCAAGCACCTCAACGACAACATCAAGTTTCTCGAAGCGCGAGTCGAACAGCGCGATGGCGCCATTGATGCCACTGGCGCGCTAAGCTTCAAGAACTTCGACGCATTCAGCAGCTTTGCCGACAGCTTCGACGCGGACGGCTACAATCTCGTCGCCGGCTCCTCTCTGACCGATACCCCCGGTGGCACGCGCACCTTCCAGTACAAGACGCCCGCCGAAGAGGACCGCAAGCAATACGAAAAGAACCTATTGCTGTTCCACAACATCGCCTGGGAATTCACGCTCGACTTTAAAGGCAAGATCGCGCGCAGCAATGCCCACCGCACCGACGGAAACAAACTCATCTGGAGCTTCAACTGTTACCAGATGTTGCGCGGCGAAACGCTGATCCAGGCCAGCTACGACGCCGCAGGCCTGCCGCAGCGTCTGGCCGCGCGCGACGAGGCGCTTCCACTTCCGCCGGCCGCAGCGCCCAACCAGCCGGTCGCCGTGGTTGCGCAACCGGTCTTGCATGCAAAAGTCTGCCGCAACGTGCCGCAAGGGCCGCGCCAGCGTGAGCTTCTCGAGGAAGCCAATCAGCTTGTCGTTCTGAACGGCTCCGGTAGCCTTCCGCGCTCAACCAACTTGATTTATCAGTGGGACCAAACGTACGGCCCGTCCTTGAATCTGAAAGCCGAAAGCCTGGCAAAGGCCCAAGTGCTGCTGGTCATCAAGGAACCCGGAGAATATCGCTTCGAATTGACGGTCGCCACGAACGGCCAGATGAGCCGGCCGGCCGAAGTCAAAGTCCTTGTCGAAGACGTCCCCGAAAAGGTAGGGCCGGCGTCCCTGCCGGCCGGCACGGAGGCCGGCGCTACCCCAACCGAACCCCCAAAGGAAACGCGGCCAGCAGCCACCGCCCCCGCAAAACCGGAGCCCGCCCCGGCGGTCGCCATGCCAAAGCCCGAACCGCCGACGCCCACGCCGCCAAAGGCCGATCCCGCCAAAGCAAAGGAACTTTACGCACGCGGCAGCAAGTTGCTGAAGGAATACAAGTACGCGCAGGCCAGAGCCACGCTGGAGGAGGCCTTTCGCCTCAATCCGGAGGACAAGAGCGGCAGCTTTGATCTGGCGGTCGCACTGATGGAGACCGGCCAGTTCGGCGCCGCCGAAACGAAGTTCCAGGAGCTGGCCAGCGACAGCAAGGACGCCGAGGCCTTCATGTACGTCGGCCACTGTCTGGTGCGTGAGCGCAAGCTGGACGAAGCGCGCCTGTGGTATCAGCGGGGCACACGCATTGGCAAGAATGCAGTGGCCTGGGAACCGCTCTGGCAGCTCGGAAATCTCGCGCTGAAAGAAAAGGACTACAAGGAGGCGCTCAGCCTGCTTGGCGAGTCCGAAAAGATGGCCGCTCAGGCTAGCGTAAAAGACCACCGGCTGATGCGCGACCTGGCCATCGCGCTGCACAATTCCTCGCGCGACGAAGAGGCGCTCACACAACTGGCCGCGTTGCAGACCCTGGGTTACTCGCCCGACGCACAGTTCTTGGAAGAGGTGACGAAAGGCTCCGAAGCCGCACGCCAGAAAGCCGCCGCGGTCCGGCCAGTGGAGCCCGTTGCAGTGCCGGAACCCGCCAAAACAGAACCGGTTGCTCCCCCGCCCGATCAGGCCTTGCTCAAGCCCGAGGATCCAAAGAAAGACCCCAAGAAAGTTGCGCATGTCGTGGCTGGCGCGATTGTGAACACGCCGCCCGTCCCAGAGCCCCAGCCAACGCCGCCCGCGCCCGAAAAGGTGGCGCCGAAGGAACCTGAGAACAAGACCGTAACGCCGCCTGTCGAACCGAAAAAAGTGGAGACTCCAAAGCCCCCGCCAGCCGAACCCAAGCAGGTTGAGGGCGCGAAGCCACCGCCAGTCGCCCAGCCTGAACCGAAGAAGGTCGAGACTCCCAAGCCCGCTCCAGCCGAGCCGAAGAAAATTGAGCCGCCCAAGGTCGCCGACCAGAAGACCGCGCCGAAGCCAGAACCGGCGGAAACGAAGAACGCGCCGCCTGCGGAACCCAAGCCGGCGCCCAAAAAACCAGCGCCTAAGCCAGCTCCGCCAAAGAAGGCGCCGCCGCCAGTCCCACCTGATTTTGAACAAGCGCTGGCTGCCGGCATGCGCGCGCTGCAGGAAGGCCAGAAGCTCTCGGCCACCGGCACGGAAGATGCAAAGCAGAAAGCGTCCGACTGCTTTGATGAGGCCGAAGCAATGTTGCGCGGAGCTTTGGCGCAGAAGCCTGAAGAGCCGCGCCCCATGGCCGCGCTGAAGGAACTTGCCAAGCATGTTCACACCATCGCCCTGGTGCGCAGCGGTCTCTACCAAAAGACAAAGGTGCGCGGCTTGGTCGTGCTTGATGCCGAGACCAGCATCGTTCCCGCCGATCGCCCGATGTATTGCGTGTGGGAGCAAGTGGACGGCGAGGAACTCGGATTACGCGCCGAAGATCTGGCGCAGAAGCGCGTTTGTTTCCGCATCAAGAAACCGGGCATCTATAAGTTCCAGCTCGCCGTCAGCGACGGCCAGCGTGGCGGGAATCCCGTCACCGTCACGGTCGAGGTCTCCGAATAATTCCTAAGGGCATGAAAGCACCCAACAAACCGTCGGGACCAAAAGACAGCCGGCCGTTTCGCGTTTAGGGCTTCTTCCGGAAGGAGTTCGCAATGCATCAGTCTTGCGTGCTCTGGTTTCGACAAGACCTTCGCCTCTCCGACAACCCCGCCCTACGCGCCGCGCGCGCGGACTTCGCACGCATCGTTCCGCTCTTCATCTGGTCCCCGCAAGAGGAAGGCCGCTGGCCGGCGGGCGCCGCAAGCCGCTGGTGGCTCCATCATTCGCTAATGTCCCTTGCGCAGGCCTTGCGCCAACGCGGCGCGCGCCTGATCCTCCGGACCGGGCCCGCGCTGGATGCGCTGCGTTCCGTTCTGCGCGAAACCGGAGCCACCGCCGTCTACTTCAGCCACCGCTATGAACCTGAAGCTATCAGAGTCGAGCGCGAAGTCGCCACGCAGTTGAGCGCTGAGGGCGCAATCGTTAAGGCCTTTCACTCCTCTTTGGTTTTCGATCCCGAGGCGATAACAACACGCGCCGGGCGGCCGTTTCAGGTATTCACGCCTTTCTGGCGCAGATGCATGACCTTGCCGGAACCCGCCGCGCCCTTGCACGCGCCCAAGCGAATTCCGGGGCCCAAGATCTGGCCTCGCTCGGCGCGCATCCACGATTTGAATCTGCTGCCGAGAACCGACTGGACTGCGGGATTCTGCAAAGCGTGGAAGCCTGGTGAGAAGAATGCATTGTTGCGTTTGAAGACTTTCTGTCGCGGAAATCTCGCGAGATACGAAACCCAGCGCGACATGCCGGCGCTCGATACCACCTCGCGCCTCTCGCCGCATCTGCATTTTGGCGAAGTAAGCCCGCGTCAAGTCTGGCACGCGGCGGCCACGGCAGATTCGAAAGCGGCGTCTGCGTTCTTACGACAACTGGCATGGCGGGAGTTCGCTCACCATCTCCTCATCCACTTTCCCAGAACTCCGCTGGAGCCGCTTCACGCGAAGTACGCCAAATTTCGCTGGCGCAAGAATAAGCTCGCGCTGAAAGCTTGGCAGCGCGGCCAGACGGGTTACCCATTGGTTGATGCCGGTCTGCGGCAACTCTGGCGTACGGGCTGGATGCACAACCGCGTGCGAATGGTGGTTGCGTCGTTCCTGGTGAAAGACCTGCTGCTGCCGTGGCAGGAAGGCGCACGCTGGTTTTGGGATACCCTCGTCGATGCGGACCTGGCGAACAACACGCTGGGATGGCAGTGGAGCGCCGGCTGCGGCGCGGACGCCGCTCCGTTCTTTCGGATTCTGAACCCTGTGCTGCAAAGCGAACGGTTCGATCCACGTGGCACTTATATACGACAGTGGATCCCTGAACTTCGCCGGCTGTCCGCGGCGCACATCCACGCGCCTTGGCAAGCGCCAGCCGAAGTGCTCCACGCCGCGGGCGTCCGGCTCGGCACGAACTACCCCCGGCCGATTGTCGATCACAGCGCCGCGCGCGACCAGGCCTTGGCAGCTTTCAGACAGTTGCCGCGCGGCTGATGCGCCAACTCGCCGTCGCTGGCGGTCTTGTCTTCGGCGCGTACAATCCTCCGTTCTCATGGAAATCGTGTCTGACGAGAAGGTGCTGGTGCGCGCCCGATCCTTTGCGCGCGACGGACTGCTTTTCTTCTGTATCGGGCAGGTCGCGCTGGCCATCGGGCTCGCGCTGATGTTTCTTTCGCACAATCAGTCGCAGGAGATCCTGACCGGCTTCATCATGAGCGGCTCGGCCTGGACCGTCCTGTCTGGAGCGGCCTTCATCAAGGTGATGCGCGCGCGGATGCTGGGCTTGCGCAACTTCGTCACGCTCACGGCGGTGCTGCTTGGCGCGCTGTTTGGGCTGGGCGTATGGCTGGCGCTTTCTGTGGCTGCGGTCAGATCAGAGTGGCCCAGCGTGGCGGTCTGGTTGATCGTCGTGGCCCTTGCAGTTCTCGCCACCGCCTATTTCCGGGAAAAGCTCTCAAAGGAACATGCCGGGCTTTGGCTGATCGTGCTGGGTTACATGCTCCTGATCTTTGGAGTCGTAAAGACGTTGGCCGCCGTAAGCATCTTCTGGGGCAGGCGCCCCGTTCTGCATGAGCTTCCGCTGATCGTCGCCGGACTTTCCGAGAAAACTGAGGGCGCGTGCCTCCCCTTCTATTCGGTGCCGTGGCTCGTGCTGTGTACCGCCGGTCTGTGGATGCTTCGATCCGCCGCGCCAGCAAACGGCTGGGCGAACGAGTTCCATCGGTTCCTCAAGTGGGCCTTCCTGGTGATCCTCGCCGAATACTTGCTTTTGTTCTACAATTATGAGTGTTCTTCCGGTCTGGCGGGCGCATTGTTAGTCCTGCCGTGCGCCGCTGCCGCCATCGCACTCGGGCTGTGGGTTGCTCGCCGCCAGCAGCATCCGTCGTGGCTGCGCCTGGCCCTCTGCTCTCTGCCGTTCCTTCTGCTCGGACTAGGAATCCTCGTGCCTTTTGCCGGTTTGGCGGTCACTACCTGGCAGGGCGAAGCTGAACTCTACCAACGTCTCGAAACGGACAAACGCAGCACACGGAACGTCAACTGGGGGTACAGAGAACAGATGGCGTTCTGGGCCTCCATACAAGACCGAGATTGGACCTGGCACATCCCCAATCTCCTGCGCACGCCATTCGGCAAGATTGCCGCGGCGATATCACGGGATTTCGCCCGCGATGCCTGCGTCCGCGGCACAGCGGGAAACGCCGACATCCACATTCGAGCAGTCTCGCCGCCGGCTTCGCGCGGCGGTCAGGAATGGTCCGTATGGATGACGTGGGGCGCGAGAGACCCTCAGGACATTCTGGCTGTCTCGTTGGCGGTCCGGCCAACCGCGCTGGGATCGACCAAGGCTGTTACGAGCTACGATAGGCTTGCGGGCGCTTGCATCGGCGGGCTCGCGCCGGTTGAAGAGATCCGCAAACGGCTTTTCGGTCCGTACAGCGGCGAACTGAGGCAGGGAATCCTTTACGGCATCGGTGCGGAAGCCGTAACCACAGGGTTGTTCGATGATATTTTGAAGGGGTACGAAAACGGAACGCTTCCCGCGGCGAGCTGGGCGGCACTCTGCAGAATGAATCCCGCACGCACAGCCGATTTGATAAAAGACTACATACAGGCGCCCAACACAACCAACGTCAAGCGCCTCAAAGAATCGGAACGCTGGTGGGCTTTCCTTCCACGCGCACCGGAGCTGTTGGACGCCGGTCTGGCTTCGGACAACTCCGATGTGCGCAAGAGCGCGCTGAACTCGGCTTGGTCAATGACTCGCTCACCCGAAAGCACGTTCAAGGTTGTCCCCCGTCTGCCACGTTTGCTGGATATCGCCGAAGGCAAGCTCCCCGGCAGCGACGCGGACGAGCAACGCTCGGCGGCTCAGGTGCTAAACTCCGGCCTTAAACTGCGCGAATCATATATCCACATCAGCAGAGCGACTCCGGGGACACCGCTGAAGGCCGACGAAATCGAGCAGATCAAGCGCATCTGCCAGAAAGCGCGCGAACGCCTTCGCTGACACCGGAAGTCTCCATGAAGGAGCACAATGCTCACGTCTATGCTCGATACGCTTGCCCCGGCGTATGAATCCAGCCGCCACCGTGAAACGCTGGCGATGCTGTGGCAAGATGAGCGCTGGTTCGATACGCCTCGCCAACGCCGCGCGGCCGAAAACACGCGGCAGGCCTTCTGCGAAGCCGGCTTAAGTGACGCGCGCCTGGTTCCCTTCGCTGCGGATGGCCGGGCACGCTACCAGGATTGGACGACAGCCCTTGCCTGGTCGTGCTCGGCCGCAAGGCTAACCTGCGGCGCCGAAGTGCTCGCCGACCGCGCCAGAACCCCAACCGCGGTCGTTCAATGGAGCGGTCCCCTCGCCAACACCGAAGCAGGGATCGTCGATGGGGACGCGATGGATGTTCGCGCGAGTGGAGCATCCGTCGATGGCCGCTTCGTTCTGACCGCTAAACCGCCGCGCGAGATGAAAGATCGCCTGCGCGGAGCGCGTGCCCTTGGCGTCTTGAGCGATTTTCTCGGCACGAACATCGGTTACGACGAGAACACCACGCGCTGGTGCAACACGTGGGCCGACGGCCGAGACGGCTGGTACGTCCGCGCTTGCGATAGCGTCCTCCCTGGCTTCTGCCTGACGCCGGCGACCGGCCAACGCTTGCGAACCGCGCTGCGTGAGAAGCCGGAGCTGAAAGTGCAGGCGTTCTGCGAAAGCCGGCTCTATGCAGGCGAGTCTTGCTGTGTCACGGCCGTCCTCCCCGGCGCCGATCCCTCGCGTGAAATCTGGATCATCGGCCACGCCGCGGAAGAAGGCGCCAACGACAATTGCAGCGGCGTGAGCACGCTGATCGAAGCCGCACGCATGTTGCAAGGGCTTGTTTTGAGCGGCCGCCTCGCACGCCCGCGTTTCTCCATCCGTTTTGTAGCGACAGTTGAGTGCCTTGGCACTGCCGCATTCGGCACGCTGGAATCCAGCGCGCGCCGCCGCGCGCTCGCGTGCCTGAACGTGGACAGCGTCGGCACCGCCAACCCGTTGACTCTGGCCTTTGGCCCGCTGTCGGCACCGTCGTTCGGCTGGATTTGCGCTGGAGTCATCCTGGATGCAATCCAAAAGCGCGCGCCGCTGCATTCGGCCGCGATCAGCGGTGGATTCACGGTCACGCCCAGGCTCGGCGTGCCGCGTGAAGACAACATGCTCGCCGACCCGCTTGCCGGCGTGCCCACCACCACCCTCGGCCAGGTCGCCGGCATCTTCGGTTACCATTCCAGCAACGACACGCCCGAGCACTGCACCACTACGGCGCTCGCCGGCAGCGCGCTGGCCGTGGCGACTTGGGCCTACCTGATGGCCGGTCTCGATAACGAAAAGATGGAAGCTTTGGCGCCTGCCGCTCATGCATGGGCCAGCACGCATCTGTGCGGCACCGACGACTTGGCGTTCGACTCTGCAAACCTGCGACGATGGGCCACCGCTCAGGCGTGGCGTGATCTCTCGCGCTGGCCCGTGACTGGGTGCGAGGATCACGCCCGCCGCTACGCAACGGCCGAGTGTGCCACCACATCCGGCGGCTCCTGCTATTCGCGGCGCGTGTGGGGAATGACAACGCTCGATACGTTGCCGGAGACGCGCGCACGAGCGTTCAGTCGCTGGTCGGAATGGCAAGCTGCAGCCTGGTACTGGACGCGGCCGGACTGGAGTCTTGAGACGATCGAGAACTTCACGCGCGCCGAAGTTGGCCAGGTTCCGGAAGGCGCAATAAAGGTGTTTCTCGAGGCCTGCTGCGAAGCCGGGCTGGCGACCCGTGTACGTTAGCGTTGATCTTTCGCAAACACGGGCAGTGCCGGGTCGCCGAGCAAACACTCGGTCCACATCAAATCGCGATAATAATTCGGGCCAGCCTTCAGCGCCACGCTTTGCTGTTTTGCCCAGCGCTGCGCCTTCAACAGCACTTCTCCCCAACGCGGTTTCTTCCCCGACAAGAGTGTCGGGCCAGCCGGCACGGAGGCCGGCGCTACCAGGTTTCGCAACAGCGCCTGCATGAACTCCACGGCCTTGCTCGATTCCATATAGGTCGTCGTCGAGATGGACGCCGCAATGCCGCCCTGCGGCTGCGTCAGCCCCTGAATCGCCAGGCTGCGATAATCCCTCTCGTTTCGTGCAAACCAGTTCCCATTGCAGGTCGCTTGCAGCAACACGACGTTCCCTGTCCAACTCTGCATGGAAGTCTGGTCAAGGATGCGTGGAAGCCCCAACCCAAATACCCGGCTGTTGCCGTGCCCGTTAAACACTACCAGGCCCGCGGAACCAGATGCAGCCTGACTCAGCGCCGCACCGACATCCGCGCTCTCGGCATGCGTAACGCCCAAGTACGCCTTGGACCAGATGAACTCCGGCGCCACATTCGTTATCGCCTCGCTCTGCGCGGCAAAATCGCCACCGGCGCCGTCGGCGCGATCGGCCACGATGAAGCCTCTGTTTCCGGAACTGAGCAGGCCGCAGTGAGCGAGCGTTCGCGCAACCGCGACGCGAAGCTCGTCCTCGGTGTTGACCGGTAGCCGGCCGACGCAGATTTGCGGGTAGCCTTTCCCGAAATCAGCGAACTTCGCGTCGGAAACAGTTAATGAAAGCTGTTCCGTGCTGACAAAGAACGACGGGCACAGCGGGTCCACGCCGGCTTTTTCGCGATCGTGATAGTCGTACGTCGTTCGCCCGACCAGCAGCAGGAACTTTGCGCCAGCCGCATGCGCCCCCGTCCGAATCGCATCCGGCCCGTAGCGGCCATAGCCGTAATAGTCGAAGAGCGCCTCCTGATCCACGAACGCCGCGCGCAGGCGCTCACGTGCGTGCTGGTCGAGCAAGGGCCGCGTGGCGTCGCGGAACCGCGCCGGACCCACAGCCAGATACTCTGCGCGCGGGACTGGCTGAAGCGTCCGCTGTTCCACAGCCACAGGCAACAGCTCCGCACCGCGCTCGACCACCAAATACTTCCGGCCACCTTTGGCCCGGAAGCGCGCCTCGTACTTTCCACCGCCTTGCTCACGCGACTGATACGAAACCAGCCGCGCGGGTGGCGCCGGCCTCCGTGCCGGCTGTTCGCCCACATCCACGACCCACAACTCACCTGTCGAAAGATCGCTGATTTGCACACGCGAATCGCTTCGCCCCAAAGCCGCCACGGAGGGCGGCACCACCACGCTCAGCGGCCCCGGCCCGCATAGCCGCCTTTGGTACTGCAGGTCGATGGCATGCAAGAACGCAAGCTGGGCCGCGCCCAAGTCGGGCGTGATCAGCGTGATATCGTTCACCCCGTCCTGCAGCAAACCGGCCGGAACGTCTACGTTCAGCACAAGGGCTCTCGATCCGCTCCACGTCTGCTCAGATGCGAGAACGCCATTGATCAGAACCTGAAGCGTATGTGCGCCGGCGCTCTGGCTCCAAAGTTCCAGTCGCAGCGTGGCTGCGCCATCCGCCAAATTGTTCACCGGCAACTGAAACTGATTTCTCGATCCGTCAATCAGATACTTGGAGGAGAACCACGGCGCGTACGTATATGGCTGTAGATTCCAATCGAAGTAGACATCATAGAATTCTTTGCGCGCCCTGGCTTCGGTTGTGACAACCGGAGCCTCCGCTTGATCGAACAAGCCTGTTGCCCGCGGCGGCATCGCGGGGGATTCGGCGTGCCCTTTCAGCAAGAAGAACGCGTCCTTGTCCGTGTATTCGTCTTCATAGCCGGGCGCAAACAACGCCAAGCCGTCGGCCGCCGCGGACAGAGGAACAAGCTTCTTTCCTTCGTACAACACCGTTACTTCTCTGGCGGAGAAACCCGGCGGCAACGACTTCTGCGCAACGAACAGCACTCCGCTGCCGCGCGAGGTCACCTTCAGCGCGTCGCGCTGCACTCTGCGCGTGAGCACCGACGCATAGGGCAAGGTCGTGCGACTGCCGCGCATGCGCGTACCCGCGACAGCTATTCCTGGCGCTGAACAATCGTCTACGAACCTCTCGTTGGCGCTGATGTCCCGTGTTGTCGTGGGTGGCGCGGCTTGGCCGTCCGCCGTCGCGAGCACAGCGTGGAACTGCCGCTCGCCCGAGATGCTCACGGTCTCCAACCGGTACACGTCGCCAGCTTTTCCGGCCGCATCGAGGAATCGATACGCCTGCGGCTGTGAAGTCGTCAGCCGTCCCGGTATGAGCACACCGTTCACGCGGTCCCAGCTCGCGTTTACGTTGTTCTGCCGCCAGATGTTAAAACCGGCATTCTGGTATTCGGACTCGCACTCCCAATCGACCAGCACGCCGCCCGCTTGCGCATACGCTGAGAACAGGCCGATGGTCGCGGGAGTGATCACGCCTGCGTTCACGCGCAGGATGACTTGCGTCGCCGTATAGATGATCGACACGCCCGTGCCGGTCAGCGGCCCCCTTTCCGTCGTCACGTTGGCGAAGATTCCGCTGATACCGCCCGTAGCGCTCAGAAGAACGATATCCTGTTGAACACTGTAGGTGCCGGGGGAAATGCTGACCTGCAACTGAAGCGTGGAACTTCCGCCGAGCGTAACGCCGCCGCTCACGCTGATGCTGTCGGCGCTCACAGCGCCATCCACTCCACTGTTGGAGGCGCGAACTTTCAGCGTTCCGCCGCCGCTGAAATCAGCGCTGGCGCACTGGAGTTGCCCTTTCGCGTCAGATGCGTTGGTGCTCGCGCCGGGCCAAACGATTCCAAATGACGAAATCCCCGCCATACTTCCGGTGCCGCGAAGCGTTCCGCCCGCCTGCACAGTCGTGGCGCTCGAAATAGAGCCATTGACGCGCAACGTTCCGCCGGCGATCGTCGTGGAGCCGGAATAGGTATTGCTGCCATCCAGCGAAATCACGCAACTGCCGTACTTGTCCAAGCCTCCACTTCCGGTGATGTTTCCACCGAGCGTGAGCACGCCGCTGCCGCTTCCGGCAATCCCGGTCGTAGCGTTCAGCGTCAGCGGCGCGCTCACCGAAAACGCGCCTGCGCCGTTCTGCGAAATCGCTGGGTTGCTTCCGCCAAAGCGCAATGCACTGCCCGCAATGGAACTGCCATCGTACAACGTAGCGACACTCAACGCGTTCAGGTTGAACGCGGCATCATTGTTGGCCGTGTACGGCGTGGGCCCGAGATTGGGCAACGTCAGTTGTGTCGTCGTGCCGCTGACCGGCTCCAGATCCTGGTCCCAGTTGAACGCATCGCTCCATGCCTGGCCCAGCCCTCCTCCATCCCAGATAGCGATCGTCGGTGCACTGCCGCTGACAATGCGTATGAACTTCAGCGCCACATCCCCCTGGCTAATGCTGGGAACTGTAAGGTTCAGTTCGTTCTTATTGCCTCCGGTTGCCCTCACGGTGTAGGTGGTGCCGTCGCGTGTAAGTGTGCCCGTCCAGCCATCGAACCACCACACGGCGTAGTTTCCCGCGGCCATATTGCCGATCGTCAGCGCCTGGCCGTCCACGTTGCCGAGCGGATTCTGCACCCACGCCATGCCGCGCGAATACGGCGAAGTCCCCAGCATGGTTGCCCAGCATTTCTGCGTCGCAGTGTCGATGACGTTGAATGACGTACAGCTTGGATCGCAGTGAAAATCCACGCCCGACAGAAAGCGCGAAAGATACCCAAGATGCGTCCGCATTCCTGGACCGTACGTCGGATCGGTCAGCATCGGCCAGCCGCCGTTGTCGCACCATTGCAGCGGACTCAGCGCCGCTCCGGCTGCCGTCGCGCCCCAAATTCCGTTGTGCAGATGCCGCGGCTGAGTCGCGCCGCCGGAGATATAGCCGCCGAATTCTCCATTGAACCCCGGCGTGCCGTTGCCGGTCATGGTCAGCGTCTCACCGGCAAGAGTGCCGCCGATATCCACATCAAGCGCCTGGCTGGTGTACGAGTCATCCGCTCGCAGATCGAGCCCCGGGTCGAAAGCTGGCTTATCGGTCTTCGACACCGCCATCGGATACTGATTGGATGCATTGAGGCGATACAGATCGCGCGCCCTGAAGAAGTCCCGAACCGCCACGCACCAGGGCTGCGTGTTGGCCGGATTGACGAAGTCGGCGGTCGTGCCGTCGATTTCGTCCATCGCCACCCAGCCGATGATCGCGCGACTGTGCGCCCAGCGCGCAACAATGTAGCGGTACAGGCGCTTCTGATACTTCCACTGCGGCGTGTCGCTTGCGCCGCTGGTAAGCTGAAAGAAATCCTGGACCAGGCAGATGTCTTTATAAGGATTGTTGTTCCACGCGGATGGCCAACCCGACGGTCCCGTCGCGTGACCGGGCACCGCATTGGCGCCCTCGTTACAAATCTGATCGTGCGCCCATATTGTCGGCAATAGATAGGCGTTGGCTGCTTCCGCCCTCTCGATCACGCCGTCCAGGTACGCACTGACCTTCTGGTTGAAATAATCCAGTCCGTATTGCACGCCATCGTTCGGATCATAGTCCACCGACTGCAAAGGAGCCCGCACGTCATGGCCGCCGCCCCATTCCGGGTGCGACCACGGCGTGGCCATCCAGAAACTCAGCAGATTTTCTCCCTGAGCCACCATGTCGGCCAGCGACGGCTGTTCGATATCCGGCGCTGCCGTCTGCCACCCGTTGTTGTGGCCGATTCCGAAAAAGCGCGAGCCATCCGAGTGCTGAAAGTACTTCCCATTAATCTGCACAAACCCTGGATAGCCGGAGGCCGCGCACCTGAAGCTCCCGCCGTTCCACGAGCCGGAGCCGCTGGAATCCGTCGCCGCAAGCGAGAACGTCCACGCGCCAAGAACGGTCGGTGAAAAGCGCACGCGCCACGCCGCTCCGTCGTAGAAGCCATAGATCGTGCGCGTGATGCCCGGGCCGCTGAAGGTCGCGACCAGGTCCAACCCGCCGTCGGCGGGATCGAAGTTGTAGAACTTCGTCGCCGAGACTTCCGAAAGTGTCACGAGCAACTCAAGTTTCGTATAGCGGCCGACCGCATTCGGATCAGCAGGCGCGACAATCTTCACGTCCGAAATCGCAATCGCCAACGCGCGCTCGGCGGACAGCACGAGCGCCATGGAAAGCAACAGACGGAACAATCGGCCACGGCGGGAATTCACACGAGATCCTTAGCAAAACCTGACCGCAGGTTATTAGGTGCAGCGATCAGGGTCCAGCGCAAAGCCTTCAGCCCTCAGCCCTCAGCCCTCAACACTCGGAACCCAGCACTTCTTCGCGCCCTCGCGTCTTTGCGGTTCGCCGTTTTCTGTTTCTTTTTCCTTTTTCATTTTTACTTCTTAGTTATCCAAAGGCTTCCGCCATTCGCATCAGCCAGTCCCGTGCAAACCTCTCCTGCAAAGACCAGTTATCAAGGAACGGCGCTTCCGGCTTTTCTTCCGTCCCGTCATAAAGCTCCCGCGCACAAAAAGTCAAAATCGAATCCTCGCGCGACGCGATTTCGCGCAGCAATTTATCTTCCGCGCACAAATAATACCGCACCACTTCTTCAACCAGCTCTCGCTCAATCGCCCGCCAAGATTTCCCGAGCACATTCAAACACGCGCGCTTCATCCGCGAGCCATTCGCAAACCCCAACTCCAGCGCCATCACTTCCAGATTGCACTCCGCCCGCATTTTCTTGAGCAGTTCCTTCGTCCTCCGCTCCCGCTCCTCAATCTCGTCCTCCGTTCGCCACTCCGCATTACGAACTCGGAAATACTGCGGCCGCTTCCCCTCTCCCCCGCGCGGGAGAGGGCCGACGTGAGCGAAGCGAACGCAGGGTGAGGGGTCCGCCTTGCATTCTCGATCTGCGTCGCCGTCCCGTAGCACGTCCGTCCCGGCCGCTTCTTCGTTCCGTTTCTTTTGACTTTTTACTTTTGAATTTTGACTTTCCGTTTCCGTCCGTCCGTGCGGCCCCAACTTTTCATAGACCATGTATCCCGGCACGCCCCAAAGCTCCCGCGCCAAGTCGCGCAGTCTCTCAAACAACCCTTTCCGCACCCGCTCAATCTTGAACCCATCAATCAACTCCGAAGCCGAAACTCCACACGCTTCGCGCACCAACGCCGACAACCTCGTCGAAGAAATCTGCAGCCTCGCGCAAATCTCCTCCACCTGCATCCCGCACTTTTTCGCCCGAGCCCACTCCTCCGGCTCGCGCTCCCATTTCTGCGTAAGCGAAATCCGCTTCCGGTCCCCCTCTCCCCCGCGAGGGAGAGGGGTTAGGGGTGAGGGGGCATCCGCGTTCGAACGACGTTCGTCGCTCGCCCTTCCCTTGATCCACTTCACGAGCTGCCTCAGCCCCCAGCGCCGCTGCTTCGCCGTCGCCCGCGCTTCAAAATCAAACGTCAACCCCGTGACTCTCCGCCAAACCGGATGCTGCCCAAACTTTTCCTTCTCGCGCCGGTAAGCCGCCAGGCGACTGGTTGTCTCCTCCGCCACCGTTTCGCAGACACGCACCGGAGTCTGTTCGCCGATCACTGGTGACTGTGCATTGTACGCTAACGACGCAACCATCCCACACCCCCCTTTTTTTCGATCCTCAATTTTGCGTTTTGATTCTGCGTTCTGAACTCTGAATTCTGATTTCAGATTTCGTTCTTCACCGTCGTCTTTTTCCTTTTTCCTTTTTACTTTTAAATTTCAGATACCGTGCTGTTGCCGTTCGTAGCCGCGGAGCGGCGTCACACGGGTAGCCCGCAGCGTAAGCTGCGGGGACGTGTGGCCCTCGATTTCGGAAGCCTCGGAGAGGCGACACAGCGATCCACAGAGGGAACGAACGCTTACCGTTCTCAAATTCTGCGTTCTGAATTCTGATTTCTGAATTCGTTTCCCAAGCCCCCGACGGGGCGACACAAAACCGGTGCCCTGTGCCGCCCCATCCGGGGCTCTGCGCACATA